>NZ_JBVJSX010000002.1:0-61109 GCF_055606225.1 Streptomyces sp. NPDC037100 | reverse complement strand
TCTGGGGGGGGGTCCTGCGTGGGGGGGCGGGGAGGAACCAGGGGGGTGTAGGGAAAAACCTCCATGGCAAAAGGTCCTGTGGAACATCAAGCACCCCCCCCCCAGGGGGGTGCGCCGGTCCCGTAACGCGCCGAGGTTCTGACCGGGCTCAGACGTCCCGCTTCTCCTGGAGCACGAAGGCGCCGGCGAACGCCACGGCCGTGACGCCGAGGATGATCCACAGCGGGTCCCATCCGGACGGGCCGGACTGGCTGAGGGAGTTGGCGTAGAAGACGCTGAGCTGGTTCGGGATCGAGTACTCGAACAGTGCGTCGCGCACGCCCTGCAGGGACTCCGAGAACATGAACAGCGCGATCACCAGGGGGGCCAGCACGGTGCCGATCATGATGGTGATGGCGCCCGCCGAGTGCCGGATGATCGAGCCGACGAGGAGCGAGAGCAGGCCGAGCAGCGCGATGTAGAGCGAGATGCCGACCGTGCCCTTCAGCCACTCACCTCCGGAGGGGGACTTGGCACCCTCGCCCTCCAGCATCGCCACGTGCAGGAAGGCGACGAGGGCCGCGGACACCAGCGTCACGACGAACGCGGTCAGGAAGAACACCACGGCCTTCGCCGCCAGCACCCTGCCCCGGCTCGGGCACGCGACCATCGTGGTGCGGATCATGCCGGTGCCGTACTCCGAGGCCGTGGTCAGCACGCCCAGCGTGATGATGCACATGCTGCCCAGCAGCAGCCCGAAGAAGCCCAGGCCGAGCGGGCTCTCGCCGCCCAGAGCCGGGTCGGATTCGGCCACCACCACGCCGGTCAGCGTGCCGATGCCGATGACGAGCAGGACGAACACGCCGAGCGTCCACATGGTGGAGCGCACCGACCTGATCTTCGTCCACTCGGACGCGATGGCGTGCCCGAGGTGCGTGCGCACGACCGGGATCGGCGAGGTGTAGCCGGGGCCGCCGGGGTGGGGGGCGGAACCGGGAGCCGCCTGCCAGGCGGGCGCGGCCTGCGGCATCTGGGACTGGGGGCTGCTCATCGGGCGTCCTCGGGCTTGGTCAGGTCGGAGGTCGGGGCGGCGGCGGGCGCGGACGGCGCGGCGGCCGGCTGGGACGCGGGCGGGGCGGCTGCCGGGGCCTGACCCGGGGCGCCCTGAGGCCCGGGCCGGGCGGAGCCCTGCGGAGCGCTCTGGGGCGCCGGCGTCACGGACGCGCCGGCCGGTCCGCCCGCCTCGCCCTGCGGAGCCTGCTGCGGGGCACCCTGGGGCGCAAGGGGCGTCTGGGGCGCGGGCTGGGCGTACGGGTTGGGGGTGCCCGGGCCGGAGGCGCCCTGGGCGGAGCCGTACGGGCCCGCCGGAGCCTGGCCCGGTGCGCCGCCCGGTGCGCCCTGCGGCGGGCCCGGGAAGGGCGCGCCGCCCTGCTGGGGAGGCGGCGGGGCGTACCAGCCCGGCTGGCCCTGCCCGGGCACCGGCATCGGCGGCTGCGCCCCGGGCGGCAGCGGCTGCTGGAGCCCTTCCTTCTGGTCGATGGTCGAGCGGTAGTCGACGGCGCCCTGCGTCATCCGCATGTAGGCCTCCTCCAGGGAGGCCTGGTGCGGCGACAGCTCCCACAGCCGTACGTCGGTGCCGTGCGCGATGTCGCTGATGCGGGGCAGCGGCAGCCCGGTCACGCGCAGCGCGCCGTCCTGCTCGGGCAGTACATGACCGCCCGCCTCGGTGAGCGCGGCCGACAGCTTCTCGCGCTGCTGCGGCTCGGTGTCGGGCGTCCGCACGCGCGCGAAGTCCGCCGAGTTCGCAGAGATGAAGTCGGTGATGCTCATGTCCGCGAGCAGCTGGCCGCGCCCGATGACGATGAGGTGGTCGGCGGTCAGCGCCATCTCGCTCATCAGGTGGGAGGAGACGAAGACCGTGCGGCCCTCCGCCGCCAGCGCCTTCATCAGGTTGCGCACCCAGAGGATGCCCTCGGGGTCGAGGCCGTTGACCGGTTCGTCGAACAGCAGCACCTGCGGGTCGCCGAGCAGCGCCGCGGCGATGCCGAGCCGCTGCCCCATGCCGAGGGAGAAGCCCTTGGACCGCTTCTTGGCCACGTCCTGCAGACCGACGACCCCGAGCACCTCGTCCACCCGCCGGGACGAGATGCCCGAGAGCTGGGCCAGGGACAGCAGGTGGTTGCGGGCGGACCGGCCGCCGTGCACCGCTTTGGCGTCCAGCAGGGCACCGACCTGCCGGGCGGCGTTGGGCAGTCTGCGGTATGGATAGCCGCCGATCGTCACCTGCCCGGCCGTCGGATTGTCCAGGCCGAGGATCATGCGCATCGTCGTCGACTTGCCCGAGCCGTTCGGCCCGAGGAAGCCGGTGACGGCTCCGGGCCGCACCTGGAAGGAAAGGTTGTACACAGCGGTCTTGTCGCCGTAGCGCTTCGTCAGGCCGACTGCTTCGATCATGCTCCGCACCCATCGCAAGGTTCAGGACAGCGGGGCACACGCCCCCGTAAGGGTTAGGAGGATATCGAGGCGCTGACGGTTCCTTCCAAGAGCAGGTAAAAGGTCACGCCACGCCTGTCCCCCTAGGCATCGCGCTTCTTCAGCAGCACGTAGCCGCCGACGAGCGCCGCGAGCACCCACAGCCCCATGATCCCGAGGCCGCCCCACGGTCCGTACGGAGTGTCGTCGTCGATCGGCGTGACCACCTGCATGATCTTGCTGCCCGCCTGGTCCGGAAGGAACCGGCCGACCTTCTTCGTCGCGTCGACGTTGCCCAGGATGTTGGAGATCAGGAAGAAGAACGGCATCAGGATGCCCAGCGACAGCATCGGCGAGCGCAGCATCGCGGCGACGCCCATGGAGAACATCGCGATCAGCGCCATGTAGAGGCCCCCGCCGAGCACGGCCCGCAGCACCCCCGGGTCGCCGATCTCCGCCCGGTGCGAGCCCAGCATCGCCTGCCCGAGGAAGAAGGCGGCGAAGCTGGTGACGAGGCCGACCAGGAGGGCGAGCCCACTGGCTACCGCGATCTTGCTGAACAGGAAGGAGCCGCGTTGCGGCACCGCGGCCAGCGAGGTGCGGATCATGCCGGTGCTGTACTCGTTCGACACGACCAGCACCCCGAAGACGATCATCGCGAGCTGACCGAGACTCATCCCCGCGAAACTGATGAACGTCGGGTCGAACTCCGCCCGGTCCTGCGCGTTCATCGAGTCGAACTCGTTCTTGGACAGCGCCGAGATCAGCATGCCGAGGGCGACCGTCACGACCACCACCAACGAGAGTGTCCACACCGTGGATGCCACCGACCGGATCTTGGTCCACTCCGACCGTACGACCTGCGTCACCGCCATGCCTCAGCCCCTCTTCCAGCCGTCGCCCCACTGCTGCCGCGGTGGCTCGGGGCTCGTCGCGCTCGTCCCGCTGTGTGCGTGGTACTCCACCGACTCCGCGGTCAGCCGCATGAACGCCTCCTCCAGCGAGGCCTGTTGCGGACTCAGCTCGTGCAGCGTGATCCGGTGCTGCGCCGCCAGCTCCCCGATGTGCTCGGCCTTGCCGCCGTCCACCTCCAGCACCCCGTCACCGCTCTCCACGGCCACGATCCCGGCCTGGTGCAGCACGTCGAGCAACCGCTCCCGCTGCGGACTGCGGACCCGGACGTAGCTGCGTGAGTTGCGGTCGATGAAGTCCGCCATGGAGGTGTCCGCGAGGAGCCGCCCCTGCCCGATCACGACGAGGTGCTCGGCCGTCAGGGCCATCTCGCTCATCAGATGGGAGGAGACGAACACGGTCCGGCCCTGCGCGGCGAGCGACTTCATCAGGGTGCGGATCCAGTGGATGCCCTCCGGGTCGAGGCCGTTGACCGGCTCGTCGAACATCAGGATCCGCGGGTCGCCGAGCAGCGCGGCGGCGATGCCGAGCCGCTGCCCCATGCCCATCGAGAAGCCCTTGGTCTTCTTCTTCGCGACCGCCGTCAGCCCGACCGTCTCCAGCACCTCCCGCACCCGGCTGCGCGGAATGCCGTTGCTCTGCGCGAGGCACAGCAGATGGTTGTAGGCGGTGCGCCCGCCGTGCCAGGCCTTGGCCTCCAGCAGGGCGCCGATGTACGTCAGCGGGTCCTTGAGCTGCGGGTAGTGCTTGCCGTCGATACGGACGTCGCCGGCGGTCGGATGGTCGAGACCGAGGATCATCCGCATGGTCGTCGACTTGCCCGCGCCGTTCGGCCCGAGGAAGCCGGTGACGATGCCCGGTCTGACAGTGAAGGACAGGTTGTTGACCGCCACCTTCTCGCCGTACCGCTTCGTCAGCCCCTCCAGCTCAATCATGCCGCCACGCTAGAGCGTGGCAAAGCCCTCTGCCACCCGAGCGGCAGAGGGCTTTGCGGAGGTTCAGACTCCGTATACCCCGGTGTTACCGGGACTGCTGGGCCGGGACCCCACGGGAGATCGGCTCGTCCTCGGCCGGCGTGCCGGCGGCGGCCACCGCGGCGCCCGTGAGCGTCGCGAGCATCTCGCGGACGTTCGTCAGCTGGGCGTTGATGCTGTCGCGGCGGTTGGTGAGGGCGGCCAGCTCGCGCTCGGATTCCGAACGGATGCGGTCGGCCTTGGCGTTGGCGTCGGCCACGATGTCCTCGGCCTGGCGCTGAGCCGTCTCCACCGTCTGGCGGGCGCGGCGCTCGGCGTCCGTGCGCAGCTTCTCGGCCTCCAGGCGCAGCTGCTCGGCGCGGTGCTCGATCTCGGCGAGGCGCTTCTCGGCCTTGGCCTGACGGGAGGCCAGGTCGCGCTCGGACTGCTCGCGGCGCTTGGCGAGGTTCGTCTCGAAGTCGGCGGCGGCCTGAGCGGCCTTGGCGCGGGTCTCCTCGAAGAGGGCGTCCGCCTCCTCACGCTTGGACTGCGCGTCCTTCTGCGCCTCGGAACGCAGCTGGGCGGCGTCACTCTTGGCCTTCTCGACGATCCGCAGGCCCTCGTCCTCGGCCTTCGCCTTGCGCTCCGCGGAGTACGACTCGGCGTCGTTGCGCACCTGCTGGGCCGCCGACTCGGCGAGCTCGCGGTGCTGCTCGGCGGCGCGCCGGGCCTCCTCGCGCAGGTCCTTCGCCTCCTCCTCGGCGAGGCGGAGGATCTTCTCCACGCGTGCGCCGAGACCCGCGTACGACGGCTCGGCGTCGGTGATCTGGGCCTGGGCGTTCTGCGTCTCGAGGTGGAGCTCTTCGATGCGCTTTTCCAGAGCGGTGATGCGGGCGAGAGCGCTGTCACGGTCGGAGACGAGCTTGGAGATACGTTCGTCCACCTGAGCGCGGTCGTACCCACGCCGCACAAGCTCGAAGCCGTAGGGGGAAGTGTCGCTCATGGGGTTCCTGTCGAATGAGACCGGTGAGGTGATAGGTGGAATCCTAGGGGCCGAAACGGTGTGTCATCGAGCGGATGCGCGTTTGATCTGGAAAATGAGACCCCTTTTGAGTGGCTAAGCGGCGGATCACTTGCCAAAACTTGGGCAAAGCCCCCGGATGGCCCCGGAATCGGGCTCCCTCGGCCTGGCCGGACGCTAGCCGTCCGAGGACTTGCCACCCGATCGGGGCGCGCCGACCGTCGCGCCCGCCTTGACTCCGCCGTCCTTGGAGCCGGCGGGTGCCTCGAAGGATTCCAACGCCTCCAGGACGTCCTGGACACGGGAGATCTCGGCGTTGATGTCCTCCCGGCGGCGGACCAGGACCTCCAGCTCGCGCTTGCCCTCCTCGACCGTGCGCTTGGCCTCGCGGATCGCCTCGGCCTTGAGCTCCTCGGCCTCCCGGACCAGCGTGGTCTTCTTCTGCTCGGCCTCCTTGAGCAGCCCCTCCGCCTTCTTCACCGCGGCGATACGGACCTTGCCCGCCTCGGAATTGGCCTCCGAGACGATCTCCTTCGCCTTGGCCTGCGCCTTCGCCAGCTGCTCCTCGGCCGCCTTGACGAGCGCGTCGCAGCGGTCGCCCGCCGACTTCATCGTCTCGGCCGACTCGCGGCGGGCCCGCTCGTGCAGCTCCTCGATCTCGGAGGTGATGCGGTCGCGCAGCTCCTCGGCACGCTCCCTTATCTGCGTGGCGTCCCGGCGCGCGCCCACCAGCAGCTCGTCGGCGTCCGTACGGGCCTTCTCCACCAGGGAGTTGCCCTCGACCGTCGCCTCGGACACCAGCCGGTCGGCCTCGGTGCGGGCCGCGCCCACCATCGTGTCGGCCTGCGACTCGGCCTCCGCGGTGGTCTTGTGCGCCTGCTGCTGCGCCTCGGTCAGCAGCTTGTCCGCCTCGGCCGTGGTCTCCGTGATGAGCTTGTCGACCTGCTCGGCCGCCTCGGAGCGCCGCTTGTTGGCGTCCTTGCGGGCCTCGTCCAGCGTGCGGTCGGCCTCCTCGCGCGCGGTGCCGACGAGCCGCTCCGCCTCCGCCTCCGCGTCGGTCTTGACACGCTCGGCCTCACGGCGGGTCCGCTCGGCGTGCTGCTGCGCCGAGCCGACCGTCTCGGCGGCCTCGGCCCGCAGCCGCTCCGCCTCGCCGGTGGCCTCCGCGACCAGCTGGTCGGCCTTGGCGACCGACTCGGCCCGCACTCGGTCGGCCTCCGTGGCCGCCTCGGACCGGACGCGCTCGGCCTCGGACAGGGCCTGGGTGCGGACCCGCTCGGCCTCGTTGACCGTCTCCATCCGCAGCCGGTCGGTCTCCTGGACCGTCTCGGTGGTGAGCCGCTCCGCCTCGTTGCGCGCCTCGGTGATGAGGGCGTCCGCCTGCGTCGCCGCGTCCGACCGGATGCGGTTGGCGTCCTCCCGGGCGTCCGCCCGGGTACGCGAGGCGCTCTGCTCCGCCTCGGCGATCGCGTCCGACGCCTCCGTGCGCACCCGCTGGGCGTGCTCGGCGACGTCCGTGCGGATCCGCTCCGCCTCCGCGATCGCCTCGGACATCGTCCGCTCGGCGAGCGCCTTGGCGGCCTCGGACTCCTCGTGTGCCTCGCGCCGCAGCCGGCTCGCGTCCTCGCTCGCCCGCTCCCGCTCGGCGTAGGCGTCGGAACGGACCCGGTCCGCCTCCTCCTGGGCCTCCCGGCGGGTACGGTCCGCCGCGTGCTCGGCGGCGGAGCGCAGGCCGGTGATCTCCTCCTGGGCCTGCTCGTGCAGCCCCGCGACGGAATCCCGGACCTGCTGGGCGTGCTGCTCGGCCGCCGACACCATCTCCGTGGCACGGCGGTCGGCCTCCTCGACCAGCCGTACGGCCTCGGTCTGGGCGTCCTCCACGCGCTTGCGCGCCGAGGCCAGCAGTTCCTCGCTCTGCTCGCGGGCCCGCTCGCGCTCCTGGTCGGCCTCCTGCCGGGCGCTGCCGAGAAGCTCCTCGGCCTCGCGGCGGCGGCGGTTGGCCTCCTCCTGGGCGGCGGCCAGCGTCTCCGACGCCTCCGCGGCGAGCCGCTCGGCGGCGGACTGCGCCTCCGCGCGCATCCGGTCGGCGCTCTCCTGCGCCTCCGACTTCAGCCGCTCGGCCTCGGTCGCCGCCTCCGAGCGCAGCCGCACGGCGACGGCCTCGCCCTCGGCACGCGCCGCGGACGCGTCCGACACGGCCTCGTCGCGCAGCCGCTCGGCCTCCGCCTCGGCCTGCTGCTGGAGCGTACGGATCCGCTCGGCCGCCTCGGCACGCAGCCGCTCGTTCTCCTCGGCGGCCTCGCGGCGGATCCGCGCGGCCTCCTCACGGGCGTCCGACAGAGCCCGTTCGGCGGCCGTCAGCCGCTCCTCCGCCTCCGTCTGGAGCCGGGTCAGCTCCTCGGCGGCCTCCGCACGACGGGCCTCTATGGCCCGCTCGGTCTCCTCGTGCAGCTCCCGCGCCGCGCGCTCGGCGTCCTGCTTGAGCGCCTCGGCCTGCTCGACGACCTCCTCGCGGTGCCGCTCGGCCTCCTGCCGGGTGCGCTGGAGGGTCTCCTCGGCCTGCCGGCGCAGGGTCGTCGCCCGCTCGATGGCCTCGGTGCGGACCTTCTCGCTGTCCGTCTGGGCCGTCGTACGCAGCTCGTCCGCGTCCGCCTTGGCCTTGGCGAGCAGCTCCTCGGCGGACTTCGCCGCCTCCTCGATCTGCGCCACGGCCTCCTTGCGGGCCTCGGCGCGGATCTTCTCGCCCTCGTCGACCGCGTCCGCCCGCAGCTGCTCGGCCTCGCCGCGCAGCCGGCGGGCCTCCTCCTGCAGCTCGACCGTCTTGGCGCGGTACTCCTTGGTGTCGTCCTTCGCCGCGCCCTTGAGCTGCTCGGCGATGTCGTGCGCCTCGGCCCGCAGCCGGTCCGCCTCGGCCTCGGCCTCGGAGCGGATCCGCTCGGCCTCCTCGGCGGCGGCCTTCGTGGTCTTCTTGGCGTCCTCCGACGCCTTGTTGAGGACCTCCTCGGCGGTCCTGGCCGCCTTGGACAGCTGGGTCGCGGTCTCCTCGGCGGTGAGTGTGCGGGCCTTCTCGGAGGCCTCCGCGACGATCTTCTCGGCCTCGGCCTTGGCGTCGGCGACGATCTGCTCGGCCTCGGACCTGGTGTTCTCGGCCTCCTTCGTGGCCTCCTCGACCAGCCGGGCGACCTGCTCCTTGGCGGTGCGCGTGCGCGTCTCGTTCGCCGACTCGGCGCTCGCCAGGGCCTTGGCGGCGGCCTCCTTGGCCTCCGTGACCAGCTTCTCCGACTCGGTCTGCGCCTTGCGCAGCGCCTCCTCGGCCTCGGCCATCCGCTGCTCGGCGGCCTTGCTCAGCTCCTGGGCCTCGCGGCGCGCCGACTCCGACTCGGTGACGGTCGACGTGCGCAGCTGCTCGGCGTGGTCGGTGGCCTCCTGCGCCTGCGTGGAGGCGGCGTTGAGCAGGCGCTCGGCGTCCGTGCGGGCGCGGCGCAGGATCTGCTCGGCCTCGGCGCGGGCCTCCTCGGCCGCACTCGTCAGCCGCTGCCGCGCCTCGGTCGCCAGCCGCTCGGCCTCCGCGCGGGCGGTGGCCAGGGCCTGCTCGGCCTCGGCCCGGGACTCCTCCAGCAGCCGGCGGGCCTGCTGCTCGGTGCGGGCCCGCAGCTGTTCGGCCCACGCCACGTTCTCGTTGACGTGCGACTCGACCGTCTGGCGGCGCTCGGACAGCTCCTGGTCCAGCTGCTGGCGGCGGGTCACCGCCTCCTGGTGCAGCTCCGCCTGGAGCCGGGCCGCCTGCTCGGCGTGCTCCTGGAGGATCCGCTGGGTCTGGGCCCGGGCCTCGCTCAGCTCCCGGTCGGCGTCCGCCCGGATCTGGTCGGCCTGCACCTGCGCGTTGCGGAGCAACTGCTCGGCCTGCCAGCCGATGTCGCCCCCCTCGAAGGAGGGCCGGGACATGATGGTGCGCCGCGCCTCGTGCAACTTGGCGCGCAGCACCTCGACCTGGTAGCCGAGGTCCTCGGCGTGCTGGATCGCCTTTTCCCGCTCGGTCTTCAGCCGCTTCATCTCGGCTTCGAACCGAGAGAGGTGGTCGACGTCAGCCGCCGGCTCTCGCTCCTGGCTCTCGTAGCCCCGCACTGCGCGGTCCCATCCGTCCCCTGGTCGCAACTCTTACCGAACGAGCTCCGTCCATACGCCGAACGGGGCCCCCGGGGAATGGTGTCAGATCATCGGCGGAGCAGAGGCTGCTGCCCCGACGCTCGTCCCCCGAAACCCGGACCCCGGTGGTCCTGCCGTCGCACGGCGGGACCGCGGTCACCCTGGACTGAGCGGCGACCGCCCCCAACCCTACCGGCCCCTATGTACGAGGGTCAGTGCTCAGGTGACTCAACAGGCGCCGAAGTGACCAGTTCTGTCAGTACGCCATGACAGTCCTTGGGGTGCAGGAAGGTGATCCGTGACCCCATGGAACCGATTCGCGGCTCTTCGTACAGCACGCGTACGCCCTTGCCCTTGATCTCCTCGGCGTCACCGTCGACATCTGCCGTACCGAAAGCGATGTGGTGGACGCCCTCCCCGTTCTTGGCGAGCCACTTCGCGACGGTGGAGTCCTCGCGGGTCGGCTCCAGGAGCTGCAGGTACGAGGCGCCGCCGTCGGACGTATCGTTGATCTTGAGCATGGCCTCGCGCACGCCCTGCTCCTCGTTGACCTCGGAGTGGAACACCTCGAAGCCGTAGGTGGCACGGTAGAACTCGACGGTCTTGTCGAGGTCGAAACAGGCGATTCCGATGTGGTCGATTCGCGTCAGCATGGATTCAGTGCAGCGCCCCCGAGGTGGTTACGCAACGTGCGCGCGATCACACCGACAGCCCGATGACGGCACGGAGTGCCACTCAGTACATTCGAAGTAAACCCTCGTTCACTCCTCGGCTGTGCAGTCGGTAAGGGGATCGCAGCTCATGTCTTCTGGAACTTCCGAAGCGAACAGCTCGGTGATCGTCGCGGGCGCGCGTACGCCCATGGGCCGGTTGCTCGGTTCGCTCAAGTCCTTCTCCGGAGCCGACCTCGGCGGCTTCGCGATCAAGGCCGCCCTCGACCGTGCGGGGATCGGTGGCGACCAGGTGCAGTACGTGATCATGGGGCAGGTGCTCCAGGCCGGTGCGGGGCAGATCCCGGCCCGTCAGGCCGCGGTCAAGGCCGGCATCCCGATGAACGTGCCCGCGCTGACCATCAACAAGGTGTGTCTGTCCGGTCTCGACGCCATCGCGCTCGCCGACCAGCTCATCCGTGCGGGTGAGTTCGACGTGGTCGTCGCCGGTGGCCAGGAGTCCATGACCAACGCCCCGCACCTGCTGCCGAAGTCCCGCGAGGGCTACAAGTACGGCGCCGTCGAGATGCTCGACGCCATGGCCCACGACGGTCTGACCGACTCCTTCGACGGTGTCGCCATGGGCGAGTCGACGGAGAAGCACAACACGCGCCTCGGCATCGCGCGGCCCGAGCAGGACGAGATCGCCGCGCTGTCGCACCAGCGGGCCGCCGCCGCCCAGAAGAACGGCCTGTTCGAGGCCGAGATCACGCCCGTCGAGATCCCGCAGCGCAAGGGCGACCCGGTGCTCTTCAGCAAGGACGAGGGCATCCGCGGTGACACGACCGCGGAGTCGCTCGGGAAGCTGCGTCCGGCGTTCGCCAAGGACGGCACGATCACGGCCGGTTCCGCCTCGCAGATCTCCGACGGTGCCGCCGCCGTCGTCGTGATGAGCAAGGCCAAGGCGCAGGAGCTCGGCCTGGAGTGGATCGCCGAGATCGGCTCGCACGGGAACGTGGCCGGGCCGGACAACTCGCTGCAGTCGCAGCCGTCCAACGCGATCCTGCACGCGCTGAAGAAGGAGGGCCTGGAGGTCTCGGACCTCGACCTCATCGAGATCAACGAGGCCTTCGCGGCCGTGGCCGTGCAGTCCATGAAGGACCTCGGAGTGTCCACCGAAAAGGTGAATGTCAACGGCGGCGCGATTGCCCTGGGTCACCCGATCGGGATGTCCGGCGCGCGTCTGGTGCTGCATCTCGCGCTGGAGCTGAAGCGGCGTGGGGGCGGCGTGGGTGCCGCCGCGCTGTGCGGTGGCGGCGGTCAGGGTGACGCGCTGATCGTGCGCGTGCCCAAGGCCTGAGTTTCGGTACGTCCCCCATCGGTACGTCCCTCGTCTGAACGGAGCTGTGATGCAGGACGTCTCCACCCTGGTGGCCCAGGCCAGGGAAGGCCGGCCGCGGGCCGTGGCCCGGCTGATCTCGCTGGTGGAGGGGGCGTCCCCGCAGCTGCGGGAGGTCATGGCGGCGCTCGCGCCGCTGACGGGTGGGGCGTACGTGGTGGGGCTGACCGGGTCGCCCGGGGTCGGCAAGTCGACGTCGACCTCGGCGCTGGTCAGCGCCTACCGCAAGCAGGGCAAGCGGGTCGGCGTGCTCGCCGTCGACCCGTCGTCCCCGTTCTCGGGCGGTGCGCTGCTCGGGGACCGGGTGCGGATGTCGGAGCACGCGTCCGACCCGGGCGTGTACATCCGGTCGATGGCGACGCGCGGGCATCTGGGCGGGCTGGCCTGGGCTGCCCCGCAGGCGATCCGGGTCCTGGACGCCGCCGGCTGTGACGTGATCCTGGTCGAGACGGTGGGCGTCGGGCAGTCGGAGGTGGAGATCGCCTCGCAGGCGGACACGTCCGTCGTGCTGCTCGCGCCGGGGATGGGCGACGGGATCCAGGCGGCCAAGGCCGGGATCCTGGAGATCGGCGACGTGTACGTCGTGAACAAGGCGGACCGGGACGGGGCGGATGCGACGGCCCGCGAGCTGAACCACATGCTGGGGCTGGGGGAGTCCCGGGGGCCGGGTGACTGGCGGCCGCCGATCGTGAAGACGGTCGCCGCGCGGGGCGAGGGCATCGACGAGGTCGTCGAAGCGCTGGAGAAGCACCGGGCCTGGACGGAGGAGCGGGGCGTTCTCGCGGAGCGGCGTCTGGCCCGGGCGTCGCGGGAGGTCGAGACGATCGCGGTGACGGCGCTGCGGGAGCGGATCGGGGACCTGCACGGAGACCGACGGCTCGGGGCGCTGGCGGAGCGGATCATCGCGGGCGAACTGGACCCCTACCGGGCGGCTGACGAGCTGGTGGCCGGGTTGACGGAGGGCTGAGACGGCTCCGGGTTCTCGCCGGGTGGGGGTGCGTGCTCGCTTCGCCTTCGCGTGAGGTGTGGGTCGGGGCCGCGCCGGGGGGTGTCCGTCCTCGGAACGGCGCGATGAGGTGCCACACCGACTGACTCCCCCTTGACGCGCCCACCGCCTTGACGCGCCAACCGCTGCGGGCGGCCCCCCCCGACACGGCCCCTCCTCGCCGTACGCGTGTGCGGGTCCGCCCAGCCGCGGGTAGGCGCAGCCGCCCAGCTGCGGGCATGCGTGCCGCCAGGGGCGGCACGGGTGGGCGCAGCGGCACCCCGTTCCGCCGGACTGCGGACCCACCCGGCCCCGGCACCGACGCAGCGGCAGCTCGCGGCGCACGGTTGCGGACCCACCCGGCCCCGGCCTCGGCACCGACGTAGCGGCAGCTCGCGGCGCACGGTTGCGGACTCACCCGGCCTCGGCACCGACGTAGCGGCGGCTCGCGGCGCACGGTTGCGGACCCACTCGGCCCCGGCACCGACGTAGCGGCGGCTCGCGGCGCACGGTTGCGGACCCACTCGGCCCCGGCGTCCGTGTGGACGCCGGGGCCGTGAAGAGGGGCAGCTGCTGATCAGTCCTGGTCGTCGGCGTCGTCCGCGTCGTCGTCCTGCGCGTCGGCGCGGTCCGCCGTGACCTTGCCCGAGGCGAGGTCGATCTTCCAGTCCTGCTCGGCGCCGCCGGACTTGCGGGTCTCGGCCTCCCAGGCCTTGTTCTTGCCGTCCTCGTCGAGGTCGACCGACGTCACGACACCCTTGCCGGCGGCAGCCTTCGCGGCCTCCTCGGCGGTCACCGACGAGCCCTTCAGAGCCGCCCGCACCTGCGCCGTGTCGTCCTCGTCGTCGGTGTGCGAGCCGAGGACCTTGCCGTTCGCCGGGTCGACGCTCACGCTGTGCCAGGTGTTGTCGCCCGACAGGACGTCGACCGTCCAGACGACCTTGCCGCTGTCGTCCTCGTCGTCCAGCTCGGCGGAGACCACCGTGCCCGAGGTGTGCTTCAGCGCGGAGGCGATGGCCGCGGACGCCGTGACGTCCGCGGAGGCGGCCCGGGCCGCGTCGTCGTCCCGGTCGTCGCGGTCGTCGCGGTCGTCGCGGTCGTCCTGCGCGTTCTTCGACAGCTGGGTGGTGGCCGCCTGCCGCGCCGAGCCCTGATCGCCTCCCGTGGTCGCGAGGGCCGTGGCCGTCCCGCCTCCGATCAGAGCGGCGGCGGTCACAGCGGCGATCACGATGTTGCGCTTCATGCGGATTCCTCCCGAGTCGTTTCGTTTTCGACGTCTTCGACTCTGGCTGACGGAGGCTGAGAGGAACCTGAAGCCCCCTGAAGGGATCTTCAGGTTCCCTTTGCCACTCTTTACCCATGCGCCTGTTGATCGTGGAGGACGAGAAGCGGCTGGCCCTGTCGCTCGCCAGGGGCCTGACGGCCGAGGGGTACGCCGTGGACGTCGTCCACGACGGACGGGAGGGGCTGTACCAGGCCTCGGAGGGCACATACGACCTGGTCATCCTCGACATCATGCTGCCCGGCCTCAACGGCTACCGGGTCTGCGCCGCCCTGCGCGCCGCCGGGCACGACGTGCCGATCCTGATGCTGACCGCCAAGGACGGCGAGTACGACGAGGCCGAGGGGCTCGACACCGGAGCGGACGACTATCTGACCAAGCCGTTCTCGTACGTCGTGCTCGTCGCCCGGGTCAAGGCGCTGCTGCGGCGGCGAGGGCAGGGGGCCGGGGCTTCACCCGTGCATGTGCACGGCGATCTGAAGGTGGACACCGCGGCGCGCCGGGTGTTCGTCGGTGAGGACGAGGTCACCCTCACCGCCAAGGAGTTCTCCGTGCTGGAGCAGCTCGTGCTGCGGGCCGGCGAGGTGGTGTCCAAGTCCGAGATCCTGGAGCACGTCTGGGACTTCGCGTACGAGGGCGATCCGAACATCGTCGAGGTGTACGTCAGCACGCTGCGGCGGAAGCTGCGGGCGGGGCTGATCCGGACCGTGCGCGGGGCCGGCTACCGGCTGGAGACGTCGCCGTGAGGCGGTTGTTCGGGTCCGTCCGGGCGCGGGCCACGCTGGGAGCGACCCTCGTGGTCGCGGTGGCGCTCGTCGCCGCCGGGGCCGCGGTGCTGCTGTCCCTGCGGTCCAACCTGATCGGGGAGGCCGGTACGCAGGCGGAGCGCTCCGCGCGGGCGGTCGCCTCCGAGCTCGCCGCCGGAACGCCGTACGACAAGCTCTCCGGGCTCGACGGCGACGACGGGCCGGTGCAGGTCCTGGACGAGCACAGGCGGCTCGTCGCGGCCAGTGAGGATCTGGAGAAGATCAGCGGGACCGACACCGCGCAGGTGAAGCCGCGGGCGGCGGCGAGTCCCACGGCTGATGGTGATGACGACTCCGAGGACGCGGGCGAGGCCCTCGAACCCGGTGAGATCTCCGGGGAGAGCGTCTTCAGCAACGGGTCCGCGACGATCGACGGCGACGCGGAGGACTATCGCTTCGCCGCCGTCGAGGTGGAGACCCACGACCGCGGGCACCTCAAGGTCTACGCCGGTTCCCCGCTGGCCGCCGAGCACGGGGCCGTGCGGAGCGCGCTGACGGTGATGCTGATCGGTTTCCCCCTGCTGCTCGGCGTCGTCGCGGCCGTGACCTGGCTGGTCACCCGGCGGGCCCTGCGGCCCGTGGAGGGGATCCGGCGCGAGATGGCCGCGATCACCCACTCCGAGGACCTCGCACGGCGCGTTCCGGAGCCGGACACGCACGACGAGGTCGCGCGGCTCGCCAGCACCACCAACGAGACGCTCGCGGCGCTGGAGACGTCCGTGGAGCGGCAGCGGAGGTTCGTCGCCGACGCCTCCCACGAACTGCGCAGTCCGATCGCCTCGCTGCGCACGCAGCTGGAGGTGGCCGCCGCGCACCCCGAGCTGCTGGACCTCGACGGGGCCGTGGAGGACACCGTCCGGTTGCAGCGGCTGGCGGCCGATCTGCTGCTGCTCGCCCGGCTCGACGCGGGGGAGCGGCCCAGCGACGCGAAGGTCGACCTCGCCGCACTGGCCCGGGAGCATGCCGAGGGGCGGACGGGTGTCACCGTGGACGCGGAGCCGGTGGAGGTGGCCGGATCACGGGGGCAGCTCGGGCGGGTGCTCGCCAATCTGCTCGACAACGCCCAGCGGCACGCCCGGTCGGCCGTCACCGTGACCGTGCGGCGTGAGGGTGACCGGGCCGTGGTCGGGGTGGCGGACGACGGTGACGGGGTGCCCGAGGACGACCGGGAGCGGATCTTCGAACGATTCGTCCGGCTGGACGCCGCCCGCAGCCGCGACGACGGCGGAGCCGGGCTGGGGCTCGCCATCGCCCGGGACGTCGCCGTCCGGCACCGCGGCACCCTCACGGCCGGGCGGGGGCCCGCAGGCGGAGCCCTGTTCGAACTCCGCCTGCCGCTCGTCTAGCCGGCCTTCGGCGGTTACGGGCGCCCGCGCTGGCCGCGCAGGTGCTCCGCGATGGGCTTGAGGCCCTTGTCGAGCTCGGTCAGGGCCTCGGGGGACAGCAGGTCGATGAAGTGCCTGCGCACGGACGCCACGTGGTGGGGCGCGACCTTCTGCATCGTCGCCATGCCGTGGTCGGTGAGGACCGCGTAGAGGCCCCGGCGGTCCGACTCGCAGTTCTCCCGCCGGACCAGGTTCGCGTTCTCCATGCGCGTGATCTGGTGCGAGAGGCGGCTCTTGGACTGGAGGGTGGCGGAGGCGAGATCGCTCATCCGCATCCTCTGGTCGGGGGACTCGGAGAGATTCACCAGGATCTCGTAGTCGTTCATTGTCAGGCCGAACGGCTGCAGGTCCTTCTCGAGCTGGTACGTCAACAGCCTGTTGACCTCCAGGTGGGTGCGCCAGGCGCACTGCTCCGCATCGGTCAGCCAGCGGGTGGCCGTCTCGGTCTCCATGAATGAAGTCTACCTAAAAAGTTGAAAGGCGAACTAGTGAGGGTTTTCGTGTGACAGCGCACACCTGCCGAACATGGGTGCGTAGGCGTTCGATGTCACACTCCGCAGACTACCGCTCACAGCCCGAAGCGACGCTGGAGGTCGCCCAGCTGTCCGGGAAGACGCGGTACGCCCGACTGCCCCGCCTGGGGGCTGTGCGCCCCGCCGCCGGGCACGCCGGCCTGGTGCGGAACGGTCCCCGTGACCTGCTCGGCCATCAGGGTCTCGGACGACTGGAGCAGCACCGTCCCGGCGCCCACGAACTCGAACTGGTGCTCCTCGCCGGAGGCGCCTCCGAGGCCCGTCAGCGCACGTAGACCGCCCATGACACCGGTCATGTACCCGTGGTCGTAGTGGTGGCACGGGGAGGGGCAGTCTGCCCAGCCGACCAGGGCCTGGGGGTCGACCCGGATCGGGGGTTCCATGAACACCACCGGTCCGTTCGACGCGGCCACGAACTTTCCGGTTCCGATGAGGGTCAGAAAACCCGGCACGATTGATTGCTTCAGTGCCAGAGTTGGCTGAAAAGCGAGCAGGTTGCCCGAGCGAATGGTCAGATTGCCGTCCTCGAGGTCGTACGAATTGACGTCGAAGGCCCGGTCGGCGAGGAGCATCTTGCCCGAGCCCTCCGCCACGACCCAGTCGCTCGCGTGCAGTGGCGAATGGAACGAAGTGCGCACGAGACGGTCCAGCCGGCCGTGTCCGACGCCGTTGAAGTCGATCGAGCCGTAGTAGGCGATCATCTTCCCCTTCTGCAGGAACCACTGGCTCCCCTTGAGCTCCACGCAGAAGGTGTAGGGATTGACGTTGTCGTCCGGAGGCAGCGTCGACGGGTCGAAGACCGCGGGGCCGGCGCCCGGGGTTCCGTAGGTGCTCACAGCTTCTCCTCCGACGCCTGGACGTACACCGCACCGCTGCCGCTGAGCTCCAGCTGGAAGGCCTCGCCCGAGCCGCGGCCCACCATGTCCCGCCAGCCCAGCGCCGTGGACAGCTTGTTGCGGACGTCACCGTGGTGGGCGACGTAGGCCTGCGGGTCCACATGGACCGGCCGCTGCGGGCTGATCGGGATCTCGATGACGCCGCCGTGCGCCATGACCGCGACGGCCCCGTGCCCCTTCAGCGTCGTCGTGAACAGCCCCTGGCCGCTGACCTGGCCCCGCACCATGCCCATGACGCCGCCCTGCGAGCCCAGGAACATCGTGCCCTGCTGGAGCGAGCCCTCGAAGGCCAGGAGACGGTCCGCCTCCACGTACAGCGTGTCGCCGGTCAGCCGGATCACCTGGATGTGGTGCCCGCCGTGCCCGAAGAGGACCGTGCCGCTGCCCTCGACGGTCATCAGGGGCGTGTCCTCGTCGGCGACCCGGCGGCCGATCATCGACATGATCCCGCCCTGGCCGCCCGCCATGTTGGGCGTGAACGACACCTCGCCCTTGTACGCGAGCATCGCCCCGCGCTGACTGAACAGCCGCTGCCCCGGCACGACCGTCGCCTCGACCATCTTCGCGTTGATCTCCCGGAAGGCCATGTCACACGTCCCCCGCGATCGTGTTCCGCTCGCTCGGCTGCACGTACACCAGCCCGTCCCCCTCGAAGCGCATCTGGAACGCCTCGCCGCCGCCCTCCCCGAGCAGCGTGCGGAACGTCACACCGGACTGGAAGGACTGCCGCAGATTCCCCTGGTGCGCCACGTACGCCCCCGGGTCGACGGTCAGCGGATACTGCGCGCTCACCCTCAGCACCACCGCCGGGCCGTCCGACATGATCGCCGCCTGGCCGTGGCCCTCGACGGTCGTCGTGAACAGCCCGTTGCCCTGCGAGGCGCCGCGCAGGCCGGTGAACTCCGTGCCCGTGCGCAGCCCGCCGTCGGTCGCGAGCAGATTGCTCGACTCGACGTAGAGCTTGTCGCCCTGGACGCCGACCAGGTTTATCTCGGAGGCGCGGTCCGCGAACCAGCAGGTCCCGTGCCCCTTCACCTCCATCAACGTCATCTGCTCACCGGTCAGCCGCCGGGTCACCATTCCCCGGATCCCCTCGCCGCCGCCGCTGAGCTTCTTGAAGGCCATCTCCCCGTCGTACGCGACCATCGAGCCGTTCTTCGCCTTGACGGCGTCTCCGGTCATGTCGACGGCGAGCACCTTGCTGGTCTGAAGTCGGAACATCGCCACGAAAGGGAAAGGTAGCCGCAGGCCGGGCCCCGCGGACAGGGCCCGTGGGCGGAGATCGACCCTGACCGCACCCCGAGGGGCCGTCGATGACAGGAGCCGGACCCCCGGCCGGAGGACCCGCGGCGGTTTGCCACAATGGGCGGGACGCTTGTGCGCGCGTTCACAAACCGTCGGACCCGCACGAGCCGTCCTGATCGACCTACCGCCGTGTTACTCCCACCGAAGGTGACCCGTGGACCTCAAGACCGCCACCGCCATCCGCCGCCTCCGCCTGGTATCGGCCCCCGAGGCCATCTCCTTCCTGCTCCTGCTGGTCTGCTCGGTGCTGAAGCGGACCACGGAGTTCAACGCCGTGCCGGTGATGGGGGCGGTGCACGGAGCGCTGTTCGTCCTCTACGTCATCTTCTGGGCGGACGCGTGGAACCGTGCGAAGTGGTCGCTGAAGACCGCCGCGCTGTACTTCGTCCTCTCGGTGCTGCCCGCCGGCGGGTTCTTCGCCGAGCGCAGGCTCCGGCGTGAGGCCGAGGACGCGGTCATTGCCTCCCGCGCGCGCCAGGAGGGAGTGGTGGGCGCATGATCGTCGCCTTCTCCGTGACGCCGCTCGGGGTGGGCGAGGACGTGGGGGAGTACGTCGCCGACGCCGTGCGGGTGGTGCGCGAGTCCGGGCTGCCGAACCGCACCGACGCGATGTTCACCTCCGTCGAAGGGGAGTGGGACGAAGTGATGGACGTCGTCCGGCGCGCGGTCGCCGCGGTCGAGCGACGTGCGCCCCGTGTCTCCCTCGTCCTCAAGGCGGACATCCGCCCCGGCGTGACGGACGGCCTCACGTCCAAGGTGGAGACCGTGGAGCGGCATCTCGCCGAGTAGCAGCCGGAAGCAGCGGCCCGCGTACCCGCACCGATACCCGCGCCCGAAGGACGAGACGGGGCTGACCACCATGTGACCGGCCGGTAAGGTCGGGTTCGTGCCGAAGCCGCTCAGTCTCTCCTTCGATCCGATCGCGCGTGCCGACGAACGCTGGAAGCAGCGCTGGGGGAACGTGCCGTCCATGGCCGCGATCACCTCGATCATGCGCGCCCAGCAGATCCTCCTCGCCGAGGTCGACGCGGTGGTCAGGCCGTACGGGCTGACGTTCGCGCGCTACGAGGCGCTGGTGCTGCTCACCTTCTCCAAGTCCGGCGAGCTGCCGATGTCCAAGATCGGTGAACGGCTCATGGTGCACCCCACCTCCGTGACGAACACCGTGGACCGGCTGGTGAAGTCGGGTCTGGTCGCCAAACGGCCCAACCCGAACGACGGCCGCGGCACCCTCGCCAGCATCACCGGCAAGGGCCGCGAGGTCGTCGAGTCGGCCACCCGCGACCTGATGGCGATGGACTTCGGACTCGGTGTCTACGACGCCGAGGAGTGCGCGGAGATCTTCGCGATGCTGCGGCCGCTGCGCGTCGCGGCGGGCGACTTCGAGGAGGAGTGACCCGGGGCAAGATCTCCCGGAACGGGTCGTTACGCTCGACGGCATGAAGAAGAGCGTGCTGACCCGCTATCGGGTCATGGCCTACGTCACCGGTGTGCTGCTCGTCGCGCTGACCCTCGGCATGGTCGGCAAGTACGTCCTGGACCTGGGCGGCGCGGCTGATTTCACCCAGGTGGTCAGCATCGCGCACGGCTGGCTGTACGTCGTGTACCTGATCTTCGCCTTCGACCTCGGTTCCAAGGCGAAGTGGCCGGTCAAGAAGCAGCTGTGGGTGCTGCTGGCCGGCACGATCCCCACGGCCGCGTTCTTCGTCGAGCGCAGGATCAGCCACGAGCTGGAGGGGAAGCTCGCCGAGGACGCGCCCGCGCCGGTCAAGGCCTAGGCGCCCTCGGGGCCGCCGCACGCACGCGTGCGGCGGTCGCTCTCACCCGTTCGCCAGGTCATTCCCGTCAGCCATCGACATTTACTAGGACGTCCAAGTAAATTCGAGGGTATGGACGCTGACGCCATCGACGAGGGCCGCCGCCGCTGGCAGGCCCGGTACGACGCCGCACGCAAGCGCGAGGCCGACTTCACCACGCTCTCCGGCGACCCCGTGGAGCCGGTGTACGGGCCCCGGCCGGGTGACACGTACGAGGGGTTCGACCGGATCGGCTGGCCGGGGGAGTACCCCTTCACCCGTGGCCTGTACGCGACGGGCTACCGGGGGCGGACGTGGACCATCCGGCAGTTCGCCGGGTTCGGCAACGCCGAGCAGACCAACGAGCGCTACAAGATGATCCTCCGCAACGGCGGAGGCGGGCTCTCGGTCGCCTTCGACATGCCGACGCTCATGGGCCGCGACTCCGACGACCCGCGCTCGCTGGGAGAGGTCGGGCACTGCGGGGTCGCCATCGACTCGGCGGCCGACATGGAGGTCCTGTTCAAGGACATCCCGCTCGGTGACGTCACGACGTCGATGACCATCAGCGGTCCGGCCGTCCCCGTCTTCTGCATGTACCTGGTCGCCGCCGAACGGCAGGGCGTCGACCCGTCCGTCCTCAACGGCACGCTCCAGACGGACATCTTCAAGGAGTACATCGCCCAGAAGGAGTGGCTCTTCCAGCCCGAGCCGCATCTGCGGCTCATCGGCGACCTCATGGAGTACTGCGCGGCCGGTATCCCCGCCTACAAGCCGCTGTCCGTCTCCGGCTACCACATCCGCGAGGCCGGCTCGACGGCCGCGCAGGAGCTGGCGTACACCTTGGCGGACGGGTTCGGGTACGTCGAGCTGGGCCTGTCGCGCGGGCTGGACGTGGACGTCTTCGCCCCCGGCCTGTCCTTCTTCTTCGACGCGCACGTCGACTTCTTCGAGGAGATCGCCAAGTTCCGCGCGGCGCGCCGCATCTGGGCCCGCTGGATGCGCGACGTCTACGGCGCGAAGTCCGAGAAGGCGCAGTGGCTGCGGTTCCACACACAGACCGCGGGCGTCTCCCTCACCGCGCAGCAGCCGTACAACAACGTCGTGCGGACGGCCGTGGAGGCGCTGGCGGCCGTGCTCGGCGGGACGAACTCGCTGCACACCAACGCGCTCGACGAGACCCTCGCCCTGCCGAGCGAGCAGGCCGCGGAGATCGCGCTGCGCACGCAGCAGGTGCTGATGGAGGAGACCGGGGTCGCCAACGTGGCCGACCCGCTGGGCGGTTCCTGGTACGTCGAGCAGCTGACCGACCGCATCGAGGCGGACGCGGAGAAGATCTTCGACCAGATCAAGGAGCGCGGCCTGCGGGCGCACCCCGACGGGCAGCACCCGATCGGCCCGATCACCTCCGGGATCCTGCGCGGGATCGAGGACGGCTGGTTCACCGGGGAGATCGCCGAGTCGGCGTTCCGGTACCAGCAGGCGCTGGAGAAGGGCGACAAGAGGGTCGTCGGCGTGAACTGTCACGACGGGTCGGTGACCGGGGACCTGGAGATCCTGCGGGTCAGCCACGAGGTGGAGCGCGAGCAGGTCCGCGCGCTCGGCGGGCGCAGGACGGCCCGTGACGACGCCGCGGTGCGCAGCGCGCTCGACGCCATGCTGGCCGCCGCCCGCGGCGGCGCCAACATGATCGAGCCGATGCTGGACGCGGTACGGGCGGAGGCCACGCTCGGTGAGATCTGCGGCGTGCTGCGGGACGAGTGGGGGGTGTACACCGAGCCGGCCGGGTTCTGACCCGGGGTCCGCCGTCCAAGGACGCGTCCTAGCCGCCCAGCCCGTGGAGCAACACCCTGGTGAAGCCGCGGACCCATTCCCCGTCCGCCGGTTCCGCGCTCACCAGGGTGCGGTGGACCACCGCACCCGCCACCATGTCGAAGATCAGGTCGACCGTGCGGTCGGCCGAGGCGGGGTCCGGTTCCGGGGGGAGTTCGCCGCGGGCCTGGGCCCGGGCGCGGCCCTCCAGGACCAGGCGCTTCTGGCGGTCGACGACCGAGGCCCGGATGCGTTCGCGCAGCGCCTCGTCGCGGGTGGCTTCCGCCACCACCGCCATCAGGCCGCTCTTCGCCTCCGGAAGAGCCAGGATCGTGGCGAACTGCAGGACCACACCCTCGATGTCGGCGGCCAGGGAGCCGCGGTCGGGGAGTTCCAGCTCGTCGAAGAGTTCCGCGACCGCGTCGACGACCAGTTCGTTCTTGCCCGCCCAGCGGCGGTAGAGCGTGGTTTTCGCAACCCCGGCGCGCGTCGCGACGTCTCCGAGGGTGAGCTTGGACCAGCCGAGTTCCACGAGCGCCTCGCGCGTCGCGGCCAGGATCGCGGCGTCCGCCGTGGCGCTGCGCGGACGCCCGGTGCGGCTGGCTGGGCTGCGGCTCTGCATCTCCCGACCATAAACCGGCGGTTCCCGTGGGTCGCCGTGAGGGAGATCACCGGGGGGTGGTGTCCCGGCGGGGCGGTGTGGCATTACGCTACGACTCGTAGCGAAAGCCCGTGAGGGACGTACACGGGCCTCGGTACACCCGGCGTGGGGTGGGGACCCGGCGCCGAAAGGCACGGACCGGCCTTGCTTTCACACCGTTTTTCACACGCGCGCGCAGTACGGGGGAGGATAGACGCATGCAGCCACGGAACATGTCCATGAGCGGAGTCGTCGACCTCGCCGCGGTGAAGGCGGCCCAGGAGGCCAAGGCGAAGGCGGAGCAGGCGCGCGCGCAAGCAGCCCGGGAGGGCGGGGCGGGGGCGATCTCCCCGGCCGATCTCGTCATCGACGTCGATGAGGCAGGGTTCGAGAGGGACGTCCTGCAGCGTTCCGCCGAGGTCCCCGTCGTCATCGACTTCTGGGCCGAGTGGTGCGAGCCCTGCAAGCAGCTCAGCCCGGTCCTGGAGCGGCTGGCCGTCGAGTACAACGGCCGCTTCCTGCTCGCCAAGGTCGACGTCGACGCCAACCAGATGCTGATGCAGCAGTTCGGCATCCAGGGAATCCCCGCGGTGTTCGCGGTCGTCGCGGGGCAGGCGCTGCCGCTCTTCCAGGGAGCGGCGGGCGAGGCGCAGATCCGCCAGACCCTCGACCAGCTGGTGCAGGTCGGCGAGCAGCGCTTCGGCCTGACCGGTCTCACCGTCGACCCCGAGGCCGTGCCGGGCGGTGCCCCGGCGGCTCCCGAGCGGCCGGCCGGCCCGCACGACGGGCTCCTCGAAGCAGCGGTGCAGGCGCTGGACTCGGGCGATCTGTCCGGTGCCGTCCAGGCGTACAAGAACGTGCTGAACGAGGACCCGGGCAACGAGGAGGCCAAACTGGGTCTCGCGCAGGCCGAGTTGCTCCAGCGGGTGCAGGGCGTCGACCCGCAGCAGGTGCGCCGGGACGCGGCCGACAAGCCGGCCGATGTGCAGGCGCAGATCGCCGCCGCCGATCTGGATCTGGTGGGCGGCCATGTCGAGGACGCGTTCGGCCGGCTCATCGAGACCGTGCAGCGCACGGTGGGTGACGACCGGGACACCGTGCGGATGCGACTGCTGGAGCTGTTCGAGGTCGTCGGGCCCGACGATCCCCGCGTGATCGCGGCGCGCAGGGCCCTGGCGCGCGCCCTGTTCTGACCAGTCGTTAAACATGCGGGCATGTGGTGCCCGCGTGAAAAGTTTGCCGACAGCAGGTCACTGCGGCCGCGCTTTACCAAAACTTGGTAATCGCGGCCGCTGTTACTAGGAGTAAGTCACGGGCGTTGATCTGTCGGATTCTGTCCATCGATCAACAGCTTTGTGCCGCCGCCCGGCACCACCCTCAGTCGTCGTCCGAGACCGATGGGTCGTTGTTCGGTTATCCGGCCGTTACTAGCGAGTAACGATCCCCCTTGTGCGGGCGGCGAGAATGCACCACGATCGGCCACGCTCGGTCCATTCCCGTACCCCGGCAGCCGGTTGGGTCGCGGGACAACCTGGGTCCCCACCGAGCAGAGCCGGCGGCAGTGGCGCCGGCTCTTGGACAGGGGGGTCTTCGCCCTTCCGGCGAAGCCTGTCCAGCAGGGTTGTGCGTGATGCGTGTCAGGCGCGACCAGTGGTTGTCGCTCGGGGGTGATCGCCGGTGATTCGGGCGCAGTTGCGCCGCCGAGTGCAGGCGCTCTCCTTCCCGAGGACGTAGCACTTCTCCCATCCCTGCCCGGCTGAGCCGCCAATCGGGGCGAGCCAGGACAGGAGATGTACGTCCGAGAAGGAGGAAATATGGAGTCCCAGGTGCGTGGCGGGACCAGATGGAAGCGGTTCGCTGTGGTCATGGTGCCCAGCGTCGCCGCCACGGCTGCGATAGGTGTCGCCCTCGCGCAGGGCGCTCTCGCCGCGTCGTTCAGTGTCTCCGGGCAGTCGTTCAAGGTTACGACCGACCAGCTCGTCGGCACGGGCTTCTCGCAGTACGGCGCCCTCGATGAGGGATACACGATGGACGGCAAGAAGGCCGTCCACCCGGTCGCCGTCTCGTCGTTCAAGCAGGCGACGATCAAGAACCTGTGCCAGTCGGTCGTCACCCCGAACATTCCGGTGCTCGGGAACGTCAGCCTGATCCTGCGTGCGGGACAGGGGGCGAAGCCGGTCGAGGCCCAGAACCTCTACATCGACGTCGCCGACCTGAGCGCCGACGCGACGTTCGAGAACATCGACATCGGTGTTGCCGCCAAGGACGCCAACAAGGGTCCGGCCATGCGGAAGGGCGAAACCGCCAATCCGTACGGCTTCGCCCAGCAGGCGGACAAGGCGACCCTGACCGACGTGAAGCAGACGGCGTGGGCGACCACTGCCGGAACCTTCAAGCTCAGCGGCCTGAAGATGTCGCTGTCGACGGGTGTCAAGGAGTGCTACTAAGCACTCGCTGACGGGCGGGGGAGCCGGTGGCGCCCCCGCCCGTCCACCTTCCGGCCGCGCCTTCACGCGGGGCCCACATCACCACCACAGCAACGCTGTACCAGGGAGCTGTTTTTCCATGAGCGCCGAGACTCCTGCCGCCACCGGCCAGTTCACCGTCCGGAGGCAGCAGTTCCGCGCCTGGCGGGGTGAGCGGCCGTTCTGGGCCGGGCTGTTCGTCCTCCTCAGTGGACTGCCCATCGCCTACTTCCCGTACGCGAACCTCCAGATCGGTCACCTGACGCTGGCGATGGCGACCACCGCGGGTGCCGGGTCCCTGATCATCGGCGTGCTGCTCGTCGTACTGGGCGTCAGCCTCTGGTTCCAGAAGCACGTCCGTGTCTTCGCGGGAGTCGCCGCGATTCTGCTGGCGCTGGTGTCCATCCCCGTGTCCAATCTCGGCGGCTTCCTCATCGGCTTCCTCCTCGCCCTCGTGGGCGGGGCGATGGCCGTGGCCTGGGCGCCGGGCGCACCCCCCGCGGGACAGCCCGCCGCCATGGCCAGCACGGGCATGGGCGGGGCTCCCGAGGCCAAGGCCCACGACACCACGGTGCTGCGGCCCGTGGACGGTGGGGACGAGCCGAACGATCTTTCAGGAACGAACCCGGCCAACGGGGCGAACGGGAGGCACAGTGCCGGCTGACGAGGTGACCCACGGGGCTGATGTGGAGGCGTCCCGTGTGAGAACCGGGCCGCGCCACGCGGCACCCAAGAAGCCGCTGTTCACCAGGTTCAACAGGCCGGCCGGCAAGGCGATAGCCATGGCGGCGATGCCGACGGCGGTGCTCATGGGCATGGGCTTCACGTCGACGCTCGCCATAGCCGACAGCGACACTCCGGCGGCGCCGACCTCCAAGAGCCTGACGGCCGACGAGTACAAGGACTGTGTGGCGGCCCTCGAGGACGCCGACAAGGCCGAGGACTCCAAGGGCGACGACTCCGCCTCGCCCACGCCGTCCCCCTCGGCGAGCGACGGTGCGACGGACGAGAAGGACGACCAGGGCGACACCGCCCCGAAGCCGTCCCCCTCGGGTGGTACGGAGGCGAACAACGGCGGTTCCTCTTCGTCGGATTCAGGTTCCGACGACGAGGCCGAGCCGAAGCCGAGCCCGTCCACGAGCGCGCCCGCCACGGGCGGTGACGACGCGGCGGCCACGCCGTCCCCCTCGCCTTCCGAGAGCGGCGGCAACGTGCTGGAGGACATCGGCGACGCGATCGGCGGCATCTTCAACGGCGGAAGCGGCGAAGACGGCGAAGACGGCGGGAACGGCGAGAACAAGGACGAGGAGAGCCCCAGCCCCACCCCGTCCGCCTCGGCGTCCCAGAGCACCGAGAAGCCCGCCGAGGACACCTCCGGTGCCGAGCAGGACGCGACCGACAAGGCCGCCGGTACGGTCGAGGACACCGTCAACGACACCACCGGCAAGGCGTCCGACACGGTGAAGGACACCGGCAGGACGGTGGAGGACACCACCAAGGCCGTCGAGGAGGCGGCCGAGGAAGCCGCGGAGAAGGCGAAGGAGGCCACCGCCTCGCCCAGCCCCTCCCCGAGCGCCACCACGGACGCCGACGACTGCCCGGCCGCCACCGACGCCGAGGGCGGCGTCGACAACAAGGTGCCGCTGCCCGACGACCCGTGGTTCCTCAACGCCAGTTCGCTGACGCTGAAGGGCGCCGACTACAAGGGCGTCGTCGAGGTGCGGACCGCCAACGGCACCGTCAAGAAGGTGCTGAAGTACGTCATCTCCGGCGGCACCGACATCGGCGACCTGCACCAGACCGTCAAGGACAAGCAGTCCGGCAAGACCTACCACGTGCAGGCGGCCAAGGGCTCGACGTCCACGATCCGCGACGGCGACACCGTGATGTACACCGAGAGCATCTCGGGCAACCTGCTCGGGCTGATACCGATCACGTTCGACCCGGAGCACCCGCCGCCGCTGAACATCCCGCTGATCTACTTCACCAACGTGAAGGTGCAGCAGGCCGGCCAGTTCGGCGGGACCCTGCACGTGCCGGGGCTGCACAACTTCGTCACCGACTGAGCGCCCCTCAGAGCCCTTCCGGGAGCCGCACACACCGAGGGCGCCCCCTGGGATCCAGGGGGCGCCCTCGGCGGCGTGTACGGGCCTTGACGGCTCTCTTGTGCTGCCTGGGAAGGAGAGACACTTGAGAACCCAGCTGAAACTGACCCGCGACGGCGACGTGTTCATTGCCCGGCTCACACCCCGTCAGGTGGCGGCGATGTACGAGGCGCTGAGCTATCTGAGCGAGCAGGACCGTGGTGACACGGAGCTGACCCTGTTGGTCGGCTCGGGTCGGGAGGCCGTCGACGCACTGGTGGAACGCCTGGCCGGACGGCACACGGAGTCACGCGACTTCCGCCTCACCATCGAGGAACTCCACATGGTGCACAGCGCGCTGACCGCCACGCCCACCCTGTTCCTCGAGCGCAGCGGCCTCTTCGCGGAGGAGCCGTTCAACATCCGCCTGGGCTTCTACCGGGAGAACTTCTACGCCCTGGCCCATGCCCTCCTTCAGGCGGTTGCCGAGGCGTGACACCCGACGGGAGCCACTGAGCGCATCAGGACGAGGGCGCCCCCTGGATCCCAGGGGGCGCCCTCGGTGGCGTGTACGGGCCTTGGCGGCCCTTCGCGGATCAGCCCTTGGCCTCGCCCAGGTGGTGGACCCGCACCATGTTGGTGGTGCCGGGCACGCCGGGGGGCGAACCGGCGGTGATGACCACGATGTCGCCGTCGTTGAAGCGGTTGAGCTTGACCAGCTCCTGCTCCACCAGGTCGACCATCTCGTCGGTGCTGTTCACGAACGGCACCACGTACGGCTCCACGCCCCAGCTCAGCGCCATCTGGTTGCGGGTGCCCTCGTCGGTGGTGAAGGCGATGATCGGCTGCTGCGCGCGGTAGCGGGACAGACGGCGGGCGGTGTCGCCGGACTGGGTGAAGGCCACCAGGCCCCGGCCGCCGAGGAAGTCGGCGATCTCGCAGGCGGCACGGGCCACCGAACCGCCCTGCGTGCGCGGCTTCTTGCCCGGGACGAGCGGCTGCAGGCCCTTGGAGAGCAGCTCCTGCTCTGCCGCGGCGACGATCTTCGACATCGTCTTGACCGTCTCGATCGGGTACGCGCCCACGCTCGACTCGGCGGACAGCATGACCGCGTCGGCGCCGTCCAGGATCGCGTTGGCCACGTCGGAGGCCTCGGCGCGGGTCGGACGGGAGTTGGTGATCATCGACTCCATCATCTGGGTCGCCACGATCACCGGCTTGGCGTTGCGGCGGCACAGCTCGATGAGCCGCTTCTGCACCATCGGAACCTTCTCGAGGGGGTACTCGACGGCGAGGTCACCGCGGGCGACCATCACGCCGTCGAACGCCATCACGACGTCCTCCATGTTCTGCACCGCCTGCGGCTTCTCCACCTTGGCGATGACGGGGACGCGGCGGCCCTCCTCGTCCATCACGCGGTGCACGTCGTGGACGTCCTTGGCGTCGCGGACGAAGGACAGCGCGACCAGGTCGCAGCCCATGCGGAGGGCGAACCGGAGGTCCTCGATGTCCTTCTCGGACAGGGCCGGCACGTTGACGGCCGCGCCGGGCAGGTTGATGCCCTTGTGGTCGGAGATGACGCCGCCCTCGATGACGATCGTCTTCACCCGGTGCCCGTGGACCTCGGTGACCTTCAGTTCGACGTTGCCGTCGTTGATGAGGATCTGGTCGCCGTGGGAGACGTCGCCCGGCAGGCCCTTGTAGGTCGTTCCGCAGATCGTCTTGTCGCCCGGGACGTCCTCGGTGGTGATGGTGAACTCGTCACCGCGCACCAGCTCGACGGGACCCTCGGCGAAGGTCTCCAGACGGATCTTCGGGCCCTGGAGGTCGGCGAGGACACCGACGGCCCGGCCGGTCTCCTTGGCGGCGGCCCGGACCCGGTCGTACCGGCCCTGGTGCTCGGCGTGCGAGCCGTGGCTGAAGTTGAAGCGGGCCACGTTCATGCCGGCTTCGATCAGCGCGACAAGCTGATCGTGGGAGTCGACCGCGGGGCCGAGAGTACAGACGATTTTCGAACGGCGCATGGGGCGATCCTAACGGTTTGTTTCGCAACGGAATATTCCGTCTGGCGGAAAATACAAAAGGGCGGGATGCCGCTCAGGTGTGATTCCCCGAATCGTTTACCAGCGCGTAGGTCTGCGTCGCGATCTCCAATTCCTCGTCAGTAGGTACCACCGCCACCGCGACCCGGGCGCCGTCCGGCGAGATCAGCCGCGCCTCGTCGCCGCGCACCGCGTTCCGCTCGCCGTCCACCGCCAGGCCCAGTTCCTCCAGGCCCGCCAGGGCGGCCTCCCGTACGGGCGCCGCGTTCTCGCCGACGCCGGCGGTGAAGGCGACCGCGTCCACCCGCCCGAGTACGGCGTAATAGGCGCCGATGTACTTCTTCAGGCGGTGAATGTAGATGTCGAACGCCAGCGCCGCCTGCTCGTCGCCCTCGTCGACGCGACGGCGGATCTCCCGCATGTCGTTGTCGCCGCACAGGCCGATCAGACCGCTCTTCTTGTTGAGAAGAGTGTCGATCTCGTCGGCGGACATTCCACCAACACGCATCAAATGGAAGATGACGGCCGGGTCCATGTCTCCGGAGCGCGTACCCATCACGAGCCCCTCCAAAGGCGTCAGACCCATGGAGGTGTCCACGCAGCGTCCGCCCCGCACGGCCGAGGCGGACGCCCCGTTGCCCAGGTGCAGCACGATCACGTTCGTCTGTGCGGGGTCCTTGCCCAGCAGCTCGGCGGTGGCCCGGGAGACGTAGGCGTGCGAGGTGCCGTGGAAGCCGTAACGGCGGATGCGGTGCTCGTCGGCCGTCTTCACGTCGATCGCGTAGCGGGCCGCCGACTCCGGCATCGTCGTGTGGAACGCGGTGTCGAAGACCGCGACCTGCGGCAGGTCGGGCCGCAGCGCCTGTGCCGTGCGGATCCCGGTGAGGTTGGCCGGGTTGTGCAGCGGCGCCACCGGGATGAGCCGTTCGATCTCGGCGAGCACGGCGTCGTCGACGACGGTCGGTTCGGTGAAGGACTTCCCGCCGTGCACCACCCGGTGGCCGATCGCGGCCAGTTCGGGCGAGTCCAGGCCCAGACCGTCCTTCCCGAGCTCCTCGGCCACGGCCTTCAGGGCGGCGTCGTGGTCGGCGATCGCCCCGCCGTGCTCCCGGCTCTCCCCGCCGGCCGGAGTGTGCTTCAGCCGGGACGTCTGCTCGCCGATGCGCTCGACCAGGCCCACCGCCAGCCGGCTGCTGTCGCGCATGTCGAGCAGCTGGTACTTCACCGACGAGGAGCCGGAGTTGAGGACGAGGACACGGGTGGGGCTCACTGGGCGGTCGCCTTCTCGCTCGGGGACGGGGCGGGGGACTGGGCCTGGATCGCCGTGATGGCGACCGTGTTGACGATGTCCTGGACGAGGGCGCCCCGGGACAGGTCGTTGACCGGCTTGCGCAGACCCTGGAGCACCGGGCCGACGGCGATCGCGCCGGCCGAGCGCTGTACGGCCTTGTAGGTGTTGTTGCCGGTGTTCAGGTCGGGGAAGATCAGCACGCTCGCCTGCCCGGCGACCTCGGAGCCGGGCAGCTTGGTCGCCGCGACCGTCGGCTCCACGGCGGCGTCGTACTGGATCGGGCCCTCGATCTTCAGGTCGGGGCGGCGCGAGCGGACCAGCTCGGTGGCCTCGCGCACCTTGTCGACGTCGGCGCCCGAGCCGGAGGTGCCGGTGGAGTACGACAGCATCGCGATCCGCGGCTCCACGCCGAACTGCTCGGCCGTGGTCGCCGACTGGATGGCGATGTCGGCGAGCTGCTCGGCGTTCGGGTCCGGGTTGACCGCGCAGTCGCCGTAGACGAGGACCTTGTCGGCCAGGCACATGAAGAACACCGACGAGACGATGTCCGCGTCCGGCTTGGTCTTGATGATCTCGAAGGCCGGGCGGATGGTCGCGGCGGTGGAGTGCACCGAGCCCGACACCATGCCGTCGGCGAGGCCCTCCTGGACCATCAGCGTGCCGAAGTAGTTCACGTCGGAGACGACGTCGTAGGCCAGCTCCACGGTGACGCCCCGATGGGCGCGCAGGGCCGCGTACTGCTCGGCGAAGGTGTCCCGCAGCTCGGAGGTCGCCGGGTCGATCAGCCGGGACTCGCCGAGGTCGATGCCGAGGTCGGCGGCCTTCTTGCGGATCTGGTCGACCGGGCCGAGCAGGGTCAGCTCGCACACGCCACGGCGCAGCAGCACCTCGGCGGCGTGCAGCACCCGCTCCTCGGTGCCCTCGGGCATCACGACCCGGCGCAGGTCGGAGCGGGCCTGCTCCAGCAGCTTGTGCTCGAACATCATCGGCGTCACGCGGTCGCTGCTCGGCGCGGAGACCCGGTGGGCGAGGTCGGCGGTGTCGGCGTACCGCTCGAACAGGCCGAGCGCCCGCTCCGCCTTGCGCGGGGTGGCCGCGTTGAGCTTGCCCTCCAGGGCGAACAGCTGCTCGGCGGTGGGGAAGCTGGTGCCGGCCACCGACAGCACCGGGGTGCCGGGCGCGAGGCGGTCGGCGAGGGTGAGGATGTCGTCGCCGGGGACCTCGTCCAGGGTGAGCAGCACGCCCGCTATCGGCGGGGTGCCGGCGCTGTGCGCGGCGAGCGCGCCGACGACCAGGTCGGCGCGGTCGCCCGGGGTGACGACCAGGCAGCCCGGGGTCAGGGCGCCCAGGAAGTTCGGCAGCATCGCACCGCCGAAGACGAAGCCGAGCACGTCCCGCGCGAGCCCGGAGTCGTCGCCGAGCACCACCTTGGCGCCCAGGGCGTGGCCGATCTGCGAGACGGTCGGTGCGGACAGCGCGGGCTCGTCGGGCAGCACGTAACAGGGCACGGGCAGCCGGGAGTCGAGCCGGCCGGCGATCTCGTCACGGTCCTCGCGGGCCACCCGGTTGGTGACCATGGCCAGCACGTCGCAGCCCAGGGTGTCGTAGGCGCGGTAGGCGTTGCGGGTCTCGGCGAGCACGGACTCCAGGGTCTGCTTACGGCCGCCGACGACCGGGATCACGGACGCGCCGAACTCGTTCGCCAGCCGGGCGTTGAGCGACAGCTCGTCGGGGAGCTGGGTGCCGGCGTAGTCGGTGCCGAGGACCAGGACGACGTCGTAGTCGCGGGCGACCAGGTGGAAGCGGTCGACGAGGGTGGACACCAGCTCGTCCGTGCCGGCCTCGGCCTGGAGGGCGGACGCCTCGTGGTAGTCCATGCCGTAGACGGTCGCCGGGTCCTGCGTGAGCCGGTAGCGGGCGCGCAGCAGCTCGAAGAGGCGGTCGGGCCCGTCGTGGACCAGGGGACGGAAGACGCCCACCCGGTCGATCTGCCGGGTGAGGAGCTCCATGACCCCCAGTTCGACGACCTGGCGTCCGTCGCCGCGGTCGATGCCGGTCACGTACACGCTGCGGGTCACGCGCGCTCTCCGTTTCGTCTCGAGTGGGGGGAGGCCTCACACCCACGGCTTTCCAGCCACGGGCACAAAAATCGCCCACCGAGGTGAGCAGAACCATCTTGACAATACCTCCGCCGCTGGATAAGGCGCCCGTCAGGCCGGGGTGCCGCAGTGGTCGTGGAGCGTGAAACAATCGGGAGTGGCTCACCGGTGTCAACAGCGAGCAGGAGACACAGCACGATGCGTATCGGAGTTCTCACCGCAGGCGGCGACTGCCCCGGCCTGAACGCCGTGATCCGGTCGGTCGTGCACCGGGCGGTCGACAACTACGGCGACGAGGTCATCGGCTTCGAGGACGGGTACGCGGGCCTGCTCGACGGCCGCTACCGCTCCCTCGACCTGGAGTCCGTCAGCGGCATCCTCGCCCGCGGCGGCACCATCCTCGGCTCGTCGCGCCTGGAGCGCGACCGGCTCCGGGAGGCCTGTGAGAACGCCTCCGACATGATCCACCAGTTCGGCATCGACGCGCTGATCCCGATCGGCGGTGAGGGCACGCTGACGGCCGCGCGCATGCTCAGCGACGCCGGCCTGCCTGTCGTGGGCGTCCCGAAGACGATCGACAACGACATCTCCTCCACGGACCGCACCTTCGGCTTCGACACCGCGGTGGGCGTCGCGACCGAGGCGATGGACCGGCTGAAGACCACCGCCGAGTCCCACCAGCGGGTGATGGTGGTGGAGGTCATGGGCCGGCACGCCGGCTGGATCGCCCTGGAGTCCGGCATGGCGGCCGGTGCGCACGGGATCTGCCTTCCGGAGCGGCCGTTCGACCCGGCCGACCTCGTGAAGATGGTCGAGGAGCGCTTCTCCCGGGGCAAGAAGTTCGCGGTGGTCTGCGTCGCCGAGGGCGCCCACCCCGCCGAGGGCTCCATGGACTACAACAAGGGCGCCATAGACAAGTTCGGCCACGAGCGTTTCCAGGGCATCGGCACCGCCCTCGCGCACGAGCTGGAGCGGCGGCTCGGCAAGGAGGCCAAGCCGGTCATCCTCGGCCACGTCCAGCGCGGTGGTGTGCCGACCGCCTACGACCGGGTGCTCGCCACGCGGTTCGGCTGGCACGCGGTGGAGGCGGCGCACCAGGGCCGGTTCGGCCGGATGACCGCCCTGCGCGGGACGGACATCGTGATGGTCCCGCTCGCCGAGGCCGTGACGGAGCTGAAGACGGTGCCGAAGGACCGGATGGACGAGGCCGAGTCGGTCTTCTAGCAGCCGGTTCCGGGGCGCAGGTCCTCCGGCGGTCGTTCCCCTAGCCGGCCTCCGGGCCGGTGTGTTCCTGGAACTTCGTCCAGAAGTGCTCCACGATCCGGTCGAGGAAGTATCGGCCGGCGTCGCCCGCGTCACCGCTGCCGCCGCCCCAGCTCAGGGTGGTGGCCATGTGGCTCTGGTAGTCCTCGTGCAGGCCCTGGAGGGCGCGCTCCAGGAACCGCCGGTCCAGGGGCACGAGTTTGGCCACCGGGCGGACGTAGGCCTGCCAGCGGGTGGTCGCGGCGCTGCGCAGCAGGTCGCCCAGTCTGGCGTCGCGGCCCGTGACGGTCACGAAGTCGGGCAGCCCGAGTCCGAGCAGATCGGAGAGGGCGGCGGCCTGGCGTTCCGTGCCGCGCCAGCCGTCGGTCTCCTCCATGCGCAGATACGCGTGTACGTCGTGCCCCACGGCCCGGGCCACGTCCTCCGGGGCGAGGCAGCGGGCGATGCGGTGTTCGCGCAAGGTGCGCGGTCTGCCGATCAGTTCGGCGGGCGAGCACCACAGCACGCCCGCGAGCGCGGTGAGTTCGGAGTCGGTCGGGGCGGCGGCCCCGCGTTCCCAGGCCATCACGTGGTCCGGGGTGATGTGGGGATGTCCGTACGAGACACGCATGCCGTGGGCGACGTGTTCGGGTGCCATGCCGAGGGCCGCGCGCAGCCGGCGGGCTGCGGGGGCGTTGAACGGCCGGGTGGTGGGGGTGGTCTGCGTCGGCGGAGAGGGAGACGGGCGGTTCGGTCGGGCTGAAGGTCGGCGCACGGCCCACAAGCTAGGGCGGCCGGCAGAGGCTGACTACGGTGGGTTCGGCCAGGATCACGGATTGTAGGAAGCTACGGCTACCGGCGGGTTCGACCGGGGGCTGAAGATCGCCTGTCGGCGAGGGCGCGGGCGCGGCGAGGATGTCGCCGGACCCGACGATCACGGGTCCGGAAAGGCAGTGACTCACGTGAACGGCAAGCTCAACGGGCATATTCGCGAGCGTCTTCTCGCGCCGAACTTCTGGCATCTCGCGACGGTGGGGGCGGACGGCGCGCCCCAGGTGTCGCCCATGTGGGCGGACATCGAAGGGGAGTACGTCATGGTCAACACCTCGGTGGGGCGGGTGAAGGAGGAGAACCTGCGGCGCAATCCGTACGTTTCGCTGTCGCACCACGACCCCGAGAACCCTTACGACCGGGCGGAGATCCGGGGCAGGGTCGTCCGGTTCGTGGAGGGTGAGGAGGCGGAGCGGGCGATGGACCGGCTGGCGCGGAAGTACCTCGGTGAGGACCGGTATCCGTGGCTGCTGCCGGGTGAGCGCCGGGTGATGCTGCTGATCGAGCCGACGCGGGTGCGGAGGCTGGACGGTGTCGAGCCGTTCCGGGCGGGCGTGCTGCCGGAGGGGACGGCGGGCTGAATCACCCCTCGAGGGCAGTGGGTGACCGGAGCGCCCGGCGAGCAGGTATCGCCGGGCGCTCCGGTGTGCGGTGGATCCGTCGAGTCGTGATCGTCCGACCCATTGACCCCGCCCGTTCACCCACTTAGCCTCCATCTTCATACGTGGACACCATCTGCATACAGAGATGGACCGCGTAGGGATGCCTCACCAGGGATGGGACACCGGTTCAAAGGGGAACTGCCTTGCCTCTGCTCGTCGTCGGGCTCAGCGTCGTGATCCTGCTCCTGCTCATGACCAGGCTGAGACTGAACGGCTTCGCGGCCCTGCTGCTCGTGGCGGTGGGAGTGGCGCTGGTGCAGGGCATCCCGGTGGCGACCATCCCGGACGTCCTCTCCGAGGGCATCGGGGACCAGATCGGCGACACCATGCTGACCATCGGGCTCGGCGCCATGGTCGGCCGCGTGATGGGGGACTCGGGCGCCGCCCAGCGCATCGCCGGCCGTCTCCTCGACGCCTTCGGTCCGCGCTGGGTCCAGGTGGCCATGGTGGTCACGGCCATGCTGATCGGCGTGACCATGTTCTACGAGGTCGCGTTCATCATCATCGTGCCCATCGCGTTCACCCTGGTCAGGGTCACCGGGGCGAAGCTGCTGTGGGTCGGCCTGCCGATGTCCATCGCCCTGTCCACCATGCACAGTTTCCTGCCGCCGCACCCCGGGCCCACCGCCGTCGCCGCGGCCTTCCACGCCTCCGCCGGACTGACCCTGTTCTACGGTCTGTTCATCGCCGTCCCCGTCGGCGTGCTCGTCGCCCTCACCTGGCCCCGGCTTCCGTTCGTCGCGCGGCTGACGCCGTCCATCCCCGAGGGCCTGGTCAGCGACCGGGAGTTCAGCGACGAGGAGATGCCCGGGCTCGCCTGGTCGTTGTGCGTGGCGCTGTTCCCCGTGGTGCTGATCGTGGCCGCCGCGGTGACCGAGATGGCCGCGTCGGGGGAGAGCCCCCTGCTGCACGTCGTCGCGTTCATCGGGTCGGCGCCGATCGCGCTGCTGCTGACGCTGTGCCTGGCCGTGTGGGCGTTCGGGCCGCGCATCGGGCGCACCCTGAGCGACGTCGGGGCGTCCTGTGCGTCGGCGGCCCAGGCGATGGCGATGATCCTGCTGGTGATCGGCGCGGGCGGTGCGTTCAAGAACGTCCTCGTCGAGGGCGGGATCTCCGACTACATCAAGGACACCACAAACGGCTGGTCCGTCTCCCCGATCGTCCTCGCCTGGCTCGTCGCCGTCATCCTGCGCATCGCGCTCGGCTCGGCCACGGTCGCCGTCGTCACGGCCGCCGGGGTGGCCCTGCCGCTGCTCGCGGGCAGCGGCATCCACCCGGAGGTGATGGTGCTGGCCGTCGCCTGCGGCTCCGTCGCGTTCTCGCATGTGAACGACCCGGGGTTCTGGCTGTTCAAGGAGTACTTCAACCTGTCGGTCGTCGAGGCGATCAAGGTCCGCACGTCCTACACGACGGTGCTCGCCGTGCTCGGGCTGGGCGGGGTGCTCGTGGTCGAGTGGGTGCTCGACGTTCTGAGTCCGTGAACCGGCTTTTCGTGAAAGGCAATCCATGAGCACAGGGAGCACCGGCCGGCAGCCGGTCGTCAGGTCGTTCGCCGTCCACCCCGTCGCCGGCCGGGACAGCATGGAGCTGAACCTCTCCGGCGCGCACGGGCCGTACTTCACCCGCAACGTCGTCGTGCTCACCGACTCCGAGGGGCGGACCGGGCTGGGGGAGGTGCCCGGCGGCGAGAAGATCACGCGGACGCTGCGGGACGCTGAGTCCCTCGTCGTCGGGGCGAAGGTGGGCGACTACAAGCGGGTGCTGCGCGAGATCGGTGAGCGGTTCGCCGACCGGGACGCGGGCGGTCGGGGTGCGCAGACGTTCGACCTGCGGACCACGGTGCACACGGTCACCGCCGTCGAGTCGGCGCTGCTCGACCTGCTGGGGCAGCACCTCGACGTGCCGGTGGCGGCGCTGCTGGGGGACGGGCAGCAGCGGGACGCGGTGCGGGTGCTGGGCTATCTGTTCTACGTGGGCGACCCGGACCGGACCGATCTGGAGTACGTGCGCGAGCCCGGCTCCCCGGTGGAGTGGTACCGGGTGCGGCACGAGGAGGCGCTGTCGGCGGAGGCGATCGTGCGGCAGGCCGAGGCGGCGTACGACCTGTACGGGTTCCGGGACTTCAAGCTCAAGGGGGGTGTACGCGAGGGGAGCGAGGAGGTCGCGGCGATGCAGGCGCTGAAGCGGCGCTTTCCCGAGGCCCGGGTCACTCTCGACCCGAACGGGGCGTGGTCGCTGCGGGAGGCCGTCGAGTTGTGCCGGCCGCTGGTGGGGACGCTCGCCTACGCCGAGGATCCGTGCGGGGCGGAGGGCGGTTACTCGGGGCGGGAGGTGCTCGCGGAGTTCCGGCGGGCCACGGGGCTGCCCACCGCGACGAACATGATCGCCACGGACTGGCGACAGCTGGCCCACGCCCTGGCTCTTCAGTCGGTGTCCATCCCGCTGGCCGATCCGCACTTCTGGACGATGCAGGGATCGGTGCGGGTGGCGCAGTTGTGCCAGGCGATGGGGCTGACGTGGGGGTGCCACTCCAACAACCACTTCGACATCTCGCTGGCGATGGTGACCCACTGCGGGGCGGCGGCGCCGGGGGAGTACAACGCGCTCGACACGCACTGGATCTGGCAGGAGGGGCTGGAGCGGCTGACCGTCCGGCCGCCGCGGATCGTGGGCGGGGAGATCGCCGTGCCTGCCGGTCCGGGGCTCGGCGTGGAGCTGGACATGGACCGGCTGCTGGCGGCGCACGAGCTGTACCGGGAGAAGGCACTGGGTGCGCGGGACGATGCGGCGGGCATGCAGTACCTGGTCCCGGGCTGGCGGTTCGACCCGAAGCGGCCGTGTCTGGTGCGGTAGTCGCCCCGGACGGCGGCGCCGAGCGGGCGGCTCCCGAGGCGGAAGGGCGCGAGCAGACATGGCGTCCCCCCCCGGCTCTCGAGGGGCAACAGCGGTCATGGTCACGACTCCCCGACCCCGTTCAGCCCTTGATCGCCCCGGATCCGTGACCGACGAGCCGTCACTGGCCCGTGATCCAGCGGTACTGAAGCTCCGGGCGCCCCACCGTGCCGTACTGCGGGCGGCGGGCCGCGCGGCCCGCGTCGACCAGATGCTCCAGGTAACGGCGGGCCGTGATGCGGGAGATGCCCACCGTCTCCGCGACTCCGGCGGCCGTCAGGCCCTCCGCGCTGTCGCGCAGGGCCACCGTCACCCGCTCCAGCGTCGGCGCGCTCAACCCCTTGGGCAGCGCGGCCGGGCCCGGCGCGCGCAGGGCCGCGAGCGCCCGGTCCACCTCGTCCTGGCCGCTCGCCTCGCCGACCGCCGCGTGGAACTCGGCGTAGCGCACGAGGCGGTCACGCAGGGTCGCGAAGGTGAACGGCTTCAGGACGTACTGCACGACCCCGAGTGAGACGCCCTCGCGTACGACGGCCAGGTCACGGGCCGACGTCACCGCTATCACGTCCGCGTGATGGCCGGCCGCCCTGAGGGACCGGGCCAGGTGCAGTCCGTGCACGTCCGGCAGGTGCAGGTCGAGCAGGAGGAGGTCCACCGGGGTGCGCTCCAGGACCCGGCGTGCCTCCGCGCCCGTGTGCGCCTTGCCCACGGCCACGAACCCGGGCACCCGCCCGACGTACAGAACGTGCGCGTCGGCGGCGACCGGGTCGTCCTCCACCACCAGGACGCGGATGGCCTTCTCGCTGCTCGTCATGCGTCGCCTCCAGCGCCTCTGGCCACCCCGCCGGCCACGGCGTCCGCCGACGTCCCAGGCTCCCGCAGCGGCAGCCGTACCTCGAACTCCGCACCGCCCCCGTCGGCCTCGGCGACCGTCAGGGAGCCCTCGTGCCGCTGGGTCGCCTGACGGACGAGCGCCAGCCCGAGGCCCCGCCCGCCGGGACCCGCCGGTTTCGTCGAGAAGCCGCGCTGGAAGACCGCCTCGGCGTGCTCGGGATTCACGCCGGGGCCCGTGTCGGAGACCCGCAGCACCAGCTCCGGGGTGTCACCGGCGTTCCGCGTGTACGCCGCCACCGTCACCCGGGCCCGCGCACTGCCCTGCGCCGCGTCCACCGCGTTGTCGATCAGGTTGCCGAGGATGGTCACCAGATCCCGCGCCGGCAGGGACTCGGGCAGCAGACCGTCGTCCAGGCTGCTGTCCTGCGACACCATCAGCTCCACGCCCCGCTCGTTCGCCTGGGCCGTCTTGCCCAGCAGCAGCGCCGCCAGCACCGGCTCGCTCACCGCCGCCACGACCTGGTCGGTCAGTGCCTGTGCCAGCTCCAGCTCGGCGGTCGCGAACTCCACCGCTTCCTCCGCCCGGCCCAGCTCGATCAGCGAGACCACCGTGTGCAGCCGGTTCGCCGCCTCGTGCGCCTGCGAGCGCAGCGCCTGAGTGAAGCCCCGCTCGGAGTCCAACTCGCCCATCAGGGACTGGAGTTCGGTGACATCGCGCAGGGTGACGACGGTACCCCGCCGCTCGCCGCCCGACACCGGCGAGGTGTTGATCACCAGGACCCGGGACGCCGTGAGATGCACCTCGTCCACCCGCGGCTCCGACGCCAGCAGGGCGCCCGTCAGCGGGGCCGGCAGCCCCAGCTCCGCCACCGACCTGCCCACCACGTCCCCGGCCACGCCGAGCAACTCCCGACCTCCGTCGTTGATCAGCGCCACACGGTACTGGCCGTCCAGCATCAGCAGCCCCTCGCGCACCGCGTGCAGGGCGGCCTGATGGTAGTCGTGCATCCGGCTCAGCTCGGTCGCGTTCATGCCGTGGGTGTGGCGGCGCAGCCGGGCGTTGATGACGTACGTGCCGACCGCGCCCAGCACCAGCGCGCCGGCCGCGACGCCGAGCAGGGCCGTCAGCTGGTCCTGGACCCGCTGGGTGATCTGCTCGACCCGGATCCCCGCGCTGACCAGGCCCACGACCTCCCGGCCGTCCCGGATCGGGGTGACCGCGCGGACCGACGGGCCGAGCGTGCCGGTGTAGGTCTCGGTGAAGGTCTCGCCCTTCAGGGCCCGCTCGGTGTGCCCCCGGAAGGTCTGGCCGATCTGCCGGGGGTCGGGGTGCGTCCAGCGGATGCCCCGCGGATCCATGATCGTGATGAAGTCGACCTCGGTGTCCCGCATCACCTTCAGCGCGTACGGCTGGAGCTCGGCCGACGGGTCGGCCGTGCGGGTCGCCGCCAGCACGGACGGGGAGTCCGCGACGGACCGCGCCACCGCCCTGGCCTGGCGCGTCGCGGCCTCCTCGGCCTGGCTGCGGTCGCTGACGTAGGAGAACAGCGCGTATCCGGCCACGACGACCGCTATCAGGACGGCCTGCATGGCGAAGAGCTGGCCCGCCAGACTGCGGGGGCCGGGGACGGAGAGACGCATGCCGTCAGTCTGCCTCGTGGCTGATTGTGAACTATATGAACGGAAGGGTGACCGCGCTCACACAGCAGGACATAGTCACGGCATTCCCCATAACGCATCTCGGGAGTTCCCCGCTCCCTTTCCCCCGGACGTGAGCCGCACGCCGGTGATGCCGACGACGTCGTCAAGGAGGGCCGCCGTGACCAGCGCAGCCGATACGGCACCTGCCGCACCCAAGGCCAAGCGGGACCGCACGCACTATCTCTACATCGCGGTGATCATCGCGGTCGCCGCCGGTATCGCGGTGGGCCTGGCCGCACCCGACTTCGCTGTCGGGCTGAAGCCCATCGGCACGGGCTTCGTCGCCCTGATCAAGATGATGATCTCGCCGATCATCTTCTGCACGATCGTGCTGGGCATCGGCTCGGTACGGAAGGCCGCCAAGGTCGGTGCCGTCGGCGGTATCGCACTGAGCTACTTCATGGTGATGTCGCTGGTCGCGCTGGGCATCGGCCTGGTCGTCGGCAACATCCTGGAGCCGGGCACCGGCCTCGCGGTGACCGACGCGGTCAAGGACGCCGGTCACGCGCAGGTCGACGCCGAGGCCAAGGACACCACGGAGTTCCTGCTCGGGATCATCCCGACCACGATCGTCTCGGCCTTCACCAACGAGTCGGTCCTCCAGACCCTGCTGATCGCCCTGCTCGCCGGCTTCGCGCTGCAGGGCATGGGCTCGGCCGGCCAGCCCATCCTGCGCGGCATCGAGCACATCCAGCGGCTCGTCTTCCGCATCCTCGCCATGGTGATGTGGGCCGCCCCGATCGGTGCCTTCGGCGCCATCGCCGCCGTCACCGGCTCCGCCGGCCTGGACGCGCTCAAGAGCCTCGCCGTGCTGATGCTCGGCTTCTACGTCACCTGCTTCCTCTTCGTCTTCATCGTGCTCGGCATCCTGCTGCGCGTCGTCTCCGGCCTGAACATCCTCACGCTGTTCAAGTACCTGGGCCGTGAGTTCCTGCTGATCCTGTCCACCTCCTCCTCCGAGTCCGCGCTGCCGCGGCTCATCGCGAAGATGGAGCACCTGGGCGTCAGCAAGCCGGTGGTCGGCATCACCGTCCCGACCGGCTACTCCTTCAACCTCGACGGCACCATGATCTACATGACCATGGCCTCGCTGTTCATCGCCGACGCCCTGGGCACCCCGATGTCCATCGGCGAGCAGATCCCGCTGCTGCTCTTCCTGCTGGTCGCCTCCAAGGGCGCCGCCGGTGTCACCGGCGCCGGTCTCGCGACCCTGGCCGGCGGTCTGCAGTCGCACAAGCCGGCCCTGGTGGACGGCATCGGCCTCATCGTCGGCATCGACCGCTTCATGAGCGAGGCCCGCGCCCTGACCAACTTCGCCGGCAACGCCGTGGCCACCGTGCTGATCGGCACCTGGACGAAGGAGATCGACAAGGAGCGGGTGGGCCAGGTCCTCGCCGGCCGGCTGCCCTTCGACGAGAAGACGCTGCTCGACGACGGTCACGACGGCCCGGCCGACGACCACGCCGAGGTGCCCGAGCAGGGCGGCGAGAAGGAGCTGGCGAAGGCCTGACGGCCGCGCCGCCCCCGCAGAATCCGGGCGGCTGGGTGTTCCCCCGTCACTCAGCCGCCCGGTCCACACATCGAGAAGTTCACGCGTTCAGCTTCGCCACCAGCTCGGTGGCCTTCGAGGCGGGCACGCCCGCCGCGGTCAGTACGGTGACCGCGGCGCAGCGGCCCGCCTCTTGCGCTGCCAGCAGTCCGTCGTTCACGGCCTCCATCACGGCGAACAGCATCTGCTCGTGCACATACGCCAGGGCCGGAGCCGGCAGTGGTGAGCTGAAGACGTTCTCGTCCAGCCCTTGCTGCAGCAGCCCGATGCTCGCGTGCCGGACCGGGGCGAGCCGCTCCCGGATGCCCTGCATGGTGACCGTGCGCTGGGCGAGGGCGACCAGCAGCCGGTAGCGGTCGGCGATCTCCCACACCGCCAGCACCGAGCGTGCCACCGCCTCCGCCGGTTCCCGCACGTCCTCGCGGCCCGCCGCGTGCGCGGCCGACAGCGCCTCCACGGCCTCGTCGACGAGTGTGCTGATCAGCGCCTCGCGGCTCGGGAAGTGCCCGTACACCGTCCGCCGTACGACGCCCGCGGCGCGTGCGATCTGGTCCATCGACGCGTCGGGGTCGCGCAGCAGCTCGGCGAGGGCGACGTCGAGGATGCGTCGGCGGTTGGCGTCGGCGCGGCTGGTTCCCGTGGTCATGGACGTCATTGTGCCCCTTCCCTCATCGAGTTGCACAGCGCTGTGCAACGACATAGATTGCACAGCGTTGTGTAAATGCACACCCATGTGCAAACCCAGTCGGGAAGGCGACCCCTGCCATGCGACTCCTCATGAACCAACCGGCCGAGAGGACGGACCGCCCCTACGCACGCCGCTGGTGGGCGCTGCTGGTGCTCTGCCTCAGCCTGCTGATCATCGTGATGGCCAACACCGCCCTCACCGTCGCCGCGCCCGCCATGACCGAGGACCTCGGCCTGTCCAGCGCCGACCTGCAGTGGGTGATCGACGGCTACACCGTCCCGTACGCCGCGCTGATGCTGCTGCTCGGCGCGATCGGCGACAAGTACAGCCGCCGGGGCGCGCTCGTCCTCGGCCTGGTCGTGTTCGCGGGCGGCTCCGTCTTCGGCTACCTCGCCGACAGCTCCACGACGGTCATCGCCGCCCGGGCCGTGATGGGCGCGGGCGCGGCCATGATCATGCCCGCCACACTGTCCCTGCTCGCCGCGACCTTCCCCAGGGCCGAACGCGCCAAGGCCATCACCCTGTGGACCGCCACGGCCGGACTCGCCATCGCGGCCGGACCGCTGGTCGCCGGGGCGCTGCTGGAGGACCACGGCTGGTCGTCGACGTTCCTCATCAACGTCCCCGTCGCCGTCCTGGCCCTCGTCGGCGCCTTCGTCCTCGTACCGCCGTCCAAGGCCGCGGACCGCGGTCGCATCGACTACGGCGGCGGGCTGCTGTCGGTGGTGTGGATCGCCGCGCTGGTCTACATGATCATCGAGGGGCCGCACTTCGGCTGGGGCGTCAAGGCCGTCACCGCGGCGGTCGTCGCCGGAGCCGGGCTCGTCGCGTTCGTCCTGTGGGAGCTGCGCCACCCGCGCCCGCTGCTCGACGTCCGCCGCTTCACGAACCGCGGCTTCGCCGGCTCCAACCTCGCCGTAGCCCTGTTCTTCCTCGCGGTCTTCGGCGCCTTCTACTACCTGACCCAGCACCTCCAGTTCGTCCTCGGCTACGACGCCCTGGACACGGGCCTGCGCATGCTGCCGCTGGCGGGCGCCGTGTTCGCGGGGGCGGCCCTCACCGGCCTCCTCACCCCCCGGGTCGGCATGAAGTGGACCGTCACGGCCGGCATGGTCGGCGGCACGGCGGCCCTGGCACTGCTCACCCAGGTCGACTCCGCTGCGTCGTACGGCGACTTCGTCGCGCCGCTGATCGTCCTCGGTCTGTCGATCGGGCTCGCGCTCTCGCCCTGCACGGACGCGATCATGGGAGCCTTCCCGGAGTCGAAGCTGGGCGTCGGCGGTGCAGTGAACGACACGTCGCTGGAGCTCGGCGGTTCGCTGGGCATCGCCATCCTCGGCTCGCTGCTGGCGACCTCGTACTCCGGCCACCTCTCGGACGCGACGGCCGGCGGCAAGCTCCCCGCGTCCTCCCTCGCCACGGCCCAGGACTCCGTCGGGGCCGGGTACGCCGTCGCCCGGGGCATCGGCGACAAGGCCCGGCAGCTCGCCGAGCAGGCCGCGCACACGAGCGACCCCCGGCAGGCCGAGCGGCTCCGGGCGCAGGCCGAGCAACTCGGCGGCGGCGCCAAGCAGATGGCCGACGCCGTGGGGTCCGCGTTCTCCGACGCGGTCGCCCACACCAGCCTGATCGGGGCCGTGATCCTTGGGGTCGGCACGGTGGTGGTGGCGCTGCTGCTGCCCGGCAAGGAGAAGACGGCGGCCGAGTCCGCCGAGTCCGCCGAGGAGAACAGGGAACCGGTGTCCGCGGGGGCCCGCTAGCATCCGCTGCGAACGTGGCGTCGCCGCCCGCATGCGGGCGGCGACGCCTTCGCGACCGGCACTACGCCGGCCCGGCCGCCTCGTCCAGCCGGGCCCGTTCCTCCGGCGTCAGCAGCAGGTCCGCCGCGGCCGCCGAGTCCCTGATCGTCCGCGGCCGGCTGGCCCCCGGGATCGGGACGACCACCGGGGACCGGGCCAGCAGCCAGGCCAGGGCGACCTGCTGGGGACTGACACCGCGCTCCGCCGCCACCGCGTGGAACGCCGCGAAGCGCTGCTTTCCCTCCGTGCGCGACGGCCCGTCCAGGGAGCTGCGGGCCAGCCCGCCCAGCGGGCTCCACGGCAGGAACGCCAGCCCCAGTTCCGCACACAGCCGCAAGACCGGCTCGCTGTCCCGAACGGCGGGGGAGTACCGGTTCTGCACCGACACCAGCCGGTCGCCGAGGATCTCGCGGGCCTTGCGGATCTGGCCCGCGTCCGCGTTGGACACACCGGCCAGCCGGATCGTGCCCGCGTCGAGCAGCTCGCGCAGCGCGCCGACCGAGTCCTCGAAAGGTACCGCGGGGTCCGGCTTGTGTAGCTGGTAGAGGCCGATCGCCTCCACCCCGAGCCGCTTGCGCGACGCCTCGGCGGCAGCCTCGATGTGGCGGGGCGAGCCGTTCACCGTCCAGTCACCGCCGGCCGGCCGGCCGCGTCCGCCCTTCGTCGCCACCAGGACGCCGGAGGTGTCAGCGCCGTACGAGGCCAACGCCCGGGCCACCAGACGTTCGTTGTGCCCGGGCTCCGCGCCCGGCAGATGGTAGGAGTCGGCCGTGTCCAGGAGGGTCACGCCCGCGTCGAGCGCGGCGTGCACGGTGGCCAGGGCGCGCTCCTCGTCCGGCCGGCCCTCGATGGACAACGGCATCGCGCCGAGCCCGACCGCGCTCACCCGCAGTCCGCCAAGTGTTCTGTACCGCACGTCAGCCGCCCTTCCCGAGCGTCTCCGCGACGGCACGCGGCAGCCACTGCCGGGCCTCGCCGAAGGTGAAACCGAGCCGGGCGGCACGGCCGTTGTCCATGCCGTAGGAGCGCCGGAAGGAGAACGGCGAGACCTCCCCGACCTCCACGGGCCGGAACTCGGCGCGGCCCCCGGGGACATGAGCGGTCACCGCCACGCACAGTTCCCCGGTGCTCAGCGTCCCGGAGGAGGCCGCGTTCACCGGCCCGGTGAAGTCCTCGCCCGCCGCCCACGCCAGGAACCGGGCGATCTCCTCGACGTACACATAGGTGGCGGGCCGGTTCACCGCCGGCACGGCGATCGGCTCGCCGGTGCGTATCCGCTCGGCGTAGTGGGCCAGCCTGCCCGTGAAGTCGTCGTCCCCGCCCAGCACATGGGCGACCCGCACCACCGTGGACTCGAACTCCGTTCCGGCCGCCAGGACCGCCTCGGCCTGCCGCTTGCCCTCCCCGTAGTGGGTCTCGAGGAACGCGGGGTCGTCCCAGGGCAGATCGAGGTCGACGGTGACGGTGGACGGATCGACGGCCTCCTCCCGCACAAGGGCGGGGGAGTCCTCGTACTCGTACACCTCGACCGTCGACGTCATCACGTAGCGGCGGGTGCGTCCGGTGAAGACGCGGCGGGCGATCGCCGCCTGGCGCGGGGTGTAGCAGACCTGGTCGACGACGACGTCGAAGACGCGGGAGCCGAGCGCGCCGTTCAGCGACCGTTCGTCGTCCCGGTCGGCGCGCAGGTGCTCCACCCCGGCGGGCGGTGGGGAGGAGCCGCGGTTGAGCACGGTGACGCGGTGGCCTTCTGCGAGCAGCCGTGCGATCAGACGCTTTCCGACGTACCGGTTGCCGCCGATGACCAGGACGTTCAGAACCTTTTTCATGGCCATAATTCTCCTGGCGTACATCCACGCTCTGAAGGGGGAACCATGGGAGTTCAGGCCGCCGCGCCGAAAGAACCACGGCAGTTTCGGACCGCCGCCGACGAAACATCGGTGGCCTTCGATGCGCTGGACCGGCAGATCCTGCAGCTGCTCCAGACCGACGGCCGGATCAAGCTCAGCGAGCTGGGCCGCCGGGTCAGGCTGAGCCCCGCGGCCGTCACCGAGCGGGTGCGGCGACTGGAGGCCGCGGGCGTGATCAGCGGTTACGGCGCCCATGTCGTGCCGTCCCGGCTCGGCTACGGCATCCAGGCGTTCATCCGCGTCAACCCGCACGGCGGCTACAACCTGAAGCACCCCAGGACCCTGGAACTGATCGAGCGTCCCGAGATCACCGAGGTGCATCACGCGGTCGGGGAGGACTGCTGGATCCTCAAGGCCGCGGTGCGGGACACCGTCCACCTGGAGGAGGTCCTGGAGGCCGTCTCGGCGCTGGGCCGCACCACGACGTCGATCGTGCTGACCTCCCCGGTGGAGCGGAAACCGCTGTTGCCTTGACGCCGGGGTCAAGGATTACGTTCGACCGCATGCGAATCGGCGAGCCGGCCGCACGGGCCGGGACCACGACGCGGAGTTCGTGGAGTGCCTGCGCGCCGGGCATCCCGAGGGCGACTCGTGCCCGGCGTCGCTCGCGGTCTACCGGCGCGAGCTGGACGAACTCGACGCGCTGATCGGCCGGCCGACCGGCGTGCGGGACACCGTCGCGCGGCAGCTGGAGCGGGCCGAGCTGGCCGCCGAGGCGGAGGTTCCGGGGTCCGGAGCCCGCTTGCGAGCTGGGAGTGGACCCATGGTGACCGGCGTGATCGATGTGACGGACGCGGACTTCGAGGCGGAGGTGATCGTGGGGGCACGAGCCAAGCGGCGGCTGCTGGAGGAGCCGGCCGAGGTGGTCCAGGCGACCCGCCCGGTGAACAGGAAATCCCCCGAGCAATTGCGCTCGGGGGATTTCCTTGCGTATATTTGTCTGTTCGTGACTTCAAGTCGATTGAAGTCACAGTGAAGTTCAGTGAGCACAGTATATCCGGGCGGGAGCGGAATTGTCAAACACCGAATTTCCGGACGATGAATTGCGACAGGAACAGGAATTCATCGACGGGTTGTACGCGCGCGTGGACGCGCTGCGCGGCGACGCCGAGACCTCCGTCGCGGACGCGCTCGCGCAGGGCAACACGCCCCAGCAGGCCAGACTCGAGCGGGACATCCTCGTCGCCGAGCGCTCCGGGCTGCTCGCCGCGCTGAACGCGGTGGACGGCTCCCTGTGCTTCGGGCGGATCGACCTCACCTCGGGCGTCACCCACCGCATCGGCCGCATCGGCCTGCGCACCGACGACGCCGAGCGCACCCCCGTCCTGATCGACTGGCGTGCCGATGTCGCCCGCCCCTTCTACCTGGCCACCGGTCACACCCCGATGGGCCTCAGGCGCCGCCGGCACATCGCCACCGACGGCCGCCGGGTCACCCAGCTGCACGACGAGATCCTCGACCTCGGCGACGAGACCCGCACCGGCCACGAGGACCCGACGGGCGACGCCGTGCTGCTCGCCGCCCTCAACTCGGCGCGCACCGGCCGCATGGGCGACATCGTGCAGACCATCCAGGCCGACCAGGACCGCATCATCCGCGCTCCGCACCGCGGCGTCATGGTGGTGGAGGGCGGCCCGGGCACCGGCAAGACGGCCGTCGCCCTGCACCGCGCCGCCTACCTGCTGTACGAGCACCGGGAGCTGCTCGCCAAGCGGGCCGTGCTGATCGTCGGGCCCAACCCGGCGTTCCTCGGCTACATCGGCGAGGTGCTGCCCTCCCTCGGCGAGACCGGGGTGCTCCTCGCGACCGTGGGCGAGCTGTTCCCCGGGGTGAAGGCGACCGCGACCGACACGCCCGAGGCCGCCGCCGTGAAGGGCCGCGCCGGCATGGCCGACGTCCTCGCCGAGGCCGTGCGCAGCCGGCAGGCACTGCCCGACCCCGTGATCGCCATCGAGCACGACCGCGAGGTCCTCATGCTCGACGACGGCCTGGTCAACATGGCCCGCGAACGCACCCGCGCCGCCAAGCTGCCGCACAACGCCGCCCGCGAGTACTTCGAGGGCCACATCCTCAACGCCCTCACCGACCTGTACGCCGAGCGGATCGGCACCGACCCCTTCGACGGGTCCAGCCTGCTCGACCCCAGCGACATCACGCAGATCCGCGACGACCTCGCCGAGAACCCCGAGGTGTGGTCGGCGATCGACCAGTTGTGGCCGCTGCTGACGCCGCAGCGGCTCGTCGCCGACTTCCTCGCCGCGCCCGAGGAGTTCCTCCCCGCCGAGGACGCCGACGCCGTACGCCGTCCGGTGACCCGGCACTGGACGGTCGCCGACGTGCCGCTGCTCGACGAGGCCGCCGAACTCCTCGGCGACGACGATCGGCTCGCCCGCGACCGCGCCGAGCGCGAGCGGCAGCGGCAGATCGCCTACGCCCAGGGCGTGCTCGACGTGTCCTACGCGTCCCGGACCTACGAGTTCGAGGACAAGGAGGAGGACGACCCCGAAAGCTCCGAGGTGCTGTCCGCGCACGACATCATCGACGCCGAGCGGTTCGCCGAGCGGCACGAGGAGGACGACCACCGCAGTGCCGCCGAGCGTGCCGCCGCCGACCGTACCTGGGCGTTCGGGCACATCATCGTCGACGAGGCGCAGGAGCTGTCGCCGATGGCGTGGCGGCTGCTGATGCGGCGCAGCCCGACCCGCTCGATGACGCTGGTCGGCGACCCGGCCCAGACGGCGGAGGCGGCCGGGGTCGGGTCCTGGTCGGGCATCCTCTCGCCGTACGTCGAGGACCGCTGGGAACACACCCGCCTGGGCGTCAACTACCGCACCCCGGCCGAGGTCATGGACGTCGCGGCGGCCGTGGTGCGCGCCGAGCACCCGGACTTCGAGCCGCCCAGCTCGGTCCGCTCGACCGGCGTACGCCCCTGGGCGCGCGCCACCGACGACCTCCCGGGCGCCGTCGCCAAGGCGGTCGAGGAGCTCACTCCGGCCGAAGGCAGGCTCGCGGTGATCGCGCCGCGCGACCTCCACCGCTCCCTCGCGGCCCGGCTGGACGGCGTCACGGCGGGCACCGAACCCGACCTGACCCGTACGGTGGTCCTGCTCGACCCGCGTCAGGCCAAGGGCCTGGAGTTCGACTCCGTCCTCGTGGTCGAGCCCGGCCGGTACGGCACGAGCGACCTGTACGTGGCCCTGACCCGGGCCACCCAGCGGCTGGGCGTGCTGCACACCGGGGAACTGCCGAAGCCCCTGGCGGAGGCGTTCGCGTAGCCGACCGGCCCCGTGCCCGGCCGGGCACGGGGCCGCCTACCGCAGGAGCGACACCGGATCCCGCAGGGCGTGCCACAGTCCGGCCGCGAGCGGGACGACCGTCAGGGCGAAGAAGACCCAGAACAGGAACTCGGCCCCGGGCGCCAGGTCGTAGACGGTGCCGTCCTCCCACAGGCAGTAGGCCCTCGGCGGAAACGGGGTGGAGACCCCGGACACCTGTCCGCTCCCGATGACACCCTCCCGGTACGGCTCCCGGGGGCAGGGAGCGGTCTCCGGGAACAGGACGGGATCGTCCGCCACCATGATGGACGCCCAGGTGAGAGCGCCGAGCGGCGCCGACCAGAAGACCGAGGTCTTCACCCACGGCGGCAGCAGCGGATGCACCAGCAGACCCTGCAGCGCGACCCGGCCGACCACCAGGACGGCGAAGACGGGAAGGAGCGTCATGGCCCCACGGCCGCTTTCCGGGCGCGCAGTTCGCTCGCGTAGCCCGCGGCGATGACCAGCAGGGCGGCGGTCAGGGCGAGGGACGCGCTCGCACCGTTCATCCACGCGTAGTCCGGATCGCTGGAGTAGGCGGAGCCGTCCTCACGGACGCAGTCGAAGCGCAGCGGCAGGTACGAGGACCGGTGGTGGCTCAGGCCCTCGACCGTGGCCGTGGCGAAGCCGTCGAGGCAGGCCGGGGCCGGGACCGAGGCCGCGCCCTCACCGAAGGCCTGCTCCGACGCCAGCACGGTGAAGAACCCCAGCGAGTACACGGAGGCCGCCGCCCACGCGGCCGTCGCCGCCGCACGGCGCATCAGATGCACCGGCCACGGCTCGGGCCGCCCGGGAAGCGCCATCGAGACGGCACCCGCCGCGGCGACGAGCGCGGAGACGGCACAGACCGCGGACAGACCGAGGCCCATCACCACGGCGGGACCTGCGAGGTGGAGACGGTGGTGTCCATGTGGCCACCCCACCAGGACCGAACTCGTCGGGCTGTGGTGGAAGCCACTCCTCCGGTCACATCCCTGTCACAGGGGACGGGCTCGACCCGCCCCGCTGCGCGGCCGCGTTCCCGGGCGGCTCGGGCAGCCAGTCGCGCGCCGGATCGTACTCCAGCCACCGGCTCCGCCCCGCCTCGGCGGCGAGGGCGGTGGTGAGGACGTCCAGTCCGGGGTGCCCGCCGTCGGCGCGCCACACCAGCGACCAGGCGTACAGCGGCGTGGGGTCGACCAGCGGAACGGAGCGCAACCCCGGTACGTCCGGCAGGGGCACGTCGGCGGGCAGCAGCGAGAAGCGCCGCGATTCCGCCGCCACCTCGGCGAGGAAGTGGGAGAGGCCCAGGTTGAGGGTGCCGGCCGTGGTGGGGATGCCGAAGCGCCGGGCGAACCGGTGGAGGAAGTCGAGCCGGTCCAGCGTCCCGGGTGCCCACAGCACGCCGCCGCTCAACTGCTCCGGCCGCAGGGCCGTTTCCGCCGCGAGCGGGTGGGCCGCGCCCAGCACGGCGTCCACCGGCTCCAGCCGCACCAGACGGTGCGCCAGCCCGGGGGGCAGCGGAGGGTGCACCCGGCCGAAGGCCGCGTCGATGTCGCCACGCAGCAGGGCCGCCGTCACCGACGGCAGATCACGCCCGTGCCCCAGCACCAGGTCACCGGCGCGGGCGGCGACCGCGGCCAGGGTCCGCATCGGGGCGTAGAGGTGGCCCCAGACGTCGACCCGCAGGGGCCGGTCCGTCCCCACGGCCGCCGCGACGGCCGACTCGGCCGCAGCCAGGGCCTGCCGGGCCGGCGCGAGGAAACGCCGTCCCGCCTCCGTGAGACCCACCGCCCGGCCGCCGCGCTGGAACAGCGTGGTGCCGAGCAGCGACTCGAGCCGCGCGATCCGCTTGGACAGCGCCTGCTGGGTGAGGCCGAGCGTGCCGGCCGCCCGCGCGAAGTGCAATTCCTCGGCGGCGCGTACGAAGGCCCGTACCTGCGCCATGTCGAGATCCATGGCTCCCCACCCTAGGCCTCGGGTGACAACCGAACGTTGTCGGTACCGCCTGTTCGTTGTTGGATCACGGGGCGGCCGCGGAGGTTGCATGTCCGGCATGCGAAGACTGATTCCCACGGGGGAGGCCGCCCGTCCGGTCGCCTTCGCCGAGGTCCCCCCGCCCATCCCGGAGCCCGACGAGGCGCTCGTCAAGGTCGAGGCGTTCGCGCCGAACCGGGGCGAGACGTTCCTCCTCGAACACCCCCGCCCGGGACTGCTGCCCGGCAAGGACATCGCGGGACTGGTCGTGCAGGCCGCTGCCGACGGCTCGGGTCCCGCCATCGGCACCCGCGTGGCCGGGCATCCGCCGCACGGCGGCTGGGCCGAGTACGCGGCGGTGCCCACGCACTCCCTGGCCGTTCTCCCGGACGGTGTCGACAGCGTCCGGGCGGCGGCCCTGCCCCTCGCCGGCATCACGGCCCTGCGCCTGCTGCGCACCGCCGGATCCCTGGCCGGCACGCGGGTGCTGCTCACCGGCGCCTCGGGCGGGGTCGGCCACTACGTCACCGAACTGGCCGTCGGGGCCGGAGCCGAGCTGACCGCGGTGACGGCCACACCGGAGCGCGGCGAGCGCCTCCGGGAACTGGGCGCGGATGTGGTGCACGAGGTGGCGGCGGCCCACGGGCCGTTCGACGTCGTGCTGGAGTCCACGGGTGGACCGGACCTGCCGGCGGCCCTCGCCAGGACGCGCCCGGGCGGCCTGGTCGTCTGGTTCGGCCAGGCGAGCCGCACCCCGGCGACCCTCGACTTCTTCGCACTCCTCGGCGGTCCCGAGCGCGTGACCCTCCGGCACTTCCACTACGCGGGCGCCCCCTACGGCCCCGACCTCACGACGCTGGTGCGCCTGGTGGAGCAGGACCGGCTGCACCCGGAGATCGGCCGGACCGCCGACTGGACGGACACCGCCGGCACGCTGATCGACCTGCGCGAGCGCCGGATACGCGGCAAGGCCGTCCTGCTGACGGGAGGAACCCGATGAACGCCCCCGAGTTCGCCGCCGCCCAGTGGACACGCGCCACCGGCGCGGGCGTCGACCCCCACGAGTACCGGCGCGTCACCGCCGCCCTCGCCTCCGTCGCCGACTGGGGGCCGTCCTTCTCCCGCACCGGACACGCCTGCGTCGAGCGCGCGGAACGGGCCGGATCGTCCGTCTCCGCCGGCGAACACCTGCTGATGGCGGCCCGGTGGTTCCACCTCGCCACGCTCGCCCCCCACGCGGAGGCCGACCATGCCGCAGCCGCAGCCGCAGCCGCAGCCGCAGCCGCAGCCGCGGACCAGGCCCTGGGCCGGGCGCTGACCGTGCTGGAACCCGGGGCGCGGCGCGTCAGCGGTACAGGCTTCACCGGCTGGCTGCGCGGCCCCTCCGACGCCCCCGGCATCGTGATCGTGATCCCCGGCCTGGACTCGGCCAAGGAGGAGTTCCTCGATCTGACAGCGGCGCTGCTCGCCAGGGGGCTCGCGGTGTTCGCGATGGACGGGCCCGGGCAGGGCGCCCTCGCGGCCACGACCACCCTCACCCGGCACTACGAGCAGGTCGTCACCCGGGTCGTCGACGCCCTCGGCGTCCCGCGCGTCGGGCTCGTCGGCCTCAGCCTGGGCGGCTACCACGCGGCGCGGACCGCGGCACTGGAGCCGCGCGTGGCGGCCGTCGCCACCGTCAGCGGCCCCTTCCGCCTCGACTGGGCCGAACTCCCCCCGACCGTGCGGGACATCATGGCCCGGCGGGCCGGAGGGACCGAAGCCGCCCGCGCTTTCGTCCGCCAGGTGGATCTCACCGGCCTGGCACCGCGGATCACGGCTCCCCTGCTGGTCGTGGACGGCGGCCAGGACGTCATCCCCGGGGTGACGAACGGCGAGCAGCTGGCCCGCCTGGCACCGCACGGCACCTACCTGCCGGTCCCGCACGGCGACCACCTGCTCGGCAACGCACGCGGCGACTGGCTGTTCCCCCTCGCCGACCACCTCGCGCACACGCTGACGGGAGCGGCTGCATGAGCCGCTCCCGTCCGCGCCCTGTCCCTTTCCGGACCCCTTACGCCGGCCGCAGCCACACCGTCGCCAGCGGCGGCAGCGTCAGCCGGATGCTGGCCGGGCGGCCGTGCCAGGCCAGGGGTTCGGGTTTGACCGGGTCGGGGTTGGTGACGTCGCTGCCGCCGTAGCGGGCCGCGTCGGTGTTCACGGCCTCGTGCCAGGCGGGGACGTCGTCGGGGACGCCCAGGCGGTAGTCCTGGCGGGTGACCGGCGCGAAGTTGGACACCGCCAGCACCGGGACGCCCTCCGGGTCCAGCCGCAGGAAGGCGAAGACGTTGTCGTCGGCGGCGTCCCCGACGATCCATTCAAAACCGGCCGGGTCGGTGTCCAGGCGCCACAGCGCCGGGGTGGCCCGGTACACGGTGTTCAGGTCGCGGACCAGGTCGCGTACGCCGCGGTGGTCGGGCTCGGCCCCGTAACCCGGATCCAGCAGCCACCAGTCGGGGCCGTGCGCCTCGGACCACTCGGCGCCCTGGGCGAACTCCTGTCCCATGAACAGCAGCTGCTTGCCGGGATGGGCCCACATGAAGCCGAGGTAGGACCGGACCCCGGCGCGCTGCTGCCACCAGTCGCCGGGCATCTTCGACACCAGGGAACGCTTGCCGTGCACGACCTCGTCGTGCGAGATCGGCAGCACGTAGTTCTCGCTGTACGCGTACACCATCGAGAACGTCATCTCACCGTGGTGGTACTTGCGGTGCACCGGCTCGTGGCTCATGTACTGGAGCGAGTCGTGCATCCAGCCCATGTTCCACTTCAGCCCGAACCCGAGGCCGCCGAAGCCGCTCGGCCCCTTGTGGTGGGTGGCCCGCGTGACACCGTCCCAGGCGGTGGACTCCTCGGCGATGGTGACCACGCCGGGCACCCTGCGGTACACGGTCGCGTTCATCTCCTGCAGGAACGCCACCGCGTCGAGGTTCTCCCGGCCGCCGTGCTCGTTGGGCGTCCACTGACCCGGCTCGCGCGAGTAGTCGAGGTAGAGCATCGAGGCGACGGCGTCCACGCGCAGCCCGTCGATGTGGAACTCCTCGCACCAGTACACGGCGTTCGCGACGAGGAAGTTGCGCACCTCGTTGCGCCCGAAGTCGAACTCCAGCGTGCCCCAGTCGGGGTGCGCCGCCCGCAGCGGATCCGCGTGCTCGTACAGCGGCCGGCCGTCGAACTCGGCCAGCGCCCAGGCGTCCCGCGGGAAGTGCGCCGGCACCCAGTCCATGAGGACGCCGATGCCGGCCTGGTGCAGCTTGTCGACCAGGTACCGGAAGTCGTCCGGCGTGCCCAGCCGCGCCGTCGGCGCGTAGAAGCCCGTCACCTGGTAGCCCCAGGAGCCGCCGAACGGATGCTCCGCGACCGGCATCAGCTCGACGTGCGTGAAGCCCAGGTTCTTCACGTACCCGGGGAGCTGCTCGGCCAGCTGCCGATACGTCAGACCCGGTCGCCAGGACGGCAGATGGATCTCGTACACCGAGAACGGCGCCTCGTGCGCGGGGACCTCGGCGCGCCGGGCCACCCAGTCGGCATCGCCCCACTCGTACTCCGAGGACGTGATCACCGACGAGGTCGCGGGCGGCACCTCCGTGCGGCGGGCCATCGGGTCGGCACGCATCGTCCTCGAACCGTCGGGCCGGGTGATCTCGAACTTGTACAGCTCGCCCTCGCCGATGTCCGGCAGGAACAGCTCCCACACCCCGGACGAGCCCAGCGACCGCATGACGTGACCGGTGCCGTCCCAGAAGTTGAAGGTGCCGGCCACGCGCACCCCGAGCGCGTTCGGCGCCCAGACCGCGAACCGGGTGCCGGTCACGCCCTCATGGGTCATCGGATGCGCACCCAGCGCCGTCCACAGCTCCTCGTGCCGGCCCTCGCCGATCAGGTGCAGGTCGAGGTCGCCCAGAGTGGGCAGGAAGCGGTAGGCGTCCTCGGTCTCCAGGACCGTGCCCTCGTACTCCACGATCAGCCGGTACGCCGGGACCTCCCGCAGCGGCAGCAGCCCCGAGAAGAACCCCTCCCCGTCGTCGTGCAGCTCGGCTCGCAGCTCCCCGGCGACGACGGTCACCGCCATGGCGTACGGCCGGAACGCCCGGAAGGCGACGCCGCCGGGCACGGGGTGCGCGCCGAGCACGGAGTGCGGGTCGTGGTGCGTGCCGCCGAGCAGCCGCCCCCGGTCCGCCGCGGCGACGGCGGGCGAGACGGCGACCTCCATGTCCGGCGGAACGACCTGGGCGGCAGCGGCCTTCTCGGCCGGGGCCTTCCGGGCCGGGGCCTTCTTCACCGCGCTCTTCTTCGGGAGGGTCTTCTCCGCGGGCGCCTTGGACGCGGTGGTCTTCTTCGCAAGGGCCTTGGCGGTGGTGGCCTTCTTCGCGGCGGCCTTCTTGGCGGGGGCCTTGGTGGCGGTGGCCTTCTTCGCGGCGGCCTTCTTGGCGGGGGCCTTGGTGGCGGTGGCCTTCTTCGCCGCGGCCTTCTTCGCGGGGGACGCGGCCGCCGGAGACTCGGCGGCCGCGGTCGCGGTGGTCCCGGCCGCCGTCGCCTTGACCGTCGTGGCCTTTTCGGCGGCGGTCTTCTTCCTCACGGCCGTCTTGGCCGCGGTCTTCTCGGCAGCGGTCTTCTTCACGGCCTTCCTGGCCGCCGTCTTCTTCGCGGCGGCCTTCTTCGCGACGGCCGCTGTCTCCGCCGTGGGCTGTGCGTCCGACGTCTTCTCGGCGGCGGCCTTCTTCGTCGCCGCCTTCTTGGCCGCCGTCCTGCCGACGGTGGTCTTGCCGGCGGCGGCCTTCTTGGCGGTCGCCTTGGCGGGGGCCGCCTTCTTCGCCGCTGCCTGTTTGGGCACCGCCGTCTTCTTCGCGGCGCTCTTCTGCTGGGCGGCCGTGGGCTGCTCGGGGATCTTCTCCCCGGCGGTCCCCTTGGGACGCGAACCGCTGGACTCAGGGCGGGGGGTCACGGGCGGAGCCTCCAGGGCGAGGGGTCGGTCAGGTCAGGTGGCCGGTCGAGGCGAGCCGGTCTATGGCGGCCAGGGGCACCGGCAGCCAGTCGGGGCGGTGCCGGGCCTCGTACACCACCTCGTAGATCGCCTTGTCCGTCTCGTAGGCACGCAGCAGCACCGGGTCGGTGCGCGGATCGCGGCCAGAGGCCTCCGCGTAGCCGGAGCAGTACGCGGAGCGGCAGGTGTCCGCCCAGTCCGGCTGGGGCGGGTCGGCCGAGCGTGCCGCGTAGTCGAAGGACCGCAGCATGCCCGCGACGTCACGCACCGTCGGCTGCGGCATGCGGCGCTCGGCCAGCGGCCGGGCCGGCTCACCCTCGAAGTCGATCAGCCGCCACTCGCCGGACGGCGAGCGCAGGCACTGCCCGAGATGCAGATCGCCGTGCACCCGCTGCGCGGTCCACGTGCGGCCCTCGGCGGCCAGATCGCCCAGCGCCGTGAACGCGGAGCGCAGCCCGTCGGCATACGGCCGCAGCGCGGCCACCGCCTGGACGGCCGCGTCCAGCCGCTCGATCATGCCGTCGACCATGAGCTGGAGCTGCATGTGACCGAGCGTGACGGTCGGCAACGCCCGGGCCAGCGCGGTGTGCACCTCGGCGGTGGCCCGCCCCAGTGCCCGCGCCGCGGCGCCGAAGTCCTCGCCCTTGGCCAGCTCGCGCAGCGCCAGCTCCCAGCCGTCGGAAGCGCCCTGCAGGAACGGCTGCAGCACCCCCAGGACGTACGGCTGGCCCGCCGGGTCCGCCGAACCCGACGGGACGACCGGGTCCGCCGTCGAGGAGATGTCCGCGACCATCCAGGCCGTCGGCGCGGGAACCCGGGGGCAGTTCTCCCGGGCCAGCGCGAGCGGCAGCTCCAGATCGGGGTTGACCCCGGGCACGATCCGGCGGAGCAGCTTGAGGATGAACGTATCTCCGTAGACGATAGACGAGTTGGACTGCTCGGCGGTCACCACGCGCGGCACCAGCCCGGAGCGGATGTCCTGGCCGGGGTCCCGTTCGAAGCGGAGCCGTCCGACCCGGGCCTGCGCGCGCAGCGCCTCCAGGAGCAGCTCGGCGGGCCGGGTGTCGTGCAGGGCGTCGTAGACGGTCCGGCCGGCCAGCGGCCCCGTCGGCACGTGTCCGATGAGCGCGGGCGCCAGCCGAGGCGGCAGCGCCTCGCGCACGCCTATCAGCAGCTGGTAGCAGTCACCGGGGTGGCCGGGCGCCCCGTGGGACGGCACGGCGGGCTGATGGGCGCGGACGAGCAGGTGGTACAGGCCCAGCTTGGACGTGGCCGGGAGCAGCTCGGTGGCCTCGACCAGCGTGAACCCGGTGACCGGCCGCCCCTTGCCCGCGAACCACCGCTGCCGCGGCAGCCACTCCCGCAGCAACGGGTCGAGGGCGGCAAGGAGGCCGGGCGGGGTGGTGACGGTGCGTGTGACGGCTTCCGACATGGCGTCGCGTCCTTTCACCCATTTGTGGTGCGCCTCCGGCGCCTTCGACCGGCCTCGGACGGCCTCGGACGGCGCCCCTCCGGCTCACGCGGGTGGGCGGGGTGTTACTGATGCGTGCCCCGGGCGGGGCGGAGGAAACGCCCCGCCGCCGGGGTTTGCGGCCCGCCCCGCGGGTCAGGCCTCAACAGGCCTTTTCAGGCCTCACATGGTCTCCTTGCGGAGCCTGAACCAGTAGAACCCGTGGCCCCCGAGGGTCAGCAGGTACGGCAGCTCGCCGATGGCCGGGAAGCGGACCCCGCCGAACAGTTCCACGGGGTGCCGCCCCTCGAAGGCGCTCAGGTCCAGCTCGGTGGGCTGTGCGAAACGGGAGAAGTTGTTCACGCACAGCACCAGGTCGTCCTCGTACTCCCGCAGGAACGCCAGCACGGCCGGGTTCGTCGAGGGCAGCTCGGTGTAGGAGCCGAGTCCGAAGGCCGGGTTCTGCTTGCGGATCTCGATCATGCGGCGGGTCCAGTGCAGCAGCGACGACGGCGAGGCCATGGACGCCTCGACGCTCGTGACCTGATAGCCGTAGACCGGGTCCATGATCGCGGGCAGGAACAGCCGCCCCGGATCGCACGAGGAGAACCCCGCGTTGCGGTCGGGCGTCCACTGCATCGGCGTGCGCACCGCGTCCCGGTCGCCGAGCCAGATGTTGTCGCCCATGCCGATCTCGTCGCCGTAGTACAGGATCGGCGAGCCCGGCAGCGACAGCAGCAGGGCCGTGAACAGCTCGATCTGGTTGCGGTCGTTGTCCAGCAGGGGAGCCAGCCTGCGGCGGATGCCGATGTTGGCGCGCATGCGGGGGTCCTTGGCGTACTCGGCCCACATGTAGTCGCGCTCTTCGTCGGTGACCATCTCGAGCGTCAGCTCGTCATGGTTGCGCAGGAAGATGCCCCACTGGCAGTTCGACGGGATCGCCGGGGTCTTGGCCAGGATCTCGGAGACCGGGTAGCGGGATTCGCGGCGCACGGCCATGAAGATGCGCGGCATGACGGGGAAGTGGAACGCCATGTGGCACTCGTCGCCGCCGCTCGGGTAGTCGCCGAAGTAGTCGACGACGTCCTCGGGCCACTGGTTGGCCTCCGCCAGCAGCACCGTGTCCGGGTACTGCGCGTCGATCTCCTTGCGCACCCGCTTCAGGAAGTCGTGCGTCTCCGGGAGGTTCTCGCAGTTCGTGCCCTCCTGCTGGTACAGGTACGGCACCGCGTCCAGCCGGAACCCGTCGATGCCCAGGTCCAGCCAGAACTTGAGCGCGGAGATCATCTCCTCCTGCACGGCCGGGTTCTCGTAGTTGAGGTCCGGCTGGTGGGAGAAGAAACGATGCCAGTAGTACTGCTTGCGGACCGGGTCGTAGGTCCAGTTGGAGGCCTCGGTGTCGACGAAGATGATCCGCGCGTCCTGGAACTGCTTGTCGTCGTCCGCCCACACGTAGTAGTCGCCGTAGGGCCCGTCGGGGTCCTTGCGCGACTCCTGGAACCACGGGTGCTGGTCGCTGGTGTGGTTCATGACGAAGTCGATGATCACGCGCATGCCGCGCTGGTGGGCGGCGTCGACGAACTCCACGAAGTCCGCGAGGTCGCCGAACTCGGGCAGGACGGCCGTGTAGTCGGAGACGTCGTAGCCGCCGTCGCGCAGCGGTGACTTGAAGAAGGGCGGCAGCCACAGGCAGTCGACGCCCAGCCACTGGAGGTAGTCGAGCTTCGCGGTCAGGCCCTTGAGGTCTCCGACGCCGTCGCCGTTGCTGTCCTGGAACGAGCGGACGAGCACCTCGTAGAAGACGGCGCGCTTGAACCACTCGGGGTCACGGTCCCTGGCCGGAGTGTCCTCGAAGGTGTCCGGAACGGGTTCGTTGACGATCATGTTGTGGGTGACCCTCCGATCTCCGGGGTGGACGGTCGCAGGACCGTGAAGACGTGCGCGGGCCGGCGGCCCGGTTCGAGGCGCACATAGTTGGTCCTGCCCCAGTGGTAGATCTCGCCGGTGAGCTCGTCGCGCACCGGCACCGGCTCGTGCCAGTCCAGGCCGAGTTGCGGCATGTCCAACGAGACCGTGGCCTCCTGGGTGTGGTGGGGGTCGAGGTTGGCGACCACCAGAACCGTGTTCGAACCCTTCCGCTTCGAGTAGGCGATCACCGCCTCCTGGTCGGCATGGTGGAAGTGGAGGTCGCGCAGCTGCTGGAGGGCCGGGTTCTCCCGCCGGAGGGTGTTGAGCCGGGTCAGCAGCGGGACGATGGTGCGGCCCTCGCGTTCGGCGGCCTCCCAGTCGCGGTGCCTGATCTGGTACT
>NZ_JBVJSX010000001.1:728881-1132569 GCF_055606225.1 Streptomyces sp. NPDC037100 | reverse complement strand
GTACTGCAGGGGGGACCCTGTGGGAGAGTAGGACGCCGCCGAACAATTTTTGGGAAAACCCCCGCATCTTCGGATGCGGGGGTTTTCTGCGTTTACGGGCCCCCTTTCGGGGGCTCGCTGTTTGTCATAGGCGTCCGGCTGCCTTCAAGGCCAAGTACGCATCCGCCAACGCCGGCGCCAGGTCGTCCGGCGTGGCGTCGACGACCGTGACGCCGTGGCGGCGGAGTTGCTCCGCGGTGCGGTGTCGTTCCGACTGGGCCTGAGCGGCTGCGGCTGCCTCGTAGACGGCGTCCACATTTCCGCGGGCCTTGGCCATTTCACTGATGTGCGGATCCGCTACCGATGCCAGCAGGACCGTGTGGCGCTGGGTGAGCTGAGAGAGGACCGGGAGCAGGCCCTCCTCGACGGGGGCCGCGTCCAGGGTCGTGAGCAGGACGATCAAGGAGCGGCGAGGGGACGTGCGCAGGGCGGTGGCCGTCAGGCCCCGGGCATTCGTCTCGACGAGTTCCGGCTCGAGTGTGGCCATCGCGTTGACCAGAGCGGGAAGGACATCGCCTGCGGTGCGGCCCTGGACGAGGGCGCGGACCTTCCGGTCGTAGGCGAGGAGGTCCACGCGGTCGCCGGCGCGGGAGGCGAGGGCTGCGAGGAGGAGGGCCGCATCCATCGACGCGTCGAGGCGGGGTGCGTCGCCCACGCGGCCGGCCGAGGTGCGGCCGGTGTCCAGGACCAGCAGGATGTGGCGGTCGCGCTCGGGGCGCCAGGTACGTACGGCGACTGTGGTCTGGCGGGCTGTGGCGCGCCAGTCGATGGAACGGGTGTCGTCGCCTGGGACGTATTCGCGCAGGCTGTCGAACTCCGTGCCCTCGCCGCGGGTGAGGACGCTGGTGCGGCCGTCCAGTTCGCGTAGGCGGGCCAGTTTCGAGGGCAGGTGCTTGCGGCTGGTGAACGGGGGCAGGACGCGTACCGTCCACGGGACCTTGTGGGTGCCCTGGCGGGAGAAGAGGCCGAGGGGGCCGTAGGAGCGGATGGTGACGCGGTCGGATCGGCGGTCGCCTCTGCGGGTGGGGCTGAGGCGGGTGGTCACGCGGCGGCGTTCGCCCGGGGGGATCGTGAGGCGGTGGCGGGAGACCGCCCCCTCCGTGCCCGGCTGCCAGCTGCTGGGGGGCCAGGCGTCGCGGAGCCGGGCACGGAGGGGGCGCCGGGACGGGTTGGTGACCGTGAGCGTCACGTCCGCCGTGTCGCCGAGGCGTACGGAGGTGTCGCCGGAGCGGGTCAGGCCCAGTTGGCGTACGGGGGCGGCCAGCGCGAAGTCGCAGGCGCAGGCCACGGCCAGCGGGGCGTTGACCGCAAGGATGCCCGTCCAGCTGGGCTCCCAGATGCCGACGGGGAGGGAGCCCAGGGCCGCGAGGAGGGCGGCGCGTCCGGTGAGCGCCATCAGCGGGGGACGGGGACGTGGGCGAGGATCGCGTTGATGACGGAGTCGGCCGTCACGCCTTCCATCTCGGCCTCCGGGCGCAGTTGTACGCGGTGCCGGAGGGTGGGGAGGGCGAGTGCCTTCACATCGTCGGGGATGACGTAGTCGCGGCCGGTCAGCCAGGCCCAGGCGCGGGCGGTGGCCAGGAGGGCCGTGGCGCCTCGGGGGGAGACGCCGAGGGTGAGGGACGGCGACTCGCGGGTGGCGCGGCAGATGTCGACGACGTAGGCGGTGATCTCCGGGGAGATCGTCGTCTTGGCGACCGCGGCGCGGGCCGCCTCCAGGTCGGCGGGGCCCGCTACGGGGCGTACGCCGGCGGCGTGGAGGTCGCGTGGGTTGAATCCCTCGGCGTGGCGGGTGAGGACGTCGATCTCGTCCTGGCGGGAGGGGAGGGGGATGGTGAGTTTGAGGAGGAAGCGGTCCAGCTGGGCTTCCGGGAGGGGGTAGGTGCCCTCGTACTCGACCGGGTTCTGGGTCGCTGCGACCAGGAACGGGTCGGGGAGGAGGCGGGGGGTGCCGTCGACGGTGACCTGGCGTTCCTCCATGGCTTCCAGGAGGGACGACTGGGTCTTGGGGGGCGTGCGGTTGATCTCGTCGGCGAGGAGGAGGTTGGTGAAGACCGGGCCGGGCTGGAAGGAGAACTCGGCGCTGCGGGTGTCGTAGACCAGGGAGCCGGTGACGTCGCTGGGCATGAGGTCGGGGGTGAACTGGACGCGTTTGGTGTCGAGTTCGAGGGCGGAGGCGAGGGCGCGGACCAGGAGGGTCTTGGCCACGCCGGGGACGCCTTCGAGGAGGACGTGGCCGCGGCAGAGCAGGGCGACGACGAGGCCGGTGACGGCGGGGTCCTGGCCGACCACGGCCTTGGCGATCTCGGCGCGCAGGGCCTCCAGGGCGTCTCGGGCGGTGCCCGGGTCCCCGGTGTTCCCGGCGTTGTCAGTGGTCGGGTCCATCATGGACGGCGTACCTCTCTTTCGAGGGCGTCGAGTCGGTCGGCGAGTGCGATGAGTGCTGCGTCGTCGCTGGGCGGTGGTCCGAAGAGGAGGGCGTGCAGGTCCTGGCCGTCGCCGTGGAGGTGGGCGGACAGGGCGGGGAGCAGGGCCTCGGGCGCGTGCGCCTGGGTGACGGGGACGCCTGTGAGGGGGGCGAGGCGGGTGCGGGTGGTGGAGCGGAGAGCGTTGGCCGCGCGGTCGCGGGCGTCGGTCTTGCGGTAGAGGCGGGCGCGGCCTTCGGCTGTTTCGGAGGCGCGGATCGCGACGGGGAGTTTTTCGGGCACCAGGGGGCCGAGTCGGCGTGCCCGCCAGAGGGCGGCCAGGGCTGCGGCGATGAAGAGCTGCAGGGTGCCCCAGAGCCAGCCCGAGGGGAGCAGGTCGAAGAGGCTGCGTTCGTCGTCGGGGCCGGAGGCCGACGCGTCGGAGAGCGAGGGGAGGTACCAGACCAGATGGGGGCGCGAGCCGAGGAGTTGCAGGGCGAGCGAGGCGTTGCCGTGCTCGTCGAGGCGGTCGTTGAGGAGGATGTCGGGCGCGCCGAGGGCGATGGTGTCGCCGTCCCCGAGCTGGTCCGGGATGCGCATCAGGGTGGCCAGGCGTTCGCTGGGGTAGCACGCGTCGGCGCCGAGGTGGGTGGTGGAGTAGCGGACGCCGCCCGTGTCGGCGGTGCCGGCGCGCCGGGCGGCGGGCAGGTCGCAGTCGGGGGCGAGCGTCGAGTCGAGGCTGGTGGCGGGGTCGGCGGTGACGCCGGGGGCGAGCCGTTCGATGGAGGCGCTGCCGGAGGCGACCAGGACGGTGCGGCCGTGGGATTCGGCGAACGCGTTGTGCAGCCGGGTCTGCTGACTGGGAGTCAACAGGTCGGGGACGGCGACCAGAAGGGTGGTGTCCGGTCCGGCCGCGGCGGCTGCTTCGTCGAGGGTGGTGACCACGCGGGTGTCCACGCCCCGGTCGGCGAGGAGTTCGGCGACGGCGCGGCTGCCGTGCGGATCGGCGGAGCGCGGGTCGAGTTCGCCGTGGCGGGCGTCGGAGCGGATGACGGCGATGGCGATCGCTCCCGCGAGGAGCACCACGAGGGCGAGGGCGATGCCGCGCGCGCGGGCCCACACCTGGCGGGCGGTGGGCGAGGCCGAGGTGGACGTGAGGGTGGCCTCGGTGGTCATTCGGCGGCTCCCGGGCGGGTGTGGGGGGCCGTGGCGGCGCTGCTCGTCGCGAGCTGGGGCTTGGTGCGTTCCAGGTCGCGGTCGAGTTCGGCGATGCGGTGGTACGACTGCTCGGTCGCCGAGCGGCCGCCGTATGTGACGTCGTCGAAGTCGCGGGCGGCGGTGCGCAGTCGGTCGGTGTGGGCGGGCAGGGCGCGTCCGGCTTCGGCTGCGGCCTCGTCGGCGGTGCGGCCCGGGCGGACGTCGAGGAGGGCGCGTTCCTCGAGGGCGCGGACGAGGGCCCGCATGCGTTCCTGGACGGCCTGGCTCCAGTGGCCCTGGGCGGCGTGTGCCTCGGCGGCGGCGCGGTGGTCGGCGGCGCTGCGGGGGCGGTCGTCGAACAGGGCTGCGGACGAGATGGGTTGGCGGCGTGGGGTACCCAGGCGCCACCACAGGGCGGCCAGGACGGCGATGACGGCCAGGACGATGACGAGCAGACCGAGTGTGCCGCCGGGGGTGGCGTCCGAGGCGGCGTTGAGGAGTTCGCCGAGCCAGTCCCAGAAGGCGTCGAGGGCGCGCTGGAAGAGGCTGGGGTCGTTCTCGTGGTACATCCGCTTGGACAGCTCGCGCCGGGCCGCCTCGCGAGCTGGGTCGCGCGGCGTGGTGAGGGGCGGCTCATCCGCGGAGCGGGCCGATGACAGCAGCGTGCTGTCGTGGGCGCTCAGCAGCGTCCGTATGCCGGCGCGTGGCAGCGCCGTGGTGAGAAGTTCCCCCGCCCGGCTCACCGCATCAGCTCCCCGGGGTGGCGCCGGGGGCGGTGGAGCCGTAGCCCTGGACGCCGGCGGCGCGGGCCAGTTCGAGGTCGAGGGCCTCGCGGCGGATGCGCTGGTCGATGTAGAGGAGCACGGTGACACCCGCCGTGATCGGGAAGGTGATCATGGAGCCGATCACCGAACCGATGCCGCTGATGATGAGGAACGTCCAGCCCAGGCTGCCGACACCGGTGTTGAGCCAGCCGGTGAGGCCGTCGCCGCTGAGGGCCGCGGCGAGGAGGGTGAAGGGGATGACGATGATCGAGGCGACGACGTTCGCGATGAGCGTGGCGAGCAGCTGGATGCCGAAGATCCGCCACCAGGTGCCCTGGACGAGCTTCGCGGAGCGGCTCATGGCCTTCTTGATGCCCTGCTTCTCCAGCATGAGAGCGGGAGAGGCGAGGGAGAAGCGGATCATCAGCCAGAGTGCGACGATGCCGGCGCCGATGACGCCCAGGACGGTGAGGCCGACGCCTGCTCCGCCGTTCACGGCGACGCCGACGAGGATGCCGGGCAGGGTGCCCACGGTGACGATGCCGGCGGTGATGAGCAGCAACAGGCAGATGAGACCGAAGAGTTTGAGGACCTGAGGGCGGGCGTCCCGCCAGGCCTCGCCGATGGTCACCGGCCTACCGAGTACGGCGCGGCTGGTGACGGTGGTGAGCAGGGCGGTCGCGATGACGGTGCCGACCAGGGAGAGCACGAAGACGACGGTGGAGTTGAGCAGGGCGTCGCCCATGGCGCGGCTCAGCTCGCTGAGGCTGGCGCTGGGGTCGTTGAGGGCGTCGGTGCTGGTGTCGTCCAGGACCAGGCCCTGGAAGAGGACGACGATGACCTCGGTGAGGACGGCGACGGTCAGCGAGATGCCCAGGACCGTGCGCCAGTAGGTGCGCATGGTGGAGACCGCGCCGTCGAGGATCTCGCCCACGCCGAGCGGGCGGAGCGGGATGACGCCGGGCTTGGCGGCGGGCGGGGGACCGCCCCAGCCGCTTCCCCAGCCGCCGTGGCCTGCGGGGGCGCCGTACCCGCCGGGGCCCGCGGGGCCGTGTCCGCCGGGGGGTTGGTGGCCCCAGCCCGGGCCGGGGGGCGGGGGTGGGGGCGCCTGGCCGGGGGCGTTCGGGCCGCTGGGGGCGGACCACTGGGAGGGGGGCGGCTGCTCCTTGGACCACTGCGGGCCCGGGCTCTGCGGGGTCTGGGCCGGCTGGTCCGCGGGCTGTGCGGAGGTGGGGCGGTCGGTGGGCTCGGCAGGGCCGGACTGGTCCGGCTTCTGCCCGTCGGACGGGGCGGATCCGGGCGAGGCCCAGCCCGGAGTGTCGTTCATCGTCGCTCCTTCACGGTGCCCGTCCGCGGTCGCGGCGGCAGGTTGGCAGCCATCGTGCCATGGGGTGGTCTTGGAGTGACCGGCCGCGGTATGGGCTGCGTACCTTCAATTGTCCGCTCGATAGGGGGCAGACTGACGGCATGGCTGATCAGTACGCGCACAGCGGCGATGACAAACGGCCGACCGAGATCCCGGCGATCCGCTGGGAAGAGCCACCGGAAGGCCCTGTTCTGGTCCTGCTGGACCAGACGAGGCTGCCGGCCGAGGAGGTCGAACTGGTCTGTACGGACGCGTCCGCACTCGTGGAGGCGATTGGCTCGCTCGCCGTGCGCGGAGCGCCGCTGCTCGGCATCGCGGGGGCGTACGGCGTCGCGCTCGCCGCCGTGCGGGGCTTCGACGTGGGCGAGGCGGCGGCCGCGCTGGCGGGTGCCCGGCCGACCGCGGTGAACCTGGCCGTGGGGGTGCGCCGGGCGCAGTCGGCGTACGAGGCGGCGTTCGCCAAGGACGGTGACGTCCGGCAGGCGGCCGCGGCGGCGCTGGCCGCGGCACGGCAGCTGCACCGGGAGGACGCCGAGGCCAGCGGCCGGATGGCCGAGCACGGGCTGACGCTGCTGAACGAGCTGCTGCCCGGTGGCGGGCACCGGGTCCTCACCCACTGCAACACCGGTTCGCTGGTGTCGGGCGGCGAGGGGACGGCGTTCGCGGTGGCGCTCGCGGCGCACCGGACGGGGCGGCTGCGGCGGCTGTGGGTGGACGAGACGCGGCCGTTGCTGCAGGGCGCCCGCCTGACGGCGTACGAGGCGGCCCGCAGCGGGATGGCGTACACGCTGCTCACCGACAACGCGGCGGGGTCGCTGTTCGCCGCCGGGGAGGTGGACGCGGTGCTGATCGGGGCGGACCGCATCACGGCGGACGGTTCGGTGGCGAACAAGGTCGGGAGCTATCCGCTGGCGGTGCTGGCGCGGTACCACCATGTGCCGTTCATCGTGGTGGCGCCGGTGACGACGGTGGATCTGGACACGGCGGACGGGGCGTCCATCGAGGTGGAGCAGCGGCCCGGGCACGAGGTGACCGAGGTGACGGCGCCGCAGGTGCAGGTGGTCGGTACGGAGGCGGGCGGCGGGATTCCGGTGGCGCCGCTGGGGACGCAGGCGTACAACCCGGCGTTCGACGTGACCCCGCCCGAGCTGGTGACGGCGATCGTCACGGAGGAGGGTGTCGTTTCGCCTGTGACGGCTGAGGCACTCGCGGAGGTGTGTGCGCGGTCGCGCCGGGTGACGGCGGGCTGAGCCGGGCGCTGCGAGGGTGCGCGGGGTGGGGGCGGGCCCCGGCGTCCCCGCCTCTCGACCCTGCCGGAGATCATCTGCGGGCGGGCGAGGGCAGACAGTAGCGCTTGCTGCGACTATGGTCACTGGCCGGTGACCTACCTCACCACTGCCTTCGCCACTGTTATGAGAATGGGATGATGTCGTTTATGAAGGGACGAGTCCTTGTCGTCGACGACGACACCGCACTGGCCGAGATGCTCGGCATTGTGCTGCGTGGTGAGGGTTTCGAGCCGTCGTTCGTGGCCGACGGTGACAAGGCGCTGGCCGCGTTCCGTGAGGCCAAGCCCGATCTGGTGCTGCTCGATCTGATGCTGCCCGGCCGGGACGGCATCGAGGTGTGCCGTCTGATCAGGGCGGAGTCGGGTGTGCCGATCGTGATGCTGACGGCGAAGAGCGACACCGTCGACGTGGTCGTGGGCCTGGAATCCGGTGCCGACGACTACATCGTCAAGCCGTTCAAGCCGAAGGAGCTGGTGGCCCGGATCCGGGCGCGGCTCAGGAGGTCGGAGGAGCCCGCTCCGGAGCAGCTCGCCATCGGTGACCTGGTCATCGACGTGGCGGGGCACTCCGTGAAGCGGGACGGGCAGTCGATCGCGCTGACGCCGCTGGAGTTCGACCTGCTGGTCGCGCTCGCGCGCAAGCCGTGGCAGGTGTTCACGCGCGAGGTGCTGCTCGAGCAGGTCTGGGGCTACCGGCACGCGGCGGACACGCGGCTGGTCAACGTCCATGTGCAGCGGCTGCGCTCCAAGGTCGAGAAGGACCCGGAGAAGCCGGAGATCGTGGTGACCGTCCGTGGCGTCGGGTACAAGGCAGGGCCGAGCTGACATGTCCGGCGACAGTGCCGCTTCGGCGCCCGGCCGGTCCGGGGCCCGCCCGGAGCGGCCTGTCGGGCGGAAGAGGTCAGGCTCCCGCTGGGGGCGGTTCCTGGAGAGCGGGCTGCTGCTCCAGGGCGGAATGCAGGGCAGCCCGGTCATCCGCCTGTTCATGCGGTGGGTGCGCCGGCCGCTGTTGCCCGTCATGCGGCTGTGGCGGCGCAACATCCAGCTCAAGGTCGTCGTCACGACGCTGCTGATGTCGCTGGGCGTGGTGCTGCTGCTGGGCTTCGTCGTCATCGGGCAGGTGCGCAACGGTCTGCTGGACGCCAAGGTGAAGGCGTCCCAGAGCCAGGCCACGGGTGGGTTCGCGGTGGCCAAGCAGCGGGCCGACGAGGCCGCGAGCGGCACGGGCGACGATGTCGCCACGGTGGACGGCCGGCCCGCGCAGAACGTCATCCAGTGGATGAGCGACCTCGTCTCGTCCCTGTCCAGCGGTGGCCAGGGCGCCTTCGACGTGGTCACGCTCCCGGCCTCCGACGCGGACGGCACCGGCGGGCGCGGACCGCGTGCCTCGGGCGAGGTGAACTGGAGCAAGAGCGTGCCCGCCGACCTGCGTGAGCGGATCGGCAGCAGCACGACGGCCGCGCAGAGCTACACGCGGATCATCTACAACAACGAGACCCAGGACTCCCAGCCGGGCCTTGTCATCGGCAAGCAGGTCAACGACCCCAACGGCGACCCCTACCAGCTGTACTACCTCTTCCCGCTGACTCAGGAGGAGAAGTCGCTGAGCCTGGTCAAGGGCACGCTGGCGACGGCCGGGCTGTTCGTCGTCGTCCTGCTCGGGGCCATCGCGTGGCTCGTCGTGAGGCAGGTCGTCACGCCGGTGCGGATGGCGGCGGGGATCGCCGAGCGGCTGTCGGCCGGGCGGCTCCAGGAACGTATGAAGGTCACCGGCGAGGACGACATCGCACGGCTCGGTGAGGCCTTCAACAAGATGGCGCAGAACCTCCAGTTGAAGATCAGCCAGCTGGAGGACCTGTCGCGGATGCAGCGCCGGTTCGTGTCGGACGTGTCGCACGAGCTGCGTACGCCGCTGACGACCGTACGGATGGCCGCGGACGTCATCCACGAGGCGCGGGAGGACTTCGACCCGATCACCGCGCGGTCGGCGGAGCTGCTGGCCGACCAGCTGGACCGGTTCGAGTCGCTGCTCGCGGACCTGCTGGAGATCAGCCGGTTCGACGCGGGCGCCGCGGCTCTGGAGGCGGAGCCGATAGACCTCAGGGACGTCGTACGGCGGGTGGTCAGCGGGGCCGAGCCGCTCGCGGAGCGCAAGGGCACCCTGATCCGCATCCGCGGGGACCAGCAGCCCGTCGTCGCCGAGGCCGATGCGCGGCGCGTGGAGCGGGTGCTGCGCAACCTCGTCGTCAACGCCGTCGAGCACGGCGAGGGCAAGGACGTCGTCGTCAAGCTCGCCGCGGCGGGTGGTGCGGTCGCCGTGGCGGTACGGGACTACGGGGTCGGGCTCAAGCCCGGTGAGGCGACCCGGGTCTTCAGCCGCTTCTGGCGGGCCGACCCGGCACGCGCGCGTACGACGGGTGGTACGGGGCTGGGGCTGTCCATCGCCCTGGAGGACGCGCGGCTGCACGGCGGCTGGCTGCAGGCGTGGGGCGAGCCGGGCGGCGGCTCGCAGTTCCGGCTGACGCTGCCCAGGACGGCCGACGAGCCGCTGCGGGGCTCCCCGATACCGCTGGAGCCCAAGGACTCCCGGCGGAACCGGGGTCTCGACGACGCCGGACTGCCGTGCGGCGGGGACGGCGAGAAGCGGGCGACCGTACCGGCGCAGCCGGCGAGCGGACCGGCGACCCAGGGGTCGAAGCGGGACCCGATACCCCCGCGTGTGGCCCCGACGGCGGACCCGACGGCCCTGCCCGGCAATGGTTCGCGCGTGGTGCCCCGGCCCGCCTCGGGTGCGCGACCGCAGGACGACGCGGCGAAGGACAAGCAGTTCGGCCCCGGTGAGGGCCCGAGCACCCGGGAGGGGGCCGGGCGCGACGGGGGTGCCGTGCGCGACGAGGGTGCCGGCGGCCGGACCGGACGGGACCCGGAGCCGAACGGGCCGCGGGACGAGGACAACGGCTCCACGGGCCCTGGCGGCCGGGAGGCCGCGCCGGGGGACGTGGACAGGCAAGGGGAGGCATCTCGTGGGCGCTGACCGCGAGGGGCGCGGCCGGCACAGGCCCGCGCGCGTGATGGCGTACGCCGCCGGTGGCGTCCTGGTGCTGGCGGGGTGTGCCTCGATGCCGGACAGCGGGGATCTGCGGGGCGTGGAGTCCACCCCGCGCCAGGAGACGCAGGTGCGGGTGTTCGCCGTGCCGCCGGGGGAGGACGCGCCTCCCTCGGAGATCGTGCAGGGCTTCCTCGAGGCGCTCACCAGCGACGATCCGCATTACAAGACCGCACGTCAGTACCTGACCGGCCAGGCCGCGAAGACATGGCGGCCCGAGGTGTCCGCCACGGTGCTGACCGACGGGCCGGGCGCCAAGCCCGAGGCGGGGGGCGGCGGGGAGGCCACGGGCGAGATCTCGTACATGCTGACCGGCACCAAGGTCGCCACCGTCGACGCGCAGCAGGCGTACGCGCCCGCCACTGGGGCGTACGGCAGGAGCGTGCACCTGACGCAGGACGCCAAGCGGCAGTGGCGGATCGACGCCTTGCCGCAGGGCGTCGTCATGGGCGAGTCCGACTTCCAGCGCAACTACATGTCCCTCAGCAAGTACTACTTCGCTTCGAACACCTCCGCGGCCGGGTCGAGCGCCCAGCCCACGGCGGTCGCCGACCCCGTCTATGTGCGCCGGCGCGTCGAGCCCATGACGCAGATGGTGAGTTCCCTGCTCAAGGGGCCCACGCGGTGGCTCGGGCCGGTGGTCAGGTCGAGCTTCCCCACCGGTACGGCCCTGGCGAAGAACGCCGGCGCGCTGACGCCGGACGACCGGAACAGGCTGACGGTCCCGCTCAACGACAAGGCCGCGGGCATCGGAGCGAGCCGGTGCCGGGAGATGGCCGCCCAGATCCTGTTCACGTTGCGCAATCTCAGCCCGGCCGTGGACGAGGTGGTGCTGCGGGCCGACGGGGCGGAGCTGTGCTCGCTCACGCAGGACGGGGCCGACACGGCCGCGACCAGGAGCTCGGCGCGGCACCCCGACTACCTGTACTTCGTGGACGGCGAGCACCGGCTCGTACGGATCCCCGCGGGCAACAGCGGCACCAAGCCGGACCCGGCGCCCGGAGCGCTCGGCGAGGGCGAAACGGCGCTGCGGTCGGCGGCGGTCTCGCGTGACGAACACACCGCGGCCGGGGTCAGCCTCGACGGCAAGTCGCTGTACGTGGGATCGCTGGTCTCGGGCGGTTCGCTGGGCGAGCCGGTGCTGCGCAGCCGGGGTGGTGCCGAGAAGGACCGGCTGACGACCCCCAGCTGGGACGCGGACGACGGCTTGTGGGTGGCCGACCGCGACCCCGACCATCCCCGGCTGGTCTTCTTCCAGGAGGGCAAGGGCGACCCGGTGGAGGTGCGCATGCCGGACCTGGGCGGACGGATCCAGTCCGTGCGAGTGGCCGCCGACGGGGTACGGATCGCGCTGGTCGTGGAGAAGGGCGGCAAGAAGACCCTGCTCGTCGGGCTGATCGAGCGCGACGAGAGGCCGGGCGGGAAGCCGGCCGTCAGCGTGGCCGAACTGCGCTCCGCTACGCCGGAGTTGGAGGAGGTCACCACCATGTCGTGGGCCGGGGACAGCCGGCTCGTGGTGGTCGGGCGCGAGCACGGCGGGGTGGAGCAGATGCGGTACGTCCAGATCGACGGCTCCACGCCGGACGTGCCGGCCCCCGCGGCCCTGGCCGGAGTCAAGGAGGTCACCGCCTCCGAGGACGACCAGCTTCCGCTGGTGGCGTACTCGGTGGACGGCATCGTCCGCCTTCCGTCGGGCGAGCAGTGGCAGAAGGTGACGGAGGGGACGGCGCCGGTCTATCCGGGGTGAGGCGTGGGCGCTCCGGTGGCAGGGGTGACCGGGGTGTGCGGGGTTCGGGCGGCCGCTGCTGGCGAGGTCGGTCTCGTCGGGGGCGGCCGTCGGCGTGCCCGAAGCTGCTTGTGACTTCTGCGGGCACCGCTCGTCCCGGTCTGTCGGTTCCCCTGACGGCACCGCTCGGGTTCGCTGTGATTCCTGAGGGTGTCACTCGTGTGGGGGACGTGCAGGTGGCGGAGCGGTTGGTCGTCCACAGGCAGTTGTCCACAGGGGTGGCGGGCTCCGGCCCGTGTCGGCACAGTGGTGGCCATGCGGGGGTGGTGGCAGGACCTGACCGAACTGGTGCTGCCGGGCGAGTGCGGGGGCTGCGGGATGCCTCGTACGGTGCTGTGCGCGCGGTGCCGTGCGGTGCTGAGCGGAGGAGCGGTGCATCGGGTGCTGCCGGTGCCGGAGCCGCCGGGGCTGCCGTGGGTGTACGCGGCGGCGCCGTATGCGGACGAGGTCCGGGCGACGCTGCTGGCCCACAAGGAGCGGGGTGCCCTGGCGCTCGCGGGGCCGCTCGGGGTGGCCCTGGCGGGAGCCGTGTACGCGGGGCTCCGGGGCGTCCCGGTTTCGGCGGGGGCCGGGGTGGCGTGGCCCCGGGGCGGCGGGGTTCCCGTGCTGCTCGTGCCGGTGCCGTCCGGGCGGCGGGCCGTGCGGGCCCGGGGGCATGATCCGGCGCGGCGGATCGCGCTCGCGGCGGCGGGTGAGTTGCGGCGGAGGGGGCTTCCGGCCCGGGTGGTCGGTGTGCTGCGGCAGCGACGGGGCGTGGCCGACCAGTCGGGGCTCAACTCCCGGCAGCGACTGGCCAATCTCGCGGGCGCGCTGGCGGTGGTGCCGGGAGGTGACCGGCTGCTCCGCGGCGGGCCGGTCGTCCTCGTCGACGACGTGATGACCACGGGGGCGTCCCTGGCGGAGGCCGCGCGCGCCGTGCGGGCGGCCTCGCACGGGTCTCGGACGCCGCCCGGGGCGACGGGGCCGATTTGGAACGATGCAGGAACTTCGGCCGTGTACGGGGGAGAGACCTGGGAAAGCAGAGAGGAACAGAACGTCGGATCAAGGCGGGAGAGGACGGGCCGGCGGCCCGCCCGGCAGGTGAATGCGGGGGTGGTCGACGCCGACGGAGTCGTTGACGTGGCGTGCGCGGCAGTGGTCGCGGCCTCACCGGACTCTTTCGAAATGAACCGGAACTGACTGAGATCTTGTGTCGTTGCAGGTAACGAGAGGGCCTTTTCACCTGAACGGAGGTACGCCGCAGTAGAGGGTGACGACATCCGGCCGGGCGAGATATGTTCGGTTGAGAGGGAAAGCCGCAGGCCACACCTCTTCAATCCGAATGCCGTACTGCGGGTTTTTTTCATCACTCGCGGCGGTGGAGTGGAGATCTCGCTCACGGGGGAGGAGGTGGAAGTCACCGAGTCCGAGGTTCCGGGACTCACCGGAGCCTGGTGCAAAAGGGAGACGCTCCGCACCGAAGCGGAGCGATCCGGGAACGGAGTTCTGCGTGGACATCGTCGTCAAGGGCCGCAAGACCGAGGTGCCCGAGCGGTTCCGGAAGCACGTGGCCGAGAAGCTGAAGCTGGAGAAGATCCAGAAGCTCGATGGCAAGGTGATCAGCCTCGACGTCGAGGTGTCCAAGGAGCCCAACCCCCGGCAGGCCGACCGCTGTGACCGAGTGGAGATCACGCTCCGCTCCCGTGGCCCGGTGATCCGGGCGGAGGCAGCGGCGAGCGATCCGTACGCGGCGCTCGACCTGGCGGCGGAAAAGCTGGAAGCGCGGCTGCGCAGGCAGCACGACAAGCGGTACTCGCGCCGTGGTGCGCGCCGGATCCCGGCCGCCGAGGTCGCCGACCACGTCCCGGGCGTGGCGACGCTCAACGGGAACGGCCTGGTGCCGACCTCCGAGGAGGAGCCCGAGGCCGTACCCACGAAGAAGATCGGCTCGCTGGAAGTGCAGGGTGACGGTCCCATCGTCGTCCGTGAGAAGACGCACGTCGCAGCACCCATGACCCTCGACCAGGCTCTCTACGAGATGGAGCTGGTCGGGCACGACTTCTATCTGTTCGTCGACTCCGAGACCAAGGAACCGAGTGTCGTCTACCGACGGCACGCCTACGACTACGGCGTGATCCACCTCAGCACGGACACGATGGTCACACAGGCGCACTCTCCCGACGCGGGTGGTGCGCTCGGCGGCTGACCATGCCGGGTGACAGCGGAACAGGTGCCCCTGGAGCGCGTGTGCGCCCCCAGGGGCACCTCCGTGCGACCACTACGCGCCCCGCTCCGGCACCCCGGTGCCGTCCAGGCATGAAATCATGATGACCACGGCCCAACCGGTGGGTCGTTGCTCTGGGTTGGCGATGGCTCAGGACCTCAAGGCCACAGCCTTCAGGGGGAGGAACGATGGCGGACAGCTTCGGACCGATGCGTGACGGGGATGCCGACGACGGCGTCGTCGGCATGGGCCCGGACTCGGGGACTCCACGCAAGGAACCGATCAGAGTCCTCGTGGTGGACGACCACGCCTTGTTCCGTCGTGGCCTTGAGATCGTGCTCGCCGCCGAGGAGGACATCCAGGTCGTCGGGGAGGCGGGCGACGGCGCCGAGGCCGTCGAGAAGGCCGCCGACCTGCTGCCCGACATCGTCCTGATGGACGTGCGGATGCCCAAGCGGGGCGGGATCGAGGCGTGCACCTCCATCAAGGAGGTGGCACCCAGCGCAAAGATCATCATGCTGACGATCAGCGACGAAGAGGCCGATCTCTACGACGCCATCAAGGCGGGTGCGACCGGCTATCTCCTCAAGGAGATCTCCACGGACGAGGTGGCCACCGCCATCCGCGCGGTGGCCGACGGGCAGTCGCAGATCAGCCCGTCCATGGCGTCGAAACTCCTCACCGAGTTCAAGTCGATGATCCAGCGCACGGACGAACGGCGTCTGGTGCCCGCACCGCGCCTGACCGACCGTGAACTCGAAGTCCTCAAGCTCGTCGCCACGGGTATGAACAACCGGGACATCGCCAAGGAGTTGTTCATCTCCGAGAACACCGTGAAGAACCACGTCCGCAACATCCTGGAGAAGCTGCAACTGCACTCCAGGATGGAAGCGGTGGTGTACGCGATGCGGGAGAAGATCCTCGAAATCCGCTAGGGGCCGGTCTCAGCCGAGAGCACGGGCGAGTTCCTTCGCCAGGGGCTCGCGCAGGCCCGGCGTGTCGACCCGTTCGACGCGGACGTCCGTGCAGTCCACCCAGGTCGCCGCCTCCACCAGGGCCTGGGCGACGGCCGGGACCGCCTTGGGGCCGTCGAGCGTGACCTGCTTGGCCACCAGGGTGCGACCCTCGCGGGCCGGGTCCACGCGGCCGACGAGACGCCCGCCGGCCAGTACCGGCATCGCGAAGTAGCCGTACACACGCTTCTGTTTGGGGACGTAGGCCTCCAAGCGGTGTGTGAAGCCGAAGATCCGCTCCGTGCGCGCCCGCTCCCAGATCAGGGAGTCGAAGGGCGACAGGAGCGTGGTGCGGTGGCGGCCGCGCGGGGGCGTCTCCAGGGCCGCGGGGTCGGCCCACGCGGGCTTGCCCCAGCCCTCGACCACGACCGGGACCAGACCCGAATCGGCGATCACCGCGTCTACCTGCTCACCCTTGAGACGGTGGTAGTCGGCGATGTCCGCGCGCGTCCCGACTCCCAGGGAGCGGCCGGCCAGGCGGACCAGGCGGCGCAGGCACTCGGTGTCGTCCAGCTCGTCGTGCAGCAGCTCCTCGGGAATGGCGCGCTCGGCGAGGTCGTAGAGGCGCTTCCAGCCGCGGCGCTCCACGCAGACCACCTCGCCGTGCATCAGGGCGCGTTCGACGGCGACCTTGGAGCCGGACCAGTCCCACCAGTCGTTCGTCTTCTTCGCGCCGCCCAGCTCCGTCGCCGTGAGGGGGCCTTCGGAGCGGAGCTGCTTGATGACCTGGTCGTAGGCGCCGTCGGGGAGTTCGTGATTCCAGTGCGGGCGGTTGCGGTAGGCGCGGCGGCGGAAGGCGAAGTGGGGCCATTCCTCGATGGGCAGGATGCACGCGGCGTGCGACCAGTACTCGAAGGAGTGCGTGTCCTGCCAGTAGGCGTTCTCCACCGTCTTCCGGCCCACCGCGCCCAGGCGGGCGTACGGGACGAGTTCATGGGAGCGGGCCAGGACCGAGATGGTGTCGAGCTGTATCGCGCCCAGGTGGCGGAGGATGCCGCGGACGCCGGAGCGGCGGTCGGGCACTCCGAGGAAGCCCTGGGCGCGGAGCGCGATTCTCCGGGCCTCGTCGGCGGAGAGCTCAGCGGTGGGGCGCGGGGTGGTCATGGTCGCAGAGTAGGGGGTGGGACTGACAAGGCGGTGTGACCTGCGGATTTACCAGGGTGGCCGAGACGGTCAGCGCGCGGGCAGGTACGGGGCCGTCGACGGCAGGCCCATGTCCGAGGGGAGCAGGGAACCCACCCAGGTGTCGTGGCGTACTCCCTTGTTGTTCGTGGCGGACCGCAGTGTGCCCTCGATCGTGAAGCCCGCTCGTTCCGCCACCGCGCGGGAAGCCCGGTTGCCCACGGCCGCCCGCCATTCGACGCGGTCGAGCGCGGCATGGGTGAAGGACCAGCGGCAGGCGGCGAGGGCGGCCTCGGTGACGTAGCCGTTGGCGCGGTGCTGCTTCGCGGCCCAGAAGCCGATCTCGCCCATGCCCAGGGCGCGCATCGTGATGCTGAGCATGCCCGCCAGTTCTCCGGAGTGCAGGAAGACGCCGAAGGTGAGCATGGAGCCGTCCGCCCAGCCGTCCGGGACGAGTTGTTCCGTGAAACTCCGGGCGTGCTCGCGCAGGTAGGGCGAGGGGATCGTGGTCCAGCGCTGGATGTCGGGGTCCTGGCAGGCGTCGTACACCGCGTCGGTGTCCTGCGGGCCCACCGTGCGCAGCAGGAGGCGGTCCGTGGTGAGGGTGACGGGGTCCATCGGCCGATTCTGCTCGGCGGCGGACCACAGTGCCATCTGTTTTGCTCTCGGTGAGGGAGCGATCACGCTTTGTGCAATTCGGTGGAGAGGTGCGGCACTATCCGGGGGTGCTGCACGTTGTCCCCTTTGAAGCAGACGTGAATCAGAATTGAAGCAGCGGACGGTCGCCGTCACGGCAGGCCCTCCCGGCGCGGCGGGGTCCTCGCATACGATGGCCGTTGCTCAGTAAGTCAAGTGGTAACCGACCGTCCCAGGCCCGACCGGCAAGGAGACCAACCCCCGTGTCCGTCCTCTCGAAGATCATGCGTGCAGGCGAAGGCAAGATCCTGCGCAAGCTGCACCGCATCGCGGACCAGGTCAACTCCATCGAAGAGGACTTCGTCGACCTCTCCGACGCCGAGCTGCGCGCTCTCACCGATGAGTACAAGCAGCGCTACGCCGACGGCGAGACCCTGGACGACCTGCTGCCCGAGGCGTTCGCCACCGTCCGCGAGGCCGCCAAGCGCGTCCTCGGCCAGCGTCACTACGACGTGCAGATGATGGGCGGCGCGGCCCTGCACATGGGCTACGTGGCCGAGATGAAGACCGGTGAGGGCAAGACCCTCGTCGGCACACTGCCGGCGTACCTGAACGCGCTGTCCGGCAAGGGCGTCCACATCATCACGGTCAACGACTACCTGGCCGAGCGTGACTCCGAGATGATGGGCCGCGTCCACCGGTTCCTGGGGCTCGAGGTCGGCTGCATCCTCGCCAACATGACGCCGGCTCAGCGCCGCGAGCAGTACGCCTGCGACATCACGTACGGCACGAACAACGAGTTCGGCTTCGACTACCTGCGCGACAACATGGCGTGGTCCCAGGACGAGCTCGTCCAGCGCGGCCACAACTTCGCCATCGTCGACGAGGTCGACTCCATCCTCATCGACGAGGCCCGTACGCCGCTGATCATCTCCGGCCCGGCCGACCAGGCCACCAAGTGGTACGGGGACTTCGCGAAGCTGGTCAAGCGCCTCAAGCGCGGCGAGGCCGGCCAGCCGCTCAAGGGCATCGAGGAGACCGGCGACTACGACGTCGACGAGAAGAAGCGCACGGTCGCCATCCACGAGTCCGGCGTCGCCAAGGTCGAGGACTGGCTGGGCATCGACAACCTCTACGAGTCGGTGAACACCCCTCTGGTGGGCTACCTGAACAACGCCATCAAGGCCAAGGAGCTCTTCAAGAAGGACAAGGACTACGTCATCATCGACGACGAGGTCATGATCGTCGACGAGCACACCGGACGTATCCTCGCGGGCCGCCGCTACAACGAGGGCATGCACCAGGCCATCGAGGCGAAGGAAGCGGTGCCGATCAAGGACGAGAACCAGACGCTCGCCACGATCACCCTCCAGAACTTCTTCCGCCTCTACAAGCGCCACGATCACAACGGCAAGGAACAGCCCGGTCTGTGCGGCATGACCGGTACGGCCATGACCGAGGCCGCGGAGTTCCACCAGATCTACAAGCTCGGCGTGGTGCCGATCCCGACCAACCGGCCGATGGTCCGCAAGGACCAGTCCGACCTGATCTACCGCACCGAGGTCGCCAAGTTCGAGGCGGTCGTCGACGACATCGAGGAGAAGCACCGCAAGGGGCAGCCGATCCTCGTCGGTACCACCTCCGTCGAGAAGTCCGAGTACCTCTCGCAGCAGCTCAGCAAGCGCGGCATCCAGCACGAGGTGCTCAACGCCAAGCAGCACGACCGGGAGGCGACGATCGTCGCCCAGGCCGGCCGCAAGGGCGCCGTCACGGTGGCCACCAACATGGCCGGCCGTGGTACGGACATCAAGCTCGGCGGCAGCCCGGAGGACCTCGCCGAGGCGGAGCTGCGCCAGCGCGGCCTCGACCCGGAGGAGCACATCGAGGAGTGGGCGCACGCCCTGCCCGAGGCGCTGGAGCGGGCCGAGAAGGCCGTCCAGAACGAGAAGGACGAGGTCGAGAGGCTCGGCGGGCTCTACGTGCTCGGCACCGAGCGGCACGAGTCGCGGCGCATCGACAACCAGCTTCGCGGTCGTTCCGGCCGTCAGGGCGACCCGGGCGAGTCGCGCTTCTACCTCTCCCTCGGCGATGACCTGATGCGCCTGTTCAAGGCCCAGATGGTCGAGCGCGTCATGTCGATGGCGAACGTCCCGGACGACGTGCCGATCGAGAACAAGATGGTCACGCGCGCGATCGCCTCCGCCCAGTCGCAGGTCGAGCAGCAGAACTTCGAGACCCGTAAGAACGTCCTGAAGTACGACGAGGTCCTCAACCGCCAGCGCGAGGTCATCTACGGCGAGCGGCGCCGCGTCCTGGAGGGCGAGGACCTGCACGAGCAGGTGCAGCACTTCATGGACGACACCATCGACGCCTACGTCCAGGCCGAGACCGCCGAGGGCTTCCCGGAGGACTGGGACCTCGACCGGCTGTGGGGCGCTTTCAAGCAGCTCTACCCGTGCGATGTCACCGTCGAGGAGCTGGAGGAGGCGGCCGGCGACCGCGCCGGGCTGACCGCCGAGTTCATCGGCGACTCCATCAAGGACGACATCCACGAGCAGTACGCGGCGCGTGAGGCGCAGCTCGGCTCCGAGATCATGCGCGAGCTGGAGCGCCGGGTCGTGCTGTCGGTCCTGGACCGCAAGTGGCGCGAGCACCTCTACGAGATGGACTACCTCCAGGAGGGCATCGGCCTGCGCGCCATGGCGCAGAAGGACCCGCTGGTCGAGTACCAGCGCGAGGGCTTCGACATGTTCACCGCCATGATGGAGGGCATCAAGGAGGAGTCCGTCGGCTACCTGTTCAACCTGGAGGTCCAGGTCGAGCAGCAGGTCGAGGAGGTCCCGGTCGAGGACACCAAGCCGGTGGCCGACCTGGAGAAGCGCGACGCGGTGCCGGCCCAGGCGGGTTCCCGTCCGGAGATCCGTGCCAAGGGGCTCGACGTCCCGCAGCGGCGCAACCTCCACTTCTCCGCGCCGACGGTCGACGGTGAGGGCGGCACCATCGAGGGCGACTTCACCGAGGACGGCGAGCCGGTGCGCTCCGAGGCCGACGGCCTGACGCGTGCGGAGCGGCGCAAGCAGGCGCGGGGCCGGGGGCGTCGCAAGAAGTGACGGTTGCCGCGTAGCGGCTTGAGGGGCCGGACACCCGCGGGTGTCCGGCCCCTCGTCGTGGGCGAGGGTCCGTGGTGCCGGTGCCCGACGCACCGGCACCCGCTTTCCGGGGGCCTCGGCAGGCCTCAGTCGCACTCCGGGCGGGGCGGGCGGGGGCCGCCGAGTTCCACCGCCGTGCAGCGCCAGCGGAGGTCCTGGCCGAGTTCCAGGCGGAAGGCCATGGCGCGCAGCCGGTCGCCGGCGCCGATGCGGGCGAAGGCCTCGATGGCGCCCGGCCGGGGTTCGAACCAGCCGATGTCGCGGACGACGGGGCGGGCGCCGCGGGTGCGCAGGGGGCCACGTTCGGCCAGCCAGGCCAGCTCGTCGTAGGCGCGGCCGCGGGTGTGCCGGAGCATCGAGTGGACGGGGCGGTGGCCGCTCAGGACGGCGACGAGGAGGTCGGCGAAAACGTCGGTGGGCAGGAGCTGGGGGACCGCCGCGTGACGTGAGCGGGCGGCCGGGACACGTGGGGCGGTTTCGGTGGAGGCGGGGGCGGGGGCGGTGGTGTTCGGGCGGGCCGGGGAGGCGTTTGCTTCAGGGGCCCGGCGCGGGGCTGCGCGGGTTGCCGAGAGGGACGGTGGGCGCGTGTCCGCTGGGCGGGTGCGGGAAGCCCTGGCGCGGGCGGAGGCCGGCGGACGACCGCCGGCAGCCGGGGGCCGGCCCCGTCCGCTGCCGGGAGAGCGCGGAGGCGCGGAGCCGCCGGCACGCGGCGGCGTGGAGACGGTGCCGACGGGGGTGCGGGATGCGGCACTCGACGGGGCGAGGGCTGAGGTGCCGGGGGTGCGGGGTGCGGCGTTCCCGGGTGTGGGGGGTGCGGCGTTCCCGGGGGTGCGGGATGCGGCACTCGACGGGGCGAGGGCTGAGGTGCCGGGGGTGCGGGGTGCGGCGTTCCCGGGTGTGGGGGGTGCGGCGTTCCCGGGGGTGCGGGATGCGGCACTCGACGGGGCGAGGGCTGAGGTGCCGGGGGTGCGGGGTGCGGCGTTCCCGGGGGTGCGAGGTGAAGTACCGGCCGGGGTGTGAGCTGTGGTGGTCGCCGGTGGGCGGGGTGCCGTGGTCGGGGCCGGGCGGCGTGTGTCGCTGTGGGGCGAGGGGCGGGGCGTCGAGCGGTGGTGGGTCCTGGTCATGACCTTGTGCATGGGGGTCCCCGTTTCGTGGGCCCGGTGGATACCGGGGAGTAACTTCGGGTTGGTGATCTTGTACGGGGTGGACGGGGGCCCCGGCAAGGAAGCGCGGTTCGGGTCGCGGGTGCAGGAAATGCCACCTATCCGGGTGATGTCGGAGGAGGGAGCCCTTGTGTGCCGGGGGCCGTCCCGGGTGAATTCCGGGCCGCGGGTGGACGCGTCCGGCGGCACGGGGCGGGGCTCGAAAGGGGACGCCCCGCACGTATCCTGAAGACCTTCCGGAGCCGTGCCGAGACCTCCGAACACGACCACCACGACCACGAAAGCGGCCAGCCATGCGTGTCTACGTGCCCCTGACCCTCCCCGGCCTCGCCGAGGCGTACAAGACGGGTGAGCTGGGAAGCGGGCCGTTCGTCGCCTACGCCGTGACGCCGGGGCTGCGCGAGTGGTACGTCTCCGACGACATCGAGGAACTGGAGTACGCGGCACTCGGCCGGGCCGCGCTGGCCTCGCTGCGCCTGGTGGCCGCCGAGCCCGGGGCGCCGCGGCGCCGGGTCGTGATCGCCGTCGACGTCGCCGACCGGGCCGTGAGCGCGGACCCCGACCGGGGGCTCGATCCTGCGGCGCTGGGGGAGGTGCGGGTCGCGGGCCCGGTGCCGCTCGGCAAGGCGGCGTCGGTGCACGTCGACGCGACGGACGCGGAGGCCGATGTGACGGCGGCCGCCGACGCACTGCCGGCGGCGGACGACGGGGACGACGACGCACAGTTCGTCGTGGACGGGGCGGAGGACCACGAGCTGCTGTGGTTCGCCACCCAGGAGATCGCGAACCTGGTGGGACGCGGGGACTGAACCCGTCACCGGGGGCGCGTTGAAGCGCCGCTCTCTTGATTGTCAGTGGGGGCGGGTACGTTTTCGGGCATGGGGATGAAGACGGGCGCGCACATCGTCTGGGACTGGAACGGGACGCTGTTCCACGACATCGACGCGATCATCGGGGCGACGAACGCGGCCTTCGCCGAGTTGGGCCTCGAGCCGCTGACGCTGGAGAAGTACCGGGAGCTGTACTGCGTACCGGTGCCGAAGTTCTACGAGCGGCTGATGGGGCGGCTGCCGACCGAGGCCGAGTGGGAGGCCATGGACGACGTCTTCCACCGGTACTACGCCGAGCACCGGACGGCGTGCGGGCTGACGGCGGGGGCCGTGGAGCTGCTGTCCGGGTGGCGGTCGGCGGGGCGCAGCCAGTCGATCCTGAGCATGTACGTGCACGAGGAGCTGGTACCGCTGGTGCGGGGGTTCGGGATCGAGCCGCACTTCATACGGGTGGACGGGCGGACCGGGCCGTCGGGGGGCAGCAAGGCCGAGCACATGGTGCGGCACCTGGCGTCGCTGAGCGGGGTGGCGCCGGAGCGTACCGTGGTGATCGGGGACGCCGCGGACGACGCGGTGGCGGCGCTGCATGTCGGGGCCCGGGCGGTGCTGTACACCGGCGGATCGCACAGCAGAGTGAGCCTGGAAGCCGTCGGCGTTCCTGTCGTGGACACGCTGGAGGAAGCGGTCGCGGAGGCGGAGCGGCTCGCGGCGTGACCGGCCTTCCTGACGGGAACCCGTAGCGGCACTGTGCAGAACGTCAAACTTCCACGGCTGGTTTTGTACACATACGGCTCATGACGGAGCCCCTGTGAGGAGCGATAGCCTTGGTGGCGTGATCAGCGCGATAGTTCGCGGGGACGTCGTCGTCCCTGCCCTGCGCCCGGAGAGCACGGACGACATCCGTGACCGGGCGGCAGTCGCTGGTCTTCGCGGGCGGGACGTGCCATCGAGGACTCCCGGGACGCCGAGCATCACCCGTACCCGAGCGTCGCAGAGAGCAGCGTCACACCGGTGGCGCAGCTCAAGAATGGCTCAGACACCCCCGCTCATCTCGCCTTGCGGCATACCGTCGGAACAGACCGGATACCCCGTGTCACGACGTGAGGCCGTCAGCGCAGAGGCCGTACTTCCTTCTACGTCACGCAACGGCGCGCGACAGGAGCCAGAGGACAATGCAGACCAAGCTGGACGAAGCCAAGGCCGAGTTGCTCGAGAGGGCCGCCCGGGTAGCTGAGAACAGCCCGGTCGGGGGGCACCTACCGACCGGGTCGACGGGCGAGGAGACCCCAGACGCCCAGAAGGCCCCGGACCGCGAGACCCTCCTCACGTTCCTCCAGCGTTACTACCTGCACACGGCCCCGGAGGACCTCACCGACCGCGACCCGGTCGACGTCTTCGGAGCTGCCGTATCGCACTACCGGCTGGCCGAGAACCGCCCCCAGGGCACGGCCAACGTGCGGGTGCACACCCCCACGGTGGAAGAGAACGGGTGGACCTGCAGCCACTCCGTGGTCGAGGTCGTCACCGACGACATGCCCTTCCTCGTCGACTCCGTCACCAACGAGCTGACGCGGCAGGGGCGCGGGATCCACGTCGTCATCCACCCGCAGTTCGTCGTGCGGCGCGATGTCACCGGCAAGCTCATCGAGGTCCTGTCGACCCCGGCGACCGGAGACCTTCCCCACGACGCGCACGTCGAGTCCTGGATCCACGTCGAGATCGACCGCGAGACCGACCGGGCCGATCTGAAGCAGATCACCGCCGACCTGCTGCGCGTGCTGTCCGACGCCCGTGAGGCCGTCGAGGACTGGGGCAAGATGCGGGAAGCGGCGATCCGGCTGGCGGAGGGGCTGCCGGACGAGCCCATCCCCGGCGACCTGCCCGGACCCCAGGTCGAGGAGGCCCGCGAGCTGCTGCGCTGGCTGGCCGACGACCACTTCACCTTCCTCGGCTACCGCGAGTACCAGCTGCGCGACGACGACTCGCTGGCCGCCGTGCCCGGCACCGGGCTCGGCATACTGCGCGCGGACCCGCACCACGCGGCCGAGGAGAGCCACCCGGTCAGCCCGTCCTTCGAGCGGCTGCCCGCCGACGCCCGGGCCAAGGCACGTGAGCACAAGCTGCTCGTGCTGACCAAGGCCAACAGCAGGGCGACCGTGCACCGGCCGTCGTACCTGGACTACATCGGCGTCAAGAAGTTCGACGCCGACGGCAACGTCATCGGCGAGCGCCGGTTCCTCGGCCTGTTCTCCTCCGCCGCGTACACCGAGTCCGTGCGCCGGGTGCCGGTCATCCGGCGCAAGGTCGAGGAGGTCCTGGAGAGCGCCGGGTTCTCGCCCAACAGCCACGACGGCCGCGACCTGACACAGATCCTGGAGACGTACCCGCGCGACGAACTGTTCCAGACCCCGGTCGACGAGCTGCGGTCCATCGTCACCTCCGTCCTCTACCTCCAGGAGCGCAGGCGCCTCAGGCTCTACCTGCGCCAGGACGAGTACGGCCGCTACTACTCCGCCCTCGTCTACCTCCCGCGCGACCGCTACACCACGGCCGTGCGCCTGAGGATCATCGAGATCCTCAAGGAGGAGCTGGGCGGCATCAGCGTCGACTTCACCGCCTGGAACACCGAGTCGATCCTGTCCCGGCTGCACTTCGTGGTCCGGGTCCCGCAGGGCACCGAGCTGCCGGAACTGTCCGACTCCGACAAGGAGCGCATCGAGGCCCGGCTGGTGGAGGCCGCCCGCTCCTGGGAGGACGCCTTCGCCGAGGCGCTCAACGCCGAGCTCGGCGAGGAGCACGCGGCCGAGGCGATGCGCCGCTACGCGCACGCCTTCCCCGAGGGCTACAAGGCCGACCACAACCCGCGCGCCGCGGTCGCCGACCTCGTCCACCTCGAGCAGCTGAACGCCGAGGCGGACAAGGACTTCGCGCTCAGCCTGTACGAGCCGGTGGGCGCCGCCCCCGAGGAGCGCCGCTTCAAGATCTACCGCACGGGCGACGCCATCTCCCTCTCCGCCGTCCTGCCGGTCCTCAACCGGCTCGGGGTCGAGGTCGTCGACGAGCGGCCCTACGAGCTGCGCTGCTCGGACCGCAGCGTTGTCTGGATCTACGACTTCGGTCTGCGCATGCCCCGCGCCAACGGTGCCGGGGACCACTTCGGTGACGACGCCCGCGAGCGCTTCCAGGACGCCTTCGCCGCCACCTGGACCGGCAAGGCGGAGAACGACGGCTTCAACGCCCTCGTGCTCAGCGCCGGGCTGACCTGGCGCCAGGCGACGGTGCTGCGGGCGTACGCGAAGTACCTGCGCCAGGCGGCGTCGACGTTCAGCCAGGACTACATGGAGGACACCCTCCGCAACAACGTCCACACCACCCGCCTGCTCGTCTCCCTGTTCGAGGCGCGGATGTCGCCCGACCGGCAGCGCGCGGGCCACGAGATCGTGGACGCGCTGCTGGAAGAGCTCGACGCGGCCCTCGACCAGGTGGCCTCGCTCGACGAGGACCGGATCCTCAGGTCCTTCCTGACCGTCATCAAGGCGACGCTGCGGACCAACTTCTTCCAGGAGGCGGCGGGCGGCATGCCGCACGACTACGTCTCCATGAAGTTCGACCCGCAGGCCATCCCCGACCTTCCGGCGCCCCGCCCGGCGTTCGAGATCTGGGTGTACTCGCCGCGGGTCGAGGGCGTGCACCTGCGCTTCGGCAAGGTCGCGCGCGGTGGTCTGCGCTGGTCCGACCGGCGTGAGGACTTCCGCACCGAGATCCTCGGCCTGGTCAAGGCGCAGATGGTGAAGAACACCGTCATCGTGCCGGTCGGCGCCAAGGGCGGCTTCGTCGCCAAGCAGCTGCCGGACCCGTCCGTGGACCGGGACGCGTGGATGGCCGAGGGCATCGCCAGCTACAAGACGTTCATCTCGGCCCTGCTCGACATCACCGACAACATGGTCGCGGGCGAGGTCGTGCCCCCGGCCGACGTCGTCCGGCACGACGAGGACGACACCTACCTCGTCGTCGCCGCCGACAAGGGCACCGCGACCTTCTCCGACATCGCCAACGGGGTCGCCGAGAACTACAACTTCTGGCTCGGTGACGCCTTCGCCTCCGGCGGTTCCGCCGGCTACGACCACAAGGGCATGGGCATCACCGCCCGCGGCGCCTGGGAGTCGGTCAAGCGGCACTTCCGCGACATGGGCGTCGACACCCAGACCGAGGACTTCACGGTCGTCGGCATCGGCGACATGTCCGGTGACGTGTTCGGCAACGGCATGCTGCTCTCCGAGCACATCCGCCTGGTGGCGGCCTTCGACCACCGGCACATCTTCATCGACCCGAACCCGGACGCCGCCACCTCCTACGCCGAGCGCCGCCGTCTGTTCGAGCTGCCCCGCTCCAGCTGGGAGGACTACAACACGGAGCTGCTGTCGGCCGGCGGCGGCATCTTCCCGCGCACGGCCAAGGCGATCCCGGTCAACGCCCACATCCGCGAGGCCCTCGGCATCGAGACCAAGGTCACCAAGCTGACCCCGGCCGACCTGATGAAGGCGATCCTCCACGCGCCGGTGGACCTGCTGTGGAACGGCGGCATCGGCACGTACGTCAAGTCCTCCGCCGAGTCCAACGCGGACGTCGGTGACAAGGCCAACGACGCCATCCGCGTCGACGGCAAGGACCTGCGCGTCAAGGTCGTCGGCGAGGGCGGCAACCTCGGCCTGACCCAGCTCGGCCGGATCGAGTTCGCGCTGCAGGGCGGCCGGATCAACACCGACGCCATCGACAACAGCGCGGGTGTGGACACCTCCGACCACGAGGTGAACATCAAGATCCTGCTGAACGGTCTGGTCCGGGACGGCGACATGACCGTCAAGCAGCGCAACAAGCTGCTCGCCGAGATGACCGACGAGGTCGGCCGCCTGGTGCTGCGCAACAACTACGCGCAGAACACGGCGATCGCCAACGCCCTCGCCCAGTCCAGTGCGATGCTCCACGCCCAGCAGCGCTTCATGAAGCACCTGGTCAGGGAGGGACACCTCGACCGGGCGCTGGAGTTCCTGCCCACCGACCGGCAGATCCGCGAGCGGCTCGCCCAGGGCCAGGGCCTGACCGGCCCGGAGACGGCCGTCCTGCTGGCGTACACGAAGATCACGGTCGCCGAGGAGCTGCTGCACACCTCGCTGCCGGACGACCCGTACCTGAGCACCCTGCTGCACGCGTACTTCCCGACCGAGCTGCGCGAGCAGTTCCCCGAGCACCTCGTCAGCCACCCGCTGCGCCGTGAGATCACCACGACCGTGCTGGTGAACGACACGGTGAACACGGGCGGTACGACGTACCTGCACCGGTTGCGCGAGGAGACCGGCGCGTCGCTCGAGGAGATCGTGCGGGCGCAGACCGCGGCCCGGGCGATCTTCCGCCAGTCCCCGGTGTGGGACGGGGTCGAGGCGCTCGACAACAAGGTCGAGGCCGAGGTCCAGACCCGCATCCGGCTGCACGCGCGCCGCCTGGTGGAGCGCGGCACGCGCTGGCTGCTCAACAACCGGCCGCAGCCGCTGGAGCTCGCCGGGACGGTCGACTTCTTCGCCGACCGGGTCGAGCAGGTCTGGGGTGAGCTGCCGAAGCTGCTGCGCGGCGCCGACCTGGAGTGGTACCAGAAGATCTACGACGAGCTGACGGGCGCCGGCGTCCCGGCCGAACTCGCCACCAGGGTGGCGGGCTTCTCCTCGGCCTTCCCGACGCTCGACATCGTCTCGATCGCCGACCGCATGGGCCGGGAGCCGCTGGACGTCGCCGAGGTCTACTACGACCTCGCCGACCGGCTGCGCATCACCCAGCTCATGGACCGCATCATCGAGCTGCCCCGCGCCGACCGCTGGCAGTCGATGGCCCGCGCGGCGATCCGCGAGGACCTGTACGCGGCGCACGCGGCGCTGACCGCCGACGTCCTGGCGGTGGGCAACGGCACCTCGACGCCCGAACAGCGCTTCAAGGCGTGGGAGCAGAAGAACGCGGCGATCCTCGGCCGGGCCCGCACCACACTGGAGGACATCCAGAGCTCCGACGCGTTCGACCTCGCCAACCTGTCGGTGGCGATGCGCACGATGAGGACGCTGCTGCGGACGCACTCGTAGGGCGTACGGCGTGACGGGTGCCCCGGGCCGGTTCCGGCCCGGGGCACTTGTTCTTGGCGTTCTCGGGGCGATTCGGCGGGAGGAGCCACCCGATCCGGCCAAGGCTCGGGGCGTGACGGTGCGGGCCGTCAGGGGCGCGCATGGCCGCAGTCGAGGGGCGCTACTTCAGTGCGCTCGCCACCAGCCGCACCACCCGTTTCACTCTCGGGCGGGCCAGTCTGCGTACCGTCGGGCGGATCAGGGCCGCCGTCATGCCCACCGGCTCCCAGCGGACCTGGAGGCGGCCCGGGTTGTGGCCCTCCGGTTCCACCGTCAGGTGGTGGGACGGGACACGGGTCGTCAGGGCCGGGAAGATCAGGGGGGCCAGCAGCAGGCCCGTGTTCGACAATCCCTGGTGCTGGAGGCGGAGCAGCGGGTGGCGGATTCCCGCGAAGCCCTGGAGGGGGAGCGGGGCCGCCCCGAGATCCAGATGGGCGTGGCCCTCGAAGAGGCCGGGGCGGACCGGGGAGAGACGGAAGGGGACGTGGAGGCGGCGGCCGCCCGGGGCGATGAGGAGGGTCGCGCGCTGAGGGCCGACGGGGAGGCGCAGCGCCGGGTCGTAGGTGCGGATCGTGAGGTCGATCGAAGCGCCCGGCCCCCGGGTGATCTCCTTGATCTCGTGGCGGAACTGGGCGCTCGGGAAGGGACGGGTCTCCAGCTCCAGGTCGGAGACGCTCAGTTCGCGGCGTGACCACTCCGACTCGGGGACCCGCTCTCCCCAGTAGGGGCGGCCTGCCGCGTCGGTGGTCACGCTCCTCGGGCCCACTCCGTGGCCCAGGCCCCGGGCGGCCAGGCGTGCCTCCGGCAGACGGCGGTCGCGGATCAGCTGGATGACGACGCGTTCGGCGCGCGGGAGGCGTGCGAACGCGCCCGGCGCGAGCGTGTCGAGGTAGGGCGTGACGATGTCCGCGAAGGACGTCAGCCAGGCGTCGTCCCGGTAGGGCAGGTCACCGGCGTACATCCGCAGGTCGTGCTTGAGGAACTTGTGGTCCTTGTCCTCGCGCAGCGCCTCGTGCCCGCTCTCGGTCAGGAACGCGTCGATGAGGTGCTGGACGTGGACGCGGTCCCGGACGTTGGCGAGCTTGTGCCGCTGGTTCGATATCGAGGCCGTCTCGTAGTCCGCGAAGGGCGCCACGTACCAGCGGTAGACCGGTTCCGGGATGATCGTGAAGCTCTTGGCCAGGCAGTACGCCTTCACCGAGAAGAACTGGTCCTCGTAGTGGATGCCCTCGGGGAAACGCAGCTCGTGCCGGTCGAGGAAGGCGCGGGCGTACATCTTGCTGGTGGCCAGGTGCTCGAAGAGCAGGCGCGGGTCGGCCTCGATGCCGTCGAGGGTGCGGCGCTCGGCGACCAGGTGCGGCATCCACGTGGAGCGGCGGCCGTTGTCCACCCGGACCCGCTGCACCGCGCCCATCGCGAAGTCGATCTCGCGTTCGCGGTGTGCGGCGAGCAGCAGTTCGACCGCGTCGTGGGGGAGTTCGTCGTCGCTGTCGAGGAACATCAGGAACGGCGCCCGCGCGATCTGCAGGGCGCGGTTGCGCGGGGCGCTGCAGCCGCCGCTGTTCCGCTCCAGGCGGAGGTGGCGGATGCGGGGGTCCTCGGCCGCCAGCCGCTGGGCCACCGCGGGGGTGGCGTCCGTGGAGTGGTCGTCGCTGATGATGATCTCGAGGTTCGGGTGGGTCTGTCGGCGGACCGATTCGACCGCGCGGGTCAGGCGCTCGGCGTCGTTGTAGACGATGACCGTCACGGTGACGTCGGGGGTGCTCATGCGGTCGCCTCCTGCGGGGTCGGGGCCGGGGTGCGCTCCTCGATCGGCAGCACGGGAGGCAGGTCCCGTTCGTCCTGGCCGAGGAAGACCCGGCGGACGACGCGTTCGGCGGCGCGTCCGTCGTCGTACTCGCAGAACCGGCGCCGGAAGACGCCGCGGGTCTTCGCGGCGCTCTCGTCGCGCCAGGCCTCGGTGGTGAGGATCTCCGTCAGCTCCTGCTGGGTGCGGGCGACCGGGCCCGGGGCCTGGTCCATCAGGTCGAAGTAGACGCCCCGCGTCGTGCGGTACGTCTCCCAGTCGTCGGCGTGGATCACGATCGGCCGGTCGAGGTTGGCGTAGTCGAACATGATCGAGGAGTAGTCCGTGACCAGGACGTCCGCCGCCAGGCACAGCTCCTCGACGGGGTCGTAGGAGGAGACGTCGACGATCCGGCCCGTGCGGCGCAGGTTGGTGAGCGGGGAGGCGGCGCCGCCGTAGAAGTAGTGGCCGCGCACGAGCAGGACCGTGTCGTCGCCCAGGCGGTCGGCGAGAGCGGCGAGGTCCAGGCGCGGTGTCCAGCCGGCCTCGTAGTCGCGGTGGGTGGGCGCGTACAGGACGGCACGGCGTCCCGGGGCGATGCCGAGGCGGTCGCGGACCGCGCGGATGTCGTCGGCGCCGGCCGTGTAGTAGACGTCGTTGCGCGGATAGCCGTGGTCCAGGGAGACGTACCGCGACGGGTACGCGCGCTCCCACATGCGGGTGGTGTGGCTGTTGGCCGAGACGCTGAAGTCCCACCTGTCGATGCGCTCAAGCAGCGCCCGGAAGTCCAGGCCCTGCGCGGCGGCCGGGAACGCCATCTGGTCGAGGCCCATGCGCTTCAGTGGCGTGCCGTGATGGGTCTGGACGTGGATCGCGTCGGGGCGCTTGACCACCGCGTTGGGGAAGTTGACGTTGTTGACGAGGTACTTGGCGGTCGCCAGCACCTCCCAGTAGCGGCGGCTGCCGGGCACCACGTGGTCGGTGCCGGGCGGCAGGAGCGCCGCGTTCTCCTCGGCGACCACCCACACCGCGTGGATCTGCGGGGCGAGTTCGGCGAGCTTGGCGGCGATCGCGGCGGGGTTGCAGGCGACGCCGCGGTTCCAGTACGCCGCGAACACCGCGAGATGCGGGTTGACGGGACGGCCGAGCGCCCTGCGGTACTGGTGGTCGCGGAGTTTGGCACCGGCCTGGCGCTTACGGGTCCGTACGGCCGATCTGGCGGTGCGGCGGGCGCGGTTGACGGCCTGGAAGGCCCGGTACTTCGCGTAGGCGCCCTCCTCCAGCAGGGAGCGGCGGACGCCTTCGAGCCCGGCCGGGCGGCGGTAGCCCTCGGGACGGCGGCGCAGGGCGGCCAGGGACGCCCTGCGGAAGAACTCGCGCGCGACCTCCTCCGGCATGCCGCCGCGCGCGAAGGTGCGCAGGCAGTCGCGGACCATCACGTCGTAGAGCACGGTGTGCGCGGCGCGCCGGTCGCGGGTGAGGTCGAGGAGGGACTCGTAGCGCTCGACGAGGCCGTACCGCTGCTCGGGCGCGACCGGGGGCAGGCTCGCGGGGCGCAGCCGGCGGTCCTCGTAGGCGACGTGCGGCAGGCAGGCGACGCGGTCGGCGAGCAGCAGGGCGGCCAGGGCGGCATACGGCTCGTCGTCGGTGGCGAGCCGGTGCTCGTGCGCCCGCCAGAACTCCGCGCGCAGCACGCGGGTGCCGAGCAGCGGGGTGAGCCGCAGCAGGGGCGCGCAGTCGTCGAGGGCGACCTCGGCGCGGCCCGCCCGGGCGAGCAGCGGGCCGTCGGGAGAGGGCATGCCGGAGGTGTGCCAGGTGCTGCGGACGTGGTCGAGCAGGAGGACGTCGACCTCGCCGGGCAGTTCGGCCACCCGCTCCGCGACGGTGCGGGGGGTGCCGGCGGGCAGGCCGTCCTTGGCGTGCACGAAGTGCAGCCAGCGGCCGGACGCCCGGGCCGCGCCCGCCGCCCGGGCCGCCGCGGCACCGGTGCCGTCCGGCAGCGGCACGACATGGATGTCCGGGGCGTGCCGCTCGGCGGTCTCCCGGGCCCAGTCGCCGACCGCCGCCACGATCACCTCGGCGTCCGGCAGGGGATGGGCGGCGAGGGAGCCGAGGAGTTCCGTCAGATGGTCCTGAACGTTCGGCCCGTGGACGATCACACTGAGCTCGGCCATCCCGGGCCCCCTCTCACAGCTGCACCGTATGCGGTCATGCTGCCATCAATGAGACAAAAGGGCCGACCGGGTGGGCCTCACGAGGGAACGGCGGGCTTCACGAGGGGACGGCGGGCTTCATGAGGAGACGGCGACCTTCGGCTTGGCTTTCGGCTTCGGCTTGTCCGCCTTGTCGCCGGTGAACGCCTCGTACTCCTTGAGGACGTCCTCCGTCGGCCCGTCCATGCGCAGCTCGCCGCGCTCCAGCCACAGCACCCGGTCGCAGGTGTCGCGGATCGACTTGTTGTTGTGGCTGACCAGGAACACCGTGCCCGCGTGCTTGCGCAGCTCGCGGATGCGCTCCTCCGAGCGCTTCTGGAAGGAACGGTCGCCGGTGGCCAGCGCCTCGTCGATCAGCAGGACGTCGTGGTCCTTGGCGGCGGCGATGGAGAACCGCAGCCGGGCGGCCATGCCGGAGGAGTAGGTCCGCATCGGCAGGGTGATGAAGTCGCCCTTCTCGTTGATGCCCGAGAAGTCGACGATCTCCTGGTAGCGGTCCTTGATCTGTTCGCGGGACATGCCCATGGCCAGGCCGCCGAGGTGCACGTTGCGCTCGCCGGTCAGGTCGTTCATCAGGGCGGCGTTGACTCCGAGCAGGGAGGGCTGACCGTCGGTGTAGATATGGCCGTTCTCCACGGGGAGGAGCCCGGCGACGGCCTTCAGCAGGGTCGACTTGCCGGAGCCGTTGGTGCCGATAAGGCCGATCGCCTCACCCCGGTAGGCGACGAAGGACACGTTCTTCACGGCGTGCACCCGGCGCACGCCCGAGGCCTTCTCGGTCTGCCTGCGGCGCACGATGCGGTTGAGGGCGGCGGTCGCGGAGCCGCGTCCGGCGCCGGTGCCGTTGACGCGGTAGACGATGTCGACGCCGTCGGCGACGACGGTGGGGATCTTCTCGCTCGGGTGCTCAGCCACGTCCGTACGTCTCCTCGGCCTTCCAGAAGTAGATGAAGCCGCCGACTCCGGCGACCAGCGCCCAGCCTGCGGCGAGCGCCCATACGTGGGCGGGGAGCCGGCTCGCGTCGAAGCTGTCGATCAGGGCGAAGCGCATCAGGTCGATGTAGACGGCGGCGGGGTTGGCGGCCAGGGCGATGGTCACCACGTGGGGCAGGCTGTCCTTCTGCGCCAGCTTGTCGATGCTCCACATGACACCCGAGACGTACATCCAGGTGCGCAGAATGAACGGCATCAGCTGGGCGATGTCCGGGGTCTTGGCGCCCCACCTCGCCATGATCATCGAGACGCCGGCGTTGAAGGTGAACTGCAGCGCGAGGGCCGGGAACGCCAGCAGCCAGGAGGCGGACACCGGCACGCCGAAGCAGAGCAGGATGACGACCAGCGCGCCCATCGAGAACAGCAGCTGCTGGAGCTGCTGGAGGCAGAAGGAGAGCGGCAGTGCGGCGCGCGGGAAGTGCAGGGCCCGCACCAGGCCGAGGTTGCCGGAGATCGCGCGGGTGCCCGCCATGATCGAGCTCTGCGTGAACGTCCAGATGAACACGCCCGTGACCAGGAACGGGATGTAGTCCGGCACGCCGTGCTTGGTGCCGAGCAGCACGCCGAAGATGAAGTAGTAGACCGCCGCGTTCAGCAGCGGGGTCATCACCTGCCAGACCTGGCCGAGCTTGGCCTGGCTGTATTGGGCGGTGAGCTTGGCGGTGGCGAATGCGGTGATGAAGTGGCGGCGGGCCCACAGCCGGCGGACGTACTCGGGCAGGGAAGGCCGCGCGCCGCTGACCGTGAGGCCGTGGCGGGCGGCGAGGGCCGCGAGGTCGTGGTCGGCCGGGGCGGGGGCCGGGGGCTGGGGCGGTGTGTGGAGGACCGTACTCACATCCGCTGCTTTCGCTCGGGGGCTGTGGGACCGGGGGGCCGCGAAGAGCAGGGGCGGGGTGGTCTCTTACCGGACTCTTCACGGACTCTTACGTCGGGACGGGACCGTATCGTCGCAACGGGAGCGTACGTCGGACGAACGTCGGAACGCAACCGTTTCGTCGTGACGCCCTATGCTGTCGGCATGACGACGAACCCCGACGAGCCCCAGCAGCCCCCGCGTCGCCGGGCCCCCGCTGGGGCGGCCGTACTGCGGGAGGACGTGACGGAAGCGATCCGGGCGGCCGTCTTCGAGGAGCTCGCGGCCGTCGGCTACGCACGGATGTCCATCGAGGGGATCGCGCGCCGGGCCGGGGTCGGGAAGACGGCGGTGTACCGCCGCTGGCGCTCCAAGCTGCACCTGGTCCTCGACATCGTCTCGGCGCTTGCCGTGCAGGGCCTGCCCGCGCCGGACACCGGCTCCCTGGAGGGCGACCTGCGGCTTCTCTACGAGGTGACGTCCCGCGCACTGCGTCACCCCGTCGCCTCGCAGGTCATCCCCGATCTCCAGGCGGAGGCGGCCCGCAACCCGGACATCGCCGAGGCCATGCAGAAGGCCCTGCGGGAGGGCCAGGACGGCGTCGCCACCGGCATCGTTACGGCGGCGGAACGCCGCGGCGAGCTGCGCGAGGGCATCGACCACGATCTCGCCCTCGACCTGATCTCCGGACCCCTTTACTGGCGCTCGGTGGTGATCCGCAGCCCGAAGCTCCCGAAGGGGTACCTGGGCGCCCTGGCCCGGGCCACCTCGGAGGGGCTGAAGGCGCTGTAGGACGGGCCCGTGACGGGACCCCGTTCGAGTGAACCCCCCCGGGCAGGCGCCCGAGGGTTCCCTCCCGGGTCGGGCGGATCAGCTCTGCCGTGCCTCCGGGTGGAGCCGTACCCACCCCTCCCGGGCCGGGCGGATCAGTCCTGCTGTGCCTCCGGGTGGAGCCGTACCCCCTCTTCCCGGGTCGGGCGGATCAGCTCCGCCGTGCCTCCGGGTGGAGCCGTACCCACCCCTCCCGGGTCGGGCGGATCAGTCCCGCCGTGCCTCCGGGTGGAGCCGTACCCACCCCTCCCAGGCCGACGTGATCATGTCCTGCACGTCCAGCCGGGCCTTCCAGCCCAGTTCCGCGGCCGCGCGGTCGGCGGAGGCGACCACGCGGGCCGGGTCGCCCGGGCGGCGCGGGGCGACGGCCGGCGGCCGGTCGTGGCCGGTGACCGCGTTTATGCGGTCGATCATCTCGCGGACGGAGACGCCCTCGCCCCGGCCGATGTTGAGCGTGAGGTCGCGGCCGGGGGAGGAGCGCAGCACGCGGGCCGCCGCGACATGGGCCTCGGCCAGGTCGACGACGTGGATGTAGTCGCGTACGCAGGTGCCGTCCGGGGTCGGGTAGTCGTCGCCGAAGACGCTCGGCGACGCGCCCTCCGTGAGCTTTTCGAAGACCATCGGCACGAGGTTGCAGACGCCGGTGTCCGCGAGCTCCGGGCCGGCCGCGCCCGCCACGTTGAAGTAGCGCAGGGACGCCGTCGACAGCCCGGTCGCCCGGCCCGTCGCACGGACCAGCCACTCACCGGCCAGCTTGGTCTCGCCGTACGGCGACATGGGCTCGCACGGCGTCTCCTCCGTGACCAGGTCCACGTCCGGCATGCCGTACACCGCCGCCGAGGAGGAGAAGACGAGGGACGGCACGTTCGCCGCCGTCACGGCGTCGAGCAGCACCCGCAGGCCCTCGACGTTCTCCCGGTAGTAGTGCAGCGGCCGTTCGACGGACTCGCCCACCTGCTTCTTCGCCGCGAGGTGGACGACGCCGGTGACCGAGTGGTCCGCGAGGGTGCGGGCGAGCCGCTCGGCGTCCAGGGTCGAGCCCACCACCAGCGGCACCCCGTCGGGCACGCGCTCACCGATGCCGGTGGACAGGTCGTCGTACACCACGGCCCGTTCGCCCGCCGCGGCCATCGCCCGTACGACATGCGCGCCGATGTAGCCGGCGCCGCCGGTGATCAACCAGGTCATGTGCGGCCGTCCCCTCGTCAGTTGGCCCGTGGTGGTGGTGCTGCGCGCTGATTCGTCGCATTCGTCGCTGTCGTCGTGCCCTCAGTGAAGCAGGCGGCGCAGTCGTGCGCGTACGACCGACAGCACACCGCGTACGCCGGGAGCCACCCGCAGCGCCAGCGCACCGGAGTGGGTGGAGTACGGCTGTACGAGTACCACGCCCTGCCGGGCGCTCGGGACGGCGCTGCGGCGCAGCAGACCGGCGCCCGCGAGAGCGTGCGCCGTGACGTCCCGGCTCGCGCCGTCGCGGAAGCGGACGCGAAGGCGCAGGTCCCAGGTGCCCGCGCCGAGCGCGGCCAGTGCGGCGAGGTCGACGGCCGTCTCCGCCGACCAGGAGGCCTCGTGGCCGTCGGGGCCGGCGGTCCGCGGAGCCTCGGGGTGCGCCCCCGCACACGGCACGAGCGCCGCGCTCGCACCCCGGACCACGACCTCACCGTCGTCCCGGTGCCGCCACTCCACCTCCACCGCCTCCGGGCCCGCCTGCGCCACCCGCCCGTACAGCTCGTGCAGCCGCAGCCGCAGCCGCAGCCGCAGCCGAAGCCGGGTGCCCCGCGCGCCCGGCCGCAGCCGCAGCTCCCCGTCGACGGCGAGGGGCAGCGCACGCACCGGCCGGGCCTGCAGGGGCTCCAGGGAGACCTGCGGGAGCCCGTGCGACCAGACGGGCGTGCCGTCCGCGGCACGGGCGTACGGCGGGCACAGGCGGGCCGGGCGGGCCGCGAGCTCCCGCAGCCGGGGCAGGTCGCACGGCTCCGGGGAGGCCAGGACGACCCGCCCGACCAGCCGGCCGGGAGCGGCCGGGTTGCGGGCCCAGTCGTCGGCGTCGTACTCCGCGAGGTGCGCCCGCGTGAGCTCCCACCATGCGCGCCGGTAAGCGGCGTCACGCAACATCAGTTCCCGCACGTACATCCGAAGGTCGTGGTCGAGGAACTTGGCGCGCACGGCCCGCGCGAGTTCCTTCTGCCCGGCGCCCAGCAGCACCTCGTGCGCCTGCCGGCACGCCTCGGTACGGGCCCGCCAGTTCTCGACACCGGCCCGGTCGAGGGAGATCGACAGCCGCCCGGCGGACCGGCGCACGTGCCAGAGGTAGACCCGGTCCGGGACCAGGGCGATACGCGGGGCCGCGGCCAGCACGCGGGCGGTGAAGACGACGTCCTCGTACGGGAAGCGGCCCTCGGGGAAGCGGATGCCGTGCGCGCGCAGGAAGTCGGTGCGGTAGAGCTTGTTGACGCAGAGCGTGTCGTGGACCAGGCGCGGTCGCCGCGCGGGGTGCGGCACCACGGCGTGCAGCGCGTAGAGGCGCTCCTGCCAGGGGACTTCGCGCCCCGACGGCAGTTCCCGGCGTACGCACAGGCCGCCCGCGACCTCCGCGTGCGCGCCCTGCGCCGCTCGGAGCAGCGCCTCGACCGCGCCGGGCGGCAGGATGTCGTCGCTGTCCAGGAACATCACGTACGGCGAGGTCACCGCGCCGAGCCCGGTGTTGCGCGGGGTACCGCAGCCGCCGCTGTTGACCCGGCGGCGGATCACCTTCAGGCGGGGTTCCGAGGCGGCGAGCCGTTCCAGCAGGCCGGCGCTGCCGTCCTTGGAGCAGTCGTCGACGGCCACCACCTCGCGCACGGCCGGCCCCTGGCCGAGCGCCGAGCGCACGGCGTCCGTCACATGGGCGGCGTCGTCGAAACCGATCACCACGACGGCGACCTCGGCGAGCGGTCTCCCGGCGTCCGTCCCGGTCACACTCTCGGTCTCACTCTCGGCATTCATCACGGCGGATCGTAAGCCGGGCGAATGACATGAAAGTGATAACACACCATCAAACCAATGCGAAGTCTCTTGTTCAGCGCAGAATCGGGCCGTGAAGAGCGGACAGTCGAGGGGGAGCGGCAGGTTCGCCACCGGGGTGACGCCCGTGGCGGTTCCCATGGCGGTGATGCTGGCGACCGGGCTGTGGGGACTGGACCGCGGCGGCATGTGGGGGGACGAGAGCGTCACCTTCCAGGTCGCGCAGCGCACGGTGCCGCAGATCTGGCGGCTGCTGCACGACGTGGACGCGGTGCACGGCCTGTACTACCTGTTCATGCACGCCGTCCTCACCGTCCACCCGGACGAGGTCGTGCTGCGCCTTCCGTCGGTGTGCGCGGCGACGGCGACCGCCGGCCTGGTCGCGGCCCTGGGCGTCCGGCTGGCCGGGCCCCGGGTCGGCCTGTTGGCCGGTGTCCTCTATGCGATCACCCCGATGACCGGCCACTACGCCCAGGAGGGACGGTCGTACGCGCTTGTCGCGGGGGGTGTGGCAGGGGCGACGCTGCTGCTCCTGAGGGCCGCGGAGGGGGCGGGGGCCCGGGTTTGGTGGGGATACGGGACGGTCGTCGCCCTGACCTGTGCGCTGCACGAGCTGGCGGTGCCGGTGCTGGGCGCGCACGCGCTGACGCTGGCGCTGCTGCGGGCGCCGAGGACGGTGTGGTCCGGCTGGGGGCGCGCGGCGGGGGCGGCGGCACTGCTTCTGCTGCCGCTGGTGTGGGTGTCGCAGGGGCAGGCCGGGCAGGTGGCGTGGCTGGTGCCGCCCGGGTGGGACCGGGTCGAGCGGCTCGCCCGGAACTTCACTCCCGGTCCGGCGGGGCCGGTGTTCTGGGGCGCGCTGCTGCTGATGGCCGTGGGACTCCGGGAGCGGCGCACGGCCGCGGTCGCGGTGCCGCTGCTGCTCGTGCCGCCGGGGATCCTGATGACCGTGTCGCAGATCCGGCCGCTCTATCACGACCGGTACGTGCTCTACTCGCTGGCGGGCGCGTCCCTGCTGGTCGCGGCAGGGGCCGGGCGAGTGGGCCGGGCGCTGGGGCGGGTGCGGTTCGACGGCAGGCGGACGCGGGTCGGCGGACGACGGGTGCGGGCCGTCGTGGGCGTCACCGGCGTTCTCGCCCTCACCGTCACCTTCCTGGCCCAGCTGCCCGTGTACCGCAAGGACCGTTCCGCCGCCCACCGCCCGGACAACCTCGCCGTGGTCTCCGCGCTCGCCGTCCGCCAGCTGCGCCCCGGTGACCCGGTGCTGTTCGTGCCGTCGGTCGGCAGGCTCGCCGCGCTGGCCTACCCGAAGGGGTTCCGGCGGGCGCGGGACATCGCACTGCGGGAGTCCGCGCCCCGCTCCGCGACGCTGTGGGGCCGGGAGGCGACCCCCGGGGAACTGCGCCGGCGGCTCGCCACGGTGGACCGCGTCTGGGTCGTCGCCGAGGCGCACGTGCTGAACCCGCGCCGGCTCCCGGCCGATCCGGTCGAGCGGACCAAGCTCGCCCTCCTGAGGGAGGAGTTCACCGTCCGGGAGGAACACACCCAGGACGGAGTGGTCCTCCGCCTCCACGTCCGGCGGCGGCCGGCCGGCATCCCGCCCGGTGCGGCTACGACGGCCCGGTTCCCGGCGAGCCGCCCTGCGGCTCCGCGAGCGCCGCGGCCGCGTCGAGTGCGGTGGTGAGCTCGTCGAGGCGGGCGCGCAGGGCGCGGACCTCCTCGGGGCCGAAGCCGGTCGAGGAGGCGATCCGGCGCGGCACCTGAAGCGCCCGTCCGCGCAGCGCGACGCCCTCCTCGGTCAGTCGCACCTCCACCGACCGCTCGTCGCGCGCACTGCGCTCCCGGCGCACCAGGCCGGCCGCCTCCAGCCGCTTCAGCAGCGGCGACAGCGTGCCGGAGTCGAGACGCAGGTGCTCGCCGAGCTTCTTCACGGGCAGCTCGTCGTGCTCCCAGAGCACGAGCATCACCAGGTACTGCGGGTAGGTGAGGCCGAGGTCCTTGAGGATCTGGCGGTAGACGCCGTTGAAGGCGCGGGAGGCCGCGTGCAGGGAGAAGCAGATCTGCTGGTCCAGCCGGAGCCAGTCGTCGTCGGGCGTGTTCATGCCTCCAGGGTAGCCCGCGCCCACCATTCAATTGCGCACAACTTAATTGTGTGCTCTAATTCTGGGTGTCGGGCGGCCCGGAAGCGGGCCGCCGAACCATGACGTGAGAGGGAAGGTCTTCCATGGACGCGCTCTACACCGCTGTCGCCACCGCCACCCACGGCCGCGACGGCCGCGCCGTCAGCTCCGACGGCGTGCTGGACCTCGCCCTGGGCGTGCCCCAGGCGATGGGCGGCAACGGCCAGGGCACCAACCCCGAGCAGCTCTTCGCCGCCGGTTACGCCGCCTGCTTCGGCAGCGCCCTCGGCCTCGTCGGCCGCGCGGCCAAGGTCGACGTCAGCGACGCCGCCGTGACCGCCGAGGTCTCCATAGGCAAGCAGGGCGAGGGCTTCGGACTCGCCGTCACCCTCCGCGTGGAGCTGCCCGACAGCGTGGACGAGGCGACCGGCCGCAAGCTGGTCGAGCAGGCCCACCAGGTCTGCCCGTACTCCAACGCCACCCGCGGCAACATCGAGGTCGACCTCGTCATCGAGTAGGTCTCAAGGGCATCGGACCTCACCCCCCGACCCGCGCCAGCACCTCCCCCGTCCGGCGGCTCCACGCCACCACCACGGCCTCCTCGGGCACCGGGTGCCAGCGCGTCAGCAGCAGCCACCGCACGTGGTAGCGGCGGACGACGGCGGACCGCTCGGCGCGGGTCGAGCCCGGGGCGAGATAGGCGCGGACGTCGGCCGCCCGGCGTTCCCGCCGCCGCTCGTCCAGGGCGGGGTCGGGCCAGATGGGCGCGGCGAGGTTCGGCCCGTACCCGGCGATGGCGTGCGAGGCGAAGTACCCGTCGGTGATCACCACCTCGCCGGGCCCGATGTGCCGCGCGGCCCAGTCGTACGACGGCCAGCGCGTCGGCTGCGTGAACCCCACCGGGTCGACCGAGCGCGGCACGACCGCCCCGGCGTGCACGGTGACGAACCCGACGCACACCCCGGCCGCCGCCACCCCGCCCAGCACCCGCCTGGCCCGCCGCCAGGGCCTGGGCGCCGCCAGCTCCACCGCCAGGGCGAACTGCAGCGGCACCAGCACGGCCCACAGGGCCCGGGCGTACGTGTAGCGCCCGCTCGCCCAGCCGTACGCCACCAGCAGGCACTCCAGCAGGAACATCCAGACCAGCGGATCACGCGCCGACCTGCGGACCCGGGCCCACAGCGCGGGCAGGCCGAGCAGCGCGAGCCAGGAATTGGCGAGCATCCTCTCGTACAGCTGCCGGTGCATCGCGTCCATGCCGGTGTCACCGACCAGCGTCAGCACGTCGTAGTACGGCCACGCCACCGCGACCGCCGCGCAGACCGCCCCGGTGAGGGCCCAGCGGGCCACGACCGGGCGGCGCCAGCCGCGCTGCCGGGCCGCCACGACCGCCGCCGCCCCGGTGAGCGCCGAGGCCGCCGTCACGGGGTGGGTGAGCAGGATCAGCCCGTACAGGGCGCCGATCCCGGCGTACCCCCACCAGCCGCCGAGCCCGCTCGGACCGACGAACCGCACGGCGGGGGCGTCGTCCCGCGCCCGGGTGCCGGTCCAGGCCCACGCCCAGAACGTCAGGCCGATGGCGATCGTGGACGGGTAGCCCAGGTTCGTCGTCATCGACATCAGCCCGAGGTAGCCGCTCCACAAGATCCGCGTGCTGCCCCACAGCAGCGTCATGAACAGCAGGGCCCACACCGGCGCCCAGGGACGCGGGGTGAGGGTCCTGACGAAGCGGCCGATCCCCGTCAGCAGCACCAGCAGGTGCACCGGCCCGGCGAGTTTCACGACCTCCCAGCCGGACAGCCCCGTCAGCCGCGCCACAACGCCCTGGGCGACGGCGTACGGCCCGTAGTACGGGCTGCCCTCGCCCGGCAGGTCCGCCATGGTGTGGGCCGGGTGCAGCAGATCGTCCTTGAGCCGCTCGATGACCGCCGCGTGCTGCCCGGCGTCGCAGCACAGCGGGATCCGCCAGTACGCCAGCGTCATCACCAGCCAGAACAGCGCGCCGTAGAACCGGTACGGGGTGAGCCTGCCGACACGGCCGCCGCGCAGTGCGGTCGCGCCGCGCACAGCCCGCCGGACCAGGACCGGGGCGCTCACAGGAGGGTGAAGGGGGTCTGGGACATGCGCCGAATGTTCCCGCCCCTACGCATGCCCTGACCCCGGATCACTTCATCGGGTGAGGCCGCTGCCCCCACCTGCCGACCGTCCGTCGCACAGCGCCTGCTGCGCCGCCGCCGGCCAGCGCGCGAAGCGGAACCGCGTCCGCTCGACCGCCCCGGTGAGGTTGCGCCAGAACCGCTCGGCGGTGAGCGGGGCGCGCACCGATTCCCGCAGCTCGGCGAGTTCGCCGCAGCCCAGCGCGGCACGGGCCGCCAGGACCGCCTCCCGTGAGGCCCCGGCCCGCAGCAGGTCGCGCTGCGGCGGGTGCTTCGCCGCCCACTCGGCGAAGACCCAGTAGTTGCGCAGGAACTTCTCGTGCCCCGGCCAGCTCCACCGCTCCAGCGCCAGATGCGCACCGATCGGACTGGCCAGCCCCCAGGCGTCGTTGACGTAGGCGTCCAGCGGCGCCGCCGCTCCCGTCACGCCGAGGTGACGGCCCACGATCACCACCCGGTACGGGGAGTCCTCGCGCATCGGCGTCGCGTGCAGCCGCCGTCCGGCGTCGAAGTAGAGCAGCGTCGGCCCGGGCGCACGCTCCGCCCGGGCCAGCATGGCGCGCCCCTCGGGCAGGGCGGGCCAGTTGGCCACCCAGGTGGCGGTGCGCACCGGGTTGTGGTCGCCGAGGCCCTCCACGTCGGAACTGCGCACGTTGAACGACCCGGGCGTGCTGCGCACGTCGAACGGCGCCCGCAGCGGGCTGACCGCCGCGCACAGCCACACCGCCAGCAGCACGCTCGCGGCACCGGTGACCCTGGTCGCCGGCACGACCAGCACCGGCAGGAGCAGCAGCACCAGCGCGGGCAGGATCATGCGGGCGTGCATGTAGTCGCCGCCGACGCGCACGACGTACCCGGCCAGCAGCAGGCCCGCGGCGAGCGGCGCCAGCAGCACCGCGAGCGAGGCCCGCCCCGTGACGCGGCCCCGCTGCTCCCGGCGGGCGCGCCGCACCAGCAGCACGGCCAGCGCCCCGAGCACCGGGACGACGGGCCACAGCCAGTACGGCCCGAGCGTCTCCTGCACATACCCGGCGCCCCGGCTCCAGTCGCTGGCACTCGCCTCCTTGGCGATGGCGGGCAGCGGCACCAGGATCCCGTAGTACCCCGCCCGGAAGACCTCGTACGCCAGCGGCACCGCTCCCGCCGACGCCAGCATCGCCGCCGTACCGCGCCGGGAAGGGCGCAGCACCCACCACTGGGCGGCCAGGAAGCACGCCGTGACCACCGCGAGATCGGGCCGGACCAGCGGACCCAGCCCGAACACGAAGGCGGCCGTGCACGTCCCCTGAGCTTTCTGCCCACGCCGGGTCCGCGTCAGCAGCCACCACGACAGGCCGGTCCAGAAGGTGCCGAGACCGCTCTCCAGACCCGACGTCATGTACGACCAGAACGGCGGCACGGCAAGCAGCACGAACACGCCCGCCGGGAGCAGCGGTCCGGCGCCCCGGTGCAGCCGGCACGTGGCGAGCAGGGCGAAGGCGAACCCGGCGGTGCTCAGCAGCAGCCCCAGTCCGACCGCGAGGAACGCCGGGTCCTCGCCGGCGACCCAGGTGACGAGCGCGAGCAGCCACTGCCAGAGGGTGCCGGTCGAACTCTCCGCCCGCTCCCCGACGTTGAACACCGGCCCGTTGCCCGCCAGGATCTGCCGGACCGGGCGCAAGTAGATGAGCCCGTCGTCGCAGATCCAGCGGCGCCGGTAGCCCAGCACGAACAGGGCCGCGGTGGGCACGGCGACCAGGGCGGCGTGCCACCGGCGCACCGGCCGCAGCCGCTCGGCCACGTCGGCCGGCCGGGCCGAGGAGGCCCGCTGGCCGGGCAGGGAGGGGACGGCCTCGGGGGTCGCGGGAGTCCTCATCCCTCGATCAGCGCCTCGGGTCGCGTGCGGACGCCCTCCATCCGGCGGGCCACGGGCAGCAGCGCCCCGCCCCGCTCGCCCAGCATCAGCAGCCGGACGACCCGCTCGGCGGCCCGCCCGTCCTCGAACTCGCAGTACCGCTCCCGGAAACCGGAGCGCAGCCGCGCCGCCTCCGCGTCCTGCCAGGTGCCGGACGCGAACAGCCAGGCCAGCTCGCGGTACGAGCGCGACACATGGCCCGGCGCGTCGGCCGTGATGTCGAAGTAGGCGCCCCGGCTCGCCGCGAACGCGCCCCAGTCGTCGGCGTGGACGACGATCGGCCGGTCCAGCAGGGCGTAGTCGAACAGCAGGGCGGAGTAGTCGGTGACCAGCACGTCGGAGGCGAGCAGCACGTCCTCGACGTGCTGCTCGTCGGTCGCGTCCACCAGCACCCCCCGCCGGTGCAGGTCGGCCAGGCCCAGGCCCCGCGCGACACCCGCCGCGAGCGACGGGTGCAGCCGGACGACCAGCGTGTGCCCGGGGCCCAGGTCCTCGGCGAACCGGGCGAGGTCGAACCGGTCGACATGGCCGCCCCGCCGGTAGTCACGGCGGGTCGGCGCGTACAGCACGACCGTGTGGTCGGCCGGGATGCCGAGCCGCTCGCGCACCTCCAGCCCCCGCTCCGGACCGGCGCCGACCAGCACGTCGTTGCGCGGGCTGCCGGTCCGCAGCGAGGTGAAGTGACACGGGTACGCCCGCTCCCACGCCTGCTCCGCGTGCCGCCCCGCGACCAGGCTGTAGTCCCAGCGGTCCGCCCGGCGCAGCATCTGCGGCACGTCGAAGCCGTGCCGGGCGCCCGGCTTGGTCAGCAGGTCGGCGCCCATGTACTTCAGCGGGGTGCCCTGGTGGGTGTGGATGTGCACGCTCCCGGGCCGCTTGACCAGGGTGCCCGGCCAGTTGACGTTGTTCACCCAGTACGTGGCCCGCGCCATGACCTCGTGGTAGCGCCGCGAGCCCGGCGCCACGTACTCGATGCCGGGCGGCAGGGCGTCCACGGCGTCCTCCCGCACCACCCACACGCCCCGGATGTGCGGGGCGATCTCACGTGCCTTCTCGTGGATCGCGGCCGGATCACCGGTCACCCCCCGGTGGTGGGTCGCGGAGTAGACCGCGAGGTGCGGGTCGAGGGGACGCTTCGACCGGGCCCCGTACCAGCCGCGCAGGGCCGCCTCCGAGGCCCTCTTCGCCACCCGTCGCCGCCCGCCCAGGGCGGCTGCGCGCAGGTCCCGCAGCCCGCGCGCCGCCGCGTACGACGCGTAGGGCGCCGAGGCCAGCAGCCGCATCTCCATCCCGCGCCAGCCGTCCGGCCGAGGGAAGCCGCCCTCGGGGAGGTGACGGCGGTGGAAGGAGCGGATCTCGCGGTAGAAGTCGCCCCGGTCGGCGGGCCGGACCCGGTCCTCGCGGGCCAGCACGAACAGCATGTGGTCCAGCGCCCGCTCCAGCAGCAGCGGCCGCGCCCAGTCGAGGTCCGGGCGCTGCTCCAGGAATGTGAACAGCCCCTCGTACTGCGCGAAGATGTCGAAGTGCCGGCGCCCGGGCGTCTTCGTGATCGCGCCCTGCCGGCGCTGGCGGTACTCCACGCCGATCCGGTCCAGGCAGGCGATGCGCTCGGCCAGCACCATCGACCGGTAGGTGACCGGCGCGTCCTCGTACAGCCCCGCCGCGTACTGAAGGCCGTGCTCCTGGAAGAACGACCGCCGGTAGGCCTTGTTCCAGGCGACCAGGAACAGGTTCAGATACTGCGGGCTCTCCCGGATGCCGAACGTCTCCAGGCCCGCCGCGGCCAGCAGGCCCGCCGCCTCGCTGCGCCCGCCCCGGCCCCACCAGTGGGTGCGCACATGGTCGAAGACCAGGATGTCCGGGTCGTCGGTCGCCGCCAGCCGGGCGGCGACGGCGGCCAGCAGGCCCGGCGTGTAGTGGTCGTCGCTGTCCAGGAACAGCACGTAGTCACCGGCCGCCTGCGCGAGACCGGCGTTGCGGGCCCGGCCGAGGCCCACGTTCTCGGGCAGGTGCAGCACCCGCACCCGGTCGTCGCGGGCGGCGTACGCGTCGAGGATGGCGCCGCTGCCGTCGGGCGAGCGGTCGTCCACGGCGATCACCTCGAAGTCGCCGTGGGACTGGCCGAGCACCGAGTCGAGACACTCGCGCAGGAAGCCCTGCACCTTGTAGACGGGGACGATGATGCTGAAGCGGGGCACTTCTTCGGTCAGCTCCTCACGAGGGTGGCGGCGGGGGCCGGGACGCGCTCCGCGAGCGGGACCACCGGCGGGATCGACTCGGGCGGCTCCCCCAGCAGCACCCGGCGCACGACGCGTTCGGCGGCCCGACCGTCGTCGAACTGGCAGAAGCGCTCCCGGAACGCGGCCCGCAGGGACGTGGCGGTCTCGTCCGCCCAGGAGCCGTCGCGGAAGACGGTCGCCAGCTCCTCGGGGGTCCGCGCGACCCGGCCGGGCGGGAGCTCCATCAGGTCGAAGTAGACGCCCCGGGTCTCCCGGTAGACGTCCCAGTCGTCGGCGTACACGACGATCGGCCGGTCCAGGTTGGCGTAGTCGAACATGATCGACGAGTAGTCCGTGATCAGGGCGTCCGCGGCCAGGCACACGTCCTCCGACGAGCGGTGCCCGGTGACGTCGATGATCCGCCCGCCGCCCCTTCCGGGCCCCTGGTCGTAGAAGTAGTGGGCGCGCAGCAGCACCACGTAGTCGTCGCCGATCGCCTCGCAGAACTCCGACAGGTCCAGGCCGGTCTCGAAGCCCGTGGCGTAGTCGCGGTGCGTGGGCGCGTACAGCAGGGCCTTCTTGCCGTCGGGGACGCCCAGTTCCTTGCGGACGCGGGCCACGTCCTCGGCGGACGCCGTGCAGTAGACGTCGTTGCGCGGATAGCCGTACTCGAGCGTCTCGTGCGCGCTCGGGAACGCCCGCTCCCACATCTCGGTGGAGTGCCGGTTGGAGGTCAGGTTGTAGTCCCAGCGGTCCACCCGGGCCAGCAGCCTGGCGATGCTGCCGGTCGCCGCGGCCACCACGGGGTACGTCGCCTGGTCGGCGCCCATCGTCTTCAGCGGGGTGCCGTGCTGGGTCTGGAGGTGCACGCTGCCGGGGCGCTTGACCACGGCGTCCGCGAAGTTGGCGTTGTTGACGAGGTACCCGGCGCGGGCCAGCACCTGCCAGTACTTCCGGCTGCCGATCACCGCGTACTCCACGTCCGGCGGCACGCTGCCCACCGCGTCCGGTTCGACCAGGAACACCGCGCGCAGGTGCGGCGCGAGTTCGCGGGCCTTGGCGTGGATCGCGGCCGGGTTGCAGACGTAGCCGCGGCCCCAGTACGCGCAGTACACGACGAGGTTCTTCTCGAGCGGGAGACGCAGGCCGAGCGCATAGCGCAGCCGGGTGCGCAGCCCCCGTGGGCGGGGGAGCAGCGCGGCGGCCCGCAGCGCCGTCCGGTTGGCGGCGCGCAGGGCGCGGAACGCCGGGTACGACCCGGAGGCCAGCAGCCGGTGCTGGACGCCGAGGCTGCCGCCGGGCGTCCGGTAACCGGCCGGGCGGTGCCGCCGGTAGAGCGCGCTCGCCCGCCGGAAGAAGGCCCGGCGTCCGGACGTCAGCCGTCGTGGATGGGCGGCCGTCTTCAGCACGGCGGCGAAGAGCTGCTCGAACAGCGGCGACAGACGGTCCGCCGAAAGCCCCTGCTCCGCCGCCTGTGCCAGCACCAGCTCGCACTGGTCGAGCAGCTCGGTGTGGTGATCGCCGGGCAGGCCGAGCCGGTTGCCCTGCCGGCGCAGCAGATGCCGGACGACGACCGCGCGCAGCACCGCCACCCGCTCCGCCCGCAGGGCGACCAGCCCGCCGAAACCGACGTCGGTGTAGTGGTTCCCGGGGAAGGCGATGCCCTGCTCGGTGAGGAAGGCCCGGCGGTACAGCGCGCTCCACGCCGGGAGCGCCACGCCCGTCAGCCGCGGGGCCCGGCCGGGGGAGAAGGCCCCGTCCGGCGTCCTGACCAGCAGGGGCGCGGCCGGGTTGGTCGGCTCGCCCTCCCACCAGGGGGTGCGCTCGTGCTCGGCGTACAGGACGTCCACGTCCCCGGTCTCGCCCAGCCGGGCGTCCAGGGCCGCCAGCGCCCCTGGGACCAGGACGTCGTCGCCGTCGAGGAACAGCACATGGCCGCCGACGGCCGCCCGGAGCCCGGTGTTGCGGGCCCCGGCCAGTCCGTCCGACGGCGGCGAGTGCACCGGTGTCACCCGGGAGTCCCGCTCGGCGTACCCGGCGACGACGTCCGCCGCCGGTGCGTCGGGCGCGTCGCACACCGGGATCAGCTCGAAGTCGCCGAACGACTGGGCGAGGACGGAGTCCAGCGCCAGGGACAGCCGGCCCGCGACCCCATGGGACGGGACGACGATGCTGAAGCGGGGCATTCTGCTCTTTCTGTCGAGGGCGGTCTTCACAAGGCGGGGGAGGCGGGCCGCCTCACCCGGCGCGCGGGCGTCCCGGACGCCCCGACGGCCGCCAGGAGGGCGGCCGGGAGGGCGTCGGCCGCGACGGGCTGGAGGGCATGCGGACTCCCCGAGGGCGAACCGTGGTCAGAGGCTGTCGGTGACGGCGTGGGGACCGGTCGGCAGCAGCACCGTGGTGAGCGGCTCACGCGTCAGCGAGGCCGCCGCCGAGGGCACCGGGCGCCGCTCGCCGAGCGGCACGACCGGCGGCAGCTCCGACTCCCCGAGCACGACCCGGCGCACCACCCGCTCGGCGGCCCGCCCGTCGTCGTACGTGCAGAACCGCTCGCGGAACGCCGCCCGCAGCTGGGCCGAGCGGGAGCCGCGCCAGTGGCCGGTGGCGAAGATGTCGATCAGCTCGTCCTCGCCGCGGGCGATCGCGCCCGGCGGGACGTCGCGCAGGTCGAAGTAGGTGCCGCGGGCCGCGTCGTACGCCTCCCAGTCGTCGGCGAGGACGACGATCGGCCGGTCCAGGTTGGCGTAGTCGAACATCAGCGACGAGTAGTCCGTGACCAGGGCGTCCGAGGCCAGGCAGAGCGACTCGACGCTCGGGTGGCCGGAGACGTCGACGACCCGGCCGCAGGTGCTGGTCAGCGGGGCGTCGTAGGCGTGGTGGGCGCGGGCCAGGACGACGAAACGCGGACCGAGGCGGCGCACGATCCGCTGGAGGTCGAGGGCGTGACGCTGGGAACGGCGGTAGTCGCGGTGGGTCGGCGCGTACAGGATCGCCACCGCGCCCCGCGGGATGCCCAGCGAGGCGCGCAGCCGGGCCACGTCCGCCGGGGTGGCCGTCCGGAACACGTCGTTGCGGGGGTAGCCGTACTCCAGCGTGGTGTAGCGGCCGGGGTGGACGCGCTCGTTCGTCAGTGTGGTGTGGCGGTTGGCGGACAGCACGTAGTCCCACCGGTCGACGTCCTTCAGCAGCCGCGCGAAGTCACGGCCGCGGGCCGCCGCGGGGCGCTCCTGGAGGTCGAGGCCGATGTGGCCGAGCGGGGTGCCGTGCCCGGTCTGGATCAGGACCTGGCCCCGGCGCTTGGCCAGCCGGTCGTCGAAGCCGGTGTTGCTGACCAGGTAGCGGGAGCGGGCGAGCGCCGTCCAGTAGGCGGCCGTCCCGGGGACGAGGCGGCGCGGGCCGGGCGGGATCGTGTGGTGGTGTTCGGGGCGGGCGATCCACGCCGTGCGGATGTGCGGCGCGAGGTCGCGGAACGCGGCCTCCAGCGCGCCCGGGTTGCAGCCGTGGCCGCGGCCGTCGTAGGCGGCGAAGACGGCGCGGTCGGCGCGCAGCGGCAGGCAGCGCTGCACGCGGTAGTGGGTCCTGAGGGCCGCCGACCGCAGGCCCCGCAGCACCTTCCCGGTGGTCCGGGCGGTGGCGCGGTGCAGGGCCGACGCCAGCTGGAGGGTGCGGTAGGTGCGGTGCAGGCCGAAGCGGATCAGGACGTGGTGGATCCGGCAGCGCAGGGGCACGGGGGCGCCGGGGGTGCGGTAGCGGCGGTAGTGGGCGCGGGCCCGGCGCAGGAAGTCGGCGCGCGAGCCCCGGGGCAGCCGGTCCCGCCGGGAGTACACGACCACCAGATGATGCACCATGCGGCGGAACAACACCGGCCGCCACCGGGCCAGTTCGGGGCGCTCGTCGAGATAGGCGAAGACCCGGTCGTACTGCTCGAAGACGTCGAAGTGCCGTTCGCTGGTGGTGCGCAGGATGCTGCCCTGCCGCCGCTGCCGGTAGTGCACACAGACCCGGTCGAGGGTCGCGATCGACTCGGCGGTCATCAGCACCGGGTACGTCCAGGGCGTGTCCTCGTAGACGCCGGGCGGGAAGACGAAGCCCCCCTCCTCCACGAACTCCCGCCGGTAGGCCTTGTTCCAGGCGACCATCAGCAGCCGCAGCAGCCCCGGCCGGTCCTCCAGGCGGAACGGCGCCGGGCCCTGCTCGGTGAGCTGCAGGGCCGCCTGGTTGCGGATCGCCTCCCCCGTCCAGTAGGTGCGCGCGTAGTCGAAGACCAGCACGTCCGGCTCGCCCGTCTCCTTCAGCCGGTCGGCGATCGACCGGAGCGCGTCGGGCGTGAGGGTGTCGTCGCTGTCCAGGAACAGCAGGTAGTCGCCGCTCGCGTGCGCCACGCCGGCGTTTCTCGCGCGGCCCAGGCCCACGTTCTTTGGCAGATGGACGGGGCGTACGCGCGTGTCGCGGGCGGCGAACTCGTCGATGATCGCACCGCACGCGTCCGGCGAGCAGTCGTCGACGACGATCAGTTCCAGATCGGGACAGGACTGGGAGAGCACCGATTCGAGGCACTCGTGCAGGTACGCCTGAACCTGGTACGCGGGGACAATGACACTGAACCTGGGCAAGAGGCCATCCATCGGTCGGCGCGGGCGTTCGGCCCGGGAACGGCCGATGGGCCGACTTGGTTACGGTGGCTACGGCATCCGGGGGAACGCGGAAGGGGCGGGCCGTCCCTCGGCCCACCCCTTCGACTACCGTGCTCTGCTCGCTACTTGACCGCGCCCGCCATCACGCCGGACACGAACTGCCGCTGGAACGCGAAGAAGACGGCCAGCGGGACCACCATCGAGATGAACGCGCCGGGTGCCAGCACGTCGATGTTGTTGCCGAACTGCCGTACCTGCGTCTGCAGTGCGACCGTGATCGGCTGGCTCCCGGAGTCCGAGAAGATCAGCGCGACCAGCAGGTCGTTCCACACCCACAGGAACTGGAAGATGCCGAGCGCGGCGATCGCCGGGGCGCCGAGAGGCATCACGACACGGAAGAACAGGCGCAGTTCACCCGCCCCGTCCAGGCGCGCCGCCTCCAGCAGCTCCCTCGGGATCTCCGCGAAGAAGTTCCGCAGCAGGAACACCGCGAACGGCAGTCCGAAACCGACGTGGAAGAGCACCACGCCCAGCACCGAGCCGAAGACGCCGATCTTGCCGAAGAGTTCGGCGATCGGGATCAGCGCCACCTGCACGGGCACGACCAGCAGACCGACCACGCCCAGGAACCACCAGTCCCGGCCCGGGAACTCCATCCACGCGAAGGCGTAGCCGGCCAGCGACCCGATGATCACCACCAGCAGGGTCGCGGGCACGGTGATCCACACCGTGTTCAGCAGGCTGCTGGTGATGTCCTCGTTCTCCAGCAGCTTCTGGTAGCTGTCGAAGGTGAGCTGCGAGGGCTCGGTGAACACCTTCCACCAGCCGCTCGCCGCGATGTCCTCCGGCGCACGGAGACTGGACAGCAGCAGCCCGATCGTGGGCACCAGCCAGAACAGTCCGATGACGATGAGGAACACCCGCAGCAGCCCGCCGCCGACCCCCTCGGCGAGCCGCGATCCCAGCGACTGCGTGGCCTTCATCGCCGCACCTCCCGCCTGAGCCGACGCACGTTGAACCACATCACCGGGATCACGAGCAGCAGCAGGAACACCGAGATGGCGCTGGCGATGCCCGGCTGGTCCTCGGAGAAGCCCTTGCGGTACAGCTCCAAGGCGAGGACGTTCGCGTCGTCCTGGGAGGAGCCCGGAGCGATGATGAAGACCAGGTCGAAGATCTTCAGCACGTTGATCATCAAGGTGACGGCGACGACCGCGAGGACCGGTGCCAGCAGCGGCACCGTGACGCGTCTGAACACCTGCCACTCGCTCGCGCCGTCGACCCGGGCCGCCTCCAGCAGCTCCCGGGGCACACTCGCGAGCCCGGCCGCGATCAGCACCATCGCGAATCCCGCCCACATCCAGATGTACGAGCCGATGATGGCCGGGGTGACCAGGGACGGGCCGAGCCAGTCCAGGCCGTTGTACGGTTCCTTGAAGTTGCTCGCCGGGAGCCGGAGTTGGGCCCCGTCGGCGGAGGCCGGCAGGGTGAAGGTGCCGTCGCCTGCGGCCGTCGTCGACGCGACGACCTTGCCGTCCTTCACGGCCTCGACCCGCATGCCGGCGTAGCCCAGCTCGGACGGGTCGACACTGTTGAGTGTGCCGACGCCCTTGCCGCGCGTGAAGTCCTGCCAGGTCGTGCCCGTGATCTTGTCCGATCCGGGCTTCGGCGCCACCGCGGCCTTCGCGCCGTCGGGCATCAGATCCGGCGCCACACCCACCAGGGGGAGCGAGACCGCCTCGCCCGTGCGGACGGGCGACGTGGTGATGAACGCGCCCCCGCCGGCCGGCTTCAGCGGCGATTCGCGGCCCGGGTGGGCCTTCGGGAACGCCGACGCCTGGGCGAACGTGTCGTGGACGCCCACCCACACCGCGTTCGCGACCCCCTTGTCCGGATCCTGGTCGTACACCAGGCGGAAGATGATGCCCGCCGCCAGCATCGAGATCGCCATCGGCATGAAGACGACCAGCTTGAACGCCGTGCCCCAGCGCACCCGTTCGGTCAGCACCGCGAAGATCAGGCCGAGCGCGGTCGCGATCGTCGGCGCGAACACCACCCAGATGATGTTGTTCTTCAGCGCGGTGCGGATGCCCTCGTCGGTGAAGAGGGCCTTGTAGTTGTCTATTCCGGCGAAGCCGTCACCGGACTGGTCGTAGAAGCTGCGCACGACCGAGTACCCGATCGGGTACACCACGAGCGCGCCGAGCAGGACCAGCGCGGGCAGCAGGAACAGCGCCGCGACGGTCCTGCGGGTACCGGTCACACTCTTGCGCGACTTGGGAGCGGCAGGGGGCTTGGTGCCCCCTGCCGCCGAAACCGACGTCATGACGTCAGTTCCCGTACGCCGCGGCTGCTTCGGCCTCCAGCTTCGCCTGCGTCCCCGCGACGTCCTTCGGGTTCTTCAGGAAGTCCTGCAGGATCTTCCACTCGCCCTTGCCGGGCGTACCGCCGAAGGCCTGCGGGGCCTGATCGGACATGTCGAAGCGGAAGTCGTCACCGGCGTCGATGAGCGCCTTGGCGATCTTCTGCTGCACCGCGTTCGGGTACGCGGAGTTCGGCACGTTCTTGTTCGGCGAGAGGTAGCCGCCCAGCTCGGCCTGGATCTGCGCCGCGTCGGGCGAGGCGAGCCAGGTCGCCAGGGCCTGCGAGCCCTTCGAGTCCTCCAGGATCACGGCCGCGTCGCCGCCCGAGACCACCGGACCCTGGTCACCCACGGCCGGGAACGGGAACACCTTCGCGTCCGTCCCGATCTTCATGCTCGACGGGATGTTGACCTGCGCGAAGTCACCCGCCGCGACCATGGCCGCCTTGGGCTGGTCCCCGCCGGTGAAGACCTGCGTGACGGACGCCGGGAAGTCCGTCTGCAGCGCCCCGTTCGCCCCGCCGGCGATCCAGTCGGGCTTGCCCCAGACCTGCGCGAGGGTGGTCAGCGCGTCCTTCACGGACGGGTCCGTCCACTTGATCTCGTGCTTGGCCAGCTGGTCGTACTTCTCCGGGCCGGCCTGGGAGAGGTAGACGTTCTCGAACCAGTCGGTCAGCGTCCAGCCCTCGGCCCCGCCGATGGAGAACGGGGTGACGCCGGAGTCGAAGACCGTCTGCGCGGTGTTGAGCAGGTCCGGCCAGGTCTCGGGCTCACTGGCCCCCGCGTTCTCGAAGACCTGGTTGTTGTACCAGATCAGGGACTTGTTGGCGGCCTTGTAGTAGACGCCGTACGGCTTGCCGTTCACCTTGCCGATGTCCTGCCAGCCCTGCGAGTAGTTCTCGCCGAGCTCCTTGACGGTGTCGGAGCCCAGCGGCTTGGCCCAGCCCTTGTCGACGGCCTGCTTGATGGCGCCCGGCTGCGGCAGCATCACGATGTCCGGCGGCTGCCCGCCGGCCACCTTCGAGCCGATGAAGTTGATGATCGGGTCCTGTGCGGGCACGAACGTGACCTTGGCGCCCGTGCGCTTCTCGAACTCCTGCAGGACCTTCTTGAAGTTGTCCTGTTCGGTGCCGGTCCACACGGCGGCGACCTCGAGGCTCGTCCCGTCCAGCTTGGGAAGGGTGACGCTGCCGGCGGTTTCCGTGGTGTCGCCCGTGCTTCCACTGCTGTCGCTGTCGCTGCTTCCGCAGGCGCTGAGCGAGAGCGCGAGGGCTCCCGCCGCGACGGCGGCCGCGGCCTTGACGGCTCTGCGGCTCTGGGGGGTCGCCGTGTCCCGCTCGGGCGACCAGCGTGTCCGGATGGTGCTGCTCGTCATGCGCATGACTGCCCCGCTTCTTCGTTCCTCGTCGAACGTCGAGCGCGCTCCCGTGCGATCTGGTCTACGCCCGGGTGTGCGGGGGCGGCAAGATGGCATCCGCTGTCAAGCGGGGGATCGTGACTCCCTCGTGACCAGGGACGCGGCCCCATGACGCCGGGCGGGGCCGACGGCCGTCCTCGGTCACAGGAGCGACGGCACCTTCGCAGCCGCTACCTCCCGTGCCGCCCTTTCCAGCGCGCTGGCCAACAGTGCCAGGTCGGTCGGGCCGTTTCCGAGTTCCCGCACCGGACGCCGGGCCGGAGGGTCACCCATGCGGTGCCATTCCAGGGGCACGACCGTGGGACGCAGCGTCGCCGTCCGCGGGATCCGGCCGGTGACCCGGCCGCCCTGGAACGGGGTGACCCGCCCGTCCGCACCGGTCAGCCTTCCCCGCCCGGGCGCGGGCTCCTCCGGGCCCGGGGCCGGGGCGTCGAGCACGACGCGCAGGGTGGCCCGGCGCACCGGTTCCGTCTCCGCCGTACGGGGGCACGGGCCGGTGGCCGCCACCAGATGGACGCCGAGCCGCTCGCCGTCCCGGGCCACCGCCTCCAGCGCGCGCATCACCGACCCGGCCGCGGGCCGCCCGGTCGAGCCCAGCGCCGGGGCGACCAGCGCGTCCAGGTCGTCGACGACCACGACGAGCCGGGGCAGCGGGGGCGGGGCCGCCTCCGTCCGCCGCCGGGCCGCGCCGGGCCGCAGCCGCATGGTGGAACTCGACGGCGAGTCGAGGTCGCCGGCCCCTCCCGCGCCGGCCGCGTCGGCCTGGGCGCCGCCCCGGGCCGACGCCGTGCGCTGCGCGACCATACGGCCCGACAGCTCGCGGCCGGTGTGCCACTCGGCGAAGTCGGACCGCCCGAGCAGCTCGGCGCGCCGCTTCAGCTCGGCGCTCAGCGACTGCGCGAACTCCCGCATCCGGACCGGGTCGTGGGCCATGAGCAGGGTGGTGACATGCGGCACGTCCGTACACACCTGCAGTCCCTCGCCGTTGCCGCCGCCCGCGCCCGGGCCGCCCCGGCCGTCGACCAGCACGATGCCGAGGCGGTCCGGCCGCTCGGCCGCGGCCAGGGACGCGACGATCGACCGCAGCAGCTCCGTACGGCCGCTGCCCGGCGGGCCCTCGATCAGCAGATGCGGCCCCTGGGCGGCGAGGTCCGCGCCGACCGGGCCGCGCGGCCCGGCGCCCAGCACCGCGCGCACGCGTCCGCCCAGCGCCTCGGCGTCGTCGGCCGCGTCCGCCCAGCGGGCCATCAGCGACGCCGGGGTGGCGCGGGCCAGGCCCAGCTCGTCCAGCAGCCGGGCCGCCTGCGGCAGCGGTGCGGAGACCCGCGGGTGGCGTTCGCTCGCCGCGCCGTCCGTCCGCAGCGGCGCCAGCGCCCGTGCGAACCGCTCGGCCCAGGCCGCGGAGACGGCGTCGACGGTGGCGACCGTGCCGTGCCCGACGGGCCCGGCCGACGAGCCGTCGCCGCCGGTACGGGCCACGCGCATCAGCCGCAGGGCCGTCGCCACGTCCCCGCTGAGCAGCGCGACCGCGCCGCACTGCCGGAAGGTCGGCGCCACCGCGCAGGCCGCCTCGTACGTCTCCGTGACCGGCGAGGCCGGGGAGGCGGCTGCCGTCTCGGCCAGGCAGACGACGTGGATACCGGCCCGGGGGCCCTCCAGCGCCAGCCGCGCGAGGGCTCCGCGCAGGTCGGCACCACCGGGATCGCCGTCGACGACCACGACGGTGTACGGGCCGGGGAAACCGCCTGCCGCGTCGCTGCCGGCGCTGTCGCCCAGGGCCCAGGAGGGGCGGCGGGGAGCAGGGACGGTGTGGTGCGGGGTGGGGGCGCCGTCGGGCTGTGAGCCGCGGCTCGCCGAGGCACTCGTCGACGGGTTGCCGGCCCCCGCGGGGATGCCGACCTGGCCCGTGTCCGCCAGCTGGTCCTCCAGACGGCGGGTGAGCTCGTCGGTGCGGGCGGCGGCCTGCTCGCGGTCGTGGGCCAGGAGCAGCCGGCAGTCCTGCCCGTGCCCCGGGCGCACGTGCGGCAGCCAGCCCAGCCAGGACCACTCGGCGGTGCGCTCCTCAAGGGAACGCGAGCGGTCCGCGGCGATCAGGACGATCTCCAGCGTGTCGGGGGAGTGCAGGGCGGTGAGCTGGGCCAGGACGGCACGCGTCAGCCCGGCCAGCCGCGCCCGCGGCCCGGCCAGCCCCAGTGCGCCCACCTCGCGCAGACCGGCGGTCACGGGGACGGCGGGCAACAGGCCCGAGCCGTCCGGTGCCGCCCGGTCGGCCGTACCGAGCCGCACGGCGAGCGCTTCCGGGTGGCCGGGACCGCGCTCCCACAGCCGGGGTCCGGGACCGAGGGCCGTGAGCAGCAGCGTGGCCGGGTCCGGCCAGGTCTCCGGTGCGGCCGGCACGACGACCGGGTGGTGCTCCGTGGCCACCGCCGTGGCCGGCTCGTCCTCGTACGTCTCGCGCGGTTCCGCCGCCTGCTCGCCGCGCCCTCCGGCCAGCCGCCGGGCCCACGCCCCGAGCCCGCCCCGTCTGCGGGGCCCCGGGGGCACGTCGGTGCCGCGGAGGGGGGTGCCCTTGCGCCCGCGCCCCGCACGCTGGTCGGCGAGGGCCGCGTCGTCGGTACCGGGGTCCGGGCTCCAGGGGCGGTGACCGCTTCCGTCTGTGGCGCCGGCGCCGGCGTCGCCGCCGTAGGCCTGTCCGGGGCGGTCGGGGACCGCGGCACCGAACGCCCCGGCGCCGGAACGACCCGCATGCGTGTCCCCGGCACCGCTCGCCGGCCGGAGCGCATCGCGCTGTCGCGCGGGGCCGGGCGGAGCCAGGGGCGACGAACCCTGAGGGACGTCGTGCCGCCGAGTGGCCCGGAGCGTGTCTTCCGGCGAACCGGGGCGCGTTCCGTGAGCCTCCGGGAACGTCTGCCCGGACCCGGCGGACCCGGACCGTGATCCACCACCGGCCGTCTGCCGCCGCGCCTCACCCCCGGTGCCCCCGGGCGGCACTTCACTCCAACCGTCCCCGGCGTGGGCAGCGCCCCCGGCGCCGTGGGGCGGCATCTCGCTCCGGTGTCCTCCGGAGCGGGGTTCGCTGCCGGTACCCGGAGCCGGAACGTCGCTCCGGCGTCCCGGCCGGGCTCCGCTGCCGGCGCCCGGGGCCGGGACCTCGTTGCCGTGGCCTATGGTGCCTGCGGCGTCGGGGGGCGGCATCTCGCTCCGGTGTCCTCCGGAGCGGGGTTCGCTGCCGGTACCCGGAGCCGGAACGTCGCTCCGGCGTCCCGGCCGGGCTTCGCTGCCGGCGCCCGGGGTCGGGACCTCGTTGCGGTGGCCTCCCGCAGGGGCGGTGCCCGCGGGACCGGGGGACGGCACGTCGCTCCGGCGTCCCGGCCGGGCTTCGCCGTCGGCACCCCGGGGCGGCATCTCGTTCCGGCGGCCCCCCGAGCGGGCTTCGCCCCCGCTGTCCGCAGCGCGGGCCCCCCAGCCGCGACCCCGCTCCTGCGGCGCTTCCGGCCCGGCGCCGCCGCCCTTTGTCCGCGGCGCTTCCGACCTCGGGCCCCGGCCCTCGATCCTCGGCGCTTCCGACCCGGAGCCCGCACCTCCGCCCCCGAGCCGCGCTGCCTCCGACCCGGAGCCCGCACCTCCGCTCTCGATGCGCACCGCCCCCGACCCGGAGCCCGCACTTCCGTTACCGAGCCGCGTCGCCTCCGACCCCGAGCCCGCACCTCCGCTCTCGATGCGCGGCGCCCCGCCCTGCCCCGGCACCACAGCCGGATCGGCGGAGCCGCGCCCGGGAGCAGTCGGCGTGCCCCAGGCCACCGAGCCGTTGCCGTGATGCGTGGAGTCCGTGGGCCCGGCCGTTCTCGGAGTCGCCTTGCCGGGGCCGGATGCCACCGCGGGCCCGGCCACGCGCACGTGCCCCTCGCCGTCCGGAGTCGTCTCCACCCGGGCCCCCGGGCCCCCCGCGGGAGCCAGCCGCAGGGCCGACTCGCCGATCCGCAGCAGCGCACCCGGCACGAAGGGGACCGCCCGGCCGCCCACCCGCGCGCCGCTCACCGTCGTGCCGTTCGTGGAGTCGAGGTCGGCGATCGCGACGCGGCCGTCCGCGCTCACCGTCACCGCGCAGTGCAGCCGGGAGACGTCCGGGTCGTCGAGCGGTACGTCGGCGTCCGCGGAGCGGCCGATGCGGATCTCGCCGCCGTGCAGGAGATGGACGCCGCCGGCGTCGGGCCCGGCCACGACCTGCAACTGGGCCGGGGCGTCCGCCAGCTCCGGATGCGGCTCCGGCTCGCCCGGCGCGCCGACGGACAGCACGGCACCGTCGGTCAGCGGCGGCTCGCCGAGCGTGCAGCGCTGGGCGTCCAGCCGCTGCTCCCCGGCGTACAGCACGGGCGTGCCCGAGCCGTCACCGCCGGAGACCGCCTGGGCGAGCGCCGACGCCACCGCGGCGAGCGCCGTACCGGCGGGTGCCGTGACCAGCACGTCGCTGCGCGGGGCGCGATCTTGCGCCGGCGCCGACGGGCCCAGCGGATCTACGACGGTCAGCCGGATCTGCATCGCCGTCAGCGGTCCCTTCTGCCCGGGCGCGGAGTCCCCCACCCCGCCCCAGCACGTCGGCCAGTACTGGCAGCATCCTCGCACCTGCCACTGACAGTGCGCCCGTCGCTCCGAAAAAGGTGATCTTGAATGGTCGGCTCTGCCCGCAAAAGTGCCTGAGAGATGACCCACAGGCGACCGCTTGAGATCACTCACGTTCCTTGCCGGCAACCACGAGACCGAGGTGAGCGTCTTCCCTTCGAACGGGTGTGAGGGCCGCTACGTAAGACCCACAGAACGACGACACTCCGGTCCCCGGCCCCCCGGCACTACAGTGGGTCGGACAGGCCAGCAGGCAAGGCAAGCACCAGGGAGCGCATGACGTGCGGCCGGTAGGCAGCAAGTACCTGCTCGAGGAGCCGCTCGGACGCGGCGCCACGGGCACCGTCTGGCGAGCCCGCCAGCGCGAGACCGCGGGCGCCGAGGCGGCCGTGCCGGGGCAGCCCGGCGAGACCGTCGCGATCAAGGTCCTCAAGGAGGAGCTGGCCGGCGACCCGGACATCGTCATGCGGTTCCTGCGTGAGCGGTCCGTCCTGCTGCGGCTGACCCACCCGAACATCGTCCGGGTCCGCGACCTGGTCGTCGAGGGCGAGCTGCTGGCGCTGGTCATGGACCTCGTCGAGGGCCCCGACCTGCACCGCTACCTGCGCGAGAACGGGCCGTTCACCCCGGTCGCCGCGGCCCTGCTCACGGCCCAGATCGCCGACGCCCTCGCCGCCAGCCACGCCGACGGCGTCGTCCACCGCGACCTCAAGCCGGCCAACGTCCTGCTCCAGCAGTACGACGGGCGGATGCACCCGCTGCTGACCGACTTCGGCATCGCCCGGCTGGCCGACTCCCCGGGACTGACCCGCACCCAGGAGTTCGTCGGTACGCCCGCGTACGTCGCGCCGGAGTCCGCCGAGGGCCGCCCGCAGACCTCCGCCGTCGACATCTACGGCGCCGGCATCCTGCTGTACGAGCTGGTCACCGGCCGCCCGCCGTTCGCCGGCGGCTCCGCCCTGGAGGTGCTGCACCAGCACCTGAGCGCCGAGCCGCGCCGCCCCTCCACGGTCCCCGACCCGCTGTGGACGGTCATCGAGCGCTGCCTGCGCAAGAACCCGGACGAGCGCCCCAGCGCCGTGAATCTCGCCCGCGGCCTGCGCGTCGTGGCCGAGGGCATCGGGGTGCACGCGAACTCCGCGCAGATCGCCGCCGCCGAGGGCGTCGGCATGCTGCTGATGCCGGACCCGGCCCCCGCGCCCGTGCCGGACACGCCCGGCGCGGCCGACCCGACCCAGGTCCTTCCGCAGGGCGCGGGCTCGTACGACCCGAACGGGGCGACCAGCGTCCTGCCGCACACCGGCGGTCCGGCCGGCGCGGCCGACCCCACCGCCGTCATGAACCACCGGGGCGCGGCCGACCCGACCGCCGTCATGCCGCCCGTCCCGCCGGGCTCGCCCGGCCACCCGGGCGGGCAGAACCAGCAGGGCGGCCCCGAGGACCCGCACCCCTGGCAGAACCAGCTGCGGGCGGCCCGCGACCGCAACGAACAGACGCAGGTCCAGTACCTCGACCCGAACGAGGACCCGCTGCGGCGCCGCCCTCAGCGCCAGGTCGCGCGGCCGCAACAGCCCCCGCGCCGCCAGGCACCCCCGCCCGGGCCCGGCTACGGCCATCCGCAGCAGCAGCCCCAGCAGTACGCCCCGCAGCCACAGCGGCCCCAGCCGCCGCAGCGCTACGCCCCGCCCGCGCCCCCGCCCCAGCCGCAGCAGCCCCAGCAGCCGCAGCGCGAGCCCCGGCAGCCGCGGCAGCGCAGCGCCAACCGGATGCGGATCCCAGGCCTCGGCTGCCTGAAGGGCTGCCTCTTCACGATCGTCATCCTGTTCGTCGCGGGCTGGCTGATCTGGGAACTGAGCCCGCTGCAGGAGTGGATCGGCACCGGCAAGGGCTACTGGGACCAGCTCACCGACTGGTTCAGCACCGTGACCGGCTGGTTCGAGAAGCTCGGCGGGAGCGGTTCCGGCACGAACTGACCGGAACCGCCCTGCGGGGTTGGTGATTTGTCGACATCCGGCGGGTGATTTCCGCCTCCCCGGTGAAGGTTGGCTCCTCGGACGCGTAGTTTTAGCGACAACACGCGTCGGTAGGAGCAGCCTTGGCACGGAAGATCGGCAGCCGGTACACCGCCCACCAGATCCTCGGGCGGGGCAGCGCCGGCACGGTGTGGCTGGGCGAGGGCCCCGAAGGTCCCGTCGCCATCAAGCTGCTGCGCGAGGACCTCGCGTCCGACCAGGAACTCGTCGGACGCTTCGTCCAGGAGCGCACGGCCCTGCTCGGCCTGGAGCACCCGCACGTGGTGTCGGTGCGGGATCTGGTCGTCGACGGCAACGACCTGGCCCTGGTCATGGACCTCGTCCGCGGCACGGACCTGCGCACCCGCCTGGACCGGGACCGGCGCATGGCCCCCGAGGCGGCCGTCGCCATCGCGGCCGACATCGCCGACGGACTGGCGGCCGCGCACGCCGCGGGAGTCGTGCACCGGGACGTCAAGCCGGAGAACGTCCTCCTGGACATGCAGGGCCCCCTCGGCCCCGGCGGCTCCCACCGCGCGCTGCTGACCGACTTCGGCGTGGCCAAGCTCATCGACACCCCGCGCCGGACCAAGGCCACGAAGATCATCGGCACCCCCGACTACCTCGCCCCGGAGATCGTCGAGGGCCTGCCCCCGCGCGCGTCCGTCGACATCTACGCGCTCGCCACGGTCCTCTACGAGCTGCTGGCGGGCTTCACCCCCTTCGGCGGCGGACACCCGGGCGCGGTCCTGCGCCGGCACGTCACGGAGACGGTCGTCCCGTTGCCCGGTATCCCGGACGAGCTGTGGCAGCTGCTGGTGCAGTGCCTGGCCAAGGCCCCGGCCTCGCGGCTGCGGGCCTCGGAGCTCGGGGCCCGGCTGCGGGAGCTGCTGCCGATGCTGGCGGGCATGCCCCCGCTGGAGGTCGACGAGCCGGACACCGAGTCCGCGGAGGAGGCCGACCGCGAGGAGCAGCCCGCCGGACCGGCCCCGGCCGGGGAGCGGGTCCGGCGGCGGGGCGCGGTCCCCCTGGTGCCGGGCGCGAAGCCCACCGACTCCAACCGCGACACCCACACCTCGATGCGCGTCCCCGCCCCCGACGAGCTGGCCGGCGGCGCCCACGGCACGGCCCGGGCCCCGCGCACCGCCGGCGCCCCCCGCCCTGGCTCGGCCCGCAACCGCGCCGCGACCCGGCGCCGCCGGATGGCCCTGGGAGCGGGCGCGGTCGCCCTCGCGGCGGCGATCGGCGTCGGAGCCTGGCTGACCACGTCGGACGACGACGGAAGCGCACCTCCCCAGGACACGCAGAACTCGGCCCCGCAGACCCCTTGAGCCGCCTGCTCCGGCCGCCCGGCGATGGCCGCCGGGCGGAGCCGTTACGCTGGAGGGCGTGGCAGTCGTCGACGTATCCGAAGAGCTCAAGTCCCTCTCCTCGACCATGGAGTCGATCGAGGCCGTTCTGGACCTCGAGAAGCTGAGGGCAGACATCGCCGTGCTCGAGGAGCAGGCGGCCGCGCCGTCCCTCTGGGACAACCCCGATGAGGCGCAGAAGATCACCAGCAAGCTGTCCCACCTCCAGGCCGAGGTGCGCAAGGCCGAGGCCCTGCGCGGTCGCATCGACGACCTGGGCGTTCTCTTCGAGATGGCCGAGGAGGAGGACGACCCGGACACCCGCGCCGAGGCCGAGTCCGAGCTGGTCGCCGTGAAGAAGGCGCTGGACGAGATGGAGGTCCGCACGCTCCTCTCCGGTGAGTACGACTCCCGGGAGGCGCTGGTGAACATCCGCGCCGAGGCGGGTGGCGTCGACGCCGCCGACTTCGCCGAGAAGCTCCAGCGCATGTACCTGCGGTGGGCCGAGCAGCACGGCTACAAGACCGAGATCTACGAGACGTCGTACGCGGAAGAGGCCGGCATCAAGTCGACCACCTTCGCCGTCCAGGTGCCCTACGCGTACGGCACGCTCTCCGTCGAGCAGGGCACGCACCGGCTCGTGCGCATCTCGCCCTTCGACAACCAGGGCCGGCGCCAGACCTCCTTCGCAGGCGTCGAGATCCTGCCCGTGGTCGAGCAGACCGACCACATCGAGATCGACGAGTCCGAACTGCGGGTGGACGTGTACCGCTCGTCCGGCCCGGGCGGCCAGGGCGTCAACACCACCGACTCCGCGGTGCGCCTCACCCACATCCCCACCGGCATCGTCGTCTCCTGCCAGAACGAGCGGTCGCAGATCCAGAACAAGGCCACGGCCATGAACGTGCTCCAGGCCAAGCTGCTGGAGCGGCGTCGCCAGGAGGAGCAGGCCAAGATGGACGCCCTCAAGGGCGACGGCGGCAATTCCTGGGGCAACCAGATGCGTTCGTACGTGCTGCACCCGTACCAGATGGTGAAGGACCTGCGCACCGAGTTCGAGGTCGGCAACCCCGAGGCCGTGTTCAACGGCGAGATCGACGGGTTCCTCGAAGCCGGAATTCGCTGGCGCAAGCAGCAGGAGAAGTAAGTTTGTCGACAAGGCAACTGCCGCCATCAGGGCGGCAGTTGCCTTTTCCGTGCTCCATGTCCGGGTTTTACATCACAGTCACAGCCTCAGACTCCCGGCATAGCCCCCGTAGTTGGACATGGCGGCCGTAAACGACCTTGACGTGTTCTTGAAAAATGGGAAGGGTAAAGCGCGGCATGCGTGTCTCTGGGGCGCATGTGAACCGGGGCGCCTTTCACCGCAGTTGTCCCCGTCGAGCACAGCCCCGAGCGCTGCCTAATGACGATGAGCTACTGGGGGTAGCAACCACATGACGAAGAAGACGCGGATTCGTGTCGCGCGGATAGCCGCCGGTGCCGTGATCGCCGCCGGTGCCTCGCTGACCGCCGCCGGTGCGGCATCCGCTCTCGACCTGGGCGTGAATGTCGGCCTCGGCGACACCAGTGTCGGTGTCGGCGTGAGCGCCGGCGACGACCCGACGGCCCCGCCGACCGAGCTGCCGACGGACCCGCCGACCGAGCTCCCGACCGACCCGCCGACGGACCTCCCGACGGACCCGCCGTCGACCGAGGAGCCCACCGACGAGCCGACCGAGCCTACCGACGAGCCCACCGAGCCCACCGAGGAGCCGACCGACGTCCCGTCCGACCCGGGCAACGGGAACGGCGGCGGCAACGGCGGCGGCAACGGCAACGGCGGCGGCAACGGCAACGGCAACGGCAACGGCAACGGTGGCAGCATCGGCGACGGCAACAATGCCGACCCCGACGGCGGCACCTCGCCGCAGGAGGAGGGCTCCTCCGCGCTCACCGAGATCGGCTCGGACTCCACCCCGGCCTCGCAGGCCCAGGCCCAGGGCAACGGCCAGGAGCTCGCCGAGACGGGTGCCGCGCAGACCACCTTCCTGGTGATCGGCGCCGCCACGATGATCGCCGGCGGTGTCGGCTTCCGTCTGCTGCCGCGCCTCGTGGGCGGCCGCGGCGGGGCTGCCGCCTGACGGTAGCCGCGGCCGTACGGACCGTACGCACAGCGCACCACCGAGGGCCCGGAGCGAAACGCTCCGGGCCCTCGGCCATGTCTGGGGGCTGCGTACCGCCTACGCCGTCTGGTGCGCCAGCAGGGCCACCGCGGCGATCAGCACCGTCAGCAGTGCGATCAGAGCCATCGGGTTCATGCCCGCGAGGAAGTTCTCCTGCTGCATCCGCTCACGGTTCGCGCGGCACACGGCGCAGCGGCCCTCGTTCACGGGGGACGCGCAGTTCGCGCACACCAGCCGGTCGTACGTCATGCGCTTGCCCTCCTTGCGCCGGTTCCACGTGTTCAACGTCCGTGGGGGCGGGAATGTTCCCCCTCCACTTTGCCAGGTTCCTTCGGCCCTCGCGCGGCTGCGCGTTTTCTGTGGTGGTACGCACAGTCCGCCCACGCCCCCCGGCGCTCTGTACAAAACGGCACAACCGTGGCGCAACCACGGTCGGTGACTGCGGTGCCCCACCCGGTTCGCGTATGGTCACGCTCATCTACCCCCGGCGACCCGTGGTGCATCCGTGATCCGATTCGACAACGTCTCCAAGGTCTACCCCAAACAGACCCGCCCCGCCCTCAGGGATGTATCCCTGGAGGTCGAGAAAGGCGAGTTCGTCTTCCTCGTGGGGTCCTCCGGCTCCGGAAAGTCCACCTTCCTGCGGCTGATCCTCCGCGAGGAGCGGTGCAGTCACGGTCAGGTGCACGTTCTGGGCAAGGACCTCGCCCGCCTCTCCAACTGGAAGGTTCCGCAGATGCGGCGCCAGCTGGGGACGGTGTTCCAGGACTTCCGCCTGCTGCCGAACAAGACGGTCGGCGAGAACGTCGCCTTCGCGCAGGAGGTCATCGGCAAGTCGCGCGGCGAGATCCGCAAGTCCGTTCCGCAGGTGCTCGACCTCGTCGGGCTCGGCGGCAAGGAGGACCGGATGCCCGGCGAGCTGTCCGGTGGTGAGCAGCAGCGCGTCGCCATCGCGCGGGCCTTCGTCAACCGCCCCAAGCTGCTCATCGCCGACGAGCCCACCGGCAACCTCGACCCGCAGACGTCCGTCGGCATCATGAAGCTGCTCGACCGCATCAACCGGACGGGCACGACCGTGGTGATGGCCACGCACGACCAGAACATCGTGGACCAGATGCGCAAGCGCGTCATCGAACTGGAGAAGGGCCGCCTCGTCCGCGACCAGGCCCGCGGTGTCTACGGCTACCAGCACTGATACCGCACCCGAGATCCACGGAAAGGCATAACCGCTCGCCATGCGCGCCCAGTTCGTCCTGTCGGAGATCGGTGTCGGTCTCCGCCGCAACCTGACGATGACCTTCGCCGTCGTCGTCTCCGTCGCCCTGTCGCTCGCCCTGTTCGGCGGGTCGCTCCTGATGAGCGACCAGGTCAACACCATGAAGGGCTACTGGTACGACAAGGTCAACGTCTCGGTCTTCCTCTGCAACAAGAGCGACGCCGAGTCGGACCCGAACTGCGCCAAGGGCGCGGTCACCGACGACCAGAAGAAGCAGATCAAGGCCGACCTCGACAAGATGAACGTCGTCCAGGCGGTCACGTACGAGTCGCAGGACCAGGCGTACAAGCACTACAAGGAGCAGTTCGGCGACTCCCCGCTCGCCAGCTCCCTCACGCCGGACCAGATGCAGGAGTCGTACCGCATCAAGCTGAAGGACCCGGAGAAGTACCAGGTCATCGCCACCGCCTTCAACGGCCGGGACGGCGTGCAGTCCGTACAGGACCAAAAGGGCATCCTGGACAATCTGTTCAAGCTGCTGAACGGCATGAACTGGGCTGCCCGCGCGGTGATGGCACTGATGCTGGTCGTCGCGCTGATGCTGATCGTCAACACCGTGCGCGTCTCGGCGTTCAGCCGCCGGCGTGAGACCGGCATCATGCGGCTGGTCGGCGCCTCCGGCTTCTACATCCAGGCGCCGTTCATCATGGAGGCCGCGGTCGCCGGACTCATCGGCGGCACCCTCGCGTGCGGTTTCCTGCTGCTCGCCCGGTACTTCCTCATCGACCACGGACTCGCCCTGGCCGACCAGCTGACACTGATCAACTTCATCGGCTGGGACGCCGTCCTCACCAAGCTGCCGCTCATCCTCGCGACGAGCCTTCTGATGCCCGCGTTGGCCGCGTTCTTCGCGCTGCGCAAGTACTTGAAGGTGTGACGCATGCCAAGAGGGGCCGTACGGTCAACCGACCGTACGGCCCTTCCGCTTGTCCTAGACTCACCGGCATGTCAGGTCGTGACCCGTTCTGTCAGCCCCGTCGCATCCGTCGCGGGGCCGCCCTGACGTTGGTGTTCACGAGCGTGCTCGTCGCCGGTGCGGCCACCGGGGCGCTGCCCCAGGGCCGGGAGAAGTCCGCGCCGGACGTGGTCCGTTCGGCGGGTTCGGCCGCACACCGCGCGGATGTCGCCCGGGCCGCCGAGGAGGCCATGGACGACGGCACGTCCCCGGTCCAGGCCGCCAAGCGCGCCGTCAGCCGCAGCGGGGACCGCTGGGGTGCCGTCTACTCCCCGGGCGAGTACGAGGAGTTCGAGGAGTCCCTCGACGGCCAGTACACCGGCGTCGGCCTGTGGGCCCGCAGTGGACGGGACGGCCGCATCGAGGTGACGAGGGTGCGCGCCGGGTCGCCCGCCGCCACCGCCGGCATCCGCCCCGGAGACCTGCTGCGCAGCGTCGACGGAGAGAAGACCGACGGCCGGCCCGTCACCGAGGTCGTCTCCTTACTGCGCGGCGACGCCACCGACGCCCCCGCGGGCACCACCGTCCGTCTCGGCCTGGAGCGCGGCGGTCGCGCGTGGACGGAAACCGTGCGCCGGGCCCAGCTGTCCACGGACTCGGTCACCGTCCGGGAGCTCGCGGGCCGCGTCACCGTCATCAAGGTCGACACCTTCACCAAGGGCTCCGGCCACCAGGTCCGTGAAGCGGTCCGCCGGACCCCGCCCCGCGCCGGGATCGTCCTCGACCTGCGCGGCAACTCCGGCGGCCTGGTCACCGAGGCCGTGACCGCCGCATCCGCCTTCCTCGACGGCGGCCTGGTCGCCACCTACGACGTCGACGGCGAGCAGCGCGCCCTGCACGCCGAGTCCGGCGGGGACACCACGAGACCGCTGGTCGCGCTCGTCGACGGCGGGACGATGAGTGCGGCCGAGCTCCTCACCGGCGCCGTTCAGGACCGCGGACGGGCGCTCGTCGTGGGCTCCCGCACCTTCGGCAAGGGCTCGGTCCAGATGCCGAGCCGGCTGCCCGACGGCTCCGTCGCGGAGCTGACCGTCGGGCACTACCGCACCCCCTCCGGCCGCGGCGTCGACGGCCGGGGCATCACGCCCGACCTGGAGACCGGCGAGGACGCCCTCCAGCGGGCCGGGACCGTACTGCGCGGCCTGGCGAGCTCCTCGTAATCGACTTTCCGTCGGGGCCCTCCGTAGTGCGAAAATGGTCGGCACTATGGCTAAGGAAAAAGGGCGCAAGCTGATCGCCCAGAACAAGAAGGCGCGGCACGACTACCTCATCGTCGACACCTACGAGGCCGGCTTGGTCCTCACCGGGACCGAGGTGAAGTCCCTGCGCCAGGGACGTGCGTCGCTGGTCGACGGCTTCGTGCAGCTGGATCAGCACGAGGCGTGGCTGTACAACGTGCACGTGCCGGAGTACAGCCAGGGCACGTGGACCAACCACAGCGCCCGGCGCAAGCGGAAGCTGCTGCTGCACCGCGCGGAGATCGACAAGCTGGCCTCGAAGACGGGCGAGACGGGCCACACCATCGTGCCCCTCGCGCTGTACTTCAAGGACGGCCGGGCCAAGGTCGAGATCGCGCTGGCGAAGGGCAAGAAGGAGTACGACAAGCGTCAGGCGCTGCGGGAGAAGCAGGACCGCCGGGAGACCGACCGCGCGATCGCGGCGGTGAAGCGGAGGCAGCGCGGGGCGTAGGGAATACGCTGGCACCGACCCGCGTTGGTCACGTACGATGGTGTCTGCACCCCACGGCGGGTGCGCGTCCCTCTTCGGAGGGGATTGTCAACACAACATGGGGATGATCGGTTTCGACAGCGGCTGTCGAAGCAGGGGAAGCGTGTCGAGGAAGCGGCAATGATCTCGTAAACCATATGTCGCAAAAAATAATCGCCAACACCAAGCGCGATTCCCAGTCCTTCGCCCTCGCTGCCTGATAAGCAGTGACTGAAGGACCCTAAATGGGTGTCAGCCCGGGAGTGTTCCCGGCCCGGATCCTGGCATAATCTAGGGAACTAAACCATCGAGCCCGGTCACGGGGCCCGATGGGAAATCAAACAGTGACTGGGCCCGTCGGCGACTTGTTCGCGTGATCGCCGGGGCCGAGAAAATCACAGCGAACTGCACACGGAGAAGCCCTGATTCTGCACCGTTGGACGCGGGTTCGATTCCCGCCATCTCCACTCATCCCATGTGGGCGAAGGCCCCGCCGCTTCAGAGCGGCGGGGCCTTTGTCATGGGGGTGTACTCCGTGATTTCGACGATCAGCCGAGCTCCAGCGTGAGGAGCCCCGTGCCGGGCGCGGCCTGGACCTCGCGGGTGCCCGTGGCCAGGCTCCAGGCGGCTGCCGGGGCGGCGCACGTGGCCCGCAGGGTGTTCCCCTCGCGGACGACCGTGAAGGTCACGTCCCCGACCGGAACCGTCACCTCGTCGCCGGGCCGCAGGCCGTACGCCCGCAGGGTCACCCCGTCGGCGTGGTCGTAGTCCGGGCGGTCGTCCCGCGCCCCGAACGGGATGACCGCGCCGGGCCGGACCAGCAGCGGCGCGCTCAGGAAGCCGTGCCGCTCGCGCACCCAGCGCGGGCCGGTCACCGGCTCGCCGGTCAGCAGGTGCGTCCAGGTGCCCTCGGGCACGTAGTACGTGACGTCGCCCTCGTCGCTGAACACCGGAGCGACCAGCAGATCCGGGCCGAGCATGTACTGCCGTTCCAGGTGGGCGCACCCCGGGTCGTCCGGGAACTCCAGCACCATGGCCCGCATCACGGGCAGGCCCTCGGTGTGGGCCGTGCGGGCCGCTTCGTACAGGTAGGGCATGAGGCGGAGCTTCAGCCGGGTGAAGTGGCGGGCCACGTCGACCGACTCCTCGTCGAAGTGCCAGGGGACCCGGTAGGACCGGCTGCCGTGCAGTCGGCTGTGCGAGGAGAGCAGCCCGAAGGCCAGCCAGCGCTTGAACAGGGCCGGTGTGGGGGTGCCCTCGAAGCCGCCGATGTCATGGCTCCAGAAGCCGAAGCCCGACAGGCCGAGGGACAGCCCGCCGCGCAGCGACTCCGCCATCGACTCGTACGTCGCCTCGCAGTCACCGCCCCAGTGCACGGGGAACTGCTGGCTGCCCGCCGTCGCGGAGCGGGCGAAGACGATGGCCTCCTGCTCGCCGCGGTGCTTGCGCAGCACCTCGAAGACGGTGCGGTTGTACAGGTACGTGTAGTAGTTGTGCATCCGCTCCGGGTCCGAGCCGTCGGACCAGACCACGTCGAGGGGCACCCGCTCGCCGAAGTCGGTCTTGAAGCAGTCGACGCCCTGCGCGAGCAGCGTCTCCAGCTTGGCGGCGTACCAGTCGCGGGCGGCCGGTGACGTGAAGTCGACCAGGGCCATGCCGGGCTGCCACATGTCCCACTGCCAGACGCTGCCGTCCGGTCGCCTCAGCAGGTGCCCGAGCGCCTTGCCCTCGTCGAACAGCGGGGAGCGCTGAGCGATGTACGGGTTGATCCAGACGGAGACGCGCAGGTCACGGGCTTTCATCCGGGCCAGCATGCCCTCCGGGTCCGGGAAGACCCGCGGGTCCCACCGGAAGTCGCACCAGTGGAACTCCCGCATCCAGAAGCAGTCGAAGTGGAAGACCGACAGCGGCAGTTCGCGCTCCCGCATGCCTTCGATGAAGGACGTCACCGTCTCCTCGTCGTACGAGGTGGTGAAGGACGTCGACAGCCACAGGCCGAACGACCAGGCGGGCGGCAGGGCCGGGCGGCCGGTCAGGGCCGTGTACCGGCGCAGGATGTCCTTGGGAGTGGGGCCGTGGATGACGTAGTACGTCAGCTCCTGGGTCTCCGCGCTGAACTGCACCCGGGACACCACCTCCGAGGCGACCTCGAAGGACACCTGGCCCGGGTGGTCGACGAAGACGCCGTAGCCGGCGTCCGTGAGGTAGAACGGCACGTTCTTGTAGGCCTGTTCGCTGCACGTGCCGCCGTCGGCCTGCCAGATGTCGACGACCTGCCCGTTCTTCACCAGCGGGCCGAAGCGCTCACCGAGGCCGTAGACGGACGTGCCGACCGTCAGGACCAGTTGTTCGCGCAGGTGGTGCGCGCCGGAGGCGTCTCGCATGATGCCCGCGTTCTTGTGGCCGCTGCTGGTGAGCGTGCGGCCGTGCGCGAGGAACTCGACGTGCCAGGGGCCGCCGCGGGCCAGCCGGACCGACAGGTCGCCGGAGGTCAGGCTCGCGTGCTCGTCGTCGTACGCGATCTCGGCGGTGGTGGCCGACGTCGTGAGCTCGAACTCGGGGCCGCGGGGCTCCCCGCCGGTGAAGTGCGTCAGGGTCAGTCCGATGACGTCGGGCATGGGGGAGTGCACCTTGACGGTGAACACCGGGCCCGTCATCAGGTCGCCGCGGGAGCGGATGGGCCGGGTCGGCGCGTGGATCTCCAGTGCGCCGTCCCGCTCGGTGACGTCGAGGACCTGGGACGGGTGTGACGCGGTCACGCCCTCGCGCAGGAGCCAGTAGCCGTCGGTGAACTTCATCTGGGGTCCCTACTCTCCCGACGCATGGCGTCGAAGCGCTTCGACGATCGAACGTATGCGGGGGGCGTCAGGACGTCAATGGGGTTCAAGGCTCTTGGTGAAGCGATTCGAAAAGCCGCCCAGGGACAAGGTCAGAGACAGGAGCAGGGCCGTGGCCGCCGCCGTCACCGGGACCGTGTAGCCCGTCGTCGGGGAGAGGTGCTCCACCGTCCAGCCGCCGATCGCGCTGCCGCAGGCGATGCCGCCGAGCAGGCCGGTCACCGCGAGGGTCATGCCCTCGTTCAGCCGGCCCTCGGGAGTGCGTTCCTGGACCAGCGTCATGGTGGTGACCATCGTCGGGGCCGTCGCCATCCCGGCGACGAGCAGCGCGGCCGCCAGCAGGAGGAGCGAACCGGTGAGGGCCGCGGCCAGCAGGGGCAGGGTCAGCAGCGCGGTCATCGCGGCCACGCACCGGGGGAGCCGGGACGCGGCCGGGCCGGTGGGCCTCACCGCGCCGTACAGCAGGCCCGCCGCGCAGGAGCCCGCGGCCTGCAGTGCGAGCACGGCACCGGCCGCCGGCTGCCGCCCCTGCGCGTCGGCGAAGGCCAGCGTGACGACCTCCGTCGCGCCGAAGACGCCGCCCATCGCCAGGCAGACCGCGAGCAGCGGGGGGATCCCGGGGGCGCGCAGGGGTGCCTTGCCGGGTATGTGCGCGCGGACCGGGGGCTCCGTCGCGCGCCGGGTCGTGAACAGGACCATGCCGGTCAGCAGCAGCACCGCGCCGGCCAATGTGCCCGCCTCGGGGAAGCAGGTCCCGCACAGGAAGGCCGCGAGCACCGGGCCGAGCATGAAGCACAGTTCGTCCGCCGCCTGTTCGAAGGAGTTGGCGGTGTGCAGCGCCTTGGGGTCGCCGGCCAGCAGGTGCGCCCAGCGGGCCCGGGACATGCCGCCGGTGTTGGGGGTCGTGGCGGTGGCGGCGTAGGAGGCGAACAGGGTCCAGCCGGGGGCGTCGTGGCGCACGCACAGCAGCAGCGAGAGGGAACCGAGTACGGCGATCACCGTGGCGGGCAGGGCCACCCGGGCCTGGCCGTACCGGTCGACGAGCCGCGCGATCCACGGCGCGACCAGTGCGGTAGCCGCGAGTCCCGTCGCGGTGACGGCGCCGGCGAGGGCGTACGAGCCCCGGCTTCCGGCGATCATCACGACCGCGCTGACACTGAACATGCCCATCGGCAGGCGGGCGATGAGGTTCCCGGCGGTGAACGCGCTGGCGCCCGGCAGGCGGAACAGGCGGCGGTACGGGGAGAGTCGGGGCATGCGTCCACCGTCGCCCGGGGACGATCAAGAGGTCCAACACCTGTTCCGCGCACACTCACGCACCTGGGTTGTGAATCCCTGACGCGAGGCCGAAAAGTCCATGGCGAGAAACATTTGCTCCCTGTTCTTCATACAGGGTTATAGAGATTACTGATGCTCCTCACAGTGCATGGAAAAGATGCTCATTCGCGAAATTCCTTCACTCGTTTGCCGCGCATCCGCCGAAGTGGACCGACGGTTAGTCGGTACATGACCGAGGCGACCAGGAAAGTCGGCTGGGCGGTAACGCTCGGCCCGTACACCTACATTCCCGCTCCAGCGCACTCGTCGGCGACAGTCAACGGGACGCTCACCAAAGGCGGTTGTCCGGTCACGCTGCAGGTGACCGAGGGGGTGCTGCGCGATTTCATCGACGCCATGAGCACGCTGGAAAAGGATCTTGCTCGACGGTGGATCAGTGCGACGGATTGGCCCGCTTTCGCGCTCGCGGAATAAGCGGGGCACGCCGTGTACGACAAAGTTGAGGGCACCGGCCGGCATCGGGCTCCGGCCCGGGATTTCATCACACCACTGACACCACCGGACCCTACCTGGGACCCCGCCGAAGAACTCGCGTTCATCCTCGAGGAAGCACTCGGAGAGCAGGCGAGGATTCCTGCCCCCCGCGACGAGGACCGGCCTCCCGCCGCGGCCCCGGCCCCGGCCTCGGCCCCGGCCTCCGCGCCGGTGACCCACATGCGGCGCCTCCAGGACATCACCGAGGAACTGCCGCCCGTGCGGGACGTCCCGAGACGGCACCGCAAGGTCCGGGCCCGCAAGGCCGCGGGCGTGCTCCGCACCACGAGCCTCCTCGTCGCGGCCCTGGCCGCCGTCATCGCTTCCGCGGTGAGCCTCCTGAGCGGTGTCGTCGCCTACGACCCGCTGCGCCTGGTCGCCGTGTCCCCCGCGGCACGGGGGCTGCGCACCTGGTGGCCCCTGCTGGTGTACGGGCCCTGGATGGTGGGCTCGCTGTCCGTCCTGCGGGCCGCGCTGCACCAGCGCCGTGCCGTGCACTCCTGGTGCGTGGTCCTGGTCTTCTCCTGCATCGCCGTGCTGCTGTGCGTCGTCCAGGCGCCCCGGACCATCCTCGGCATCGCGGCGGCGGCCCTGCCCGGCCTGGCGGCCCTGGCGTGCTTCCAGCAGGTCGTCCGCCAGATCACCCTGACCAGGCCGCCGATGCGGTCGGTGCCGCGTCACAGGGTGGGCCAGGCTCCGCCGGCGGCGGGTGCGGAGGGCCGGACGGGGCCGGAGGCCCCAGGGGCAGCGGCCCCCGGGAGGGGCCAGGGCGGCACCCCCCGAGGGAGCATCGGCACCTGAGCGGGCCGGTGCCACGACGGCACCGGCACCCCCGCTCCCTGTGCCGTCGTGTGCCGCCGAGGCCCCGGCATACCCGCGTCCCCCGCACTAAGCGTGGCGCGGGCCGGACACCGGCTACGTCCACTCCGACGACCGGGGCCGCACCTGGCGCGACAACGCCGTCACAAGGGGCAGGAACTGTTGACCCTGTGTACCGAGTGAGCGCGTGTGCCCGGCCCCCGGGCCGCTGTAGGTTCACCGCATGTCCGCCCACCTCGACCCTCGCCTGCTGCGTGGTTTCGTCACCGTCGCCGAGGAGTTGCACTTCACGCGTGCCGCGGTGCGGTTGCACGTGGCTCAGCAGGCGCTCAGCCGGGACGTGCGGCGGCTGGAGCGGGAGTTGGGGGCCGAGTTGTTCGTGCGGACCACCCGGCAGGTGACGCTCACCCCCGACGGGGAGCGGCTGCTGCCGTACGCCCGTCGGCTGCTCCGGGCCCAGGACGAGCTGCTCGCCGCCTTCGGCCAGGCCCGGCCGCTGCTGGTCGACCTCAACTCCCCGGGCCTGGCCACACCGCGCCGCGTCCTGCACGAGGCGCGCGAACTCGCCCGCCGGCACGAGCTGATGGCCCGTTACGAAAGCGGCCTGACCGGAGCCGCCGGTGAACTGCTCGCCGGCCGGCTGGACGCGTCGTTCGGACGGTTCGCCGGACTGGATCCGGCGCTGCGGGCCGGACTCGACCACCAGCCCGTGCGGTTCGAGCCGATGGCGGTCGTGCTGCCCGAGGACCACCGGCTCGCCGCCCTGGAGGCCGTGCCGCTGGCCGAGCTGGCCGGTGAGAGCGTCTATGCGGGCGCCGGCAATCCGCGCACACCCGAGTGGACCGGCCTCGCGCGGCTGCTGTTCGAGGGCCGGAACATCGATATCGCGCCACCCGCGCCGCTGGCCGTCGGAGACGAGGAGTTCCAGCGGATCATGGCCAGAACGCGCAACCCGATCCTGGCTGTCGTGGACTTCCCGGCCCTGCCGTCGACGGTGGTCCGACCGCTGGTCGACCCGGTCCCGTTGTCCCCCGTCTCCCTGGTGTGGCGCAAGGGCCTGATCCACCCCGCGTTCGACGCGCTGCGGCGGGCGGCGGCCCGACTCGCCGCCGAGGAGGGGTGGCTGCGGCGGCCCACCGGAGGGTGGATTCCGGCCGGTGACGATGTCCTCATGACGTCTCACGACTGACACGATTCGACACCCGCGCACACACACAACCTCCCCGTGCGCTACATTCAATGCCTGAGCACGGTGTGGTAATAGGGGTGCGTTCGGACGGGTGGGGGCCCGGTCCGACGGCGGGTGCTCAGGTCGTCAAGCGCACCTGAACCATCCCGTGGGGGGAAGTGCGTGCGCGTGAAAGAGTGGCGAGAAGACGCCCAACCCGAGTGGCCCGAGGCCGCTGCAACTACCGGGGAACTCCCGTCGGACGGCAGAGGCCGGGACAGGAGAGCCACGCAGGTCTTCCCCGGCCATGACGTCCGGACGGCGAGCCACCTGCTGCCCGCGGGGACGGAGGTACTGGCCGGTATTCCCCGCCAGAGCGACGGCGAGGCCGCTTCGTTCGCCCCGGAGCGGGGGAGCCGGACCTCGGTCCGCGACCCCTGGCAGGAGCAGGAGGAGGCCGGCCCGTCGGAGCACGTCCGCGGCACGGACGGCCAGACCCACGATCCGCACGAGGTCACCATCCAGCTCGACGCCGTGCAGCTCGGGGACGGCTTCCTGCGTCAGGTCGCCAACGGCACGGGCGCCGAGGCCCCCGCCGACCGCCCCGTCTTCGTCGACGAGTCCGGCCGCCGCAGCCGCCGCTACCGCCGGATCGGCATGGCCATCGCCCTGGCCTGCGGGGTCTACGCCGTCGTCATCGTCGCCACGCTGCTGTCGGGCAACTCCAACGCCCCCTGGCTGCCCGTGCCGACCAGGGAGGACAACCCGCCGGCCGGGCAGGTCGACAGCCCGCCGCTGACCGCCGAGTCGGCACCGCCCGGAGACGCGGGAGACACCGGCGCCACAGCGCCGGGCAGCACGCCGGCGACCGGCGACGCCACCGCACCCGCGCCCGGCCCCAGCGCCGCCGCGCCCGAGGCCACCGCCGACCCCGGCACGCGCCCCGGCGCGTCCGCCGAGCCCTCGCCGACCGCGACCCGGACCACCCCGAAACCGGGCACCAAGGCCACCGACCCGGCCCCGACCAAACCGGCGGACCCGCCGAGCACGCCGGTCCCCGACCCGACACCCACGGGCGTGGCCACCCCTCAGCCCACCGAGACGACGGGCACCGGCGGCGACGGCGGCACCGTCGCGGAAGGGCCGGCCGAGCCACAGCCCGTCGCGGAGGCCCCGGCCGAACCGCAGCCCGCCGCCGAGACGCCCGCCGCCTAGACCGCGTCGCCGCCCGGGTCGCGTCGTCGCCTGAACCGCGTCGCCGCCCGGGCCGCGTCGCACGTGCGGCGCCCGCCGCTCCGGGCGCCGCACCTCCGCTTCCGGCCGGGCGCATCCTTTCCCGCCGCATCCGGCCGACCCGCAGGAACCCGAGTCCTCCGGGGCCGGGACCACCTCGAATCAGCCGCTCCGTCGGTCCCGCCCCGCTCACACGGCGGGACCCCCAGGACGTCGCGGACACCGCGCGCAGCCGCGACGTCCCCGCCCGGCCGGGCCCTTCCCGCCACACCGTCCGCCCGCCCCGTCCCCGTACCACCCCATCCCGCACCACCCGGAGTTCCACCACTCATGGCATCCCGTACTCGCCGTTCCGGGCCCGCGTCCCGAGCCCCTGGCGGCTCCAGGCGCCGGCGCCTGCCCATGCGTCTGTTGCTGCCCCTGCTCGTGCTCGTCGCGCTGGGGGCGATGCTCATGCTGCGCGGATACGTGCACAGCGAGATCCTCGCCGACCACCGGGTCAGGCCGCCCGCCGCCACCGACCAGGTGCCGGAGAAGATCATGAGCGGCGGGCCCGTCATCGATGCCCGCAGCGGCCGCACCGAGAGCCTGCGTGTGCCCGACCACCACCTGGTGCTCACCTTCGACGACGGCCCCGACCCGGTCTGGACGCCGAAAGTCCTGGACATGCTGAAGAAGCACGACGCGCACGCGGTCTTCTTCGTCACCGGCACCATGGCCTCGCGCTACCCCGACCTCGTCCGGCGCATGGTCGACGAAGGCCACGAGGTCGGCCTGCACACCTTCAACCACCCCGACCTGTCCTACCAGTCCAAGAAGCGCATCGACTGGGAACTGTCCCAGAACCAGCTCGCCCTCTCCGGCGCGGCGGGCATCCGTACCTCCCTCTTCCGGCCGCCGTACTCCTCCTTCGCCGACGCCATGGACAACAGGTCCTGGCCGGTGACCGAGTACATCGGCGGCCGCGGCTACATCACCGTCGTCAACAACACCGACAGCGAGGACTGGCGCAAGCCCGGCGTCGCCGAGATCGTCCGACGTGCCACGCCCAAGGGCGGCAAGGGCGCGATCGTCCTGATGCACGACTCCGGCGGCGACCGCCACCAGACCGTCGAGGCACTGGACCGCATGCTGCCCGACCTGCGCGAGAAGGGCTACGCGTTCAGCAACCTCACCGAGGCCCTCGACGCCCCGAGCGCGCACTCCCGCGTCACCGGCCTCGACCGGTGGAAGGGCGCGGCGTGGATCTTCCTGGTCCAGGCCTCGGAGCACCTCACCGACGGACTGGTCGTCGGACTCGCGATCGTCGGCACCCTCGTCATCGGCCGTTTCGTGCTGATGCTGCTGCTCTCCGGGGTGCACGCACGCCGGGTGCGCCGCCGCGGCTTCCGCTGGGGAGCGCCGATCACCGAACCGGTGTCGGTCCTGGTCCCGGCGTACAACGAGGCCAAGTGCATCGAGAACACGGTCCGTTCCCTCGCCGAGAGCGACCACCCCATCGAGGTCCTCGTCATCGACGACGGCTCCTCCGACGGCACCTCACGGATCGTGGAGGCCATGGGCCTGCCGAACGTCCGGGTCGTCCGCCAGCTCAACGCGGGCAAGCCGGCCGCGCTCAACCGCGGTGTGGCCAACGCCCGCTACGACCTGATCGTGATGATGGACGGCGACACGGTCTTCGAACCGTCCACCGTGCGCGAACTGGTGCAGCCCTTCGGCGACCCGCGCGTGGGCGCGGTGGCGGGCAACGCCAAGGTCGGCAACAAGGACACCCTCATCGGCGCCTGGCAGCACATCGAATACGTGATGGGCTTCAACCTCGACCGCCGGATGTACGACGTGCTGCGCTGCATGCCGACGATCCCCGGCGCGGTCGGAGCCTTCCGCCGCAGCGCGCTGGAACGGGTCGGCGGCATGAGCGACGACACGCTCGCCGAGGACACCGACATCACCATGGCCCTGCACCGCGACGGCTGGCGCGTGGTCTACGCGGAGAACGCCCGTGCCTGGACCGAGGCGCCGGAGACGGTCCAGCAGCTGTGGTCCCAGCGCTACCGCTGGTCGTACGGCACCATGCAGGCCATCTGGAAACACCGCCGGGCCCTGGTCGACAAGGGCCCCTCGGGCCGCTTCGGCCGCGTCGGCCTGCCGCTGGTGTCCCTCTTCATGGTCCTGGCGCCCCTGCTGGCCCCGCTGATCGACGTGTTCCTCATCTACGGCCTCGTGTTCGGCCCCACCCAGAAGACGATCATGGCGTGGCTCGGCGTCCTGGCGATCCAGGCGGTCTGCGCGGCCTACGCCTTCCGGCTCGACCGCGAGCGCATGACCCACCTCGTCTCGCTGCCCCTGCAGCAGATCCTGTACCGCCAGCTGATGTACGTCGTACTGCTCCAGTCCTGGATCACCGCCCTCACCGGCGGCCGGCTGCGCTGGCAGAAGCTGCGGCGCACCGGCGTGGTCGACGCGCCCGGCGGCGGCCCCGTGCCGCGCCAGCGGTCCCAGAACAGCTCCGAGCGGAGGCCGGTGGCATGACCCACGGAAACCCGATCCCCACGTCATCGGCGGCGTCCGGCATGCCTGGGGCGTCCTACGGCATGCCGCAGCAGCGCACGACCGACACCGCACCGGAGGGCGGAACCGCCACCGCGACCGCCCCCGCCGCGCCGGCGCGCCAGGGCGGCGGCCGTGACCGCTACCTCGACCTGCTGCGCTCGATCGCCCTGGTCCGTGTCGTCGTCTACCACCTGTTCGGCTGGGCGTGGCTGACGGTGCTGTTCCCGTCGATGGGCGTGATGTTCGCGCTGGCGGGCTCCCTGATGGCGCGCTCGCTGAACCGCCCGGCGCTCGGTGTGATCCGGGGCCGGATCCGCCGCCTCCTGCCCCCGCTCTGGGTGTTCGGCGTGGTGGTGCTGGCGATGATGTTCGCGGCCGGCTGGAACCCGCTGAAGGACCCGGACCACGGCGGTGCCTGGGGCCTGGTCGACCTGGCCAACTACTTCTTCCCCGTCGGCGCCCCGCCCTTCCCCTGGCACCTCGGTGCCAAGTCCGGGCTGCTGGAGGAAACCTGGGCGGTGCAGGCGGCCGGTCCGCTGTGGTACCTGCGGGCCTACCTCTGGTTCGTCATCGCCTCCCCGCTGCTGCTGTGGGCGTTCCGCCGGGCGCCGTGGCCGACGCTGCTGGCACCACTGGGCCTCACGGCGGTCGTCGGCACGGGCCTGGTGAAGATCCCCGGCGAGACGGGCAACGCGGTGACCGACTTCGCGGTCTACGGCGGCTGCTGGATCCTGGGCTTCGCCCACCACGAGGGCCTGCTCAAGCAGATCCCCCGCTACCTGTCGATCTCCTGCGCGGCCCTGCTCATGGCCTTCGGCCTGTGGTGGGCCTCGGGTCATCTGGGCCCCGACGGCTGGGACCTCAACGACATCCCCCTGGCCCAGGCGGCCTGGTCCTTCGGCTTCGTGGTGATCCTGCTCCAGTACTCCCCGTCCTGGCGCGAACTCCCGGGCCGGCTGGCCAGGTGGGACAAGCTCGTGACGCTCTCCAACAACCGCGCCGTCACGATCTACCTCTGGCACAACCTCCTCATCATGGCCACGGTCCCGATCCTCGACCTGTTGTACGAGCTGCCGTTCCTCCAGAGCGACAGCGCGGTGTCCGCCCTGGACACCACGTACACCCTCTGGATGTTCGCCCTGGTCTGGCCGCTGATCGGTGCGGCGATCCTCATGTTCGGCTGGGTCGAGGACATCGCGGCGAAGCGATCGCCGCGGTGGTGGCCGAACGGGCGAGGCGGCAACAGCCGCAGGCGCCGGCGGTAGGGGTGGGCCGACGCGGGTGAGGGCCCGTTCCCCGGGGCTGTGCCCGTGTGCAAAACTGCCCGAGTTGCGTCTGTGAACGGGTGGCCCGGGGGAGCGGTGGAATGAGCAAGCGGCAGACACAGAAGATGCTGCGGCTGATGGCGAGCGGGGAACCGGTCGAGCTGACCAGCCCGATGGCGTCCGTGAAGAAGCTCGCCCGGCTGGCCTTCGTGGCCAAGCAGTTCGGCTACGAGTACGCCGACGTCCGCCAGAGCAGCGGCCGCAACGGCGCGCTCATCATGCTGCTCGTGCCCGACCCGAGCCCGCAGGCCCGGGCCCGGGCCGGGCAGAACTGGGCGCAGTACCCCGACGCGGCCGACGGCGTCTCCCTGCCGCCCCTCGTACCGGACGCGTTCGAACTCCTCAAAGCCCGCATCAACTTCGACCTCACCGGCAAGAACGCCGAGAAGCGCATGGGGTACGGGGCTCTCGGCGTCACCGTCGGCTGTGTGATCCTCGCCTTCCGTTTCGGGGGCCGGTCCAGCGACTTCGTCGCGGCCGGCGTGGTGTGGCTGCTGCTCATGGCGGTCTTCGGCATCGGTTTCCTGGTGACGCGCAAGCGCAACGCCAAGTTCGCGGCCCGGCTGCAGGCGGCGGGCTTCACGCCGGTGCGCGACGAGAACGGGCGGCTTCGATATCTGCCGCCGGGGGCGCAGCAGCCCGGGCAGGGCAACCCGTTCGCGGCCGGGCCGTACGGGGCCGGGCCGGGCCATCAGCCGGGTCCGGCGACGGGGGCGCCGGCGGCCTACGGGCAGCAGACGCCCGGTCCGTACGCCCAGCCGGCACCGGGGCCGTACGCCCAGCCGGCACCGGGGCCGTACGCCCAGCCGGCACCGGGGCCGTACCCCGGTCAGCCCGCGCAGGCTCCCTACGGCGGTCAGCCCGCGCAGGCTCCCTACGGCGGTCAGCCCGCGCAGCCCCCTTACGGCGGTCAGCCCGCCCAGGCCCCGTACCCGGGTCAGCCCGCGCCCGGCCCCTACGGTGCGCAGCCTCCAGGCCCGTACGCCCAGCCGTACCACCAGCCCCACCCCCAGCAGAACCTCCACGGGCAGCCCCCGCGGCACTGAGGCGGAAACCTCCCGGAACCTCTCATCCCGCCCGAGCCCGGGGTGAGAGCGAAGTTCCCTCGCGGTCACTCGGGTGCCACACGGCAGGAAACGCGTCCTCCCTACCTTCGGGATCAGTCAGTCGAAGTACGACCGAGCCCGGAGCACAATGGAGGCGTCATGACAGGTCCTGGCACAGCACCCGCACCCCCGAGCAAGGGCGGACGCTGGATCCGGCACTGGGACCCGGAGAACGAGACGTTCTGGAAGGAGACCGGGGAGAAGGTCGCCCGTCGGAACCTCTTCTTCTCCGTGCTGTCCGAGCACATCGGTTTCTCGATCTGGACCCTGTGGTCCGTGCTGGTGCTGTTCATGGGTCCGGAGTACGGACTGACCCCCGCCGACAAGTTCATGCTGACCTCGATGGTCACGCTGGTCGGTGCCGTCGTCCGCGTCCCCTACACCTTCGCCGTGGCGATCTTCGGCGGACGGAACTGGACGATCATCTCCGCCGGCCTCCTCCTCGTCCCGACCGTCGCCGCGTTCATGGTGATGGAGCCGGGCACCTCCTTCTCCACGTTCCTGCTCGTCGGCCTCCTCGCCGGCATCGGCGGCGGCAACTTCGCCTCCTCGATGACCAACATCAACGCCTTCTTCCCGCTGCGGAAGAAGGGCTGGGCTCTCGGCCTGAACGCGGGCGGCGGCAACATCGGCGTACCGGTGATCCAGCTGGCCGCTCTCGCGATCATCGGCGCCGGCGGCGGGCCGCGTGTGCTGCTCGGGCTCTACATCCCGCTGATCGTCGTCGCCGCCGTCATGGCCGCGCTGTTCATGGACAACCTGGAGAACGTCAAGAACGACACCGGTGCCGCCAAGGACGCCGCGCGGGACGCCCACACGTGGATCATGTCCTTCCTCTACATCGGCACGTTCGGGTCGTTCATCGGCTACAGCTTCGCCTTCGGGCAGGTCCTCCAGAACCAGTTCGGACGTACCCCGCTGGAGGCGGCGTACGTCACCTTCATCGGTCCGCTCCTCGGCTCGCTGATCCGGCCCCTGGGCGGCTGGCTGGCCGACAAGTACGGCGGCGCGAAGATCAGCCTGTGGAACTACGTCGGCATGGGCGTCGCCACGGCGGTCCTGATCGGCGCCTCCATGGAGAAGTCGCTGGCGCTGTTCACCGGGGCGTTCGTGGTGCTGTTCGTGCTCAGCGGGCTCGGCAACGGCTCGACGTTCAAGATGATCCCGGGCATCTTCCAGAACAAGGCCCTCGCCAAGGGGCTGCAGGGCGAGGCGGCCGCGGCCTACGGGCGCCGGCTCTCCGGTGCCTCCATGGGACTCATCGGCGCGGTGGGCGCGCTCGGCGGTGTCGGCATCAACCTCGCCTTCCGCCAGTCCTTCCTCTCCTACGGATCCGGCACCGGGGCGTTCGTCGCCTTCCTCGCCTTCTACGCGGTCTGCTTCGCGGTCACCTGGTCCGTATACCTTCGCCGTACGACCACCCGGGTACCCGCCACCACGGCGACCTCGGACGCGGAGCCGCAGCTCAGCTACGCCAAGGTCTGACGTAACACCAGCGACATCATGCCGATCCGAGCCTGTCACGAGCCGTTGACAGGCTCGATCGGCATGTAGGTACGCCGTACCCACGAAGTACGACGACTCGAGTGCGGGACGAGAGCCATGTACGAAGAACAGCGACCGGACCACGGGCCCCTGGCGGGTTTCACCGTGGGTGTGACGGCCGCGCGCCGGGCCGACGAGCTCGGGGTGCTGCTGCAGCGACGCGGTGCCGCCGTCCTGCACGCCCCTGCCCTGCGGATCGTGCCGCTCGCCGACGACAGCGAGCTGCTGGCCGCGACGAAGGACATCATCGAGCAGGTGCCGGACATCGTCGTGGCCACGACCGCGATCGGCTTCCGGGGCTGGGTCGAGGCCGCCGACGGCTGGGGGCTGGGGGAGGAGTTGCTGTCGCGGCTGGGCGGCGTACGGATCCTGGCGCGCGGGCCCAAGGTGAAGGGAGCGGTCCGGGCAGCCGGGCTGACGGAGGAGTGGTCGCCGTCGTCGGAGTCCATGGCGGAGGTCCTGGACCGCCTCCTGGAGGAGGGGGTCGAGGGGCTGCGGATCGCGATCCAGCTGCACGGTGAGCCGCTGCCCGGGTTCGTGGAGGCGCTGCGGGAGGGCGGGGCCGAGGTGGTCGGGGTGCCCGTCTACCGCTGGATGCCGCCGGAGGACATCACCCCGGTCGACCGTCTCCTGGACGCGACGGCCGCCCGCGCCCTGGACGCGGTCACCTTCACCAGTGCCCCGGCCGCGGCCTCCCTCCTCTCCCGGGCGAAGGACCGCGGACTGCTCGACGAGGTGCTGGCGGCTCTGAGCCACGACGTCCTGCCTGCCTGCGTGGGCCCGGTCACCGCCCTGCCCCTGCAGTCCCGCGGCATCGACACGATCCAGCCGGAACGCTTCCGGCTCGGCCCCCTGGTCCAGATCCTCTGCCAGGAACTGCCCGCGCGGGCCCGGTCGTTGCCCGTCGCCGGGCATCGCGTGGAGATCCGCGGCCACGCCGTCGTGGTCGACGGTGACCTCAAGCCCGTCCCGCCCGCCGGCATGGCCCTCCTGCGCGCCCTCTCCCGCCGCCCCGGCTGGGTCGTCGCCCGCGCGGACCTCCTGCGGGCCCTTCCCGGCTCGGGCCGTGACGAACACGCGGTGGAGACCGCAATGGCCCGCCTGCGCACGGCCCTCGGCACCCCGAAACTGATCCAGACGGTGGTCAAGCGGGGCTACCGCCTGGCCCTGGACCCGAGCGCGGAGACGAAGTACGCGGACGCGTGAGCCCGTCCGGGGGTTGAGCCGGAATCCGCCTCTGTCGGCCCGTCCCGATCGGGACTTATTGCAGTGGTCCGGCCTGGGTTCGCGGGGTGTCGGCGGGGCGGTGGGCCACCGGGAGAGCTCAGGTCAGCTCTCGGGGTGGTCTCCGGGATCCGCTCGGGCGCCGGGGCGGGCTCCGCCGCGGGTGTCGGCCGGGCGGGGTCCCGGCGCCGGGGGTCCGGGCTCGTGTCGCTCGCCGGTCGCTTGATGGGTGCCCGGCCGGGCGAGCGTGACCCTTGCGGTGTGGTGGGGCGCCGGTGCCGGGCCCGGCAGGAGCGGGACGGCCGGCTCCGGCGACGGCCCGGTCGCACGGCGCGGTCGGGACACCCGTCCCGTCGGCCTCTGCGCGGGGGGTTTCCGGAGTCGTGGCGGGCAGGCACTGTAGGAGGGAGCGGTCCACCGGCTCTCACCGGCGTCTCACCGAAGCCCTCGCGACCGGGGTGAACCCCTAGGCGGTGACAGGCACATGGCACTGAGTACGGCCACGCCGAACGAGCTGCGCTTCGACACCGGGCGGATCTGCCTGGATCTGCTGACCACCACGCACCCCGAGGAGCGGCTCGACTCCGTGGACGTGCTGTGCGCCTGGATCACCGGCTCCGGACTCGTCCCGGCGGACACCGCCCTGGCCCACGCCGACACCGGCTGGCTGCTCGCCTTCCGTGAACTGCGCGCCCAGATCGATCGGTTGGTGCGCTGCCGGCCCAGACCCGGAGTCGCGACGTACGACCTGGCCCTCGCCCGCGTGAACGACCTGGCCCGCACCGCGCCTCCGGCACCCCGCGCGGTCCGCGGCGAGGACGGCCGGCTGCTGCGACGGCTGGACGGCCCGCCCGGCTGCGCCGCCCTGCTCGCGGCCGTCGCCCGGGACGCCGTGGACCTGCTGACCGACCCCGTCGCCCGCGCGGCCCTGCGCCAGTGCGAAGGGGACAACTGCCCCATCGTGTACCTCGACACCTCCCGCGGACGCAGGAGGCGCTGGTGCTCCAGCGAGGTCTGCGGGAACCGCGAACGCGTCGCCCGGCATCGCCGCCGCGCGGCACTCGCCCGCGCGTGAAACGGAATTGAGTGGTCCGTGCACTCAATTCCCTTGTCCTAAATGCTACTTCTGCGACCGCGGCGGCAAAGTGATTTCGGTTACATGCCGTTTACCTACGCCACCGTAGGGAAGGCCTGGCTTGATCTTGCCGATGTGGCGGAAATGTAAAGAACGCGGGGTGGGAATGTGACCCCATGTCCCGCTCGTCACGTCATCCTGAAGAAAACTGTCGGGTCTCTTTGAACGCCCAACCGCTCGTTTCCGTACGGCATGTGGAGCGACCGACTGGGGGAACCCCCGGACACCGGAGGTGGGCGTGCGCAAGGATTCCGTCGTGGCCAATGAACGTGCACCGAGGGCCCGACATCGCATGTCCCAGCCCTCGGAACCCGATGAGGAGCTGATGCGTGCGCTCTATCGCGAACACGCCGGACCCCTGCTGGCATACGTCCTGCGCCTGGTCGCCGGAGACCGGCAGCGCGCCGAGGACGTCGTCCAGGAGACGCTCATCCGTGCCTGGAAGAACGCCGGTCAGCTCAACAGAGCGACCGGATCGGTACGCCCCTGGCTGGTGACGGTCGCCCGGCGCATCGTCATCGACGGCCACCGCAGCCGGCAGGCCCGGCCGCAGGAGGTCGACCCGTCGCCGCTGGAGGTCATCCCCGCGGAGGACGAGATCGACAAGGCGCTGTGGCTGATGACTCTCTCGGACGCACTCGACGACCTGACGCCCGCCCACCGGGAGGTGCTCGTCGAGACGTATTTCAAGGGGCGTACCGTCAACGAGGCGGCCGAGACCCTGGGCATACCCAGCGGCACCGTCCGCTCCAGGGTCTTCTACGCCCTGCGTTCGATGAAGCTCGCACTGGAGGAGCGGGGGGTGACGGCGTGATGAGTGTTTACGGGGGTAACCAAGGGTTCGGTACGGGAGGCATGGGTATGTCTGGCCCCATGCAGGAATCTCCGGTGCCGAACGAGCACGAGACCGTCGGCGCCTACGCCCTCGGCATCCTCGACGACGCCGAAGCAACCGCTTTCGAGGCCCACCTCGCCACCTGCGAATGGTGCGCCCAGCAGCTCGACGAACTGGCCGGCATGGAGCCGATGCTCGCCGCCCTCGCCGACCTCCCCGGCTCCGGCAGCACACCCGCGATCGGCGATTCGCTGTCCGCGAAGCCCCGGCCGCGCCTGGTGGAGAAGCTGGTCGACGAGGTCGCCGACCGCCGCGCCCAGAAGCGCCGCCGCAGCTTCTACATGGTGGCCGCGGCCGGCGCGCTGATCATCGGCGGCCCGTTCGTCGCGGTCGCGACCAACGGCGGCGACGGCGGCGGCGGTGCGGAGAACCGCCCGCTCGCGGCGAGCCCCGCCAAGGCCGCCTTCGACGGCATCTCCGACAAGATCACCGCCACCGACCCGAACACCAAGGTCTCCGCCACCGTCGCCGTCCAGAAGAAGGACTGGGGCACGGGCATGGTCCTGGAGCTGAAGAACGTCAAGGGTCCGCTCAAGTGCGCCCTCGTCGCGGTCGGCAAGAACGGCGAGCGCGAGACCCTGTCCTCCTGGTCCGTCCCGGAGTGGGGCTACGGCCTCCCGGACGCCAAGTCCGACAAGGCCAAGGAGCCCCTGTACGTCCAGGGCGGCGCCGCCTTCGAGCCGAACGAGATCGACCACTTCGAGGTCGTCACCTTCGACGGAAAGCGGCTGGTCGAGGTCGACGCGTAGGGCCGTTCGGCGGCCTGGCGGGTGCCTTTGGGGCAACAGGTCCCGCGCCTGCCCGCCGGCCCGTAGCTTCCGGGGGTCCCCTTCGCGTACGGTTGACGGCTGCCCAGCACGTCAGAAGGGGGCCCGGTGGCCGCTCAGGCTCACAGACAAGGCGCGGTCGGTTCGGTGCACGACTCGGTTCGTGACCGGGAGATCCACGTCGAACAGGAACACCTGGACCGGGTGTACCGGCGCCTCGAGGAGAAGATCCACGAGGCGGAGTTCCTCATGCAGGACGCGGCCCGGCGTGGCCAGGTCGGCACCCCCGGCGCACTCGCCGAGCGGGACGCGCAGGTCTTCCGCGCGGGCATCCACCTCAGCCGGCTGAACAACGAGTTCGAGGACTTCCTCTTCGGCCGTATCGACCTGCTGACCGGCAAGGACGGCAAGAAGGGCCCCGACGGGGCGTACACCGCGATCGAGCCGGCGGAGGGCGCCGTACGCCCCGACAGCACCGCCGACATCGCCGAGACCCTGCACATCGGCCGCATCGGCGTCCTCGACCGGGACTACGCGCCGCTGGTCATCGACTGGCGGGCCCCGGCCGCCGCCCCCTTCTACCGCTCCACCCCGGTCGACCCCGGCCGGGTCGTCCGCCGCCGCGTCATCCGCTCCAAGGGCCGCCGGGTCCTGGGCGTCGAGGACGACCTGATGCGCCCCGAGCTGACGGCGTACCTCGACGGCGACGAACTGCCCGTCATCGGCGACGGCGCCCTGATGGCCGCGCTCGGCCAGGCCCGCAGCCACACCATGCGCGACATCGTCGCCTCCATCCAGGCCGAGCAGGACCTGGTCATCCGCGCCCCCGCCGCCTCCGTGACGTACGTCGAGGGCGGCCCGGGCACCGGCAAGACCGCGGTCGCCCTGCACCGCGCCGCCTACCTCCTCTACCAGGACCGGCGCCGGTACGCGGGCGGCATCCTGATCGTCTCGCCGACCCCGCTGCTCGTCGCCTACACCGAGGGCGTGCTGCCCTCCCTCGGCGAGGAGGGCCAGGTCGCCATCCGCGCCATCGGCTCCCTGGTCGAGGGCGCCGAGGCCACGCTCTACGACTCCCCGTCCGTGGCCCGTGCCAAGGGCTCCTCCCGCATGCTCAAGGTGCTGCGCAAGGCCGCGCGCGGCGCCCTGGAGCTGAACGACCCGCCGGCCCGGCTGCGCGTGGTCGCCTTCGGCCGCCGCCTGGAGCTGGAGGCCCGGGAACTGGAGGACATCCGCCGCGCCGCCCTCGGCGGCACCGCCCCGGTGAACCTGCTGCGCCCCCGCGCCCGCAAGCTGCTCCTGGACGCCCTGTGGGAGCGGTCCGGCGCGGCCGGCCGGCACTCCGACCCCGAACTCGCGGCCGAGCTGCGCTCCTCCTTCGACGAGGACATCACCTCCGAGGACGCCTTCATCGCCTTCCTCGACGCCTGGTGGCCGGAGCTGACCCCGGCGGCCGTCCTGGACGCCATGGCCGACGAACGCCGCCTCGGCCGCTGGGCCCGGCGCATCCTCAACCCCGGCGAGGTCCGCAAGGTCGCCCGTTCCCTCAAGCGCGAGGGCCGCACCGTGCACGACATCGCCCTGCTCGACGAGCTCCAGGCCGTCCTCGGCGCCCCGGCCCGCCCCCGCCGTAAGCGCGAACTCGACCCGCTCGACCAGCTCACCGGCCTGGAGGAGCTGATGCCGGTGCGCGAGGAGTCGCAGCGCGAGCGCGCCGAACGCCTCGCGCTGGAACGCGTCGAGTACGCCCACGTCATCGTCGACGAGGCGCAGGACCTCACCCCGATGCAGTGGCGCATGGTCGGCCGCCGCGGCCGGCACGCCACCTGGACGGTCGTCGGCGACCCGGCGCAGTCCTCCTGGTCCGACCCGGACGAGGCCGCCGAGGCCCGTGACGAGGCCCTCGGCACCCGCCCCCGCCGCCGCTTCGAACTCACGGTGAACTACCGCAACCCGGCCGAGATCGCCGAGCTGGCCTCGAAGGTCCTCGCGCTGGCCATGCCGGGCTCCGTGTCGCCGAAGGCGGTCCGCTCCACCGGCGTCGAACCCCGCTTCACCGTCGTGGAGGACACCCTCGGCGCGACCGTTCGCGACGAGGCCGCCCGGCTGCTGGAGCGCGTCGACGGCACGGTCGGCGTGGTCGTCGCCATGCAGCGCCGCGAGGAGGCCCGCCGCTGGCTCGCCGGTCTCGGCGACCGGGTCGTGGCCCTCGGCAGCCTGGAGGCCAAGGGCCTGGAGTACGACGCGACGGTCGTGGTCTCCCCGGCGGAGATCGCCGACGAGTCCCCGGCCGGACTGCGCGTCCTCTACGTCGCGCTGACCCGCGCCACCCAGCAGCTCACGGTCGTCTCGGCCGACCGGGACGAGCCCGACGCGGCGGGGGTTCCGGATCTGCTCAGGGACTGAGGCCCGATACCCACTTGCCGGCGAAATGAACTACCGATACGGGAATGGCCTTACGGGATCTGTTTGTTAGCCTGGATGTGGCACCGGCTCGATCCAAGCCCCCGGGCCCAACCTTCGTCGCTACGAGCGACCACTTGCCGCGAGGCGAGCATGGCGGGTCGGTGCCACCTCTCTTCGAAGAGACCCACGTCCACGTGACGTGGGTCTCTTTTGCTGGCCCCTCTCCGGCCCTTTCCGCGCCCTTTCCGCGAACAAAAAGTTCGCAATCGAGGGCGGCTACCTGCTACTCAGCGGTAGGTGCGACGATCGGACGGCACAATTTCAGCGTCAGGTGAAAGCAGAGGAAGTCGGCCATGGCAACGGCGCCCAGCGTCTCCTACTCGATGACGGTCCGGCTGGAGGTGCCCGCGAGCGGAACCGCCGTCTCGCAGCTCACCACCGCCGTGGAGTCCTCCGGAGGCTCGGTGACCGGCCTCGACGTCACCGCGTCCGGTCACGAGAAGCTCCGCATCGACGTCACCATCGCGGCGACGTCGACCGCGCACGCGGACGAGATCGTGGAGGAACTCCGCGGCATCGAGGGCGTCACGCTGGGCAAGGTCTCGGACCGGACCTTCCTCATGCACCTCGGCGGCAAGATCGAGATGGCGTCCAAGCACCCCATCCGCAACCGTGACGACCTGTCCATGGTCTACACCCCGGGCGTGGCCCGGGTGTGCATGGCGATCGCCGAGAACCCCGAGGACGCCCGCCGCCTCACCATCAAGCGCAACTCCGTTGCGGTCGTGACGGACGGCTCCGCCGTGCTGGGCCTGGGCAACATCGGCCCCAAGGCCGCACTGCCCGTCATGGAGGGCAAGGCCGCCCTGTTCAAGCGGTTCGCCGGCATCGACGCCTGGCCGATCTGCCTCGACACCCAGGACACCGACGCGATCGTCGAGATCGTCAAGGCGATCGCCCCGGGCTTCGCGGGCATCAACCTCGAGGACATCTCCGCCCCGCGCTGCTTCGAGATCGAGGCCCGGCTGCGCGAGGCCCTCGACATCCCCGTCTTCCACGACGACCAGCACGGCACCGCGATCGTCGTCCTCGCCGCCCTGACGAACGCACTGCGCGTCACCGGCAAGGCCATGGAGAACATCCGCGTCGTCATGTCCGGCGCCGGCGCCGCCGGTACGGCCATCCTGAAGCTGCTGCTCGCCGCGGGCGTCAAGAACGCCGTCGTCGCCGACATCCACGGTGTCGTGCACGCGGGCCGTGAGGACCTGGTGGACGCCGCCCCCGACTCGGCGCTGCGCTGGATCGCCGACAACACCAACCCCGAGGGCCTCACCGGCACCCTCAAGGAGGCCGTGCGCGGCGCCGACGTCTTCATCGGTGTCTCGGCCCCGAACGTCCTCGACGGCGACGACGTGGCCGCCATGGCCGAGGGCGCCATCGTGTTCGCGCTTGCGAACCCGGACCCCGAGGTCGACCCGGCAATCGCCCGCCAGACCGCGGCCGTTGTCGCCACCGGCCGCTCGGACTTCCCGAACCAGATCAACAACGTGCTGGTCTTCCCGGGTGTCTTCCGCGGCCTGCTGGACGCGCAGTCCCGTACGGTCAACACCGAGATGATGCTGGCCGCCGCGACCGCCCTCGCGGACGTGGTGACCGAGGACGAGCTGAACCCGAACTACATCATCCCGAGCGTCTTCAACGACAAGGTCGCGGGCGCGGTCGCCGGCGCCGTGCGGGAGGCCGCCAAGGCGGCCGGCGCGACGGTGGGCGGCTCGTCCGGCGTCTGAGGCCGAGGCCGAACCGGGCCCCACGGGGCCCGGCCCCCCGCACTGTGAGTAACCCCACGGCAGCCTGGAACCCGGCGCGTCGCAAGAACCCTGTCAGCAGCGGAGCTATCGTGGCGCCAGGCTCAGGCCCTCTTTTCGTGTGACTCCCCAAGGGTGTTCTCACGACTCCAGCGGGTGCCGGATTGGCTTTCCCGCCGCAGGTAGGGGCAGGATGCGTCCCTGGGCGCGAGGGTCTGACGACGGACCCGGGTCCGGGGACTCATCGAGGACCCTGGCAGCATCGGCTTCGATCTGACGCCTCAACGGCAAGATGAACACGGGAGTAAGAACATGAACCGCAGTGAGCTGGTGGCCGCGCTGGCCGACCGCGCCGAGGTGACTCGCAAGGACGCCGACGCCGTGCTGGCCGCGTTCGCCGACGTCGTCGGCGACATCGTCTCCAAGGGCGACGAGAAGGTCACCATCCCCGGCTTCCTGACCTTCGAGCGCACCCACCGTGCCGCTCGTACCGCCCGCAACCCGCAGACCGGCGAGCCCATCCAGATCCCCGCCGGTTACAGCGTGAAGGTCTCCGCGGGCTCGAAGCTCAAGGAAGCGGCCAAGGGTAAGTAAGCGGCCCGTTGCGTGCGCCGTGGGCAACTGCGGGCCGCCTGTGGCCGGTCGCGCAGTTCCCCGCGCCCCTTCGGGGCGCGCCAAGCAGAGCCGCATGAAACGCCGAGGGGCGGCCACCTGGATCCAGGTGGCCGCCCCTCGGCGTGTGCGGTGCGGGACTACCCGAGCGCCTTGCCCGGCAGCTCCACCTTCGCGCCGAGCTCCACCAGTTTCTCCATGAAGTTCTCGTAGCCGCGGTTGATGAGGCCGATGCCGTGGACGCGGGACGTGCCCTGGGCCGCCAGAGCCGCGATCAGGTACGAGAAGCCGCCGCGGAGGTCGGGGATGACCAGGTCCGCGCCCTGCAGCTTGGTCGGACCCGAGACGACGGCCGAGTGCAGGAAGTTGCGCTGGCCGAAGCGGCAGTTCGAGCCGCCCAGGCACTCGCGGTAGAGCTGGATGTGCGCGCCCATCTGGTTCAGGGCGGACGTGAAGCCGAGGCGGGACTCGTAGACCGTCTCGTGGATGATCGACAGGCCCGTGGCCTGCGTGAGCGCCACCACCAGCGGCTGCTGCCAGTCGGTCTGGAAGCCCGGGTGGACGTCCGTCTCCAGCGCGATGGACTTCAGCTGGCCGCCGGGGTGCCAGAAGCGGATGCCCTCGTCGTCGATCTCGAAGGCACCGCCCACCTTCCGGTAGGTGTTCAGGAACGTCATCATCGAGCGCTGCTGCGCGCCGCGGACGTAGATGTCGCCCTCGGTCGCCAGCGCCGCCGACGCCCAGGACGCGGCCTCCAGGCGGTCCGGGAGGGCGCGGTGGTTGTAGCCGCCGAGCTGGTCCACACCCGTGATGCGGATCGTCCGGTCGGTGTCCATCGCGATGATCGCGCCCATCTTCTGCAGCACGCAGATGAGGTCCTCGATCTCCGGCTCGACGGCCGCGTTGGACAGCTCCGTGACGCCCTCCGCGAGGACGGCCGTCAGCAGTACCTGCTCGGTCGCGCCGACGGACGGGTACGGCAGGGCGATCTTCGTGCCGCGCAGTCGCCGGGGCGCCTCCAGGTACTGGCCGTCCGCCCGCTTCTCGATCTTCGCGCCGAACTGCCGCAGCACCTCGAAGTGGAAGTCGATGGGCCGGCCGCCGATGTCGCAGCCGCCGAGACCGGGGATGAACGCGTGGCCGAGGCGGTGCAGCAGAGGACCGCAGAACAGGATCGGGATCCGGCTCGAACCGGCGTGGGCATCGATGTCAGCGACGTTCGCGCTCTCCACGCGCGTCGGATCCATCACCAGTTCGCCGGGCTCGTCACCCGGACGGACCGTCACACCGTGCAGCTGCAGCAGACCCCGCACGACCCGGACGTCGCGGATGTCAGGAACGTTGCGCAGCCGGCTCGGAGCGCTGCCCAGCAGCGCTGCGACCATGGCCTTCGGTACGAGGTTCTTCGCACCGCGGACACGGATCTCGCCCTCCAGCGGGGTTCCGCCGTGGACAAGCAGGACATCGTCGTTGACGGTCATGAATCTCGCGTTCCATGGAGTCGGGCAGGGGCCAGAAGGGAAAGGGTAATCGCCCACCACCCCCCTTCTGTAAGCCTGAGGGAGACCCAGCCACGTCACTGCTCTGTCACAACACGAACCGTTCCCTGCCGGGCACATGGGGTCACGGCCGGTTTTCGTGCGCGTGGGACGCCTCGGTGCGCCCTGAGCTGCGGCCCCCTCCCCGTGCCGCATTGCCTCCCCACGCGCGGGGAGAATGCGGGATCATGTCTGCCATGACCGAGGTGTCCTCGCTCACAGGGCGGTTGCTCGTGGCCACCCCCGCCCTGGCGGACCCGAACTTCGACCGTGCGGTGGTGCTGCTCCTCGACCACGACGAGGAGGGCTCGCTCGGCGTCGTCCTCAACCGCCCCACCCCGGTGGACGTGGGGGACATCCTGGAGGGCTGGGGGGATCTCGCCGTGGAACCGGGTGTCGTGTTCCAGGGCGGCCCGGTGTCGCTGGACTCCGCCCTCGGGGTCGCGGTCGTCCCCGGCGGCGCCTCCGGCGAGGCCGCCCCGCTGGGCTGGCGCCGGGTGCACGGTGCGATCGGCCTGGTCGATCTGGAGACCCCGCCGGAGCTGCTGGCCTCCGCACTCGGCTCCCTGCGCATCTTCGCCGGCTACGCCGGCTGGGGCCCTGGCCAGCTGGAGGACGAGCTGGCGGACGGCGCCTGGTACGTGGTCGAGTCGGAGCCCGGTGACGTCTCGTCCCCGTCGCCCGAGCGGCTCTGGCGCGAGGTGCTGCGCCGCCAGCGCAGCGAGGTGGCGATGGTGGCGACGTACCCGGACGACCCTTCGCTCAACTGATGCGTGTGAGCTTCAGTACCCTTGGCCCTATGAGCACTCTCGAGCCCGAGCGCGGGACTGGTACGGGGACCCTCGTTGAGCCGACGCCGCAGACCTCGCACGGTGACGGTGACCACGAGCGCTTCGCCCATTACGTCCAGAAGGACAAGATCATGGCGAGCGCCCTCGACGGCACCCCCGTCGTGGCGCTGTGCGGCAAGGTCTGGGTACCGGGCCGCGACCCGAAGAAGTACCCCGTGTGTCCCATGTGCAAGGAGATCTACGAGTCCATGAGCTCCGGGGACGACGACAAGGGCGACAAGTAGGCCTGACTCGCGGGGCGTGAGGCCCCCAGGGTGCGTTTTGCGCGCCCTGGGGGCTTTTGTGCTGTCCGGGCGTTGCACGGGGTGCGTCTGCCGGTCACAGAGTGGTTGAGACCTCTTGTGGGCGTGTTCATGCAGTCCCTAGCCTCCGAGTGTTGTGCACAGCGAAACCTTCATTGCGCATGTTGCAACACTTCCTCGGAGGAGCACTCCATGAAGCTGTCCGTCCGTTTTGCCGGGCTCACCGCGCTCGCCGCTCTCCTGGCCACCGCCTGCGCGCCCCAGACCTCCTCGAACTCCTCCTCCGACAAGGACGAGAAGACCGGCACGCTGCGCGTGTGGCTCTTCCAGGAGGTCGGCAACGCCCCCAAGCAGAAGGTCGTCGACTCCGTCGTCGCCGACTTCGAGAAGGCCCACAAGGGCACGAAGGTCGACGTCGAGTACATCCCCATCGACACCCGCGCCCAGCGGGTCAAGGCCGCCTTCAACGACCCCGCCTCCGCGCCCGACGTGATGGAGTACGGCAACACCGACACGGCCGGCTATGTGAAGGACGGCGGACTCCTCGACGTCACGAAGGAGTTCGGCGACTGGGGCGAGGCGAAGGACACCGACCCGACGGCGAAGCAGTCGGTGACGGTGGACGGCAAGCTCTACGGCGCCCCCTTCTACGTCGGTGTCCGCGCCCTGTACTACCGCACGGACGTCTTCAAGGAGCTCGGCCTGTCCGTCCCGAGAACGATGGACGAACTCGCCTCCACCGCCCGCGCGATACGCGCCGCCAAGCCCGAGCTGTACGGGCTGGTGGTCGGCGGCGCCTACACCTACGGCGCGATGCCGTTCGTGTGGGCCAACGGCGGTGAGCTCGCCAACGGCAAGAGCGGCTCGTACGCGTCCGGCATCGACAGCCCTCAGGCCCGCAAGGGCATCAAGGCGTACACGTCGCTCTTCGGTGACGACAACTGCCCGGCCGCCAAGTGCGCGGGCATGGGCGGCAACGACACGATCTCCGCGTTCGCCGCGGGCAAGGCGGGCATGGCGATCGGCGGCGACTTCAGCCACACCGCCGTCGAGGCCGGCAAGGTCAAGGGCAAGTACGCCGTCGTCCCGCTGCCGGGTGTGAAGTCCGGCTCGATCGCCCCGGCCTTCGCGGGCGGCAACAACATCGGAGTCCTGAAGAGCACGTCCCATCGCACGCTCGCCGTGCAGCTGATGGAGCAGCTCGCCTCGAAGAAGACGCAGAGCGAACTCTTCGACGCGATGGGCTTCCTGCCGACCTTCACCGACGTCCGCCAGCAGGTCGCGCGGCAGGAGCCGTTCGTGAAGCCCTTCGTGCGGACCCTGTCCGCCGGCACCAAGTTCGTCCCCGCCTCGCCCGCCTGGGCCCAGATCGACTCCTCCCTCGTCCTGCCGACGATGTTCCAGGAGGTCATCAGCGGCAAGAAGGACGTCACGAAGGCCTCCGAGGACGCCGCGAAGAAGATGAACTCCGCGTTCGGCTCCGCGGGGTGAGCCGGGTGAACGACCGCGGTTCCGTGAAGACCCCCGCGGCCGCCGCGGCACCGACCGTGCCGTCCCCCCGGCCCCCGCGCGAGGCCGCTGACGATCGGGGCGGCCGCGCGGCGCGCCGGGCCGCCCGTGGTACCGGCGGCTGGACCCCCTGGCTGTATCTCGCGCCCGCGCTCCTCGTGCTCGGCGGACTGCTCGGCTACCCGATCTGGCAGCTCGGGCTGATCTCGTTCTTCCAGTACACGCAGGCACAGGTCAGCGGTGGGGAGCCGGCCACCTTCGAGGGGTTCGGGAACTACGCCGCACTGTTCGGGGATCCGCAGTTCTGGCAGGTGCTGCTCGCCACCGTGCTGTTCGCGGCGGCCTGTGTCGTCGCCACGCTCGCCGTCGGCTGCGCCCTGGCCGTGCTCCTCACACGTGTCCGGGCCGTACCGCGGCTCGCGCTGATGCTGGCCGCCCTGGGCGCGTGGGCGACCCCGGCCGTGACCGGCTCCACGGTGTGGCTGTTCCTCTTCGACCCCGACTTCGGCCCGGTCAACCGGATGCTGGGCCTCGGCGACCACTCGTGGACCTACGGCCGCCTCAGTGCCTTCTTCCTGGTACTGCTCGAAGTGGTGTGGTGCTCCTTCCCGTTCGTGATGGTGACCGTCTACGCGGGGATCCGCGCCGTACCCACCGAAGTGCTGGAGGCCGCCTCCCTGGACGGGGCCTCGCAGTGGCGCATCTGGCGCTCCGTGCTCGCCCCGATGCTCCGGCCGATCCTGGTCGTCGTCACCATCCAGTCGGTCATCTGGGACTTCAAGGTCTTCACCCAGATCTACGTCATGACGAACGGCGGCGGCATCGCCGGCCAGAACCTGGTCCTGAACGTCTACGCCTACCAGCAGGCCTTCGCGTCCTCGCAGTACGGCCTCGGCTCGGCGATCGGCGTCGTGATGCTGCTGATCCTGCTCGCCGTCACGCTGGTGTACCTGCGGCTGCTGCGCCGCCAGGGGGAGGAACTGTGAACCCGCCGCGCGCCCGTGTGCGCCGCCCGGGCAGGCCGGCCGCGGAGGCCTCCGCCCTGCTGATCGCGGTCGTCGTCGCCTTTCCCCTCTACTGGATGGTGCTCAGCGCCTTCAAACCGGCCGGGGAGATCGAGTCGAGCCACCCCCGGCCGTGGACGCTCGCGCCCTCCCTGGATTCCTTCCGGCGGGTCTTCGGGCAGCAGGAATTCGGCCGTTACTTCCTCAACAGCCTTGTCGTGGCGGGCTCGGTCGTGATCGCCTCCGCGCTGATCGCGTTTCTCGCCGCGACCGCCGTCACACGATTCCGCTTCCGCCTCCGGACCACCCTTCTGATCATGTTTCTGGTGGCCCAGACGGTGCCCGTGGAAGCCCTGACCATCCCGCTCTTCTTCCTCATGCGGGACGCCGGTCAGCTGAACACGCTGGGCTCGCTGGTCCTGCCCCACATCGCCTTCTCGCTGCCCTTCGCGATCTGGATGCTGCGGGGGTTCGTGAAAGCCGTTCCGGAGGCGCTGGAGGAGGCCGCGTACATCGACGGGGCGAGCAGGGCGCGATTCCTCTGGCAGATCCTTTTCCCGCTCGTCCTGCCGGGTCTCGTGGCCACCAGCGTGTTTTCGTTCATCTCCGCCTGGAACGACTTCCTGTTCGCCAAGTCGTTCATCATCAGCGACACCTCGCAGTCGACGCTGCCGATGGCCCTGCTCGTCTTCTACAAGCCGGACGACCCGGACTGGGGCGGAGTCATGGCCGCCTCCACGGTCATGACGATCCCGGTCCTGGTCTTCTTCGTACTCGTACAGCGGCGCCTGGTCTCCGGACTGGGCGGAGCGGTGAAGGACTGACGTGACCGAACTGATTCCCGCGCCCCGCAGTGCCGTCGCCGGTTCCGGCGAGGTGCGGCTGACACGGCACTCCCGGCTCTGCGCCGACCCCGCGACGGAAGGCGTCGGCCACTGGCTGAGCGCCGCACTTCGGCAGGCCACGGGCCTGCCGCTGCGCGAGGGGCGGGAACGCGACGACGCCGGCGGCGACGGCATCGGACTGCGACTCGACCCCCGGCTCGGCCCCGAGGAGTACCGCCTCGTCAGCGGCCCCGACGGCGTCCTCGTCGAGGGCGGCGACGCGGCCGGTGTCTTCTGGGGCGCCCAGACCCTGCGGCAGCTCCTCGGCCCGGACGCGTACCGCAGGGCCCCGCTCGATCGTGACCGCGTCTGGAGCGTGCCGCACCTCAGGATCGAGGACGCCCCCCGATTCCGCTGGCGCGGCCTGATGCTGGACGTCGCACGGCACTTCACGCCCAAGGAAGGCGTGTTGCGTCACCTCGATCTGATGGCGGCGCACAAACTCAACGTCTTCCACTTCCATCTGACGGACGACCAGGGCTGGCGCATCGAGATCGAGCGGCATCCGCGGCTGACCGAGATCGGCTCCTGGCGCGCCCGTACGAAAACCGGCCACCGCGCCTCGCCGTTGTGGGAGGACAAGCCGCACGGCGGCTACTACACCCAGGACGACATCCGGGAGATCGTCGCCTACGCCGCCGAACGGCATATCACCGTCGTCCCCGAAATCGACGTACCCGGCCACTCGCAGGCCGCCATCGCCGCATACCCGGAACTCGGCAACACCGACGTCATCGACACGACCGCCCTCTCCGTCTGGGACACCTGGGGAATCAACCCGAACGTACTCGCCCCCACTGACAACACCCTGCGCTTCTACGAGGGCGTCTTCGAGGAAGTGCTCCGGTTGTTCCCCTCGGAGTTCGTGCACATCGGCGGCGACGAATGCCCCAAGGACCAGTGGCGGCGGTCACAGACGGCCCAGGCGCGTATCAGGGAACTCGGGCTCGCGGACGAGGACCAGCTCCAGTCCTGGTTCATCGGGCACTTCGACACCTGGCTCGCCGTGCGCGGACGGCGGCTGATCGGCTGGGACGAGATCCTGGAGGGCGGTCTGGCGAAGGGCGCGGCCGTGTCGTCCTGGCGTGGTTACGCCGGAGGCATCGCCGCCGCCCGGGCCGGCCACGACGTCGTCATGTGTCCCGAGCAGCAGGTGTACCTGGACCACCGTCAGGACCCGGGCCCCGAGGAGCCGGTACCGATCGGGTGGGTGCGCACCCTGGAGGACGTCTACCGGTTCGAGCCCGTTCCACCGGAGTTGACGTCCGAGGAGGCCCGGCACGTGCTGGGCACGCAGGCCAACCTGTGGACCGAGGTGATGGAGGACCACGCACGCGTGGACTACCAGGCCTTCCCCCGCCTCGCGGCCTTCGCCGAAGTCGCCTGGAGCGTCCTGCCCGCCCCGGCGGAACGGGATTTCGCCGAGTTCCAGCGCCGTATGACCACCCACTACCGGCGCCTCGACGCCCTGGGCGTCGCCTACCGGCCCCCGGCGGGCCCGCTGCCCTGGCAGCGGCGCCCCGGGGTACTGGGCCGCCCGATCGACGGCCCGCCGCCCAGCCGGTAGCGCCGGCCGCCGCGACCGAACAGCTCGAACAGGCCACGGAAAAAGCGCACAAGGGTCATCGAAAGTGCCAATCGCCATGCAATGGCGAACCCGTACGAAAACGGACCATCTCGTCGGTGAGGTGGGCGAATGCCTCCTAGCGGACCCGTGTCTTCGGCTCTCGCCAAGATGTGCCAGAGTTGCCACGTCCGCCCTGTCAGCACGTACCGTACGGCAGCACAGGTGGGACCAGGTGGGGCAGCGGGAAGGGGCAGCCGGTTTGACCACGCACGCACCGCAGGCGGCGCAGGCCGTCACGCTGCCCACGACGCTGGACGAGGCCGTCGCGGCGCTCACCGCCGTGCCCGCCGCCGTGCCCGTCGCGGGCGGCACCGACTTGATGGCCTCCGTCAACTCCGGGCAGCTCAGGCCCGCCGCCCTGGTGGGGCTCGGCCGGATCAGCGAGATCCGCGGCTGGCAGTACCTGGACGGTCACGCGCTGCTCGGCGCGGGCCTCACGCACGCGCGCATGGGCCGCCCCGACTTCGCGGCGCTGATCCCGGCGCTCGCCGCCGCCGCGCGCGCCGCCGGCCCGCCGCACATCCGCAACGCGGGCACCCTCGGCGGCAACATCGCCTCGGCCGCGCCCACCGGCGACGCGCTGCCGGTGCTGGCCGCCCTGGAGGCGACCCTGATCATCGCGGGGCCGGGCGGAGCCCGCCGGGAGATCCCCGTCTCGCACCTGCTGGCCGGGATGGACATGCTGCGCGCCGGCGAACTCATCGGGTTCGTGCGCGTGCCGCTGCTGCACGCCCCGCAGGTCTTCCTGAAGGCGACCGGCCGGACCGGCCCGGGGCGCGCGGTCGCCTCCGTGGCCCTGGTCCTGGACCCCGCGCGCCGGGGCGTGCGCTGCGCGGTGGGAGCCATAGCGCCGATGGCGCTGCGGCCCCTGGAGGCCGAGCAGTGGGTGGCCGGCCTCATCGACTGGGACAACAACCGCGCGCTCGTCCCGGAGGCGCTGAACGCCTTCGGGGAGTACGTCGCCGCGGCCTGCATCCCCGACGCGGCGCCGGCCGAGGACGGCTCGGTCGCACCGCTTCCGCCCGCCGTACTGCACCTGCGGCGCACCGTCGCCGCGCTGGCCCGACGAGCACTGGGGAGGGCGCTGTCGTGACCGACGACCGGCACGGAGAGGGCACGCCCCGGGGCGGGAGCCGCTGGGACCCGCTGCCCCAGGGCGAGTACGACGACGGCGCCACCGCCTTCGTCGAACTGCCCGAGGGGGGCGTCGACGCCCTGCTGGCCGCCGACAGCCCGCTGGCCGCGCCCGGCCACGGCTACGTACCGCCGCAGATAACGGTCAACCCCGCGACGACGGCCGGCACCGATCCGGCGGCCACGGGCGCGTGGCCGGTCCCCGGCGCGCCGGTCGACGGGGCGCAGTGGCACGACCCGAACGCCGCGCACCAGCAGCACGGTCACGGGCACGGCGCGCACCCGGAGCAGGGTCACGACGAGCCGGAGCAGCCCTACGGCGGCTCCGAAGCGCCGTACGCCCCGGGGACCCCCTACGGCTCCGACGCGACGGCGCCGCAGTACGGCGGGGACGACCGGTTCACGTACAGGCCCCCGGTGACCGGCCAGTGGAACTTCGAGGAGGCCGCGGCGGCGGCCGAGGCCGCGCCCGGTCATGACGTGACCGGACAGTGGTCCATCCCCGTCGCCGGGGGCGACCTTCCGGACGAATCGGGTGAATTCACCACGTCCTCGCTCGTCGAGCAGTGGGGCGGCACCCCGCCGGCCACGCTGCCCGGCGGCGCGCCCGCGCCCTGGGCGACGCAGGCCGCGGGCCGGCCGTGGGGGCAGCAGGACCCGCAGGACCCGGCGGGGCAGGAGGCGGCCCACCCGGGCCACCCCCACGAGCGGGAGCACGACCAGGGCCACGCGCCAGAGCAGCGGCCCGACGCCGGACCGGCCTCCGGATACGCACCGGAGCAGCAGGCGGGCCCGGACGAGTCGGAGCCCCGGCACCCACAGGACGGGCACGCGCCGCACGTCCATGAGGACACCGGCCCCGCGCACCCCGGGGAGTTCGGCCACGCGCCGGAGACGCCCGGCGCCCCTCGCGCGCCTCAGCCGTCGGACTACGCACCGGTGGGGCCCGGGGAGTCCGGCCACCCGACGGACCGGTCCCGGTTCGCCGAGCAGGGTCCGGAGTCGGCCGAGTACGCCGGTCACGGGACCGAGCGGCCCGAGTACGCCGAGCAGGGGCGGGAGCAGCCCGAGTACGCCGGTCACGGGACCGAGCAGCCCGAATACGCCGAGCAGGGTCCGGAGCGGCCTGAGTACGCCGAGCGGGGTCCGGAGCGGCCCGAGTACGCCGAGCGGGGTCCGGAGCGGCCCGAGTACGCCGGTCACGGGACCGAGCAGCCCGAATACGCCGACCAGGGGCCGGAGTCCGCCGGCCTCCCCGGGCACCGGCCCGAGTCGTCCCGCTCCACCGGTCACCCGATGCCCGCCGCTCTCCCGCCCGAGCCCCCGTACGCCGAGGCACCCGGCGACTTCCCGGGCGAACCCCTGCCCGAGGCGCGCCCGGAAGCCGCCTCGCTCCCGCAGGACGCCTACGAAGCCTCACAGGCCGCTCCCGGAGCCGGTGAGCACGCCGAGGACGCGCCGGACGCTCCAGGGGCCCCGGAGGCCGCCGACAGCCCCTCCGAGCCCGCTGCAGGGCCCCTGCAGGCCCCGACGGAGGCGGACACCGACGCCGACCCAGGCCAGGAGACCGCCGACGGCGGGCCCCAGGACGATCCGGCCCCGGACGAGGACCCGGCGACCCACCCGGCCGACGCCCCGGACGCCCCGGCCGGCACCGCCCCCCAGGAGGAACACCCCCTCGCCTCCTACGTCCTGCGCGTCAACGGCACCGAACGCCCCGTCGCCGACGCGTGGATCGGCGAGTCCCTGCTGTACGTGCTGCGTGAGCGGCTCGGACTCGCGGGCGCCAAGGACGGCTGCTCACAGGGCGAGTGCGGCGCGTGCAACGTCCAGGTGGACGGGCGGCTCGTGGCGTCCTGCCTGGTCCCCGCCGTGACCGCCGCCGGCAGCGAGGTCCGTACCGTCGAGGGCCTGGCCGAGGACGGCCGGCCGTCGGACGTGCAGCGGGCGCTCGCGCGCTGCGGCGCCGTGCAGTGCGGCTTCTGCATCCCCGGCATGGCGATGACCGTGCACGACCTGCTGGAGGGCAACCCGGCGCCCACCGAGCTGGAGACCCGCCAGGCGCTGTGCGGCAACCTGTGCCGCTGCTCGGGCTACCGCGGCGTGGTGGACGCCGTCAAGGAAGTCGTCGCCGAACGCGAGGCCCACTCCGCGCCGGGCGACGGCGACACCGAAGAGGCCCGCATCCCGCGCCAGGCGGGCCCCGGCGCCGGTGGCGTGAACGCGTCGGCCTTCGGGGCGCCCCCGGAACCGCACGCCCCCGGACCGCACTCCCCAGAAGCGCACGACCAGCCCTACGGCCAGGACGGAGGCCCCGCGTGAGCAACGAAGCAGCCACCGCACAGGCCGCACAGGCCGCGGAGGCCGCCCCGGCCCCGGAACCGCTCCCGCACGGCATCGGCGCCTCGCTCCCGCCCGCCGACGCCCGCGCCAAGACGGAGGGGACCTTCCCCTACGCCGCCGACCTGTGGGCCGAGGGCCTGCTGTGGGCGGCCGTGCTGCGCTCACCGCACCCGCACGCGCGCATCGTGTCCATCGACACCACCCACGCGCGTGAGATGCCCGGCGTCCGCGCCGTCGTCACCCACGAGGACATCCCCGGCAGCCCGTTCCACGGTCGCGGCACGGCCGACCGCCCGGTCTTCGCCTCCGAGGTCGTACGCCACCACGGCGAGCCCATCGCCGCCGTCGCCGCCGACCACCCGGACACCGCGCGCATGGCGGCGGCCGCCGTCATCGTCGAGTACGAGGTGCTCGACCCGGTGACCGACCCCGAACAGGCCTTCGAGGCCGAGCCGCTGCACCCCGACGGCAACCTGATCCGGCACATCCCGCTGCGCCACGGCGACCCGGAGGCGGCCGGCGAGATCGTCGTCGAGGGCCTGTACCGCATCGGCCGCCAGGACCCCGCGCCCATCGGCGCCGAGGCGGGCCTGGCCGTGCCGCGCCCGGACGGCGGGGTGGAGCTGTACCTCGCCTCCACCGACCCGCACGCCGACCGCGACGCGGCCGCCGCCGCCTTCGGCCTGGAGCCCGAGCGCGTCAAGGTCGTCGTCACCGGCGTCCCCGGCGCCACCGCCGACCGCGAGGACCAGGGCTTCCAGCTTCCGCTCGGCCTGCTGGCGCTGCGCACCGGCTGCCCGGTGAAACTCACCGCCACGCGCGAGGAGTCCTTCCTCGGCCACGTCCACCGGCACCCCACCCTGCTGCGCTACCGCCACCACGCCGACGCCGAGGGCAGACTCGTCAAGGTCGAGGCGCAGATCCTGCTCGACGCGGGCGCCTACGCCGACACCTCCTCCGAGGCCCTGGCCGCCGCCGTCGCGTTCGCCTGCGGCCCGTACGTCGTCCCGAACGCCTTCATCGAAGGCTGGGCCGTACGCACCAACAACCCCCCGTCCGGCCACGTACGCGGCGAGGGCGCCATGCAGGTCTGCGCCGCCTACGAGGCGCAGATGGACAAGATCGCCAAGAAGCTCGGCCTCGACCCGGCGGAAGTGCGGCTGCGCAACGCGCTGGCGACCGGCGACGTGCTGCCGACCGGCCAGACCGTGACCTGCCCGGCCCCGGTCGCCGAACTCCTCCAGGCCGTACGGGACTTCCCGCTGCCGCCCCTGCCCAAGGACACGCCCGAGGACGAGTGGCTGCTGCCCGGCGGACCCGAGGGCGCGGGGGAGCCGGGCGCGGTGCGCCGGGGCGTGGGCTACGGCGTGGGCATGGTGCACATGCTCGGCGCGGAGGGCGCGGACGAGGTCTCCACGGCCACGGTGAAGGTCCACGACGGGGTCGCGACGGTGCTGTGCGCGGCCGTCGAGACCGGGCAGGGCTTCACGACGCTGGCCCGGCAGATCGTCCAGGAGACACTCGGCATCGACGAGGTGCACGTGGCGCCGGTCGACACCGACCAGCCCCCGGCGGGCGCGGGCTGCCGCGGCCGCCACACCTGGGTCTCGGGCGGGGCTGTGGAGCGCGCGGCGAAGATGGTCCGCACGCAGCTCCTCCAGCCGCTGGCCCACAAGTTCGGCATGTCGACGGAACTGCTCCAGATCACCGACGGGAAGATCACGTCGTACGACGGGGTCCTCTCCACGACCGTCACCGAGGCGCTGGACGGCAAGGAGTTGTGGGCCACCGCCCAGTGCCGACCGCACCCGACCGAGCCGCTGAACGAGACCGGCCAGGGCGACGCCTTCGTGGGCATGGCCTTCTGCGCGATCCGCGCGGTGGTGGACGTCGACATCGAGATCGGCTCCGTGCGGGTCGTGGAACTGGCCGTCGCCCAGGACGTGGGCCGCGTCCTGAACCCGGCCCAGCTCGCCGCCCGGATCGAGGCGGGCGTGACCCAGGGCGTGGGCATCGCGCTCACCGAGAACCTCCGCACGCCGCGCGGCATCGTCCGCCACCCCGACCTGACCGGTTACGCCCTCCCGACCGCCCTCGACGCGCCCGACATCCGCATCGTCCGGCTGGTGGAGGAACGGGACGTGGTCGCCCCCTTCGGGGCCAAGGCGGTCAGCGCGGTGCCGGTGGTGACGTCCCCGGCGGCCGTCGCGTCGGCCGTCCGCGCCGCGACGGGCCGGCCCGTGAACCGCCTCCCCATCCGTCCCCAGGCAGCCGTGGTCACGGAACGGGCCTGAGGCCGCGGCCGCCCGCGGCGGCCCCGCGTACCGGACTCCGCGGACCGGACTCCGCGGACCGGACTCCGCGTACCGGACTCCGCGTACCGGACTCCGCGGACCGGACCCCGCGCACCGGACCCTCGCGCGCCGGATCCCGCGCGCCGGGGCACCGGATCCCGCGCACCGGGGCACCGGACCCCGCGCACTGGACCCTCGCGCACCGGGGCACCGGACCCTCGCGCGCCGGATCCCGCGCACCGGACTCCGCTCCACCCGCGTGCAACTGACGCGACGCCAGAAATGAAAGCGATTTCGGCGGAAAGGGAACGCGCGAGGGTGCTCTGAGCGTCTTGTGAGGTGACGCGGCGTGGTCGTCGGGCGCGCGTCGCTGTTCCGGGGCGTTGTCAGTGGTGGGGCGTACTGTTCTGGGCAGTGGGGAACGGCTGCCGGGCTGGTCCGGGCGGCCTGCCGTGCTCCGCCAGGGGACGGTGAGCAAGCACATGCGGGGGAGCCCATGAGTACGACCGACGCCGGTTCCGCGGTGATCACCCTGACCGAGTCCGAGCTGGACCCGTGGGTGACGCACGCGTCCACGCGGCACTGGCTGACCGGCCCCGGACTGCCCTGCGACAGCGGCGTGCTGAGCTTCGCGGAGCTGAGCCGCGAGGGACTGCGCACGGTCGCCGACTCGACCGGCGACCCGGACGACCGCCTCCCGGCCGAGCTGAGCGAGCAGCTGGTGATAGGCGGACTGCTGGGCCCGGTCGGCCTGGAGACGGAATCGGTCCTGCTGGACGGCGCGACGGGCGAGATCTCGACGACGTACGTCCTGCACGACCGCCCCGACCTGATGGACCGCCGCCCCCTGGCCCCCTCGCTGCGGACGCTGGTCCGCTTCGCGGAGGCCACGGACGAACTGGCCGGTCTGCGCGGCCAGTTCGCCTCCTACGCGGGCCGCTTCGGCCTCAAGGCGGTGGCGGAGGCCTCGCAGCACCTGCTCGCGGTGTTCCGGGACGGCGCGGACGGCGAACCGGCCCCGTTCTGGAAGATGGCGGCACTGATCCGGCCCTTGTCCCTGGTGGCAGGCCGGGGCGGCGCGTCCGGCCTCTCCCTGGACCTCCCGCACCGTCTCCTGGACCAGGAGTTCGGCCCCGGCAAGGTGGCCCGCTTCGAGGACGTCGACTTCCCCGCGACCCTCACGCACGAGCCGACCCGCCGTTTCCTGCGCGAGGTGGGCCTGCCGGAGGACGCCCACGTCTTCTCCCTGGACACGGACGTTCCCCTGGCGACGCTCGCCGAGTACTACGCCGACACCGAGGCTCCGGCCGAACTCCCCGCGGGGGCCCACCGCCTGATCCGCCTCGGCCACCTGGTCGAGGACAACAGCCTGGTCGTCGACGGCGCGACGGGTGCCGTCCTGAACTGGAGCGAACCCGAGGCGACGCTGTACCCGCTGAACACGGACGTGTCGACCCTCGCCTTCACCCTCTGGCTCCTGCACCGCGAGCGTGCGATCGACGCCCAGGCGGCGCACGAGCTGACGACCGACACCTACGACCAGCTGGCCATGACGATGCTCCAGGTCCTGTCGGCAGTGGACCCCACGGGCGCCACCGCGGGCAGAACGGTCCGCCACTACTGGACGGACGCGTTCCAGGACGAGGCCGGCGGGGTGCTCTGACGAGGGTCGCCGTCAGCCGGACTTGACGGCGTTGCGGCGGCGGACGGCGAAGACCAGGCCGCCTCCGAGCACCGCGGCGGCGGCAGCCGCACCGGCGAGGAGCGGGGTGCCGTCGGATCCGGTGGTGGCGAGGCTGCCGCCGGTGGTGCTGCCGGTGGAGCCACCGGTCGTGGTGCCCTCCGAGGCCGGCGCGGACGCCGAGGGGGAGGCAGTGACGCCCGTACCACCGGCGGCCTGACCCTCCGGGTCGTTGCCGTTGCCGTTGCCGCCGTCGCCGGAGCCACCGTCGGCGCCGTCCGAGGGGCTCGGCTCCGGCTCGTAGTCGCTCGGCAGGTCGATGCTGATCACGGCGGTGTTGTTGGCCCGGTTCGCGTCGTACTTCGGGGCGATGTCGTAGACCGACGACGCCTTGACCTCGCCCTCGGTGTCCTGCGCGGACTCCTTGATCTTCAGCGTGAAGGTGTAGTCCAGGGACTGACCGACGTCGAGGGTCCCGTCCTGCGGCCAGCACACGTACTTGGGCTTGCCCGTGGTCCCCTGCGGCCCGCTCGGCCCGTCGATCCCGAACGGCGCGCAGCCCTTCGGCACTCCGACGGCGACGGTGCCCGGCGGGATCTGCACCAGCAGGCCCGGAAGGTCGTCGCTCTCCTGGTTCTGCACCCAGCCCGGGCCGTCGTTGCGCAGGGTCGCCGTCACCGACTGCTCCTCGCCCGCCAGCGCCTCGGTGTCCTCGCCGACCGCGACGAGGTCGGCGGTGTTGTCCGCGGTCAGGGTGAGCCGCCGGTAGCTTTCGTCGAATCCCTCGCCCGGGGCGTCACCGGTCGCGCTCGTGCCGTACTCGACGGACTCCATCAGTGCCTTGTCCAGCGCCTTGAACCGGACGGGCGTGGTGACGGAGGCGCCGGGTGCGATGACCGTGTCGAGCTCGCAGAGTGCCTGCCGCACCTGGTCCTCGACGGTCGAGTAGGTGCAGCCCTTCACCTGCTCGGGGAAGTCCAGCCCGCGCGTCAGACGCACCCGGAAGGTCACCCCGTCCACGGCGGCCGTGCCCTGATTGGTGAGGGTGACGGACTTGTCGTAGACCTCACCCGGCTTGGGGGCCGCGGACGGCAGGGCCGACACGACCAGTTCGGGTTCGCCCCCCTCCGCGTGCGCCAGGGGCGCGGCGACAGCGGGACCGGCGACGGCGATCACGGCAGCGGTCAGGACGGCTGCCGAGGGGCGCAGGTGCACGGTGGTTCTCCTCGTCGGGATTCCTCGTCGGCCCCGGAAGGCACGACGACCGGAGCGTGGGCTACCGGTCATGTTCTGGACACCTGAGAGGCGCTTGGGGTTGTGCGGGACTTTCCCGGGCCGGAAATCGAATGGCGCGTCGGATCCGGGCACTCGGCGGATTGCCCCGTTGCGCCCTGAACGCGCCCTTCCCCGCCCCTCAACTCCCGCACATGCTCGGGCCATGGGGGACACAGACGAGTCGAGCATCATCCCGTTACCCGACCCCGACGGACACCGGCAGCGGCCCCCTGATGCGCCGCGGCCGTGGGAGAACACCGACCGGGCACAGGCCGCGAGGGAAGGTGCCACCGGCCCGGAGCCACCCGCTCCACCGGATTGCCCCGACTGCGGGCTGACCGCTGAACGGCACGTCACCTACTACGGCGGCCATGTCCTCCTCGAACCGGGCAAGCCGGTACCCGCGCACATGGTGCCCGCCTGGCACCGCTGGTACGTGGACTCCAACGGCACGGCGTGGAACGGCCGCGAGGACGAGCCCGCACCCGGTGCGGTGTGCCGCGTCCCGCATCGCATCGCCTGCCCCGGTCTGAGCCCGGAGGAGGCGGGCATCTGGCGATGGCTGGACGCCGTACGTGCGGAAAACGCCCGCAGGGCACGGCGAAAGGCCGACGGGGACACCGGCCCGGCAGCACTTCCGAACGCCGGCTGACGCCACGGAACCCGTGTCAGCGCTCGGCGGGCTGACGCTGGAGGCCGTGGCGGGATTGGTCGACGACCGCCATGGCCACCCGGTATCAGCACATGGTGGATGCGGTGCGTACCGGTATCGCGAAGCAGGTGGACAGTCTGATCTGGCAATCTCTCAACGATTGAAGAGAAGCATCAACCTGGGCGAGGCCCCTCTCATCACTAACTTGAGTGGGGCTTTGGTGGTGGCTAGAAACTTTAGAACGTCGCATATTCAACTGAACTACGCGACATGTTGCTCAAGTTGCGGCGTATGAGGTAACAGTCGCAAACTGGAAGAGGTGTAGCGGCCCGCTATCGGTGATTGGGAGGTGCCGTGGGTACCGGAATCCGTCCTCTCGGGAATATCGCCCAACCGAGGGCTCTGTATGATCGAATAAACGAGCATCGGGCGAGCATTGGACGCTCCCCTCTCTTTTATGACAATCAACTATTTGCTGCCGCTTCCCGTCACATCGGAGACATGGCTCGCAACCCGTGGATCTACGAGGATGCGAACTCCGATGTCGCTAAGAAGCATCTAGGATCGGACGGTAGTACTCCAGGTGGTCGGATCACTGAAGCGGCTGCCGGGCGGGGGTGGGCCCCGGAACGCATGGGTGAGATCCGATACTATAACTCGCCAGTTTTTTCGATTGATTCGGCGATCAATTGGTGGCTGAACGTAAGCACGGGGCGGCATAGAGAGCTAATTGAAGAGCCGAGTTTCACGCATATGGGTGGATGCACAAAGCCAGCCGGCGGTCAAAGGTTTCTCTACGTCGTTACGTTTGCCAGGTCGCCGGTTCGGCCGATGTTTGCAGACCATAGCGGCAAGGTCCTTGATGTTCGTGACGGGTCCACTGAAAACGGGGCGCCGATCATTCAATGGGACTGGTGGGGAGGTGGAATGCAACGGTTCCGAATGGAGTCGGTAGGCGAAGGCTACATGCGTATCGTTGCGGACCATAGCGGCAAGGTCCTTGATGTTCGTGACGGGTCCACTGAAAATGGGGCGCCGATCATTCAGTGGGACTGGCGGGGAGGGCACAATCAGCAGTTCCGGCCCGAGTTTGTAGGTCCTCGCGGGCCCACCGTCTGGAAGTCCGTCAAATTGACGGCGAGGCACAGCGGAAAGGTGCTCGACATCGAAGGGATTTCAACACAAAACGGCGCCCCTCTGACTCAATGGGATTGGTGGGGCGGCGAAAATCAGCGGTGGCAGTGGAGATTCTGAGACGACTCTGGCGGGCGCGTGATCCAGCGACCTCGCTCGCTCCCGGCAAGGCTCTGTTCGACCAAGTGAGACGGCAACTGAGACGGGCGGTTGCAGGGCGGAATTCCTTCCGGCGTGCTGACCTTTCGTTTTGCCTGGTCAAGGCGATAGAGGCCGTGGCGGGATTCGAACCCACGTAACTCGCTTTGCAGGCGAGCCCCTGAACCACTCGGGCACACGGCCGTGTTTGCACTCGGTGTCATGACCGTAGGCCGGGGTGGGGTGGGGCTCAAGGGCATCGCGCGGGCTGCAATGTGACTGCCATATGCCGTTCATGAAGGGAGTGGCCGGGAAGAGGGGGGTACGACCAAGGTCCTAGGCGGCGACCGTCTTCGGACAGGGGTCAAAGTGGGGCGTGCACCTTACGCTGACGGGCATGACCGTGCCGAAGCCGCGTGGTGCCGATGTCGAGGAAGCCGCTGAACCGCCCTCCGCAGCAGAGCGGGAAGAGGGGGTACTGGGCGCGGCGTACCGGGCGTTGAGTGTCGGGATCGTCTCCGTCGTGCTGCTCATCGCCTTCGAGGCGACCGCCGTGGGGACGGCGATGCCCGTCGCGGCCCGGGAGCTGGACGGGGTGTCTCTGTACGCGTTCGCGTTCTCCGGGTACTTCACGACCAGTCTGTTCGGGATGGTGCTCTCCGGGCAGTGGTCGGACCGGCGCGGCCCGCTGGGGCCGTTGACGGCGGGCATCGCCTCCTTCGGGGCCGGACTGCTGTTGTCCGGGACCGCCGGGACGATGTGGGTGTTCATCCTGGGGCGGGCCGTGCAGGGCTTCGGCGGCGGGTTGGTGATCGTCGCGCTGTACGTCGTCGTCGGGCGGGCCTACCCGGAGCGGCTGCGGCCGTCCATCATGGCCGCGTTCGCCGCGAGCTGGGTGCTGCCGTCGATCGTCGGCCCGCTCGCCGCCGGCACGGTGACCGAGCAGTTGGGATGGCGATGGGTGTTCGTGGGGATACCCGTGCTCGTCGTCTTCCCGCTCGCGCTCGCGCTGCCGCAGCTACGGCGCCGCGCGTCCGGCCCGGCGGGACGGACCGCCGCGCAGTCCGCCACGGCGGGGACTCCCGTCGGGGCGGAGGAGCCCGCCTCCTTCGACCGCCGGCGCATCCGGCTCGCCCTGGCCATCTCCCTGGGCGCCGGACTGCTCCAGTACGCCGCCCAGGACCTGCGGCCGCTCTCCCTCCTGCCCGGTGCCGTGGGCATGGCCCTGCTCGTGCCGGCCGTGCTCGGGCTGCTGCCGCGCGGCACCTACCGGGCCGTCCGCGGGCTGCCCTCGGTCGTGCTGTTGCGCGGCGTCGCCGCCGGGTCCTTCATCGCCGCCGAGTCGTTCGTGCCGCTGATGCTCGTCACGCAGCGCGGGCTCAGTCCGACGCTGGCCGGGTTCTCGCTCGCCGCGGGCGGGGGCACGTGGGCGCTGGGCTCGTGGGTGCAGTCGCGCTCGCGAGTGGAGCCGTACCGGGAGCGGCTGACCACGGTCGGGATGCTGCTGGTGGCCGCGGCCATCGCGACGGCGCCGAGTGTGCTCGTCGATTCCGTGCCCGTCTGGACCGTGGCCGTCGCCTGGGCCTTCGGCTGCTTCGGGATGGGGCTCGTGATCTCCTCCACGAGCGTCCTGCTGCTCAAGCTCTCGGCCCCCGAGGAGGCCGGCACCAACTCCGCCGCCCTGCAGATCTCCGACGCGCTCTCCAACGTCGTCCTGCTGTCCGCCGGCGGCGCCGCCTTCGCCGCGCTCGGCGGCGGCACGCTCTCCCACGCGACCACCCACACCTCCGGCTCCCACCCGGCCGCCTTCACCGCCGTGTTCCTGCCGATGGCGGCGGTGGCCCTGGCCGGGGCCTGGGTGTCGACGCGGCTGCGGGAGCGACGGCCGTAGCACCTTCCACGCCCCTCCATGACGTCGATCTGACCGGAAAGGGACCAGGACACGGCCTACGCGCTGGTCGTCGACGTCGCCTCCGGGGCCGAGGGGGAGGTCGGGAGGATCGCGGGGCGGTTGCGGGGCTGTGACGTCGGTCCCACCCGCAGGTGCCCCGGCCCGGTCCGCGCGTTGACCGGCTCGGGGCGCCGGTAGGGTGGCCCGGTTGTCATACGTAGCCGAGCCGTCAGGCTCCCTCGCACGAGCCGCCCGACCCCCAACGGAGACCGTGACTACCACCGCCGGCACCAGTTCCGCCTCGCACCACCTGTCCCCGGCGTTCCCCGGCCGCGCCCCCTGGGGTACCGCCAGCAAGCTGCGCGCATGGCAGCAGGGTGCGATGGACAAGTACATCCAGGAGCAGCCGCGGGACTTCCTGGCGGTCGCCACCCCCGGCGCGGGCAAGACGACCTTCGCGCTGACGCTGGCCTCCTGGCTGCTGCACCACCACGTCGTCCAGCAGGTGACCGTGGTCGCCCCGACCGAGCACCTGAAGAAGCAGTGGGCGGAGGCCGCGGCCCGCATAGGGATCAAGCTCGACCCGGAGTACAGCGCCGGGCCGCTCGGCCGGGAGTACCACGGCGTCGCCGTGACGTACGCCGGTGTCGGCGTCCGGCCCATGCTCCACCGCAACCGCGTGGAACAGCGCAAGACGCTCGTCATCCTCGACGAGATCCACCACGCCGGTGACAGCAAGTCCTGGGGCGAGGCCTGCCTCGAGGCCTTCGAGCCCGCGACGCGACGGCTCGCCCTGACCGGTACGCCCTTCCGGTCCGACACCAACCCCATCCCCTTCGTGACGTACGAGGAGGGCAACGACGGGATCCGGCGCTCCGCCGCCGACTACACCTACGGCTACGGCAACGCCCTCGCGGACAACGTCGTGCGGCCCGTCATCTTCCTCTCCTACAGCGGCAACATGCGCTGGCGCACCAAGGCCGGCGACGAGATCGCCGCCCGGCTGGGCGAGCCCATGACCAAGGACGCCGTCAGCCAGGCCTGGCGGACCGCCCTCGACCCGCGCGGTGAGTGGATGCCCGCCGTGCTGCGCGCCGCCGACCAGCGGCTGACCGAGGTGCGGAAGGCCATCCCGGACGCGGGTGCGCTCGTCATCGCCGCGGACCAGGACTCCGCGCGTGCGTACGCCAAGCTGATCCGCGAGATCACCGGCAGCAAGGCCACGGTCGTGCTCTCCGACGACACCGGCGCCTCGAAGAACATCGACGACTTCAGCGCGAGCACCGACCGGTGGATGGTCGCGGTGCGCATGGTGTCCGAGGGTGTCGACGTGCCGCGGCTCGCGGTGGGCGTCTACGCCACCACCATCTCGACCCCCCTCTTCTTCGCCCAGGCCGTCGGGCGTTTCGTGCGGTCCCGGCGGCGCGGCGAGACCGCCTCGGTGTTCCTGCCGACGGTGCCAGACCTGCTCTCCTTCGCCAACGAGATGGAGCGCGAGCGCGACCACGTCCTCGACAAGCCCAAGAAGCAGGGCGAGGAGGACCCGTACGCCGAGTCCGAGAAGGAGATGGACGAGGCGAACCGGGAGCAGGACGAGGACACCGGCGAGCAGGAGCAGTTCTCCTTCGAGGCGCTGGAGTCCGACGCCGTCTTCGACCGGGTCATGTACAACGGCGCCGAGTTCGGCATGCAGGCCCACCCGGGCAGCGAGGAGGAGCAGGACTACCTCGGCATCCCGGGTCTGCTGGAGCCCGACCAGGTGCAGCTGCTGCTGCAGAAGCGGCAGGCCCGGCAGATCGCGCACAGCCGCAAGAAGCCGGACGAGGAAGCCGACCTGCTCGAAGTGCCCGCCGAGCGGCGGCCCGTGGTCTCCCACAAGGAGATGATGGAGCTGCGGCGCCAGCTCAACACGATGGTCGGCGCGTACGTCCACCAGAGCGGCAAGCCGCACGGGGTCATCCACACCGAGCTGCGGCGCGTGTGCGGAGGGCCTCCGGCGGCGGAGGCGACGGCCGGGCAGCTGCGGCAGCGGATCGCCAAGGTGCAGGAGTGGGCCACGCGGATGAAGTGACGCTCCTCGCGCGTCGCCCGCGGGTCGTGTGTGGCTGGTCGCGCCGTTCCCCGCGCCCCTGCCGGGTGCGCATACCGCCGCAAAGTCCAGCATCACGCCCCGTCCCGTGCCCGGATTCTGGACGGAGGCTTCCGCTCAGCGAACCTGCTTCGCTACTGTCCGGCTACGCACACGCCCCGTGGCAGCGCCGCCGCGGAGCGCAGCCGTGAAGCGACGCGGCCCGGACAGGCCGGGCCGCCGACCGATCGGCGGCCTCTGAAGCGCGTCACCGACGGGACTCGGTGACGCATCCGCCGACCAGGGAGCCGCCGACCTCACCACTAAGGAGTGGGCGTCGTGACCGCGGAGACCTCCCAGACGCTCGACCGGGGACTGCGGGTCCTCAAGCTGCTCGCCGACACGGACCACGGGCTGACCGTGACCGAACTCTCCCTCCGGCTGGGCGTGAACCGGACCGTCGTGTACCGGTTGCTCGCCACGCTGGAACAGCACGCCCTCATACGCCGTGACCTCGGCGGACGTGCCCGGGTCGGGCTCGGCGTGCTGCGTCTGGGGCGGCAGGTCCATCCGCTGGTGCGGGAGGCCGCGCTGCCGGCGCTGCGGTCACTGGCCGAGGACATCGGCGCGACGGCGCATCTGACCATGGTCGACGGGGCGGACGCCCTGGCCGTGGCCGTCGTGGAGCCGACCTGGACGGACTATCACGTCGCCTACCGCGCCGGGTTCCGGCATCCCCTGGACCGGGGCGCCGCCGGCAAGGCGATACTCGCGGCCCGGCAGCACCCGATGGCCGAACCCGGTTACATGCTGACCCACGGGGAGCTGGAGGCGGGCGCCTGGGGGGCCGCGGCACCGCTGCTGGGCGTGACGGGCGTCGAGGGCAGCGTGGGCGTGGTGATGCTGGCCGAGGCGGTGCCGGAACGGGTGGGGCCGCGGGTCGTCGACGCGGCCCGGGAGGTCGCGGAGGCACTGCGCTGACAGCCGGCGGTCTGCCCGTGGCGGCGGCCGGACGCGGTGTGCTGAGGCCTGGCGGTTTTTCCGCATCGGGGCGGGATGCCGTGTGCTGACGGCCGGCGGTCTGACTGTGGCGGCGGCCGGACGCGGTGTGCTGAGGCCTGGTGGTTTTTCCGCATCGGGGCGGGATGCCGTGTGCTGACGGCCGGCGGCCGGAACGCTCGGGCCCCGGGCGCTCCGGCGGCCGGAACGCTCGGGCCCCGGGCGCCCTGGTCCCGGCATCGGCGGGGGACGCCGTGTGCCGGCAGCCGGCCGTCTGCCCGCTCGGGCCCCGGGCGCCCTGGTCCCGGCGGTGTCCCCCTCCCGCGTTAGATTGATCCCGTGTTCTCTCGCCTCACGCGCCCCCAGGCCATCGCCGTCTGCGCCCTGCCCGTCGTGGCCCTGCTCGCGACGGCGGTGTTCGCGCCGCTGCCGTTCTCGGTGGCGCAGCCGGGGCTGACGGCGAACGTGCTCGGTGAGAACAAGGGCACGGAGGTGATCACCATCTCCGGTGCGCCGGTCCGGGACACCCGGGGCCAGTTGCGGATGACCACCATCGAGGCGACCTCCCCGGACACCCGGGTCTCGCTCCCCGACGTCATCGACAGCTGGTTCCGTACCGACCAGGCGGTCATGCCGCGCGACTCCGTCTACCCGAGCGGGGGCAACGTCAAGGAGATCGAGCGGCACAACGAGAAGCAGATGAAGGAGTCCCAGGACGCGGCGACGCAGGCCGCGCTGGGGTACCTCGGCCTCGACGACAAGGACGTCGAGGTCAGCCTGAAGCTCGCGGACGTGGGCGGCCCCAGCGCCGGGCTGCTCTTCTCCCTCGGGATCGTCGACAAGCTCGACGGCGACGGCACCGGCGGCGATCTCACCGGCGGCCGGGTCATCGCCGGTACGGGCACGATCGACGCGGCCGGCCGGGTCGGTGCGGTGGGGGGCGTCGCCCTCAAGACCCAGGCCGCGAGGCGGGACGGTGCCACGGTGTTCCTGGTCCCCAAGGCGGAGTGCGGGGACGCTCGCGCCGAGCTTCCGAAGGGGCTGCGGCTGATTCCGGTGACCACGCTGAAGAGCACGGTGAGTTCGCTGGTGGCCCTGGAGACGGGGAAGGGTTCCGTGCCCAGCTGTTAGTGGGCGGGGACCGGCCCGGGCCGGGTGGCGAGTTTCAGTCCGACTTCTATGAGGGTCCATCCCAGCCGCGCACGGAGGTCGTGCGGGGGTGCCGGACGGGGCCCGGCCTCGGCACGGAGTTCGGCGGCGCGGGCGTGGTGCAGGGCGAGGTGGATGTCCGGGTGCATGGCGAACCCTTCAGTCGGTGCGAACAGGGAAGGCGTGCGTGTGGATGCGGACCTGCTCGGTGCCGGGTGCGTCCTCGGCGGCGGCTCGGTCGCGGTAGGTCTCGACCAGCTCGTGCATCTTCTCGACGAGCTCGCGTGTCAGTTCCGGAGTGAGACTCAGCGTCGCGCTGCTCATGTCCCAGGAGTCGCTCCACTGCTCGGGCCATGAGCCGCGGTTGCCCAGCCAGGTGGACAGGTCCCGGGCCTGCGTGGTGGCGACCTCGTGCAGGTACAGGTCCGCCGCGCCGCGTACGGCCGGATCCGAGTCGGTGAGCAGGGCGTCGTCGAAGCGGAGGCCGTGGTGCACCGCCTTCCACCACCGCTCGCGCCCCTTGCCGTGCTCGGGGGCGTCCTCGATGAAGCCGTACTCCGCGAGTTGGCGGAGGTGGTAGCTGGTGGCTCCGCTGGACTCGTGCAGCTTCTGGGCCAGTTGCGACGCGGTTGCCGGGCCGCCGAAGCGCAGGGCGTCCAGCAGCTGCATGCGCAGGGGGTGCGCCAGTCCCCGCAGGGATCGGGCGTCGAGTTGCCGTACGGATGTGTTCTCGGGCTCGCTCACGATGCAAAGATAGCGTTGCAAAGCTTCCTTTGCAACGCTATCTTTGTAACTCACTCGTCGACGAACCCCTCCGCCACCATCCAGTCCAGCGCCACCTGGTGCGGATCCTCCCCGTCCACATCCACCTTCGCGTTGAGCGTCTGTGCCACGGCGTTGTCCAGCTTCGCCGTCACCGGGTTCAGGACCTCCGCGATCGCCGGCCACTCCTTCAGGGACTTCGCGTTGATCATCGGCGCGGCGTTGTAGTTGGGGAAGAACTTGCGGTCGTCGTCCATCACCGCCAGGTTCATGGACTTGATGCGCCCGTCGGTGGTGAACACCTCACCGAACGTGCAACTGCCCTTGTCCGTCTGGGTGTAGATGATCCCGGTGTCCATCTGCGTGATGTCCCGCGCCGGGACGTCCATGCCGTAGGCCTTCTGCATGCCCGGCAGCCCGTCCGCCCGGTTCGCGAACTCGACCTCCACGCAGAGCTTCACGGCCCCCGGGTCGGACTTCGCCAGCTTCGCCACCTCCGACATGGTCTTCGTGCCGTACCTCTTCGCGTTCTGCCGGTTCATCGCCAGCGCGTAGGTGTTGTCGAGTCTCGACGGCGGCAGCCAGACCAGCCCGTTCTTCGCGTCCTCCTTCTTCACCGCGTCCCACTGCGCCTGCGGATCGGTGATCGGCTTGCTGTGCCCGAGGTACGTGATCCAGGCCGTGCCGGTGTACTCGTACCCGGCGTCCGCGTCGCCCTTGCGGACCGCCTCACGGCTGCCGATGGAGCCCTGGATGCCGGTGCGGTCGATCACGTCCGCTCCGGCCGCCTGGAACGCGATGCCCATGATCGAGCCGAGGATCAGCTGCTCGGTGAACGACTTCGACGTCACGGTCAGTTGCGCGCCCTTCAGCGGCTCACCCCGGCCGATCGAGCCCGGCTTCACGTCGTCGGTCAGGGGAGAGCCGCTGGTCAGGCCGCACCCGGCCGCCGCCAGCAGCAGGCCGGCGGACGCCAGGCACGTACGCCCTCTCACGGCTGCAACCCCCGCGGCCGCAGCAGCAGTTCGACGATCGACGCCAGCCAGTCCACCAGCAGCGCCAGCACCACCGTGAGGACCGATCCCAGCACCAGCACCGGCATCCGCTGGTTGGTGATGCCGGTCGTGATCAGCACGCCGAGGCCACCGCCCCCGCCGAAGACCGCCAGGGTCGCCGTACCGACGTTCAGGACGAGGGCCGTGCGCACGCCCGCGAGGATCAACGGGACCGCGAGCGGGAGTTCCACCCGGGTCAGCACCCCCGTGGGGGACATGCCGATGCCGCGGGCCGCCTCCAGCAGGGTCGGGTCGTTCGCCTTCAGGCCCGTGATCGTGTTGGCGAGCACCGGCAGGATGGCGTAGATGATCATGCCGATCAGGGCGGCCCTGCGGCCGATGCCCAGCCAGATCACCAGGAGGGCGAGCAGGCCGATCGCCGGGGTCGCCTGGCCCGTGTTGGCGAACGCCATCGCCACCGGGGTGGCCCTGCGCAGCGCCCCGCGGGTCAGCAGGATGCCCAGCGGGATCGCGATGATCAGCACGAAGAACGTGGAGATCGCGGTCAGTTGGATGTGCTGCCACAGAGCCTTGGTGACCTGGCCGCCCGACAGGGCGTTGCGGGTGAGCGCGTCCAGGTCGGCCTGCCGGAACCAGAGCCAGGTGGCGAGCAGCACGGCGATCAGGGCGGCCGGCAGGAACGTCAGCTTCTGCCAGGTCAGACGGGCGGGCGGGCGCTTTGCCTGGGGCGCCTCCGCGACGGGCCCGGAGGTCCCCCCGACCTCCGTGGCGGTCACCGCTTCCCTCCCGGGACGCCCACGCCCGCCGGGCCCGCGGCCCCCTCCTGCTCGGCGTGCGTCTGCGAGGCCCGCAGCGACTCCAGTTCGTGCTGGTGCTCCATCGCGTCGAGCCGGTCCGCCTCCAGCATCTCGTGCACGGAGTTCATCAGGGTCCCCATGTCGACGACACCCGTGTACTCGCCGCGCCGTCCGGTCACCGCCACCCGCCCGGCGTTGTCGGTGAGCACCGCCTCCAGCGCGTCGCGCAGGGTCGCGTCCCGGGTGACCGTGTCGCTCACCAGCGTCCCGGCGCGGGCCAGCGACCCCCGGGCCCGCATCAGATCCCCGCGCCGCAGCCACTTGTAGGGACGGCCGCGCCGGTCGAGCAGCAGGATCTCGTTGCTGCCGCTGCTCCGCAGCACGTTGAAGATCTCCTGCAGCGGGTCGTCGACCGTGACCGTCGGATAGTCGGTGATCTCCACGTCCCGTACGCGGGTCAGGTTCAGGCGCTTCAGCGCCGCACCGGCGCCCACGAACCCCGACACGAAGTCGTCCGCCGGGTTGGTGAGGATCGCCTCGGGGGCGTCGAACTGCGCGATGTGCGACCGCTCGCGCAGCACGGCGATCCGGTCGCCGATCTTGATCGCCTCGTCGAAGTCGTGGGTGACGAAGACGATCGTCTTGTGCAGCTCGTGCTGCAGCCGGATCAGCTCGTCCTGGAGGTGCTCACGGGTGATCGGGTCCACCGCCCCGAACGGCTCGTCCATCAGCAGCACCGGGGGATCGGCGGCCAGCGCCCGGGCCACGCCCACACGCTGCTGCTGTCCGCCGGAGAGCCGGCGCGGGTAGCGGCCGTGGAACTCCCCGGGGTCGAGGCCGACGAGGTCGAGGAGCTCCTCGGTCCGCTCCTTGATCCGTGCCTTCGGCCAGCCGATCATCCTCGGAACGATCCCGATGTTCTGCGCCACCGTCATGTGCGGGAAAAGGCCGGCGGACTGGATGGCGTAGCCGACCCTGCGGCGCAGCTTGACCGGATCCATGTCGGTGACGTCCTCGCCGCCGATGCGGATGCGGCCGCCGGTCGGCTCGATCAGCCGGTTGATCATCTTGAGCGTGGTGGACTTCCCGCAGCCCGAGGGGCCGACCAGGACGACGACCTCGCCCGCCTTGATCTGCATGCTCACGTTGTCCACGGCCGGCTGCGCACTGCCGGGGTAGCGCTTGGTCAGGCTCTCCAGCTCGATGGAGGCGCCGTGGTCGCCGGTCTCAGGCACGGATCCCCCTGGGAATGGTCAGCCGTCCGATCAGGACGTACGCGGCGTCGAACAGCAGCGCCAGGATGATGATGCCGAGCGTGCCCGCGAGGACCTGGTTGAGCGCGTTGGCGCTGCCCAGCGAGGCGAGGCCGCGGAAGATGACGTTGCCGAGGCCCGGGCCGGAGGCGTACGCCGCGATGGCCGCGATGCCCATCAGCATCTGGGTGGAGACGCGGATCCCGGTCAGGACGGGCGGCCAGGCCAGCGGCAGCTCGATCCGCACCAGCCGGGCCGGCCGGGACATCCCGATGCCGGTGGCCGCGTCCACCAGCGCCGGATCGACACCGCGCAGCCCGACGATCGCGTTGCGCACGACCGGCAGCAGCCCGTACAGCGTCAGTGCGATCACCGTGGGCGGCACTCCGAGGCCCACGAGGGGGATGAGCAGACCGATCAGGGCGAGCGCCGGCACGGTCAGGACGGTGGCGGTGGTCGTGGTCGCGAGGTTCCCGGCCCACTCGCTGCGGTAGGTGACCACGCCGATCAGCACCCCGAGCGCCGTCGCGACGACCATGCACTGGAAGACCACGCTCGCGTGCTGGTAGGCGTCCGTGAGCAGCTGCTGGTGCCGGCTGACCAGGTACTCCCAGAAGTTCACACGCGCTCACCCCTACACGTCAGGTCTCCTGCGCCACGTGTCAGGTCTCCTCCGCGGCCTGCTCCACGAGCGGGATGATCCGCAGCGGAACGGGGTTCTCCATGACGATCGCCGTGGAGGCCCGGACGATGCCATCAAAACCGACGACCCGGTCGATCACACGCTGGAGATCGGCGTTGGAGCGGGCCACGAGACGGCACAACATGTCCCCGGTGCCGGTGGTGGTGTGCAGCTCCAGCACCTCCGGCACGGTCGCCAAGTGCGCCCGTACGTCGGCCCCTTGCCCCTGCCGGATCTGCAGCGTCGCGAACGCCGTGACGGGGTAGCCGAGCGCGGCCGGGTCCACCTGCGGACCGAATCCGCGGATGACTCCGTTCGACTGAAGCCGGTCCAGCCGCGCCTGTGCGGTGCCCCGGGCCACCCCCAGCCGCCGGGACATCTCCAGCACCCCGATCCGCGGCTCCCGGGCCAGCAGCAGAATGATCCGTCCGTCCAGATGATCGATCGCCACAGCAGCCTCCCGGCATGGTCATCCTGTACAGAAGGGCCGAGAATACGCCCGCATTGCTGAACAGATTGCCCAGCTGAAACGCAAACTATTGCGCACCTTGCCGGTCGGGGAGACCCTGCGGCTATGACGCAGACCACACACCACACTCCCGACACCGCCCGGCAGGCCGACCCCTTCCCGGTCAAGGGAATGGACGCGGTCGTCTTCGCCGTGGGCAACGCCAAGCAGGCGGCGCACTACTACTCCACCGCCTTCGGCATGAAGCTGGTCGCCTACTCCGGACCGGAGAACGGCAGCCGCGAGACCGCGAGCTACGTGCTGGAGAACGGCTCCGCCCGCTTCGTCCTCACCTCGGTCATCAAGCCCACCACCGAATGGGGCCACTTCCTCGCGAAGCACGTGGCCGAGCACGGCGACGGCGTCGTCGACCTCGCCATCGAGGTCCCGGACGCGCGCGCCGCCTACGCCTACGCCCTGGAGCACGGAGCCCGCTCCGTCGCCGAGCCGTACGAGCAGAAGGACGACCACGGCACGGTCGTCCTGGCCGCCATCGCCACCTACGGCGAGACCCGCCACACCCTGGTCGAGCGCTCCGGCTACGACGGCCCCTACCTGCCCGGCTACGTCGCGGCCAGGCCGATGGTCGAGCCGCCCGCCCAGCGCACCTTCCAGGCGATCGACCACTGCGTCGGCAACGTCGAGCTCGGCAAGATGAACGAGTGGGTCGGCTTCTACAACAAGGTCATGGGCTTCACGAACATGAAGGAGTTCGTGGGCGACGACATCGCCACCGAGTACAGCGCGCTGATGTCCAAGGTCGTCGCCGACGGCACGCTCAAGGTCAAGTTCCCGATCAACGAACCGGCCATCGCCAAGAAGAAGTCCCAGATCGACGAGTACCTGGAGTTCTACGGCGGCGCGGGCGTGCAGCACATCGCGCTCAACACGGGCGACATCGTGCAGACGGTCCGCACGATGCGCGCGGCCGGCGTCGAGTTCCTCAACACGCCCGACTCCTACTACGACACGCTGGGGGAGTGGGTCGGCGAGACCCGCGTCCCGATCGACACCCTGCGGGAGCTGAAGATCCTCGCCGACCGCGACGAGGACGGCTACCTGCTGCAGATCTTCACCAAGCCGGTCCAGGACCGTCCGACGGTCTTCTTCGAGATCATCGAACGCCACGGCTCCATGGGCTTCGGCAAGGGCAACTTCAAGGCCCTGTTCGAGGCGATCGAGCGCGAGCAGGAGCGCCGCGGCAACCTGTAGCCGCCGGTGCCGCCGGTGCCGCCGGTGCCGCCGGTGCGGCCGGTGCGGCCGATGCCGCGGGTGCCGTCGCTGCCGCGGGTCGTCCGGGTGTCACGGGTCGTGCGGGTGTCACGGGGCACCCGCACGACCGGCCAACGCCGAGCTGCACCTGGTTGCGCCGCGGCAGCCGAAGGGCGCCGCCGACGGGGTTCACATCCGATGGCCCCGGGTGCGAACCTGTGATCATGAGCCGTATCGAAGCGCCCCGCTCCGAGGACACCGCAGCGACCGGCGACCTCGTGGACCTGCTGCTCGGCGGCCTCCCCGCCGAAGCGGTCCTCACCGACCCCGACGTCACGGCCTCCTACGCCAACGACATGGCGAGCTTCTGCCCGGCCGGCAGCCCGGCCGTGGTCGTGCTGCCCCGCACGACCGAGCAGGTCCAGCACGTGATGCGCACCGCCACCGCCCTGCGCGTCCCCGTCGTCCCGCAGGGCGCCCGCACCGGACTGTCCGGCGCCGCCAACGCCTCCGACGGCTGCATCGTGCTGTCCCTGACGAAGATGGACCGGATCCTGGAGATCAACCCGGTCGACCGCATCGCCGTCGTCGAGCCCGGAGTCGTCAACGCCGCCCTGTCCCGGGCCGTCGGCGAACACGGCCTCTACTACCCGCCGGACCCCTCCAGCTGGGAGATGTGCACCATCGGCGGCAACATCGGCACGGCCTCCGGCGGCCTGTGCTGCGTCAAGTACGGCGTCACCGCCGAGTACGTCCTCGGCCTCGACGTCGTCCTCGCCGACGGACGCCTGATGTCCACCGGCCGCCGCACCGCCAAGGGCGTCGCAGGCTACGACCTGACCCGGCTGTTCGTCGGCTCCGAGGGCTCGCTCGGCATCGTCGTACGGGCCGTCCTCGGGCTGCGCCCCAAGCCGCCCGAGCAACTGGTGCTGGCCGCCGAGTTCGCCTCGGCCGCCGCGGCCTGTGACGCCGTGTGCCGGATCATGGAGGGCGGCCACGTCCCGTCACTCCTCGAACTCATGGACCGTACGACGGTCAAGGCCGTCAACGCCATGGCGCAGATGGGCCTCCCCGAGAGCACCGAGGCCCTGCTGCTGGCCGCGTTCGACACCACCGCCCCGGCCGCCGACCTCGCCGCCGTCGGCGCCCTGTGCGAGGCGGCCGGCGCCACCCAGGTCGTCCCCGCCGACGACGTGACCGAGTCCGAACTGCTGCTCCAGGCCCGGCGGTTGTCCCTCACCGCGTTGGAGGCGGTCAAGGGCGTGACGATGATCGACGACGTGTGCGTGCCCCGCTCCCGGCTCGCCGAGATGCTCGAAGGGGTGGACCGGATCGCCCAGAAGTACCAGCTCACCATCGGTGTCGTCGCCCACGCGGGCGACGGCAACACCCATCCGACGGTCTGTTTCGATCCGGCGGACCCCGACGAGTCCCGGCGTGCCCGCGAGTCCTTCGACGAGATCATGGCCCTCGGCCTGGAACTCGGCGGCACCATCACCGGCGAGCACGGCGTCGGCGTCCTGAAGAAGGAATGGCTGGCGCGCGAGATCGGCCCCGTGGGCATGGAGATGCAGCGGGCCGTCAAGCAGGCCTTCGACCCGCTGAACATCCTGAACCCGGGCAAGCTCTTCTGAGGCCGGCCGCTCACTGGGCGAGCAGCTGGGCCAGCTCGTCGTCCAGCCCGAGCTGCTCACCCTCCGTCCCCGGCGGCACCACCCGCAGCGTCCGCTCCAGCCAGGCCGACACCGCCGCCGCCGGAGCCTCCAGCAGGGCGTCCCCGTCGGGTGAACTCAGCGCCATCAGCACGACGCCGCGCCCCTCGGTCTTCGTCGGCCACACCCGCACGTCCCCCTGCCCGCAGGGCCGGAACACACCCTCCACCATCAGCTCCCGGGCGAACGTCCAGTGCACCGGGTGCTCGGTGTCGACGTGGAAGGTGACGTGAACGGCGTAGGGGTCGTCGGTGAGGTACCCGAGCCGGGCAGGCACCGGGATCCTGCGCTCGGGCGACAGGACGAGTTTCAGTTCCAGTTCCCGCTCCACGACGGTCCGCATGGCGGTCTTCCCTTCTCCTGACGGCTGCCCGTGAGGGCCGGTCAGCAGGAGAGAGCGGGGCGCGGCCGCGGCATTACGCGCCTTGCCGGAAGTTTTTTCGCAGGGGGACCCGCCCGCAGCGGTGCGGTGCGTAGCACATCGGTGCTCGAAAGGGGTGGTTCCGGTGGGAGCGGCGGTGGGGCTTGCGCTCGTCTGATAGATGTGGAGGCCCCCATTTGGCCCCCGAGCAGATACGGGACGACGGACATGAGCGCCCCAACCCCGGCCCCCGGTGACGACAGGCCCCGCGAAGGGTATTACCCGGACCCGTCCATTCCTGGATATGTCCGGTACTGGAACGGTGCCTCCTGGGTGCCGGGCACCAGCCGGCCGGCCCCTGGGGACGGCGAGTCGCTCGCGCCACCGCCCGGCGCGGGGGCGGCGCAGCCCGGCTCGGTCGAGGAGACCGGCCCGCACTTCTTCGACGAGGACCCCGTCGAGGAGCCGGCCGGGTCGCAGTCCGCCGCCGACGCCCAGCACGGCAGCCGTCCCGAACCGGCCTCCGCCTGGGGCGCCGACCGCTCCCGGCAGTCCGGCTTCGGCGGCGACCAGGACCGCCGCGTCTCGTGGGGCGCGCCGCAGGGGGCACAGGGCGCGGTCCCGCAGGGCGCCCGTGGTGGCGACCCGAGGCTGCCGCACGCCGACCAGCGGCCCGACGGGGAGCCCGCCCGCGGCGACGGCACGGCGGACGTCCCCCCGGCCGACCGGGAGGCGCAGGCCGCGGCGGGGGGCAGCACGTTCGTGTTCCGCCGCCCGACGGGAAATCCCGGGGGAGGGGCGGCCCCGGCCGATGCCCCCGACGACGGCACGATGACGTTCCGCGCGGTGCCCCCGCGCTCGGGCCCGGCCGGTGGAGGTTCGAAACCGGCCGGGGGACCGGACCGCGGCGCGGCCGGTGCCGGGTTCGGCGCGCAGCGCGGCACCGGTGGCTCCGGGAGCGGTTCCTCAGGTCCGGGTTTCGGACCGGCGGGTGCGGGCGGTTCGGCGGCGTCCGGGTTCGGTACGCAGGGCGGGGCCGGCGGTTCCGGCTTCGGGCCGGCCGGGTCCGGTGGCGACTCGGCGGCGTCCGGTTCCGCGGGACAGGCCGGGGCGGCCGGCGGTGGCTTCGGGCCGGCCGGCTCGGGCAGTGGCCCGGCGGCACCCGCCTTCGGCGGCCGGCCCGGTTCGACGGGCTCCGGCGGGAGCCCGTCGGGACCCGCGTTCGGCGCGCAGGGCGGGCCGGCCGGTTCCGGGAGCGGCTCCGCGGGGCCCGGCTTCGGCGCCGGCAAGGCGGCCGCCGCCCGGGCCTCCGCCGCCCAGGTCTCCGGGGCCTCCCCGACGGCACTGTCCGGACCCCAGGCCGCCCCGACCGTCCCTCCGCAGTCCGGCGTGCCCGGCAGTGCCCAACCCGCCGCCTCCGCCCCTCTCAGTCCCGGGCCCGGCGGCGGCCAGTCCTCCTGGGCGCAGCAGGTGCACCGGCTCGCCGGATCGGGAGGCGGTGACGAGCAGCCCGTCGCGCCCTGGAAGCCGCCGGTCGAGGACGTGTTCCAGGCGGCTGCCCGGCGCCAGGCCGAGGCCCGCCCCGCCGGACTCGGCAAGCGGCTCGTCGCCCGGCTGCTGGACACCGTCGTCCTCGCCGCCCTCACCGCCACGGCCGCCGTACCGCTCGGCACCAAGGCGATCGACCACGTCGAGGGGAAGATCGACGCGGCCAGGCTGTCCGGCGAGACCGTCACGGTCTGGCTGCTCGACGGCACCACCTCGGTCTACCTCGGCATCATCCTGGCCGTCCTGCTGCTCGCCGGTGTCCTGTGCGAGGTGCTGCCCACCGCCAAGTGGGGCCGCACCCTCGGCAAGAGACTGATGGGCCTCGAAGTCCGGGACATCGAGGGGCACGACTCCCCGGAGTTCGGCGCGGCCCTGCGCCGCTGGCTGGTCTACAGCGTGCCCGGGCTCCTCGTCGTCGGGATCCTCGGCATGGCCTGGTGCCTCTTCGACCGGCCCTGGCGCCAGTGCTGGCACGACAAGGCAGCACACACGTTCGTCGCGGGCTGAGCTCCCTCGGACAGCCGTCTGCCGGATGCGGAGGCCGGGGGTTCGCGGTCGACTCGGCCCATGAGCAGTGAACCGCCCCCCGGCTCGGGTCAGCAGCCGCCGGAAGACGACCCGTTCAGGAAGCGCCCCCCGAACGAGCAGCCCGGCGACGGCACCGGCACGCCCCACGGCAGCGAACCCCCGCCGTCCGGGGGCGGCCCGGGCGACCCCTACGGCCCGGGTGGCCCCGGCGGCCCGGGTGGTCCCGGCGGTGGCCCGGGCGGCGGCTTCGGGGGCGGTTCGCCAGGCGGTGGCGGTCCCCCCGGTGGCGGCGGCCCCTACGGCGGTGATCCGTACGGCGGCGGCTCCTACCCCACCGACCCCCTCGCCGGCATGCCCCCGCTCGCCGACAGCGTCCAGCGCACGCTCGCGCGCATCATCGACATGATCCTGGTGGGTGCCGTCGTCTGGCTGCTCACCTGGGGATTCAACGTCGACGAGTACGACGTGGACAGCGACCGCATCGAGCTCGGCAGGTCGCTCTGGCAGTCGGCGGTCGCCGCTGTCCTCTACATCGCCTACGACACCGTCCTGACCGCGAGCACCGGCCAGACCCTCGGCAAGAAGCTGCTGCGCATGCGCGTGGCCAACCTGGACAACGGTGCGACGCCCTCCGTGCAGATCGCGCTGACGCGCGCCGCGGTGCTGTGGATCCCGTTCGCCTTCTGCTGCTTCTGCTTCTGGATCGCGATCGCGGGCGGCTGGAGCTACTTCGACCGGCCCTACAAGCAGGGCCTGCACGACAAGGCAGCCAAAACGGTCGTGGTCAGCACCAGATGAGGCGGCTGGGGAACGGCAGGAGGTAAAGAAAGGTCAGCGGGCGGTCAGGAAGCCGCCCGTTCGCGCACCGGCTCCGGGGCCGGTGCCGGGACCGAGGCCCGGAGCGGTTCGGGGGGCGCGGGCTGAGCCACCGCGGCGGGACGCTTCCCGGGCAGCGGCACGGTCATGGCGACCAGCAACCCGAGGGCGAGCGCCGCGAGGGCGACGACCGCGATCCCCGCGCCCGAACTCGTCTGGGACAGCAGCAGCATGGCGAGGGTCGAGAAGATCACGGTGCACGAACCGTAGGCGAGCTGTGCGGCAGTCGGACGGGGCATGGCCATCATGTCCTCGAATGTGGGGTCCACGGGGTGTCGGCCCGGCATTGCGCCGACTTGAGGGCGTTCCGCCGAACGACATTCTCTCGGGCAGGGTGCCCGACCGGAACCGACGGTAAGCGTGACCTAACCAACAAGGGCGGTGCACAGGGGGCGCACGGAGTCATGACGTCCACGTGGTGGACATATCCACGCGCCCGCACGGCCGGTGGGGAGGGGCCACACGACAACCGTTCGGTTGTCCGTAAAACGAACGCTGCCTCCGCATAGTGCACTTGACCTGTCCAAGTCAAGGTCTGTCTTTTCTTCTAAACCTCTAGTCAAATGTCGTCACTTGACTACACGCGTTGATCACGTGCGCGCGGACTTCCACGACCGGGACCCCGCCTGCCGCGCGCCCGAACGCGGGGGAGGATCTCAAGTGACCAGTAGAACCTGGACGTTCAGAGCGGCCGCCATAAGCGTGGCGCTCGCGGCGGCCACCGCCACCGCCTCGACGTACGCGGTGGCCGACGACGCCTCGGCCCCCCGGTCCACCACCGTGGACCGGCACGACCCGGCGGATCGTCACCATGACGAGCACGACCTCGAAGGCCCGCTGAGCAAGACGCAGGACGCTCAGCGCCAGGAGGCCCTGAAGCAGGTCATATCCGGCAAGAGCAAGGTCAAGAACCGCGAGGGTTCGAAGGTCGTCCAGCTCAAGGGCAAGAAGGGCGACGACAAGTACGTCGAGCTCGGCCGCGAGAAGACCGACAAGATCTTCACGATCCTGGTCGAGTTCGGGGACAAGGTCGACAGCCGCTTCGGCGGCACGGCGGGCCCGCTGCACAACGCGATACCCAAGCCCGACCGCAAGAAGGACAACTCCACGGCGTGGAGGGCCGACTACGACCGGGACTACTTCCAGGACCTGTACTTCGGTTCCGGCAAGGGCGTCGACTCGGTCAAGACCTACTACGAGAAGCAGTCCTCGGGCCGCTACTCGGTCGACGGCGAGGTCTCCGACTGGGTCAAGGTCCCCTACAACGAGGCGCGTTACGGCAACAACGCCTGCGGTGACACCAACTGCCCGAGTGTGTGGAACGTCGTCAGCGACGGTCTGAACGCCTGGGTCGCGCAGCAGAAGGCCGCGGGCCGCACCGACGCCCAGATCAAGGCGGACGTCGCCCGGTTCGACGAGTGGGACCGCTACGACTTCGACGGCGACGGCGACTTCAACGAGCCCGACGGCTACATCGACCACTTCCAGATCGTGCACGCCGGTGAGGACGAGTCCGCGGGCGGCGGCGCCCAGGGCACCGACGCGATCTGGGCCCACCGCTGGTACGCCTTCGGCACCGACGCCGGCGCCACCGGCCCCGAGAACAACAAGCTCGGCGGCGCGAAGATCGGCGACACCGGCATCTGGGTCGGCGACTACACCGTCCAGCCGGAGAACGGCGGACTCGGCGTCTACGCCCACGAGTACGGCCACGACCTCGGTCTGCCGGACCACTACGACACCTCGGGCGGCGAGAACTCCACCGGCTTCTGGACGCTGATGTCGTCCGGTTCCTGGCTCGGCACCGGCAAGAACGAGATCGGCGACCTGCCCGGCGACATGACCGCCTGGGACAAGCTGCAGCTCGGCTGGCTGAACTACGACAAGGCCAAGGCCGGCGTCAACTCCTGGCACAAGCTGGGCGTGGCCGAGTACAACACCAAGCACAAGCAGGCCCTGGTCGTCGACCTCCCCAAGAAGGCGGTCACCACCGAGATCGTCACCCCCGCCGAGGGCAAGTCCCAGTGGTGGAGCGGCAGCGGTGACAACCTGAAGAACACCCTGGCGCGTTCGGTCGACCTGACCGGCAAGTCGAAGGCGCAGCTGACCCTCGACGGCTGGTACGACATCGAGGCCAACTACGACTACCTCTACACCGAGGTCTCGACCGACGGCGGCGCCAACTGGACCGCTCTCGACGGCACGGTGGACGGTCAGCCGATCCCGCGCGACGGCAGCGACAAGCCGGTGCTGACCGGCACGGTCGACGGCTACAAGAAGCTCGCCTTCCCGCTCGACGCCTACGCCGGCAAGAAGATCGACCTGCGCTTCCGCTACCAGACCGACGGCGGCGTGGCCCAGAAGGGCTTCGCGGCCGACGCGATCACGGTGACCGCCGACGGCGCCCCCGTCTTCACCGACAACGCCGAGACCGCGGACGCCGCGTGGAAGGCCACCGGCTTCTCCCGCATCGGCGCGTCCTTCACCAAGGACTACGCCCAGTACTACATCGCCGAGAACCGGCAGTACGTGTCGTACGACAAGACGCTGAAGACCGGCCCGTACAACTTCGGCTTCACGGCGCGCCCGGACTGGGTGGAGCACTACGCGTACCAGAACGGCCTGCTGATCTGGAAGTGGGACACCTCCCAGGCGGACAACAACACCAGCCAGCACCAGGGCACCGGTCTCGTCCTGCCGATCGACTCGCACCCGGACCAGCTGAAGTGGGCCGACGGCACGCTGATGCGCAACCGCATCCAGGCCTACGACTCGCCGTTCAGCCTCTACCGCACCGACGGCATGACGCTGCACAAGGCGGACGTGGCGAAGTACATCCCGGGCTCGAAGGGCGTCTCGGTCTTCAACGACCGGAAGAACGACTACTACGACGAGTCGAACCCCACCGCGGGTGTCAAGATCACTGACACCAACACGAAGATCAAGATCCTCAAGGAGGCCAAGGACGGCTCGACGATCGAGCTGGAGGTCGGCGCCGCGGGTAGGTAATCCGCATCCTTGCAGGTCAGAACATGATCGGCGGTGACCCACTGGCGGGTCACCGCCGATCCGTGTTTAGGTGCGTCCTGTGGCTCTCTTATTGACACCGACCGACACGGGGGGATGAGCGCATGGCCGCAGGAGGCTTCTGCAAGCTGCCGAACGGCACGGTGGTGGTGGCGCTGAACCTGCCCAGCCCCGCCGCCGACGGCCCCGGCGCCGTCCGTGTCCTCGTCCACTCCGTGAACCGAGCCCGGGCCCTGACCAGGCTCCGCAACCTCGGTCTGCGGTCGGTCTACCTGCGCGGCAACGCCGCCCCGCCGACCCCCGACGAGATCACCGCGGTCCTGCACCACCCCGACGGCCTCATATGGCGCACGGCCCCCGACAACGGTGTCGCGGCCGGCCCCGACCTGGTCCAGGAGCTGTGGCGCCCGATCAGGGCCCTCCTGCGGCGCCCGACGGCCACCACCTGACCCGCGCGGGGCCCGCCGAGGCGCGGGACTACTGCACGACCGGCTTGCCCGACAGCTCCACGCCCGCCTCGCGCAGCTCCTCCAGGGCCCGCTCGGTGCTCTCCTGGGCCACCCCGGCCGTCAGGTCCAGCAGGACCTGCGTACGGAAGCCCTCCCGGGCGGCGTCCAGCGCGGTGGCCTTCACGCAGTGGTCCGTGGCGATGCCGACCACGTCGACCTCGGTGACCTCGCGCGAGCGCAGCCAGTCGGCCAGCGGCGTGCCGTTCTCGTCGGCGCCCTCGAAACCGCTGTACGCCGCCGAGTACGCCCCCTTGTCGAACACCGCGTCGATCGACCCGGAGGCGACCGCGGGGGCGAAGTTCGGATGGAAGCCGACGCCCTCCGTGCCCGCGACGCAGTGCGCGGGCCAGGAGCGGGCGTAGTCCGGGTTGGCGGAGAAGTGGCCGCCGGGGGCGATGTGGTGGTCGCGGGTGGCCACGACGTGCTGGTAGCCGGACCCGGCCGCCTGCCCGATCAGTTCCGTGACGGCGGCGGCCACATCGGCACCGCCGGACACCGCGAGGCTGCCCCCCTCACAGAAGTCGTTCTGCACATCGACGACGATCAAGGCGCGGCGCATGGTCGGTGTCCTTCGGCTATGAGGTCGGCAAGCCCGGCCGGTGCACCACCGAGCCTATTGACAAGGAGGAGCGGACGGGAGGGGTCGCGGGTCGGCGCATCTCGGCACACCGCAATTAGCTACCCGAGGTCTCGTGCAGGTACTCCGTGTGAAGGACGGGCTCCCCGCGCGAGAGCTGCGTGGCCGACATCGGAAGACCCGCGCGCGCCCTCTTGTGCCGCTCGCGCGCCGCGTCCAGGGGCTCGCGCGCCACCACCTCGCCGCCCTTGACGAGCTCGACCAGCAGCTGCCGGTCCGCGAGCTCGGGCGGCACCGGCCCGGTGCCGATCACCTCGGCCTCGGCGACCCCGTAGGAGTCCGGCCGCCGCGCGGCCCACTTGCGTCCGCCGACCGACGTCTTGCCGCCGGTGGACTTCTTCGCCACCGGTACCAGCGGCGCCTTCGGGTCGGCGGACTCGGCCCGCGCGACCAGCTTGTAGACCATCGAGGAGGTCGGGTGGCCGGAGCCGGTCACCAGCTGTGTCCCGACGCCGTAGGCGTCCACCGGCGCCGCCGCCAGCGAGGCGATCGCGTACTCGTCCAGGTCGGAGGTCACGACGATCTTCGTGCCGGTCGCGCCCAGCTCGTCCAGCTGCTGCCGCACCCGGTGGGCGACCAGGAGCAGGTCGCCGGAGTCGATCCGCACCGCGCCCAGCTCGGTGCCGGCGACCTCGACGGCCGTGCGGACCGCCTCGGCGACGTCGTAGGTGTCCACCAGCAGGGTGGTGCCCCGGCCCAGCGTGTTCACCTGCGCCTGGAAGGCGTCCCGCTCGCTGTCGTGCAGCAGGGTGAAGGCGTGCGCGGAGGTGCCGACGGTGGGGATGCCGTACCGGAAGCCGGCCGCCAGGTCGGAGGTGGTGGCGAAACCGCCGACGTACGCGGCGCGGGAGGCCGCCACCGCCGCCAGCTCGTGGGTGCGCCGGGCGCCCATCTCGATCAGCGGCCGCTCACCCGCGGCCGCCGACATGCGCGAGGCGGCCGCCGCGATCGCCGAGTCGTGGTTGAGGATCGAGAGGATCACGGTCTCCAGCAGGACGCACTCGGCGAACGTGCCCTCGACCCGCATGATCGGCGAACCCGGGAAGTACACCTCGCCCTCGGGGTAGCCCCAGATGTCGCCGCTGAACCGGTAGCCGGAGAGCCACTGGAGGGTCTCCTCGTCGACGATCCCCCGCTCGCGCAGGAAGGTCAGCACGGCCGGGTCGAAACGGAAGTTCTCCACCGCGTCCAGCACCCGCCCGGTGCCTCCCACGACGCCGTAGCGGCGCCCGTCCGGCAGCCGCCGGGTGAAGACCTCGAACACGCTCCGCCGCTCGGCCGTGCCCGACGCGAGGGCGGCCCGCAGCATCGTCAGCTCGTACTGGTCCGTGAAGAGAGCCGTCGAGGGAACGTCCACCGGCAGCCCAAGGTCCGCTACGTCCACTTCAGCTCTCCTCGCCGTTCTAGCCGGGTTGCCTGCCGGCCGTCGGTTTGGGGTTCGCCCCCGGTGTCCTCAGTATGGTGAGGAGCGTACCCCCATTTCGTCAATCTGACGATTGCAGTCCGGAGAGACGCGATCGCCTTACGGCCAGGCCCGTTTGTGCGACTACCCCCCTCGGGTGGCAGCATGGGCAGTGTGACGTCACCCGCGCCCCTGGAGATCGAACGCACCGAGTCGGCGGAGGAGGTCTTCGCCGTACCCGAGCCGGACCTCCCGTGGGTCACGATCGTCCACAACGACCCGGTCAACCTCATGAGCTACGTGACGTACGTCTTCCAGACGTACTTCGGCTACTCCAAGGACAAGGCCACCAAGCTCATGCTCGACGTCCACCACAAGGGCCGGGCGGTCGTCTCCAGCGGCAGCCGCGAGGAGATGGAACGCGACGTGCAGGCCATGCACGGCTACGGCCTGTGGGCCACCCTCCAGCAGGACCGCAAGTAGCCAGCACCCCGCCCAGCAGCGAAAAGGCGTTCATGCCCGGAACCTTCGAACCGCTCCCCGGCGGCGGCGCGGCCGTCGCCCTCGACGACGTCGAGATCTCCATCATCCGGTCGCTGGCCGTCCAGCTCCTGGAGCTCATCGGCCCCGGCCCCGGCGCGGACGCCCCCGACGACCCGCTCGCCGAGCTGTTCACCGAGGGCCCGAGCGAGCCGCCCAGCGACCCGGTGCTCAGGCGGCTCTTCCCGGACGCCTACAGCGACCCCGAGCAGCCCGCCTCGCCGCGGGACGCCGAGGAGCAGCGGGCGCACTCCGCGGAGTTCCGCCGCTACACCGAGAACGACCTGCGGGCCGGCAAGCGGGACAGCGCCCTCGCGGTGATCCGCTCCCTCGACGCGCTCTCCTCGACCTCCGCCGGCGAGGGCGGTGCCGTGCTGAAGCTCTCGCCGGCCGAGTCCCAGCAGTGGCTGGGGGCCCTGAACGACCTGCGGCTCGCGATCGGCTCGCGGCTGGAGATCACCGACGACGAGGACACCGACCTCCTCTACCGCCTCCCGGACGACGATCCGCGCAAGCCGATGGTGATGGCCTACCTGTGGCTCGGTGGACTCCAGGAGACGCTGGTCGGAACCCTTATGCCCTGATCGGTGCAGATTCTGTGACCGTCGAGTGACCGAAGAGTGTTCGCTCAGAGGACACTCAAATCCGGATAACGATCGCGTCACCGCACCCGCCTCCTATGGCCTCTTCGGGTGCGCTTTGTCTGCTTTTCCCTGTGCGGTGCGCCACATCGCGCTCCTGTGATCAGTGTTTCTGGCGTGATAAATCTTCACGACCGCCCGGCAGAACACCACCCGAATGTTCGGCCGGGTGCGCCACCGAGCCGGCAACCGCCGGCCAGGCACGAGCGGGCTTCCGGGCCCGCTCAGCTCCATCATTCCGGGGGGATCGAAACCCGATCCGAGGCCGACGAGAGGCCCGGGTCGGCATGGAGAAAGGCGCACCACACATGACCTCTGCGCAGGTCGACACGGAGAAAGCACCTGAAGAGGGCTACGAGCGCGGACTCGGCAGCCGTCAGGTCCAGATGATCGCGATCGGCGGCGCCATCGGCGTCGGCCTGTTCATGGGCGCCGGGGCGAACATCGCCAAGGCCGGCCCCAGCATCATCCTCATGTACGCCCTCGCGGGCGTGATCATCTTCTTCATCATGCGAGCGCTGGGCGAGCTGCTGCTCTACCGTCCGGTCTCCGGCTCCTTCGCCGAGTACGCCCGCGAGTTCCTCGGCCCGTTCTTCGGGTTCGTCACGGGCTGGACGTACTGGCTCATGTGGGTGGTCACCGGCATGGCCGAACTCACGGCCGCCGCGATCTACATCCACTTCTGGTTCCCCGAGATCCCGCAGTGGGTCAGCGCCCTGGTGTTCCTGGTGGTGCTCTTCGGCGTCAACCTGATCTCCGTCAAGATCTTCGGCGAGGTCGAGTTCTGGTTCTCGATGATCAAGGTCACCGCCATCATCGGCATGATCGTCATCGGCCTCGGCGTGCTCACCCTCGGCTTCTCCGACGCCGGTGACACCGCCACCGTCTCCAACCTCTGGGCGCACGACGGCTTCTTCCCCAACGGCATCGGCTCCAGCCTGATGACCCTCCAGGGCGTCATGTTCGCCTACCTCGCCGTCGAGCTCGTCGGCGTCACCGCGGGCGAGTCCGAGAACCCCGAGAAGACCCTGCCCAAGGCCATCAACACGCTGCCCTGGCGCATTATCGTCTTCTACGTCGGCGCCCTGCTGGTGATCCTCTCCGTCGTGAAGTGGACCGAGTTCTCCGCCGGTGAGAGCCCGTTCGTGCACGCCTTCGGCAAGATCGGCATCCCGCTCGCCGCGGGCATCGTCAACTTCGTGGTGCTCACCGCCGCCCTGTCGTCCTGCAACTCGGGCATGTACTCCACCGGCCGCATGCTGCGCGACCTGGCCGCCAACAGCGAGGCCCCGCAGGCGTTCGGCAAGCTCAACGCCCGCAAGACGCCCGCCGTCGGCATCACCGTCTCCGTGGCGCTGATGGGCATCGGCGTCGTCCTGAACTACGTCGTCCCGGAGAAGGCGTTCCTCTACGTCACCTCCGTCGCCACCGCGGCCGGCATCTGGACCTGGATGATGATCCTCGTCAGCCACATCCGCTACCGCGCCGCGGTCGACGCGGGCCGGCTGCGCGCCTCGTCCTTCCCCGCCCCCGGCGGTGCCCTGTTCAGCTGGGTCGCACTCCTCTTCCTCATCGGCGTGACCTGCATGATCGCGTACGACAAGGACGCCCGGGTCTGCCTGTACGTCGCCGCCGGCTGGGCCGTCGCCCTCGGCGTCGGCTGGGCGCTCCTCAAGCGCCGCAACCCGCAGCTCACCGAGCGCCGCGACCCGGAGCTCGAACAGGTCGGCTGACCAACCCGCGGGACGCCCGGCCGCAGGGAGTACTCGTGGAACTCTCTGCGGCCGCCGCTCAGGGCGTCCGGCATATGGGCCGTTCCGTACCAACCCTCGGTACGGAACGGCCCCTCTGCTTATCCTGGCGAGCATGCTGACCATCACCCAGGCCCTCGTCGACCAGATCGTCGCCCACGCGCGCAAGGACCACCCCGACGAGGCGTGCGGCGTCGTCGCCGGACCGGCGGGCTCGGACCGCCCCGAGCGCTTCATCCCCATGCTCAACGCGGCCATGTCGCCCACGTTCTACGAGTTCGACTCCGGCGACCTGCTCAAGCTCTACCGGGAGATGGACGACCGCGACGAGGAGCCGGTGGTCATCTACCACTCCCACACCGCGACCGAGGCCTACCCCTCGCGCACCGACATCTCCTACGCCAACGAGCCCGGCGCCCACTACGTCCTCGTCTCCACCGCCGACACCGACGGGGCCGGCGAGTTCCAGTTCCGCTCCTTCCGGATCGTCGAGGGCGAGGTCACGGAGGAGGAGGTCCAGGTCGTCGAGGCCTACTGAGGACGTCTGAACAGGGCGGTCTCACTCCCCGGCCCGAAAACGTCCGCCATGTGGGATCACATTCCAGAACCCGGACCGGGAATCGATACGATGAGCCCATGGTTTTCCACGACGTGAGCGAAAAGACGCCGGGCGATCTGCTCGTGGCGCGGCTGCACGTCGACCTGTGCAGGCTCGCCAGCGCCATCTGTTGACGCCGGTCCCTGCCGCCGTACGGCCGTGAGCCGCGGCGCTGCACACACGCACCACCTGCTGTTCCTGCGCTGCCGCGCGCCCCGACTGACTACTCCCGACAGGAGCCCTGAAGCCATGGCCATCGAGGTCCGCATCCCGACCATCCTCCGCACCTACACCGACGGTCAGAAGGCAGTGGAGGGCAAGGGAGACACCCTCGCCGAGCTCTTCAACGACCTCGAGACCCGGCACCCGGGCATCCAGGCCCGCATCGTCGACGGCGACCAGCTGCGCCGCTTCGTCAACGTGTACCTGAACGACGAGGACGTCCGCTTCCTCGACGGCATCAACACCAAGCTGTCGGACGGCGACAACGTCACGATCCTGCCGGCCGTGGCCGGCGGCATGGTCTGATCGACCATGCGCTACGACTCCCCCCTGGCCGCGGTCGGCAACACCCCCCTGGTGCGCCTGCCGCGGCTGTCGCCGTCCGCCGACGTCCGCATCTGGGCGAAGCTGGAGGACCGCAACCCGACGGGGTCGGTCAAGGACCGTCCCGCCCTGCACATGATCGAGCAGGCGGAGAAGGACGGCCGCCTGACCCCGGGCTGCACCATCCTCGAGCCGACGTCGGGCAACACCGGCATCTCCCTGGCCATGGCGGCGAAGCTCAAGGGCTACCGCATCGTCTGCGTGATGCCGGAGAACACCTCGCAGGAACGCCGGGACCTGCTGGGCATGTGGGGCGCGGAGATCGTCTCCTCACCGGCGGCGGGCGGCTCCAACACCGCCGTGCGCGTCGCCAAGGAGCTCTCGGCCGAGCACCCGGACTGGGTGATGCTCTACCAGTACGGCAACCCGGACAACGCCGGCGCCCACTACGCCACGACCGGCCCCGAGATCCTCGCCGACCTGCCGTCCGTCACGCACTTCGTGGCCGGCCTCGGCACCACCGGCACCCTCATGGGCGTCGGCCGCTTCCTGCGCGAGCACAAGCCGGACGTCCAGATCGTCGCCGCCGAACCGCGCTACGACGACCTGGTCTACGGCCTGCGCAACCTCGACGAGGGCTTCGTCCCCGAGCTGTACGACGCCTCCGTCCTCACCAGCCGCTTCTCGGTCGGCTCCGCGGACGCCGTCACCCGCACCCGCGAGCTGCTCCAGCAGGAGGGCATCTTCGCCGGTGTCTCCACGGGCGCCGCGCTGCACGCCGCGATCGGCGTCGGCAAGAAGGCCGTCAAGGCCGGAGAGCCGGCCGACATCGTCTTCGTCGTCGCCGACGGCGGCTGGAAGTACCTCTCGACCGGCGTCTACACGGCGGCCACGACCGAGGAAGCCATCGACACCCTCCAGGGCCAGCTCTGGGCCTAGCCGACGGCGAGCACCACCGACACGAAGGGCTGGAGTCCACGACTCCAGCCCTTTTCCGGTGCCTCCCTTGCAGCGCCGCCTCCGGCGCCCCTCGGCCCGTGTTCAGCCCGCCAGGTACCGCACCTGGTCCCACAGCGTCGGATCCACCACGCCGACCCGACGCCGGAAGCCCCACACCGGGACCTCCCGCAACTCGTCCGTCTCCAGGAAACTCGCGCGGCCCTGGGCGTCGCCGACCGAGCCCGGCGGCAGCGGGATCACCCCGGTGCGCTCGTCACGGAACCGGGTGGTGATCTTCGCGACCGTCGCCCGCTCCCCGCGCACCGCCAGCACCAGACAGGGCCGGTCCTTCGTACGGGCCTCGTCCTCGTAGGGGACATCGGCCCACCAGATCTCCGCCGGCTGCGGCCGGCTCTCCGCGAGGACGGGGCCCGCACTCCGGCCGCGCAGGGCCGACGGACGCCGGCCCCGGCCCCAGCCGTCGACGAGCGTGGCGATGAGCGCGAGCAGCACCACCGCGGCGAGCGCCAGCCACCAGGACGTGTCCATACTGAAAGACGTTACCGGCGCCGCCCCTGCCGCGCGCCCCCCTCACAGGGATCACCCCCCCGGCTCTGCCAGCCGAACCGGTGACACCACAGGTGAGTTCGCCCACAACAGGCCTTTGCGGAGGAGCTACCGGAGGTTTTGCGCCTTACGCTCGACGGACCGCACGACCCCCGACGCCCCTCTCAGACTTATCCCGCCAGCGGAGGTTTCTGCTTCATGAAGCTCACCGTCGTCGGCTGCTCGGGGTCATTCCCGTCCGCGGAATCGGCCTGCTCGAGCTACCTCGTCGAGGCCGACGGCTTCCGGCTGCTTCTCGACATGGGCAACGGTGCCCTGGGCGAGCTGCAGCGCCACTGCGGTCTCTACGACCTCGACGCGATCTTCCTCAGCCATCTGCACGCCGACCACTGCATCGACATGTGCGCGTACTTCGTGGCGCGCTACTACCGCCACGACGGCGGCCGCTGCGATCCGCTTCCCGTCTTCGGCCCCGAAGGCACGGAACACCGGCTGACCACCGCCTACGCGGACACCCCCTCCGCTTCCTCCATGAGCGAGGTCTTCGACTTCCACACGGTCAAGCCGTCCACCTTCGAACTCGGCCCCTTCACGGTGCACACCGAGCGGGTGGCCCACCCCGTGGAGGCGTACGGCATCCGGATCGAGCACGGCGGCCGGACGCTGGCGTACTCGGGCGACACCGGAGTGAGCCCCGCGCTGGACGAACTGGCCCGGGACGCCGACCTGTTCCTGTGCGAGGCGGCGTTCACACACGGCAAGGAGGAGATCCCCGACCTGCATCTCAACGGCCGCGAGGCAGGGGAGACGGCGGCCCGGGCCGGTGCCCGCCGCCTGGTTCTCACCCACATCCCGCCGTGGACGGACCCCCAGGTCAACCTCGTCGACGCCCGCGAGGTCTACGACGGCCGGGTGGACCTGGCCGCGCCGGGGCAGACGTACCAGATCTAGCGGTCCACGGCACCCCGTCCTGGTAGGCGCGCGAGGGCCCGGAGCACGCGCGAAGGCCCCGGAACCAGAACTTGAGTTCTGGTTCCGGGGCCTTCGCGTGGCTGCGGGCTGCGGGCTGCGGGCTGCGGGTTACTTCGCCTCCGCCTTCTGCAGCTCGGCGAGTTCCTCGTCGGACTCCCGGCCCGGCGTCGGCAGGTTGAACCTGGTGATCGCGAAGCGGAACACCACGTAGTAGACCGCCGCGAAGCACAGCCCGACCAGGGCCAGGCCCCACGGGTTGGTCGCGATGCCCAGGTTGAGGAGGAAGTCCACCGCACCGGCCGAGAAGCCGAAGCCGTCCTTCATCCCCAGGGCCCAGGTCAGCGCCATCGAGACACCGGTGAGCACGGCGTGGATCGCGTAGAGCACCGGGGCGATGAACATGAAGGTGAACTCGATCGGCTCGGTGACACCCGTGACGAACGAGGTCAGCGCGAGGGAGAACATCATGCCGCCGACGACCTTGCGGCGCTCGGGCCGGGCGCAGTGCACGATCGCCAGGCATGCGGCGGGCAGGGCGAACATCATGATCGGGAAGAACCCGGTCATGAACTGCCCGGCGGTCGGGTCGCCCGCGAGGAACCGGGAGATGTCGCCGCTCTTGCCCTCGTAGGTGCCGGCCTGGAGCCAGGGGAAGGAGTTGAGCAGGTGGTGCATGCCGATCGGGATCAGCGCACGGTTGGCGACACCGAAGATGCCCGCGCCGACCGCCCCGGAGCCGACCAGCCACTCGCCGAGGTTGTGCAGGGCCGTGCCGAGGACCGGCCAGACGTAACCGAAGACGATGCCGATGACCAGGCCCGCGAAGGCCGACAGGATCGGCACCAGACGACGGCCGCCGAAGAAGCCCGCCCAGTCCGGCAGCTTGGTGCGGTAGAACCGCTGGTAGAGCAGCGCCACGACGAGGCCCATCACCACACCGCCGAGGACCTTGGCGTCCACCGGGGCGTCGACCATCACGACCTTGCCGTCGACGGCCGTTGCGACCTTCGGCAGGTTCTTGTCGGTGAACGTGGCCAGCACGTTCTTGAAGACCAGGTAGCCGACCACGGCCGCGAGCGCCGTGGAGCCGTCCGATTTCTTGGCGAAACCGATCGCGATGCCCACGGCGAACAGCAGGGCCATGTTGTCGAGGATCGCGTTGCCACCGGCCGCCATGAAGCTCGCGATCTTGGTGATGAACGCGGGGAACGACTCGCGTCCGAGCATGTCGGCGTTGCCGAGCCGGACCAGCAACGCGGCGGCGGGCAGCACCGCCACGGGCAGCATGAGACTGCGGCCGATCCGCTGCATGACGGCCATCACGGCCGAGCCTTTCTTCGGGCTCGCGGGCGCGGCGGTGTCTATGGACATGAACTTCCTCCATGGGGCACGGCGCCGCCCAGGAAGAATGCGACGGGGGACGGCGGCGTCTCAAAGAAAGGGGAACGCGGCATCCACCGCGCGACCTCCACCGGTGAGTGGTGTAGACCAGTTGTAGCACGGTAGGCCGAACGAGTGGAACCCGCCAATTCCGCCCGCTGCGGACGATCACGCACTGGCGCCGTCCTCCCACCCTGCTCGGGATCCCGCCCCGGAGTCCTCGGGTCGAACGCGCTGGTCGCGAACAGGAAGATCACGTAATAGGGGAGCGCGCACCCCAGCCCGATCGGAATGATCAGCCACGGCCGCGTGGCCGGATTCCAGTCGATGACCCAGTCGATCGGCCCCGCGGGGAAACTGAACCCCTCGCGCCTTCGTCCACCGACTTTTGTCGAGAGGCAGGCTCGTGGTGTAGACCAGTCGTTCGACGGTCGCACGAACGTGGCGCCGTCCTTCGGCGCACACGACAGGGCCGCTCGCGAAGACGGTTCAACTGTGGGTTACTGCGACAAAGCGGTTCGGATCAGGGAGAACGAACATGGCCACCAAGGCTGAGAAGATCGTTGCCGGGCTCGGCGGCATCGACAACATCGAAGAAGTCGAAGGCTGCATCACCCGCCTCCGCACCGAGGTCGTGGACCCCGCCAAGGTCGACGAGACCGCCCTGAAGGCCGCCGGCGCCCACGGCGTCGTCAAGATGGGCACCGCGATCCAGGTCGTCATCGGCACCGACGCCGACCCCATCGCGGCGGAGATCGAAGACATGATGTGAAGGGCGGGGATCGTCCCGGGCTTCACCCCCTGAGACCCCCACCCCACCACCGGGGCCCCTCCCACCGCGGGAAGGGCCCCTTCCGCGGTACGGATAGGCTCAGCCGCATGTCTCGAATCGACGGCCGCACCCCCCAACAGCTCCGCCCCATCACCATCGAGCGCGGCTGGAGCAAGCACGCCGAAGGCTCCGTCCTCGTCTCCTTCGGCGACACCAAGGTCTTCTGCACCGCCTCCGTCACCGAAGGCGTCCCGCGCTGGCGCAAGGGCAGCGGCGAAGGCTGGGTCACCGCCGAATACTCCATGCTGCCGCGCGCCACCAACACCCGCGGCGACCGCGAATCCGTCCGGGGCAAGATCGGCGGCCGCACCCACGAGATCAGCCGCCTCATCGGCCGCTCCCTGCGTGCCGTCATCGACTACAAGGCCCTCGGCGAGAACACGATCGTCCTCGACTGCGACGTCCTGCAGGCCGACGGCGGCACCCGCACGGCAGCCATCACCGGCGCCTACGTCGCCCTCGCCGACGCCATCGCCTGGGCCCAGGGCAAGAAACTCATCAAGGCCGGCCGCAAGCCCCTCACCGGCACCGTCTCCGCCGTCTCCGTCGGCATCGTCGGAGGCATCCCCCTCCTCGACCTCTGCTACGAAGAAGACGTCAGGGCCGACACCGACATGAACGTCGTCTGCACCGGCGACGGCCGCTTCGTCGAGGTCCAGGGCACCGCCGAGGCCGAACCCTTCGCCCGCGACGAACTCAACGCCCTCCTCGACCTCGCCGTCGCCGGCTGCGACGAACTCGCCGCCCACCAGCGCACCGCGCTCGACGCCGTCCTCGAGAAGTAACTCGAAGAAACGACTCGAAGAAACGACTCGAAAAGCAACCCGAAAAGTAAAAGGCACGCCAAGACGGGTGCTCGGCACGGGCAACCGCGCCGAGCACACTCGCGTCTGAAGGAGTACGGGCGCACGGCTCATCCCTGTGCGCCCGGCCAGCCGCGCGGGCCCGACCGGCCCGACCGAACGAGAGGGACCGCTCCATGGCCGCGAGCCGCCGACGCCGCACCGCAGTCGCTGCCGCCACCCTGGCGGCCGTCGCGCTGACCGCCGGACTCACCACCGGCTGCGCCGCCGTCGACAAGGCGCTGGACTGCGTCCAGACCGCCGACGCCATCGCCGACAGCGTCACCGAACTCCAGCAGGCGGTCGACAGCGCGGCCAACGACCCCACGCAGCTCGACGAGTCCCTCGACTCCATCGACAAGAACCTGGGCGAGATCGGCGACAAGACCGACAACGCGGACGTCGGCAAGGCCGTGGACGACCTGAACAAGGCCGTCGACAACGTCCGCACATCGATCAAGAACGGCGACGAGACGCCCGACATCAGCCCGGTGACGGCCGCGGCGGGCGAACTGACGAAGGTCTGCACGCCGTAGCACTGCGGGGCGGTGGCCGGGTGCGAATGCGTCGTGGCCGCTCGCGCAGTTCCCCGCGCCCCTGAGGGGCGCGGTCTACGGCCCCGGGCCCTGAGGGGCGCGGCCTACGGCCCGGGCCCTGAGGGGGAGCGGCCTGCGGCCCCCGCAATACTGGGCCCATGAGTCGCCTGATCCTCGCCACCCGTAACGCCGGGAAGATCACCGAACTTCGCGCGATCCTCGCCGAAGCCGGACTGCCCCTCGAACTCGTCGGCGCCGACGCCTATCCCGACATCCCCGACGTCAAGGAAACCGGCGTCACCTTCGCGGAGAACGCCCTCCTCAAGGCTCACGCCCTGGCCCGGGCGACGGGCCTGCCCGCGGTCGCCGACGACTCCGGTCTCTGCGTCGATGTCCTCAACGGCGCACCCGGCATCTTCTCCGCCCGCTGGTCCGGCCGCCACGGCGACGACAAGGCCAACCTCGACCTCCTCCTCGCCCAGCTCTCCGACATCGCCGACGAACACCGAGGCGCCCACTTCGCCTGCGCGGCGGCCCTGGCCCTGCCCGACGGCACGGAAAGGGTGGTCGAGGGCCAACTCCCCGGCACCCTCCGCCACGAGCCGACGGGCACGGGCGGCTTCGGCTACGACCCGATCCTCCAGCCCGAGGGGGAGACGCGCACGTGCGCGGAGTTGACCCCCCAGGAGAAGAACGCGATCAGCCACCGGGGCAAGGCGTTCCGGGCGTTGGTGCCGGTGGTGCGGGAGCTGTTGGGCTGAGGGACTGTGAGTCACGTACGCCGAGGGGCGCGGCACCGTGGAGGTGCTGCGCCCCTGTGGCTGGTGGGCCCGGTGGGACTCGAACCCACGACACACCGGACCTAAACCGGCGCCCTCTTGGCCAGCTGGGGTACGGACCCGTCGCGGTTACTGTACTGGGCCGCAAGCGGTGGCGGTGCGGCGAGGTCGGGAGTGGGTCTTCGTCTGACTGTGACAGGAGGGGCACAGATATCGCAGATTCTCGATCCGGTTATCCAGTCGATCGCCGTTGATGTGGTCGAGTTCCAGGACGAGTCTTCTGCCCTGCCAGTTCTCCCCAATGCCGCACTCGTTGCACACGTGGGGCACACCGAGGTCGTCGAGTGCTCGCCTGAGAAGGACCGTCCGGGCGCGTGGAGAGCCAGGAGCAAGCCGCACCAGGATCTGTGCCGCGGATTTGCGATGTGGGGAGGCCGTGCCGCGCAAATGGGCCTGCCCCGTGAAATGGGCGGTCGACAGGCCGTAGGACTCGATGCTGTGTCGGACCCTCGCTCGCCCGGAACCGCCGACAGGGGAGAGGCCGAGCATGCGCATCACGCCCGCCAAGCTGTGTGATGCGGCGACGGCTCGTGTGATTTCTTCGCGTGGAAAGAGGGCCCCTGAGTGATTGCCGCTCCTTCCGACGAAGTGCGAGGTGTCGATCCGGAAGCGGTCCAGCTTCTTCCTGATGTATCCGTACGGGCTGTCGTATGGAGAAAGCCCCATGTACTCCACCACCTCCCTGATGCTGGTCGATCGGGCGGCGGCTTCTCTGAGGAGCTCTTCCGGATAGCTGCGCGGTTCGCGTTCCGGCAGCGGTTCCTCGCGGAAGTGGGAGATGTCGATGCCGTAGTGCTGCAGCCGCTTGCTGAGATAACGGCGAGGGCCGCTCCCCATAGGGGCTTCGACCCGGCGCATCAGGTCGACCATGCTGGTGGCATCGGCAGCGGTGCGAGTCAGCAAGTCTCGTGTGTACCTCGGCTTGCTCACGAGGCCCCCCTTCGCCTGCGACCCCGGTATGTGTCGGTCACGGCATGGCAGTTGGGGCAGAGCAGCTGAAGGTTCCCCGGACGGTTGTCCCACCATTCGCCGTTGATGTGGTCGACCTCCAGCCGGAGGGGCTTGCCGTTCCACCAGGGATCCGTGCCGCACATCGCGCATTTCCGCGGGACCCCGGTGCGCAACAGATGCCGAAGCAGTCGACTTCCCGGGATTCTGCCGGCTTGGGGGGTCCCAAGGCTGAGGAGATCGCCGCGAGATCGTCTCGGCCCTGGCGCTGATGTCTCGAAGTGAGATGTGTCGATGCCCAGCGTGGCGATGCGGCGGCTGATGTGCGCGTGATTGCCACCGACAGGGCTCACGCCGAGGAGGCGGAGCACTTCCTTGATGCCGGTCGACGCCGCCACCGCCTCGCGGAGTCTTTCCTCGGTGTGCCGCGCCCACCTCGCCGGGAAGTGTGAGACGTCCACTCCCGCTTCGGCCATCTTCTTCCGCAGATAGCGTCTGCTGCCGGGGGTGGGCGTGCCTCCGCACCACCGAACGGCGTCGTCCCAGTTCGCTGTCGCCCGGGCTGCTTCTTCCAGTAGCCCGCGGGTGTACCTGGCCCCCATGAAACGCCCCTCCGTCCCCGACCACCCGTTCGTGGTCTCGCACGGAGTAACGAACCGTTTATCGGACAGTCACGCTCGAAATGCGGGCGGAATGCGGAGCGGCTCGTACCGGAGTCTCTCCGGTACGAGCCGCTCTCGAAGCGATCAGCGGGGCCTCAGACCTCGAGGTCCTTGATGATCTTGGCTACGTGGCCCGTCGCCTTGACGTTGTACAGGGCGCGTTCGACCTTGCCCTCCTCGTCCACCACGATCGTGGAGCGGATGACGCCGACGACCGTCTTGCCGTACAGCTTCTTCTCGCCGAAGGCGCCGTAGGACTCCAGGACCTGCTTGTCCGGGTCGGCCAGCAGTGTGACCTTGAGGGACTCCTTGTCGCGGAACTTGGCCAGCTTCTCCGGCTTGTCGGGGGAGATGCCGATGACGTCGTAGCCCGCGCCCGCCAGCAGCTCCAGGTTGTCCGTGAAGTCACAGGCCTGCTTGGTGCAGCCGGGGGTGAGGGCGGCCGGGTAGAAGTACACGATGACCTTGCGGCCCTTGTGGTCCGCCAGGGACACCTCGGTGCCGTCGGCGTCGGGCAGGGTGAAGGCGGGGGCCACGTCCCCCGGCTGGAGTCGCTCGCTCATCGGGCCAGGGTAACCGGGGGTGCTGACAGTGTGATGAGCCGTGGAGCTGACAGACTGTCCCACACAGGCTTCACACCGACTTCGGAGGCGACACGGTGGCGGACACGGCGGACACCAGGACCCCGGCGCAGATCGAGGCGGACATCAGGCGCCGCCGCGCGACCCTGGCCGAGACCCTCGACGAGATCGGGGTGCGGGTGCACCCCAAGACGATCGTCGGGGATGCCAAGGCCAAGGTCGCTTCCAACATCGATCACACGCTCGGGCGGGCCTACGTGGGGGTGAACCGGGCCGTCACGGACGTGCGCGCCCGGTTCGTGGACGAGGAGGGCGCGCCCCGGCTCGAGCGGGTCGTACCGGTCGCGCTCGTCGTGGTGGGTGTGGTCGGGCTGCTCGCGGTCAGCACGCGGCGCCGCAAGGGCTGACCCGACTGCGTACGTCTGCCGGGAAGACAGGTAGGTTTCAGGCGTGAGCGCCAAGAGAAACGAGCAGAGCACCCATCCGGACAAGCTGCCCATCCGGATGCTGCACGACCGCGTACTCGTGCGGCAGGACACCAGCGAGGGCGAGCGGCGTTCCGGCGGCGGCATCCTGATCCCCGCCACGGCGGCGGTCGGCCGGCGGCTGGCGTGGGCCGAGGTCGTCGCGGTGGGGCAGAACGTGCGGACCGTGGAGGCGGGTGACCGGGTGCTGTTCGACCCGGAGGACCGCGCGGAGGTCGAGGTGCGGGGGATCGCCTACGTGCTCATGCGCGAGCGTGATCTGCACGCGGTGGCCGCGGACCGGTTCGAGGGCGCCGAGGACTCGACGGGCCTGTACCTCTAGGTCCCATGGCGGTGCGAGGGGGCCGGTGACGGTGGTCACCGGCCCCCTCGCCGTGCCGTGCGGCTTTGCTGCGTTGCTACTCGCGGCTGCGTTGCTACTCGCGGCGTGCGCCCTGCGGGGCCACGCCCCAGCCGGGGCCGGTCGGGCCGCCCGTGGCGCCGCCGTCGGTCGCGTCGCCGCCACCGCCCTCCGTCGTACCGCCGTCGGTCGTACCGCCGTCGGTCGTGCCGCCGTCGGTCGTGCCGCCGTCCGCGGTGCCGCCACCGGTGGGGGACTCGCCGCCGGTGCCGCCGTCGGTGGTGCCGCCGTCGGTCTGGCCCTCGGTCTGCCCCTCGGGGGCGCTGGGGCTCTGCTCGGGCGTCTGGGTGCCGGTTTCCTCGCCGCCGGTGGTCGTGCCGCCGTCGGTGGTGGCGCCGGTGCTCGGTTCGGCCGGGGCCTCGCTGCTGGGGGCCTGCGAGACGTCGGCGCCGGGCTGGAGCCTGAGGTCGAACTCCTTGGCGGGCTTGCCCTTGAGGGCGTCCTGGGTGAACTGCGTCCAGATCTCGGCGGGTGCGCCACCACCGTTGATGCGCGGCAGGCCCATGGCGCCGTACAGCGACTTGTGGGCGGCGGTGACGGGGTCCTGGCCCATGACGGAGACGACGGTGGCGAGGTCGGGCGTGTAGCCCGCGAACCAGGCCGCCGTGTCCTCCTCGGCGGTGCCGGTCTTGCCGGCGACGGGGCGGCCCGCGGCCTGCGCGGCGGAGGCCGTGCCGTTCTGGACGACGCTCCGCAGCATCGAGGTGGTGGTGTCGGCGGCCTCGCGGCTGACGGCCTGCCGGGTGCGCCGCTCGGGCAGCTCGATGGGCGTGCCCTCCTTGGTGACCTTGTCGACGATCGTGTACGTGCCGTGCCGGCCGTGGTTGGCGAGGGTGGCGTAGGCCTCGGCCATGTCGAGGACGCTGGCGGTGGCGGTGCCGAGCGCGATGGCGGGGCCGTCGGCGAGGTCGGGGGTGGCCTCGGGGACGCCCAGGTCGATCGCGGTCTGCTTGACCTTGGCGGGGCCGACGTCGGCGGCCATCTGCGCGTACACCGAGTTCACGGAGCTGTCGGTGGCCTCGGTGACGGTGATGTCGCCGTAGGAGCGCTGGTCCTCGTTCTCGGGGGCGTAGGGGTCGCCGGTCCAGCCCTGCACGGAACGCTTGTTGGTGCCGTCGTAGATGGTGTTCGGGGTGATGACGCGGCCGTCCTGGGTCTCGGAGTGGTTCTCGACGGCCGAGGTGAACACGAACGGTTTGAAGGTGGAGCCGACCTGGAAGTCCCTGCGGGTGGCGTTCGGGGTGTACTGCTTGACGTAGTCGACGCCGTTGTACATCGCCACGACCTTGCCGGTCTTGGGATCGACGGAGGCGCCGCCGGCGCGGACGTAGGTGTCGACCTTGTTGTTCTTCTTGTCGAGCTTGGACATCAGCTTGTCGTTGACGGCCTTCACGAACGCGTCCTGCTTGCCCTTCTGCAGGGTCGTCGTGATGCGGTAGCCGCCGGCGTCGAGCTTGCTCTCGTCGATGATCTTGTTATCGGTGAGGTAGTCCTTGACGATCCGGACGATGTAGCCGCGCTGCCCGGACATGCCGGTGGAGAGGGTGGACTCCTTCGGCATGGGGAACTTCATGCCGGTCCGCTTCGACTCGCTGAGCCAGCCCTTCTTGACCATGCCGTCCAGGACGTAGTTCCAGCGGGACTCGGCGGCCTTCCGGTTCTCGGGGTGGGCGACGACGTCGTACTGGCTGGGCGCGTTGACGAGCGCGGCGAGGTAGGCGGCGCGGGCCGGGTCGAGGTCCTTGGCGTCCATGCCGTAGTAGGCCTGGGCGGCGGCCTGGATGCCGTAGGCGTTGCGGCCGAAGTAGCTGGTGTTGAGGTAGCCCTCGAGGATGTGGTCCTTGCTGACCTCGCGGTCCAGCTTGATCGCGATGAAGAACTCCTTGGCCTTGCGCGTGACGGTCTGTTCCTGGCGCAGGTAGTAGTTCTTCACGTACTGCTGGGTGATGGTGGAGCCGGACTGCTTGCCCTTGCCGAGGGCGGTGTTCCAGGCGGCGCGGACCATGGCTTTGGGGTCGACGGCGGACTCGGTGTAGAAGTCGCGGTCCTCGGCGGCCAGGATCGCGTGCTGGGCGTCCTTGGAGATCTGGGGGAGGGTGACGTTCTCCCGGTTGACCTCGCCGTCGCGGGCGATCGCGGAGCCGTCCGCGTAGAGGTAGACGTTGGCCTGCTTGGTGGCGAGCGCGTTGGCCGGGGGGATCTTCACGAGGGAGTAGCCCAGGAAGAGGCCGCCGACCAGCAGCAGTACGACGATGATGAAGCCGCCGAGCGTCATGCGCCAGGTCGGGATCGCCCGGCGCCAGCCGGTCCGCTTCGGTTTCCCGGCCGCCGTGCCCTCGGGCGTGCCCGGGTCGCCGTCGGCGTGCGCCTGCGGCTCTGTCGATGCCCAGCCCGGATTCGGCTGCTGCGGCTGAGGCTCGTCACTCATGTCGTGCACGGACTCCTGTTTCGCGTCGTACGTCGTTCCGTACGTCTCTGCTCGCTCTTGTGCCCCTGTGATGAAGACTGTCCCATCCGTTGATCAGTTCCCTGATCGAGGGCCGGGCTGTGAGCCGTGTGGTGAGGCGGGCCGCGTGGGCGAGTGCGCGGGCGGGCACAGGGTGAAACGCGGTGCTCCGCACTCCTGCCCGAATCGTGATCTCGCCTGCGCGACGTTCGCCCGAAGGGGGACCCGACCGTGGATCGCGACGGCTCCCACGCTCCGCCCGGCCGGCACCACCGTCACGCTGCTCGCCCTGGCCACGGGCGCCTCGGCCCGCGCGGACGCAACGGATCGTACCGTCTGGGCCGGTGCGCGCCCGCACCGCGGCGCTTCCGCCGCTCCCCGAAATTGCGTGGCACACCCTTTCGTCGGAGCACTAGGCTCCTGCGCTTCGGTGCCGGGCGGCGAGGAGGGCTGTGGATGTGGGCTCGGGACGGTTGTACGCGGCCGTCGCGGCGGGCGGGTTCAGGCGGTACGCGACGTATCGGGCGGCCACGGTGGCCGGTGTGTTCACCAACACCGTCTTCGGCGTCATCCTCGTCTACACGTATCTGGCGCTGTGGGACGAGAAGCCGCATCTCGGGGGGTACGACCAGGCGCAGGCCGTGACCTATGTCTGGCTGGGGCAGTGCCTCTACGCGACGCTGGCGATCCAGGGCGGGGGTGCCGAGAAGGACCTGATGGACCGCATCCGCACCGGTGAGATCGCCGTCGACCTGTACCGGCCGGCCGATCTTCAACTGTGGTGGCTGGCGGGGGACGTGGGGCGGGCGTTGTTCCAGATGCTGGGGCGGGGTGTGGTCCCGTTCGCGTTCGGTGCGCTCTTCTTCCCGATGGCACTGCCGACGTCGGTCACCCCCTGGGCGGCCTTCCTGGTCACCCTGTTGCTGGCGGCGGTCGTGAGCTTCGGGATCCGCTATCTGGCGGCGCTGAGCGTGTTCTGGCTGCTGGACGGCATGGGCGTCAACCAGGTGCTGGTGATCACGGGAATCTTCTTCTCGGGCATGGTGCTGCCGCTGAACGCCTTCCCGGGTGTGTTCGGCGAGGTGGTGCGGGTGCTGCCGTGGGCGGCGCAGATCCAGATGCCGGCGGACGTGCTGATGGGGGAGACGGACCCGCTGCGGGCGTTCGCCTTCCAGGCGGCGTGGGCCGTGGCGCTGCTGGCGGCGGGGCGGCTGCTGCAGTCGGCCGCGACGCGGCGGGTGGTGGTGCAGGGTGGCTGAGCGCAGTGTCCTGCTGGAGGGTCTGCGGGCCTACCGGCTGATCGCCGGGATGTGGGTGCGCTCCAGCATGGCCTACCGGACCTCCTTCGTCGTCACGGTGTTCGGCAACCTGACGGTGACCGGCCTGGACTTCGTGGGGATCCTGCTGATGTTCTCGCAGGTCGACTCGCTGGGCGGCTGGTCGCTGCCCGAGGTGGCCTTCCTCTACGGGCTGTCGGTGACGTCGTTCGGGATCGCCGATCTGGTGCTCGGCTCGATGGACGTCCTGGGCGCCCGGATGCGCGACGGCTCGTTCGACACGCTGCTGGTGCGTCCCGTGCCGGTGCTGGCCCAGGTCGGCGCCGACCGGTTCGCGCTGCGGAGGCTGGGCCGGATCACCCAGGGCGCGGTGGTGCTGGGCTGGGCGCTGGTGTCGGTGGACGTCGACTGGAGCGTGCCGAAGGTGCTGCTGGTGCCGGTGATGGTGGTCAGCGGCGCGGCGATCTTCTCGGCGGTGTTCGTGGCGGGCGCGGCCTTCCAGATCTACGCGCAGGACGCCGCCGAGGTGCAGAACGCCTTCACCTACGGCGGGACGACGCTCTTGCAGTACCCGCCGTCGGTGTTCGGCAAGGACCTGGTGCGGGGCGTGACCTTCATGCTGCCGCTGGCCTTCGTCAACTGGGTGCCCGCCACCTATGTGCTGGGGCGGCCGTACCCGATCGGGCTGCCCGGCTGGGCGGCGTTCGCCTCGCCGCCGGTGGCGGTGGCGTGCTGTGCGCTGGCCGGGCTGGCGTGGCGGACGGGGCTTCGTTCGTACCGGAGTACAGGGAGTTGAGTTGACCGGGTCGGAGAGCGGGTTCATCGAACCGGAGAGCGGGTTCATCGAACTCGACGGTGTCGAGAAGGTCTTCGAGGTGCGCAAGAAGACCGGCTTCATGAAGCGGGAGCGGCGGCGGGTGCGGGCCGTCGACTCGATCTCCTTCCGTGTGGAACGCGGCGAGATGGTCGGCTACATCGGCCCCAACGGCGCCGGCAAGTCCACCACGATCAAGATGCTGACCGGCATCCTCACGCCCAGCGCGGGACGGCTGCGGGTGGCCGGCATCGACCCCTCCCGGGAGCGGACGCGCCTCGCGCACCGTATCGGCGTGGTGTTCGGGCAGCGCACGACGCTGTGGTGGGACCTGCCGCTGCTGGACTCCTACCGGCTGATGCACCGCATGTACCGGATCCCGGACGCCCGTTACCGGGAGAACCTCGACCGTCTGGTCGAACTTCTCGACCTGGGCGACCTGCTGGACGTGCCGGTGCGGCAACTCTCCCTCGGTCAGCGGATGCGCGGCGACGTCGTGGCGGCGCTGCTGCACGACCCGGAGGTGCTGTACCTGGACGAGCCGACGATCGGGCTGGACGTCGTCTCCAAGTCGAAGGTGCGGGAGTTCCTGCGGGAGTTGAACGCCGAGCGCGGCACGACGGTGCTGCTGACGACGCACGACCTCCAGGACATCGAGCAGTTGTGCAAGCGGGTGATGGTCATCGACCACGGGCGCCTGATGTACGACGGCCCGCTCGCCGGGTTGCACGAGGCGGGGGAGAGCGAGCGGGTCCTGGTGGTGGACCTGGAGCGGGAACTTCCGCCGATCGAGGCGCCCGCGCCCGCTCGGGTCGTCCGCGTGGACGGTCCGCGGCAGTGGCTGGCGTTCCCGGCGGGGGAGTCGGCGGCGCCGCTCGTGGCGCGGATCGCTGCCGAGTATCCGCTGGTGGACCTGTCGGTGCGGGAGCCGGACATCGAGGCGGTGATCGCGAAGATGTACGCGGATCAGGCCGAGCGGGCGATCTCGTAGCACCCGGCGGGGTGAACTCGTAATCTGCTGTGTATGACCGACGACGCCGTCCCGGACCTGCGCGCCTCCGACGCCGACCGTGAACAGGTCGCCGAGATCCTGCGGGACGCCCTCGCGGAGGGGCGCCTCGACATGGAGGAGTTCGAGGAGCGGCTGGACGCGACGTACAGAGCACGGACGTACGGGGAGCTGGCGCCGATCACCCGGGACCTGCCGGCAGCGGGCGTCACGGTGCCGTCGGTGTCTTTGAAGAAGGATCCCGCCGCCGGGCCGGACTGGTCCGGGCGGATCGTCGGCGGCGAGGGGTCCTCCACGTGGGCCGTCGCCGTGATGTCCGGCTTCCAGCGCAAGGGGCGCTGGACGATGCCCCGGCGGTTCACCTGCCTCGCCTTCTGGGGCGGCGGGGAGATCGACCTGCGCGAGGCGCGCTTCGCGGACCACGAGGTCGAGATCAACGCGATCGCGATCATGGGCGGGGTGGATGTGATCGTGCCGCCCGGCGTCGAGGTCGTCGTCCGCGGTATCGGCGTCATGGGCGGCTTCGACCAGCGCGAGGAGGGCGTGCCGGGCGAGCCGGGCGCACCGAGGGTGATCGTGACCGGGTTCGCGCTGTGGGGCGGCGTCGGGGTCCAGCGCAAGCCGGCCCGCGCGGAGAAGCTGCGGATCCGCGAGGAGCGCCGCCAGGAGAAGCTGGAGCGCAGGGCGGGACGGCGGGAGCTGGACGAGCCGCACCGCCGGCACCGACACGGCGGACACTGAGCCCTGGCGTCGGGGTGGCTGCCGTGTGTCGGTGCGGGTGCTGGGTTCTGGCGTCGGGGGGGTGCTGCCGTGTGTCGTTGCGGGTGCTGGGTTCTGGCGTCGGGGTGCCTGGCGTGTGTCGGCGTGGGCGCTGAGTCCCGGCGTCGGGGTGCCTGGCGTGTGTCGGCGTGGGCGCTGGGTTCCGGCGTCGGGGTGCCTGGCGTGTGTCGGCGTGGGCGCTGGGTTCCGGCGTCGGGGTGCCTGGCGTGTGTCGGCGTGGGCGCTGAGCTCCGGCGTCGGGGTGCATGCCGCGTCGGCGTGTGAGCGGTGCCCCGGCAGCGGCGTGCCCGCCGTCTGCGGGCAGGCGGCGGGCACGGGACGGGGCAGGGCTACAGCTCCGCCGGCGCGGACCCCTTCAGCGTCTGCAGGTCGAAGGACTCCGCCATCCGCGCGTACCCCTTGTCGCTGGGGTGCAGATGGTCGCCCGAGTCGTAGTCGGGCCGCAGCCGCCGCGGGTCGTACGGGTCGCGCAGCGCCTGGTCGAAGTCGGCCACGGCGTCGTACACCCGCCCGGCGCGGATCTCCGCGTTGATCGTCTGGCGGACCGCCTCACGCGCCTCCGTGTATCCGCGGTGCCCGTAGAACGGCATCAGCGTCGCTCCGACCACCTTCACGCCGCGCGCGTGGGCCTGTCCGACCATCGTCCGCAGCCCGGCGAGGATCGCGTTCGGGTCGGCGAGGCGCGGGTTGCGCAGGATGTCGTTGACGCCGAGGTCGATGACGACGACCTTGACGTTCGTCCGCTCCAGCACGTCCCGCCCGAAGCGGTTCAGGCCGCTGGGGTTGTCCGCGGGGCGGCCCAGGCCGTCGGCGAGGACCCGGTTGCCGCTGATGCCCTGGTTGACGACGCTGTAGCGGGGCAGGTCCCGCCCGGAGGCGATCTCGGAGCGCAGCCGGTCGGACAGCACGTCGGTCCAGCGGCTGTTGGTGTCCGGCGTGGAGGTGATGCCGTCCGTCAGGGAGTCGCCGAGGACGACGACCGTGCCGTCGGACTCGTTGCTCAGCACGTCCAGCGCCGTCAGGTACCGCCAGGACGTGGTCCGCTCGGTGTACGGCGTGCCCGTGGCGTCCTGCGCGTGGTCGCCCTGGGCGACGTAGGAGATCTGCCGGGCGTGCCGGTGGTAGGTCACCGGGCCGGAGCTTGTGGGCGTGTAGGTGGTGATCAGGACGTCGGAGTCGTGCGGGACGACGACCCGTACCGCGTCGCTCATGACCTGCCGGCCGGGCGGGATGACGACCGTGGGCCCGCCGCCGAAGGTGAGCTGCCGCATGGTGTCGGCGAGTGCGGTCGGCGTGCCGCTGCCCGCGGAGACGGCGATCGTCGCCCGCGTGATGCTCAGCGGCGACTGGCCGTAGAGATTGGACAGCGTCACGCGGGCACTCGTACCGCCGACGCTGGTGTGGACGACGTTGCGTACCGAACGGTCCGCCATGCCCGTTGTCTCGGTGCCGGGTTCGGCTGCGGAGGGGGACGTGGACCAGGTGCCGACCCAGGTGCCGGTGGAGGCGGGGGCGGCGGAGTTGTGGGGGGCGCGGCCGTCGCCGAGGGCGTTCCGGATGCGCAGGCCGTCGTCGGACGCCACGCCGACGTATATGGCGGTGGAAAGGCCCACGATCGCTGCGACGACCAGGGCCAGGAGGGCGTAGCCACGTCCTCGGGTCATGCTGTTCAGTTCTCCTCGGGCGATGGGAGCCCAAGGCTCCGATCTGATGTGCCCATGATGCGGCATGGGCCGGGGGAAGCTCACAGCACCCCGTGGCAATCACCCCTCCTGACAGACGCCGGGAACTCCTGTTCCGTTCCAGGAGTCGGTCAGGAAGGGACAATGTGTGCGGGATCACCAAGCGGGTGGAGCGGATGGAACGGACGAAAGCAGCAGAAAAGGGTGCCGGTGTCGGAGGGCAGCATGCCCGTCCCGGCGGCGCGGTGAACCGTGCGATGACGACCTTCAGCCCTGCGGACGAGGAGAAACAGCGCGGCGTACGCCGAATGAAACTCACCGCCACCGGGCTCCTGGTGTTCGTGGCGCTGGTCTACGTCCTGTCCACCTGGGCGCACAACTCCGGCGCCGGGACGTGGGCGGTCTATGTCGCCGCCGCCTCCGAGGCGGGCATGGTCGGCGCGCTCGCCGACTGGTTCGCCGTCACCGCCCTCTTCCGGCACCCCCTCGGCATCCCCATCCCGCACACCGCGATCATCCCCACCAAGAAGGACCAGCTGGGCGTCTCCCTGGGCGAGTTCGTCGGCGAGAACTTCCTTTCCGAGGACGTCGTACGGCAGCGGCTGCGCGCCGTCGGCATCGGCAGCCGCCTCGGCGCCTGGCTCGCGGTCCCCGAACACGCCGACCGGGTCACCGCCGAGCTGTCCACCGCCCTGCGCGGCGCCCTGACGGTCCTGCGCGACTCCGACGTCCAGGCCGTGGTCGGCGAGGCCATCACCCGTCGTGCGGGCGCCCAGGAGATCGGGCCCGGCATCGGCAAGATGCTGGAGAAGGTCGTCGCCGACGGCGGCCACAAACGCGTCGTCGACCTGATCGTCACCCGCGCGCACGACTGGCTGGTGCTGCACCGCGAGGAGGTGATGGACGCGGTGGAGGGCGGCGCCCCGGGCTGGACGCCGAAGTTCGTCGACCGGAAGGTCGGCGAGCGCGTCTACCGGGAACTGCTGCGCTTCGCCACCGAGATGCGCGACATGCCCGGCCACCCGGCGCGCGGCGCTCTGGACCGCTTCCTCGCCGACTTCGCGGGCGACCTCCAGTCCGACACCGACACCCGCGCCCGCGTCGAGCGGCTCAAGGGCGAGGTCCTCGGCCGCGGCGAGGTCCAGGACCTCATCACCAGCGCCTGGACGGCCGTGCGGTCCATGATCGTCTCGGCCGCCGAGGACGAGCGCAGCGAGCTGCGGCTGCGCGTACGGGCGTCGCTGCTGTCGCTGGGTTCGCGGATGGCGGGCGAGCGCAAGGTGCAGGACAAGGTCGACCAGTGGGTGGAGGACGCGGCCGTCTACGTCGTCACCACCTACCGCAAGGAGATCACCTCCCTGATCACCGACACCGTGGCGAGCTGGGACGCCGAGCACACCACGCGGAAGATCGAGGCGAACATCGGTCGCGACCTGCAGTTCATCCGCATCAACGGCACGGTCGTCGGCTCCCTGGCCGGCCTGCTCATCCACACGGTGTCGCACGCGCTGGGCGCGTGAGGCTTCGGGCGTAAGAGAAGCCGGTCAGGGCACCCGACCTGGGTTCCGCTCGCAGAGGAGGGGGCCCATGACCCACGCCCAGGCCGACACCGGCCACACCGTGACCACCGACATTCCCGCCCGCCTCGACCGCCTCCCGTGGTCGCGCTGGCACTGGACGATCGTCATCGGTCTCGGCACCGTGTGGATCCTCGACGGGCTCGAAGTCACTGTCGTGGGCAACATCGCCAGCCGCCTCTCGGAGCCCGGCAGCGGCCTGCCCATCACCTCCGGCGAGGTCACCGGCATGGCAGCCGCCCTGTACGTGGCGGGCGCCTGCCTGGGCGCGCTTTTCTGGGGCCGTCTGACCGACAAATGGGGGCGTAAAAGGCTCTTCATGATCACCCTGGCGGTCTACCTGGCCGCCACGGCCCTCACCGCGATCTCCTTCGACACCTGGTGGTTCTTCCTCTTCCGGTTCCTCACCGGCTTCGGCATCGGCGGCGAGTACGCGGCCATCAACTCCGCCATCGACGAACTCATCCCCAAGGAGTACCGCGGCCGCACCGACCTGATGATCAACGGCAGCTTCTGGCTGGGAGCCGTCTTCGGCTCGCTGCTGTCGATCGTCGCGCTGGACACGGACATCTTCGCGGCGAACGTCGGCTGGCGCCTCACCTTCGCGCTCGGCGCGGTCCTGTCCCTCGTGATCCTCCTCGTCCGCCGACATGTCCCCGAAAGCCCGCGCTGGCTGCTGATCCACGGCCGCGACGACGAAGCGGAACGCATCGTCTCCTCCATCGAGAGCAAGATCGAGGAGGAGAGGGGCGAGCCGCTGCCCCGCGCCGAGGGCGAGATCACCATCCACCAGCGCCGCAGCGTCTCCTTCCTGGAGATCGGCCGCACGGTCTTCTCCGACTACCGCAAGCGGGCCGTCCTCGGCTTCTCCCTCTTCATCGGCCAGGCGTTCCTCTACAACGCGATCACCTTCGGCTTCGGCGCGATCCTGACGACGTTCTTCGACGTCCCGAGCGGCAACACCGGCTACTACTTCGCGGTCATCGCCATCGGCAACTTCTTCGGCCCGCTGTTCCTCGGCAAGCTCTTCGACACGGTCGGCCGCCGCATCATGATCTCCGGCACCTACATCCTGTCCGGCCTGCTCCTCTTCGGCACCGCCTGGCTCTTCGACCACGGCTCCCTGAGCGCGACCACGATGACGGCCTGCTGGTGCGCGGTTCTGTTCTTCGCCTCGGCCGGCGCGTCCAGCGCCTACCTGACGGTCTCCGAGGTCTTCCCGATGGAGACCCGGGCCATGTCGATCGCGTTCTTCTACGCCATCGGCACCGCGGCCGGCGGCATCAGCGGCCCGCTGCTGTTCGCCAAGCTCACGGAATCCGGTGTCGTCGCCGACACGGTCCTCGCCTTCTCGATCGGCGCGACGCTGATGTGCCTGGCCGGCCTGGTGGCAGCCCTCCTTGCGGTGAAGGCGGAACGCCGCTCCCTGGAGGACATCGCCCAGCCGCTCACGGCGGCGGGCAGCGGGGCGACGGAGGCCGCGTCCAAGGGCGGCCGCGGGACGGAGGGGGCCCGGCCGACGACGGCGTAAGGCCTACGGCCCGGTCCGACAGCGGGTCGGGTCCGCCGGTCCGACGGCGGGTCGGACACGCCGGTCCGGGTCGGACACGCCGGTCCGGGTCGGACACGCCAGGTCGGGCCTAAGGCCGGGTCCGACAGCGGGTCGGGCCCGCCGGGTCCGACAGCAGGGGCTGAACAGCCGGAGCTGGTGGCCGGTGGGCGCACCACGGCTCCTTCGACCGACAGCACGTGCGAGCGCGGAGCGGTAGGGGACGACTGCGGCGCTCGTACGTGCTGTCCCCCTGCGCGGAGCGCGGAGCGACACGGCTGCCGCGCTCGCACGAAGACCCCTACGGCCGGGTCCGACAGCGGGTCGGGCCCGGCAGGCCGGGTCTACGGGCGGGTTGCTGTTGCTGCGGAGCGCGGAGCGACATGGCTGCCGCGCTCGCACGAAGCCGTCCGCCTGCGGCTGCTCGACCCGCAGACGCCCCGGGCGCTACTCGCCCGCCCTCTGCCCCCGCCCCGGGCGCTACTCGCCCGCCCTCTGCCCCCGCCCCTGGTTACGCCTCCGCAGCAACAGCAACCCGCCCGCCACCGCACCGATTCCCGCCGCGGCGGCCCACCCCGCCGCATCCCCGGAACCGGTCGCGGCGAGGTCCTCCCCCTCCACCGGAGACGCCGAAGCCTGCGGCCGGGCCCCCTCGGCGGCGCCCCGCGACCCGCCGGACGGCCCCGGACTCGGCGAAGGGCCCCCGACCGGCTCCTCCACCCGGTCCCGGGTGAACGCGAGTGTCCCGAACCCCAGTTGATCGAACCCCCCGCTGTTGGGCCCGTAGTCCCCGCCCCCGCCCTCGGGCGCGGCCTTGGCGGCAGCCCGCGTGAGGTACGACGCCGGCAACCCCCGCCGCTTGGTGTAGTGGTTGGCGATCATCGCCCAGATGGGCCGGGTCATCCCCGGATCCACCTGCGCGGCACCGGACGCGGTCTCCACTCCCGACCAGCCCCCGATCGCCCCCTTCTTCCGTGTGTTGGCCGTGTACGGCACATCCCCGCCCAGGCTCCACTTGGCCACGTACTGCGCCCCCTTGAGGAACCGGCTGTCGTCGTACCCGTACAGATCGATCCCCTGGTTCCACGCCATCTCGCACACCGTGCCCATCAGCCCGACCCCGAGCAGCGCATGCCCCTGGTCCCGCCCGGCCTCGACCCACTCGCCGAACCCGTCCGCGTGGACGACGGGGATCGCGTGCCTGACCGACCCCATGCCGTCCCCGTGCTTGAAGTACTCCACGGCCCGCTCGACCACGGCCCGTTCGTCGCAGAAGATCCCGGTCGCGAGGACGCAGGCGATGGCCGTCAGATCCCAGTTGGGCCAGTAGTTGGTGACGACGGCGTTGTTGTGACGGCTCAGGAAGTCGTCGCTGAGCGGATGGAAGACGTTCAGCAGCAGCTCCCGCGCCCGTCCCAGGTCGAAGTCCCCGTGGTCCCGGACCAGTTCGGCGGCGTTCGCGAACTGGTAGCCGTACAGCCCCGCCGCCAGGAACCGATCGGCACTGCCCTCCAGCCGGGTCAGCTTCCCCGACCAGGCGTTGAGGATCGCCACGGCGGTGTCGGCGTACGCCTCCTCGCCGCTGACGTGGAAGCGCAGGGCGTTCTGGTAGGCGGCGTGGATGTCGTTGTAGAGGATCCCGTAGTTCTCCGGCGTGCCCGACCCCCGGTACACGACGGCCTGCGGATTCGCCCTCCACCCGCTCTGCGCATGCCGGTTGGCGGTGAGCTTGGCGAACCCGGCGGTGTACGGTCTGGCCCCCGCCCTCACCTTGGCCGCCATACGGTCCAGGTCGGCACGGGTGTGCAGCAGCCCGGGGTGAACGAGGGGGGCGCCGGCGGCCCGGGCCGGGGTGGCGAGCGCGGTCGCACCGATACCGGTCCCGATACCGGTGCCGATACCGGCACCCATACCGATGCCCGTTGCCTTCAGCATGCTCCGGCGGCTGATCTGTCGTGTCACGTCGTCGTACCTCGGCGTCGTAAGTCGCGTACCTGCGGGGGACGGTGAGGAGACGGCCGGAGGGTGAGGCGATAACAGAAACTGCGCTATAGTTGATCTGTGTCCAGCCGCCGGAACTCCGGCAGCCAGACGATGCGTTGGTGGTCCAAGGAAAGACGCCCCACTTCCTGTGGGGAAATGCAGGTGCAAGGCCTGCCCGGCGCTCCGACAAGAACCCGGCCCTGGGATTCAGGGCCGGGTTCTTTGCTGTGCCGGCTTCTTGCGTCCCCGGCTGTGCCGACACGCTGTGTCCGCCGACTGTGCCGGTTCCAGGCGTCCGCTCGCTGTGCCGGCTCCCTGCGTCCGCTCCCTGCGTCCGCTCGCTGTACCGGCTCCCTGCGTCCGCTCGCTGTCGCGGCTCGCTGCGTCCGCCGTGGTGAGCCGGTCGGCCGAGCCGGCTCACCGAGGCCGGCCGGTCAGCCGCGCCGGTCCGCGACCGCCCACGACGCCAGCCCCACGGCTCCCGCCACACCGAACACGGCAGGCCAGGCACCCACCTTCTTCGCCAGCGGATGCGACCCGGCGAAGGCGGCGACATAAGCGGCCGACAACGCCCCCGCGGCCACCCCGCCGGCCTGCTGCCGCCACTGCCGCGCGGCCGCCACACCGGCCACGGCGAGCACGACCCCGCCGAGCGGCCGCTGCCGGGTCCAGCGGGCCACGCCGTACCCGCCCACGAGCCCGCTCGCGGCGACCACCGCACTGGGAACCTTCGCCATACCTGCCTCCTGCGTCGTACGCCCTGTTCGGGATCTTGAGGCTAGCCCGCAGGCTTCGGAAACCCGAACCTGAGCCTGGGCTTGTCAAGTTTCCTCCTCCGAGCTATATAAGAAGACGCAGAACGTGAGGGCATCGCACCCACTGCACCCGAAGAGAGGAGTGACCAGTGATGCTCATGCGCACGGACCCCTTCCGTGAGCTCGACCGACTCACCCAGCAGGTCTTCGGCCCCGCCGCCACCCGCCCGACGGCGATGGCGATGGACGCCTACCGCTCCGGGGACGACTTCTTCGTCCACTTCGACCTCCCCGGCATCGACCCCGAGACGATCGAGCTGGACGTCGAGCGCAACGTCCTGAACGTCCGAGCCGAGCGCAGGTCCCCCGCCCCCGAGGGCGCGGAACCGCTCGTCGCCGAGCGCCCCACCGGCACCTTCACCCGGCAGCTCTTCCTCGGCGACACACTCGACACGGAGCGCATCGACGCCTCCTACGAGGCCGGCGTCCTGACCCTGCGCATCCCGGTGGCCGAGCAGGCCAAGCCCCGCCGCATCCAGATCACCGGCGGCGACGCGCGCAGGCAGATCGGCGGCTGACCTCACCGCACGCCCACAGGCAGGCCGCGCCGCCGGCCCGATCCCCCGGCGGCGCGACAGCCCCCACGAGCCGCACCCCCGCACACACCCGGAGGAAAACCCCACACATGAGCACGACGACGGTGCCCCGTGTGACGACGAGACGCGCCCCTCACGCGGCAGCCGAGGACGACGGCTGGCCCCAGCTGGTCGAAGCGGTCCGCGAGTCGGGCCTGTACCCCACCCGGTCGAAGGCGGAGCAGGTCACCCGTACCGTGCTGGCCGCCCTCGGCACCCACGTCACCGGCGACGAACGGGTCGACCTGGCCCGCGCCCTGCCCGCGGAGGCCGCCCGGCTGATCGCCTCCCAGATCCCGGCCACGCACCGCCTCACGGCCGCACGATTCGTCGACGAGGTCGCCTCACGCACCCCCGGAGCGACGCCCGCCACGGCCCGCTGGGACGTCAGCTCGGTCCTCAGCGCACTGCCGCCCCTCATCGGCGACGACCTGGTCACCCGCATCCTGGCCCAACTCCCGACGGGCTACGCCCTCCTGTTCGGCCGAGCGGACCTGACCCCGGCGTCGTAGGTTCCCGCCGCGAGGCGTACGACGGCCACCACCTGTCACGCAGGGGGTGGCCGTCGACCTGTCACGCAGGGGTGGCCGTCGACGCGCATGCCGGTCAAACCGACGACAAGGGGGGCTCTTTGCGGTGGGACGCGGCCGGCGGCATGGCCGTGTGGCCGCCGAAGCCGAAGACGCCCCCGTGGCACCCGCGCCGGTCCACCTGCAACGACCGCGCCAATGCCCGCTTTTGTGCTTCCTCGAGCTCCGGGTCACGACTGAACCCACACGAAACAAGGTCTTGTCGCTGACTTAAAACGATGGTTATTTTAACCGCCATTCGAAGTCCGGCCTGATCATCCGGGCGACCTCAAGGCGTGTGCATGTCTCAAGGAAGGGCAGTGCCATGACGCTTGACAGTGCGCGGTTTTCTCGTCGGGGTTTTCTGGGGCTGGGAGTCGCGGCGGGGGTCATCACGCTGACGGCGTGCGGGTCCGGCAGCGGTTCGGCTGACGCTCCGCTGGTGATGACGGTGTGGGGCGGCGACCCCGACCGCAAGACGTATCAGGCCCGCATCGACCTGCTGGTCAAGAAGCACCCGGACCTGAAGATCAAGCTGCAGCTGATCCCGGGCGACGCCTACCCGCAGAAGGTGCAGACGATGATCGCCGGCGGCACCGGGCCGGACATCATGCAGGTCGCCGAGAGCGTCAACACGTACTCCAGCAAGAACCAGCTGCTGCCCCTCGACGACCTCGCCAAGCAGACGAAGCTCGACCCCGGGCAGCGGTTCGGTCCGGTCGGCTCGCTCTACACGTACCAGGACAAGCTGTATGCGATCCCGGACCGCTCCGGCGCCGTCACCGTGTTCTACAACAAGGACATGTTCGACAAGAAGGGCATCAAGGCCCCCACCGCGGACTGGACGTGGGACGACGCCCTCGACGCGTTCAAGGAGCTGACGGTCCCCGGGAAGGTATGGGGATACAGCGGTGCCGAATGGTTTCCGCAGTGGTGGAGCCTCGCCTACCAGAACGGCGGCACCATCATCGACGCCCAGGGCCGGCCCGCGGTCGACAGCGACGAGGTCGTCGAGGCGCTCCAGTGGGCGGGCGACCTGGTCTTCAAGCACAAGGTGGTGCCGAGCAAGGCGGACTACGCCGACATGGGCCCCGACATCGGCGGCGACCAGGCGTTCCCCAACCAGAAGGTCGCCACCCACGCCAACGGCTTCTGGGTCATGTCGGGCCTGACGAAGGTGAAGTTCGGCTGGGACATCGCGCCCATGTGGCGCGGCAAGAAGCAGGCCGTGTCGGCGTTCGGCAGCGGACTCGCGATCTCCCGTACCTCCAAGCAGCGCGACAACGCCTTCAAGGCGATCGACTTCCTCACCTCCCCCGAGGCGCAGACGGAGATCATCGCCTCCGGCCAGGACGTGCCGGCCAACCTCGAGGTGCAGAAGAGCCAGGCCTTCCTCAAGCCGTCGTGGATGAAGACGGACGTCGACATGGGCGTGTTCGCCGAGTCGAGCGCGTTCGTCTTCCGGGCGCCGTTCATCCCCGAGTGGAACGAGATGCAGGACGTGTTCTCGAAGGGCCTCGCCGACTTCTGGCTCGGCAAGGAGCGCAGCGCCAAGAAGGCGCTGACCGCCGTGCAGAAGGACCTCGAGTCCCTCATCAAGTCCGCGGGATGACCGGCGATGGCGACCACGACGGCCCCCACCCCCGAGACGTCCTCGGCGGCCGCGAAGAAGCCCGCGTCACCGAGGAAGCCGAAACTCTCCAAGCGGCGGCGCCGTGAGGCGCTCTCCTTCTACCTGTTCATCTCACCGTGGGTGATCGGCTTCCTGGTCTTCCTGCTCGGGCCGATGATCGCGTCGATCTACTACTCCCTGACCGACTGGGACTCCTTCACCTCGCCGAAGTGGGTCGGCTTCCAGAACTACGTCAAGATCCTCACCGACGATCCGGCGTTCTGGAAGGCGCTGTGGAACACCTTCTACTACGCGGCGATCTCGGTCCCGCTGGGCCTGGTGCTCGGGCTGTGGCTGGCGAACCTGCTCAACAAGCAGGTCAGGGCGCGCAAGTTGTTCCGCACCCTGATCTATCTGCCGACGCTGATCCCGCTGGTCGCCACGGCGATGATCTTCCGGATGGTGCTCGCGCCGAACGGCCCGATCAACGACTTCCTCGGCCTGTTCGGACTCTCGGGCCCCAACTGGCTGCTCGACGGACCCTGGGTCAAGCCCGCCCTGATCCTGATGTCGGCGTGGGGCGCGGGTGCCGCGACCGTGCTGCTGCTCGCCGCGATGAGGGGCATCCCGCGTGAGCTGTACGAGGCGGCCGAGGTCGACGGCGCGAGCGCGACCCGGCAGTTCTGGAGCATCACGCTGCCGCACCTGACGCCCATCATCTTCTTCAACCTGATCATGGGCCTGATCAACGCGTTCCAGATCTTCTCGCAGGTCTACATCCTCATCCCCAAGGGCAAGAACCCCGCGGGCTACGACGCGGCCCAGACCATGGTGCCGCTCCTGTTCGACCAGGCGTTCAGCTACTACCGCATGGGCTACGCCTCGGCGATCTCCTGGCTGCTGTTCCTGGTGATCATGGTGTTCACGGTGATCGCCTTCCGCACCACCCGGCGCTGGGTGTTCTACGAGACCGAGGTGAAGTGATGGCGACCCTGGTGACCCCTGTGCGCAAGCGCGGGCACGAGGACCGGCCCGCGGAGGGGCAGGCCCCCGCCGTACGGGCGTTCCGCGCGACCCCGTTCACCTACGGCACCCTGCTGATCGTCGCGGCGGTCCTGACCACTCCGCTGGTCTTCGTCGGTTCGATCGCCCTGGCCGGCGACGCCACCGTGAACAACGGCGCGTTCACGATCATCCCGCGCGAGTTCCACTGGGACAACTTCTCCCGGGTGTTCGGCACCGAGCTGCCGGTGGGCACCTTCCTGCTCAACTCGGTGCTCATCTCGCTGTTCTCCGTGGTGGGACAGGTCCTCTCCAGCGGCCTGGTCGGCTACGCCTTCGCACGGCTGCGGGCGCCGGGCAAGAACACGATGTTCCTCGTCGTCATCGCCACGATGATGATCCCGACCCAGATCACGATGATCCCCCAGTTCATCCTGTTCCGGGACCTGGGCTGGGTGAACACCTTCCTGCCGCTGATCGTGCCGAACTTCTTCTCCAACGCCTTCAACGTCTTCCTGGTACGGCAGTTCGTCTCCCGGCTGCCCAGCGAGCTCGACGAGGCCGCGATGATGGACGGCCTGGGCTTCTTCGGTGTCTACCGGCGGATCATGTTCCCGATGCTCCGGCCCGTCCTGATCGCCATCGGCATCTTCACGCTCACCCACACCTGGGGCGACTTCATGGGCCCCCTGATCTACCTCAACGACGAGTCGAAGATGCCGCTCGCCCTGGGCGTGCAGTACATCACCGCCACTTCGCAGGCGGGCCAGGCGCCGCCCTGGAACCTGGTGATGGTCGGCTCGATCCTGCTCGCCCTGCCGATGATCCTCGTCTACTACCTCGGCCAGAAGTACCTGTACGAAATGGACATCAGCGGCGGAAGCGCGGGAGTCAAGTGAGCCACCCCACCACACTCGGTCAGGGCACCACACCCGACCCCTCCACCACACTGGGTCAGGGCACCACACCCGACCCCACCACCACACCCGACCAGGGCATCGCGCTCGACGCCCGCGGCATCCGCTTCGAGGGCGGCCCGCAGCTCGTGCTGTGCGCGTCCCTGTTCTACTTCCGCCTGCCCCGGGAGCAGTGGCGCGCCCGGCTCGCCCAGGTCCGGGCCTCCGGCTACACCTGCGTGGACGTCTACCTGCCGTGGAACTTCCACGAGACGGCACCCGGCCGCTGGTCCTTCGAGGGCCGGCGGGACGTCGCCGCCTTCCTCGACCTCGCGCAGGAGGAGGGGCTGTACGTCATCGCGCGGCCCGGCCCCTACATCTGCTCCGAGTGGGACGGCGGCGCACTGCCGGCCTGGCTGGGCCTGGACCCCCAGCTGAGGGTCCGTCAGCACGAGCCGCGCTTCCTCGACCGGGTCACCGCCTGGTTCGACCAGGCGCTGCCGCTCCTCGCCGAGCGTCAGTACCCGGCGAACGGCCCTGTGATCATGATGCAGTTGGAGAACGAGCTGGACTTCTTCGACTGCGAGGACCGGACCGGCTATCTCACCGCCCTGCGTGACCAGGCCGTCCGTCACGGCATCACCGTGCCGCTGATCGCCTGCTCCGGACAGGGCGACCTCGAAGGCGCCACCGGCGACGTCCCCGGTGTCGTACCGGCGTGCAACTTCTACCCGGACGACGACTCCCCGCACATCGAACCCGAAGTGCGGCGCTACGCCGAGCTGCTGGCGGAGCGCGACCTGCCCCTGCTGATCACCGAGACCAACCGCCGCCACCGCACCCTGCGCCGGCTCCTGGCCAGCGGCGCCTCGCTGATCGCCCCCTACCTCCAGTCCTCCGGCTGGAACTTCGGATACACCCCGTCCGCGGGGAACTGGGGCAGGCCCGGCAACCTCATGAGCCACGGCTACGACTTCGGCGGCTACGTCTCCTCCACCGGAACCGAGCGCCCCGAGTACGCCGAGGCCCAGATCCTCGACCGCGTCATCGACACCCTGGGACCACGCCTGGCACTCGCCACCCCGACCACCCCGCCCACGCCGGTCACCACCGACTTCCCGACCAGTTCCTCACCGTCGGCCCTGCGACTCGGCGGAGGGGGCCGGCTCCTCGCCGTACCGCATCTCGGAACGGCGGCCGGAGCGGAGGCCGGGGCGGGAACGGCGGTCGTGAACGGGGTGCCGGTCGCCGTCGCGGCGGACTCGTGCCCGTTGATGCTGGTGGACGTGCCCCTGGGGCCGTGGGGCCACGAAGGGACGCTCACTCTGGCGTCGGCGGACCTGGTGGCGGCGGGGGAGGGTGTGCTGGTGTTCTCCTCCGAGGTGCCGGTCACCGTCGTGGTCGGGGACACCCGGGTCGAGATACCGGCACCGGCGGCCGGAGCGCCGCAGCGGGCCACGGCCGCAGGGCTGACCCTCGTAGCGCTGACCCCGGCAGACGCCGTACGCCTGCGCGCCACGGACCGGAACGGCACCGTGCATCTCTACGCACCGCCGCCCGCGCGGCCCGCATCGCCGCCCGTGGCGGTGCGGCGCGCGCGCCGACGAGTGGACACCACCGTTCCCGAACGGGCGGCGGGCCGGCACGAGCTGCCGCCGACGCTGGAGTCCCTCGGTGTGTACCGGGGGCGCGGGACCTACCGGACCACGACGGATCTCACGGGCGTCGACGAACTGCTGCTCGTCGGGGCGGCGGACATCGTCGACCTGTCGGTGGCCGGCCGGGCGCGCCCGACGATCGCCGGGTTCGGCGCCACCCGGCGGATCGACGTCCGGGAAGCGACCGGTTCCGTCGACGTCGAGGCCGTAGTGGAGATCTGGGGGCACGCGAACTTCGACGACGCACGCCTCCCGGCCCTCCGCCTCGGAGCGCTGCGCGGGCTCGGCACGGTGTGGACGGTCCGGGAGACGACGGACGTGTCGGCGCTGTGGTCGGTGCACGGTCACTGGGCGGGCCGGCCGGCGCCCTTGCGCGAGCTGGGCGGCTGGAGCAGTACCCGCGTCGGCGTCCCCGTCACCTACACCCGCGAGATCCGGTCGGACACCGCGGTGGCTCTGCATCTCAAAGGGGTGGTCGAGCCGGTGCGGGTCACTGTGACCGACGGCGAGCCGCTCACCGTCGACACCGTCCCCGAGCCGCATGCGCCCCATAGCGTCCACACCGTCCACGCCGAGGATCCGTGGGTTCTGTTGCCCGCGGGCACGCACCGCATCTCGGTCACGCTGCCGCACCACCCCAGCGGCGGCGGCCTCCGTGCCGAACAGCTCGGCCTGGACCCGGTGACGGACTGGACGTGTTCCGCACAGGACGACGCCCTGCTGACCGGCTTCGCCACCGAAACCGCCCCCGGGCAGGAGGTCCCGCTGCCGCTGACCCTCGCACCGGGGGAGGAGGCATGGCTCGACGTCGACCTGCCGGAGTCCCACGGCGGCCTCCTGCTGCGGCCGGACGGCACACAGATCCGGGTGACCGGATGGGCAGGCGGGGAGTGCGTGGGCCGGGTCTGGGTCGGCGACCGGCCGGACTTCTCCGGAGGGGACGCGAACGTCCTCTGGATCCCGCCGGGCTGGTCCGGGCTGACCCTGCTGGTGCGCGGCTCCGCCGGACCGAACGCTCCGGAGCTTCGCGTGCTGCGGCTGGAGTCCTCGGACTGACCGCCCGAGGACGCCAAATCGTTCGACAGGCCCGGGTCTCCCCACGCATCCTGCGAAGCGCCGCCGGCGCGCCGGACAACGTGAGGGAGACGACCGTTGCACCCCAGCCCGAATCCCAATCCCACTCCCCATCCCACCATCCGCCACATCACCTTCGACTGCACGGGCGAGCCCTACGAACTGGCATGCTTCTGGGCCGAGTTCCTGGGCCACCCCGTCTCCGACATCGACAAGCCCGGGGATGACGAGGTCCTGGTGGAACTCCCGGACGGCGCGCCCGGCCTCCTCTTCGTCAGAGTCGAGGAGGCCAAAGCGACGAAGAACCGCATCCACTTCGACATGGGCCCCACCGGCCGCACCCGCGCCGAGGAGGTCGAACGCGCCGTGTCCCTGGGCGCCCAGGTCCTCACGGACCGCACCCTCCCGAACGGCCGAGGCTGGGTCGTGATGGCGGACCCGGAGGGCAACGAGTTCTGCATCGAGCGGGGTGAACTGGGCTGACCAGAGGCGCGGCTGATCTGGAATCTGGAATTGGGAAGGGCCAGTGCCAATGGACGAAGACGAACCAAGGGTGTACGAGATCCGGATCCACGGCTGCCCGACCTCACAAGAGGCACTGGCACTCCAGGACCCGATCGAACGCCTCCTGTGCCCGGACCCCGACCACGCCCCGCCCTGCGAGATCCCCTGGAGCTTCACCCTCGCCGGCGAGGACCCCGACACCTCCACCGCCCTCGTCCTGGGCGTGTATACGTCCAGCGGCCGGGCCACACAGGTGGCGGAGCGGGTGCGCACGCTCGTGGGCGAGACGCGGACCGTTGCTGTGAGCGAGGGCGAGGCCGGGGATTGGGAGGAACTGGTGGAGCAGTATCGGTTCGAGGAGGGGCCGGGCTAGGTCACGTCCGGGTCAGGGCCTCGTGCTGACGCACTTCATGGGCTGGATGAAGAGGCGCCACGCATCGCCGCTCACAGCAATAACCTTCGCTTCTACCCTCTTCGAGTCGCGAACGAAAGCGCCACGACTCGTGAGCGCGCACTCCACGCACTCGCCTCCGGCACCGTTGCTGTAGGACGACCGGAACCACACGAGACGGCTGCTGGCGTCGGACTCAGGCGATATCACTACGTGTAATCCTTCAAGATCGACTCGATCAACAGGGTCGAGCGCTGAGGGCTCAGGGCTGCCGCTCGCAGACCGTCGAACGCCCTCGTGTACTCACGTACATGATGCTCGCCCTCCAGGTACACAGCATCCGTAATGCCGTCCCGGTAGACGATGTCCGGATCCTCGGGGGCCGGGAAGCCCAGCATGGTGAACGACCCGGTGGTCGGACAGGTCCCTGAGTCGAAGGGAAGGACCTGCAGCGTCACGGTCGGCAGTTCCGCCGTCTCCAGAACTCGTTCCAACTGTTCCCGCATCAAGGCACGATCACCGATGACGTGGCGCAGCGCGCCCTCGTTCACGATGAACCAGGCGTCCGGAGCCTCCGCCTGTCGCAGCATGGCCTGGCGTTCCATGCGCACACGTACCGCCTTCGCGATGTCCTCGACCGACATATGTGCCCCGGCCTTGTGAAGCTCGGACGCGTACACCTCGGTCTGCATGAGACCGGGCACCACCTCGCACTGGTACTGGCGGAAGGTCGATGCGTCCTGTTCCAGGCCGATGTAGATGTTGAACCACTCGGGCACGCCGGCGCCGTGGACCTGCCACCAACCGCGCACTTTCGCCTGCCGAGCCAGTGACTTGAGGAACTCGCGCAGCTCGTCGCTCGTGTCGTAGAAGCGGCACAGGGCGTCGATGTCCGAGGGCTGGACGCGTCCGCTGCCCGTCTCCATCCGGTTGACCTTGGAGCCGCTCCAATCCAGGGCCTCGCCGACCTGAGCGCAGGTCAGGGCGCTCTTCTCTCGAAGCTTCTTCAGCTCGATCGAGAGGCGCCGTCGGCGTGCCGTGGGCGATCCGGCCATCTCAACCCTCTTTCCAATAGCGAGCGTTCAGTCTCGCGCCAAGGGGTGTGCTTGCCAATCACTCAGAAGTGGGAATCCCTTGCTGCACATTGCAGAACGGGATGCGTTCCCCGCACTCTGGTCGCCGATGCAACTCACCGTGAGTGTCCGTGACGTTGCGCTGTCGATGCGGTGTCAACCGCGATGAAAGGGGTCCGCGTGAGTCAGGAAGCATGCATGCCACGCAAACCATGGGATATCGCCTTCACGGCCGAACCCGCGGAAGTGGCGGCCCTGCGCCGGATCATGCGGCTGCACCTGGGTGTCTGGGGGTTGCAGCACCTGGTCGACGAAGCTCAACTGTGCGTCAGTGAGCTGGTCTCCAACGTCATCACCCATGTGGGACCCGGCACCCCCGCAACACTGGTCGTTTCCATGAAGAGCAAGCACCTGCGCATCGAGGTGCACGACCCTGACACGCGTGCCCTTCCCACTCTCCGCGACGCGGACACGGACGCCGAGGAGGGGCGCGGGATGGCTCTCGTGGACGCGGTCGCCGACCGCTGGGGCGTGCTGCTACGCCCGGATCGGAAGATCACGTGGTGTGAGCTGGCGACACGGCTCGCCACGGCGGACGGGCACGTTCAAGCCTCCAGCGTGATGCGCGCCGAGGCCTTGCTGCGCCACTACGCTGCCGCTGCACAGCCCCGGCACAGGGTGGGTGCGAGCAGATTGACCTCGACCGCTGCGGAAGAGACGGTGATCGCGGCGATCACTGACTTCCTCCACTGGTTCCGAGCTCACGGCCGAGACGCGGACGACATGCTCGACCGAGCACAGATGCGCTTTGAGGCCGAGCACGCCGCCCCGCGTCAAGGTGAGTGAAGTTCTCCCCAGCCGTTGTCAGGGGTGCAGTACCTCCGCGAAGAAGCCCACCTCGGGATCCTCCGGCGTTCCGACCAGCAGAGCGCGGTCGAGCAGGATGTTGTTGTGCTCGCAACTCGTCTCCGGGAGCATCACGCAGGCGTGGCAGGCAGCGAGGTTCGTCCCGCCGGTGCCGGAGGCCTCGGTTTCGACGCACAGGGGGTCGGCGGAGCACCAGGAGGCCCGGCGGATCGCCGACCGGATCGCGCCTGCCAGTCTTTCGGGCTCGCCCTGGGCGACCAGGCCGCCGAGACTGCCCGCGGAGTCGCTGGTGGCGGTGTAGACGAGCAAGCCGGCCATTTCCTCGTCGGCGTAGAGGCGTTCGCGGAGGGCGGCGGCCGGGTAGCCGGCGTCCAAGCTCCACTCGTTGATGAGGACGTGGGCCAGGGTGTGCAGCAACACCATGCGGGGGGAAGCGGGGGAGGGCTGAACCTGGGTGGGGTCGGAGGCCCACTGCTCCATCAGGCGCTGGTGGGCGCTACGAACGCGTTCGGCGCGGTCGCTCACGGCGGTGAGCTTCTCCCAGGCTGCAAGCCGATCCTCTGCCAAGCGCAGGAAGACGCCTTCGCCGCGTACCTCCATGGCGGGCAGCCAGTTCAGACGAGTGTCCGAGAGTGCGGCTTCATAGGCCTCGGTGGCCGAGTTGGGATCGGCGAGGCGGGTGAACGCCTTGAGCGCGCGGACCTCGCGGAGCTTCTTGACCAGCATGGGACCGGTGACGCCGGTGCCTTCGAGCGCGTCCGGGGAGGTGAGTGGAGTCTCACAGATGAACTGCTCGTTGCGGGAGCGCTCACGCTCGTCGTTGCCAGCGCGGAGGCGCTCGTACTCCTTGTTGCGCAGGGCTCGGTAACGGTGGTCGAAAGAGGGCACCTCGTTGGCTGCGGGATCCTCCTCGCGTTCCGCGGCGAGGAGCGCCATGACCTCGTCGATGGGCACCGGAATGTCGTCTCCGAAGACGAATTTGAGGCGATCCTCCACCTCTGCTCTGGTGTCCAGCTCCCGAAGCCGGTCCCAGTACTCGGCGAGCACGTCCGCCCGCCCGTCACTCCAAGGCGGGATGGACAGCGCGGACTTCAGCACCGGCTGCCATACGGCGGAGGAACCACGCTGGAGGGTGCGCGCGGCGCGGCTGCAACTCTCGGCCGGAACGGAGGTGCCGAGCCACGGTCGGGTGCCCCGGCAACGCAGGCCGAGGTCCTTGAGAGCGCTCTTGCGGAAGGAGCCCTCCATCGACACCTCGGGCACCCCGCAGCTGCACGACACGACGATCGAGCGGAGCGAGGAGCTGCGGCCGGAGGTGCGCAGCCTGAGAGTGCCGCCGCACTGGCCGGCGGACGTCGTGCCGCTCCCTGCGGCGCGGTGAACCCAGTGCCAGTACGGGAACTCGTCGAGGTGGCCTGCCTCACAGGCGATCACGAAGCGAGAGGGGACCAGGTCGGCCTCACAGGTGCCGCACAGGCTCTTGCCCGGCGGCGGGTTGAAGTCGCGATGACGGCGCAACTCGTTGCACTCCGGGCAGGAGTGCATGAGCGGGAAGCGACGGACTCGGATGCCGTCCTTGCTGTACTCGTCGGACGCGGGCGGCAGCCGGAAGTGTTCGACCTTCAGGATGCGAGCGAGTCGACGTTCGTAGATGCGCGGCGCTTCGTCCGTGCTCCAGTGTTCATCAGCCCCGTCCAGGCCGGAGACGACGAAGGACTCATGGTCGACCGCGATCAGCGATCCGACGCCGTAGGTGGTGATCGCCTGGGCGCGACGGACCGCGCCGCGACGCGGAAGGTTGTGGACAGGCGCAGAGCCGTTCGCGCCGGCGCGGCGACGGCGCGCGGGGGGCGGGGTCATCGGGTGGCCTCCATGAACAGGGCGGACTCGGCATCGACATCGCGCAGGCTCCACAGGGTGGGCCAGGCCTCGGCGTTCTCGGCCTCATCGTCGTACGGCTGCAGAAGCGATGGGGTGCGCCTGCCCTTCCTCGGTTCGAAGAGCAGGCCGTTGTGGATGTCGGCCTCGTCGCACCACCAGCCCAGGAACTCGTCGAATGCACGGGAGACGGCGTCGGCCTCCTCGGGGGTGACGGCGCGCACTCGGTCGAGGAGGACGGGCTTGACCTCGTCGCGGATGCGGTGCTCGTACGACTCCACCCTGCCCGCAGCCTCGTTGGGCCGTGCCTCCGGGATCAGGATCCGGGTCAGCGCCACGACCACCGCGTGCAGTCCGCGTTCGCGGGCACGGGCGGAGAAGGGGGTGACGGACGTCGACTCGACCTCGCGGTACAACGCGGAGTGGAAGTGCAGGAAGCTCTCGTAGTGAGAGCGGTCGCGTGAGCGCGTCGAGTTGAGCATCACGGCGACCAGTCCGGGATGGGCGCGGCCGACGCGGCTGGTGGCTTGGATGTACTCGGCGGTGGTCTGCGGCTGACCCATCACGGCCATCAGCCCGAGCCGATCCACATCGACGCCGACCGCGATCATGTTGGTCGCCAGGAGGACGTCCACGACGTCCGGGTCGGGGAATGCCCGCTCGATGCCCTTGAGGCGGGCCGGGATCTCGCTGGCATCAATGCGACTGGTCAGCTCCGAATAGTGGGCGATGGAACGCACGGTGGTCTCCTCGCGCGCGGCCAGCAGCTCCAGATATGCCACCACGTCGTCATGAACCTGGAGTTCGGCCGCGGAGAGCAGTCGGAGACTGTTGAAGTAGCCGACCAGACTCCAGTAGGCGTCCCGCACTTCGTCCGAGGTCTTCGCCTGCTTGGCCCGGTGCAGCAGCGTCGCGTAGGTGCGGATGAGCAGGGTGGACTGGCTGGTACCGGGGGCGAGGAGACCGACGTAACGTCGGCTCGCCTTGTCCTCGCGCGGGGTCTCCACCGCGAACCAGGAGTCACGGGAGTCAAGGCCCGCGGGTGGGAACTGGCGGACCTCGCGGTCGAAGAGGCTGCGGCCCTGGTTGGCGGCGCGTCGGATGGTCGCCGTCGAGGCAATCACCTTGGGGCGACCGGCGAGCTCGTCGACGGCCGTCTCGTAGAGTCCGGTGAGTGTGCCCAACGGGCCCGAGATGAGGTGGAGTTCGTCCTGCACGATCAGCTCGGGCGGCGGCGTGCGGTCGCTCGGGTCGTCCCGGTTGAACAGGGCGGCGGTGGCCGGACGCCACGGCATGGACGCGAACTTGTCGACGGTCGCGATGACCAACGTCGGCCGGGCGTCGTACACCGCTTCGTCGATCAGATGAACGGGCAGACCGTCCGCGAAGTCGCAACCCGCACCGGGGCAGCGGACGTACATGCGCTTCGCTTCCTCGTCGACCTCGTACGCGCGGGCGTCCAGGCGGGTGCCGCACCAGGGGCAGCCATGCAACTGGACAGGGTTCTTGGTCGCCAGGCGCTTGTCGAGGTCCTTGTGGAGTTCCGCCAGTTGGTCGCCTGCGTCCTTCAGCTTGTTGGGCGTGGCCGATTCACCGACCCACATGCCGAGGGAGAACGGTTCGCCGCCCAGCTCCCCAAGGTTGTCGCGACGCATCCGTTCCATGGCGCAGAGCAGGATCGTGGCGCGCTCGAACTGCTGGAGGGTCAGAAGACGCAGGGTGTACCGCATCAGGACGGTGACCCCACCGCCGCTCGCACCGAGCCGGATCCGGCGCAGGAAGGAAGTGAGCGCGATCAGCCCGAGGTACGCCTCCGTCTTTCCACCACCGGTGGGGAACCACAGGAGGTCGGAGATCTCGCGGTCGCGGTGCTCGGGGTCGTCGATGCCGGCCAGGCAGAGCAGGACGAAGGCGATCTGGAACGGCCGCCAACGGCCCTCGGCGGGTGCGGGGGAGCCGTTGCGACCACTCTTCACCCAGGCGCTTCGAGCCCGCTGCTCGGCCATGGCCTGGTTGGCCAGTCGGAAGGCCCGCATCAGGTCGGGCTTGGTGCGCAGGAGGTCGATGCCCTCGCGGACCCGGCCCAGCGCCTCGCGGCAGGCGTCGACCTGGTCGCGGGCGGCCTTGTCGTACGCGCCGCCGATCAGGGCGACGGCCTCGGCCTGCTTGCGGTCGATCCACCGCTCGTAGCCCGTGGCGAGTGCTTCCAGCGCGGAGATGACCCCCACGTCAGGCTGCTCCGCCAGACCGAGCATGGACAGGGCGGAGCTGTCGATCTCCGGGTTGGAGTCGGTCAGCAGCACCTCCACGGTCGGCACGAACTCGCTCCGCACCTCGGACACACCGGCTGGCCCGGAGGAGTCCGTCACGCCGATCGGCGGCGGAGCCCAGTCCCACTCGGCGGCGCAGCCGTGCCCGACGGCGAAGGTCGGGACGTGGCGGTGCAGCAGGCGGCTGGTGGCGACCTCCGGATCGTGCGCGACATCGGGGGCGGGACGCTCGACGAAAGCGCTGGATCCGTCGGCGGCACGGACGACGAGCCCGCACTGGAACAGGGAGAACGCGTCCTGCAGCTCCCGCTCGCCGACCTTGTGCGTGTTGACCAGGGTCACCGTTACGGTCACCGTGCCCGACGCCGCGTCGGGCCGCCGGACGTTGACGCGCAGTGCGACGCCGTCGGCCAACCTGAACCGCAGGTCAGGAGCAGGCGTGGTCACGTCCACCGTGGTGTCGGGCAGCGCGAGTTCCTCACGCCGCCAGTGCTCCTGCTGGTCGGAGGTGGTGCGGGCCTCGGCGCGACGGGCGGGAACAGGGTTGCCGTCCGCGTCCGTGGGCCGGTAAGCGGCGGCCCGCGCGTGGACCACGACGGAATCGCTCATGGCCGGGGCGATCGCGAAGGTGAGCCCCATGGAGGAGGGCCGGCGAGCCCCGGCGGCGCCGACCTCTTGCGCCGTCCCGGACTCTTCCATGTTGTCGCGGGTACGCACGGGGGTCATGTCCAACCCTTCGTGCTCCGCGTCGTCCTCGCGCATCCTCTGCTCGGCTGCGTCGTCAGCCGACCTCGGGTAGAGGACACCGGCCAGATAGCGGTCGATCGGGGCATCCCGGGCAAGGATTTCCGCTCGGTCCTCCGGAGCCGCGTCCGGTGCAGGACCGAGAAGCTCGCGGCGGAGGCCGGCCAGCAGCTCCTCGTCTCGAACCCGGTAGTGCTCCGCGTGCCGGTTCTCCGTGTCGCTCATGCGCGCTGCTCCTCGTCGTTCGCCCGCCGGTACCTTCCGATTCCGGTGATCCGGGGCGCGATCCACACACCCCGGTCACCGAGGCCGGCATTGGCACTGGCGGCAGTGCTGCCTGCGACGGACTCCAGGGTGTCGATCCGAAGCCCGTGGATCTCGTCGGGCCACCAGGGGTCCCACGTGCGGTTCACCTTCTGCACCTGGAACAGCTCCTGCCGGAACCGTTCCGAGACCTCGCCGATCTCCCTCCCGTTGTGCAGCAGGGCGTACGGCGGGCTCTGCCACTCGCCGAGCGGCAGGTCATGACGCCTGCGCAACACCACTTCGTGGCCGGGGGCGACGTGTTCCAGAAGGTAGGACTGGGCCGTCACGGCGTCGGTCTCATGGCCGGGAGGGTTGTCCGCGCACACGTCACCGGACTCGCCGACGATCCCGTAGCGGTCGTACGGTCTCCAGCCGCCCAGAAACCTGCGGCCGTTCGCCCTGCCACCGGCCCGTTTGAAGATCGGCAGCTCGGGCCTGTCCGCGTGATACAGGTCCTGACGGGCTCGCGTCAGGGCCACGTACAGGGCACGGGCCTCGGCCGGGAGATCCAGTTCCTCTTTGAACTGCTTCTGCAACTCCGCGACGGTCGGCGGGGCGAGGACGATCACCCGGTCGAACTCCAACCCCTTGGCTCGGTGCACCGTGGAGACCACGATGCGTGCCGTCTCGGGATCGGCCAGCTCGTCCGGGAAACGGCCGTCGGTGACCAGGCGGCGCAGCCGGTCCAGGTCGAGGACGCCTCGCCCCGGGCCACGGGCGGCCCGGCGCAGCGCGGTCCACACCGCTTCCGGGGTTCGCTCGTACGGCAGAGGTATCTCCGCGAACAGCGACCCGAACCGGTCCTCGGCGAGCGTTGCGGAGTCGGTGCGGCGCAACAATTCAGCGACCCAGTACGGGACCGGACGGTCCTCCAACGGGCGCCGCAGTCGATGTGCCACCCCGTGCTCGTGGAGCAGCTCGGAGACGACGAGGGCCTGCCGGTTGTCACGGGCGAGAATCGCGCAGGCGTCGGGGAAGTTGCGGAGCCCGTCGAGGGTGAACGGGTCTGTGAGGGCTCCCATGCCGTTCGCCGGATCGAGGAGCAGTTCGCGCATCTCCTCGTAGAGGGCCGCGGCCTCGTCGGCATCCGTGACGTCTTGGAGACGCGGCCCGTGGGCCAGCGCGATCCGGGCCTCCGGAGTGGACGCTCGAAAGTTCTTGGTAAGGCGGAGTTCGACCAGGTCGTCAGGGTACGAGGCACGCAGCCAGTCGAAGAACCGGCCGGTCTCGTCGGCGCGTTCGGTCAGGTCCGTGATCTGGAAGCCGTAGACGGACTGCGCGGCGTCACCGACCACGGTGAAGCCGCAGCTCTCCTGATAACGGTCGAGCAGCGCCTCCACGAGTTCCCGACGGCCGCCCAGGAGGTCCTGCACCTCGTCGATGACCACGTGGGCGGGGGGCACGGCGTCGCCGGCCTCCAGCGCTCCTTTCTCTACCGCGCGGGCTGCCGCCTCGATCCGCTCCAGGAATGAGGCCGCGCTCCAGTCGTTGTCCGGGTGCGCCTGTCGCAGCACGCCGTACGCCCAGGCGTCGAAGGTCTGCGCCCGCACCCGGCGCGCGCGCTCACCGTATCGGGCGATTCGCTCCCGCAGCTCTCGGGCCGCCGCCCTGGAGAAGGTGAGCACCAAGATCTCGGAGGCCTCCAGCGACTCCTCCAGGTCCTCGTTCCCGCACAGTGCGTCGAGCCGGCGTACCAGCGTGTGGGTCTTGCCGGCCCCGGCGCCGGCGGTCACCAGGACGCGGGCGTCCCAAGGCTGCTCCACAACGGCCCGCTGCTCCTCGGTGAGCGGTGGACTGTCGAGGTAGGCGTCGGTCACGAACGGCTCCAGAGGTGCTCGAACTGGTTGAAGGCGAGCTGGGTGTCGAAGTTCTCGATGTTGTCGCTGACGTTGAGGATCAGGCAGCTGTCCTTGCCGCCGTTCAGGGGTCCGCGCAGGCCGCGACCGATCATCTGCTGGTACACGTTGGTGCTGTAGACCGGCCTGGCCACCACGACGGCGCGGGTGGCCGGCGCGTCGAAGCCCTGGGTGAGAACACCGTAGTTGGTGAGCACACGAATGCGGCCGTTTCGGAAATTCTCGATACGGGTGCGACGGTCCTGGGCGCTGGTCGTCGAGTCGACCGCGGCCGAACGGATGTCGCGGTCGTTGAGCATGGCCGCGAGGTACTTCGCGTGATCCACGGAGGTGGCGAAGAGCAGCGTCGGCCAATTCGCGGGCAGAGCGGCTACCTCGTCGACGATGCGGCGACTGCGCTCGTGGTCGTCGGCGAGCCGCTGCTCGGCGGAGCGAGAGAGCGTCGCCATGCGGTCGGCGTGGGTCTTCTCGTCCCGGGTCAGCTCGATCTTGCCGCCCTGCAGGGTGCGGTGCTCGACCTGGGCCAGCATCCCCCAGTTCTGCAGGTCTCGGTACGGGTCCCCGGAGGGGAATACACCTTCGTCGAGACGGCGGTTGCCGAAACGACTGACCAGCCGGCGGGTCTCTTCCTCGTTGGTGTTGCGGAACGGGGTCGCCGTCAACCCGAGGAGGTGGCGCCCGGTCTCGTACTGGGTGAGTCCCAATCGGCCCAGGATCTCGGTGTATCGCTTGGAGATAGCGGTGTGGGCCTCGTCCACGATCACCAAGGCGGCCTGTCGCAGCCAGGCGTACTGGTCGGTGCCCAGGCACCGCTCCAACTTGGCGTCGGTGGCGACCACCAGGTGGGGGTGCTCGACGACGTTGCCGACCTCGTTGCTGCTCCACAGCCGACTGATGGTGAGCGGACGTTCCGCTCCGACCTTGCTCCAGACGAACTTCCAGCTTTGGACCGCCTGTTCGCACAGCTCCTCGGTCTGCGCGATCCACAGCAGCGGCCCCTTGAGGTCGCCGAATCGCTTGACCCACCGAATCACGGCCTCGGCGGTGACTCGGGTCTTGCCCGCGCCGGTGGGCAGGGACAGCATGCCGCGCTGCGGGGCCAGCCGGTCGAGCATGGTGGAGATATTCCGGACCAGATCCTCCTGGTAGCCGTGGAGACTCGGGAAATCCTGAGGGCCCTCGACGGTCTCGAAGGCAGGAGGGGAAGGAGTCCTCGAGCCGGCGAATGCGACAGGCAGCCTCAGTTCCGAGACGAAGGCGATGGCTGCCGACGAACCCGTGTAGCCGACCGGGGCGTTGGGGAAGCGCGCCTGGATGTCGCGTGCGTGCTGCTGGAGCACGCCGTCGCCGTGCGCGTTGAACGCCATCTGCGCGACCCGACGTCCGGACGGCTCCACGCCGTCGGTCGCCTGCAGTTCGGCATCCATCAGTCCTTCAGGGAGCCCGGCACGCAGCGCCTCCGCCCCGATCAGCATCTCGATCTTGGCGACCACGTCCTCGGTCTCGCGTACGGCCTTCTGCGCGGCCTGCATCGCGCTGTCCCGCGCCATGCGGTCCTGGTGCTCCAGGACGGCCCGACAACCGGCCGGTCCGAGCCCGAGCCCGAGTTCGTGGTCGATCAGGATCAGCATCGGTTCGGGGTCAAGCGGGACACGAACCTTGACGATGCCGTTCTGACTGACTGCCTTGAGCGGAGTGGCGTGAGTCCCGTTGGGCGTACGGGTGATCTCCTCCAGCTCGCTGCAGCGCTGCACGAGGCTGTTGCGGTTTCCGCTGTGCAGACGCTGACGCAGGGCCGGGTACAGCTCGACGAGCGGCACCGGGTCGCCCTCGACCACCTCGCGGGTCTCCCGGCTGATCACATCGGCGTAGCGGAGCATGCCCCACTTCTCGATCATCAGCTCGGCGTCCTCGGTGGTCGGCACGAGGAGCGCGGGCAACTGTTCGGCACGGAGCGCCCGGTACTCGGCCGCATTGACGGCGAGGGTGATCTCCTCGTCTGGGCGGGTGTCCCAAGAGTCACCGACCCGGCAACGGGTCAGGGAGTCCTCCGGAAAGTCGGCACCGAAACGGGTGAGCATCACATAGGTGGTGCCGACGAAGGAGTCGTCCTCGCTACGGGACACCTCGTCGAGGAGGGCATCCCAACGGTCGGCAGGAACCTCGTCGACGGTGATCGGGAGCCGCAGCTTGCGGGCCTTCTCGGGGGAGATGTCGGCGACCGGCAGCACGTCCCGGTAGGCGGCGAGTTGGGGGCCGACGGCTTCCCGCAGCGGCTTGATCCCTTGCGAGGTGTCGACCGTGCCGTACTTCCTCAACATCCACCGGATCGGCGAGATCACCGCCTGCCGGGTGCTGGTCTGCGCGCCGATCTGCCGCGTCCAGTTGTCCACCACCGCGTCATCGGGCAGTACCTTCAGAAAGGCCGCACGTGACTCCTCGGAAAGGGCACGGAAGAGGTGCAGTGGGCCGCCGAACGCGGCGCCTTCGACCCTCATCCGGTTCAGTGCCGGACGGGGAGCGCGGCTGTCCAGACCGCGCAGATAGGCGGCGTGGACGGCGGCGCGGTACTCCTCGAACCAGGTCTCGTCCGCGTCTGGCTGCACCCCACCGGACGGTCGCTCTCGCAGGCCGATCTGCGAGAGGAAGGGAGCGTCGTCGGAATGGAACGCCATGTCGACGGCGACGCTCGGGTCGCGCTGCGTGTCGACCACAACACCCGGCAGCATGCAGTTCTCGACAGGGCGGAACTTGCCGTCAACAGTCCGCACTCGGAGCGTTGAGCGCGGCGTGGACACTCGTTCCAAGACCTTATGGGCCACGCGACGGGCCCCGGCCTGGCGGAAGAGCTCCCAGAACCGCTCCCATTCCGACTCGCTGTAGTGGTCGAAGCCCTGGTCGAGAACGCTGAAGAACCGGCCCTCGACATCGGCCTCCCGAATGCCCAGGACGTTGAGCGCGTGCATGAGCGACGGGTCCTGCGCGAGTTGGTCGACCACGTAGACCAGGGACTCGCGCAGTCCACCCTGATCGGCGCGGCGAAACACCTTGCCACGCACCGGGGCGACGAGACCGTGGTCTTCGGTCAGTACGATGCGGGCCTTGCGCGCCTCATCGGCGTAGGGGGAGCTGAACTCGATCATGTCCGCGAGAATGCGGATGGCCACGGCCGACGACTCAGCGGTGCCGCTCTCGACCAGGGCCTCCAGCCATTCGCGGACGTCGGTCCGCCCGTGCCCGGCCGCGGCGAGAATGTGCTCGACCTTTCCGGAGCGCAGGGAGTCCGCCTCGACGCTCGGGTGCAGCCAGTTCGAAGGGCGTTCGGGGCACTCGTGCCACATCCGGAGCCAACTGGACAGCCTCTTCAGGTCCCTGTCGAGTCGAGGGTGGACGCGCAGCTCGGTCGGGATGCGCAGGACGCCGTCCTGGTCGGGCAGTGACGGACTGTCCGCGGTGCGATCCCAGATCTCCCGGGTCAGGAACTCGTCGGCCCAGCTGATCGCCTCCTTGACACGGCCGGGCAGTAGCGGGAGGTAGGCAGCCGGGTCTTCGGCGGGGGCGAGAGAGGGGAGCGAATCGACGACCAACTGCGCCGCGACCCGGATCATCTCCTGGTTGAACGGGGAGGAGTCGAGGAGATTCTGCCGGTCCTCGTTGGTCTTCCAGGCTCCGTTGAGGATGCCACTCAGTGACATTTCGTACTTGGTTGGGAAGAAGGACCAGAACGTACCGCGGCCACGGGTCCGTGAGTTGATGTACAGACCGCTCTCCGAATCCTTTTCCAAGGCTGGAACGCCCCAGGAGAGGTCGAGCGAGAGCCGGTCGTGCAGTTCGCCCGCGTCTGCCCGTGCCGCCGGACCGGGTGTGTGGGTGGTGGTGAAGACCCGCCAACGGATCGTGGTGGTCTTCCCGGTCCGTTCCTCGGTCACGGTGTGCAGATCGCCGATTTGCCGCGTTGTCAGGACCCGGCGAACAGCCGGGATGTGACGACGGTCCTCGAGGACTACCTTCGCGACGTGCGGTGAGAAGAGCTGAAAGCCCACGGGGAACTCGTCGCGGGGCTCTCCGTGATCCCTGGCGCGCCCGCCGTGCATGTCCAGGCCCAGACGCCGGTCCGTCTTCGGCAGCAGGGGCAGGCGTACTACGGTGGTCGCCCAGGTCAGCAGCTCGTGCAGGACGGGGTCGCCGGCGCGCTCAGCCAGCACGTCAAGGGGACGCGCCATCCGGAGAACGGGGGCGTCGAATTCACAGCCGTACCTGGCGGCCACGCCGGGCACGTTCTTGATTTGCTCGTACGACCAGGCACGGTCGAATCCGAAACTTCCCGTACTGCTGAAGAATTCAGGTGTGTCGGTCACGACGAGGACCGATTTAACGCCGACCCCGAACCTTCCGATCTGCCCTCCGCGCTTCTTCGACATGCTCATCCGAAGAATGGTTTCCGCTCCCTCAGGAGTGACGGGTTTTCCTTCGTTCGCGCAGTACAGATGAGTTTCTGTGAGAACGACGTGAACTCTTCCGCCGGGCTCTTCAGAGATCTCGTCGGCTGCGTTCTGGACGAGTTCGAAGAGCTGACGATCACCATATCCGCCTTGGGTGATGCGACGCTCTCCATTGGCGTGCTCGGCCACGAGACCGGGGTCTACGGCATACGTCTGCAGGACCCGAGAAGATTGCTCGATGACGGTTTGAACTACGGGAGAGAACGAAGGCGACACTGATCCTGTACTCCTGAAGTGTCAAGGATTCTGGGCGAAAGCGTACGTGATGGGCCGGCTGCTGCTTTGTGCAGCCGGCCCACGGGTGTTTTCCAGTGGTGCCGGGGGTGTAGGCGCGTTGAACCTTCGCTTTTCCGCTGGTGAAGGCGTCAAGAGGATGTGGCGAAGGGCTCCGACCTTTCGGAGTGGCCTGGGAAGGTCAGGCCGCAGGGGCGGTGTCGTCGTGGGGAGGTTCCTGAATGAAGTCCCGCAGCTCAGGGAATCTTTCCAAGAATTCATCTTCGCACGGGTGGCCTCTCAGGAGGTCTGCTGCTGCCTTAGGCTCAACAACCCCCTGTGCGATGTCTGAGTTGAGCGTGCTCAGGCCACGGGAAGAATCCAAGTCGTAGCCGTAGTACTCGTCCATATTAAATCCCCCTGTCGCGTCGTATCGCACAAGGGTATATAAAGGCACAGTTGACCCCTCGTGGAAAATGGATTGCAAGAAATCTTGGGTAAAACGTTTCCCTGGTAAATTAGGCTAGCAGGTTACGGGACTGTGTGGCCAGCGCCTTGCTCTTGATGAGAATCTACCTGTGTGAGGTTGGGCTACGCCTGTGGACTTTGGTCCTAGATGCCGATTTGGGCATACGTGTGGCCTGCCGCCCGACCCCTCAAATTTCATTTAGGGAAGCGAGCAGGGCGAAACTCTTCGCCGCGACTCATATTAATTGAGAGTCGGCCTCCGGGTCAACCCCAACTCCCGCTCTTTAGTGGGTAGTTGGGCGCTCCTCTTGTGGAGCACGGCGTAAGTAGACCTAAAACTGGGCAAATTGACCCACCGGCGCAAGTCTCCCGGGCGCCCGGGTTCGATCAACTCCTGGTTGACAGTGTCCAGCGTGTCAAATTAGCCTCCCAGTCAGCCGCCTGGGAGTCGCAGGCGGTTCCTAGGGGAAGAGCAGGTGGCACGTGGAGACAGGTGAGGAGTTCGGGCCCTGGCTGGCCCGTCAACTCAAACTCGCGGGGAAGACGCAGGCCGAACTGGCCCAGGAACTCGAGCTGACTCGGGCGGCCGTCTCCGCATGGATCACCGGGAGGTCGACCCCCCGCCCGACCGTCATGCAGGACATCGCCAAGGCGCTGGGCACAGACCTCGGCACGGTGCACACCCGCACCACAGACACCCAGGCCGGCCTGCCGGTCACCTGGTATCACCGCCCCGGCTACCCCGACGGTGGCCGGGACCTGGGCAATGCCGCGGCCTTCGCGTTCGACGCCGACGTCCAGGTCCTCGCACGCGAGACCTGCCAGAACAGTCTCGACGAGCGCCTGACGGAGAACGGCCGACCGGTCCGTGTGCGTTACACCCTGCACGAGCTGACCGGCGAGGCCCTGGACGCCTTCCGCGAGGCGATTCTCTGGAACGATCTCTTCCCGCACTACTCCGCAGTCTCGGAGATCGCCGGTAACCAGAAGGTCGGCCGGGTCGTGGATGCCGGGGTGCGCGACATGTACGAGAAGGGCCGCCTGGTCCTGCTACGGATCGATGACTACAACGCTTCCGGGCTCATCGGCGACGACTACGCGGACGGCAAATTCGCCGCAGTGGTCAGGCGCCAACTCGAAAGCCTCAAGTCCGGTCATGGCGCGGGTGGTTCGTACGGGCTGGGCAAGGCCACGTTGTGGGCCACCAGCGCTCTCGGCCTCGTGCTCATCAACTCCACTCTGTCCGAGCCCCATGAGGGGCGTACCGAGAGGCGTGTCATCGGCCGTCTCGAACTGCCGTGGCGTGAGGTCGGCGGCGAGCCCTACGCGGGCCCCGCCTGGTTCGGACGCCCCGACCCCGATTCACCCGGTGCCATGGTTGCCCGGTCCTGGTGGGCGGATGAGGAGACGGTGGCTCGCCTGCACTTGACCCGGGAAAGCGACGAACCCGGTACTTCCTTCCTCATCGTCGGCGCGCACGACGTGGCCAGCCTCGAGGACGACTCGTCCGATACCGACGGCGAGACCCCGGATGAGGACGGCGGCGAGGACACGCGCGACATCCGGAAGATGCACCGCCGTCTGGTCGAGGCGCTCGGGCGTGATTTCTGGGCGGCGATGACCGGCGGGGGCAGCAGGCTTCCCCTGCTGGAGGTCTCGGTCCGCTCCATGCGCAACGGCGACGTGGTCGTCGCGGAGGAGCAGGTGGACCCGTCTGCCGAGCAACCCTCCCGAACCCGTGCGCTGCGGGCGCACTACGAGGGCACCACCGTGGATCGGCTCACCGAAGCCGGGCAGGTGGCGGCGCGGAGCGTTCCGCTGCGGCTGCCGCTGTCCGGGGGCGCCCGCGGCACACTCGGTACGCACCAAGCGGTCCTGTTGGTCACCGAAGCCGACAATGACAAGGACACACCGAAGAACCAGGTGCACTCGCTGCGTGGCAACCGTATGACCGTGAAAAGGGTCGGGGTTCCGAACCTGCCGCTCGGGACCAATCCTTTCCAGGCCGTGCTCTTGGTGGGGGAGGCTGCCGGGGAATCGGCTCCCTTCGCGAAGGAAGCCGAGGAGTTCCTGCGTGCGGCAGAACCGCCTGAGCACGACCGCTGGGGACAGACGGAGGAACTGACCCTGCGCTGGTCGCCCTCCGCGTATCGGCGGATCAACACGCTGACCACCGAGGTCAACACTGCGGTGAGGGAACTCGTCGCACGGCCCAAGCGCGGCAGCCGTGAAGGCGGCGAGGCCCTGCGCAAGGCATTGACCGTGAAATCCAGGCCCAAGGCCAAGGCACCTTCCGGCCCGGTGGTTCCGGTACTGGACGGACTCGACGCGTCGATCGGTGACGCTGGGGAGTGGCAGATCACCGCCGAAGTGAGTATCCCGCGTGGCGACGAGGTCGTCCCGATGGTGCCGGTAGCCCAGATGGACGTGCGCTCCGGAGGCCGCCCGAAGCTGGACTGGGCGGAACTCGAGGCCGTAGAGGGCTGTGAGGTGGAGGACGGGGCCCTGCGCTTCACACCGGGCGTGCGTCGCGCGAAGTTCCGAGGTTCCACCGACGTCACCAGCCACCCGGTCAGGACCACGCTCACCCGCCTCGTGGTCGAACTTCGTGTCGGCAAGGGGGAGTGACGGTGAAGTTCTACCCGTACAAGCGACTCAACCGGCCGGTCGCACTCCGGGTGACCTCGGTCTCCCTCAAGCTCTCCGACGGCACCAGGGATCAACTGGAGACCACTTCCTACTCGACCCAACAGCAAGCCGTCGCACTGGGCATCGCCGGCCACAGCGACTGGGTGAGCGCCACGATCGGCCTCTCGGCGACGCTGCCGCCCGGCGCGAACGCGCCGGACGCGGCCTGGTCCGACCTGCGCGTCCTCGCCGTACTGACGGACGGCGAGACCAACGTCCGCACCTCCGCAGACCTCACACGTGACGCTGAGGACGGCCGGGACTGGTCCGGCTCACTGGAGGTACTCCGTGACAACCACTTGAGTCGGGCCTCCCTCGCCGTGCATGCGGTCGGGACGGTGGACGGAGTGCGGGGACGAGCGATCGCGGAGACGGACCGAAGTTGGATCATCGACACGGTCTCCGAGGAGCCGGTCCGTGGACTCCAACTGGACGTTCAGAAGGCATCGTTCAGCAAGAGCTCCAGGGAGTGGCTGCACACCTACGCCGACGTGCCCTGGATCGTGGACACTTCGGCCCGGGTCCCCACAGTGTTTGTAAACACCGACGTGGAAGGGGTCCTCGGATTGCTGGACAGCAGCGGCACCGGTGTGGACAGCAAGGTGCGTGACCTCCTCATCGCTCAGATGGCCGCTGACGTCTGGACGGCGGTGTTCCACGGCGCCATCGGCGATCTGGAGGTGGAACCCGGCGGCGGTCCGGTCTTCCCGGTCGACTGGCAGGGCGAGGTGCTCCGGGAGATGCTCCCTGACGTGGTTCCAGGCGTGCATGTCGAGGAGGCTCTCCGGCAGGTCCATCGCCGTCGCACAGGCGATTCGGGCTGGGCAGAGCTACAGACCCGGATCCACTACGCGGCGGCTCGACGGGCCGATGCCACCAAGGCGCTTGCCTACGCCATCCGCGGTCTGGAACAGATGAACCGGGAGAAGACGTGATCACCCAACCGAACCACGTACCGGACCGCTTGGCGCTGCTCGCCGGCTCGGCCGTCGATCCGTTCCTCACCGAGGAGCTGCTCAAAGCGGAGCAGGTGCACGGTGGCGTCGATCTCGCCAAGGTTGTCGAGCCGCTTCCTGAGGACGACGCCAGATGGTCGGCGGAGCCGATCCGCAGCTTGGTGGATGACGCCATGTTCGAGTTCCAGGAGGACCGCACCCGAGCTGACGCGTGGCTCGCGCCGCGACTGCATGCCACGCTGCGGCTGACGCGGCGGGAGGCGGCGGACAAGCGACTGTGGAATCACATCGCCCTGGCGGTGGCCCCCGATTACGTCGCGTGGCGTCACCTGTCGGAGGCGACGGCGAGCAGGCCGGTGAGGCGCGTCGCAGCGGATCGCTTCCGGGGTCCCGCGGACCGTCAGTGTTTCTCGCGCCTGTGGTGGGCGGCTGAACTCTTCCGGAACGGTCCTGACTACGAGCCCGTCGAGGTCGCTTGCGGGAATCAGGACCTCATCCACACTGTCCTCCGGATGGAGCTGATCGACCACCGTCCCACTGCTCAGGCACTCGTCCGCCTCCTGAAAAGCGGGCAAGTGACTACCGGCCGAGAGGTCAACGGGCTCAGCGTGGCGATCAATACGGCGGGAGCGACCCTGACGTATGACGCTCTCGCACCGGACGAGCCCAGGGACCCCACCCGTTTGCGCGAGTGGATCGCTGAGGCGGACACAGCGCCGCCGGTGGCACGGCACGCACTCCCGGAGGGGCCTGACGAGGACCCGGTGCCGGAGAGGTCCGTGGCCGAACTCACCAACTACTTTGCCGAGTTGTTCGAGACAGCGCCGGTCAGGGGCAGGAAGAACGAGGACTGATCCGGCGGCCCTTGAGCTACCGCGGGGACTTCTTCTTGCGCGGGCGCGAGACCGAGCTGGGCGGCGCCTGATCCTCAGGGCGCGGGCAGCGGGCGGTGCAGTCGTCCGCCGCCCCGCACCCCTGGCTCCGTAGCTTGGCGCGCTGTTCCTCCGTGGCCGGCTGCCACGGTGTCCTCAGCGCGTCAGGGGTCGGCGCGGGAAGACCGAGCGCGGCGCTCAGCAGGTGTGCGCCGAAGAGGGGAGGTACGGCATTACCCACTTGCTGGGCCTGTGCCGTACCGGACCAGGGGTAGTCGGGCGGGAAACTCTGCAGCATTCCCGCCTCGTTCATGCTGAAGCGAGGGCCCTCGTAGACGATGTTGTCATCAAGGTGTTCAAAGACCACGAATCGGGAGATGCGGCCGGTGACGGTGGCGGCGGGCTGCCGGTCGGTCCGTACGCCGCGGCGCCCTGGGTTTCCGGAGCTACCGTAGTTCGAGCGAACCAGGAAGGGTGTCTTGCGCCCCGGGTGCGTACCCACCGGGCCGGCCAATGCCTTGCCCATGGACGTCCACTGTTCCCGCTCGTCCTCCTCCCGGCGTTCTTGAGGCTCCGGGGCGCTCTCCTCGTCAAGGGTCGGCTGATGGGTCTGAGCCGAGATCCTTTCGTTCCTGCGATTCCACTCCTTCGCTTCGTAGGCGTGGTGGGTCGGCGCGGGCAGCGCGGGCTCACCGAGCCCGTCACGACGAGCGATCAGTACGGCTCGGGAGCGCGTCTGCGGCACTCCGTAGGTCTCGGTGTCGAGGACATCGACGACGACCTTGTACTTGGTGCCATCGGGGAGACCGGTGTTCTCCAACACCAAGGCGTAGTGGTGCCAGAGCGCCTCGACCGCGGGGACCTGTTCCAGAACGATGACGTCGTACGGTCGGTTGCCGCGGTTCGGGCTCCTGGTCGCCTGGATCGCGTACCGGAGGGGTTCGAGGACCAAGGCGGTGCGCGGATCGCTGAGCTTCTTGAGTTCCTTGTCGATCTCCTGGTCGGAGTCGCCAGCCATGAGTCGTTCGATGTAGCCCTTGACCTCCTCCAGGGCCTTGCGGCCGGCGCCGCTCCCGGCCACCGAGTACGTCTGACACGGTGGGCCGCCGGCGAGCACGTTGATCTCCGGCGGCAACGATTCGAACGTTTCCCGGCGGACCGCGCTTACGTCGGCGTGGAGGGTGTCCAGTCCGGCCGCGTACCGTGTCAGACACGCGCTTCTGTCCCACTCGATGCCGAGACTCGGGATGTCGAGTGCTTGTCCTGCGACATCCAGCCCTCCGGGCCCCGCGAAGAGATCCAGGACAAAGGGCTTGTCGAGGATGGACTGGTGTGGCGCCGCGCTGGTCATGTGGCGGAAGTCTAGCCGGCCGCGGACACTGCCGGCCCGCCCTCCAGTGCTTCGGCGAAGGCCCGTCCCAGCGCCTCTCCGACGGGCGGCGGGGTCGCGTGGCCGATCTGGCGGTAGCGGGCGGTCTTGAGCCCGGCGATCTCCCAGGAGACGGGAAACCCCTGAAGTAGGGCCGCCTGTTCAACCGTGATCTTCACCATGTTGTCCCTGCCGAGTTCGGGATCCCAAATGAACTCAGGGCCGGGGACCGTGTCACCCAGCGTGTGAGCGTTGACGCCCATGGTCGCCCACTTGCGCTTGGCTCCGGTCGGTCCCAGGTCGGCGCCACCCCGATTCTTCGACCCTCCGACCAGCGTCGGAGCCGGTTGGTCGGCTTGGGCGGCCCAGCGGGCGGCGTCCTGCCAACCGCGCGAGGCCATGGACGGCCCCAGAGCGGCACCGACCGTCGTCGGCTCCAGCACGGTAGGCGAGGGCGGTCGGAACGCTTGGGCCCGATCCCGTTCGACGGCCACCAGGACGCCCTGCTTGCGGCTTTGCGGAACGCCGAAATCAACGGCATTCATGACAAACCAGCTGAATTCGTACCCTAAGTGGGCGAGTTCGGCCCGGGCGAAGTCACGGAACGGCTGATAGTCGTCCGCGTCAGCGAGCCCGGGAACGTTCTCTATGAGCACAGCTCGAGGCCTGATCGCGTGCACGAGGTAGACAGCGGCCTCCAACAGCCGCTCCTCCATACCGGAGTCCGCTCGCCCGACGGTCGCATTCGACTTCACCCGTGGCAGACCCGCCGCGAGGAGATCCACGTCGTAGCTCACCGGGTGCTCGGCGGGATCGAAGTCCAGCAGGTCGGTGTGCAGCACGTTCCACAGCGGCCGATTGGTCCGCAGAGTCGTGACGGCGGGAACATCGTCGTCCAGCAGAAGACGCGGTTTGAACCCCGCCCGCTCCAGACCGAGAGCAAGTCCACCTGCCCCCGAGCACACATCTACGAAGGTGAGTCCGCTCACTTTTCTTTCCCCCTTGTTCGTTCCGACCGACGTCGCTGCACGGCTGCCGCCACCCGTACCGCTACTTCTTCGGGAGCTTCGTGCTCCCAGAACCGCAGCACCGTCCACCCCGCTGCGAGCAGATGCTCCGTCGTCTCCCGGTCGCGGGCCATGTTCCGGTCCAACTTGGTGCGCCACCAGTCCGCGTTGGCCTTCGGGTGAGTGGCGTGCTGGGGGCAGCCGTGCCAGAAGCAGCCGTCGATGAGGACCGCGACCTTGGCCCGGGGGAACGCCACGTCGATACGCCGTCTGGGCAGGCCCGGCACGGGATATTCCACGCGGTACCGCATCCCGGCCGCGTGCAGCAGCCGCCGCACGGCCAGCTCGACGGCCGTGTCCTTGCTCGCCTGCCTTTTCATGCGGGCCGAGACGCCGGGAGACGAAGGCGTCACGCTGTTCACTGTCGAGCCTCACGCATGCATGTCGTCACGGTCGATGATGGCTGCTTCCGGGCATGAGCCGATCCATACCCGATCACTCATGGCGATGCGGTCAGTTCTAGCAGTAGCCACCGACATACGAAGGGCCTTTGCCGCAAGCTGATCGTTTTCGGGCTGTCGGGCTGCCCGCTTCCTGCCAGTGTCGCGCTTCCGCGCCCCGCCTCAAGGGCGCTTCACTCCGCTGCGCTGCGTTCCGCGTCGGCTGGCGCCGATGGCCCTGCGGGCCACCCTTGACCCGGGCCGCTCCGGCACGGGAGAGAAGCGAGCGGGCGGCCCGGGGGAGCGGGGGCCTAGGGTCGGTGGCGGCGCCGCGCGCTGTGCAGGTGCCCGGCGTGACGGGCGCGTCAGCGGTTCCGCGCACGCCGGGTCGGGTCAGCGGCGCCTGGCCGGCGGTCCTCCTTGATCAAGGGCAGTGGGATCTCAGGCCGTGCTGCCGTGGCACTCGCCGTACATCCGCCCCGACCCGCACCAGCAAGCCGCCCCCTGCTGCGGCGGCCAAGCCACAGCCCGCCCCCTCGCCGCCAGGGTCGTTGCGTACTGGGGAAGCAGTGTCGCGTCGGTCGGGGAGGAGAGTTCCGATGCTGCGAAGGCCTCGTACGACGGGACCGTGCCCGTGACGATGCCCAGGTTCGGGGTGCCGGAGGAGGACAGTTCGCGCAGGGACTGCTCTATCGAGGCCAGGTGCTCGCCGTGGGAGGGGTACTCCGTCGACAGTGACGGATATGCCTCCAAGAGTTCCGTGAGCTCGTCCGCCGGCCAGTGCAGGATCGCCACCGGGAAGGGGCGGGAGAGGGCCTCCCGGTACGCGCCCAGTTCCGCTCGGAGGCGGAGGATCTCCGCCTCCAGTTCCGCTGGGTTCTCCGAGCCCAGGGACCACACGCGCTTGGGGTCGTGGAGTTCGTCCAGGGTGATCGGGAGGGAGTGGACCGAGTCCGCCAGGGCGTCCCACTCGTCGTGGGACTTGCCGAGCATGCGCCGTACGCGGTGGCGGCCGAAGAGAAGGGGGTGGGTGGCGTAGGGGGGCTCCTCGACGTCCGTCAGGAGGCGGTGCACGGCCTCCGTGAACGTCTCGTGGGCCGCTTCCAGTTCGTCGTGGGACTCCAGGGACTCCGCGACGATCACCCAGGGGGCCGGGTCCTTGGGGGACGCCGCCCGGACGCCCTCGATGATCGCCCGGGCCTCGGCCTCGTGGCCGTACTCCCAGAGGTTCGAGGCCTTGAGCGCCCGTACCAGGTGGGGGTTCTCCAGGCCGTCGGGGGAGGACAGCAGGCGGTCGTAGAGGGTGGTCGCGTTGGGGCGGTCGCCGGAGAGCTCCAGATGGGCCGCCGCCCGCAGCAGCAGGGCCTCGGCGTCCTCGGGATACAGGCCGGCGGTCCGCTCCAGGCGTGCCGCCTCGGCGGTGTGGTCGACGTTTTCGGCAGGCGTGTCGGGGCGCATGGGGGACACCGTACTGCCGGGAGGTGACGAGCGTGAGAGATGCGCAGGCCAGACCCCCGGCCGACTCTCACGCTCATCACCAGGGCTTTACGGTTCGCTCCGAACCGTCGCCGAGTCCGGCTACAGCGTCACGTTGTCCACCTGCAGCGTTTGGACCGACTTCGCGGTGAATGGGACGCTCACCGACTTGCCACTGAGGCGGATGTCCGAGCGTGCCGTGTAGAGGTCGCCGCCGCCCGTCGTGACCGTGTTCCAGCGCGGGACCAGGCCCCCGGAGCCGCCCGTCACCGTCGCGAAGCGGGAGAGGTCGAAGGCGAGGGTCTGGGCCGAGGTGGAGGTGTTCACCGCGACGATCACCAGGCGGCGGGCCGTCGCGTCGTAGGCCGCCACCGCGTAGTCCACGCCCGTGTGCAGGATCGTCATGCCGGGGCGGATGTGGCGGCTGAAGTGGGCCATCACGTAGTGCTTGGTCTGGACGGTGGTCGGCTGGAGGGTGTTCGCGTCATAGGCGATCATCGCCCAGCCCGTCGACGGGTCCATGACCTGCCAGTAGCACCAGGCCGTCGGGTGCAGCCAGCGGAAGTCGAGGCAGAGGTTGGAGGCCATCGTCAGGCCCGTGCCGTCGCTGTCGCCCGTCTCGGAGTTCCACAGCTTCTTGCGGGAGGTGGTCACCACGTCCGTGTAGAGGAGGTCGCGGCGGCCGCCCGAGCCCTGGTAGCCGTGCACGTTGACCTGGGAGACCAGGCCCTTGGTGGTCGAGTTGAAGGACGACCACGTGGAGCGGGCCGTGTCGTAGTTCGTCTCGTCCGAGGCCGCTATGCGCAGGCCGGTCAGGCCCCGCTTGTCCAGTTCGCTGCGCATGTACGGGAGGACGGCCGCCTGGACCGCCGGGTCCATGTGGCAGCCCTCCTGGGTGCCGGTCGCGGTCCACCAGGTGGAGGCCGGCTCGTTGAAGGGGTCGACCGTCGCGAAGTTCACGCCCCAGTTGTTCTTGGCGTACAGGGCTGTCGCCGCCAAGTGGCTCGCGTGCTGGCGGTAGTTCCAGGTCTGGAGGTTGTTGCCGCCGCCCGACGCGCCCGAGGGGTTGTGGTTGCTGCACATCCACCACATCGGGGAGTTGGCGAACAGTTCGGTGACCGCGCCGCGTTGCGTCGCCTTCACCAGCATCGCTCGCTGGTTGGCGTCCGCCGTCCACTTCCACGCCGAGGACGTGGGGTCCTCGTTGTTCCAGTCCTGCCAGAAGCCCTCGATCTGCTTGAAGGCGGGGATGTTGGGCGACTTCACCATCGTCTCGCCGCCGACGCTGTTCCAACTGCACGCGCCGAGGTTGTAGCGGGCGATGTTGAGGCCCAGACCGGGAAGGGAACGGCCGTTGTACGTCACGGACTTGGTGGTGAAGAACAGGTCGGCGAAGTCGTCCCGGCCGCCGAAGACGTTGGCCCACCAGGCGAGGGAGGTGCCCCAGCCCTCCCAGGTGCCGTACGTCGTCGACGGGTTGACGGCGATCGTGGCGTCCGCGTGCGCGGTGCCCGTCGCCAGGGCGCTGCCGAGGAACGTACCGCCTGCTGCGGCCAGCAGACTTCTGCGTCGGATCACGGTTCCTCCGTAAGGGAGAGGGGGGCAGACGCCGGTCCCCGGCCCGGCGTCACAGGGGTGTCCCCGTGGTTGGTGACGAGAAGCATCGGGTGTGGCGTGTGGGTTGTCGAGGGTTCTGACGAACCTTCTTCAAACCCGTTTACGAAGTCACCGGTCCCTTCCGGAGGGTGATCCTGTATAACGAACGAAAGGGCATACACGCGTACGGGAGGAGGGGGCGGCCGATGAACCGGAGCTGGGCGACGCTGCGTCCGGCCCTCGCGCTGCTCTTCCTGCTCGTCGAGGTGGCGCTGCTCGACACCGGCAGCCTCTCCGCCACCGTCGCCCTCGCCGCCACCGCCGCGGCCTCTTCCGCCCTCGCGCTCTGCGCCGTCGTCGCCTCCCGCTGCGCGCCCGCCGTGCCGCGCACGCGGGTGCGTACGGCCATCCGCGACCGGGACCGGCGTACGGCCTTCCTGCCCCAGCGCGATCCCGACGCCCGAGGACGCACCCGGCCCCGGGCACCCGGTCACGCCCTCCGGGCGACCGTCGCGTAGGGGACACCTCCACACCTGAAGTGACCCCGCGCGGGTCGTCATGCCGCTTTGACCCACTTCCGGCACGACGAGACCCCCGGAGGGCTCACCCATGTCCGTCTTCGCCAACCTGGTCGAGCACCTCGCCGACCTGCTCCAGCCGCTGTTCGGCGCCTCGGCCGCCGCCGCGGCGATCGTCCTGTTCACCGCGCTCGTACGCCTCCTCGTCCACCCCCTGTCCCGGGCCGCCGCACGCGGCCAGAAGGCCAGGACCGCGCTCCAGCCGAAGATCGCCGAGCTGCGGAAGAAGCACGGCAAGAACCCCGAGAAACTCCAGAAGGCCGTGCTGGAGCTGCACGCCGAGGAGAAGGTGTCGCCGTTGGCCGGCTGCCTGCCGGGGATGCTCCAGATCCCCGCGTTCTTCCTGCTCTACCACCTGTTCTCCAGCGACACGATCGGCGGCGAGGCCAACGGGCTGCTCGGCCACCAGCTGTTCGCCGCACCGCTCGGGGAGCGGTGGGAGGACGCGCTCGACGGCGGCCTCCTGAGTGGCGCGGGGCTGGTCTACGCCGGGCTGTTCCTGGTCGTCGGGTGCGTCGCCGCGTTCAGCTACCGGCTCAGCAAGCGCATGATGGCCGCGAACCCGGCCGCCCGGGCCGGTGACGGGGAGCAGTTGCCCGGGCTGGGGGCGGTGAGCAGGGTGATGCCGTTCATGTCGTTCTTCACGCTGGTCACCGTGGCCGTCGTACCGCTGGCCGCCGCGCTGTACGTCGTCACCAGTACGACGTGGAGTGCCGTCGAGCGGGCCGTGCTGTACCGGTGACCGGCCGGGCCGGGTCCAGTACGTGAACGGGGTATTGCGGAGTGCACCGCGGGGTTGGAGGATCGGCCGGTCCTCCGATGGCTTTGCCCCGCCGCATCCGGGTCGCGCGCATCGGTCGGGCGCCCGCGATCGAGGGAGACTGATCATGAAGCTGATGCGAGTCGGTACGGCCGGGGCGGAGCGGCCCGCGCTGCTGGACGCCGAGGGGGCCCTGCGGGACCTGTCGGGCGTCGTCGCCGACATCGACGGAGCGCTGCTCGCCGACGAGGAGGCGCTCGGCCGGGTCCGGGCCGCCGCCGACGCCGGTGACCTGCCCGTACTGGACGCCACGGGGCTGCGGGTCGGGCCGCCGCTGGGGCGGATCGGCAAGATCGTCTGCATCGGGCTGAACTACCACGACCACGCGCGCGAGACAGGCGCGGAGCCGCCCGCCGAGCCGGTCGTCTTCATGAAGGCGCCGGACACCGTGGTCGGGCCGCACGACACCGTCCTCGTGCCGCGCCGGGCCCGCAAGACCGACTGGGAGGTCGAGCTGGCCGTCGTCATCGGTCGTACGGCCAGGTATCTGGAGTCCGCCGATGAGGCGCTCGCGCATGTCGCCGGGTACGCCGTGGCGCATGACGTGTCCGAGCGGGAGTTCCAGATCGAGCGGGGCGGGACCTGGGACAAGGGGAAGAACTGCGAGACGTTCAATCCCCTGGGGCCGTGGCTGGTGACCGCGGACGAGGTACCGGATCCGCAGGACCTGTCCCTGAAACTGTGGGTCAACGGCGAGCTGAAGCAGGACGGGACCACGGCCGAGCAGATCTTCCCGGTCGGGGAGGTCGTGCGGTACCTCAGCCAGTTCATGACGCTGTACCCGGGCGATGTGATCAACACCGGGACGCCGGCGGGGGTGGCGCTGGGAGCACCCGAGCCGAAGCCGTTCCTGCGGGCCGGGGATGTCGTGGAGCTGGAGATCGAGGGACTCGGGCGGCAGCGGCAGGAGTTCAAGGACGCGTAGGCGCTCCGCTGGGAGAACCGGGGAACTGCGCCGGCGTGTCGGCTGCGGGCCGTCTGTGGCTCGTCGCGCAGTTCCCCGCGCCCCTGAAGAGGACGTAAGCGCAGCAGGGCTGCCGGCTCGCGGCGCCCCAGGGAGAACGTCAGTCCAGCACGGCTGCCAGCTCGCGCCAGGCCTTCCTCGGGAGGGCGTCCCGCGGTTCGCCGTCCAGGACCTGGAGGGCGACGTGGTCCGCGCCCGCTGCGAAGAAGGCGTCGATCTTCGTGCGGATCGCCGTGTCGTCGCCCCAGGCGAACAGGGCGTCGACCAGACGGTCGCTGCCGCCGTCCGACAGGTCGTCCTCGGTGAAGCCGTGCCGGAGGAAGTTGTTGGTGTAGTTCGGCAGGGGGAGGTAGATCTCCAGGAACTCGCGGGCCAGGGCGCGGGCGCGGGCCGGGTCCGTCTCCGGGACGACGCCCAGCTCCGGGGCCAGCAGCGGGGCCTCGCCCAGGATCTCGCGGGCGTGCGCCGTGTGCTCCGGGGTGACCAGGTACGGGATGGAGCCCGCCGCCCGGTCGCGGGCCAGCCGCAGCGACTTCGGGCCCAGGGCGGCCAGCAGCCGGCGGTCCTCCGGCACCCCGGCGGCGTCCAGGCCGTCGAGGTGGCCGACCAGGGCCGAGTAGGGGCGGGCGTACTGCTCCACCCGCTTGGCGTGGCTCACTCCGAGGCCCAGCAGGAAACGCCCGGGGTGGGACGACTCGAGGTCCGCGAAGGCCGACGCGGCGGCTTCCGGCTCGTGCTGCCAGATGCTCTGGATGCTGGTGCCGACCCCGATCCTCGAGGTCGCCTCGATGAGCGGGGCGGCGTTGGCGGCGGAGCTGTTGCCGCCCAGCCAGAGGGCGCCGTAGCCGAGTTCCTCCAGTTCGGCGGCGGCCTCGGCGAGTTCGCCTCGGCGGTCCGGGTCCTCGGAGCGCAGGCCCACGCTCCAGATGCCGTACCGGCCGAGGGTCTCCTTCAGGGGGGTGGTCATCGGTGAGGGTCCCTCCGGTTGGGGCGCCGTGCTTGGTCACGGATACACGGGTACACGGGTGCCAACCGGAGGGTGTCTCCGCTCATTCCGCGAAGGACTCAGCGGTCGAGGAACCGCTCCAGCGCCTCCACCACCATCCGGTGGTCGTCGAGTTGCGGCAGTCCGGAGACCGTCACCGCGCCGATCACGCCCACGCCCTCGACGGTGATCGGGAAGGAGCCGCCGTGGGCCGCGTAGGTGCCGGGGTCGAGGCGCGAGGACTCCTCGAACGTGCCGCCCTTGGCGCGGAAGCGGGCGCCGACCAGGTAGGAGGCGGAGCCGTAGCGCTCGACCACCCGGCGCTTGCGGGCGATCCAGGCGTCGTTGTCCGGCGTGGAGCCGGGCAGTGCCGCGTGGAAGAGCTGCTGGCCGGAGCGGTGGATGTCGATCGCGACGGGGGCCTGCCGTTCCCGGGCCATCTCGACGAGGAGCGAGCCGAGCGCCCAGGCGTCGTCGTACGTGAACTGGCGGAACACCAGGACACGTTCCTGCTTCTCCAGCTCTTCCAGGCTCGGGGTGAGTTCCGGGTGGAACTTCGGGGTGAGCCCCTGGCTGTGGGAGGGGTTGCTCTTGTGGGTCACAGGGTCACCGTCACCTTCTCGAGGGCCGAACGACGAGCGGCCTCCAGGACGTCCAGGGCGGCGGCCGCCTCCCGCGCGGTCACCGGGTTCGGGGCGCCCTCCGACAGGGCCTTCGCCACGGCCGCATAGTAAGCGGGGTAGTCGCCCGGGAGGGTGGGTTCGGCGCGTCCGCCGCCGGTCACCGGGGACTCACCGGAGCCCACGCGGCCCCACAGCGACTCGGGCTCCGCACCCCAGCCGGGGCCGGGGCGCAGACCGTCCCGGAGCGCCGCCTCCTGGGGGTCGAGGCCGTACTTGACGTAACCGGCTGTGGAGCCCAGGACGCGGAATCGGGGGCCGAGTTGGGCGGTCGTCGCGGAGACGTAGAGGTGGGAGCGGACGCCGCCGGTGTGCGTGATCGCGATGAAGGTGTCGTCGTCGGTCTCGGCGCCCGGGCGGCGGATGTCCGTCTCCGCGTACACGGAGGCCGCCGGGCCGAACAGGACCAGGGCCTGGTCGACGACGTGGCTGCCGAGGTCGTAGAGCAGACCCCCGATCTCCGCGGGGTCGCCGGACTCCCGCCAGCCGCCCTTCGGCTTCGGGCGCCAGCGCTCGAAGCGGGACTCGAACCGCCACACGTCGCCCAGCTCGCCCTCGTCCAGCAGCTTGCGCAGGGTCAGGAAGTCGTTGTCCCAGCGGCGGTTCTGGAAGACGGAGAGGAGCAGTCCGCGCTCCTCGGCGAGGGCGGCGAGCGCACGGGCCTCGGCCGCCGTACCCGCGACGGGCTTGTCGACCACGACCGGCAGACCGGCCTTCAGCGCGGTCGTCGCGAGCGGCACGTGCGTCTTGTTCGGGGACGCGATGACGACCAGGTCCAGCTCGGCGGCCCGGTCGAACAGCTCGTCCGGCGCGGCGGCGAGACGTACGTCCGGGAACTCGGCACGGGCCTGCTGCTGCCGTTCCGGGTTCGAGGTGACCACCGTGTCGAGGGCGAGGCCCTGCGTGGCGGCGATCAGCGGGGCGTGGAAGACGGAGCCGGCGAGGCCGTAGCCGACGAGGCCGACGCGGAGAGGCGAGCCGGGGGCTGTGCCGAGGGGTGTGCCAGTCATGCCACCCACTTTCGCAACGCTGTTGCCAAAGTGCAAGCGCCGGGGACAATGGGGGCGTGGACAGGGCGGACGACCGTACGGGCGGAGTGGGCGGCATGCACAGGGCGGGAGCTGCGAGGGCAGCCGGTGCGGCCGGGGCGGGAGCTGTGGGAGCAGCCGGTACGGCCGGGGCGGGAGCTGCGGGAGCAGCCTGTACGGCCGGGGCGGGAGCTGCGGGAGCAGCCGGTGCGGCCGGCGCGGGGGGCGGCGGGGTGAACCTGCTCTCCCTGCGCAGCCACAACGCCGCGCTGGTGCTCGACCTGCTGCGGACCGCCGGGGACGAGGGCATCAGCCGCCTCGAACTCGCCGAGCGGACCGGGCTCACCCCGCAGGCCGTCAGCAAGATCACGGCCCGGCTGCGGGAGGACGGGCTCGCGGCGGAGGCCGGACGCCGGGCATCGACCGGGGGGAAGCCGCGCACCGTGCTGCGGCTGGTGCCGGAGGCCGGGCACGCGGTCGGGGTCCATCTGGACCGGGACGAAGTGCGGGTCGTTCTCGTGGACCTGCGGGGGGCCGTGGTGCGGGAGCGGCGGGCAGCGCTGGATCTGGGGGCGGGGTCCGAGGCCGTACTGGCTGCTGTGCGGGAGGCGGTGGCGGGGGTGCTGCGGGCAGGGGACGGCGACGGGGCCTCCCGGCAGGGGCCGGCCGGGGGTGAAGGAGCCTTGCGGGCGGAGCCGGCCGGGGGCGACCGGGGCGCCCGTCGCGGGCCGATCGGGCTTGACGGGGGCTGTCGGCTGGGGCCGGCCGGGGGTGAAGGAGCCTTGCGGGCGGAGCCGGCTGGGGGCGGCCGGGGCGCCCGGCCCGGGCCGGGCGGACTCGACGGGGGCTGTCGGCGGGGGCCGGCCAGGGGCGACGGGGGCTCGCGGCGCGAGGCGGCCGGGGTGGAGGTGGGCTCCCGGCAGGCGCCGGCCGCGGACGACGGGGGCTCGCGGCGAGAGCGGGCTGGGGCGGACGGGGGCTGTCCGCAGGGGCTCTCCGGGCTCGATCCGGCCCTGCTCGGGGTCGGTGTCGCGGTGCCCGGGCCGCTCGACCACGGCCGGGGGGTGCTGCACCGGGTGACCGGATTCGCCGAGTGGGACGGCTTCCCGCTGCGTGAGGCGCTGGCCGAGCGGTTCGGGGTGCCGGTCGTGGTGGACAAGGACACCAACGCGGCGGCACTGGGCCTCGCCGCCGGAGGTGAGCGCGGCTCCTTCGCGTACCTGCACCTCGGCACGGGGCTGGGGGCCGGGCTGGTCATCGGCGGCAGCGTGCACCGGGGCGCCAGGACCGGGGCCGGGGAGTTCGGCCACCAGGTGATCCAGCTCGACGGCCCGCCCTGCACCTGCGGGGACCGGGGTTGCGTCGAGGCCCTGTGCCTCGGTGCCGTGGCGCGCGGAGATCTGGACGAGGCGGCGCGGGTGCTGGGGGCCGGTGCGGCGAACCTCGTCGGGCTGCTCGACATCGACGTCGTCCTGCTCGGCGGCCGTACGGTGGCGGCGGCGCCGGATGCCTTCGTGGGCGGGGTCGGCGCGGTGCTGGAGGCGAGGGCCCGGCGCACGGGCCAGGACGCCGTACCGGTACGCGTCACGGCCGGGGGAGACGGGGCCGTGGCGGTGGGGGCGGCTCAGCTGGTGCTGGGGCCGGTGTTCGGGCGCGGGGACGGTTGAGACGGGGGGAAGATCCTGGCCAGGTGGTAGTCCAGCACCGTTCGTACGCCCGCGAGGGAACGGCGTTCGTGCACGACGTCCAGGCCAAGCCCGACCGCTCCCGACACCAGGAGGTCGGCCTCGTGAGCCGGGTCGACGCCGGGGGCCGTACTCCCCGCCGCCGCACCGGCCGCGATGATGTCTGCGACGAGCCCTTCCAATGGCTGCTCGGCCGCCAGGAAGACCGCCGCGAGTTCGGGATCGGTCAGACTGCGCGCGTAGTACGCCGTGAACACGCGCAGCGCGAAGGTGCGTTGCCCGTCCAGCGGCAGGAACTCGTCCAGCACCGCCCGCAGCAGCGCGCAGGGGTCCGTCATGTCGTACGGGATGCGCGCCCGGGCCAGCCGCTCGTTCTCCTCGTGCAGCAGGCGCAGCGCGGCGACCAGGAGGGCGTGCTTGGAGTCGAAGTGGTACTGCACGACCCGCAGTGACACCCCAGCCTCCACCGCGATCCTGCGCATGCTCGCCGCGTCCAGGCCCTGCCCGGCGGCGATCCGCCACACCGCCTCAGCGATCCGGCGACGCTGCCGCGCTGCGACGTCCGTCGGCCGGGACGCAGGGGGTGTGCCGGGCTCGGGCAGCGGCTGCCTGCGGCGGCGGTAGGCCCGGGCCTGGCAGCTCCGGGAGCAGTAGACGGGGGGACGGCCCCGGCCCGGACGGGCAAGAGCCGTGCCGCACACCGGGCAGGCCCGCTTTCTTTCGTCACGCACTGTTTCACGATAGCGCGTTGAGAAAGTGTGACGTAAGTGCAGGATTGCCAGCTATAAGGGGCGGATTCGCTGACGTCGATTGATACGTTCGTAACGTCACGCGCCACGGAAAGGGAGGCCGGTGAAGTACGACGTCTTGCAGGTTTTCGGCATGCTGCTGCTGGCGGTGTGCGTCCAGGGGCTCGCCCGGCTCCTCATCGACGACGAGCGAGGCCTCCTGGGCGCACTGCCCGGCGGCTTCGTCCCACTGCTGGTGACCTACGCGGTCCTCACCGCGATCGGCGTCGTCCTCGCGAGTTGGGCCCACACCCGCGCGAAGGCCCTGGGGCGCCGCTGAGGCCCGGGCCGCCGTCAGGCCCTGTCCGCCGACCGGGCGGATCCGCGCCGCCGTTCGGGGCCGGTTCGCGGCGGTGTCGTCTCATGAGCCTCTCCGCTCGGAATGTCACATCATCATGCGACTTTGCACGCCCGCTCACTTGTGCCTGGCGGCGGCAGCGGCGGCTGCCGTCCTGCTTCCCGGTGCTCATCCGGCGCACGCGAAGGCCCCGCCGCCCGCCTGTGCCGCGCCCGACGACCACACCTTCCCGCTCACCACCCGCATCCACGGCGGCCCGGACTCCTACACGGCCGGTGGCGGATTCGGGACCTGGTCCGTCGACCTGACCAACACGACCGACCGGACCTGCACAGGGATCCACCCCGTCGTCGTGCTCGTCGACGGCAAACGGGCCCTGGAGCCGTCCCAGCCCCGCCTCGAGTTCTTCGAGGGGGCGCACGCCCACCCCGTGCGGTTCGAGAAGACCGGAGAGGACGAACTCGTCGGGGCGTTCGCCGACGAGGAGGACGGCTTCGCCGGGTTCACCGTCGGACCGGGCGACACCGTCACCGTGAAGGTGCGGCTCACGCTCACCTCGGACGCCGTGCCCAACGAGGTCACGGCCAACGCCGCGGTCGTGCAGCGGCACGACGACGACGGCGACTGGGTCGGGCAGTCGAACGACTACCGGTTCCGCATCGACGACGGCGGGTCGGGGACCGGCACCGACACGGACACCGACACGGACACCGACACCGACACCGACACGGGTACGGAATCGCGCCCCGACCCCGAGGCCTCCGTCCCGCCCCGCGAGGACCGTTTCCCGTTCGCGGAGGAACTGGCCCGGACCGGCGCCGGCACCCGGGTCGCCGCGGCCACCGCGGTCCTGCTGCTCGCCGGCGGCGCGGCACTGCTCGTCGCACGCCGCCGCCGCGGAGATTCACCGGAAGGACCCTAGGCAGGCCGTCCCGCCAGTCGGGACGCCGTACGCGGACCGTTCCGCAAGATCCCGCCACTGTCTAGGCTGGGTCGCACGCTGGACCGCGTACGGCAGGAGATCCCGCACATGGCAGACCGCAAGCCCATCGAATCGTGGCTCACCGACATGGACGGTGTGCTCATCCACGAGGGCGTGCCGATCCCCGGCGCAGACGCCTTCCTGAAGAAGCTGCGCGAGTCCGGGAAACCCTTCCTGGTCCTCACCAACAACTCGATGTACACCCCGCGCGACCTGCACGCCCGGCTGCGCCGCATGGGTCTGGAGGTGCCGATCGAGTCCATCTGGACCTCGGCCCTGGCCACCGCTCAGTTCCTGGACGACCAGCGGCCGGGCGGATCGGCGTACGTCATCGGCGAGGCCGGGCTGACCACCGCGCTGCACGACATCGGCTACATCCTGACCGACCACGAGCCGGACTACGTCGTCCTGGGCGAGACCCGTACGTACTCCTTCACGGCCATGACGAAGGCGGTGCGGCTCATCCTCGGCGGCGCCCGGTTCATCTGCACCAACCCCGACGAGACGGGCCCCTCCACCGAGGGACCGCTGCCCGCGACCGGCGCGGTGGCCGCGCTGATCACCCAGGCGACCGGCAAGAAGCCGTACTTCGCGGGCAAGCCCAACCCGCTGATGATGCGGACCGGGCTGAACGCCATCGGGGCGCATTCCGAGACCAGCGCGATGATCGGCGACCGCATGGACACCGACGTGCTGGCCGGCATGGAGGCCGGGATGCAGACGTTCCTGGTGCTCACCGGCCTGACCCGGCCCGAACAGGTCGAGGACTTCCCGTACCGGCCGTCGCAGGTCTTGGACTCGATCGCGGACCTCGTCGACCGGGTCTGACGCCCGGCCCGGCGGCTGGCGGGCTCAAACCCCAGGTCACCCGTACGGAGCAGCCGCCGCGTCCCTGAGGATGCGGCGGCCCACCGGGCGGGGGAGGCTCCAGGCAACTGGAGGTTCACGATGGGTTCCCTGAGAGTCACTGTCTGTACGAGCGTCCTGGCCGTCGTCGCCCTCACACCGGCGGCCTACGCGGTGGACGCGGGGAGTGTCTCGGTGACCCCGGCGCGCCCCGCCCCCGGCAGTGACGTCACGCTCCGCGTGACCGGCTGTGCCCAGCGAACGGCCGTGGCCGCCTCGGCGGCGTTCGTCGCGGACGCGCGGCTCACCGTCGCAGGCGCCGACGAGCTCGTCGGCGACAGCCGCGTCCGCTCCACGCTCAAGGCGGGTTCGTACGCCGTGCGGGTCACCTGCGGTGCCACGCGTCGGACCGGCACGTTCACCGTCCGGGACGGCGAGGCGGGACCCCCCGTGGCCCCGTCGGCCGCCGTGCCCGGAGCCGGTGGCCAGCCGCCCGCCCCCGGCAAGGGCGGCCGGCCGCCCTTGCCCGAGGGCGGACAGTCGTCCGCGCCCGGCGGCGGCGAGGAGGCGCTCCCCTCCCGCCGGCCCGGCGCACCCGCCTCGCCCGTCGCCCCCGTCCGGGCGGGTGGAGGCGGTGCCGCCGATTCCCTCGCCGCCGAGGAGCGCGGCGCCGGTCCCGGTGCGGCGCAGGGGGTGACCGGACTCGTGCTCGTGGGGGCGGCCGCGGCGGTGGTCCTCGCGCTGCGCGGTGTCCGCCGGGGCCGCGGGACGGACTGACGATGCACGATCGCGATCACGTTCAGAGACGCTTCTCGGGCACCGGCCGCCTGCTGACCGGCATGGCCTGGGTCGTGCTGCTGCTCGGGCTGTGGCTGTGGGGCCGCGAGGTCACCGAGATGCGGCACGGCATCTCGGCGCCCACCACGGGCGACATGGCGGCGGCCGGGCGGCCCCCGGACATCAAGCTGCCGCCGGAACACCGCCCGCTGGGCGACGCGCTGCCGCAGCGCGTCGACATCCCCGGGCTCGGCGTCCAGGCCCCCGTGGTGGCGCGCGGTCTCGACGCACGCGGGGCGCTCGACCCACCGCCGTACGACCAGCCGGGCGTGGTCGGCTGGTACGCCGGCGGGGTCGCGCCCGGGGCGCCCGGTACCGCGCTGATGGTCGGTCATGTCGACACCGAGTCCCGGCCCGCCGTCTTCTACAAGGTCAGTGCCATGCGGCCGGGCCAGACGATCAGGGTGGTCCGGGCCGACGCCAGGATCGCCGAGTTCACCGTCGAGTCCGTCCAGGTCCTCACCCGCGACCGCTTCGACGCCCACCAGGCCTACGGGCCGCGCGAATCGGGCCGGGCCGAACTGCGGCTGGTCACCTGCGGCGGCAGCTTCGACCGTACGACCCGCAGCTACACGGCGAACGTGGTCGTCTCGGCGTACCTGACGGGAACCGGCCCCTAGGCAGTGCCCGGCACGGTGCGGCCACCCGGCCCGGTCGACGGCCCGCTCCCCCTGAAGCCGCCGACCGGGCCGGTCCTCGACCGCGCGCGGGCTGCGGGAGTGACCCGGCGAGCTGCGCGGGAGGCCACGGGGGTCACGGTGGGTGAATCTCTGGCCGAAGGTCGGGCATGTGCTGTGAAGACTTCAGAACCAAAGGGCCGCCCCGGCCCAGAGGTCGGATAACACCACGTCCCGATACGGTGGCGCTGCGTCATCGCGTCGGCGGGGTTCGCCTCGTGGGCGTCGCGGGACGTATGTCAGGATTGAGACTTGGAACGGTGCACCCAAGGGGGAGTTGGATGTACGGCAGCAGGGGGGCCGGGGCGTTCGCCAGGAGGCGGATGTCCGCAGTGGTGCTGGGGGCGGCACTGCTGGTGACGGGGTGTTCCTCCTCCGATGGAGGAGACGGATCGGACGAGCGTGGCGACACGGGCGCCGGGATCACCCAACAGCCCAAGGAAAAGGCCCCCTTCTGGGTCAATCCGGACGGGACGGCGGCCCGGGAGGTCGCCGCCCTGGAGAAGTCGGGCAAGAAGCAGGACGCCGAGCAGATCCGCAAGATCGCCGAGCAGCCGGTCGCCGAGTGGGTCGGCCCGGACGACCCGCAGGAGCAGACCCGGGGCTTCACCGAGGCCGCCGACAAGGCCGGTCGCACGGCCCTGCTCGTCCTCTACAACATCCCGCACCGCGACTGCGGCCAGTACTCGCAGGGCGGCGCCGCCGACGGCAACGCCTACCGCGAGTGGCTCGACGGCGTCGCCGCGGGCATCGGCGACCGGCCCGCCACGGTCGTCCTGGAACCGGACGCCCTGCTGCACCTGGTCGACGGCTGCACCCCGGAGCAGTTCCACGAGGAGCGCTACGACCTCCTCAAGGGCGCCGTCACCAAGCTGAAGTCGCTGAAGAACACGAAGGTCTACCTGGACGCGGGCAACGCCGGCTGGCAGAACCCCGACCAGATCTTCGAGCCGCTGAAGTGGGCCGGTATCGAGAAGGCCGACGGCTTCTCGGTCAACGTCTCCAACTTCTACTCCACCGACGACTCCATCGCCTACGGCAAGCGGCTCTCCGCCAAGGTCGGCGGCAAGCACTTCGTCATCGACACCAGCCGCAACGGCAAGGGCCCTTACAACGACGGCAAGCCCGACGAGCGCTGGTGCAACCCGCCGGGCCGCTCCCTCGGGGAGACCCCGACGACGAAGACGGCGGACCCGCTGGTCGACGCGTACCTGTGGGTGAAGCGGCCCGGCGAGTCGGACGGCGAGTGCAAGGGCGGCCCGAAGGCGGGCCAGTGGTGGGCGGACTACGCGCTGAAGCTGGCGAAGGCCACCGGCTGACCCGGCCGGCCCGGGCGGCCGACGCACCGGCTCATGGACAAGGGGCGCCCTCCTCGCGGAGAGCGCCCCTTCGTCGTGCCGTCGGCCGTCAGGGCACCTTGACCCACTGAGCCTTGCTCGGAGTCCCGTCCGCGTCCGTCACGAACAGCATGTACCAGCCCGCCTGGACCAGGTTCCGGTTCTCCGGCACGGTGACCTTCAGCTTGTCACCGGACGCCTTGAAGTCCAGGGCGATCGACCGCTGGTCGACGTCCGTGACGTGCGTGGCGGCGCTCGGCCGGATCAGCCGGACCTTCTTGACCCTCGCCGCGTCCGACGAGGTGAACGTCCCCGTACCGCCGCGCTCGATGGTCTGCGGGCCCCCCGCCAGCGAGGGCCGGTCCCCGTCGCCGTACAGGTAGGGCGGCGTGTAGATCTCGATGCGCTGCTCGAACTCGCCCGGCTTGGTGTTGGCCTTGTCGGCGTACAGCGAGTCGGAGCCGAAGAACATCACGCGTCCGTCGGGCAGCAGGATCGACCCGGAGTGGTAGTTGCGGCCCACGAGCGGGTCGGCGACGCGCCTGAGCTCGTTCTTCTCCGTGTCGTAGAGCCGCGCCTCGAAGATGTTGGAGTCGCCGCGACCGCGGTAGTCCTCCGAGCCGCCGGAGATCAGCACGCTGTCGTCGGGCAGGATCGAGGCGTTCGGGTAGCGCGTGCCCTTGTCCAGGGACGGGCCGTCGACGAAGCGCGGGTTCGCCTTCTTCAGGTCGACGATCCGGGTCTTCTCGCTGGACTTCTCGGACTCGCCGACGCCACCGCCGCCGACCACCATGTACTTCTCGTCCTGCGCCGGCGGCAGCAGCACCGTGCCGGACGTCTCCATCAGAGTGGGGTCGCTCAGGCCCGGGACCTTCTTGAACTTGTTGGTGTCCACGTCCCAGACGCCCGGCTCACGGCCGACGTTGTCCGGCCCGTAGCCCGCGTTGGAACCCGAGTAGAAGACCTTGCCGTTCTGCATGAGGAACAGCGCCGGGTAGGTCGGGAACTGCCGGACCTTGTCCGTGTAGGTCCACTTCTTGGTCTTCGGGTCGAAGACCTCGTTCTTGCCCGGGACCAGCTGGCCGATGTCGTCGAGCCCGGAGACGCTGAGGATCTTCCCGTCGCTCAGGGTGGTGAGCGTCGGGTACCAGCGGGCCTCCTTCATCGGGTCGACCTTGATGTACTTCTCGGCCACCGGGTCGAACTCGAAGGCGTCCCGGATGCCCTGGAAGTCCTTCTTGTCGAGGGCGAGTTTCTGCGCGATGCCGTAGGTGTTCTTGGCGTCGGCGCCCTTCAGGCCGTGCACGCGGTAGTTGTCCTGCGTGCCCGTCTCGAACTTCTTGCCCCGCTTCTGCGCCTCGACGTAGATCCGGCCCAGGCCGGGGTCGTTGCGCAGGAATCTGCCGGTCGCCTTGTCGAAGACCTTCTTCGCGCGCGGTACGAGCACCGGGTCCTTGGAGACGAAGGTCTTGCCGTTCTTCTTGCCGGTGAACGTGGTGCCGGCCGGCAGGGTGATCGGCTTGTCCGGGTTCTCGTTGTGGACGATCATCAGGCCGCCGGCCTTGGTGACGTCACCCTGGAGCTTCTCGTAGCGTTTGGTGCCGCCCGCGATCAGCAGATTGCCGTTGGCGAGCTGGGTGTGGCCGGTGCAGAACAGGTCGGCCGGCGTGGGGACCTTCTTGACGGTGCCTTTGAGCGGGTCCCAGATCCGGGTGTCGAACCTCTTCGCGTCGAAGTTGTCCTGGTCGTTGCCCGACCCCGCGACGAGCAGCACCTTGCCGGTGCGCAGCAGCGCCGCGTGGATGGTGTTCTGCCGGTACTCCTCGGGGAAGTCGACTATCTCCCACTTGCCGTTGGCGGCCTTGTACTCCGGCTTGTTGATTGTGTACTGGTGGTATTTCTCGGTGCTGAAGCGGTAGAGCCACGGCCCGTTCATCCCGGCCAGCGCGAGTACCACCGCCGTGCCGATCGCGAGTCGACGGGCCCGGCGGCGGCCTGCACGGTCGTTCATTCCTTACGTCCCCCAAGTCCACCAAGGGCGATCTGCATGGTCTGGTCGGATCCCCCGACCTCCCCGTCTGCGCCCGGGGTGGCGGCCCACGTGGGCTTGTGCTGCGGGGTGTGCCCCGACGGCTGCTGCGGGATGGGCAGCGGCTGCGTCCGGTTCGGTCCCGCAGGGTCCTGCGGCTCTTCCGCCCCCTGGGCGGCGGGCTTCTTCGCGTCCTGCCGCAGCTGCCAGCGCCAGGCGAACACCGGCGAGGCGGTGATCAGCAGCGCGAACGTCGCCCAGATGATCATCGCGGGGTGGGAATGGCCGAACACGAAGCCGGCCGTGATCGACCCACCGAAGATCGCGACGAAGTACCAGTGGTAGCGGAACGTGCCGAACCAGCGGTCCGGGCTCGCCGAGTCGCCCTTGGGCGTGACCACGAACTTGCTCTTGCGCCGCAGCATCGAGTCGATGAGCGCCTTCGCGTACAGCGGCGCCGACAGCGCGGACATCACCATGCCGGCCACACCGCCGGAGCCCTCCGGCTCGTGCGGCGAGACGTTGTGCCGGCGGTTCCAGACGTACAGGCCGATCTGCAGGGCGGAGGCGTTGCCGTAGAGCATCAGCCAGACCGCCGGGTCGATGTTCACACCCGAGGCGCCCAGGCCCAGGAACAGGCAGCAGCTCAGCGCCGCCAGGATCCAGTTGAGGGCCGACATCGGGTAGAAGATGATCATCATCGTGTAGTTGAAGAGCTTGCTCGGCGGCAGCGAGTACCAGCCCTTCCAGTACTGCCCGATGATCGTCTCGTACGTCCCTCGCGACCAGCGCATCTGCTGGGTGAAGAAGTCCGTCCAGGCGCTCGGGCCCTCACCGACCGCGAGCACGTCCGGCGTGTACACCGAGCGCCACTTCCTGCCCGTCGCCGGGTTCTTGTGGCGGTGCATCTCGAAGCCGGTCGCCATGTCCTCGGTGATCGAGTCGTACAGACCGCCGATCTGCTTCAGCGCCTTGATGCGCACCGCGTTGGACGTGCCGACGAACATGGGGGAGCCGTAGCGGTTGCCGGCGCGCTGGATCAGCGCGTGGAAGAGGAACTGCTGCGACTCGGCGGCCTTGGTGATGGGGTTGTCGTAGTTGCCGTAGACCTGCGGGCCGATGACGAAGCCGACGTCCGGGTCGCGGAAGAAGCCGAGCATCCGCTCCAGGTAGTTGGGCAGCGGCACGTGGTCGGTGTCGACCGAGGCGAAGAAGTCGTAGTCGTCGCCGTGCGCCTCGAGCCAGGCGTTGTAGTTGCCGTGCTTGGTCTTGGCGCGGTGCGGGCCCTTGGCCTGGTTCCACTTTGCGACGCCCTTGCGGGAGAAGTGGTGCACACCGAGGCGCTCGCAGACCGCCTTCACATCGGGGTCGTCGCCCTCGTCGAGCAGCCACACGTGCATCAGGCCCCGGTGGCGGATCCTGACGGCCGCCTCCAGGGTCTTCGTCACCATCTCCAGCGGCTCCTTGCCGGGCACGAAGGAGGTGAGGAAGGCCACTCTCGTGCCGGTCTCGGGGACCACCGGGATCGGGTCGCGGGCCACCAGCGTGGCGTGCGCGTTGGACAGCACGTTCATGCAGCGGAAGAACTCGATCAGGCCGATCGAGACGAGCATCACCATGTCGAGCGCGGGCAGCCAGTCGAAGGCCGGGTAGTCGCGCTCGGTCCAGTGCTCGGGCTGGAGCAGCCAGAACAGCAGCACCAGGGACAGCACCGGGGCCGCGGCCAGCATCAGGGCGACCCGGATGCGGTGCGGCTCCTGTGAGATGAGCGAGCGGTACTGCACCTTGTACGGCTTGTTCGGATCCGGCTGGGTGAGGGGACCAGCGAGCCGGCTGTAGTGCTCGTAGTCGTATCTCGGCAGCGTTTTCTTGATCCGCCGGAACGTCCCCGTCGTGCTCATCCGGTGTGCCGGCACCCTGAGCTGGGTCGTCTGGGACGGGTCGTTTTCCTGCCGGGCACCCGTGGGCCTCGACGTCATGAGTCATCCCCCCACACGCGGACAGCCGCGTGTTTCGTAGCTTCCTACCGCCTGCTGCTGGTCCCCCTCGACCTTCACAGACGTATCAGTGGTGGGTCGCAGTCACCACGTCATCCACACCCTATAGACACGGCAACGCGACCTTCCGGTTGCATGATGCCCCCCACGGCATCGGGTTCATGAACGGGGCCCCTATCCCCGCCCAGTCCGCAACCGGCTCCGAATCCCCCCAACTGCCGCGAAATCGCGGCATCCTGTAAAACCAGAAAACCAAGGTTCTACGGCGCTCATCATGATCGCAAGATGCGAAACACGGTGGTTACCGGTCATACGCGTTCATTGTGACGGGTGTGGGGGCCCTGTGGAGACGTTGTCGACAGGCGGGCGCGAATGTTACCGAAGTGCTCTCGTATGGCCTCCTCCGCCCGCATCGAGTCGCCGGACCGCACCGCGTCGAGGATCTCCCGGTGCTGCCGCCAGGTCACCTTCGGGTCCTGCGGCTCGCCTCCCAGGTCCGTGCGGACCCGGTGGAAGGCATCCCAGAACGCCTCCAGGACCTCGCACAGCAACACGTTGTCCAGCCCCCGGTAGAGGGTGGCGTGAAAGGCCCGGTCGGTCTCGGCGAGGCCGGCTCCGCGCGCTGCCTGCTCTTCCATACGGTCGACGAGCGCGTCCAGTTCAAGGAGGTCCGCTTCCGGCATCCGCCCGGCGAGCCGGGACACGAGCCCCGTCTCCACCGCCTCCCTCAGCTCCAGCAACTGGAGCAGGGAGTCCTCGCCCCGGTAGTGCCCGGCGACCGTACGGAAGGCGAGACCCTCGATCATCGGGGCCAGGGACATCGGGCCGACATAGGTACCGAAGCCGTGCCGGATCTCCACGATGCCCATCGCCTGGAGCGCCTTCAGAGCCTCCCGCACCGAGTTCCGGCTCGCGCCGAGGTGCTCCATCAGCTCGGGCTCGGTCGGCAGCGGGGCCCCGGAGGCCAGCCGGCGGTCGATGATGAGCTTCTTGATCCGCTCCTGTAGGTCACGCGCTGCCATGGCCAGAGGGTATCCGGCCAGGCCCGAACGGGGACCTCGAAAGGACATACAGCGGCATACAAAAAGCCCCCCGCTTCCGCGAGGGGCCTTCCGGTCGGTGCGCCGCCAGGGACTCGAACCCCGGACCCGCTGATTAAGAGTCAGCTGCTCTAACCAACTGAGCTAGCGGCGCCTGCTGACGTCGTAACCCTACAGGACGTCGAGAGGTGCTCCTGACCACCGCCCGGGGGTGCGGGCCCCGGCGAGGCGCTCGCGTACATCATTCGGACCGTCAGCATGCGCGCAGGGAAGACAGTTGCGAAACTGGCCAGGCGCGCCCTCCGGTGCCCGGGCGCCGCATTTTCCGCCGGAAGTGTGAGGGGAATCGCATGGAGTCGCCGGTATTCGAGGAAATCGACCCTGCGAGCGACTGCGACTGCCCGGGCTGCGTCCACTGGCGCCGCGCTCTCCCGCATTCCTGGGCCGGCCGCGCAAGCGCCCACCCGGCGGCGCACCGGGCTCTCGCCCTGGCCGCCGTGGCCTCCGCCGCCCTCGGCGCGGGCCACACCGTACCGGCCGCAGCGGCCCCGCACGCCCCGCACCGACCGGGCATTCCCGCAGGTGACGAGCCCGATACCCCTCAGGGTGCGACGTCCCCGCTGCACGGCCCCCCAGGTCTTCCGCCAGAGCCCTCCGCCGCCCCCGAGCCCACTGCCATCACTCGCGCGGAGATCATCAACAGGGCCAAGACCTGGGTCGCCGCGAAAGTGCCGTACAACATGAGCGCCTACTGGTCCGACGGTTACCGGCAGGACTGTTCGGGCTATGTATCGATGGCCTGGCGGCTGCCCGGAAATGAATGGACGGGCAGCCTCGCGGCGTACGGGGAGAAGATTTCCAAGGAGGAACTCCAGCCGGGCGACATTCTGCTGTTCCACAATGCGTCCGACCCCGAGAAAGGTTCGCATGTCACCATTTTCGGCGGCTGGACGGACAGCACGCACACCTCCTACACCGCCTACGAGCAGACCCCACCGCACACCCGCCGGCAGTCCACCCCGTACGCCTACTGGAACAACTCCGACCGGTACGTGCCCTACCGCTACAAGGGCGTCACCGCGCAGGAGTCGGTCTCCGGGAAGGACGACGGACAGGCCGGCGCCCCGGCCGCCACTCCGTACCCGGGAGCGGTGTATTTCGGCCCCGGCGCGAACAACAAGTACGTCACGCAGCTCGGCCGCATGCTCGTCGCACGCGGGGCGGGCGGCGCGTACGCGTCGGGCCCGGGGCCGCGCTGGACCGATGCCGACCGGCGGGCGACCCGGGCGTTCCAGCTGGCCCAGGGCTGGACCGGCGCGGAAGCCGAGGGGCTGCCCGACCCGCGCACCTGGGAGCTGCTGGTCACGGCCCAGGGCGAGGACGTGAAGGACGGGGCGGTCGGCCCGCCGCCCGCCTCCCACGGGGTCCCCGGCTACCCGGGGCGGGCGCTGTTCCGCCCCGGCGCGAACAACATCTACGTCACCCAGCTGGGCGATCAGCTCGTACGGAAGGGGTTCGGCAGGTTCTACCGGATCGGACCGGGGCCGGCCTGGAGCGAGGCGGACCGGCGCGGCGTCGAGGCCTTCCAGCGCACCCAGGGCTGGCGGGGCGGCGCGGCGGACGGCTATCCGGGCCCGGAAACCTGGCGGCGCCTCTTCTCGTAGGACCCCGAGGTCCCTCGGCCCCCTCCGGGGCCCCCATCCCGGTCGGGCCCCCGAGGGTCCCGCATCCGGGACCACCGTTGTGACGCATCTGGCGCGGAGGCTGGAGGCACGCATGAGTACGACCACTTCCCACACGTCCGAGTCCGACGGGCCGGGCGACGGACCGGCCCGGCCCGCCCGGCTCATCCAGAACGAGGCCACCACCGAGATCCCCGTCCACCTGCTCTTCCGCGACGACCCCGACCCCGCACCGGTGCCGGTGAGGCCGGCGGTCGTCGGCCGCAGGCAGGGCACGGGGGAGCAGCCGCGCCTCAGGCGCCCGGCCGCCGCCCCGAAGCGCCCGGTGCCGGAGGTCGACCCAGGGCTGGTGGAGCGGCCCGCGCGGGTGCTGCCCGGTGCCGCGGGCGTCCTGGCCGGGGCCTGTGGCGCGGCCGGGTGCGTGGCCACCTCCTGGTGGGCGGGGGTGCTGCCGCCGCTGGCGCTGGAGGCGCTGCGGCTGCCCGCGTACGCCGGGGCCGGGCTCGGCCCCGCGCAGTGGGCGGCGTACGCGGGGGCCGGGGCGCTCGGGCTGTTCGGGCTCGGCGGGCTGGCCCGGGGACGCACCGGGCGGGCCTGGGTGCTGGACCTGTTCGGCCGCTACCGGGGGACCGTCCGGCGCTCCGGCCTGCTGTGGGTCAACCCGCTGCTGCTGCGCCGCCGGGTGGACGTACGGCTGCGGCACTGGCGCAGCGAGCCCGTGCCCGCGGTGGACGGGGGCGGGGTCGCGCTGCGGGTGGTCGTGCTGGTGGTGTGGCGGGTGCGGGACACCGCCCGGGCCATGCTGGGCGTCGAGGACCACGAGGCGTATCTGCGTGAGTGCGTCGCGGCGGCGTTGGCGCGGGTGCCGGTGGAGATGCCGGGCGGGCCGCGGGGCGCCGGGGACACGGCTGCCGAGGCGCTGACCCGGCTGGTGGCGGCGGACGCGGCCCCGGTCGGCCTCGAGGTGTTCTCGGTGCAGCCGGTGCGGGTGGAGTACGCCCCCGAGGTGGCCGCCGCCATGCACCGCCGCCGGATCGCCGCGCTGGACGCGCAGCACCGGGCGAGCGTGCTCACCTCTGTCGTGGACTCGGTGGAGGACACGGTGACCCGGCTGACGATGCGGGGGCTGGTCGAACTCGACGACTACGAGCGGAAGGTGCTGGTGAAGGACCTGACGGTGGCGTTCTGCGCCGGCCGGGGAGAAACAGCCCCGTGATTGGTATGGACATGTTCAACCAGTGCCCATAATCTCGAACTTGGTCTAGACCTACATGCACGGCTCACCGAACCTCCCCCACGTTCTCCAGGAGCGGCAGCATGCGTACCAGGACCAAGTTGTCCGCAGCCGCGGTGGGACTGGCCACGACCGGAGCCCTCGTGTTCTCCTCCGGCGGTGCCAGCGGCCACGGCTACACCGACCTCCCCATCAGCCGGCAGAAGCTCTGCCAGAACGGCACCGTGACCAACTGCGGCTCGATCCAGTGGGAGCCGCAGAGCGTCGAGGGCCCGAAGGGCTTCCCGGCCTCCGGCCCCGCCGACGGGCAGATCTGCAACGCCGGCCTCGGCCAGTTCAGCCAGCTCAGCGCACCGCGGACGCCGTCCGGCGGCGCCTGGCCCGCCACCAGGGTGACGGGCGGCCAGAACTACACGTTCCGCTGGCAGTTCACGGCCATGCACGCCACGACCGACTTCAAGTACTACGTCACCAAGCCGGGCTGGAACCAGAACCACAACCTGGCCCGCTCCGACCTCAACCTCACCCCGTTCTTCACGGTGCCGTACAACGGGCAGCGCCCGCCGTCCACGCTCTCGCACAGCGGCAGGCTGCCGACCGGGCTCAGCGGCCGGCACGTCATCGTGGCCGTGTGGACGATCGCCGACACGGCCAACGCGTTCTACGCCTGCTCGGACGTGACCTTCTGAGCCCTTCCGAACCTCTGAGCTTCTCTTGAGTCACCGCTGCGGCCGGTGTGGGTAAGTTCCTGCCACGCCGGCCGCTCGAAGGCCGCCCAGGGCATCGGGGGAGCTCATGGAAGCCTTGTTCTACATCGTGCCCACGCTCATGATCGCGGGCGCTTCCTGTGCCGTGGTCGTGGTGATCCGCCGCTCCGTGCGGATCAGCCGCGCCTGGAACAGCGGCCTGACCGCCGAGGCCCGCTGTCTGCGGTCGTACACCACGACGAGTGGGGGCGGCGACAGCTCGGTGCACACCACTCTGCACCACGTGTACGCGTTCACCACGCGCGACGGCCGGGGCGTCCGCTTCGAGGAGCACGGCGGGCCGGGGACGACCCTCGAGGGCGACATCGTCACCGTGCACTACCCGGCGGACCACCCGGAGCGCGCCACGGCCAGGCCCCCGGCGCAGGGGAAGCTCGTCGCGGGCACGGGATGTCTGCTCGCCTTCCTCGGCACGTTCATCCTCTTCGCCATCGGCTTCATGGCGGTGACGTACACGATGTTCTCCGCCGTGGGCGACTTCCTGCAGCCGTAGCGCTCCACACCTGACGCTGCGTCGGCTACCGTGCGCGCCCATGGACTCCAGGGCGAGCACGGTCGCGGAACTCATCGCCGCCCGGTGGGGCGACCACCGCCCCGGCCTGCGGTACGAGGACCGGACTCTGACGCACCACGAGGTGGCGGCCGCCCGGGCAGGGGGCGTACCGCAGGCTGACCGAAGGGGATCCGAGACGTGCTGAGGGGCCCCTCGCTCCCACGAGAGGCCCCTCATCCGTGCGCCGCCAGGGACTCGAACCCCGGACCCGCTGATTAAGAGTCAGCTGCTCTAACCAACTGAGCTAGCGGCGCATGACTCTCGCCCCCCTGGCGGAATCGTGTTCCGCGGTGGGCGACGAGAAAATACTACCCAATGCCGGGGGGTGCTCCGGACCACCCGGCGCAGGGCTAGATCGTCATCGAGAGCAGCACCGGTGCCGCGTGGCGGTTGAGGGTGTCCGCGGCCTGGCGCAGGCGGTGGGCGTGCTCGATCGGGAGGGACAGGGCCAGGCAGCCGACGGAGGAGCCGGCCGTGATCGGGACGGCCGCGCAGACTGTGCCGATCGCGTATTCCTGGAGGTCCAGGACGGGGACGGTGGGCGGTTGCGCCTCCAGGCGGGAGAGCAGGAGCCGGTCGCTGGTGATGGTGCGCGAGGTGAGGCGGGCCATCTTGTGCCGGGCGAGGTGGTCGCGGCGGCCGGCGTGGTCGAGCTGGGTGAGCAGGCTCTTGCCGATGGCGGTGGCGTGGGCCGAGGAGCGGAAGTCGACCCACTCGTTGACCGCGGGCGCCGACGGGCTGTCGGCGTACTGGGTGATGCTGATCTCGCCGTCGACGTACCGGCTCATGTAGACGGCGGCGCCGACCGAGTCCCGCAGCCGGTCCAGGGCGCGCTGGAGCTTGTCGCGCAGGGCCTGCTCGCGGTGGTGGGCGGAGCCGAGGCGGGCCAGGGTCTCGCCCGTGACGTAGGCGCCGTCGGTGATCTGCTCGATGTAGCCCTCGCGGCGCAGCATGCGCAGGAGCGTGGTCAGTCGCTCCGGTGCGATACCGGTGTGCAGGGCTATCTCGGCGTCGGTGACGCCGCTGGTACCGCGCGCCACCGTCTCCAGGACGCGCAGGGCTTCCTGGGCCGAGTGGTACGGGGTGGTCGGCTCGTGCTTCAGCGCCACGGTGGTCTCCCCCTGCGCTTGCTGTAGGGCCGTAATCCGGTCAGTGAACCTCTTCCAGGTTAACCGGCAATGGGCTTGCGGGGAGCGGGGGTTGACAAGATTCCCGGGGCCCCGGACTGGGGCAATGGCACTCTGGCATGTGCCAGAAGCATGCCCCAGTCGCGGCCCGGTCAAAGGGCGGGGTGTTCTGCCTGTTCACCAGCTGTAGTCACAGCACTGCGCTGAGAAACTCCCGGGTCCGGTCCAGCTCCGGATCACTGAAGATCTTTTCCGGTGTGCCCGACTCGATGATCCGGCCGTTGTCGAACATCAGTACCCGGTCGGAGATGTCCCGGGCGAAATTCATCTCGTGGGTCACGCAGAGCATCGTGATGTCCGTGGAGCGGGCGATGTCCCTGAGGACGTCGAGGACGCCGGCGACCAGCTCGGGGTCGAGCGCGGAAGTCACCTCGTCCAGCAGCAGCACCTGCGGGCGCATCGCCAGAGCCCGGGCGATCGCCACCCGCTGCTGCTGGCCGCCGGAGAGCTGGGCCGGGTGCGCGTCGCACTTGTCGGCCAGGCCCACCATCTCCAGCAGGCCCTTGGCCCGCTCCACCGCCTCGTCCTTGGACATGCCGAGGACGGTGACCGGCGCCTCGGTGATGTTCCGCAGCACCGTCATGTTCGGGAACAGGTTGAACTGCTGGAACACCATCCCGATCTTCTTGCGGACCTCGCGGACCTGCTTGTCGGAGGCCGGGAACAACTGCTGCCCGTCGACCGTGATCGTGCCCTCGTCGGGCTTGAGCAAGGTCATCAGCAGCCGCAGGATCGTGGTCTTGCCGGACCCGGACGGCCCGATCAGGGTGACGTGCTTGCCGGCGTCGACCGAGAAGTCCAGGTGGTCCAGGACGGTGTTGCTCCCGAACCGCTTGGTGACCTGCTCCAGCCGGATCAGCTCGCCGGTGCTCTGGGCGGGGTTCTTCTCGGGGTTGGTCCCGGGATTGGGGAGAGTGTCAGTGGGCAAGGCGTCGCTCCAGGGCTCGCAGGGCAAGGGAGGCCAGGTAGGAAATGACGATGAAGGCCACGCCGATCACCGTCAGCGGCTCGGTGAACTGGAAGTGCTCCTGCGAGTACAGGCGCGCCTGGCCGAGCATCTCCAGCACGGTGATGGCCATGACCATCGGCGTGTCCTTGAGCATGGAGATGACGTAGTTGCCGAGCGCGGGGACGACCCGGCGCACCGCCTGCGGCAGGATCACCGCGGTCCAGGTCCGGCGCAGCGGCAGGTTCAGCGCCGTCGCCGCCTCCCACTGGCCGACCGGCACGGCCTCGATACCGGCCCGGTAGACCTGCATCGTGTACGTCGAGTAGTGCAGGCCGATCGCGAAGACGCCGGTGGTCAGCGCCGAGAAGGTCAGGCCCCACTCGGGCAGCACGTAGAAGAGGAAGAACAGCTGCACCAGCAGCGGGGTGTTGCGGACGAACTCCGTGACCACGCCGACCGGCCAGGTCACCCAGCGCGAGGGCACCCGCATCAGCAGCGCCCACACCAGGCCCAGCGCGAACGAGATCACCGAGCCGAGGGCCAGGATCTGCAGGGTGACCAGCAGACCGTCCCAGAGGTGCGGCAGGAAGCCGCTCACAGCGCTCCAGTCCCACTTCATGCGACAGCACCTCCCACACCGGTGGTCTGCGGACGGTCCAGCTCCTGGTCGGGCGTGCTCCCGACCTGCTTGCCCGTGCCGGCCTTGAGCTTGCGCTCCAGGCCCCGCATGCCGCGGGTCAGAACGAAGGCGATCACGAAGTAGATCAGCAGCACGATCGTGTAGATCTCCGCGCTCTCCTGGAGCGCCAGACGCACGAGGTTGCCGCTGAACGCCAGGTCACCCATGCCCATGATGGACACCAGGGCGGTGCCCTTGAGCAGTTCGACCAGCAGGTTGGAGAACGGCGGGATCATCTCCGGCACCGCCTGCGGCAACAGGATCAGCCGCAGCCGCTGCCAGGGCGTGAAGCTGAGGGCGATGCCGCCCTCCTTCTGCGCCGGGTCGACCGCGTTCAGCGCGCCGCGCACGATCTCGGAGCCGTACGCCCCGTAGGTCAGGCCGAGGGCGAGGGTGCCCGCCCACAGCGGCACCAGCTGCCAGCCGAAGGCGATGGGCAGCACGAAGTACACCCAGAAGATCATCACCAGCGCCGACGTGCCGCGGAACACCTCGGTGTAGACGCCCGCGAGGAAGCGGACGATCCACAGCCGGTGGGTGCGCGCGACGCCGACGGCGAAGGACACCGCGGCGCCCAGCAGGGCGCTGCAGACGAGCAGCTGGACCGTGACCCAGACGCCCTTGAGTACGAGTTCCCAGAGTCCCGAGGTCATCCGCCGCAGAGCTCCTTCGCGGTCAGCTCCGTCATCTCGGCCTTCGTGAAACCGAAGGGTTTGAGGATGCGGAAGAGTTCACCGCTCTTCTTGAGCTTGCGCAGCTCCACGTTGAAGGCGTCGCGCAGGTTGGTCTCGGTCGGCCGGAACGCGAAGGCGCCTCCGTCGACGTGCGGCTTGCCGCCCACGATCGGCTTGAACGGCTCGGTGGCCTCCGCCTTGGCGGACTTCTTCACCACCTCGCGTACGGTGAGAGCCGTACCGGCGAACACGTCCACACGCCCCGCCTCGACCGCGTTCAGGCCCGCGACCTGGTCCGGGACGATCAGGATCTCGCTCTCCTTGTACCCCGCCTCGACGGCGTACTGGATCTCGGCGTAGCCGGTCCCGGTGGCGAACTTCGCCTTCTTCTCGACGACGTCCTTGTAGCTGTGCAACCCCTTCGGGTTGCCCTTGCGCACGATGAACGAGTCGAGCATCTGGTAGTCGGGGTCGGCGAAGATGACCTGCTCGCAGCGCTCGGGGTTGACGTACATCCCGGCGGCCACGACGTCGAACTGCTGGGAGTTCAGGCCCGGGATGAGCGAGCCGAACTCGGTCGGCACGGGCTGCACCCGGTCGACGCCGAGCCGCTTGAAGATCACCTTGGCCAGTTCCGGTGCCTCACCGGTCAGTTCGCCGTTCGTGTCGATGAAGCCGAACGGGATCTCGCCGGCGATGCCGAGCCGGACGACGCCCGCCGCCCGGAGCCGGCCGAGCAGGTCACCGCCCTTGACGTCCGAGGCGGTGGCGACCTTGCTGCATCCGGCGGCGCCCAGCGCGCCGAGCGCCGCCACCCCCGCGAGCAGCGACCGGCGCGTGGGCCCGGAGACGGGCCGGGGTATGGGGTCGGGACCTCTGAATGGGCTTCTCTGTGGTGGAGCCATGGGCGCGCGGCTACCCGACCGCCTCCGAGTTATGCCGATCTTTTCAAGCCCCGCACTCACCCCGTGCGCTCTTGACCTCAGCGGCGGCGGGCACTCCCATGGAGGGCATGGCTGATCGCTACATCGAAGTCTCGCTGGTCAAGCGCGACGTGACCTGCACGGCCAGGCTGCTGGACGACCGCGCGCCGATCACCTGCGCGGCCGTCTGGGATTCCCTTCCGCTGGCCGGCGACGTCTACCACGCGAAGTACGCACGCAACGAGATCTACGCCCTTTTCCCGCCCTTCGCCGAAACCGAACCACCCCTGGAAAACCCGACCATCACTCCGATTCCCGGCGACCTGTGCTATTTCACCTTCGCCGGGGCGGAGTTGGGGACCAAGGCCTACGGCTACGACCGTGAGGTCCGCGCCGGGACCACGCTCGTCGACCTGGCCCTGTTCTACGAGCGCAACAACCTGCTGCTGAACGGCGATGTCGGCTGGGTCCCGGGCATCGTCTGGGGCCAGGTCGTCGACGGCCTGGAGGCCATGGCCGAGGCGTGCAACGACCTGTGGAGGTCGGGAGCGGCGGGGGAGTCGCTCAGCTTCCGGAGGGCGTAGGCCGGCCGCCGGAGGCCACCCCCGCCTCGTACAGCGCGTGGGCCGCCCGCAGCACCAGATCGTCCCGGTGCCGGGCGGCCACGAGCTGCAGACCGATCGGCAGACCGTCCGCGTCCGAGCCGACCGGCACGCTCGCCGCGGGCTGCTGCGTCATGTTGAACGGGTAGGTGAACGGGGTCCAGCCCGTCCACCGCCGGTGGCCGGAACCCTTCGGTACCTCGGCGCCCGCCTCGAACGCGGTGAGCGGCATGGTCGGCGTGACGAGCAGGTCGTAGGTGTCGTGGAAACGGCCCATCCGACGGCCCAGGTCCATCCGGACGTCCACCGCGGCCAGATAGTCCAGCGCCGAGTACCGGGCGCCCCGCGCACAGATCTCCCGCAGCCCCGGGTCCAGCAACTCCCGCTGGTGCGGGCCCAGGTGCTGGGTCACCCGGGCCGCCCCGCTGAACCACAGGGTGTGGAAGGCCTCCACCGGGTCGGTCAGGTCCGGGTCGGTCTCCGTGACGTACGCGCCGAGCTCCGCCAGCCGCTCCACCGCCCGCCGCACCGCCCTCGCGACCTCAGGCTGCACCGCCACCTGCCCGCCCAGCGCCGGCGAGTACGCGACCCGCAGCCCGCGTACCCCGGCCCCGCCCGCCAGGCCGTCCGTGTACGGACCGGCCGGGGCCGCGAGCGCCGACCAGTCGCGCGAGTCCGGATGGCCGATGACGTCCATCAGCAGCGCGGCGTCCGCCGCGTCCCGGGTCATCGGCCCGACGTGCGCCAGCGTGCCGAACGCGCTCGCCGGGTAGAGCGGCACCCGCCCGTACGTCGGCTTCAGCGCGAAGATCCCGCAGAACGACGCGGGGATGCGCACACTGCCGCCGCCGTCCGTGCCCAGCGACAGCGGTCCCGCGCCGAGCGCCACGGCCGCGGCGCTGCCGCCGCTCGACCCGCCCGCGGTGCGCGAGGGGTCGCACGGGTTGCGCGTCACACCGCTGAGCGGCGAGTCCGTCACGCCCTTCCAGCCGAACTCGGGGGTCGTCGTCTTGCCGATGAACACCGCCCCGTGCTCGCGCAGCCGGGCCACGGACGGCGCGTCCTCGTCCCACCGCCCCGCCGGATCCACGGCCCTCGACCCGCGCAGGGTCGGCGCCCCGCGCTGCAGCAGGATGTCCTTGACGGTGACCGGCACCCCGTCCAGCAGCCCGCGCGGCTCACCGCGCCGCCATCGCTCCTGCGACTCCCCGGCCCGCTCCAGCGCGTCCTCGGCGGTCAGCCGGACGAAGGCGTTCACCTCCGGCTGGATCGCCTCGGCCCGCTCCAGCGCCGCCCGGGTCGCCTCCACGGGGCTCCACTCGCCCTTGCGGTACCCCTCGAGGAGCCGTACGGCGGTCAGGTCGGTGAGCTCGGTCATCCACCCTCCAAGGAACGTCAGTGACCCGGTACGTACCCACGCTGCTTGTCGACCACGTTCTTCAGCGGCTCCCCGCTCGCCCAGGTTTCGTAGAGCTCCACGAACTGGGCGCCGAGCTCATCGCGCCAGCCGACGACGTCGCCGCTCATGTGCGGGGACACGATCAGGTCCGGTGCCTGCCACAACGGGCTTTCGGACGGCAGGGGTTCGGCCTCGAAGACGTCCAGGGCGGCGCCCGCGATCCAGCGCTTGGTCAGGGCCTCGGCGAGCGCGTCCTCGACGACCAGCTGGCCGCGGCCGATGTTGACGAACCGGGCGGACGGCTGCATCAGGCTAAAGCGGCGGGCGTCGAACATCCCGTGCGTCTCGTCGGTGAGCGGCGCCGCCGCGATCACCCAGTCGGCGCGGGCCAGCAGCCGGTCCAGGTCCTCCGGGCCGTGCACGCCGGAGCGCGCGGCACGGCCCACGACCGCGGTGGTGATGTCCAGCGCCCCCAGCGTGCGCGCGATCGCCCGGCCGATCGGTCCGGACCCGACCACCACGGCCCGGCTCCCGGCGATCCGGTGCGACTCGCGGTGTCGCCAGGTCCGCTTCCGCTGCAGCTCCAGCGTGCGCGGCAGATCCTTGGCCATCGCCAGGACGAGCGCGGCGACGTACTCCGCGATCGGCTGGTCGAAGATGCCGCGCGCGTTCGTCACCACCGTCTTTGAAGCGGCGAGTTCCGGACACATCAGATGGTCCACGCCGGCGCTGGCCGTATGCACCCAGCGTGGCCGCGGGCCCTCGCCCGGCCAGGCGTCTCGCACGGCGCGCGAGGTGAAGTCCCACACCAGGAGTACATCCGCGCGCGGGAGGCGCTCGGCCAGATGCGCCGCGTCGGTGTGTTCGATACGGGCGCGGCCGGTGAGGCGGCCGAGGCGGGGGAGGGGTTCGGCGTCCAGGACGAGGAGGGTGGGGGTGGGCATGAGCAGCCGTTCTCCAGCCGATCGGCGGGGCCGGCCGGCCCCGGGGCGCCGGTCGGTGACGACGAGTTAACCCGGTGTTGACCAAGGAGTGATCCGGGCGGATTGACCACGCTCGCACCCGAACCTACCGTCGTCAACACGGGCGTTCCCACGATCCGTTGCACACTAGTTGCCCAGCGTGAGGCCGGTGCCTGCCATGGACGTCTCATTTCTCGGCGGGCCCAGCCCGCAGCGCGGGGTCGGCGTCGTCGCCCCCTTCGACTTCGCACTCGACCGCGAACTGTGGCGCTGGGTGCCGGACGAGGTCTCCCTCCATATGACCCGCACACCGTTCGTGCCGGTCGAGGTGAGTCTCGACCTGGCCCGCCTGGTCAGCGAGCACGAGACGCTGAGTGAGGCGGTCCGCACGCTCAACGCCATCGCCCCCGAGGTCGTGGCCTACGCCTGCACGTCGGGCAGCTTCGTCGGCGGCATGATGGGCGAGCGGGCGATGTGCGAGGCGATGAGCCGGGCCGGCGCCGTACCGGCGATCACCACCTCCGGCGCGCTGCTGGAGGCCCTGGTGGAGCTGGACGTGCGCCGGGTGGCGCTGGTGACGCCGTACACGGTCTCGGTGACGCAGTCGCTGGAGGCCTACGTCGCCCAGGCCGGTGTCACGATCTCCGGCTGCGCCTTCATGGGGCTGACCCGCCACATCTGGAAGGTCCCCTACCGGGAGGTGGTGGACATGGCGCGGCAGGCCGTCCGCGGTGACGCCGACGCGCTGTTCATCAGCTGCACCAACCTGCCCACGTACGACGTGATCCCCCAGCTGGAGGCCGAGCTGCGCATCCCCGTGATCTCGGCCAACCAAGTGACGATGTGGGCGGCACTGCGCCGACTGGGTACCCGTGCGGTGGGGCCGTACCAAGCGCTGATCAATCCGGCGGCGCGTTCCGGTCCCGCAGCGCCGGGGGCGGACCCCGGTCCCGTACTGCCGGAAGAAGAGCAGCAGCAGGAAGGCTGGACATGACAGCACTGGGATTTCTCTACCCGGGCCACTCCGCCGAGGACGACTATCCGCGCATCGAGCAGTTGCTGGGCAGCGACATCCGGGTGGAGCTGGTGCACACCGACATCGGTGAGGACGCGCACCGGGTGGACGCGCTGCTCGAGATGGGCTCCGCCGGGCGGCTCGCGACGGGTGTCCAGGAACTGCGGCACGCCGGTGCGGACGCCGTGGTGTGGGCCTGCACGAGCGGCAGCTTCGTCTACGGGTGGGACGGCGCGCAGGAGCAGGTCCGCGCCCTGGCCCAGACCGCCGGCATGCCGGCCTCGTCGACGTCCTTCGCCTTCGTGCACGCCGTGCGGGAGGTGGGGGCGCGCAGGGTCGCGATCGGTGCGACCTACCCGGAGGACGTGGCGCGGCTCTTCGCGGAGTTCCTCCGCGCGGCCGGTGTGGAGGTCGTGTCGGTCAACAGCTCCGGCATCATCACGGCCGCCGAGGTCGGCACGTGGGGCGAGGCCGAACTCCTCGCCCTGGCCCGGAACTCCGACCACCCCGACGCCGAGGCGCTCCTCCTGCCCGACACGGCCCTCCACACGGCCGCCCACATCCAGGCCCTGGAGAAGGAACTCGGCAAGCCGATCCTCACCGCCAACCAGGTCACGGTCTGGGAGGGCCTGCGCCTGGCGGACCGCCGGGTGAACGCGCCGGAGCTGGGAGCGCTCTTCACACGTGAGCCGGTCGTCCAGGCCTGAGGCAGGAGGCCTGATCCTCGCCCCCTGCGGCCGGCGCCGTGGCGGGCGAGGAAGCAACGGCCCGAGTCACCCCAGGGTTTACGTCCTTCGCTCCGGTGGTGGGGGTGGGGGAGGCTCCGGTGGTGGGGGTGGGGGAGACGGCGGTGGTGGGACGGTGGGCATCTCCCGGCGGCCGCCGCGAAGTACCGAGGGAAACGCGAAGCCGAAGGCTGAGCCGGTGACTGCTCCGACCGACATGGTCAGGAGGAAGTCCCAGCCGGCACCGGAGTCGAGCAGCTCCTGTGGGGCTGCGACCACGGCTCCGAAGCAGCCCGCCGCGACCGCGCCGCGCAGGCGGGCGCGCAGGCCGGTCCTGTCCCCGCTCACGGACGGCCGCTCCGCGTGCGACGCCACCGGAGCACCCGCAGCACGATGTAGGCGACGAGGGCGAGCGTGAACAGCACACTCGCCGTCGCCCGGGCCGCCCTCCACAGGGCTCCACTCGGGTCCCACAGGGCCGCGGCCAGATTCATGCCGACGGCCACCACGAACGCCGCCTTGAGGCAGCCGGCCGCTCGTGCCACCCGGTGCGCACCAGTCGTCATGGAGTCCGAGTGCCCCAGGGCGGTTGAGAAAAGGGGCCATGCCCTCGAACGTGCTCTCCATGGGGGCCGGAATCGGTCCCACCCCTTCTTCGGTGCACATGGGGACATAAGCGCTTCAACACCCCACCCGGTGCTGAGGAATGCTCAACTCCGCCACATCAGACGAAACTTCGATTGACCGAAAGCGCGTTCCCCCTCCGCCGTCCATTCCGTGCACACTGGCCACGTCCGCAGCCAGTCGTGCCGTGAAGGACTCCCGATGGCCGAACCGGGCCCGTTCAGATCCTCTGCAAGCGCTGTCCAGCTGGCCGGGCGCCTGCTGTGCTGGAGCCTGGCCGCGGCCATGGTCTCCGCCGCCGCGGACGCCTTCCTCCATCCCCGGGCCCGCTGGTGGGGGTCCGTGTGGCCGCTGCCCTGGTGGCTCGTCTGTGTGTCAGCCCTCGCCTGGGCCGTCCTGCGAGCGCGCGAGAAGGCCGACCGCCCGCCTCCGCACGACAGTGTCCGCAGCGACTGGGAGCGTGCCGCCTGACCCCGGTCACGCCCCCCGGGGAATAACCGGAGACAGTCCCCTGTTAGGGCCGGAACGACAGCACACGGCCCACAGTAGGAGGCACCCCACCGTGGCGGCAGACGAGACACGCGGCGCGGCAGACGAGATACGCGGCGCAGCACAGGGCAGCGCCCCCGTCCCCCTGTCCGTACTGGACCTGGTCACCGTGGGGGCCGGCCGCACCGCCTCCGACGCCCTGCGCACCAGCGTCGACCTGGCCCGCCTCGCGGAGAACCGCGGCTTCCACCGCTACTGGGTCGCCGAGCACCACTCCATGCCGGGCGTGGCCTCCTCCTCCCCGGCCGTGATCCTGGCCCACCTCGCCGCCCACACCGACCGCATCCGGCTCGGCTCGGGCGGTGTGATGCTGCCCAATCACGCCCCGCTCGTGATCGCCGAGCAGTTCGGGACGCTGGAGGCCATGGCCCCGGGCCGGATCGACCTCGGTCTCGGCCGCGCCCCCGGCACGGACGGCGCCACGGCCGCTGCCCTGCGCCGCACGGAACGGCTGAACGAGGGCGCCGACGACTTCCCCCAGCAGCTCGCCGAGCTGACCCGCTTCCTCGACGACGACTTCCCCGACGGCCATCCGTACCGCCGCATCCACGCGGTCCCCGGCCCTGTGCAGGCCACGTCCCCCGGCGGCGTGCAGTCCCCGCACCGTCCGCCGCTCTGGCTGCTCGGCTCCTCCGGCTTCAGCGCCCGTCTGGCCGGTGTCCTCGGCCTGCCCTTCGCCTTCGCGCACCACTTCTCGGCGCAGAACACGATCCCGGCCCTGGACCTGTACCGGGAGTCCTTCCAGCCGTCCGCCGTGCTCGACGAGCCGTACGCCCTCATCGGCGTCTCCGCGTTCGCCGCCGACGAGGAGCGGGAGGCCCGCCGGCAGGTGCTCTCCGCCGCCCTCAGCATGGTCCGGCTGCGCACCGGCCGCCCCGGCCTCGTGCCCACCCCGGAGGAGGCGGAGGCCTACGAGTTCAGCCCCATGGAGCGCGAATTCGTCGACTCCTGGAACGCCAACGTCATCCACGGCACCCCGGACGAGGTGCGCTCCGGCCTGGACGACCTCGCCAAGCGCACCGGCGCCGACGAGCTGATGATCACGGCCAACGCGCACGGCGGCGACGTCCGCGTACGCTCCTACGAACTCATCGCCGACGCCTACGGGTTGCCGACGCCCGCCTCGGCCTGAACGTCCGGGGTGCCCAGCAGCTCGGAGATGCGGTCCGGTGGCACCGGGCGGGAGTAGAGCCAGCCCTGTCCGGTGTCGCAGCCGATGCTGCGCAGCCGGGTCGCCTGCGCCGAGGTCTCGACGCATTCGGCCGTGACGGTCAGCCCGAGCCGGTGCGCGAGCTGGATCATCGCCTCCACGACGACCGCGTCGGCCGGGTTCGCGCGGGCGGCCGCCTCCCGGTCGTCGTACTGGAAGCCACGCACGAACGATCCGTCCAGCTTCAGCACCGACACCGGCAGCCGGCTGAGGTACGCGAGGTTGGAGTAGCCGGTGCCGAAGTCGTCGATGGCGATCCGCACCCCCATGTCACTGAGCGCCTTCAGGGTCTGCAGCGGGCGGCCCGCCGAGCCCATCACCGCCGACTCCGTCAGCTCCAGCTGGAGCAGATGCGGCGCGAGGCCCGTCTCGGCCAGGGTCTGAGCCACGTCGGCCACCAGGTCGGAGTCCCAGACCTGCCGCACCGCCACGTTCACGCTGACGAAGATCGGCGGCTCGTCCGGGTGGTCAAGCTGCCACCGCCGGGCCTGCCGGCAGGCCGTACGCAGCACCCAGCGGCCCAGCGGGACGATGGAACCGTCCTCCTCCGCAAGTCCGATGAACCGATTCGGCGTCAGTACGCCGAACTGAGGATGATTCCAGCGGATGAGCGCCTCGACCCCGTGCAGCCGGTCGTCCTCCATGCCCACCAGCGGCTGGTACTCCAGCTGGAACTCGCCCCGGTCGATGGCCGGCCGGAGCGTGGAGGCCAGGGCCTGGCGGGTCATGCGGTGGGCGTTGCGCTCCGGGTCGAACAGCGTCCAGCGGGCCTTGCCGTCCGCCTTCGCCCAGTAGAGCGTGGTGTCGGCCGCCTGCATCAGTGCGGTGGGGGTGGTGCCCGCGGCGTGCCGCTCCACGACCCCGATCGACGCCGAGACCGACAGCCGCTGTCCGGAGATGTCGAAGGGGTCCTGGACCGCGCGCAGCGCCGACTCGGCCAGTTCGGCCAGCTGTTCGGTGCCCGTGGAGTCCTCGACGAGCAGCGCGAACTCGTCACCGCCGAGCCGGGCCACCAGCGGGATGCTGGTCCGTGAGTGCCCCGCCTCGTCCGCGCAGCGCATGAGGCGCTCGGCGACGGCGGCCAGCAGCCGGTCGCCGACGCGGTGCCCGAGGGTGTCGTTGATGGCCTTGAAGCCGTCCAGGTCCAGGTAGCACAGCCCGATCCGGCCCGTGCCGCTCCGCTCGTAGGACTCCGCCTCCAGCGCGGCCGACAGCCGTTCGAAGAACAGCGTGCGGTTGGGCAGCCGGGTCACCGGGTCGTGCATCTGCAAGTGCCGCAGCCGGGCCTGGAGTTCCCGGCGGGCGCTGATGTCGGCGACGGACAGCAGTACGCCGTCGTCCTCGGCGGGCAGCGGGGTGACCGTCACCTGCACCCACAGCGAGTGCCCGTCGGGGTGCTTGAGCCGGCGCGTGCAGCGCAACCGGGACTGCCGGCCGCGCAGCACCTCGCGGTAGGCGTGCCAGGTGCGGGCGTCGGAGGTGAGGTCGACCAGGTCGGCGGCGACGGACCCGGCCGGCCCGTCCGGGCCGGTGCCGAGCAGCGTGGCGAGCGCGTCGTTGGCGCTGACGACCGTGCCCTCCCGGTCCACGACCGCCATGGCGAGCGGGGCGGCCGTGAAGACCGAGCGGTAGGGCTGCCGGGACGGTGGCTCGGTACGGGGAGACGTCTCGATCTCACTCTCTGTGACGACCGGCCGGTCCAGGTCTGCCGCGGGCGCCGGCCCTTCGGAGGTTCCGCTCACCGCTCGCTCCCGCATGTATTCGATCTCTGTCCGTGCAGGAAAGGTCAGGAAAGTGTGCCGATCATAGAGGCTGGCCCCAGGGCCTTCCAGCCGGTGTCCAGTCTCCTCGGTCAACCGGCCCTTCTGCCAGATCGTTTCTGCACGCACCTGGACGGCTTCTTCAGGCCCCCGACCAGTTGTGACGTTCTGTGAGTGCTTCGGGGGTGTCGCCTTCCGCGATTTTTCGGCCCCTTCACCCGACCGGTGCAGGCAAACAGGGCGCAGTACTACAAATCATCACAGGCTGGGTGCGGTGTCCCGCGAACCGTACCCGGAGGTACCCGTGCCGCGTCCGTTTCCGCGCGCCCGACTGCGCAGCACCGCGGCCGTGTTCACCACCATGTCGGCGCTCGCCGCCACCTCCCTCGGCGCCGGCCCCTCGGCCGCCGAGTCCGACTCGGCCGCGCCCTGCGCCCTGACCCGGACCGACGCCCATCACTCGGAGGGTCTGGACACCTGGAACGCCGCCTATCCGCGCCCGGCCCGGTCCCTGGACGCGGTCATGGTCTTCCTGTCCTTCCCGGACTCCCACCCGCTGACCACCCCGCGGGAGCTGACCGCCGACCACTTCCCGGCCACCACCCGCTTCTTCGAACAGGCTTCCTACGGCCGCTTCACCCTGCGCCCGCACGCACTGCGGCACTGGATCCAGATGCCGAAGCCGTCCACCGCGTACGACATAAAGCGGGACTGGAGCCCCGCGCACCGGGCCGCCTACCTGCGCGACGCCCTCTCCGTGGCCGACCCCCGGGTCGACTTCTCGCGCTACGACGTCGTGTACTTCGTCGCCGACCCGGACGCGCCCGGCGTGGACTCGGACGCGACCAAGGTGGTGAACCTGACGAGCCCGCTGCGGGCCGATGGCACCGACCTGCGCCGGATCGTCACGGTGTTCGAGCAGCACCCGCCGGACCGGCTGGTCCTCGCCCACGAGACCGGGCACGTGTTCGACCTTCCCGACCTGTACCACCGGCCCTCGGACGGCAAGGGCGACTGGGACACGCACGTCGGCGACTGGGACCTGATGGGCAGCCAGTTCGGACTCGCGCCCGACCTCTTCGCGTGGCACAAGTGGAAGCTGGGCTGGCTGGATTCACGGCAGGTGCGGTGCGTGCAGGACGCCGGGTCCGCCCGGCTGACCCTGGAGCCGCTGACGGCGGGGCCGGGGGCGCCGGTGACGGGGTCCGCCGGGGCGCAGGCCTTCGGGCTCGGGCGGGGCACCAAGCTCGCCGTGGTGCGGACGGGGCTCGACAGCGTGCTCGCCTTCGAGGCGCGGGGGCCGGTGGGCAACGACGCGGCCGCGTGCCGGCAGGGGGTGCTGGTGTACCGGGTGCGGGGCGGGGCGCAGTCCGGGGGCGGGCCCATCCAGGTGATCGACGCCCATCCGCGCACGGACGCCTGCTGGGAGGACTCCGTCTACCCACCCCTCGCGGACGCCCCGATCGGCATCGGGGAGAGCTTCACGGTGCCGGGGGAAGAGGTGCGGGTGAAGGTGGAGGGGCGCACGGCTTCGGGGGCGTGGACGGTGAAGATCGCGGTGGGGCGCTGAGGGGGTGCGGGGTGCCGCGACGCCGAGTGACGGGGGCATGGGTGGCGGAGCACCCATCGCGACCCATCGCGCGCGGCGACGCCGCGCAGAAACGACGATGGCGGTCTGTGTTCGCGTTTTCCGCGACCACAGACCGCCATCGACAACGTGCGCCGCCAGGGACTCGAACCCCGGACCCGCTGATTAAGAGTCAGCTGCTCTAACCAACTGAGCTAGCGGCGCCTGCTGACGTCGTAGACCTTAGCACCCTGGTCGGCGGGAGGAAAAATCGAAATCCGCACCGCCGAGCGGGCCGCCCGGACGGCCGCCCAGAGCAGTACCTCGGGGCCGGGGAGCCAGGGCTGACGGGTGTCGGGGGCGACGAGCCAGCGGGTGGCGGACCGGGCGGGAGCGGTGGTTCCGGTGGGCGCCGGGCCTGTGGGGGAGATGCTCTCGGACGGGGCCGGGCCGGCGGGGGAGATGCTCTCCGAAGGGGCCGGGCCGGCGAGGGAAGTGCTCTCGGACGGCACAGGGCCGGCAGGGGAAATGCTCTCGGACGGCGCCGGGCCGGCGGAGGAAGTGCTCTCCGAAGGGGCCGGGACGGTCACCGCGTCGCCGGTGCCGTGGCACAGCAGTGGCGGTACGACGTTCGTGCGGCGGGCCTCCCGGGCGTCCCCGCCCCGGTCGCGGGTGCCCCACTCCTCCCACTCCAGCAGTACGGGGAGTCGCTGCGCCGTCCCCGGGGCGGCGAACAGCAGCATCCGGCCCCGGAACTCCGCGACCGGCCCCGAGCCCGGGCCGTCGTCCCACAGCCGGTCGAGCATGCGCCGGCCGAACATCGCGGGCGCGCTGACCACGTCGAAGACCGAGCCGCAGGGCAGCACGACCGGCGCGTCCGGCCGCTCCTCCCAGAGGGCGAGCGTGCTTCGCGGATACGTTCCTGCCGAGGCGAGCCAGGCGGCCCCGTCGGGGGTGACATCGGAGGCGTTCCATGCGCTGCTCATGGCAACCATGTCTACCCGGCGTGAGCGTGCGGTTCCCGAGGGTTGCGGGAAATCGGGACAGGAGGGGGTGGGAGCGAGTATCTTGCCCACCTGGCATATGCCACGTGATCGGGAAGGGTGGCTGCAAGGGCCGTGTCAGGCGGTGCCGCCGGGCCCCCGGCCCTCGACGCCGCCCCGCATCAGATCCCGCCCGAACTCGACCATCTTCTTGGCGTAGTCCTCGGTCCACTCGGCCCGCTCGGCGATGTCGGCCGTCGTCAGCCGGTCGAACCTGCGCGGATCGGCCAGCTGCGCCGCCGCCATCGCCTGGAACTCCACCGCCCGGTCCGCCGCGGCACGGAACGCCAGCGTCAGCTCCGTCGCCCGGGCCAGCAGCGCCCGGGGGTCGTCGATCGACTCGAGGTCGAAGAAGTGCTCAGGGTCGGAGGCCGCCTCCGCGGGCTCGAAGAGCAGGGGCGCGGGGCGTAGCCGCGGTTCGTTCCGACGCGGCGTGGGCTCCGCCATGTCTTCTCCTCCTCGTACGTCGCACTGACCCTCTCGGGGGAGTGGGCCACCGTCCATTGTCTCGCGGGCGCGCAAGTGGGCATCGCGGTAGTGGGTACGGCTGCGGCACCACCCGGTGTTCGGCAGGGCCCGCCCGGCACGTCTCGTTCCGGCCAGATCACGCCCGCCACACGACCTGGTGCTCCGCCGGGTGCGCCAGCACCGCGTGATTCGCCTCCCAGCCGTCCGGGCTGTGTTCATCGGCCGCCTCCGGCGGCGTGCCGGCCTCCGGCCGGCGGACCGGGGGGAGGCGGGCAGGTCCGGAAGCGCGGTTCACGCCCGCCATACGACCCGGTGCTCCGCCAGGTGCGCCAGCACCGCGTGATTCGCCTCCCAGCCGTCCGGGAACTTCACCACCGTCCCCAACTGGACCGGCTCCGTCGACGGGTAGTCGTCCAAGAGGTCGGTCACGCCCGCCCGGCAGACCACGATGCAGGCGTGGCGGTGGCGGGAGGTCAGGACGCAGAGGCGGCCCGTCTCCAGGTGGAAGGCCGTCGCGTCGGGGCGGCCGGAGAGGGGGTGGAGGACCACCGTGACGTCGTACTCGCGGCCCTGGAGCCGGTTTGCCGTGTCCACGACCACGTCGGTGACGCCGAGGCCGGCCAACGCCGCGCGGACCGCGGCCGCCTGGTCCCGGTGGGCCGTGCCGACGGCGATCCGGTCCGCGGTGAGGGGAGTCGGGGCCGGGGAGCGCTCCGAGGTCGCAGCGCCCGCCCGGTCCAGCAGGCGCCGTACGACCGTGGCCACCGCCCGGACCGCCTCCGGATCCGTGCGCGGCGTGTGCCGGGCGGGCAGCTCCAGCAGGCCCCAGCCCGACCCGGCCGCCTCGTCGATCACCCGGTCGGGGCCCGAGCCGTCCGACGGCACACCGAAGGCCAGGGTCCGGTCGCCGGGGCCGGTGCCGCTGCGGAACGGTGTGTACGGGTAGAACGCGTCCGAGACCAGGGGGGCCGCGGAGGCCGGGAGCCGCCAGGACACCGGCAGGCGGTGCTGGGGCAGGTCCGGGTTGTGCGCCAGCAGGGTCGTCACCGCCGAGGCCGACGGGTCGTACGCCAGGCCCGCCCACTGCTCGCTGCCCACGATCGCGAACGGGTCGAGTTGCCCCGGGTCACCCACGAACAACGCCCGCTCGAACAGCCCGGCCACGGCGAGCAGCGCGTCCGAGCGCATCTGGTATGCCTCGTCGACGATCGCGTGCCGCCACGGCTCGTCCACCTTGACATGCGCCCACTTCGCCGCCGTCGAGATCACCACCGCCAGCCCGGCGAGGTCGGCCGCCTTGGCCGACGTGCGTACGTTCGGCAGGTCGTCGAGCGCCTTGTCGTACGGGTCGGAGTCGCTGCTGTGCAACCGGCCCACCGGCAGCTCGGGGCTCTTCTCGGCGAGCCGCAGGACGAGATCGTCGACCTGGGCGTTGGTCTGCGCGACCACCATCAGGGAGTGACCCGCCTCCGCCAGCTCCAGGGCCGCGCGGACCACCAGCGTGGACTTGCCCGCGCCCGGCGGGGAGTCCACGACGACACCGCGCGCGGTGCCGTGCAGCGTGTCGTGCAGGATCGCGTCGGTGGCCTGCGCCGCGGCGGCCGAAGGATCGAACACCGTGGTCACAGCACATCCTCCTCGGTCACCGGGTCCGCGGCCTCCAGAGCCGGCTCACCCGGCGGCCCGCCGTGCGTCCACGGCGTCTCCTCCGGGTCGGGCAGCTTCGCACCGCCCCGCTGCTCGTGCTCGAAGAGCGTGAAGCAGACCCGGTCGCCCTTCTCCGGCACCGACCCCGGCTCGGGGTCCTTGCCGCGGCCCATCTTGTCGAGGACCCGCAGCACCACGCACGCACCGTCCTCCTCGGCCGCGACGAACTCCGCCGACTGCGGCTTCCCGCCGAGCGACCGGTACACCTTCGTGCGCTCGCCGAGATAAGGCCGGTCGTCCGTGCGCACCGTGACCAGGGGGCGCGGGCTCGGCCGCTTGCCCTCGCTGTACGCCATCACGACGTCGGTGACCTCGCCCGCGAACGCCTCCCCGGCCAGCCGGCGGCCCGCCATCACCAGCGGGTCGTCGAGGGCCTCCTGCGCCTCCAGCCGGGCCTGTTCGCGCTCGCGCGTGGCGAGCTTGTTGGCCGCGGTGACCGCGTCGTCGCGGCGTGGCTGCGGGGGTTCACCGGCCAGAACGCGGTCGCGGTGGCCGGTGAACGACCAGCGGTCGCGGGTCCACCGCTCCTCGACCCGCGCCCCTTCGGGCAGCTCCCGCAGCAGATCGAGGCCCCGCCAGACCGCGTCCCAGGTGGGCCGGGTGCGGCTGAGCACCAGGTCGCGGATCGCCCGCTCGGCGGCGGTCAGCGCCCCGAGCCGGTCGTCGGCCTCCAGACCGTCCTCGGCCGCGGCGAGGGCGGTGCGGGCCCGGTCGTAACGCTCGATGGCCGGGGCGAGCAGCTTGTTGTCGAACGCCGGGTCGGTGGCCGGACCGGCCGGGGGACACGTCAGCTGCCCCTGCGCGTCGCGCTCCAGCTCGGCCCGCAGCGCGGCCTCGGCACCGGTGACGCCCTCCGGCGGGTCGATCCAGGCGAGCAGCGCCCCCAGATGCTGGTCCTCCAGGGTGGACTGCCCGGTCACCCAGTGCCGGCCCAGGACGTCGGTCATCGCCAGCAGCAGCGAGGAGCCGGGCACCCGGGCCCGCTCCCCGAAGTGCGTCAGCCACCGCCCGAGCAGCGGCACCCGCGGCGGCGCCGGATGGGGGGCCTCCGGATCCTGCTCGGCGGTCCGCCGGAACCGCATCGAGCGCCCGAGCAGCCGCACCAGGTCGATGCCCGCCCGGCTCGGCACGATCAGCTGGGGCGCGTCCGCGCACAGATCGACCTCGACCTTGACGCGTTTGCCGGTCTCCGGGTCGGTCTCGGTGCGCTCGGCGGCCTCCACCGCGTCGGCGTAGGAGTCGACGTACGGCAGCACGACGTCGGCCAGTTCGGCCAGGAAAGCGAACCTCAGGTCGCGGTCCCGGGGCTGCGGGACGACCAGCAGACGCGGCGCGTCCCGGTCGGTGCCGACCAGCGCGCCGAGCGGGGCACCGGCCTCACCGGCGGTGGTCAGCGGCACGAACACCAGCGGGCGGTCGCCGAGATGCCGGTGCCGGACGGTGGCGGCGGGCTGGGCACGGCCCGTGCTGACGGCTTCGAGGCGGGCCAGGGTGGAGATCAGCGACACGCCGCCTCCAGAGCCTCGGCACGCAGGGCGGCCGCGCGCCGCAGGGCCGCCACGGCCGGGTCGTCGGGATCGCCCGCCTCGCCGCGCGCGGCCGCGAGGACGTCCTCGACGGTGGTGAGGCCGCCCAGCTCCGCCCGTAGCGGCCGCCCGAGCGAGGTCACCGCGCCCTCCTCGCGGGAGCGGGTCCGGCAGTGGAAGGCCAGCTCGCACGCGGACAGACACTCGGGCGCGTACGTCGCCGGGACCGACTCCACGGCCGCCGTCAGCGCCTCGGCGGGCAGCTCGGGTGAGAAGCAGGTGCCCTCGGGCAGCGCGTCGGCGATGTCCTCGATGCGGGTCAGCCGGGCCAGCTGGCGGGCCGTCACCGCCCGCTGCTTGCGGATGTCGACGGCGGAAGCGGCCGGCAGGTTGGAGAAGTCCCGGGGGCAGACCAGCAGGATCCGGTGCCGCACCCGCGGCGCGGGCACGGTCGCCCCCTCGGCACCGGCGCCCTCCTGCGACTCGACGCCGAGCAGCGGGGCGCCTCCTTCCGGCTCCGTGCCGAGTCGCGCGGCGACCTCCTCCGACTCGACGCCGAGCTGCGCGGCGCCTTCCTTCGGCTCGACGCCGAGCAGCGGGGCGCCTTCCCTCGGCTCGACGCCGAGCAGCGGGGCGCCTCCTTCCGGCTGCGTGCCGAGCCGCGCGGCGACCTCCTCCAGCGCCAGCACGTACACCGCCGCCTGGCGGGCGGCCGCCCCGACCTTCGCCGGGTCCGCCGAACCGTCCAGCAGCGGGAAGGACTTGATCTCCACGACCGTCCAGCTGCCGTCCGGGTGCACCACCACCGCGTCCGGCTCCAGGAACGCCGGGGAGCCCGCCACGTCCAGCGCGAGCATCGGATGGTCGAGCAGCGTCCAGGCGCCGGGGTGCGCGGTGGCCTCCCGCAGCTCCAGCTCCGTACGGGCCGTACGCCCCCGGGGGCCGGTCGCCGTCAGGTCGGGCACGCGCGCCTCGACGGGCGGCTCGGCGGACCGGTCGAGCTTCTCGTGCACCAGCCGCAGCAGCTCCGCGCCGCCGTCGGCCTTCACCTTCGCCTCGAAGGCGTTGCCTCTGGTGAGCGCGAACTGCGACTGCCCGAAGGCGGACGGCGAGCCCAGCGCGCTCGCCAGCGCCGCCTTGTTCACCCCGGCGCCGTCGAGGATCGCGCGCCGCGCACAACCGGGGTTGGCGGCCAGCGCCGCCAGAGCGCGCGCGTCCAGTGCCTTCGCGGGTACGTCGGGGCCGCGCAGCTCAGCGAGCCGTTGCCGGAGCGCCGTCCCCCGCGTCCTTGGGGGAGGCACCCGGCTCGGCTCCCGCTCCGAGCCGCGACTCGCGCTGCCGTGGAATTCGCTCACCCGCGGAAGTCTGGCATCCGGCACTGACAATCGAGGAACCCGTGGCGGGAGAGGCGGCGGGGGAGCCGGTGGGAGACGCGGCGGGAGAGGCGGTCGGAGACGCGGCGGGGGAGTCGGTCGGAGAGGCTGCCGCGACCGGCGTCACCGGCCGCACGAACCGCGCCTTGACCCGGTCCGCGGTGCGCATCACGAGGGGTGCCAGCAGCAGCCCGGCGCCCATGACGGCCGCGCCCGCGACCGCGTCGAGGAAGTAGTGGTTGGCGGTGCCCATGACGACGATCGTCGTGATCAGGGGGTAGGCGACAGCGGCCGCCTTCGTCGCGCGTGTGCCGCCGTAGCGCCACAGCATCACTCCGCACCACAGGGCCCAGCCCACGTGCAGACTCGGCATCGCCGCGTACTGGTTGGTCATGTTCCCCATGCCGCGTGGTGCGCTCGCCGCGCCTCCCCACCAGCCGTAGGAGCTGTACTGGGCCATCGTGTCCACGAAGCCGTGGCTCGCGTCGAGGAGCCGGGGCGGGCAGGTCGGCAGCAGCGTGAAGCCGATCAGACCGATGAGGGTGGACGTCATCAGCCAGGTGCGTGCGGCGCGGTAGCGCACGGCCCGGGAGCGGAAGAGCCACACCAGGACGGCCGGTGTGACCAGGTAGTGCAGCGACGCGTACCAGAAGTCGGCGGGTATCCCTATCCACGCCTCGCGCGTGAAGAGACGGTTGAGCGGGTGCTCGAAGTTGAGATACAGCCCCTTCTCGAAGCGCAGGATCGTCAGACCGTTGTCGACGGCGCCGGAGACGTCGCCGCGGGCGAGGAGCCGGCCGGCCGAGTAGCACGCGTACACCAGAAGGATCAGCGGCAGCTCGGTCCACCAGCGCATCCTGGGCGCGGGGGCCGCCTCGGTGCCCGGTGTCTCGGTGTGCGGCATCCGATCGTCCTCCCCCTTGGTCATCACGCGTAACCCGTTTGGCCGTGCCACTGTACGGCGTGCGCGCACGCCCCGGGGTGCGCCTCCGGCCTTCGAAGACGCAGAGATCGCCCCCTCGGTTGCCCCCGGCGGACGTGCGCGATGATGGAGGAGTTCCCCTTGCGTTGTTCTTCCGGAAAGGTGCCCCATGGCCGCGCGCATCCTGCTGGCCCGCCACGGACAGACCGAGTGGTCCCTGTCCGGCAAGCACACGGGCAGGACCGACGTGCCGCTCCTGGAGGAAGGCCGACGCGGTGCGAAGCTGCTCGGCGAGCGCCTGCACCGGGCGCCGTACGAGGGCCTGGCCGGCGTCGAGGTGCGCACCAGCCCGCTGGCACGCGCGCGTGAGACCTGCGAACTGGCCGGCTTCGGTGACCGCGCGCGTAGCTGGGACGCGCTGCTGGAGTGGGACTACGGGGCGTACGAGGGCATGACCCCCGCGGACATCCAGGCCGTCCGGCCCGGCTGGCTGATCTGGCGGGACGGTGTGCCGGGCGGGGAGTCGCTCACCGAGGTCACGGCCCGGGCCGACGAGGTGGTCTCCTGGGTCCGCTCCGAGGACCGCGACGTGCTGGTCTTCGCCCACGGGCACATCCTCCGCTCCATCGGGGCGCGATGGCTCGGCCTCCCCATCGACTTCGCGGCCCGGATACGGCTGAACCCGACGTCGCTGTCGGTGCTGGGCTGGGCCTACGGAGAGCCGGCGATCGAGAGCTGGAACGACGTGGGACACCTCGCGTAGTCCTCAGGTCATGCGTAACCGGCACTCGGGTCATGCGCGTCCGGCTCTCGGGTCATGCGTAACCGGCACTCGGGTCATGCACGTCCGGCTCTCAGGTCATGCGTAACCGGCTCCCAGGTCATGCACGTCCGGCTCTCGGGTCATGCGTGACCGGCTCCCAGGTCATGCGCGGCCGGCTCTCAGGCAATCGCGGCCGGCTCTCAGGCAATGCGCGGCGCCGAGGCGTGCCTCTCCAGGAACGCCGTCACCCCGGTGGCGCGGCGGTGTGGCCGAAGTACCCGGGCCGTCGCCGCCAGCATGGTCTGGACGCGGGACGACTGGACCTCCTCCAGCAGATCCAGCACCCGCATCCCCGCCACCGCCGCCTCGTCCGGCCTGCCGCCGCGCGCGAGGTCGTCGGCCAGCTCCGCCGTGTACAGGGCGATGTTCCGGGTGAAGTGCGGATCCTGCAGCTCGGCCGCCCGGCGGGCATGCCGGGCCGCCCGGGGCCAGTCGCCCAGCGTGGACCAGCACTGGGCTTCCAGACCCTCCAGTTCGGCCTCCCCGTAGAAGCTCATCCACTCGGGGTCGGCGTCCGAGGGACCCCGTTCGAAGAAGGCCTGTGCCCGGGCCAGTGCCTGCTCGCAGCCGACGCGGTCGGCGAGTCCGGCCCAGCCGCCCGCCTCGCGCAGCGCGAGCAGCGACATCAGCCGGGCCGAGCCCACGGGCCGGGCGACGCGCTGTGCGGCCTGGGCCGCCCGGACCGCCTCGCGCGGCCGGCCCGCGTCGCGCGCGAGGAACGCCGTGTTGCAGAAGGCGTGCGCCTCAAGTCCGGGATCCCCGGTCATCCGGGCGGTCGCCAGGGCCTCCGCGTAGTGCGAGCGGGCGTCGTCGAAGCGCCCTGAGTCGTGGGCCAGCCAGCCCACGGAGATGGCCAGTTCACCGGCGCCCGAGTAGAGCCGGTCGGCCGTCGTCTGGCGGGTCGCGCCGGCGTCCAGCAGGGCGTAGGCGGCACGGAGCGGGGCGGCGGCGCGGCGGTAGAGGCCGTCGGCCCCGTGCCGGTCGTCGAGCAGCCGGATCCGGCGGACGGCTTCTTCCAGGGCACCCGCGTCGCTCGCCCCGGCGCGGTGCACGGGGCGCTGTGCCGCCGCGGCGTCGCGGGCGAGGCCCACAGGCCCCAGTGAGGCGGCGGCCACCGTGGCGCCTCCGCCGGTCATGAACGCGCGACGTAGCACGTCGCTCTCCTCGTAGGTGTCGTGCGGGTGGTACGGGTCGTACGGGTTCCGCGTTTCATAGGGCTCGCACGCCCTGCTGGTGTCACTCGTGGCGTTCGCCCGGTTCGCGGTGCGCGGCAGGGGCGCGTCCTCGGTGTCGCGCGCCCGGCGTCCGCGTACCGACGAGCGGGGCGCGAACCCCAGGTCGGTGAGTGTGCGGCCTGGGAACATGTGCAGGAACACCCGTTCGTACGCGTAGTTGGGGCAGCGGATCTCGCCCGCTTCGACCCGGCCGATGTACCGCGCGTCACAGCTGACCTGCTCGCCGATCTCGAGCCCGGCCCGGCGGATCGCCGCGGCGAACTCGGCCGGCGAGCGCTGTCCGCGCAGCCGCCGGAAAGCGAGATTCGGCCGTGGCGGCCGGTCGGGTCGAGACGAGGTCACCGTTGACGACGCCATGGCCGGGTCCTCCCGTGCGAACCGTCGAACCATGCCGGATGCGGAGCGACTTGTGACGAGGTGTCCGCATGGTCCGCCCCGTGTCCGGCGAGCAAGAACGTACCTGCTGTGATGGAGTCGCCACGCTGGGTTTGGCTACAAACCGGATATCTCATGCGTGATCTGCCATGAAGTGCCATCCTTTGCGGCTGACTTCCGCCGTAGCCGTTGACGTCCCGCCGCGTTGAATCTCGCGGACCGGGAGGCCCCCGACTCCCGATCGCTCGTCCAAACAGGGGTTTTCGTGGTGGAGGCCGGATGGAGACCAGCCGGATCAGCGATCCTCGTACGCCGCCGGGCAGACCGGCGGCCGGCTGCGATGTGGTGACGGTGCCGGCCCGGCAGGGGCTGGAGGCGGTCGACATCCTGCGCCGGGGACCGGCGGACGCGGTGGGCCCCGTCCTGCACGACGACGACGGCGACACCCTGGGCTTCCTGGTGCCGCCGGGGACGGCCGCCGCGTGGGACGTGCCGGGGAGCACCTGCACCAGGACCGACGGACGCGGACCGGCCCTGGCGCCCGATCCTCCCGTCGAGGGCTCGGACTGGCTGCTGCCGCCCGGCGAGGCGGACCTCGCGACCGACCCCGCGGTGCTGCGCGAAGCCCTGGGGGAGGCCGCCCGGATGATCAGGGCGGCGGACAGCTGCCGCTGAGGCCTCCTCGCCCCCGGGCGGCCGGAGCGTACTCCCCGCTTACAGCCCACCCCGATAATGACCCTATGGGAAAGTCCAAGGGCGGCCGGCGCAGACAGGCCGGTGCGGAGGCCGTCGTCGAGAGCGTCGACGGCGGGCTCGCCGAGCTCATCCCCGACCGCGAGCGGCCCCGGGCCTGGACGCTGGTGATCGACGGGGCCCCGCAGTCGCACGTCGACCTGGACGACCCGGCGTACCTGTCCTTCGAGTACCAGCGCCGCCTCGGCCATGTGATCGACCTCGTCGCCCCGCCGGGACGGCCCCTGCACGCCGTGCACCTCGGCGGCGGTGCCCTCACCCTCGCCCGCTACGTCGCCGCCACCCGGCCCCGTTCCACCCAGCAGGTCGTCGAACGCGACGGCACCCTGGTCCAACTGGTCCGCCGAGAGCTGCCCTTGGATCCGAACGCGCGCATACGGGTGCGCTCCGCCGACGCCCGCGCGGGCCTCGCCAAGGTGCCGGACGGCTGGGCCGACCTCGTCATCACCGACGTGTTCAGCGGGGCCCGGACACCGGCCCACCTGACCTCGACCGAGTTCCTCGACGACGTGCGCAGGGCGCTCAGGCCCGGCGGTGTCTACGCCGCCAACCTCGCCGACGGTCCGCCCCTCGCCCACCTGCGCGGCCAGATCGCCACCGCCGCCGCCCGCTTCGAGCAGCTCGCGCTGGTCGCGGACCCGGCGGTGCTGCGCGGCAAGCGCTTCGGGAACGCCGTCCTGGTCGCCTCAGACCGCCCACTGCCCGTCGCCGAGCTGACCCGCCTCGCCGCATCCGACCCGCACCCCGCCCGCGTCGAACACGGCAGGACACTCACCGACTTCACCGGCGGGGCCGCGGCCGTCACGGACCTCGCGGCAGTGGCGTCGCCGGCACCGCCCGCGTCGGTGTTCAAATGACCGGCCACGACGCTCAGTCGGCGTGATGACGGGCTGCGGCACTCCCCGTGGTGCCGCTGACCGGCCACGGCGCTCAGCCGGCGCGCTGACCAGCTACGGCACTCCCCGTGGTGCCGCTGACCGGCTTAGGCGACCGGCGAGCGCGATGACCGACCTCGACGCTCAACGGGCACCGACGGCCGCCCACGGCCCTCAGTAGGTCCCGATCTCCACCCGAGGCGGCCCGTCGTGCCAGGTGCAGAACACCGACACCCGGTCCGCGCCCGAGGAGAACTCCACGCGGATCCACGACTCCGTCTTCCACACCTGCATCGACCAGCCCGCCCCGGGCGTCGCCGAGACCAGCGAGGCGGCGGTCTTCCCGAGGTCGAAAACCGCCCGGCCGCCGTCGGTGTCATAGCTCCTGACCCGGCCGGAGGCGGCGGGGGCGGCGGTGCCGGCCGACGGCGTGGGGGAGGGGCTCGGGCTGCTGGGCGCCGGCGTGCTCGGCTGCCGCCGCTCGGGTGCAGGCGTCCGCTCCGGCGGCGCGGCCGACGCCTTCGGCTCCCGCGTGGACGACGCGTCGGCGGCCTTGACGGGCAGGGCGCGCGGCGGGTCGTAGGCCGTGCCCGCCATCACCGTGTGGACGCCCCACCACGACAGCGTGACCGCCGCGCCCGTGGCGAGCAGCCAGGCCAACACGTGTACGAGTCCTCTGCGCATCGCGGGCCATACTGCCTCACGCGCCCCACGCGTGGCCCGCAAACGGCGTCCTGCGGGGGCCGGTTGTCCCCGGCCGGGGAGTTGTCCACAGCCCCGCACCCGGCTGTTCGAGATGGCGTACGGTGCGGCGCATGGCAAGTGTGCTCGTGGTCGAGGACGACCAGTTCGTACGCTCGGCGCTGATCCGCCACCTGACCGACGCCTCGCACACCGTGCGCAGCGTCGGGACGGCACTGGAGGCGCTGCGCGAGGTCGCCCATGTCCGCTTCGACGTGGTGATCCTGGACCTCGGGCTGCCCGATCTCGACGGGTCCGAGGCCCTGAAGATGCTGCGCGGGATCACGGACGTGCCGGTGATCGTCGCCACCGCCCGGGACGACGAGACGGAGATCGTCCGGCTGCTGAACGCCGGGGCGGACGACTACCTGACCAAGCCCTTCTCGGTGGAGCACCTCTCGGCCCGTATGGCGGCCGTGCTGCGCCGCGCCCGCTCCGGCGCCGCGGAAGGGGAACCGTCCCCCGCGATCCGGGTCGGCGGCCTGACCGTCGATCCGTTGCGCCGTCAGGCCGAGCTGGACGGCACGCGACTCGACCTCACCCGCCGGGAGTTCGACCTGCTCGCCTTCCTGGCCCGCAGGCCCGGCGTCGTCGTCCCCCGCAGGGAACTGCTCGCCGAGGTGTGGCAGCAGTCCTACGGCGACGACCAGACCATCGACGTCCATCTGTCATGGCTGCGCAGGAAGTTGGGCGAGACGGCGGCCAACCCGCGCTATCTGCACACCCTTCGGGGCGTCGGGGTGAAGCTCGAACCACCGGGGGCGCCGCGATGAGGTGGGCCCTGGTCAAGGTGTCACTGGCCGTGACCACCATGGTCGTGCTCGCCTTCGCGGTGCCCCTCGGACTCGTCATCCGCGAGATGGCCCGCGACCGCGCCTTCTCCAACGCCGAGCGGGAGGCCGCCGCCGTCGCCCCGGCCCTGTCCATCACCACCGACCGCGACCAGCTCGAACGGGTCGTCGCCGCCGCCGGTTCCGACGCCGGGATGGCCGTGCACCTCCCGGCGGGCGACGGCCGAAAGGCCCTTGAACTGGGGCGGCGGCGCGCCGCCGACGAGGACATCGCGGCCGTGCGCGAGCTGGGCCGCGCCTCCACCACCGGCGTCCCCGGCGGCTCGACGCTGCTCCAGCCGGTCGCGCTCAGCACCGGCAAGATCGCGGTCGTCGAGGTGTACGTGCCGGAGTCCGACGTCACCAACGGCGTGGGCACGGCCTGGGCCGTTCTCGCCGCGGTCGGGGTGGCGCTGATCCTCGGCTCGGTCGCGGTCGCCGACCGGCTGGGCGTCCGCATGGTCCGTCCCGCGCAGCGCCTGGTCGAGGGGGCGCACGACCTGGGGGAGGGCCGGCTCGGCGTACGTGTGCCCGAGGAGGGCCCGAGCGAGCTGCGGCTCGCGGCGGTCGCGTTCAACTCGATGGCCGACCAGGTCGTCCAGCTCCTGGCGAACGAGCGGGAGCTGGCGGCCGACCTGTCCCACCGGCTGCGGACGCCCCTGACCGTGCTGCGCCTCAACACCGCCTCGCTCGGCGAGGGGCCGGCCGCCGACCAGACCCGGACCGCGGTCGAGCAGCTGGAGCGCGAGGTCGACACCATCATCCGTACGGCCCGGGAAGCCAAGCCGCAGACGGCCGCGGCCGGTCCGGGCGCCGGGTGCGACGCGGCCGAGGTGGTCCGGGAGCGGATGGCGTTCTGGTCGGCGCTCGCGGAGGACGAGGGCCGCAAGTGGCGGGTGGCCGGGGCCGACCGGCCGGTGCGCATACCCGTGGCCCGCGCCGACCTGGCCGCCGCGCTCGACGCGCTGCTCGGGAACGTCTTCCGGCACACCGCGGAGGGCACCGCCTTCGCGGTCGACGTGCACAACGGCGAGGACGCGGTGATCGTCCTCGTCTCCGACGCGGGTCCCGGCATACCCGACCCCGAGGCGGCGATGGCGCGGGGCCGCGGCTCCGGCAGCGACGGCTCGACCGGGCTCGGCCTGGACATCGTGCGCCGGCTCGCTGAGTCCACCGGCGGGGACGTGCGGATCGGCTCCTCGGTGCTCGGCGGGACCGAGGTGCGGATCTGGATCCAGCTGGACGGCCGCGCCCCGGCCGGCGGCGGGCACCGGCAGCTGCGGCGGCGCCGCCCCGGCAGACTCGCGGCCGTGTACAACCGCTCCCGGTCCAGGTGAGCGCACGCGGCACGTCGTCTTCACGGGACGGTCACGTTTCGACAAATGGAGGCTACGGCTCTTGACGCGTGACCGGACATACGGCTGTCATTGCGCCACCGTGTTCGGTCAAGTTGATTTCTGGTCGATTAAGACTGGATTTCACGCCACACCCTCGTGGCCGAACCCTGCCTTCAGGAGCAGTCCATGCACGACCTCTCTCCCACCGGTCTCTCCCCCTCCGCCCCCAGTCGCCGCACCCTGCTGCGCGGAATGGGCGGCGCGGCCCTGCTCGGCGCCGGCATACCCCTGCTGAGCGCCTGCGGCGGCAGTGGCTCGTCCGCCGACCCGAAGACGGTCAGTCTCGGCTCCAACTCGTCCGACGCCGTGCCGAAGAAGGCGTTCGCCGAGATCTACGCCGCCTTCACCAAGAAGTCCGGCATCAAGGTCGACGTGAACACCAAGGACCACAACACGTTCCAGGAGCAGATCAACTCCTACCTGCAGGGCACGCCCGACGACGTGTTCACCTGGTTCGCCGGCTACCGGATGCAATTCTTCGCGTCGAAGAAGCTCGCCTCCCCGATCGACGACGTGTGGGAGAAGATCGGCGGCAACTTCCCCGAGGCGATGCAGAAGCTCAGCAAGGGCGAGGACGGCAAGTACTACTTCGTGCCGCTGTACTCGTACCCGTGGGCCGTCTTCTACCGCAAGAGCGTCTTCGCGCAGCACGGCTACAAGGTCCCCACCACCTGGGACGACTTCGTCGCCCTGTGCAAGCGGATGCAGAAGGACGGGCTGGTCCCGATCGCCTTCGGCGACAAGGACGCCTGGCCCGCGATGGGCACCTTCGACCAGATCAACTTCCGCACCAACGGCTACGACTTCCACGTCGAGCTGATGGCCGGCAAGGCCTCCTGGACCGACCCCAAGGTGCGCAAGGTCTTCGACCACTGGACGGAGATCCTTCCCTACCACCAGGAGGGCGCGGTGGGCCGCACCTGGCAGGACGCGGCGCAGACGCTCGTGGCCAAGAAGGCCGGCATGTACCTGCTGGGCACGTTCGTCGGCCAGCAGTTCACCAACAAGGCCGACCTGGACGACCTTGACTTCTTCGCCTTCCCGGAGATCGACCCGCAGTTCGGTCAGGACACGGTCGAGGCGCCCACCGACGGCTTCATGCTGTCCAAGGCCCCCAAGAACCGCGACGGCGCGGTCAAGCTCCTCGAATACCTGGGCACGCCCGAGGCCGAGCAGATCTACCTCAAGGCCGACTCCAGCGTGGTGGCCGCCTCCACCAAGGCCGACACCTCTTCGTACACCGCGCTGCAGAAGAAGTCCTTCGAGATGATCTCCGGCGCCAAGAGTCTCACCCAGTTCATGGACCGCGACTCCCGCCCGGACTTCACGTCCACGGTGATGCAGCCGGCGCTGCAGAACTTCGTCCGCAACCCCAAGAACGTCGACAGCATCCTCTCGTCGATCGAACGCCAGAAGAAGACGATCTTCGCCTCCTCCTGACCGAACGGAGACTCGACGACTCGGATCAAGACATGACTGCCACCCCCGCGAAGGCTCCGGAGCCGGCCGCCCCGTCGGCCCCGGGGCCCGCCCCCACACCCGCGCCCGCCAAGGCGCCACACGGCCACCGGCGCCTGCTCACCCGCCGCGACCGCCTCACGCTCGGCCTGATGGCGGGCGTGCCGACGCTCCTGCACGTCGCCCTGGTGTGGCTGACGGCCCTCGCCTCGATCGCCCTGGCCTTCACCACCTGGGACGGCATCGGCTTCGACTCCATCAAATGGGTCGGACTGCAGAACTTCAGGGAGCTGTTCACCAGCAACCCGCAGTTCTGGCCCGCAGTCGAGCACAACGTCATCTGGTTCGTGGCGCTCATCCTGCTGCCCACGCCCTTCGGCCTGTTCCTCGCCGTGCAGCTGGACAAGAAGATCCGCTTCAGCCGCGTCTACCAGACCGCGTTCTTCCTGCCGGTCGTGATGTCGCTGGCGGTCATCGGCTTCGTCTGGCAGCTGATCTACAACCCGGACACGGGCCTGATCAACAGCATCATCGGCGCCAACAAGCCCGGTCACTACATCGACTGGATCGGTGACCCGGACCTCAACCTGTGGGCCGTGCTCATCGCCGCGTCCTGGCGGCACGCCGGCTACATGATGATCCTCTACCTGGCCGGCCTGAAGAGCGTCGACCCCGCCCTGCGCGAGGCCTCCGCCCTGGACGGCGCGGGCGAGTGGCAGACGTTCAAGAACGTCGTCTTCCCGACCCTGCGCCCGACCAACACCGTCGTCCTGGTCGTCACGATCATCGAGGCGCTGCGCGCCTTCGACCTGGTCTTCGTCTTCAACAAGGGCGCCCAGGGCACCGAGTTGCTGTCGATCCTGGTGACCAACAACATCATCGGCGAGTCCAGCCGCATCGGATACGGCTCCGCGATCGCCGTGGTCCTGCTGGTCATCTCGCTCGCGGTGATCATCCCCTATCTGATCGCCACCTTCCGGAAGGAGCGGCGCGCATGAGCTCCCACCCGTCGCCCACCACCACCCTGAACGTGGCGCTTCGCGCCGCCCCTTTGAACTCTGGCGGCCCGCGGGGGCAGCGCACCCCGATCCGCCCCGCCCGGATCCTGCTGCACACCTTCCTCGTCGTCACGGCGCTGGCCTGGCTCGCGCCCCTGCTGTGGGCCCTGCTCGCGGCGATGCGGCCGTACGGGGAGACCAGCGACAAGGGCTATGTCTCCTGGCCCGACAAGCTCACCTTCGACAACTTCACCAACGCCTTCCAGCAGTCGGAGATGCTGCACTACTTCGGCACCACGCTGCTGGTCGCGGTCCCGGCCGTGCTGCTGACGCTGCTGCTGTCGTCGATGGTCGCCTTCTACGTCAGCCGCTTCGACTTCCGGCTCAACCTGTTCCTGCTGCTGGTGTTCACGGCCGGCAACCTGCTGCCCCAGCAGGTCATCATCACCCCGCTGTACCGGCTGTACCTGCTGATCGACCTGCCCGGCATCACCATGAGCGGCAAGCTGTACGACTCCGCGCTCGGCCTGGTGCTGATCCACGTGGCGTTCCAGTCCGGTTTCTGCGCGTTCGTGCTGAGCAACTACATGCGCTCGCTGCCGCACGAGCTCACCGAGGCCGCCCTGGTCGACGGCGCCTCCGTCTGGCGGCTGTACTGGCAGATCGTGCTGCCGCTGTGCAAGCCGGCGATGGCCGCCCTCGCCACCCTGCTCTCCATCTGGATCTACAACGACTTCTTCTGGGCCATCGTCCTGATCTCCACCGGCGAGAACATGCCGATCACCTCGGCGCTGAACAACCTCTCCGGCCAGTACTTCACCGACCCCAACCTGGTCGCCGCCGGCGCCCTGCTCACCGCGATCCCGACTCTGATCGTGTACTTCGCGCTCCAGCGCCAGTTCGTCAGCGGGCTGACCCTGGGCGCCAACAAGGGCTGACGCCCGTTCCCCGAAAGAGAACCTCCGTGCACCACCCCTTCACCCCGGTCGCCTCCGTGCCGGTGGACCGGCGCAGGGCCCGAGTCCACGAGGAGGGCTGGCAGTCCTGGAGCCCCAGCGGCGCCTACGCCCTCGGCGCGACGCCTCACCGCCCGACCGGCGCCAACTGGGCCACGGTCTGCTACCGCCCCGGCGTCACCGTCCCGGCCGGCACCTTCCAGGGCGAGGGCCTGCTCGCCCTCGACCCCGGCGACGGCTCACCGGCCCGGCTGTGGGCGGCGGCCGAGCCGACCCGTGAGGTGCCGTCGATCCGGCTGACCACCGGGGACCGGCGGGTCGCCGAGATCAGCGCCGACGGCCCGGTGAAGGAATGGACCGGCCCGGACATCCAGTCGGTCCTGGGCGACTGGGCCACCGGCCTCGGCCTCGACGCCCCCCGCCCGGCACCGACCGTCTGGTGTTCCTGGTACGAGTACTTCACGGCCGTCACCGAGGACGACATCCACGAGAACCTCCGCGCGATGGACACCCTCGACCTGCCCGTCGACGTCGTCCAGATCGACGACGGCTACCAGCGGGCCCTCGGCGACTGGCTCACCCTCTCCGGGCGCTTCCGCTCCCGCGCGGGGATCGCCGAGAAGATCCGCTCCCGCGGCCGCCGCGCCGGCATCTGGACTGCCCCCTTCCTCGTCGACCCGGCGAGCGACCTGGCCGCCGCACACCCCGACTGGCTCGTCCGCGACACCACCGGCGGCTTCGCTCACGCCGGCCGCAACTGGGGCCACGACCTGCTCGTCCTGGACACCACCCACCCGGACGCGGCGGCGTATCTGACCGAGGTCTTCACGACCCTGCGCGCCGAGGGCTACGACTACTTCAAGACCGACTTCCTCTACGCGGGCGCCCTGGACGGCGTACGCCACGCCGACGTCGACGCCCTCACGGCCTACCGCGCCGGCATCGAACTGATCCGCGGGGCGATCGGCACCGAGTCCTACCTCCTGGGCTGCGGCGCCCCGATGCTTCCCTCCCTCGGCCTGTTCGACGCGATGCGCGTCAGCCCCGACACGGCCCCCCACCGCAGCCCCGAGGCCGGCGACTACAGCCAACCCGGCCAGGACCCGGCCGAGTTCACCGGAGCGGCCCGCCAATGGCAGCACCACCGCCTCTGGATCAACGACCCGGACTGCCTGATGGCCCGCCCGGCGGTCGAAACCCGCGAACAGTGGGCGGCGCACGTGGAGTCCACCGGGGGCCTGATGGCCTCCAGCGACCGGTTGCTGTCCCTGGACCAGTGGGGCGTGGAGACGACCCGCCGGCTGCTGTCGGGCACCCACCGCTGAGACGCGGCCGGGGCGCGGCACTCCCCTAATCGTGCCGCGCCCCGCCCCCGTCCCCCGTCGGTCAGACCGCCTCGACCTCGGGCAGCGTCCCGGTCCGCGCCGCCCGCCCGTACCACCGCGCGCTCGTCTTCGGCGTGCGTTCCAGCGTCGCGTAGTCCACGTACACCGCGCCGAAGCGCTTGCCGTAGCCGTACGCCCACTCGAAGTTGTCCATCAGCGACCACAGGTAGTAGCCCCGGACATCCGCACCGTCGGTGATCGCGCGGCGGACCGCCGAGAGATGGCCGTGCAGATAGGCGACCCGCTCCGGGTCGTGCACCCGGCCGTCGGAGTCGATCTTGTCGTCGTAGGCCGCGCCGTTCTCCGTGATGTACAGCGGCAGGCCCGGCGCCTCCCGGGTGTAGCGCATGATCAGCTCGTGCAGGCCGGTCGGGTCGATCGTCCAGCCCATCTCCGTGCGGTCGCCGGGCGTCTGGTGGAACGCGACGTCGTCGGCCGCCGGCCACGGCGAGTGGTCGCTCGCCCCGTGGCCGTCGGCGCGCGGCGCCTTCGACGACACGTCCGCCGCCGAGACCAGCGCGGGCGTGTAGTAGTTGAGGCCCAGCGCGTCCAGCGGCTGGTTGATCAGCTCCAGGTCACCGTCCAGGACGTGGTCCCAGTTCGTGAGGCCCGCCGTCGCCCCGTACAGCGACTCCGGATAGGCGCCGTGCAGCATCGGCCCGTGGAACACACCGTTGGCCAGGTCGTCGATCCTGCGGACCGCGTCCAGATCCGCCGGGTCCTGCGAAAGCGGCCTGACCACCGCTGAGTTGAGGCTCACCGCGACCGTGTTGCGGGCCGGCATCACCGAGCGCAGCGCGGACGCGCCCAGCCCGTGCGCCAGATTCAGATGGTGCGCGGCACGCAACGAGGCCGCCGGGTCCGTACGGCCCGGGGCGTGCACCCCGGAGGCGTAGCCCAGGAACGCGCTGCACCACGGCTCGTTGAGCGTGATCCACTGCTCCACCCGGTCACCCAGCGCCTCGCCGACGATCTGCGCGTACTCCGCGAACCGGTACGCCGTGTCACGCTCCGGCCAGCCGCCCGCGTCCTCCAGATCCTGCGGCAGATCCCAGTGGTACAGCGTGACGGCCGGCTTGATGTTCTTGGCCAGCAGCTCGTCCACCAGCCGCCGGTAGAAGTCCAGACCCTTCTGCACGGCCGGGCCCCGGCCGGTCGGCTGCACCCGCGACCAGGAGATGGAGAAGCGGTAGGCGCCCAGGCCCAGCTCCGCCATCAGCGCCACGTCGTCGCGGTAGCGGTGGTAGTGGTCGACAGCGATGTCACCGTGGTCGCCGCCGGCCGTCTTGCCCGGTGTGTGGCTGAAGGTGTCCCAGATCGACGGCGTCCGGCCGTCCTCCCGCACCGCACCCTCGATCTGGTACGCGGACGTCGCCGCGCCCCACAGGAAGGCGGGCGGGAAGGTCACCGCAGTGGCCGGGTTCTCGGAGTCAGGCATGGAAGCGCTCCCAAAGGGGGTCGAGGAGACCGATGGTGGAAGGGGAGGGGAGGAGAGAAGAGGGGCCGGAGCGGCGCTGACCCGGCCCCGGGAAAGATCAGCCCTTGACGGCACCCTGCATGATGCCGCCCACGATCTGCTTGCCGAAGATCGCGAAGACGATCAGCAGCGGCAGTGTGCCCAGCAGCGCGCCCGCCATGATCAGGGACTGGTCGGGGGTGTAACCGCGGCCCAGGCCCGCGACGGCGACCTGCACGGTCGGGTTGCCCATCTGGGTCAGCACCAGGAAGGGCCACATGAAGTCGTTCCAGGTCTGCACGAACGTCAGCATCCCGAGTACGGCCATCGCGGGCCGCGCCGCCGGGAACACCACGTGCCACACCACACGCCAGCTGCTCGCGCCGTCCACCCGGGCCGCCTCGATGATCTCGTCCGGCAGCGCCTGGATCAGGTACTGCCGCATGAAGAACACGCCGAACGCGCTGACCAGCGACGGGAGGATGACCGCCTGCAGCTGGTCGGTCCAGTCGAGCTTGGCGACCATCATGTACAGCGGGATCACACTCAGCTGCGGCGGCACCATCATCGTGCCGATCACGATCAGCATCAGGGCGCCGCGGCCTCTGAACCGCAGCTTGGCGAAGGCGAAACCGGCGATCGTCGACATGAAGACGATGGTCAGTGCCGAAGTGCCCGCCACGATCGTGGTGTTGAAGAACGCCTCACCCAGGTTGGCGTCCTTCCAGGCGATCTCCAGCTTGTCGAACAGACCCGAACCGAACCAGAACGGCGGCGGCGTCTGCGCGAGCCGCTGGTTGTCACGCGAGGCGGCGATCGCCGTCCACACCAGCGGGAACAGCGAAACGAGGGTGAACACGATGAGGATCGCGTACGCGATCGGGCCACCGTGCAGCTGCCCGCCGGCCCGCGCGGACTTCGGCAGCCGGGGGCGCTTGGTCTTCTCGACGGGCTTGGTCTCCGGGGGCGTCACAGTCGTCGTCACGGCCACAACTCCTTAACTACTGGCGCGCAGCCGGCGCGAGATGACGTAGTTGACGATGCCGATGACGATCAGGATCAGGAACATCGTCCACGCGATCGCCGAGGCCCGGCCCAGGTGCTGGGCCACCCAGCCCTGCTCGTACAGATACAGACCGAGCGTCTGGAACTGGTGCTCCGCGCCACCGGACGTGCCCTTGTTGGCGTCGAACAGCAGCGGCTCGCCGAAGACCTGGCTCGCCCCGATCGTCGAGACGACACAGGTGAACAGGATCGTCGGGCGCAGGGCGGGCAGCGTCACATGGATGAACTGCTGCCAGCGGCTGGCCCCGTCCAGGGCCGCCGACTCGTACAGGTCGTGCGGGATGGCCTGCATCGCGGCGAGGTAGATCAGCGCGTTGTAGCCGGTCCAGCGCCAGATGATGATCGACGAAACGGCGATCTGCGAGGGCCACTTGTCGTTCTGCCAGTCGACCGGGTTGATGCCGACGGCGTCGAGCGCCCAGTTGATCATGCCGTAGTCGCGGCCGAAGAGCAGTACGAACACCAGCGAGGCGGCGGCGATCGACGTCGCGTACGGCGCGAGCATCGCGACGCGGAAGAACGTCGAGGCGCGCAGCTTGTAGTTGAGGATGTGGGCGATGCCCATCGCCATCAGCAACTGCGGAACGGTGGAGATGATGCCGATGGTCAGGGTGTTCTTCGCCGCGTTCCAGAAGAACTCGTCGTCGAAGATCCGGGTGTAGTTGCGCAGCCCGACCCAGTTCATGTCGGTGGGCGCGGTCAGCTCCACCTGGTGCAGCGAGGCCCAGCCCGTGTAGATCAGCGGGAACAGGCCGAACGCGACGAACAGCAGGAAGAAGGGGGACACGAACGCGTACGGGCTCCAGCGGATGTCCCGCTGCCAGCGCCGGGACAGCCGGTCCCGGCGGCGCCGCGCCTTCTCCGCGGCGGCGTCCTCGGGCGGGCGGCCCGGGGCCGCGCCCCCCTTCACGGGGGGCGCGGCTGTGTCGTTGCGGGTGGCCATTCGGGTCACTGGTCCAGCTTGTTGTCGATGGTCTTGACTGCGGACTCCCAGGCGTCCTTGGCCGACTTGCCCTTCGTCACCAGGATCACGCCGTTGTCCGACAGGCCCTGCATGATGATCTGGTCCTTCGGGCCGATCACCTGGACCGGGGCGGCCTTGGCGGCCTCGGCGAAGATCGGACCGATCTTCTGGTCACCGGTCATCTCGTTCGTCGCGCCCGTCACTTCGGGCATGGTGTAGGCGGACGGGGCGCTCGGGAAGCTGGCCTGCACCTTGAACAGCTTCGCCTGCTGCTCCGGCGCGGTCAGCCAGGTCACGAACTTCTGGGCCTCCTTCACGTTCTTGCCGCTCTTCGGCACGGTGAGGAAGGTGCCGCCCCAGTTGCCGCCCTTGGGCGCGACCGCCACGGCCCACTTGCCGGCGGCGTCGGGCTTCGCGTTGCCCTTGATCGTGCCCAGCATCCACGGCGGGCAGGCGATCGCGGCGAACTTGTTGTTGGCGATAGTGGAGTTCCAGGCCGGCTGGAACTGCGTCTGCGCCTGCACCAGGCCCTTCTCGGCGGCCTCGGAGGTCAGGTCGAAGGCGGCCTTGACGGCCGGGTTCGTCTTGTAGATGACCTCACCGGAGGAGTTGTAGAACTTCTCCTTCTCGCTGCCGAGGATCGCGTTGATCAGGCCGCCGGGGGAGTCCATGAAGAAGGTGCCCTTGGGGGCCTTCGACTTGTACCGCTCGCCGACGTCGACGAGCTTGGCCCAGTCACCGGCCCACAGCTTGCCGACCTCGGCCGGGTCGGTGGGCAGACCGGCCTGCTTGAAGAGGTCCGTCCGGTAGCAGATCGCCATCGGGCCGACGTCGGTGCCGAGGCCGATGGTCTTGCCGTCCTTGGTGGTGGCCTGCTGCCACTTCCAGGGCAGCCACTTGCTCTTGTCCACGCCCGGAGCCTTCGACATGTCCTCGAGCTTGTCGGCCTGGGTGGCCGTGACCTCGGCGATGTTGGCGACTTCGACGGCCTGGACGTCCAGCAGACCACTGTTGGTGGTGAGGTGGTTCAGCAGCGCCGGGTAGTAGTTCTCGTTCCGCTCGACGACGTTCTGCTCGATCTTGATCTTCGGGTTGAGCTTCTCGTACTCGGCGTAGAGACCGGCTTCCTTGAAGCCCATGGTGCCGAAGAGGCCCACCGAGATCGTGGTCTTGCCGCCGCTGTCGCCGTCCGACGAGTCGGAGCCGCCGTTTCCGCCGTCGTCGGCACAGCCGGCCAGCAGCCCGGCGCCCAGCGACGCGACGGCCGCGACGACCATCGCCTTGCGGGCGGTTCGGATGCGTGCTCGCATGTCGTCCTCCTGTTGTCCTGACGTGCCGACCCCCCGGCCAACTGCATCGTCGGACCGTTTTCACGCGCTTAAGGCTCGGGCGGGGAACGTGCGGGTTGTGTAGGTGTCAGGTAGTGTGGGAGCGCTCCCACCAGTGATGTGTTGAAGAGTCCCCGGTCGCGGCGGGGGTGTCAAGGGACCGGACAGGGAGAGATGCGTTCAGTTATCGGGCTGTTAACTGGATCCGGACCGGCCCCGGTTGGGACCCGGGCCGGTTGAATCGAGCCAGTCGGACTACCGGTCGCACCGGATCGTCCGGCCGAAACGGAAGGCCGGGGCGGCGAGCCCTCGGCGACGGTCGTCACGGCGGGCGGGCCTGTTAAATTCCAGGCCAGTCGCAGAGTACGGGTGTGAACGGGAAGGCGGAGCCCATGGCAACCCACGGAGCGCGGGGCCGAAGTGGTGGCCGGCCCACCCTCGAAGAGGTGGCGGCGCGCGCCGGTGTCGGCCGCGGCACCGTCTCGCGGGTGATCAACGGCTCGCCCCGGGTCAGCGACGCGACGCGCGCTGCCGTCGAAGCGGCGGTCGCGGAGCTCGGTTACGTCCCCAACACCGCCGCCCGTGCCCTGGCCGCCAACCGTACGGACGCCATCGCGCTGGTCGTGCCCGAGCCGGAGACCCGGTTCTTCGCGGAGCCGTACTTCTCGGACATGCTGAAGGGCGTCGGGGTGGCGCTGTCCGACACACAGATGCAGCTGCTGCTGATCTTCGCGGGCAGCGACCGCGAACGCGCCCGGCTCGCCCAGTACCTGGCGGCCCACCGCGTGGACGGCGTCCTGCTGGTCTCGGTGCACGCCGACGATCCCTTGCCCGACCTGCTCGCCCAGCTGGAGATCCCGGCGGTGATCAGCGGCCCGCGCTCGGCGGCGGAGACGCTGCCGTCGGTCGACTCGGACAACTACGGCGGTGCCCGCCAGGCCGTCGAGCACCTGCTGTCCCGGGGCCGCAGCCGGGTGGCCCACATCACCGGCCGCCTCGACGTCTACGGTGCCCAGCGCCGTGTCGACGGCTACCGCGAGGCCATGAGCGACGCCGGCCTCGGGGTGGACGAGGGGCTGATCGAGGCGGGGGACTTCACGGAGGAGGGCGGGCACCGGGCCATGGGGGCCCTGCTGGAGCGCCGCCCCGACATCGACGCGGTCTTCGCCGCCTCCGACGTCACCGCCGCCGGCGCCCGCCGGGCGCTGCGCGATGCGGGCCGCCGCATCCCGGAGGACGTGGCGCTCGTCGGCTACGACGACTCCGCCATCGCCCGCCACATGGAGCCGCCCCTGACCAGCGTCCGCCAGCCCATCGAGGAGATGGGCCGCCGGATGACGGACCTCCTGCTCACCGAGGTCGCCGACCGCCGCCCGCTCGCGTCCCGGGGCCTGGAGCGCCGGCAGATGGTCCTGGCCACGGAGCTGGTGTCCCGGGCCTCGTCGTGACGCACGTCACTTGCGGCCGCGCCGACCGGAGCCGTTCGGGCGCGCCCGGGTGAAGGGTTCACTGGCCTTGGGGAGTTGGCGGGGCGGTGGCGGCGGTCCGTGAGCCGAGGCCGGGGTGGTGCCGCAGGGCGTCCAGACCGTCGGGCACGAACAGCCGCTCCCGGATCACCTCCCGGAACTCCGCCTCGCTGAACCAGCCGTGCCAGGCGATCTCGGACGGGGCGGGGGTGAGGTGCTCCGGGACGACGGCCTCGTGCACCCCGAGCCAGTACGGGCTGATCGCCCCGCGGCAGAGAAACGAGAACACGAACCGCACCCGCGCCCGGACGCCCAGCTCCTCCGCCAGTTCCCGGGCCGCCGCCTCCTCGTACGACTCGCCGACCGCGACGCCCCCGCCGATCAGCCAGTCGTGGTGGCCCGGGAAGCGGGACAGGTGCTCCGGCCTGCGGTGCACCAGCAGGCGGCCCCGAGCGTCTCGGCAGACCGTCGTCGCGACCCGGTGCAGCCAGCCGTGGCGGATCGCCTCGTCCCGGTCGACCACCCCGACGATCCGGTCCTGCTCGTCGACCCGTTCCACCAGCTCACCCATGGGCCTCACGATCGCACGCGCTCACACCCGGGCCGGGGCCGGCCGACGCACCAGGTACACCGCTGCGGTCACGACCAGCACCGCCATGCACGCGATGAACACCAGCCCCGCGCCCTCCAGGCCGATCGGACCGGTCAGCAGGCCGACGCCGATCACCGGGACGGAGATGCCCGCGTAGGCCACCACGAACAGGGTCGAGATCACCGCCGCGCGCTGGTGCGCGGGAGAGGCCTCGGCCACGTCGGACAGGGCACCGCGGAACGCCAGGCCCTGGCCGATCCCGCCGACGAGCGCGCTGGCGATCAGCAGGGCCATCTGGTCCCACCGCAGCGCACCGGCGAGCAGCGCCAGCCCGGTGAGGAGCCCGGCGCACCCCAGCGGCAGGGAGCGCCGTACGCCGACCCGGTCGACCGCCAGTTGCCCGGCCGTCGACGAGAAGAAGGCCAGCGCGACGATCAGCCCGCTCACGGCGTGGTCGTCCACGTCCAGGGACTCCACGAGGAAGGCCGGGCTGACCGAGGTGAACACCCCGAACAGGGCGAATCCGACGAAGGAGGCGGTGGCGGCGGGACCGAACACCGCCCGCACCCGCGGGGGCAGAGCGGGCCGCTGCGGGCGTACGGCGCGCAGCGGCTGCCGTTCCCGTACCGTCTCCGCGAGCCGCAGCAGCACTGCGGCCGAGGCGGCCACAAGGGCGAGGTGGGTGATGAACGGCAGATACAGCGGCCAGGGTGCGTACTGCGCGAGAAGCCCCGAGAGCAGGGGGCCGCAGCCCAGCCCGCCCATGTTGGCGGCGGTCGCCACGAACGTGGCCCGGGAGGCACCGCCCTCGGGCGCCAGCTCCATCACGTACGCCGTGGCGGCCCCGGTGAACAGCCCGGCGGACAGCCCCGACAGCAGACGCCCCGCGTAGAGCCAGCCGAGACCGGTGGCACTCAGGAAACAGACGGCGCTCAACGCCGCGAACCCCAGGCCGCACAGCAGGACCGGGCGCCTGCCCACGGCGTCCGAGGCGTTGCCGACCAACAGCAGCACACCGATCACCGCGAAGGCGTACAGGGCGTACACCACGGTCACCGTCAGCTCGGAGAAGCCGAACTTGTCCTGGTAGAGGGGATAGAGGGGAGTCGGCAGCGTGGTGCCGGCCATGCAGACCGCGAACACCGCCCCGCTGAGCACACACGCGCGCCACCTCGGGCGTCGACCGTCCATGCCGCCGACCGTAGCCAGCCTGCCGCGCCGCCTCGGAGAGGCGCGCAAAAAGCTTCAGCCGGTGGCTTCTTCACGAAGCCACCGGCTGATTACTCAGGGTGAGTGACGGGACTTGAACCCGCGGCATCCTGGACCACAACCAGGTGCTCTACCAGCTGAGCTACACCCACCATGACCGGCTTGGAGGTCAGTGACTTCCCTGACCGGCCGAGAAAAAGTGTACAGGGTCCGAAGGGGTGCTCGCGCCCGCCTTTCGTCGCGCCGCCCCGACGGGCTCCCGCCCCGCCTACTGCGCAGGCAGAACGTGCTTCGCCGCGATCGTCTTCGCGGTGTCCGAGTCGGGCCCGGGCTGCGGGACGAACACGGCCTCGCGGTAGTACCGCAGCTCCGCGATCGACTCGCGGATGTCGGCGAGCGCACGGTGGTTGCCGTTCTTCTGCGGGCTGTTGAAGTACGCCCGCGGGTACCAGCGACGCGCCAGCTCCTTGACCGACGACACGTCGACGATCCGGTAGTGGAGGTAGTTCTCCAGCGTCGGCATGTCGCGCAGCAGGAAACCGCGGTCCGTGCCGACGGAGTTTCCGCACAGCGGCGCCTTGCCCGGCTCCTTGACGAACTCCCTCACGTACGTCAGGACCTGATCCTCGGCGTCCTTCAGGGTGGTCCCTGCGGCGAGCTCTTCGAGGAGCCCGGAGGCGGTGTGCATCTGACGCACCACGTCCGGCATCGTCTCCAGCGCCTGGTCCGGCGGCCGGATGACGATGTCCACGCCTTCCCCGAGCACGTTCAGCTCGGAGTCGGTCACGAGGGCGGCCACCTCGATGAGCGCGTCGTCCGACAGCGAGAGGCCGGTCATCTCGCAGTCGATCCACACCATGCGATCGTTCATGTGTCTAACCTTACGGCCCGCTGCCCTCGGCCGGACCGCCCGTACCGCGAAAGCCGCAGGGCCCGCGGGAAGGCATGCTTCCCGCGGGCCCTGCGGCTACCGGTTCACGGCGCGCTGCGCTGACCGGGCAGGCTCGCCGACAGGGCCGGGGACTGGCCGACCGCGCTCGCCGCCGCCGTACGGCGGGACTGCAGCGGCACCGGGTGTTCCGGGTGCAGCGCGGCCGGTGCCTGGCCGGGCTGTCCCGGGTGCCCCGCGTGGCCCGGATGGCCCGGCATGCCGGACCCGGGGCCGCCCGGTGCGCTCTCGGTCTCCTGAGGCCGTTCGCCCTGCGGACGCCGGGCGCGGTACGCCGCCCGGTACGCGGCCGGGGACGAACCCAGCTGGCGGCGGAAGTGCCCGCGCAGGGCGACCGGCGACCGGAAGCCGCAGCGCCCCGCCACCTCGTCCACCGAGTAGTCCGACGTCTCCAGCAGGCGCTGCGCCTGGAGGACCCGCTGTGTGATCAGCCACTGCAGCGGAGCGCTCCCGGTCAGCGAGCGGAAGCGGCGGTCGAACGTACGCCGGCTCATGTACGCGCGTGCCGCCAGCGTCTCCACGTCGAACTGCTCGTGGAGATGCTCCAGCGCCCAGGCGACGACCTCGGCGAGCGGGTCGGCGCCGATCTCCTCGGGTAAAGACCTGTCGAGGTAGCGCTCCTGCCCGCCGCTGCGGCGCGGCGGCACGACGAGCCGCCTGGCCAGGGCCCCGGCCGCCTCGTTTCCGTGGTCCGTGCGCACGATGTGCAGGCACAGGTCGATGCCCGCTGCCGTGCCCGCCGACGTCAGCACGTCGCCGTCGTCGACGAACAGCTCACGCGGGTCCACGTGCACCGACGGGTAGCGCTTGGCCAGCGTCGGTGCGTACATCCAGTGTGTCGTCGCGGGACGGCCGTCCAGCAGGCCGGCCGCCGCGAGCACGAAGGCGCCGGTGCACAGCCCGACGATGCGGGCGCCCTCCTCGTGGGCGCGGCGCAGCGCGTCCAGCGCCTCCTCCGGTGGCGGCGAAGTGATCGAACGCCAGGCCGGTACGACGACCGTACCCGCGCGCGAGATCGCTTCCAGGCCATGTGGTGCGGTGAGTTCGAGTCCCCCGGTGGTCCGTAGCGGACCTTCCTCGCCCCCGCACACCAGTAGTCGGTAGCGCGGTACGCCGGCGTCCTGGCGGTCAACCCCGAACACCGACAGCGGTATGGAACTCTCGAAGATGGGGCCGCCGCTGAACAGCAGCACCGCGACGATCTCCTTGCGGCGTCGCCCGGAAAGCTTCCGGGCCGCGGCTTCCGGCGCGGCAGTGGAGTCGTGGCTCATACTGCTAAGCCCCCCTCGGTGGTCGCGGCTCCTCGGTTGTGTCGCTCCTGCACGTTTCCCCTCGGTCCTGCACGAGTCCCCCGCCGTAGACAGTCAAGATCGAATCTACTGTGTGCCGTCGTGCCGAAGTGGCCGGTTCACCACTCGGCACATTGTCGACTTGGCAACTTGGCGTGAAGCATTCGATCACGAAGCGTTGCACTCGTGGGGCGTGCAGGGAAGTGCGCCTCGTCGCGGTGGCCAATCCACGTAGGGTGCGCGGACCCCCTGAGGCCCTTTCCGTGCAGGTCGAACGGGGGTTGGAGGGTGGTTGGACGGGGTGATGCACAGGTACGAGAAGTTGGCTGAAAAGCACCCTGTCTGTGCGCGGAAACCGGTCAGCCGACCGGTGTATCTCCCCCGGTGTGCCGTCCGCCACGGTGCGACCCCGTTCCGGTGCGGTGCCGCCGGCCCCGGTGGGGTGCCCGGTCCTCGGCCGCGAGCCGGGCCGCGCCGCGCTCGGACTGGCGCAGCAGGACCCGGCAGGCGCCCGTGACGGCCGCGAGCCCGAGGGCCGTGCCGGCGGCACCGGCGAGAGAGGTGCCGCAGCCGAGGAGTACCACCGGGACGAGCAGGCAACTGAAGGCAGCCCAGCGAACCACATCCGTCGCGGTGTCCCGCGGCGGCGGGGTCGCGCGGTCCGCCTCGGCGGCGGGGCGTGGTGCGGACATGCGTGCTCCCTGTGGCGTGACTCACGGGGTTCAACGCGCGGCCGGGGCGTCGGTCACTGGCTGCCCGGATCACCCCGCGGGTCATTGAATCCCGTGCAAACCGCCTGTACAGGGCAGCAACCATTGCGTTACGGGCGGTGCCTCGTGCATGCTCCCTGGAACCCGCACGCACCGTGAGCGGGATCTGGGCTAAGGAGGCGTGGCGCCGTACCCTTGAGGGTATGGGGTTGGGAAGACCATTCCCGGACACAGCTCCGCCGCACACTGTCGTCCCTCCCGTATAAGGATCACAACGCCGAGACAGCCATGGCCGGTCACGAATTCTTCGAACCCGCGGACCGCAAGCGGCCCGTCGCCGATCCCACGGCGGCCGAGCCCCTGGCGGCGGAAGAGCCACGCCATTCCTGCGATCCCGCCTTCAAGCACGGGGTCGTCGTCGGCTTCGACGGCTCCACGTCCAGTGAGCGCGCCCTGGCTTACGCCATCGGCATGGCCCATCGTTCCGGGTCGGGCCTGATCATCGTCCATGTCGCCAACCGGCTGCCGACCACGGTGTGGGCCGGCTGCGAGCCGCCGGTGTTCGTGGACGTGCCGGACCACCGCACCGAGGTGCTCGGACTCGAGCTGGCCTGTGCGGACTATCTCGCCGAGGTGCCCTGGATCCTGGTCGAGCGCGGCGGTGACATCTGCCACGAACTCGAAGAGGTCGGCCGGGAGTACGAGGCCGACGCGATCGTCGTCGGCTCCACCCACGGTCTCGTGGGGCGCATCTTCGGCTCCGTCGCCGGGCGGCTCGCCAAGCGGGCGCAGCGGCCCGTCATCGTCATCCCCTGACGTTCACGCAGCAGCAACTCCCTTGTGCGTCGCGCGAATCCACTGACGCGTAGAGGTGTTTGTGCCTTTGTGAAGGGCATATACGGAACACCGCACACCTGCACATGCGCGAAGGGAGCCCGCCGTGGACCAAGACGTCTTCGCGGGATGCGGAATCACGACCGTGGCCGGTCGACTCGCCCGGGGAGTCACCCTGTTGGCCTTCGGGCCGGGGCACACCGCTCTGATCGACGGCGTGTCAGCCGCTGACGCCGTGTCAATCTCCCAGTACGTGGGCGGCATCGCGCTCTTCGTCGCGGGGCCGGTCGCCCTGCGGGAGCAGAACGCGGCCGGTGGTACGGCGTTCTCGGTGCTCGGGACGTTGTCGTTCACGTGGGCCGTGTCCGGGAGTGCCTCCGGCCGACCGTTCTTCCACGACGCGCTGCCGGCCGGGGCGTGACGGCCACCGGGTAGCTGCGCGGGCCGGGGAGTTGGGCGGCTTCCCGGCGACGAAAACGGACCCCCCGTGCGATGGCGGCAGCACGTGGGGGTCCGTCCCGTTGAGAGGCCCGTGCGGGAGCGCGGGGGTTGCTCGCGCAGTTCCCCGCGCCCCTGAATGCAGGGCGCTTACTCCACCGTCACCGACTTGGCCAGGTTGCGGGGCTTGTCGATGTCCCTGCCCAGTACCAAAGCGGTGTGGTACGCCAGGAGCTGGAGCGGGATGCCCATGAGGATCGGGTCCAGCTCGTCCTCGTTCTTGGGGACGACGATCGTCTCGTCGGCCTTCTCCTGGGGCTGGTGGGCCACGGCGAGGATCTTGCCGCTGCGGGCCTTGATCTCCTCCATGGCGGCGCGGTTCTTCTCCAGGAGGTCGTCGTCGGGGACGATCGCGACCGTCGGCAGGGCCGGCTCGATCAGGGCCAGCGGGCCATGCTTGAGCTCCGAGGCGGGGTAGGCCTCGGCGTGGATGTAGGAGATCTCCTTGAGCTTCAAGGAGGCCTCGCGGGCCACCGGGTAGCCCCGGACGCGGCCGATGAAGAGCATCGAGCGGGCCTCGGCGAACTGCAGGGCCAGCTTCTTGACGTCCTCCTCGCATTCCATGATCTCGGCGATCTGCGCGGGCAGCTTGCGCAGGCCCTCGATGATGCGCTTGCCGTCCCGGACCGACAGGTCGCGGGTGCGGCCGAGGTGGAGGGCGAGGAGGGCGAAGGCGACCGTGGTGTTGGTGAAGCACTTGGTGGAGACGACGCAGACCTCGGGGCCGGCGTGCACGTAGATGCCGCCGTCAGCCTCACGGGCGATCGCCGACCCGACCACGTTCACCACGCCCAGGACGCGCGCGCCCTTGCGCTTGAGCTCCTGCACGGCGGCCAGCACGTCGTAGGTCTCGCCGGACTGGGAGACCGCGATGTAGAGGGTGTCGGGGTCGACGACCGCGTTGCGGTAGCGGAACTCCGAGGCCGGCTCGGCGTCGGCGGGGATGCGGGCCAGCTGCTCGATCATCTGGGCACCGATCATGCCCGCGTGGTACGAGGTGCCGCAGCCCAGGATCTTCACGCGGCGGATGCGGCGGGCCTCGCGGGCATCCAGGTTCAGGCCGCCCAGGTGCACGGTGGAGAAGCGGTCGTCGATGCGGCCGCGCAGCACGCGGTCCACGGCGTCGGCCTGCTCGTGGATCTCCTTGTGCATGTACGTGTCGTGGCCGCCCATGTCGTAGGAGGCGGCCTCCCACTCCACGGTGGTGGGCTCCGCCGTGGTGCGGGTGCCCTCGGTGGTGTAGGTGCGGAAGTCGTCGGCCTTGAGGGTGGCCATCTCGCCGTCGTCGAGCGTGACGATCTGGCGGGTGTGGGAGACCAGCGCGGCGATGTCCGAGGCGACGAACATCTCCTTCTCGCCGATGCCGAGCACGACCGGGGAGCCGTTGCGGGCGACGACGATCCGGTCGGGGAAGTCGGCGTGCATGACGGCGATGCCGTACGTGCCCTCGATGAGCCGGAGGGTCTCGCGGACCTTGTCCTCCAGCTTGGTCGCCTGCGAGCGGGCGATGAGGTGGACCAGGACCTCGGTGTCGGTCTCGGAGAGGAACTCGATGCCGTCGGCCTCCAGCTTGCGGCGCAGGTCGGAGGCGTTGTCGATGATGCCGTTGTGGACGACGGCGACCTTGCCCTCGGCGTCCAGGTGCGGGTGGGCGTTGACGTCGGACGGGGCGCCGTGGGTGGCCCAGCGGGTGTGGGCGATGCCGGTCGTGCCCTTGAAGCGGGCCGGGACCTTCGCCTCCAGGTCACGGACGCGGCCCTTGGCCTTGACCATCTTCAGGCCGGACGTCTTCGGGGAGGTGACGACGATGCCCGCGGAGTCGTAGCCGCGGTACTCCAGGCGCTGGAGGCCCTCCAGGAGCAGGGGCGCGACGTCACGCTTCCCGATGTAACCGACGATTCCGCACATGTATACGTATTCCTAGCCGTAGACGATGCGCCGCAGCTGCCGGAGCGAGAGCTCCGGCGGGGCCACCGCGCGGTATTTGAGGTCCGCCTCGATCCGTTCGAAGATCTCCGCGTTGACCAGGCCCTGGGCCTGGAGCTCGCGGTGGCGGCGACGGACGTACTCCTCGGTCGTCTCGTCGAAGTAGGCGAGCACGTCCTGGATCACACGCAGCGCCTCGCCCCGGCCGAGGGCGGTGGACCGCGTCAGATGATCAACGAGTTCGTCGTGCACTCGCTAGATCTTGGGGCACCGGCGACGCTTTCGCAAGAATTCTGCCCGATTTCGGGCAGGTGTCTGTGGGCGGGGCCACAGCCACCAGTACGAGCGCACCGACGTGATCAAGGGGAACAAGGTCACCAAGAAGCTTCCGATCGGCGGCACGGCCTACCCCGAGACCGACGGCGTGGTCTATGTGACGGCCGGTGCGGCGGGCCGCAGCCTCTACGGGTTCAGCGCCCCGCTGTCGTACGAGGGCAACGAGCACGACGTGGACTCCGTGGCCTCGTTCGTCAACGTCAAGGGCGGCAAGCAGAACGAGACCGTGGCCTGGTCCCGGGTGCGCTACCGAGCTTCATTCGCAGTGCATCGGGCTTCAGCCCGGTGGTGAAGCGAATCTCGTGACGGCGGCGCGGAGCGTCGCGGTGTCGTTCCGGCGGAGCCGGACACTGCGTCATGGGGGTGAGGCGGGGAACGGGTGTTCCCGGCACCCGCGGTTTCTGCGCCGCGCGGAGAAGAAGCTGAGGAAAGCCCAGCGGGAGCTGTCCCGCAAACAGAAGGGATCGAAGAACCGGGCCAAGGCCCGCTCGAAGGTCGCCCGTGCTCACGCGGCCGTGGCTGACGCGCGCAAGGAGTTTCACCACCAGCCCTCCACTCAGTTGATTCGCGAGAACCAAGCGGTCGCGGTGGAGGATCTGGCGGTCTCGGGACTGGCGCGCACCTGGCTGGCGAAGAGTGTGCATGACGCGGGCTGGTCGCAGTTCGTGGCCATGCTTCAGTACAAGGCGCAGCGGTACGGGCGGGCCTTCGTCAAGATCGGCCGGTTCGAGCCCACCAGCCAGGTGTGCTCCACCTGCGGGCATCGGGACGGACCCAAACCCCTGCACGTACGGGAATGGACCTGCCCCGCCTGCGGCACCCTCCACGACCGCGACCACAACGCCGCGATCAACGTCAAACAGGCCGCCGGACTGGCGGCATCGGCCTCGGAGCGCCGGTAAGACCGGGACTCGTCCCGGCACAGCGCGAAGAAACAGGAAGCCATGGAACCCTCGCCCGAACCTGTGCCGCGTAGCGGCACAGCAACAGGTGAGGACGGCCAGAATCCTCGGGCTTCAGCCCGAGGAGCCTGTCGACTCGACTACTCCTTCCTGCGCGTGGACGTCACCCCCGCGCCGAAGGGGCGCCTGGCCACGCTGACGGTGCGCGGCATCGCCGAGAACGGTGACCAGGTCGACCACTTCACGGTGGCCCGCCGGACGAAGTAGCCGCGCGCGCTACATCCGCTTGAGGATCGCCTGCTTGGCCAGGGTGAACTCCTCGTCCGTCAGCACGCCCGTGCGGTGCAGCTCACCGAGCTCGCGCAGACGGCGCAGCAGGGCGTCGTGGTCGGCCTCGGCGGACGCGACCGGAGCAGAAGGCGGCTCCGGTCGCGCGTCCACCGGGTCCGCGGCGGCCCGTGCCGGGTGCGGAAGCCTGGCCTGGACCGCCGCCGCGACCAACGCCATCAGCGGGTCCTTCTTGAAGCCCCACAGCTCCACGGCATTGGGGTCGTACTTGGGCGGGGTCTTGGTGGGAGCGTGCCGCACGGTGAAGCGCAGATGCCCGTTCTCCAGGCCGGCCGCCGGGTGCCACTCCACGCCCGTGATGTCGGTGAGCGCGAGCGTACGGGCGCCGGCTGCGGCCTTGGCGTCCTCCGTCTTCCAGTTCCACTCCAGGCGTATGCGCTCGCCGTCGAAGCCGGCGGTGCCGTCCCCGGCGGAGACCGACAGGGGGACCGACGGGCCCGGCAGCAGATACGCGTCGACCGGCCCGGCGGGGACCTGGTCGAGGAGCAGGGCACTGCGGACCTCGTCCACGAAGTACTCCGCGACGCCGTAGCGGTCGGACTCCACGATCAGCTGGTAGGGGTCGTGCGGCTCGGTGAGCCGGCCGCCCGTGGCGTGCAGCAGCGGGTCGGCGCCGTCGCGCAGCCGGAGCCTCAGCCGCCCCGACTTCTTGCCCTGCTCCAGGGAGACGCCGGCCAACGCCCCCAGCGGCACGACCAGTTCACCCAGCTCCTTGCGTAACAGGCTGACGTTCTTGTCCCGTCCCGGAGTCAGCCGCAGTGCGTCCCCGTCGAAGGCCCATGTGCCGTCCTTCTGGATGATTTCCGCCATGGGGTGGATTGTTCCACCCGTCTCACGAGAGAGTGGTCCAGACCTCTTGGAGCTCAACGGCTCGTGAAGGGACACGCTTGTGAGAGATGGCCGTGTGAGACAGCACCCCAGAACGCTCCGCCTTCTCGGCTCCCTGCTGCTGGTCGCGATGGCCGCCTCGGTGACCGGGGCCGCTCCCGCGCAGAAGGCGAAGCCCACCCCGCTGGACCGGGTGGTCCCTGCGCCCGCCTCGGCTGAGGCGGGCGGCTCCCCGTACCGGATCACCCGCGGCACCCACATCCGCGTCGACGGTTCCCGCGAGACCCGGGGCGTCGGCGAGTACCTTGCGAGGCTCCTGCGCCCCTCGACCGGCTACCGTCTCCCCGTCACCGCCCAGGGCGCGGGCGGCATCCGGCTGCGTATCGCCGAGGGCCCCTTCGGCGCCGAGGGCTACCGGCTCGACAGCGGCCCGAGCGGCGTCACCATCACCGCGGCGCGGCCCGCCGGGCTCTTCCACGGCGTGCAGACGCTGCGCCAGCTGCTGCCCGCGGCCGTCGAGAGGGACTCCGTCCAGCCCGGCCCGTGGCTGGTCGCGGGCGGCACGATCACCGACACCCCGCGCTACGGCTGGCGCGGCGCCATGCTCGACGTCTCCCGGCACTTCTTCACCGTCGACCAGGTCAAGCGCTACATCGACCAGCTGGCCCTGTACAAGATCAACAAGCTGCATCTGCACCTCAGCGACGACCAGGGCTGGCGCATCGCCATCGACTCCTGGCCGCGCCTCGCGACCTACGGCGGTTCGACGGAGGTCGGCGGCGGCCCCGGCGGCTTCTACACCAAGGCCGACTACAAGGAGATCGTGCGGTACGCCGCCTCCCGCTACCTGGAGGTCGTGCCCGAGATCGACATGCCCGGCCACACCAACGCGGCCCTCGCCTCCTACGCCGACCTGAACTGCGACGGTGTGGCGCCGCCGCTCTACACCGGCACCGAGGTCGGCTTCAGTTCGCTGTGCGTCGGCAAGGAGATCACGTACGACTTCGTGGACGACGTGATCCGGGAACTCGCCGCGCTCACGCCCGGAAAGTACCTGCACATCGGGGGCGACGAGGCGCACTCCACCAGCCATGAGGACTACGTGAAGTTCATGGACCGGGTGCAGCCGATCGTCGCGAAGTACGGCAAGACCGTGGTCGGGTGGCACCAGCTGACCGGGGCGACCCCGGCGAAGGGGGCTCTCGCCCAGTATTGGGGCTTGGACGGCACCAGCGACGAGGAGAAGCAGCGGGTCGCGAAGGCCGCGCAGAACGGGACCGGGGTGATCCTGTCCCCGGCGGACCGGGTGTACCTCGACATGAAGTACACCAAGGAGACGCCGCTGGGGCTGTCCTGGGCGGGGTACGTCGAGGTGCGGCGGTCCTACGACTGGGATCCCGGGGCGTATCTGCCGGGGGTGCCGGACGGTGCGGTGAAGGGGGTCGAGGCGCCGATGTGGTCGGAGACCCTTGAGAACTCCTCGCACATCGAGTTCATGGCGTTCCCGCGGTTGCCGGGGGTCGCGGAGCTGGGGTGGTCGCCGGGGGCTTCTCACGACTGGGAGCGCTACAGGGGGCGGCTTGCTGCGCAGGCCGAGCGGTGGGATGCCCTGGGGATCGAGTGGTATCGGTCGCCGCAGGTGGCGTGGGGCTCCGCCGGGGGGTGATGTGTCTGCGGGACGGTGGGGGCTTGTCGCGCAGTTCCCCGCGCCCCTAAAGACGCGCAGTTCCCCGCGCCCCTGAAAGGACGCGCAGTTCCCCGCGCCCCTGAAAGGACGCGCAGTTCCCCGCGCCCCTAAAGACGCGCAGTTCCCCGCGCCCCTGAAAGGACGCGCAGTTCCCCGCGCCCCTGAAAAGACGCGCAGTTCCCTGCGCACCGAGAAGCACAATGACGGGCACCCCGGAGGACCGTACTCCGGGGTGCCCGTCTGCTTGGGGTCAGAACTCGGCTATCGGGTTCTTCAGGGTGCCCACCAACTGCAGGGCGCCCGACGGGTCCGACAGGTCCACCATCTGCTCGTTGTTGCGGAGCTGGAGGCGGTTGAGGCAGGAGAGGGCGAACTCGGGCGCGAACATGTCGTACTGCTTGAACCTGTCGGCGAGCTCGGGCCTCGACTCCTGGTAGGCGCGGGTGACGTCCGCGACCGTGCGCCAGAAGTCGTCCTCCTCCAGGACGCCCTCGGTGGCGAGGTTCGCCGCGAGGAAGCGGAAGAAGCAGTCGAAGACGTCCGTGAAGATCGACAGGAGTTTCTTGTCCTCCGGGACCTCCACCCGCAGCCGCTCCACCGACGGCGGCAGCACCGCGTCCGGGTCCATGACCGCGATCTCCTCGGCGATGTCCTTGTAGATCGCGCGCTGCACCACCCCGTCCTTCAGCACCAGGATGACGTTCTCGCCGTGCGGCATGAACACCAGGTCGTAGGCGTAGAAGCTGTGCAGGAGGGGCGTGAAGTAGGCCTCCAGGTAGCGGCGCAGCCACTGCGTCGGGGTGAGGCCCGACTGCTCGATCAGCGCGCCCGCGACGGACGCGCCCTCGTGGTCGACGTGGACCAGGGACGCCATGGTGGCCAGGGACTCGCCCTCGTTCAGCGACGGCACCGGGCTCTCCCGCCACAGCGCGGCGAGCATCTTGCGGTAGGGCGAGTAGCGGTCCGTCGCCTGCTCGTACTCCAGGTGCCGGTAGCCGACTGCCGCCCGCTCCCGGATGATCGACAGGCCGGTGGACCTGAGCACCGGGTCGCCCTCGATGAGCTGGGCCAGCCAGTCGTTGATCGCCGGGGTGGCCTCCATGTAGGCCGCCGACAAACCGCGCATGAAGCCCATGTTGATGACCGACAGGGCGGTTTTGACGTAGTGCTTCTCGGGGCTGGTCCGGTTGAAGAAGGTCCGGATGGACTGCTGGGCCAGGTACTCGTCGTCGCCCTCGCCCAGGCACACCAGGTGCTGACGGGCCACCTCGGCCGCGAAGGTGACACTGAGCTTGTTCCACCACTGCCAGGGGTGGACCGGGATCAGCAGGTAGTCGTCGGGGTCCAGGTTCTGATCGCGCAGGACGCCGTGGAAGCGGTCGACGGTCTCCACGCCCAGTTCCTCGCGCAGGAACGACTCGTACTCGATGCCGACGCCGGCCGTGAACGCGGCGCGGGAGCGATGTGCGGCGAGCCAGACGAGCCGGACCGGGCTCGCCGTCTCCGGCGCGTAGGACAGGTACTCGTGGATGCCGAAGCCGAGCCGGCCGTTGTTGGCGACGAAGCAGGGGTGGCCCTCGGTCATGCCGGTCTCGATGGCCTGGAAGTCGCCACGGGCCAGTTCGGCCGCCGTCGTCGCGGGCTTGGTGAGCTTGTAGCAGGTGCCGGAGAGGGTGGAGGAGATCTCCTCCAGGTAGACCGGCAGGATGTCGTCGCTCAGGCCGAGGGACTTCTGCAGCTCGATGAAGAAGTCCAGTGCGGCGAGGGGGAGTTCGGAGCCGTCCCGGTGGCGGGTGATCGAGTCGGCGTCGACCTGCCAGTGGTCCAGGGCGCGGCGGGTCGCGGAGAAGCGGTAGCTCGTCAGGCCGTCGTCGCTGCGGACGACGTACTGCTCGCCGTCCTGCTCGGGGGTGATCAGCCGCTCGTGCGTGAACTCCGCGAGCGCTTTGCGGATCAGGAGGCGGTTGGCCCGCGCCCAGCGGTGGGGGGACAGATGCGCTACGGCGTCGGACAGGGTCATACGGCTACTCCTCGGGCGGCCAGGAACTGTGCGCGCGTGCAGAAACTGAGCAGCGCGCGCTTCTCCGGCTTGTCGATCTCGCGCTCGGCCACGAAGCCGACGGCCTCGTTGAGCGCGTGGACTGCCTTGTTGCTCACGTCGGGCTCCACCACGACCCGGCGGGTGCGCGGGTCGGCGAACAGCTCGTCCATCACGGTGGTGATGACGGCCTTGGTGAAGCCGTGGATCGGGCGGTCGGTCGGGGCGACCAGGAAGTGCATGCCGACGTCGCCGGGCTCCGGGTCGTACAGGCCGACCAGCTCGACGTACCGGGGGTCGTACTTCTCCATCAGGAACGCCGGACGGCCCTCGTGCAGACCGAGGTAGGCGTCGTGGTGCTCGTGCGCCGCGATCCGCATGTACTCGCGCTCGACGTCCTGGAGTTTCGCGTCCTGCATCATCCAGTAGGCCGCCTTGGGGTGGGTGACCCAGGAGTGCAGCAGCCCGGCGTCCTTCAGCGGGTCGAGGGGGCGCACGGTGAGCGTTCCGATACCGGTGGTGGCGCTCATACGGCGAACTCCTGGAACGCGATCGTCTTCTCCACCGGGTAGTACTCGCTGCCGAGCAGCTCGCGGATGATGTAGGCGTTCCGGTACGGGCCCATGCCCAGGTCGGGGCTGGTGATGCTGTGCGTGTGGACCCCGGCGTTCTGCAGGAAGATTCCCCGGCCGGTGACGTCGATCGCGTAGTTGCGGGCGACGTCGAAGTTGCCCTGCGAGTCGTAGACCAGGCGGTCCTTGACCGGCGTGAGGAACTCCGGTTCGGCGTACTTGTAGCCCGTGGCCAGGACCAGGCCCTGCGAGTCCAGCTCGAAGTCCTTGCCCTGCTCCTCCTGACGGAAGCCGAGGGTGTACGTGCCGTTCTCGTACCGCGCGCTGTTCAGCGAGGAGTTGGTGAGCAGCCGGGTGGGGACGGGGCCGCCGAGGTTCTTCTGGTAGAGCAGGTCGAAGATCTCGTTGATGAGGTCGCCGTCGATGCCCTTGAACAGGCCCTTCTGCTCGCCCGTGAGGCGGTAGCGGGTCGCCTCCGGCAGCTCGCGGAAGTAGTCGACGTACTCCGGGGACGTCATCTCCAGCGTGAGCTTGGTGTACTCCAGCGGGAAGAAGCGCGGGGAGCGGGTGACCCAGTTCAGCCGGTAGCCGTGGACGTCGATCTCGCTGAGCAGGTCGTAGTAGATCTCGGCGGCCGACTGGCCGGAGCCGACCAGCGTGATGGAGTCCTTCTTCTGCAGCTCCGCCTTGTGGCTCAGGTAGCGGGAGTTGTGCAGGAAGTCGCCGCCCAGGCCCTGGCAGGCCTCGGGTATGTAGGGCGGGGTGCCGGTGCCGAGCACCAGGTGACGGGCCCGGTAGGTGTCACCGGCGGTGGTCCGCACGACGTAGAGCTCGTTTTCGTACGTCACCTCGGCGACCGTCGTGGAGAAGCGGACGCTGCTCAGTTTGTTCGCGGCCCAGCGGCAGTAGTCGTCGTACTCGACGCGCAGCGGGTAGAAGTTCTCGCGGATGTAGAACGAGTAGAGCCGGCCCTTCTCCTTCAGGTAGTTCAGGAAGGAGTACGGGGAGGTCGGGTCGGCGAGGGTGACCAGGTCCGACATGAACGGGGTCTGGAGGTGGGCGCCGTCCAGGAACATGCCGGCGTGCCACTCGAAGTCGGGCTTGGACTCCAGGAAGACGCCGTCGAGCTCGTCGATCGGCTCGGTCAGGCAGGCCAGGCCGAGGTTGAAGGGGCCGAGCCCGATGCCCACGAAGTCATGAGTCGCAGGAAGGGGGGCCGGGTTTTCAGGACGCGCGGTCAAGGGACTCTCCCAGGTACTGCTCGGCGTGGCCGGCGATCAGATCGAGGACGGCGGCGATGTCGGACACCTGCGTCTCGGGGTTGAGCAGGGTGAACTTCAGGTAGTGGCGACCGCCGACCTTGGTGCCCGCGACGATGGCGTCACCGGAGGCGAACAGGGCCTTGCGGGCGTAGAGGTTGGCGCGGTCGATCTCGGCGGGGTCGGTGACGGCCGCCGGGATGTAGCGGAAGACCAGCGTCGACAGGCTCGGCTCCACGACGACGTCGAAGCGCGGGTCCGCGGCGATCAGCCGCCAGCCCTCCCGGGCCAGGTCGCACACCTCGTCGAAGAGCTGCCCGATGCCGTCGGCGCCCATGGTCCGCAGCGTCATCCACAGCTTCAGGGCGTCGAAGCGGCGGGTGGTCTGCAGGGACTTGTCCACCTGGTTGGGGATGCGCTCCTCCACCATGCGGCGCGGGTTGAGGTACTCGGCGTGGTAGGTGGCGTGGCGCAGCGTGGCGGCGTCCCGCACCAGCACGGCCGAGGAACTCACCGGCTGGAAGAAGGACTTGTGGTAGTCGACGGTGACCGAGTCGGCGTGCTCGATGCCGTTGATGCGGTCCCGGTGCTTCAGGGAGGCGAGCAGGCCGCAGCCGTAGGCGGCGTCGACGTGCATCCAGGTGCCGAACTGCTCGCACAGCTCGGCGATCTCGGGCAGCGGGTCGATGGAGCCGAAGTCGGTGGTGCCGGCGGTGGCGACGACGGCCATGGGGACGAGGCCGTCCTGCGCGCAGCGCTCCAGCTCACGGGCGAGCGCGACGGTCTGCATGCGCTTGTCGTGGTCGACGGGTATGGATACCACGGCGTCCTGGCCGAGCCCGAGCAGCTTCGCGGACTTCTTCACGCTGAAGTGGCTGACCTCGGAGGCGAAGATGCGCAGTTCGGTGAGGTCGTTGCTCTTGGCCTCCTCACGGGCCAGCAGCAGCGCCTGGAGGTTGGACTGGGTGCCGCCGGAGGTGAACACGCCGTCGGCGGCGGGGCCGAGGCCGATCCGCTCGGTCGTCCAGTCGATCAGTTTCCGCTCGATGAGCGTGCCGCCGGCCGACTGGTCCCAGGTGTCCAGCGAGGAGTTCACGGCGGACAGGACGGCCTCGCCGAGCACGGCCGGGATGACGACCGGGCAGTTGAGGTGGGCCAGGTAGCGGGGGTGGTGGAAGTAGATCGCGTCCCGGAGGTAGACGTCCTCCAGTTCGTCCAGCACCGCGGTGGTGTCGTGCAGCGGCTGGTCGAGGTCGATCTCGTCGATGCGGGGGGAGAGGGCGTCGACGCTGATGCCGGTGAACGGCCGGTCGGTGGCGGCGAGTTTGGCGGCCACCCGCTCGACTCCGGCGGTCACGGAGCGGCGGTACTGCTCCGCGGTGGTGTCGTTGAGCAGGTGCGAGCGCATGTGGGGGTCCTCCGGTGGGGACAGTCCGGTGTGGGACGGGAGGGGCTGGTCTCCGGCGTCCAGGAACTTAGGTAAGCCTAACCTAAGTTGATCGAGGTGGTGGCGGGCTTCGCAGTGACCGTGGTCACTCGTGTCACTCGGCCCCGATGGGGCTGGGGGGTGCCGCGGCTACGCCTCCGCCCGCAGCTGCTCCTCGCTCACACCGCGCCGCCAGTAGCCGACGAACGTCACCCTGCGCCGGTCGATCCCGAGTTCGCGCACGAAATGCCGGCGCAGCTCCTTCACGCACCCGGACTCGCCGGCGATCCAGACGTACGGCCGCTCGGCCGGCGGCAGCGGGGTGTCGCGGAGGGCGCCGAGAGCCATGGGGGACCCCTCGGCGGTCCCCTCCTCCTTGACCAGCCAGGTGATCTCGGCGTCGGCCTCGGTCACCAGGTCCTGGATGTCACCGACGTGCGGGACCTCCAGCCAGACCCGGGCGCGGGTGCCGGCCGGCAGCGACTCGACGATGGCGGAGGCGGCCGGGACGGCGGTCTCGTCGGCCCAGACGACGACGAGGTCGGTGTCCTCGGGCGGCCGGAAGCGGATCGCCCGGTTGTCGGCGACGGCAGGGCCGAGCAGCAGGACCCGGTCCCCGGCGGTGGCGCGGGCGGCCCAGCGGGAGGCCGGGCCGGCCTGGACGGAGGCGTCCGGTCCGATGCCGTGCAGGGCGAAGTCGATGTCGATCTCGTCCGGGTCCCGGCGCAGGTCGCGCAGGGTGTACGAGCGCATCACGGCCCTTACGTCGTCCGGGAGTTCACGCCAGCCTTGCCACCAGCCGTCCCCGAGTTCGAGCGGGACGACCGGCTCGGGCTGCCCCGGGTGCGGCAGGAACAGGGACAGGGACTGGTCCTGCCCGTCGGAGTGGAAGGCGTGCAGGTCGGGGCCTGTGAAGGTGACACGGACCAGGGACGGCCCGAGCCGCCTCGTCCGCAGGACCTGGAGGGAGAAGAAACGGAACGGGGCGGCCACGGCGGTGGTCATGGGACTCCTGATTCATCGTCAGGGGCGGTTGGGCGGAGGCACCCTGGGGGGCGCGGGTCTGTGTCGGCACGCGGCTCCGCCGCGCGGGCGCGACCGGCCACGAGGGCCCGCACCCGTCACATCCCCGGAGCGCCCCCACGGATGGGGCGTCAGGCGACCTTCTTCGCGCTCTCGATCGCCTTGGCGAGGTTCTCCACCAGGGGCGTGCACTTGTCGTACGACAGGATCGGCTCGGGCGAACGCGCGATGACCTGACCGGCCTTGACGGCGGGCAGCTTCTTCCAGGTGGCCTCGGTGATGTCGGCCGGCTGGATGGTCGAGGCGCGGTCGTCCATCATGATGATGTCGGCCGGGTACTTGTCGACGTTCTCCCAGCTGAGGTTCTCGAACCAGCCGCCGTTGGCCTCCATGGCCTTCTTCGGGGGCTCGACGAGGTTCACGCCGAGGGCCTTGAAGTACTCCAGGTCGATGGAGAAGTTGGAGCCGGAGACGTAGAAGATGGCGTCCGAGGCGGAACCGGCCAGCACCTTGATCTCGGGGCGGGACTTGGCGGCCTTGCGCAGTCGCTCGGAGGCGGCCTCGAAGCGCTTCTTCGCCTCGACGACCTTCGCGTCCTTCAGGTCGGCGCCGAGCGACTCGGCGAGCTCGGCCATGCGCTGCAGCGGCTTCGGCATCTGACGGTCGAAGACCGATACGGCCACGCTCGGGGCGAGCTTGGCGATCTTGTCCTTGGAGGCCTCCGGGACGTACCAGAGGGTGCCGGCGTCGTCGAAGGTGGTGGTGATGAGCACCTCGGGCTGGAAGGCCGCGTACTGCTCGACGTTGAACTGGTCGAACTGGTTGCCGAAGACGGTCAGCTTGCTGACGTCCATGTCGCCGGCCTGGACGTCGGCCTTGCCGTCCTTGGTCTTCGTCGGGCCGAAGACGCCCTTGACCTCGATGCCGTAGTCGTACAGGGCGGCGGCGACGCCGGTGAACGCGACGATTTTCGTGGGGACCTGGTCCAGGTTCACGGTCTTGCCGCGGTCGTCCTTGAAGGACCAGGGGCCGGACTTGGCGGCGCCCTTGGAGTCCGAGCCGCCGCCCTTGGAGTCTTCGCTGCCACACGCGGTCACGAGGGCGCCGAGCCCGAGAGCACCACCGGCGGCGAGCAGGCCGCGGCGGGAGTAACGGGCGGTTCTGGCGTTCGACATGACTGGGTCTGCTTTCGTGCGTACGGAACCACGGCGGGCATGGCCGACACCCGCTTGGCTGAGATCAACCTTAGGTTAGCCTAACCTGAGATCTTGTCCAGGGGGTCGGGGGGTGTGTGCCCGGGAGTGAGGGCGGGGATGCCCGAGGGTGCGGTGATCCGAGTCACGAGGTGGTGTGGAAGGCTCGGCAGACGCCTGAGGGCGCCCTCCATGAGATCCGTACGGAGGGCGCCCTCAAGTCATGTGGTCGTGCTTCGGCGGATCGGGGGGCGGGGGATGTCCTGCGGAGCCCGGTGATCCGGCGTTCCTGCAGCGGTCGGCCTCTTAGCCCACCAGCCCCAACTCCCGCGCGATCAGCATGCGCTGGACCTCGCTCGTGCCCTCGCCGATCTCCAGGATCTTGGAGTCGCGCCACATGCGGGCCACCGGGTACTCGTTCATGAAGCCGTAGCCGCCGTGGATCTGGGTGGCCTCGCGGGCGTTGTCCACCGCCACCGTCGACGAGTGGAGCTTCGCCAGGGCCGCTTCCTTCTTGAAGGGATCGCCGGACACCAGGCGGGCCGCCGCGTCGCGCCAGGCCAGGCGGGACGTGTGGGCCTTCATCTCCATGTCCGCGATCTTGAACTGGATGGCCTGGTTCGCGGCGATCGGCCTGCCGAACGCGTGGCGCTCCTTGGCGTACTTGACCGATTCGTCCACGCAGCCCTGTGCCAGCCCCGTCGCCAGGGCCGCGATCGCGATGCGGCCCTCGTCGAGGATGCGCAGGAACTGGGCGTAACCGCGGCCCTCCTCGCCCAGGAGGTTCGCCGCCGGGACGCGGACGTCCGTGAAGGACAGCTCGCGGGTGTCCGAGGCGTTCCAGCCGACCTTGGAGTAGGGGGCCGCGACCGTGAAGCCGGGCGTGCCGGACGGGACGATGATCGAGGAGATCTGCGGCCTGCCGTCGGGCTTGCGGCCCGTGACCGCCGTGACCGTCACCAGGCCCGTGATGTCCGTGCCCGAGTTGGTGATGAAGCACTTCGTGCCGTTGATGACCCACTCGTTCGTCGACTCGTCCAGGCGTGCCGTCGTGCGGGTCGCGCCCGCGTCGCTGCCGCCGTCCGGCTCCGTCAGGCCGAAGGCGCCCAGCACTTCGCCCGAGCAGAGGCGGGGGAGCCACTCGCGCTTCTGGGCCTCGGTGCCGTAGAGGTGGATCGGCATCGCGCCCAGCGAGACGCCGGCCTCCAGGGTGATCGCCACCGAGGAGTCGACCCGGGCCAGTTCCTCCAGGGCCACGCCGAGGGCCAGGTAGTCGCCGCCCATGCCGCCGTACTCCTCGGGGAACGGCAGGCCGAACAGGCCCATGCGGCCCATCTCGCGGACGATCTCGTACGGGAACTCGTGCCGCTCGTAGAAGTCGCCGATCTTCGGCGCCACCACCTCGTGCGCGAACTCCTCGACCGTGCGGCGGAGTTCCTCCAGCTCGGGGGAGAGACGGTAGTCCATGGTGATCAGTGCTCCTCGGTGTCCTCGTGGGACAGGGCTCGGACGGTGCGGGACGGGCTGGGTCGGCCCAGGTGGGCGGCCATCCACGCGCTCGCGGCGACGAGACGGCCGAGGTCGATTCCGGTGTCGATGCCGAGGCCCCGCAGCATCCACACGAGGTCTTCGGTGGCGAGGTTGCCCGTGGCCGACTTCGCGTACGGGCAGCCGCCCAGGCCGCCCGCGGAGGCGTCGATCGTCGTGACGCCCTGCTGGAGCGCCGCGAGGGTGTTGGCGAGGGCCTGGCCGTAGGTGTCGTGGAAGTGGACGCCGAGGGCGGTTGGCGGGACGCCCGCCTCGTCCAGGGCCGCGAGGAGCGCGACGACGTGACCGGGGGTCGCCACGCCGATCGTGTCGCCCAGGCTCAGCTCGTCGCAGCCCATGTCCAGCAGGGCCCGGCAGACCTTCACCACCTGGGGGATCGGGACCTCGCCCTCCCAGGGGTCGCCGAAGCACATGGAGAGGTAGCCGCGGACGTGGACCGAATCGGCCTTCGCGCGGGCCACCACCGGCTCGAACATCGCCAGCGCCTCGTCCACCGTGCGGTTGAGGTTGGCCTTGGCGAAGGACTCCGTGGCGCTGGCGAACACGGCCACCCGGCGGGCGCCCAGCGTCAGCGCGCGGTCCAGGCCGCGTTCGTTCGGGACCAGGACCGGGAGCGCGACGGGCAGGTCGGCGATCATCGGGAACAGCTGCTCCGCGTCCGCCAGTTGGGGGACCCACTTCGGGTGGACGAAGCTCGTCGCCTCGATCGTCGTCAGGCCGGCGTCGGCCAGGCGGTGGATGAACCGCGCCTTGACCTCCGTGGGGACCGTCGCCTTCTCGTTCTGCAGGCCGTCCCGGGCGCCGACCTCGTGGATGCGGACCCGGGTGGGCAGGTCACTGCTCGGGACGACCATCGGAAGTCCTGGGACTGTCATTCCGCCGCCTCCTCGTGCGGTGCGATGACCGCCAGCACCTGGTCCATGGCGACCGTGGTGCCGGGTGCCACGTCCAGTTCGGTGACCTTTCCGGCGTGCGGCGCGGAGATGACGTGCTCCATCTTCATCGCCTCCACCACCAGCAGGCTCTGACCGGCGCTCACCTCGTCGCCGACCGCGACCTTCACCACCGTCACCGTGCCGGGCATCGGGGCGGTCAGCGAGTCGGCGCCCGCGTGGGCGGCACGGGTGAGGGACGCGGCGACCGGGTCGTGGTCGCGTACGTGCCAGGAGTCGCCGTCGCGGCCGAGCCAGTCGGCGGCGCGGTGGAAGGTGTGGCGGACGCCGTCCAGCGTGACAAAGACCCGGTCGGCGGTGACCGTGGCCGTGCCGCGCGGGGTGTACTCCAGGGGCTCCTGCACCCGCAAGGGGAAGGCCGGCGGCTTCGGTACGCCGCCCAGGCGCCAGCCGCTGGGGACCGAGAAGGGGTCCGTCCAGCCGCCCGGCTCGGGCTTCATGGCCTCCAGGCGTACGGCCGCCGCCGCCTCGTACACCTCCTCCGGCACGTCCGTGGGGACCAGGCCCTCCACCTCGCGCTCGACCAGGCCGGTGTCCATGTCGCCGGAGACCACCGCCGGGTGGGCGAGCAGACGGCGCAGGAACCCGGCGTTCGTCTGCACGCCGAGCGTGACCGTCCCGGCCAGGGCCGCGCGGAGCTTGCGCAGGGCGGTCGCGCGGTCGGGGCCGTACGCGACGACCTTGGAGAGCATCGGGTCGTAGAGGCTGCCGACCTCCGTGCCCTCGGTGAGGCCCGAGTCGGTGCGGACGCCGTCGCCCTGGGGCTCGCGCAGCCTGAGCACCGCGCCGCCGGAGGGGAGGAAGCCGCGGGCCGGGTCTTCGGCGCAGATGCGGGCCTCCACCGCGTGACCGGTCAGCCGTACGTCCTGCTGGGTGAAGCCGAGGGGCTCCCCGGCCGCGACCCGCAGCTGCCACTCGACCAGGTCCAGGCCGGTGATCAGCTCCGTGACCGGGTGCTCCACCTGGAGGCGGGTGTTCATCTCCATGAAGTAGTACGACGACGGATCGGTGCCCGGGACGATGAACTCCACCGTGCCCGCGCCCCGGTAGCCGCAGGAGCGGGCCGCCTGGACCGCCGCCTCGCCCATCGCGGAGCGCGTCTCCTCGTCGAGGAGCACGCTCGGCGCCTCCTCGATGATCTTCTGGTGGCGGCGCTGGAGGGAGCACTCGCGCTCCCCGAGGTGGACCACGTTCCCGTGGCCGTCGGCCAGGACCTGGATCTCGATGTGCCGGGGACGGTCGATCCAGCGCTCGACGAGGAGCGTGTCGTCGCCGAAGGAGGCACGGGCCTCGCGGCGGGCCGACGCGATCTCGTCCTCCAGCCGGGTCAGGTCCCGCACCAGGCGCATGCCCTTGCCGCCGCCGCCCGCGCTCGGCTTGAGCAGCACCGGCGCGCCCAGCGCGCGGGCCGCCTCGGCCAGCTCCGGGTCCCGGCCGCCGGGCACCACCGGCACCCCGGCCTCCTGGACCGTCTCCTTGGCGCGGATCTTGTCGCCCATGAGCGCGATCGCGTCCGCCGGAGGGCCGATGAAGACCAGGCCGGCCTCGGCGCAGGCGCGCGCGAAGGCGGCGTTCTCGGCGAGGAAGCCGTAGCCCGGGTGGACGGCCTGCGCGCCCGTGCGGGCCGCGGCCTCCAGCAGGCGCTCCACCGACAGGTAGCTCTCGGAAGCCGGGGCCGGGCCGATCCGCACCGCCGTGTCCGCCTCACGGACGTGCCGGGCGTCGGCGTCCGCGTCGGAGAAGACCGCCACCGAGCGCACGCCCATCGACCGCAGCGTCCGGATGACGCGTACGGCGATCTCGCCCCGGTTGGCCACCAGCACTGTCTCGAACATCGTCGTCCGTCCCCTCACATCCGGAAGACGCCGAACTGGGGGTCACCCAGGGGCGCGTTGGCGCAGGCGGTCAGGGCCAGGCCCAGAACCTGACGGGTGTCCAGCGGGTCGATGACACCGTCGTCCCAGAGGCGGGCCGTCGCGTAGTAGGCGTTGCCCTGCCGCTCGTACTGGGCGCGGATGGGCGCCTTGAAGGCGTCCTCGTCCTCCGCGGGCCAGGTCTCGCCGCGGGCCTGAAGCTGGTCACGCTTGACCGTGGCGAGGACCGAGGCGGCCTGCTCGCCGCCCATGACCGAGATCTTGGCGTTCGGCCACATCCACAGAAAGCGGGGGGAGTAGGCCCTGCCGCACATGGAGTAGTTGCCCGCGCCGTACGAGCCGCCGACCACGACCGTCAGCTTCGGGACGCGCGTGCAGGCCACGGCCGTGACCATCTTGGCGCCGTGTTTGGCGATGCCGCCGGCCTCGTAGTCCTTGCCGACCATGAAGCCCGAGATGTTCTGCAGGAACACCAGCGGGATGCCGCGCTGGTCGCACAGCTCGATGAAGTGGGCGCCCTTCTGGGCGGACTCGGAGAACAGGATGCCGTTGTTGGCGACGATGCCCACCGGGTGGCCGTGGATCCGGGCGAAGCCGGTGACCAGGGTCTGCCCGAACTCGGACTTGAACTCGGCGAAGCGGGAGCCGTCGACGACCCGGGCGATGATCTCGCGCACGTCGTAGGGGGTGCGGGAGTCGACCGGGACCGCGCCGTAGAGGCCGTGCGGGTCGACCTTGGGTTCCGTCGCCTGAGTGACCTCCCAGGGGAGCGTCCCGCGCGCGGGGAGGGTGGAGACGATGGTGCGGACGATGCGCAGGGCGTGCGCGTCGTTCTCCGCGAGGTGGTCCGTGACGCCCGAGACGCGGGAGTGGACCTCGCCGCCGCCCAGCTCCTCCGCCGTGACGACCTCGCCGGTGGCCGCCTTCACCAGGGGCGGGCCGCCCAGGAAGATCGTGCCCTGGTTGCGGACGATCACCGCCTCGTCGCTCATCGCCGGGACGTACGCCCCGCCGGCCGTGCAGGAGCCGAGGACGGCGGCGATCTGGGGGATGCCGGCGCCGGACATGCGGGCCTGGTTGTAGAAGATGCGGCCGAAGTGGTCCCGGTCGGGGAAGACCTCGTCCTGCATGGGGAGGAAGGCGCCGCCGGAGTCCACCAGGTAGACACAGGGGAGGCGGTTGTCGAGGGCGACCTCCTGGGCGCGGAGGTGCTTCTTCACGGTCATCGGGTAGTAGGTGCCGCCCTTGACCGTCGCGTCGTTGGCGATGACCACCGTCTCGCGGCCGCTGACCCTGCCGATTCCGGCGATGACGCCGGCGGCCGGGGCCTGGCCCTCGTACATCCCGTCGGCCGCGAGCGGGGCCAGCTCCAGGAACGGCGAGCCCGGGTCGAGGAGCGTGTCCACGCGGTCGCGGGGGAGCAGCTTGCCGCGCGCGGTGTGACGCGCGCGGGCCTTCTCGCCGCCGCCCTGTGCGGCCGCGGCGAGCTTGGTGCGCAGCTCCTCGACGAGGGCGTGGTGCGCCTCCTCGTTGGCCCGAAAGGCCTCCGACGCGGGGTCTGCCGCGCTCGTGAGCTCCGGTGCCTCGTGCATCCTGCGGGTCCCCTCACCTTGTTAATGAGCGTTAACGCATTTCCTTCAGGTTAACGACCGCTAACCTCCCTGTCTAGAATTGATTTCATGGCCACCAGAACCGACGCCCCCACCCGCCGTGAGCAGATCCTCAAGGAGGCCGCGCGGCTGTTCGCCGAGCGGGGCTTCCACGGGGTCGGAGTCGACGAGATAGGGGCCGCGGTCGGGATCAGCGGGCCCGGGCTCTACCGGCACTTCGCGGGCAAGGACGCGATGCTCGCGGAGCTGCTGGTGGGGATCAGCGGGCAGTTGCTGACGGGGGCGAAGCGGCGACTGGCGGACGCGGCGGCGGACGGGGGTGCGAGGGCGGAGGTGGTCCTCGACTCGCTGATCGAGGGGCATATCGACTTCGCGCTCGACGACCGGCCCCTCATCACCCTGCACGACCGGGAGCTGGACCGCCTCCGGGACACCGACCGGAAGATGGTGCGCCAGCTCCAGCGGCAGTACGTGGAGTTGTGGGTGGGGGTGGTGCGGGAGGTGTACCCGGGGCTCGGGGAGCCCGCGGCCCGGTCGGCCGTGCACTCGGTGTTCGGACTGCTGAACTCGACGCCGCACCTGGGACGAGCGGGATCGTTGCCCGGGCGGGGGGCCATGGCGGAGCTGCTGCACCGGATGGCACGGGGGGCGTTCGCGGCGGCGGGTACCCCTACCGGCTGACGGTGCCCGGCACGTCCGGGTACGGGTGGAGCTGTCCGGATCGTGCGTACTCGCCGTGGCAGGTGTTCCTCGTGCCGGCGACGGCTCCTTCGTCCTGACCTCTCGGGTTTCCTCACCTCTCGGATGCCGCCACCGGCTCGCCGCCCGGGATGGCCCGTCAGCGTGACGAGCGTTACGCCCCCCGCCCCGCCCCCACCCTGGACGCGTCTCGATACTCGCCGGTATCTTAGGCTGAGCAAGCGCTTAGACATGCGGAGTCCTGGAGGTGGCGGCGTGCGCCGTACGGTGTTCAACGAGGATCACGAGGCGTTCCGGGAGACCCTTCGCGCCTTCATCGAGGCCGAGGTCGTACCCGTGTACGACGAGTGGTTCGCGGCGGGCCAGGCGCCCCGCGACTTCTACTACAAGCTCGGTGAGCTGGGCATCTTCGGCATCAACGTGCCCGAGGAGTTCGGCGGCGCGGGCCTGGACAGCCACAAGTTCGAGGCCGTGCTGTACGAGGAGACCGCTCGCGCGGGCGTCGCGTTCGGCGGCTCCGGCGTGCACGTGCTGCTCGCCCTGCCCTACATCAAGATGCTCGCCACCGACGAGCAGAAGAAGCGCTTCCTCCCGAAGTTCGTCAGCGGCGAGGAGATGTGGGCCATCGCGATGACGGAGCCGGGCACCGGTTCCGACCTCGCGGGCATGAAGTCCACCGCCAAGCTGAGCGAGGACGGCACCCACTACGTCCTCAACGGCGCCAAGACCTTCATCACCGGCGGCGTCCACGCCGACCGCATGATCGTCTGCGCCCGCACCTCCGCCCCGACCGCCGAGGACCGCCGCCACGGCATCTCCCTCTTCGCCGTGGACACCAAGTCCGAGGGCTACTCCGTCGGCCGCAAGCTCGACAAGCTCGGCCTGAAGACCTCCGACACCGCCGAGCTGGCGTTCGTCGACGTCAAGGTCCCCGTCGAGGACCTCCTCGGCGAGGAGAACAAGGGCTTCTACTACCTCGGCCACAACCTGGCCTCCGAGCGCTGGGGCATCGCCTTCGGCGCCTACGCCCAGGCCAAGGCCGCCGTGCGGTTCGCCAAGCAGTACGTCCAGGACCGCACCGTCTTCGGCAAGACGGTCGCGTCCTTCCAGAACACCAAGTTCGAGCTGGCCGCCTGCCAGGCCGAGGTGGACGCCGCCGAGGCCGTCGCCGACCGCGCGACCGAGGCCCTGGACGCCGGTGAGCTCACCCCCGCCGAGGCCGCCTCCGCCAAGCTGTTCTGCACCGAGGTCGCCCACCGCGTCATCGACCGCTGCCTCCAGCTGCACGGCGGCTACGGCTTCATGAACGAGTACCCCATCGCCCGCCTGTACGCGGACAACCGTGTCAACCGCATCTACGGCGGCACCAGCGAGATCATGAAGTCGATCATCGCGAAGGACATGGGTCTGTAAACCGGCCGTAGTCCTTGGCCGGTACAACAGTTGCCATGAGCAATGCACTTCAGGGCCTCCTCGATCTGCTCGACCTCGAGCAGATCGAGGAGGACATCTTCCGGGGCCGGTCCCGGTCCGCCGTCGTCCCCCGGGTCTTCGGCGGGCAGGTCGCGGCCCAGGCGCTCGTCGCCGCCGGGCGCACGGTCCCCGAGGACCGGCCCGCGCACTCGCTGCACGCGTATTTCCTGCGCCCCGGCGACCCGGGCGCGCCCATCGTCTACACGGTCGACCGGATCCGCGACGGCCGCTCCTTCACCACCCGCCGGGTGGTCGCCGTCCAGCACGGCAAGCCGATCTTCCATCTGTCGGCATCGTTCCAGGTGCACGAGGACGGGCTCGATCACCAGGAGCAGATGCCCGCCTCGCCCGATCCCGTGACCCTCCCGACCGGCGAGGAGCGGCTGCGCGGGTACGGGCATCTCGATCCCGTCGTGGTGGAGAAGTTCCTCGAGGCCCGGGCCGCGGTCGATCTCCGGTACGTCGACGAGCCGCCGTACGGCCGGTTCGGCGAGCCGCGCGAGCCGCACTCGCAGGTGTGGTTCCGCACCAACGGCAAGCTCGCGGACGATCCCCTGCTGCACGTCGTCCTCGCCACCTACGTCTCCGACATGACCTTGCTCGACTCCGTGCTGCTCGCGCACGGGCGCGGTGGCTGGGCCGTCGGGGATGTCGTCGGGGCCTCGCTGGACCACGCGATGTGGTTCCACCGGCCCTTCCGCGCCGACGAGTGGCTGCTGTACGACCAGGAGTCCCCGTCCGCGTACGGCGGCCGGGGACTGGGACAGGCACGGATCTACACGCAGGACGGGCGGCTGGCCATCACGGTGATCCAGGAGGGCGTGGTCCGCGTCCCGCGCGAGCGGGGCACTAGCTGAGGCCCGCCTCGGCGAGCAGGTACGCCGTCATCGGGTCGTAGTGGCGGGGGCTGACCACGTGGTCGTCCAGGGGGACCGTCACCTGCACGGTGCCCTCGGCCTCGGCGATGAAGAGGGCCGGGTCGTTGCAGTCGGCGTAGCCGACGGAGTCCACGCCGTGCTGACCCGCGTAGCCGGCCCAGCCGTGGTCGGCGACGACCAGGTCGGGCAGCGGGCGGCCCGCGCGCTCCAGGGCCGTCAGGATCGCCTTCATCGGCTCGCCCGAGTGGGTGTGCCACAGGGTGGCGCCGTGCTCCAGGACCGCCACGTCCGCGAACTGCATGACGTAGCCCTCCTCGGTCGTCAGCCCGTCCGGGATGACGACGATCTCGCAGCCGGCCGCGCGCAGCGCCGACGCGGTCGCGCGGTGCACGTCGAGGAGGCCGCCGGGGTGGCCGGTGGCGAAGAGGACGCGCTGCTGGCCGTCCGCCGCCTTGCGCAGCCGCCCGGCCATCCGCTCCAGACCGTCGACGGTCAGCTCCGGGTCGATGGTGTCCTGGCCGTACCGGTATTCGGGGTCGTCGTTCACGCCGACCCGCTCCGCCATCACCGCGAGGACGTCCTGCTCGTCGTTCCAGCGGTCGCCGAGTTCCAGCCCGAGCCAGTAGTGGCGGTCGCTGTTCGCCAGCTTGCGGTAGTGGGAGAGGTTGTTCTCGCGGGGGGTGGCGACGTCGCCCGCGATGCGCGTCCTGACGAGGTGTTCGACGAGTTCGGCGCGGCTGGGTGTCCCGGATATCGGCATGGCATCCATTGTGAGGCAGCCGACGGGGGCCGTCCCTGGCGTATCGAGCGCTGGGATGTGCGTCACGTACTCAGCGGGACCCCGCTCACCTACTCAGACGTGCTGTAGCCGTTCAGATGTGCCGTAGCCACTCAGATGTGCCGCAGCGACTCAGACGTGTTGTAGCCACTCACACGTGTCGCAGCCACTCAGACGTGCCGCAGCGCGAACCAGAGTTCCATCCGTACGTCCGGGTCGTCGAGGTCCGTCTCCAGCAGGGCCGCGCAGCGGGCGACGCGCTGCCGCACGGTGTTGCGGTGCACGGACAGGGCGACGGCCGTGCGGTCCCAACTGCCGTGCAGGGACAACCAGGTGCGCAGAGTCTCGGTGAGCGCGGGGTGGGCCGTGACGGGGGCGAGCACGGCGCGGGCATGGGCCGCCGCCTCCCCGGTCGGGACCAGGTCGGCGAGGGCGGGGCGCGCGCTGTGCCGCAGCAGCGGGGAGCGGGTGGCGCGGGCCCGGGCCAGGGCGCGGGCGGCCTGCGTGTCGGCGGCGGGCCAGTCGTGCGGGGTGACGGCGGCGCTGACGCCCAGGGTCCAGCCGGGCAGCGGGGCCGGTGTCCGCCCGGCCGGGACCAGGACGCGTACGGTGTCGCCCGCCGGGTCGACCAGCGCGGACCCGAGTGCGGCGCCCAGTGCGGAGGCCGCGACGGGGTCCGGGGTGCCGTCCCCGTCCGGCCGGGCGTGCACTACGAGCCACGGCCCGTCGCCCAGCAGCGCCGCGACCTCCTCGGGCGGCGCGCCCAGCAGCAGCCGCACCAGCGCCGAGGAACGGGCGGCCCCGGTGCCGCTCTGCTGCTCGCCGGTGAGCAACGACAGCAGGACGGCCCCCACGGAGGCGACGGTGTGGTCGCCGGAGGCACGCCGGGGGGCGGCCACCCCGAGTACGAAGCCGTGCCCGGCGCCGAGGGCGTACGCGGCGAGGTGGAGGCCGGCGGCGGTGTCGGTGGCGGAAGCGGGGGCGGGACGGCCGGGGTCGGGGGGCGCTGCTGTGGCGGGACGGCCGGGGTCGGGGGGCGCTGCTGTGGCGGGACGGCCGGGGTCGGTGGGGGAAGCTGGGGCGGGACGGCCGGAGTAGGCGGGCGCTGCTGTGGCGGGACGGCCGGTGTCGGTGGCGGAAGCGGGGGCGGGACGGCCGGGGTCGGGGGCGGGACGGCCGGGGTCGGGGGGCGTTGCCGTGGCGGGACGGCCGGACTCTGCCGGGGCGCCTCGCTCGGCCGGCCGTACCGGCCCGCCAGTGGGTGAGGTGGGGCCGGTCTGCGGTGCCGCACTCGCTGTCGGCGTCGACCCGGCCGGCCGTACCACCGCCGTCAGCCGCGTCAGTGCCGCCCGTACCTCGTCTCCGGGCTTCCGTCCCGCCGACGCGATCTCCGTGCCCTCCGGGCCGTACAGCACGGCCCAGCCGCTCAGTCGCCCCGCGAGTTGCCGGAGCACCGAGGGGACCGGGTCGGGTCGGGACGCGGCGGCGGCGAGGCTCTGCTGGGCTTCGGTCACGCGGCGCAGTTCCGCCAGGCGGGCCTGGGCCATGAGCTGCCAGACCGCGCGGGCGATGCCCGAGAAGGTGGTCCGGGGCGGCACCTCCAGCAGCGGCAGGCCGTGCGAGGCACAGGCCGCGACCAGTGCCTCCGGCACGGTGTCGTGCACCGGCGCCACCCCGAATCCGAGGGCCGCGCCGCCCGCCGCCACGATCCGGGAGACGTAGTCGTCGAAGTAGGAACTCCGCGAGTCCGCGGCGCCCGGGATGTGCACGCCGGCGCTGAGCAGCAGCTCGCCGCCCAGCAGATAGGGGAACGGGTCCGCCATCTCCGAGGTGTGCACCCAGTGGAGGACGACACCCTCGGCGGGCGGCCCCGCGAGCTGCCGCAGGCCCAGGTCCTCGCGGGCCAGCAGCGCGGTCAGCGGGACGGGTGGGGTGGGCGGAACCGCCGGCTCCGGCATGGTGTGCGTTCCCTCCATCCAGCACCGGCTCGAATGGATGAAACGTACACTTCGCAGTCGCTTTCCGGCCACCTAAGGTCAGTCCTCGTCACCCGCCGGCGACACCGATCGAAGGAGGCCCTCATGGCCGTCGACTACGCCGTCATCGTCGTGTACCTGGCCGGCATGCTGGCCATGGGCTGGTGGGGCATGCGCCGCGCCCGCTCCAAGAGCGAGTTCCTCGTGGCCGGCCGCCGCCTCGGCCCGGCCATGTACTCCGGCACCATGGCGGCGATCGTCCTCGGCGGCGCCTCCACCATCGGCGGTGTGGGCCTGGGCTACCAGTACGGCCTGTCCGGCGCCTGGATGGTCTTCACCATCGGCCTCGGCCTGCTCGCCCTCTCCGTCTTCTTCTCCGCCCGCATCGCCCGGCTGAAGGTCTACACCGTCTCCGAGATGCTCGACCTGCGCTACGGCGGCGGTCGGGCCGGCGTCATCTCCGGTGTCGTCATGTGGGCGTACACGCTGATGCTCGCGGTCACCTCGACCATCGCGTACGCCACGATCTTCGACGTCCTGTTCGACATGAACCGCACGGTCGCGATCGTCCTCGGCGGCTCGATCGTCGTCGCGTACTCCACCCTCGGCGGCATGTGGTCGATCACCCTGACCGACATGGTGCAGTTCGTCGTGAAGACCATCGGCGTGCTGCTCCTGCTGCTGCCCATCGCCGTCGTGAAGGCCGGCGGGTTCGGCGAGATGAAGGCGCAGCTGCCCACCGAGTACTTCGACCCCCTGGGCATCGGCGGCGAGACGATCTTCACCTACGTGCTGATCTACACCTTCGGCATGCTCATCGGGCAGGACATCTGGCAGCGCGTCTTCACCGCCCGCAGCGACCGGACCGCCAAGTGGGGCGGGACCGTGGCCGGCACCTACTGCCTCGCCTACGCCCTCGCCGGTGCCGTCATCGGCACCGCGGCCAAGGTGCTGTACCCCAAGCTCGGCAGCCCGGACGACGCCTTCGCGACCATCGTCAAGGACGAGCTGCCCGTCGGAGTGCGCGGACTGGTGCTGGCCGCCGCCCTCGCCGCCGTGATGTCGACGTCCTCAGGCGCGCTGATCGCCTGCGCCACCGTCGCCAACAACGACATCTGGTCCCGGCTGCGGGGCCTGGGCAGGACGCCCGCGGGCGACCACGACGAGGTGAAGGGCAACCGCGCCTTCATCCTGCTGATGGGCCTCGCGGTCATCGCCACGGCCATCGCGATCGACAACGTGGTGGAGGCCCTGACCGTCGCCTACAACCTCCTCGTCGGCGGACTGCTGGTGCCGATCCTGGGCGGGCTGGTCTGGAAGCGGGGCACGGTCTACGGCGCCCTCGCCTCGGTCGTGGTCGGCGGACTCGCGGTCATCGTGCTGATGGCGACGTACGGCATCCTCGCCAACGAGCCCGTCTACTACGGCCTGCTCGCCTCCCTCGCCGCCTACCTGGTGGTCTCCCTGGCCACCCCCGCCACTGACGCCGCCGTCCTCACCGCCTGGCGCGAGCGGCTGGCCGGACGGTCACCCGAACTCGCGTCCGAACCGGCCGCGGCTCCGAAGTAGAGTCGTAGAACAAGCAGTGCATAGCAGTACACACGCGATGAAGCGTAGGAAAGAAGGCATTTCTTCATGAGCAGCAACGAGACTCCGCGCGGCCCCGTCGACTCCTCCCGCGTCCCGCGGTACGCCGGACCCGCGACCTTCGCCCGGCTGCCGCGGCTGGACGAGGTCGGCCGGGCCGATGTCGCGGTCGTGGGCGTGCCGTTCGACTCGGGCGTCTCGTACCGGCCCGGCGCCCGCTTCGGCGGCAACGCGATCCGTGAGGCGTCCCGGCTGCTGCGCCCGTACAACCCGGCGCAGGACGCCTCCCCGTTCGCCCTCGCCCAGGTCGCGGACGGCGGCGACATCGCCGTCAACCCGTTCAACATCAACGAGGCCGTCGAGACCGTCGAGGCCGCCGCGGACGACCTGCTCGGCACGGGCGCCCGCCTGATGACGCTCGGCGGCGACCACACCATCGCGCTGCCCCTGCTGCGCTCGGTCGCCAAGAAGCACGGCCCGGTGGCGCTGCTGCACTTCGACGCCCATCTCGACACCTGGGACACCTACTTCGGCGCCGAGTACACGCACGGCACCCCGTTCCGCCGCGCGGTCGAGGAGGGCATCCTCGACACCTCCGCGCTGTCCCACGTCGGCACCCGCGGCCCGCTCTACGGCAAGCAGGACCTGACCGACGACGAGAAGATGGGCTTCGGCATCGTCACCTCGGCCGACGTCTACCGGCGCGGCGCCGACGAGGTCGCCGACCAGCTGCGCCAGCGCATCGGCGACCGGCCGCTGTACATCTCCATCGACATCGACTGCCTCGACCCGGCCCACGCCCCCGGCACCGGCACCCCCGAGGCCGGCGGCATGACCTCGCGCGAACTGCTGGAGATCCTGCGCGGGCTGGCCTCCTGCAACCTGGTCTCCGCGGACGTGGTCGAGGTGGCCCCCGCGTACGATCACGCGGAGATCACGTCGGTGGCCGCGTCCCACACCGCCTACGAACTGACCACGATCATGTCGCGCCAGATCGCCGCGGCCCGGAAGGACTCGGAAGCCAAGTGACTCACGACCACGACCTGGTGCTCCGCCCCACGCCCGCCCAGACGGAGGCCGCCCTCAATCCTCCTTCCGGCCGCAACGGCGGAGACCTGGTCGTGGAGACGCTGGCCGGGCTCGGCGCGACGACCGTCTTCGGGCTGCCCGGCCAGCACGCCCTCGGCATGTTCGACGCGCTGCGCCGCTCCGACCTCAGGTACATCGGCCTGCGGGTGGAGAACAACGCCGGGTTCGCGGCGGACGCGTACGGCCGGATCACCGGCGAGGCCGCGCCCCTGCTGCTGTCGACGGGGCCGGGTGCCCTGACCTCCCTGGCCGCTCTCCAGGAGGCGGCGGCGGCCTCCGCGCCCGTGCTGGCGATCAGCAGCCAGATCCCGACGGCGGGCCTGGGCGGCGGCCGGCACGGCTACCTCCACGAACTGCCGGACCAGGCCGCCTCGTTCCGAGGCGTGGTCAAGTCCGTGCACACCGTCCGCACCCAGTCCCAGATCCCCTCCGCGATCGAGGCTGCCTGGACGTCGGCGCTGAGCGCCCCGCACGGCCCGGTGTGGGTGGAGATCCCGCAGGACGTGCTGCTCGCCGAGACGGCGATCCCGGTCGTGACGGGCGGCGACGCCTTCCCCGAGGAGCTGCCGCCGCGCCCCGAACTGACCGCCGTGGCCGCCGATCTGCTGTCGAGGGCCGCCCGCCCGGCGATCATCGCGGGCGGGGGAGTGGTCCGGGCGGACGCCTCCGGCAAGCTGAAGCAGCTGGCGGAGCGGCTCCGGGCGCCGGTCGTCACCACGCCCGGCGGCAAGGGCGCGTTCCCCTGGAAGCACCCGCTGTCGCTCCAGTCGTGGATCGAGGACAGGCACACCACCGACTTCCTGGAGGACGCCGACGTCCTCCTGGTCGTCGGCTCGGGGCTCGGCGAACTCTCCTCGAACTACCACACGTTCAAGCCGCGTGGCCGGATCATCCAGATCGAGGCGGACCTCGGCAAGCTGGAGTCCAACCACCCCGCGCTGGGCATCCACGCGGACGCGCGGCTGGCGCTGCAGGCGCTGCTGGAGACCGTGCCGGACCGCGAGGACGCGACGGCCGCGGACCGGGTCCGAGAGGTGCTCGCCAAGGTCGTCGAGCGCATCGCCGCCCAGGAACTCACCCTGGAACAGCACGTCCTGGCGTCCGTCCGCACGGCACTCCCCGCCGACTCCCCGTCCTTCTGGGACATGACGATCCTCGCGTACTGGGCCTGGTCGGCCTTCGACGCCAAGGGCCCCAACCACATGCACTCCGCTCAGGGCGCCGGCGGCCTCGGCTACGCCTTCCCCGCCGCACTCGGCGCGGCTGCGGCCGACCCGACCCGCCCGGTCCTCGCCGTCTCCGGCGACGGCGGGGCCCTGTACTCCATCGCCGAGCTGGCCACGGCCCGCCAGTACGACCTGAACGTCACCTGGCTGATCGTCGACGACGGCGGCTACGGCATCCTGCGCGCGTACATGAACGACGCGTTCGGCGAGGCGACCGCGACGGAACTGACCCGGCCGGACTACGTGGCCCTGGCGGAGTCCTTCGGCGTCCCCGGGGTCCGGACGACCCCGGAGAACCTGGAGCAGGACCTCGCGAAGGCGCTTCGGGCGCCCGGGCCCTCGGTGGTCCTGCTCCCGGCCGTGCTGCGGATGTTCGCGCCGACGCACCTGGGGTGAGCGCCGGCCGGCCCCGCCCGGTCGTCTACAGACCGTCGCGGACCATCGCGGCGACGATGCGGACATGGCGGTCGGCCGCCGTGCCCGACCACTCGTTGTCGTAGTTCAGGCCGTAGGGCCAGAAGTGGCCGCCGCCGGTGGAGATCTTGGCGCCCGAGCCGTCGTACTGCTTGACCAGCGCGGTGGCCTGGCCGCCGGTCCAGGTGCCGCTGCCGCCGAGCCGGGACCAGCCCGAGCTGGTCCCCACGCCGATGGTGTGTGAGATCTCGTGCAGGGCCGTCCGCTCGCTCATGTAGCTGCGGTTGCTGCCGAAGCGGATGGTGCCGTTGATGTTGCCGTCGGCTGTGGGGACGCCCGGTTCGTAGCGGACGGTGAGGGTCTTGCCCAGGTCGCTGAGGTTGTTGTAGCGGGCCACCGCCGCGTTCATGGCCTTCGTGATGAGGTCGTAGGCCGAGCGCTGGTCCTCGGTGGGGTTGCTCGCGCGGACGAGGGACCAGGTGATGGTCGCCGCGGCGGCGCGGTCCCGGGTGGGGGCGGGCGGAGCCTGGGCAGTCGCGGCCTGGGCGACGCCGGGGCCGACCAGCAGAGCGGTGGTCAGGGCGGCTATGAGGGCCATGTGGGATGCCTTGCGTGGGCTCATTGCGGATCCTCCTGTGGGGGTGGTCGTCACGAAACTTGCGAAACTTCGCACGACGTTCGGGATCTCGGACAGATTGACGCCGCCGCTCAATTCCCTTGTTCGACGCGGCAGTTGGCGCGCTGTCGACCGCAAGTATCCCGGTGGGAAAAGCGGCGTCAAGAGTTCCGGCAGGGGTCAGTGGAACCAGAAGAGCAGCGTGTCGGGGTTCGTCCCGAGCTGCCGCGCGCTCTCCCACTCCTGCGCCTCGCACCGCATGGCATCGACGAACCGGCGGGCCGCGCCGCGGAATTCGGGGTCGAGGCGGTCGAGTACGCGCGTGTAGGCGTCGGCGAGGCCGGCGGCGCGGCCGGTCGGCAGCGTGCCGATCGCGGGCACCACGTCGCCGGGGTGGGGCAGCCGCAGCGGCGGGCCGCTGAACAGGAACGTGCCCGGGAGGAGGTCGGACGGCACGCCGTGCCGGGCCAGTTCGTCGTCCATGGCGCGGAACCAGGACGGGCGGCGCCAGGCGCCGAGATCGGTGGGGTCGGAGAAGTGCGCCGCGACGGCCTGGTAGAAGGCGTAGCTGTACGCGGGACAGCGATCGGTGCTCGGGGTGCCGTCGATCAGCTCGTCCAGGGCCCGGCCGATGGAGACGTCGAGGTCGATGCCCTGCTCCCGGAAGCGGGCGTCGGTGCGCTCGCACTCCGTGCGCACCCGGGCGAGGGTGCGCTCCTGCCGCTCGGTCCGCTCCACTGCCGTGAGCAGCCGCACCACCGTTCTCATGTCGCCGGTGCTCATCTCGAGGCAGTAGCCCACCGTTGCGCTTCCCTTCACCCGTTCGCCGGACACCGGTGTCCATGATCGGGGACATGCGAACAGCCCCGGGCCGAGAGCGCGAGGCCGTTCGTATGTGCGGGATTGTGAGGGGGGATCAGCTGACGTCGGACGGGTCGAGGCGGTAGACCGCCGACTGGCCCGACTGGCCCGACTGGCCCGACTGGCCCGACTGGCCCGACTGGCTCGACTGCGCCGAGGAGCCGGTGCCGGTGCCGGTGCCGGAGTTCGCGCTCGTGCCGTAGTCGCTCTCCCGCACCGCCGTGCCGTGCTTCTGCACCCACGCCGTGACCTCGGAGCTGACGGTGGAGCCGCCACCGGGACCGCCGCCCATGCCGCCGCCGAGCTGGATGTAGTGCAGTTCGCCCTTCTTCACGAGCTCCTTGAGCTTGGCGAGCGTCATCGCCTTGTCGCTGCCGGACCAGCCCCACATGGAGATGACCGGTTCCCCGCTGCTCAGGATCAGCTGGGCGGCGCCCTGCGAACTCGACACCGCCAGCAGCCACTTGGCGCCGTCCTGGTGCTTCTTGAGGTACGCGATCAGCTCGCTGCTCGCGCCGCCGCCCATGCCGCCGCCCATGCCGCCGCGCATGCCGGCACCGGCCGTGCCGCCCCCACCGGGGCCGGTGCCGCTCGGGGGCGTACCGCCCTCGCCGCCCGCCCCGTCGGGCGTCTGCCCGCTCTGCCCGCCGGACGGCACCCCGCCGCCGGGGAAGCCGCCGCCGGCCCGGTCGTCACCGCCCTGCCGAGCACCGCCACCCGGCATCTCCCCGGCAGCGGAACCGCCCGGGAAGCCCCGGCCGCCCCCGCCCCCGGGCCCGCCGAAGCCGCTGCCCGTGGTCGGTCCTGCCGTCGGGTTCGTACCGCCCATGCCGCCGCTCGCGCCCGACGACGGAACCGACCAGGCGTACGCGGCCGGGCCCGCCACCGACGCGACGACCGCGGCCGCCACCGACACCGCCAGCAGCCGCAGCCGCCGCCCCGAGCCGCCGGAGCGGAAGACGAGCAGGCCTGCGACGGCCAGCGCCATGACGACCAGGACGGAAGGCCACAGCCAGGTGTGCCAGCCGGAGGCCCGCCGCAGCAGCACCGCCGCCCAGACGGCCGTGACACCCAGCGCGAGCGGCAGCACCCACACCCACCGCCGGTCGGACCGGAACGCCCGCAGCAGCAGCGCCCCGCCGCCTCCGCACAGCGCCGCGATGCCCGGGGCGAGTGCGGTCGTGTAGTACGGGTGCATGGTGCCCTCGGCCAGGGCGAAGGTCAGGTAGTGCAGCAGGGTCCAGCCGCCCCAGAGCAGGAGTGCGGCCCGGGTGGGGTCCGTGCGCGGGGCGCGGCCGCACAGCACCAGGCCGCCGACGAGCGCGATGCCCGCGAAGGGGATCAGCCAGGAGATCTGGCCGCCGAGGATGTCGTTGAACATCCGGCCGAGGCCCGCCGTTCCGGAGAAGCCTCCGCCTCCGCCGCCACCGCCGTTGCCCTCGCCGCCGAGGATCCGGCCGAGGCCGTTGTAGCCCATGATCAGGTTCCAGGCGGTGCCGTCCGTCGAACCGCCGATGTACGGCCGCTCCGAGGCCGGGACCAGTGACACGGCCGCGGCCCACCAGAAGCTGGAGACGGCCAGTACCACCGCGGCGAGGCACAGGTTCACGATCCGCTTCACCACCGCCGGCTTCGCCGCGTACAGATAGACGACGAACGCGGCGGGCAGCGCGATGTACCCCTGGAGCATCTTGGTGTTGAAGGCGAGCCCGAAGCAGGCCGCCGAACCGAGCAGCGGCAGCAGCCGGCCGTCGCGCGTCGCACGCAGGGCGAGCGCCGCACCGGCCACCATCAGGAACACCAGCAGGGTGTCGGGGTTGTTGTCCCGGTTGATGGCGACCGTGATCGGGGTCAGGGCCAGGACGAGGGCCGCGACGGCCGCCGCCGCGTGCCCGAACACCCGCTTCACACCGGAGTGCAGGATCCAGATGGTGGCCAGTGCGGCGACGACCATCGGCGCCATCATCTGCCAGGTGCCGTAGCCGAAGACCCGGCAGGACAGGCCCATGACCATCAGCGCGAGCGGTGGCTTGTCGACGGTGAGGAAGTTCCCGGCGTCCAACGAGCCGAAGAACCAGGCCTTCCAGCTCTCGGTGCCGCTCAGCACGGCGGCGCTGTAGAAGCTGTTGAGGCCGGCTCCGGACAGGTTCCAGGAGTACAGCGCCGCGGCCAGAGCGAGGATCGCGAGCAGCGCGGGGAGGGACCAACGCGGCGCGGGGGCGGCGTCCTTGGGCGGGGCCGGCGGGGGCTCGGCGGTCCGGAGCTGGGTTTCGGTGGCAGAGGTCACCCCAGCATGGTGGGGAGCTCCGGTGGGAGGCCGCTGTGCCGAAGCTGGCCGCCGTCTGTGAATTCGGGCGGCTCCCGACAACGACTCGTAGCGGCTCCCGATAACGACTCGTACAAGCTCTCGTTGTCCATGCAACCTTTCGGCCGCGTCCGCGAGTCAAGGGGGGCATGACTTCTGGGATATCCCGCCGCGCGAGAGTGCTGGCAGTGGCCGTGGGTACCGGCGTGCTCGTGCCGCTCGTAGCCGCCGCCACGCCCGCCTCCGCCGCCCCTCCGGCCGTGGCCTGCACGTCGGCCAAGGCCGGGCTGGCCACCAAGCTGAAGAAGGACATCACCGCCGCGCTCGCCACCCGCAAGGGCACGGTCGCCGTCGGCCTCCACGACCGCAGCACCAACACGACCTGCACCCTGCGCGCGGGCTCCGCCTACGACTCGGCCAGCGTCGTCAAGGTCACCGTCCTCGCCACGCTGCTGTGGGACGCGAAGAAATCGAACCGGTATCTCACCGACCGCGAGAACACCCTCGCCAAGGCGATGATCACCAAGTCGGACAACGCGGCGACCTCCACCTTGTGGAAGCAGCTCGGCATGACGAAGATCAAGAACTTCCTGGCGGCCGCCGGCATGACGCAGACCAAGCCCGGGGCGAACGGCTACTGGGGCCTGACCCAGATCACCGTCACCGACGAGCAGAAGCTGCTGAAGCTCCTCACCGCCAGGAACGCGGTCCTGAGCGACAACGCCCGGGCCTACATCCTCAAGCTGATGGGCCAGGTCGTGTCGTCCCAGCGCTGGGGCACCCCCTACGGAGTGCCGTCGGGCGTCACCGTGGCCGTCAAGAACGGCTGGCTGCAACGCTCCACCAACGGGTGGCGGGTGCACAGTGTCGGCGCGTTCAAGGGCGGCGGCCACGACTATGTGATGACCGTGCTGACCCACGGCAACAGCACGATGAACTACGGCATCGCCACCATCCAGGCCGTGGCCAAGGTCATCCACAAGGATCTGGCGGCGAGCTGACGGGGCTCAGCCGAGGACGTCCAGGAGCCTCCTGACGACGGCGAGGATGGTGTAGAGCACGGGGGGAAGAGTGTTTTCCATATCCGGGCAAACGACCACAAGAGGGGCAAGTGCTCTCCGTGTGGCCGATTCACCGGAACGGCCGACCTTCACCTGGCCACGCACCCGACGTCACCGGCCCGCCCCTGCGGTGACGCCCATGCCGCGGGCCCCGCTTCCGGCGTGCTCACATCTCCCAGCCCAGCAGCGGAACGCGGACCCCGGTGAGCAGGGCCAGAGCCATCACCGCCGACAGCAGCAGCACCGCGGCGAGGCGCACGACGGCGAGTGCGTCCACCGCGGTGCGCAGCGGCGGCCAGGGCAGCAGACGCAGCGACCAGGTCACCGCGACCGAGAGCGCGAGGAGCAGGGCCAGGTGTGCGATCGCCGCGTCTCCGGACATCTGGCGCGGCGCGCTCGGGTCGAGGTCGTAGCCCTCCGCGTACATCGCGAAGGCGAGCATCCGCCAGCACAGGGCGGCGCACAGGGCCACCATGGTCTCGGCGCGCGCGAAGCGCGGTCGACGCGTCACCTGAGCGAGTGAGGGCACCATGGCCGGGGAGCCTAGCCCGGGCCTGGGCCATGAGTCGCGGGTTCCTGGTCCTCTGGTCGGGGAAGCGGCGTCGCGGGATGAAATCGGGGGTGTCCCGCGTTGACGCCTTCCGGCAGCTCAGGACGGACGGAAGGTACCGGTGTGACACCGAAACGGGGATGGGCACGACGACTGTGGGCCTACGCGTGGCGCCACCCGAAGGACGTCGTACTCGCCCTCGGCTCCTCCCTGGTCGGCATGGCCGTCATGGCCCTCGTCCCCCTGATCACCAAGGTGATCATCGACGACGTCATCGGCGAGCACACCAGGGACATGACCACCTGGGCCGGCCTCCTCGTCGCGGCCGCCCTGGTCGTCTACGTCCTCACCTACATCCGCCGCTACTACGGCGGCCGCCTCGCCCTCGACGTCCAGCACGACCTGCGGACGGAGATGTACGGCACGATCACCCGGCTCGACGGCCGCCGTCAGGACGAGCTGTCCACCGGCCAGGTCGTCGGCCGTGCCACCAGCGACCTGCAGCTGATCCAGGGCCTGCTCTTCATGCTCCCGATGACCATCGGGAACTTCATGCTCTTCCTGATCTCCCTGGTGATCATGGCGTGGCTGTCCGTCCCGCTCACCCTGGTCGCCCTGGCCGTCGCCCCCGCCCTCTGGTGGATCGCCAGGCGCAGCCGCACCCGGCTGCACCCCTCCACCTGGTACGCCCAGGCCCAGGCCGCCGCCGTCGCGGGCGTGGTCGACGGCGCCGTCAGCGGAGTACGCGTGGTGAAGGGCTTCGGGCAGGAGGAGCAGGAGACCGGCAAGCTCCGGGAGGTCGGCCGCCGGCTGTTCGCGGGCCGGCTGCGCACCGTCCGCCTGAACTCCGTCTACACCCCGGCCCTCCAGGCCGTCCCCGCCCTCGGCCAGGTCGCCATGCTCGCGCTCGGCGGCTGGCTGGCGGTGCGCGGGCACATCACGCTCGGCACGTTCGTCGCCTTCTCCACCTACCTCGCCCAGCTGGTCGGCCCGGTCCGCATGCTCGCGGTGGTGCTCACCGTCGGCCAGCAGGCCCGCGCCGGCACCGAGCGCGTCCTGGAGCTGATCGACACCGAGCCGTCCATCGAGGACGGCCACAAGGACCTGCCCGCCGACGCCCCCGCGACGGTCGAGTTCGACGACGTCTCCTTCGGCTACGACGCCGACCGTCCCGTCCTCGACGGGCTGAGCTTCGAGATCCGCCCGGGCGAGACCCTCGCCGTGGTCGGTTCCTCCGGCTCCGGCAAGTCCACCCTCTCCCTGCTGCTGCCGCGCTTCTACGACGTCAGCCGCGGGGCCGTCCTGGTCGGCGGCCACGACGTGCGCGAGCTGTCCCTGGAGTCCCTGCGGGCGGCGATCGGCCTGGTCCCGGAGGACTCCTTCCTCTTCTCCGACACGGTCCGCAACAACATCGCCTACGGCCGCCCGGACGCGACCTCGGAGGAGATCGAGAAGGCCGCCCGCGCCGCCCAGGCGGACCGTTTCATCAGTGAGCTGCCCGACGGCTACGACACCACGGTCGGCGAGCACGGCCTCACCCTCTCCGGCGGACAGCGCCAGCGCGTCGCCCTCGCCCGAGCCATCCTCAGCGACCCGCGTCTGCTGGTTCTGGACGACGCCACCTCCGCCGTGGACGCGCGGGTCGAGCACGAGATCCACGGGGCCCTGAAGGAGGTCATGCGGGGCCGCACCACCCTGCTGATCGCCCACCGCCGCTCCACCCTGAACCTCGCCGACCGCATCGCCGTCCTGGACGGCGGCCGCCTCGCCGACATCGGCACCCACGAGGAACTCCAGCAGCGCTCCGCCCTCTACCGGCGTCTGCTCACCGACCCCGACGAGCTGGGCGGGGTCTCCCCGGGCCACGCCCAGCCGGCCTGTCCCCCCGAGGACACCTCGGTACGGGACGAGCTGGACGCCGAGTTCGACGCCGAGCGCGGGGTCACCCCACGGCTCTGGAGCGGCGACCGCGAGCGCAAGGACACCGCACTCGCCGAGAGCCCGGCCACCCCCGAGCTGCTCGCCCAGGTCGAGGCGCTGCCCCCGGCCACCGACGTCCCGGACATCGACGAGTCGCGGGCCGTCCAGCCGGAGGACTCCTACGGCCTGCGCCGGCTGCTGCGCGGCTTCGGACTGCCGCTGCTGATCAGCCTCGCCCTGGTCGCCACCGACGCGGGCATGGGCCTGCTGCTGCCGGTGCTGATCCGGCACGGCATCGACTCGGGCGTCACCGAGGCCGCGCTCGGCGCCGTATGGGCCGCGGCCCTGCTGGGGCTGCTGACGGTCGCGGTGCAGTGGGCGGCCCAGGTCGGTGAGACCCGGATGACCGGGCGCACCGGCGAGCGGGTCCTGTACTCGCTCCGGCTGAAGATCTTCTCCCAGCTGCAGCGCCTCGGGCTCGACTACTACGAGCGTGAGCTGACCGGGCGGATCATGACCCGGATGACGACCGACGTCGACGCGCTGTCGACGTTCCTCCAGACGGGCCTGGTCACGGCCTTCGTCTCGGTCGTCACCTTCTTCGGGATCATGGTCGCGCTGCTGGTGATCGACGTGGAGCTCGCGCTGGTCGTCTTCGCGACGCTGCCGCCGCTGATCATCGCCACCGTCTTCTTCCGCCGGGCGAGCGTGAAGGCGTACGAGCTGGCCCGCGAACGCGTGTCGGTCGTCAACGCCGACCTCCAGGAGTCGGTCTCCGGTCTGCGGATCGTCCAGGCCTTCCGGCGCGAGCGGGACGGCGGGCGGCGGTTCGCCGAGCGCAGCCACAGCTACCGTCAGGCCCGCGTCCGGGGCCAGTGGCTGATCTCGGTGTACTTCCCGTTCGTGCAGTTCCTGTCGTCGGTGGCGGCCGCTGCCGTGCTGATCGTGGGCGGGGCCCGGGTCGACGACGGGACCCTGGCGATCGGCTCGCTGGTGGCCTACCTGCTCTACATCGACCTGTTCTTCGCGCCGGTGCAGCAGCTCTCCCAGGTCTTCGACGGCTACCAGCAGGCGACCGTCTCGCTGGGCCGCATCCAGGAGCTGCTCCGGGAACCGACGTCGACGAAGTCCGCCGACGAACCGCTGGAAGTCCCGTCGCTGCGCGGTGACATCGCCTTCGAGGACGTGCACTTCGCCTACGGGACCGACGAAGAGGCCCTCGGCGGGGTCGACCTGCGCATCCCGGCCGGGCAGACCGTCGCCTTCGTCGGCGAGACCGGCGCGGGCAAGTCGACCCTCGTCAAGCTCGTCGCCCGCTTCTACGACCCCACCGGCGGCCGGGTCACCGTCGACGGCACCGACCTGCGGGCCCTGGACCTCACCTCCTACCGGCACCGTCTGGGAGTCGTCCCGCAGGAGGCGTACCTCTTCCAGGGCACCGTCCGCGACGCCATCGCCTACGGCCGCCCCGACGCCACCGACGCCGAGGTCGAGGCGGCGGCCCGCGCGGTCGGCGCGCACGACATGATCGCCACCCTGGAGGGCGGCTACCTCCACGAGGTCGCCGAACGCGGCCGCAACCTGTCCGCAGGGCAGCGCCAGCTGATCGCCCTGGCCCGCGCCGAGCTGGTCGACCCGGACGTGCTGCTGCTCGACGAGGCCACGGCCGCCCTGGACCTGGCCACGGAGGCCCAGGTCAACCAGGCCACGGACCGGCTCGCCGGCCGCCGCACGACCCTGGTGGTCGCCCACCGCCTCACCACCGCCGCCCGCGCCGACCGGGTCGTCGTCATGGACCACGGCCGGGTCGCCGAGGACGGCACGCACGAGGAGCTGCTCGCGCGCGGCGGGCGGTACGCGGAGCTGTGGCGGACGTTCATCGGCGCCCCGGAGCCGGAGGAGCCGGTCGGCGTGTCCCGCTGATCACTTGACAGCGTTTCCGTAACGCTCGTGCAACCATCCGACATACGTCATGCGTCCGTACAGGCGTACGCCGATGGTCGCGGAGGACGCGGTACGGGAGGACGACAGTGGACAGTGGAGCGATACGTCGGCGGCTCGCGCTGGGGCTGGCCGTGCTGACCGCCTCCGGGCTGCTGGCCGTCGCGGCCCCGGGCGAGGCGCAGGCCGCGACATCCGCGCTCTGCCCCGGGCGCAAGGTCCGCACCCTGCCGTTCTCCACCGGGACCGTGCTCGTCTACAAGCGCGGCGGCTACGTCTGTGCCGTCACCCTCAACAGGAAACCCGGCGCCAAGCGCACGATGTCGGTGAGCGTGCAGGCGCGCGGCAACCGGCCGGTCGTGGACCAGGGCACGTACGCCTACCGCGCGGGCCCGGTGACCGTGCACGCCGGGCGCCGCTGCGTCTGGCTCAAGGGCCAGGTCGGCCGAGGGAGGTTCAGCCCCGGCTGGATCCTGTGCTGACACCCCGCGCCCGGTGACACGCCCCCGCGCACAGGGTTATCCCTATGTCCCCTGGTGCTCCGGTGAGTTGGTCCGCTAGCTTCCGGCGCACATCTGTCTCACAGGGGAGTGCGCATGCGCAAGGCGCTCAGATGGCTGCTGGCGCTCACGGTGCTCATAGGCACACTGGGCACGGCGGGAGCGGCCACCGCCGCCGACGCCGCCGGCACCGACAGCACCACCGACATCAAGGAGAGACTGCTCTCCGTACCGGGCATGAGCCTGGTCGAGGAGAAGCCGTACACCGGCTACCGCTTCTTCGTCCTGAACTACACGCAGCCGGTCGACCACCGAAAGCCCTCGAAGGGCACGTTCCAGCAGCGCATCACCGTGCTGCACAAGGACGTCTCGCGCCCGACGGTGTTCTTCACCAGCGGCTACAACGTCTCCACGACGCCCCGCCGCAGCGAGCCCACCCAGATCGTGGACGGCAACCAGGTCTCCCTGGAGTACCGCTACTTCACCCCGTCCCGGCCCGCCCCGGCCGACTGGTCCAAGCTGGACATCTGGCAGGCCGCCAGCGACCAGCACCGCGTCTTCAAGGCGCTGAAGGGCATCTACGGCAAGAAGTGGATCTCCACAGGCGGTTCGAAGGGCGGCATGACCGCCACCTACTACGAGCGCTTCTACCCGCGGGACATGGACGGCGTCGTCGCCTACGTCGCCCCCAACGACGTGGTGAACAAGGAGGACTCGGCCTACGACCGCTTCTTCGCCCGGGTCGGCACCAAGGAGTGCCGCGACCGGCTGAACGCCGTGCAGCGCGAGGCGCTGGTGCGCCGCGAGCCGCTGGAGAAGAAGTACGCGGCCTACGCCGAGGAGAACGGCCTCACCTTCACCACCATCGGCAGCCTGGACAAGGCCTACGAGGCCACCGTCCTCGACTACGTGTGGGGCTTTTGGCAGTACAGCCTGCTGGCCGACTGCGACCAGATCCCGGCCGACGCGAAGAACGCCACCGACGACGCGATCTGGGACTCCGTCGACACGATCTCCGGCTTCTCCGCCTACGCCGACCAGGGCCTGACGACCTACACCCCGTACTACTACCAGGCCGGCACCCAGCTCGGCGCGCCGACCATCCAGTTCCCGCACGTCGAGAAGCAGTACATCCGCTACGGCTACCAGCCGCCGCGGAACTTCGTCCCCCGGGACATCCCCATGAAGTTCCAGCCGTCGGCGATGCGTGACGTGGACACCTGGGTCCGGCACAACGCCCGCCACATGCTCTTCGTCAACGGTCAGAACGACCCGTGGAGCGCGGAGCCGTTCCGCCTCGGCAAGGGCGCGAAGGACTCCTACGTCTTCACCGCCCCCGGCATGAACCACGGCGCCAACGTCGCGGGCCTCGTGCCCGAGCAGAAGGCCCTCGCCACCGCGCGCATCCTCGACTGGGCCGGCGTCGCCCCTGGTGCGGTGCAGGCCGACCCGCAGGCGGCCAAGCCGCTGGCGAAGTTCGACGCCAAGCTCGACAAGCGGGACGTGCAGCGTGAGATGACGCTGCGTCCGTAACCGCCCGCCGCCCGCACACGACCGCCCCTCGCCCTCCGGGCCGAGGGGCGGTTCGCATGTCCCTGCGCAAGCGGTGAACGCTCCGTACGGTGACCGGATGGACAGTTCTGTCGTCTTCAACGTCGTGACCACGGCCATCGCCGTCGTCGCAGTGGTGACCTCCATCGTGTTCAGCGCACGGCAGGCCCGCACCGCGAAGCACGCCAACCACATATCGGTGCTGATCGACCTGCTCAGGGAGTTCCGTTCCGCGGAGTTCCACGAGCAGCACGACTACGTGTGCACCCGCCTGGGAGCCGAGCACGACCCGGAGAACGGAGTACGCGGGTTACCGGCCGAGGCCAAGACGGCCTTCTGCAGCGTCGTGTACTACTACCAGTCGTTCGCCAACCTCGCCGTCTTCGGTCTGCTCGACCAGACCCTGCTGGTCACGGTCCTGCGCACCCGGATCGTCTCGGTCTGGAAGGCCGTCCGGCCCTTCGTGGAGCGGGAGAGGCAGTTGCGGGGCGAGGGCAGCACCGGAACGTACCTGTCGACCTTCGAGGAGCTGGCTCGACTGGCGGCAGACCTGCCCGCGGAGAACGTCCGCGACCTGATGGCCGAGGCCCGGCGACGAACCTCGCGCAACCGGCTGATGCGTTGACGCGGGCGATGACGGACGCACCGCTCACAGCAGCCGGGCGCACCCCACGGGCCGTTTCCCGCCCAGCCGGACGTACAGGGCCGTCGGGCCGGGGCAGTCGGCCCGTTCGACGACCGCCCGGACCACCTTGTACTGCGGCCGCCGTTCGCCCGTGCCGTCGCAGGCCGTCTCGCGGACCTTCCCGTCACCGGAGTCGTAGACGCAGTCGCCGACGATCGTGCGGGGCCCGCCCCCGCCACCCGGATCACCGGGATGCGGCGGCTGGAGGTTGCGCATACAGGCGTAGCCCTGCGGGACCGCCCCGTCGCCGTCCTCGTCGGAGGCGGGCCGCTGCTCGCTGATGTGCAGCACGAAGTCGGTGGCCGAGGGACAGCGCGGTCCGTCCCGCACCGTGCCGTCGTGCCGCGCCTCGACCCGGGCCGCCGCCCGCTCACCGGTGCACGGCACCTCGGTGAAGCTCGTCGTACCGAACGAGGAGCACTCGCCGACCGCGAGGAACACCGCCCCGTACCCGGACGGCCGGGTCGGCACCGGCGACATGGTGGTGGTCCTCCCGGTCGCCGGCTCGCCCGGCCGGCCGTCCTCCGCCACGCCTCGTGACGGACTCTGGCAGCCGGTCAGCAACGCGCCGATCAGGACCAGGAGCCCGCAGACCACCCCCACAACACTTCGCTCACGCATCGCCGACCCCCCGAGTGTGCTCGCCCAGCGTGACCCGCCGTAGCGGGTGCACACCAGGCATACAGGACGGTTTGCGCACGTTGGAGGTGGTGCGTACGGTCCGTGGCGTACCTCTAGTACGACAGTCCGTGGCCGATGGGGTACAGCACCTGTTCCGGATCATCCGCCCGTTGCACCGGCACGGGCAGTTTCCCGCGCGGCCTCACCCGCCCGGCGATCACCCGTGCGACGGCCCGCAGTTCGACGTCGGTCCAGGAGTAGGCGGCCAGACAGGCCCGCACGGACGGCAGCCGGGCCACGTCGTACGGGTTGCGGATCGCCACCGCCACGACCGGCCTCCCGGTCGCCACGAGCTGCTCCACCAGTGTCTTCTGGCTGCTGCTCGCGGTGACGTTGTACGTGGCGGCGACCACCGCGTCCGCCTCCCGCGCCGCCGCGACCGCCTTGGCGACGGTCGCGGCGGACGGGGCCGTGCCGGTCGACAGGGCCGTGGCGGTGAAGCCCAGTTCGCTCAGCGCGCCGGCGAGTACGCCCGTGGGCGGGCCGGTCGTGCCCGACGGCGAGGCCGGATCCGCTCCGACCACCAGCACCTTGGGGTACCGGCGCCGCGACAGGGGCAGCAGCCGTCCTTCGTTGACGAGCAGCGTGGTCGTGCGCTCGGCGATCCGGTCGGCGGCCGCCCGATGCGCCCGGGTCCCGACGGTCCGGTCCACACCGCCGTGGCTGACGTACGGCGAACGGAACAGCCCCAGCTTGGACTTCAGCCGCAGCACCCGCAGGATCGATGCGTCGAGCCGGGCCTCCGTGAGCTCGCCCTCGCGCACGGCCGTCAGGACGGCGTTCCACGCGAGGTCCAGGTCGGGCGGGTTGAGCAGCTGGTCCACACCGGCCTTCAGCGCCAGCACCGGCACCCGGGCGTCGCCGTACTTGGTCCGTACGCCCTCCATGCCGAGGGAGTCGGTGATCACGACCCCGTCGTAGCCGAGGCGTTCGCGCAGGATGCCGGTGAGGATCGGGCGGGAGAGGGTGGCCGGGTCGCCGGAGTCGTCGAGGGCCGGGACCATCAGGTGCGCGGTCATGATCGAGTCGATGCCCGCGGCGATCGCCGCCCGGAACGGCGGCGCGTCGAGCTTCTCCCACAGCTCCCGGCTGTGCGTGATGGTGGGGAAGCCGGTGTGGCTGTCCACGTTGGTGTCCCCGTGCCCGGGGAAGTGCTTGGCGGTCGCGGCGACCCCGGACCCCTGGTACCCGGCGACCTCGGCGGCCACCAGCGCGGACACCGCCCGCGGATCGGCACCGAAGGACCGTACGCCGATGACCGGGTTGGCCGGGTTGACGTTCACGTCGGCCACGGGGGAGTAGTCCTGCCGGATTCCCATCGCCCGCAGCTCGGCGCCCGCGATCCGCCCGAGCACACGGGCGTCGGACCGCGACCCGCCCGCCCCGACGGCCATGGCGCCCGGGAACAGCGTCGCGGGCTCGCCCACCCGGGCGACGATCCCGTGCTCCTGGTCGGTGGAGATGAGCACCGGCAGCCCGCGCGGCAGTTCGAGGGAGGCCTTCTGGATGCCGTTGGACAGGTCGGCGATCTGGTGCGGCTCGCGGGTGTTGTGCGCCCAGGTGAAGTAGATGATGCCGCCCACCCGGTACTTCGCCACCAGCTCGGCGGCCGTACGGACCCCGATCTCCTTGAGGTTGGCGTCGATGTCGGCCTGGTCGGGGGCGGTGGCGGAGTGGCCGTAGACCCGCATGACGAAGAGCTGGCCGACCTTCTCCTCCAGCGTCATGCGGGAGACGAGGGCGCGCAGCCGGCTGTCGTCCGGGGCGGCGGCGTGCGCGGGTCCGGCGGCCGCGAGGGCGGCGGTGACGCCGGCCGTGGCGGCGAGGACGGTACGTCTGGAGGGCTGTGCGGTGTTTCCCGTGCTTCCCGTGCTTCCCGTGCCGGTGTCGTGCACGTGCGCTCCTTCCGGAGGTGATCCGCTCGGATCCACTGAAGGAAACTTCCAGGAGGTCACGAATATCCGGGAAGTTTCTGCCAGTCAAGGGAACGCGCGGCAACGCTCGGGGGCCGCCACCGGCGCGGTTGGAGGGGGGCGCGCCGATGGCGGCGGGTGCCGCCGGCCGCGGTACGGCGGAGAGGGTGGTCAGCGATCGCAGCCAGTGGCGAGGGCCGACACCGCACCGTGGTGACTCTCCGACAGCCTGCGATTGGACGGGGCCGGTCCGCTCCGGGTTCCCGACCCGGCCCGGATTTCCGCAAGTTGGTACGCAGGGGGAAACAGGAGGTCAACGGGGCGGATGAGCCGCCACCTTCGGCCACTGCTCACCGAGCACCCGTACGGTTTCCGCGATGGCCGGACGCCGGGCCGCCCCCGTCCGCCACAGCGCGTACAGCCGCCGTACCGGCATCGGGTCGAGCGGCACCTCCACCACCCCGGCGGGCAGCGGACCGCGTCCCAGTCGCGGGATGAGCGCGACCCCCAGCCCGGCCGCCACGAGGGCCACGAGGGTGGGATTCTCGTCGGCCTGGTGGACGATGTCCGGCTCGTGCCCGGCCGTGCGCAGCGTTCGCAGCAGCCAGTCGTGGCAGACCCGCCCCGGCGGCTGGCATATCCACCGTTCCCCGCCCAGCTCCTCCCGCCGTACGGCGGTCCGCCCGGCGAACGGGTGTGGTGCGCGGGCCCGGGCATGCCGCTGCCCGGCCACCCGGTGAGCGGGGCGGGGCGGCGGCGCGGTGCGGGGGGCCGGTCAGCGAGTGTGTTCGGTGAACCTCTTCGCCGTCTCGGCCAGTACCTCCTGGCCGTCCCGGGCCCACAGGACGTCGTTGAACAGCTCCACCTCGATGGCGCCGGTGTAGCCGGCCGCCTCCACGTGGTCCTGCCACTCCCGCATGTCGATCGACCCGTCACCGATCTGGCCGCGGCCGGTGAGGACGCCCTCCGGGAGGGGCGTCGTCCAGTCGGCGAGCTGGAAGGTGTGGATGCGGCCTCCCGCACCGGCCCGGGCGATCTGCGCGGGCGCGGTGTCGTCCCACCAGATGTGGTACGTGTCGACCGTGACACCGACCTGGTCCGCCGGGAAGCGCTCGGCGAGGTCCAGGGCCTGGGCCAGGGTCGACACCACACAGCGGTCCGAGGCGTACATGGGGTGCAGCGGCTCGATGGCCAGACGGACACCGCGCTCCCGCGCGTACGGGCCCAGTTCCGCCAGGGCGTCCGCGATGCGTTCACGGGCGCCGTGCAGGTCCTTGGAACCGGCGGGCAGACCGCCCGAGACCAGGACCAGGGTGTCCGTGCCCAGGACCGCCGCCTCGTCGATCGCACGGCGGTTGTCCGTCAGGGCCTCGGCGCGCTCCGCCGGATCGATCGCCGTGAAGAAGCCGCCCCGGCACAACGTCGTCACCGTCAGCCCGGCGTCCCGGACCAGCTTGGCCGTGGCCTCCAGGCCGTGCGCCCGCACCGGCTCGCGCCAGAGCCCCACGTTGCGGATGCCCAACCGGGCGCAGCCGTCGGCCAGTTCCGGCAACGACAGCTGCTTCACCGTCATCTGGTTGATGGAGAAGCGTTCCAACGACCCGCTCACTGGTTCACCCCGTACACGCTCAGCAGCGTCTTCATCCGTTCCTCCGCGAGCTTCGGGTCGGGGAACAGACCCAGTCCGTCGGCCAGTTCGTACGCCTTCGCGAGGTGCGGCAGCGAGCGGGCCGACTGCAGGCCGCCGACCATCGTGAAGTGCGGCTGGTGGTCCGCGAGCCAGGCGAGGAGGACGACCCCCGTCTTGTAGAAGCGGGTCGGGGTCTGGAAGAGGTGGCGGGAGAGCCCGACCGTGGGGTCCAGCAGCTCGCGGAAGCCCTGCGTGTTGCCTGTGTCCAGGACCCGGACCGCCTCCGCCGCCAGCGGGCCCAGCGGGTCGAAGATGCCGAGCAGCGCGTGGCTGAAGCCCTGCTCGTCGCCCGCGATCAGCTCGGGGTAGTTGAAGTCGTCGCCGGTGTAGCAGCGCACGCCCTGCGGGAGCCGGCGGCGGATGCCGACCTCGCGCCGGGCGTCCAGCAGGGAGACCTTGATGCCGTCGACCTTGTCGGGGTGGGCGGCGATCACCTCCAGGAACGTGTCCGTCGCCGCGTCCAGGTCGGCCGAGCCCCAGTAGCCCTCCAGGGCCGGGTCGAACATCGGGCCGAGCCAGTGCAGGATCACCGGCTCGGAGGCCTGGCGCAGCAGGTGGCCGTAGACCTCCAGGTAGTCCTCGGGGCCGGAGGCCGCCGCCGCGAGCGCCCGGGACGCCATCAGGATGGCCTGCGCGCCGGACTCCTCCACGAGGGCGAGCTGCTCCTCGTACGCCGCGCGGACCTCGTTCAGGCTCGCCGGGCCGGTGAGCTGGTCGGTGCCGACACCGCAGGCGATCAGACCACCGACCGCCTTGGCCTCAGCGGCGCTGCGGCGGATCAGCTCGGCCGCGCCCGCCCAGTCCAGGCCCATGCCGCGCTGGGCGGTGTCCATGGCCTCGGCGACGCCCAGCCCGTGCGACCACAGGTGGCGGCGGAAGGCGAGGGTCAGCTCCCAGTCGACGGCGGCGGGCGAGTCCGGGGAGACGTCGGCGTACGGGTCGGCGACGACGTGCGCGGCCGAGAAGACCGTGCGGGAGGTGAAGGGCGTGCCGGGAGTCACGGCCAGGGGTTCGGTGCGGGGCTCGTAGGTCCGCAGCGCACCGTCGGGGCCGGGGAGTCGGATCGTCACAGCGAGATCTCCGGTACGTCGAGGCGGCGGCCCTCGGCCGAGGACTTCAGGCCCAGCTCGGCGAGCTGCACACCGCGGGCACCGGCCAGCAGGTCCCAGTGGTAGGGGGCGTCGGCGTAGACGTGCCGCAGGAACAGCTCCCACTGGGCCTTGAAGCCGTTGTCGAACTCGGTGTTGTCCGGGACCTCCTGCCACTGGTCGCGGAAGACCTCCGTGGCGGGGATGTCCGGGTTCCAGACCGGCTTGGGGGTGGCGCTGCGGTGCTGCACGCGGCAGTTGCGCAGGCCCGCGACCGCGGAGCCCTCGGTGCCGTCGACCTGGAACTCCACCAGCTCGTCGCGGTTGACGCGCACGGCCCAGGAGGAGTTGATCTGGGCGATCGCGCCGCCCTCCAGCTCGAAGACGCCGTACGCGGCGTCGTCGGCCGTCGCGTCGTAGGGCTTGTCGTTCTCGTCCCAGCGCTGCGGGATGTGCGTGGCGGTGAGCGCCTGGACGGACTTCACCCGGCCGAACAGCTCGTGCAGCACGTATTCCCAGTGCGGGAACATGTCGACGACGATGCCGCCGCCGTCCTCGGACCGGTAGTTCCACGACGGGCGCTGGGCGGCCTGCCAGTCGCCCTCGAAGACCCAGTAGCCGAACTCGCCGCGCACGGACAGGATCCGGCCGAAGAAGCCGCCGTCGATCAGGCGCTTCAGCTTCAGCAGGCCCGGGAGGAAGAGCTTGTCCTGGACGACGCCGTGCTTGATGCCGGCCTCGTCGGCCAGCCGGGCGAGGGCCAGGGCGCCGTCGAGACCGGTGGCGGTCGGCTTCTCGGTGTAGATGTGCTTGCCGGCCGCGATGGCCTTCTTCAGGGCCTCCTCACGGGCGGAGGTGACCTGCGCGTCGAAGTAGATGTCCACCGTCTCGTCGGCGAGGACCGCGTCCACGTCCGTCGAGACGTGCTCCAGCCCGTGCTGCTCGGCCAGCGCCCGCAGCGCGTGCTCGCGGCGGCCGACCAGGATCGGCTCGGGCCACAGCACGGTGCCGTCGCCGAGGTCGAGGCCGCCCTGCTCGCGCAGGGCGAGGATGGAGCGGACCAGGTGCTGGCGGTAACCCATGCGCCCGGTCACGCCGTTCATGGCGATACGCACCGTCTTGCGTGTCACGTCGTTCCCTTCGTACGCGGTCGTCGCGCCGCGTACGCCCCACCCTTCACAGGCGGCCCGTCGAGCCGGCCGTGGACTGGTGAGCGTTGCAGCAAGCGCTTTCTACATACGAAGAAGCTAGCCTCTGAACCCTGGTCCGGACAAGACCGTGACCAGGACGAGTTGTTCGAGGGGGCGAACAACGGGGGGTCGGGGGCTTAAGGTCTGCTCGGAACCATGGCCATGGGTTCGTCGGGGCAGTGGCGGTCGACCTGCTGTTCCGCTCGGAACCATGGCCCGTGGTCTGGGTGTGTACGAGGGCGGAGACGAGAGACGAGATGCGCGACCGGAGGACGACGAGATGACGGTGACCCTGGCGGACGTGGCGGCCCGCGCACAGGTTTCACCCGCGACGGTGTCGCGCGTGCTGAACGGGAACTACCCCGTGGCGGCCTCCACCCGCGAGCGGGTGCTGAAGGCCGTGGACGAGCTGGACTATGTGCTCAACGGGCCCGCGAGCGCCCTGGCCGCCGCCACCTCCGACCTGGTCGGAATCCTGGTGAACGACATCGCCGACCCGTTCTTCGGAATCATGGCGAGCGCGATCCAGGGCGAGATCGGCGGGCCGGGCGGACGCGCGGGCGGGGAGAGGCTCGCGGTGGTCTGCAACACCGGCGGCTCTCCCGAGCGGGAGCTGACGTACCTCACGCTGCTGCAGCGGCAGCGGGCGGCGGCCGTGGTGCTGACCGGCGGGGCGATCGAGGACGCGGCGCACCAGGCGGCCATGGACGCGAAGGTGCGGAAGCTGGTGGAGGCCGGGACGCGAGTCGTGCTGTGCGGGCGGCCGCAGGCGCCGGACACCGGGGCGATCGCGCTGACCTTCGGCAACCGAGGCGGCGGCCAGGAGCTGACCGAGCACCTCATCGGGCTCGGGCACCGGCGGCTCGGGTACATCGCGGGCCCGGAGGAGCGGACCACCACACGGCACCGGCTGGAGGGCCACCGGGCCGCGCTGGCCGCGCACGGCATCGAGGAGGACCCGCGATGGACGGTGCACGGACGCTACGACCGGCGGTCCGGCTACGAGGCCACACTGGAGCTGATGCGGCGTGACCCGTCGCTGACGGCGGTCGTCGCGGCGAACGACTCCGTCGCGCTGGGCGCGTGCGCCGCGCTGCGGGACTCGGGGCTGCGGATCCCGGAGGACATGTCGGTGGCGGGCTTCGACGACCTGCCGTTCAGCATCGACGCGGTGCCTTCGCTGACGACCGTGCGGCTGCCGCTGGCCGAGGCCGGGGCCCGCGCCGGGCGGATCGCGATGGGGCGTGAGGAGGCGCCGCCCGGGGGGATCGCGTCGGTGCGGGGGGAGTTGATGGTGCGGGGGTCCTCCGGGGTGCCGCGCTCTTCTTGAGACTCTGCGGCTTGAGGGGGCGCGGCGTTGAGGGGGGTGGGTTCGGGGCTGTGGTTCGAGGGGCTCGGGGCGTGAGCGTGGGTTCGGGGCTGTGGTTCGAGGCGCTCGGGGCGTGAGCGTGGGTTCGGGGCTGTGGCTCTGGGGGCTCGGGGGGTTGATGCCTCGGGGGTGTCAGAGCTGTGGCTCGACAGGGCGCGGCGTTGACGCCGGTCGTGGCCGTGCTGTGGCAGCCCCCGGGCGGGCCCCGCCGGCTAGGCCGCGTCTTCTGGATCATCGGCGAACCACGAGCGGCCCTGGGCCCAGTAGGTCACCCATCCGGTGAAACCGGGGGTCAGGGAGGCATCAGGCGGGGTGCCGAATGGGGTCGCGCCGAACTCGTCGATCAGCCAGACGTGACCGCGCTGCGGGCATGCGACGATCAGGTGCCAGTCCATTCGGCAGCCGTCGGTGCCGAGCCGCAGCGAGCCATGGACGGACACGGACTCCTCCAAGGCCTCGAACCCCTGCTCCGGCAGAGCATGTCCAGCACCCAGTACTGAGCCCTCTGCAGGCGCAGATCAGCGAGAAGGATCTCCAGCTCGCGGAGCATCACAGCGCTGACATCTCCGCTCAAGGTCACTTCGGCGCACTGGCCGTCGACCGCAGTGATCGCCACACCCGGCGGCACGAAGGGGGGATTGGCTGCCACAGCGGCCTCCCACACGGGTAGGCGCGTCCCCTCCAGTCTGCATCGGTAGGGAAGCGCATCAACCGGCTGCCGACGGCCGAAGCACGCCTTCACCATCAGGGCCCGGGCGGAGAAGAATGGCAAAGGCGCCCAAGACGGTGCATGAGCACGCGAATACCGATCCTGATCATGCACCGTGCATGACAGGGCGCGCAGCATGGCACCGCAATCCATGAGTATGTGAAGAGAGGCCCACGGGCGATGCAGGGTTTCCGGCGATGGCTGACCCAGTTCCAGCAGGCACGCACACCGCTGGGTGACCTCGCCCGCCTGGCCGCCGCTGACCCGGCCTGGCCCGACGGGCCCGACCGGCTGGCCACCTACACCGACCACATGGAACGGGCGGGCGCTTCCACCGGGGCACTCCAGAGCCTGGTCGACGCGTGGGTGCTGTACGCCGCGCACGACAAGACAGCCACAGTACGCGCACCCCGCCGCTGACCCCGCCAGATCATCCGGAAGGCGCGCGCCTCTCTCGCCGGCGTTGATCGTGTGGAAGGCTGCCAAGGGGTCCGCGCCGTTACGGCCGGCACGGGCCCGCTGCACGTCTTCCTGCGTAGAGCCGTGAGATCTTCAACGCGGCGAGGCTGGAACCGGGACGGCAGCCGCCCGTGCGGCAGCGGGCCGGCCAGGACGGTTGCGCGGTTGGCAGGTGCCTGCTCGAGAACTACATGCCACTGGGTTTCCGCGCAGGCCAGGAACTTGGGCGGGGTCAGCCGAGTGGGCGGCGGGTCCGCTGAAGAGGCTCGTTCTATGGTGATCGTGTGGCGCGATGGATCCGGTGGGTTCGCAGAGCAGTGGCGACCGGGTCTGCCGTGTCCGGCGCTCGGTCCTCGCGCGACGCGGTGGTCGTGTCCGGTCTCGTCGAGGTGGGCAGGGCGATGGCTCGGATCGGCACGACCCTGGACGAGGCCACTACCTGCGGCGAGCTGACCCGTGAGGCAGTGCGGCAGATGGGTGGTGCGGCCGCCGTTCTGCGCGGCAACGGAGAGGCCGGCACCCAGTACATGGCTGTCCACGGTGACCCGGACACGCTGCCTGATGCCCGATGGGTTGTGGCCATGGCGCGACAGCAAGCCGATCCCAGCGGGGTCGGACACGCGGTCTCTCCGCCGGGTCCCGCCCGGCCCGCGCTGTGTGTGCCCCTCGCCACCGGCAACGACAGCTACGGCACGCTGGTGTGTACTTCGGGCACACGGCCGTTCACCCGTCTGGACGCGGAGGTCTGCGTCCTGCTGGTCGAGCGCGCGGCCTCCCACATCCGGCAGGCCAGGGAGCACGAGCAGGTCAGCGGTCTCGTCGCCAAGCTGCAGAACGCTCTGCGCGTGGAGCCCGGCCGGCCCCACCCCAACCTGCACATCGCCGTCCGCTACCGGCCCGCCGGGCAGAGCGCCATGGTGGGCGGCGACTGGTGCGAGACCGTCCGGCTGCATTTCGGCCGGACGTTGCTCGTGGTCGGCGACGTCATGGGCCACGGGCTGGAAGCGGCCGTCGACATGACCGCCTACCGATCTGCTCTGCGCTACACCGCCTCCGCCGACCTGCCGCCCCACCGCGTGCTGCGCCAACTTGACGAGATCGCCTCCAGCGAGCCGGACCGGCGCCCGGCCACCTGCCTCATCGCGCGCGTCGACCCCGCCCGCGAACAAGTAGCCCTCGCCAGCGCCGGCCACCTGCCCCCAGCGGTGATCGACACGCACGGAAGGGCGACCCTGCTCCCCGTCCCGGTCGGCCCGCCCCTCGGCACCGGCCTCGGCGGATATCAGTCGCACACCCACCGCCTGGACGCGTCCCAGACCCTGGTGCTGTTCACCGACGGGCTCGTCGAGCGACGCGGTGAAGACATCGACCAGTCCCTGCTCCGGCTCACCCGTCTCACCTTCACCACGGACGCAAGCCCCGAACAGGTCCTCGACCGCCTGCTCGTCGGCCTCAGCACCGACCACGCCGAGGACGACGTCGCCGTCCTCGCGGCGCGGGTGCGGGCTCGTACCGACCACACCGAGGAACAGCAGCACCGATTGCCGCACTGAAACGCCGTTCTTGCCGTCGCAACGGCGTGCCGATGCCTGAGGCGTGCGCCCCCTCCGGTTCGACAGCGGACGGCGACGGCGACGGACCGTCCACTCCGCGATTACGTCAAGCCCCGGCGCGGACGCATCCTCGAAGCAGGCGCCGGGCGAAGCAGACATAGGAACTCTCACTGGAGCGACCATGCCGAATGTTTCGCGAACGCGCCTGTTCGCGTACCTGAGCTACGCCGACGCAGCAGGAGGTCTGGAATGGCTGACAGCTCTCGGGTTCGTGATCACGACGCGCCAGGACGGGCCGGACGGGAACGTCGAGCACGCCGAGGTGTGCAAGGACGAGGTCGTGCTGATGGTCTCGACCGCCGAGGAGGGCGCCGCGGCCCTGTCGTCTGCGAGCAGCGGAAGCGGCCTGTATCTGTGCCTTGCCGACGCCTCTGACGTCGATGACTGGTATCACCGCGCCACCGGTGCAGGCGCACGCGCGGTCATTCCGCCTGAGGACACACCTTGGGGCAGCAGACGCGCCCGGGTTCTGGACCCAGAAGGGCACGAGTGGAGTGCTGGTACTTACCAGCCCGGACAGGCCCGGTGACCAACTGCCACCGGCCAGACTCCCCGGCAGCCGCACGCCGTGCGGCTGCCGGGTAACCGCGTGCTGCAGGTGAATACATGAAAGACTCATTGGGCTATGCCCTGCCGGGCGGCCGCCTCCGGCCAGGCCCCGCTGGCTAGGCCCGCCGGGCAAGCCCCGTCGGCCAAGCCCCGCCGGGCAGGGGGCACCTCCAGCAAGCCCCGCCGGGCGAGCCCTCCGGAGCGTGCCCCGCCCGGGACCGCGCAGGCAGGGCGAGTGTGCGAGCCCCGTCCGGGTGACCTCGTCAGCGGACGACGTCGAAGACGTTCTTCTGCAACCCGTTGGCATAGGCCTCGTGCTCGACGAGCCGCAGCTTCTGGGCGTCCTTGTCCGTGGCGCTGAAGAGCCGCTTGCCCGCCCCGAGCAGGAGCGGAAAGACGAGCAGGTGGTAACGGTCGATCAGGCCCGCGTCGGAAAGGGCCTGGTTCAGGGAGGCGCTGCCATGGACGATGATCGGGCCGCCCTCGGTCTCCTTCAGCGCGGCGACGTCGTCGAGCGAGCGCAGGATCGTCGTCTCGCCCCAGTTCGACACCAGGTTTTCCTCGGCGAGGGTCGTGGAGACGACGTACTTCGGCATCACCTTGTAGTCCGCGAAATCCTCCATGTCGGGCCACACCGGACTGAACGCCTCGTAGCTGGTGCGGCCCATCATCATCGCCGTGGCCTCCTTCTGTTCCCGCCCCTTGATCTCGAACGCCTCGGGAAGGAACTCGGTGTACTTGAAGGTCCAGCCGGAGTTCCGGTAACCGGGCTCGCCGCCCGGGGCCTCCACGACGCCGTCGAGCGAGATGAAAGCCGTGCTGATCAACGTACGCATCGTGGGTTCCTCGGTATCTCGTGTCGGGTTCTGGTCTTCTGACTGCGGAACACGGAGAAACTCATCGGCCGTCTCCCGTCCGGATCGTCTCGTGCCTGGTCGCGGATGTCCTGGATACGGGTTCCGCCGTCCCCGAGCGGGTCCTCACGCCCGCACATCGGCAGTGAAGAAGTCGGTCAGTACGGGAGCGAGGAGCTCGGGCTCGATGCCGTGCTCCTGGCCGGGGAAGACGTGCAGGGAGAAGTTGTCTGCCAGCGCGGCGAGTTCCTGGGCGCCCGCGAGCATGTGCGGTGCGCCGGCGTCTCCGCTGCCGACGAGGACGGGGATCGTCACGGACTGCCAGCGTTCGGCGGGCAGGGGGCGGCCGGACATGGTGTCGCCCATGACCTGACCGTCGTAGGGCAGGGTGCGGGCCGTGGCCTCCATGGCGGCCCAGAACGGGGCCTGCCGCATACCGGCGACCGCCTCCGGCGGCATGCCCACCGCGGCCGTCATGAAGTAGGCCACGGCATCGCCGTACGCGCCCTGCGCTACGAGTTCTTCGAGGTGAGCCACGTAGTCGGTGGGCAGCGGCGGACGGCCGGCATCGGTGATGAAGGGTGGTTCGTACAGGGCCAGCCGTGTCACGGCGCTGCCCCGGGCGGTGGCCTCCAGTGCCAGCACGGCGCCGGAGGACATGCCGAAGACCATGGCCTTGCCGCCCGCGTGCCCGATCAGTGCGTCCAGGTCCTCGACCTCGCGCTGCACGTCGTAGGTCGGAGCGTCCCCGCTGTCACCGCGCCCGCGACGGTCGTACGTGATCACCGTGAAGCGTTCGGCCAGCCGGCCTGCCAGCTCGGCGGAATCACCGCGGGTCATGAACGCACCGCCGACGAGCACCACCGCAGGGCCCGACCCCTGCTGTTCGTAGACGATGACCGTGCCATCGGCCGAGAACACCTTGTCCACAGGAAACCCCACTCGATAGGACACGACACGTGGCGTGTCGTCTGTGTCGCAGAGACTGCCCGCGCGGTCGTGCATCTGTCAACACGCTACGTGTCGTGTCTTGTTACGGTGGTGTCGTGACCAAGCCCCCCAACCCGCAGCGGCGCAGCCAGAAGAGCCATGACGCGATCCTCGCCGCGGCGCTCGATCTGTGTGGCGAAGAGGGCTACGGCCGAGTGACGATCGAAGGCATCGCGGCCCGCGCCGGGGTCAGCAAGAAGACGATCTATCGGTGGTGGCCGTCCAAAGGTGCTGTCGTTCTCGAAGCCCTCCACGAGGCGGCCGACATGGTGGCCCCCCACCCCGACACCGGCGACCTCGCCACCGACATGCGCACACAGCTGGCCGCCGTCATCGGCTTCCTCTCCCCACCGTCGCACGCCCCCCTCGCAGGGCTGATCGCCGACGCTCTCCGTGACCCGGAACTGGCAGGCCATGTGCGTGAGCGCCTGATCCGGCCGCGTATCGAGGAGTTCGAGCAGCGTATGCGGCGTGCTCAAGAACGGGGCCAGCTCGACCCGGACGCGAATCTGGACGTCGCCCTCGATCTGTTCTACGGCCCGCTGTACCACCGCCTGGTCTTCCATCTCGGCCTGCCGGAGCCCGAGTATCTCGACACCTTGATCGACCACGTCATCCGTGCACTCACACCAAGCCGAAGGGGCAGCAGCTAGGCTCGGTCCACAGGTATCTCTGACTCAGTCAAGTATCGGGGGTCGAGGCCCATGACCGTCCAGGACATCCGCTCCTTCGACCGCTTCTACACGAACCTCATCGGCGCCCTCGACTACGGCCGCCGGCTCTACGCCCCCTACACCCTCACCGAGTCCCGCGTCCTCTACGAGCTGGCGCACGCGCCGCGTACGGACGCCGCCGACCTGCGGGCCCAGCTGCACCTGGACGCCGGGTACCTGACCCGCATCCTGAACAGGTTCGAGGAGGACGGGCTGGTCGAGCGCGGCCCGTCCGAGACGGATCCGCGCCGCCGCCGCATCACGCTCACCACGCCCGGCCGGCAGACCGCCGCGCTGCTGGACGAGCGGGCGCGGCAGTCGGTCGGGGCGATGCTGGACACGGTCCGGGCCGAGGACCGGCCGCGGCTGGCGGAGGCCCTGCGGACCGTGAGGACGATCCTGGGCGACAGCCGGGCCCCGCGCGCCGAGGACGTCGTGCTGCGCGAGCCCGCCCCCGGCGACCTCGGCTGGATCGTGCAGCGCAACGCCGCGCTGTACGCGGCCGAGTACGGCTTCGACGCCGACTACGAGGCACTGGTGGCGAGGATCGTCGCCGACTACGGCGAGGATCACGACCCGCGGCTCGAGCGGACCTGGATCGCCGAGCTGGACGGCCGGCCGGTGGGGTGCGTGATGTGTGTACGGGACGACGCGCCCGGCGCCGCCCGGCTCAGGCTCCTGCTCGTCGAGCCGGACGCGCGCGGGCTCGGCATCGGCGACCGCCTGGTCGGCGCGCTCGTGGACTTCGCGCGCGAGGCCGGCTACCGCGAGGTGGTCCTGTGGACCAACGACATCCTCGCCGCGGCCCGCCGCATCTACCGGCGCCACGGTTTCGAGCTGGTCGCGGAGACACCGCACCGCTCCTTCGGCCGGGATCTGACCGGCCAGGACTGGCGGCTGGATCTTGACGCAACACAGGAGCGACGGAGAGGAGTCGAAGGCGGGGGTGCCGGGTAGGGTCCGTCCACATGAAGCTGGCGTTCTCCACCCTCGGTGTCCCCGGCCTGCCCCTGCCCGACGTCCTGCGGCTCGCGACCGCCCACGGCTATCACGGCGTGGAGTTGCGCACCCATCCCGAGGAACCGGTCCACACCGGCCTCGGCCCCGCCGAACGGGCGGACGTCGCGGCCGAGTTCAAGGGAGTGGGCGTAGAGCTCCTGGGCCTGGCGGGCTACGCACGGGTCGCCGCGCCGGGCGACGACGAGCCCGTCCTGGACGAGATCCGCGCCCTCCTCGACCTGGCCCGCGACCTCGGTGCCCCGTACATCCGCGTCTTCCCCGGCGGCGACCTCGACGTCCAGACCCCCGAGGAGGCGGACGCGACGGCCGCCCGGCGCCTGGGCACGGCCGCCGAACACGCCAATGACCTTGGCGTACGCATCCTCCTCGAAACCCACGACTCGCACCGCACCGCCGCCGACGCGATGCGGATCCTCGGCCTCGTCGGCCACCGCCAGGTCGGCGCCCTCTGGGACGTGATGCACACCTGGCTCGGCGGCGAACAGCCCTCCGAGACCTACGCGGCGCTCTCCCCGCACCTCGGCTACGTCCAGGTCAAGGACATCGCCTCCCCCGACGACACGACCCCCCTGCCCCTCGGCGCGGGCGTCCTCCCGCTCGCCGAATGCGTCGAGGTCCTCTCCCGCCACGGCTGGGACGGCTGGCTCTGCTGGGAGTACGAGAAGCGCTGGTACGAGGCGGCGGCACCCCTGCCCGATCTCCTGGAGTCCGGACGCGAGCACCTGAGCAGGCTGCTGAACGAGTCGGCGTGACGCGTCAGCCTCGGCGGCCCTGGCGGCCCCCGGGGCCAGGACCGCGAGCAGGGCGATACACCCGCCGAGCAGCATGACCGCGGACGGCGACGTGCGGTCCAGGGCGACGCCCCCGAGGCGCGCCGGTCGAGATGGTCGCCTGGAAGGAGGCGGTGCACAGGACCGACGCCGCCTCCGGGGCGACCGGTGCCGCCTCCAGCGGGCACCGCGGGGGGCAGACTGGCAGGTCTGTCGACGGCACCCGCGCCGGTCAGGGGCGATGTCGCGTTCCGGCCGAAGGCGTCGGTCAGCGGGCGCCGGGCTTGCCGAACTCCTCGATCAGCACCGGATACTGCTCCTTGCCGTGTCCGGCGGCGACCGCACGATCGGCCATCGCCTTGAGCAGCCTCGGCAGCTCGGCATTGATCCCCGCCGCCTCGCTCTCCTCGACCAAATGCGCCATCGCCCGCACGTCGGTCTCCAGCGCCGACACCTCGGCCGGGAACGAACCCCTGTCGATCTGGGCGGCGTACCCCGGCAGCCATTCGGCGACACCGGCGGCGATCTGTCGCGCGAAGGGCGCGAACGCCGCCGCGTCGACCCCGGCCGTCCTCAGAAGGGCGGTGCCCTGGAGCCAGGCGTTCAGCACGCTCCACATCATGGCCAGGCCGGCCACGTCGTACAGCGACGCCAGACCGTGGTCCGCACCGAGGTAGGTGACGGTGCCGAGCGCGCCGAGTGCCGGCTCGTACGCGTCGAAGTGCGAGCGCGTCCCGCTCTGCAGGATCACCGCGTCCGGGGTACCGATGGTCGAGGGGATGGCCATGATGGCCCCGTCCAAGTAGTGGGCGCCTCGCGCTTCGGCCCACCGGGCTGTCTCCCGGGCCTGGCCCGAGTCGCCCGAGGTCAGGTTGATCAGGGTCGTGCCGTCCAGCTTCACATCGGCTGCGCCGAGTGCCTCGTGCACGGCTCGGTAGTCGGTGACGCAGATGACCGTCAGGGAACCGGCCCGGACCGCGTCGCCGACGGTCGGCGCCGATCGCGCGCCCTCGCCCACCAGCCGGTCGGCCTTGCCGGCCGTACGGTTCCACACGGTCGTGGGGTGCCCTGCCTTGAGGAACGCCCCGGCGAGTGCCTGGCCCATCAGGCCGAGCCCGAGGACAGTCACGGGTGTTGCGGTTTCGTTGTTCATGGCAGCATCGTCAACGTTGATACCGGTGTGAAGGTCAAGCGAGGTTGTCGATGCGGATCGGGGAACTGAGCCGACGGACGGGCGTCAACGCCCATCAGCTGCGCTACTACGAGGCCCAGGGTCTGCTGGAACCGGCCCGCGGGGCGAACGGCTATCGCGAGTACGACGAGAGTGCCCTGCTGCGCGTGAAACAGATCCGCCACCTGCTCGGAGCCGGCCTCTCCTCGGAGGACATCGCATACCTGCTGCCCTGCGCGACCGGGGAGGCCCCGACGCTGGTCGGATGTCCCGAGTTGCTGGCCGCGATGCGGTCACGGCTGCGGCGGCTGGACGACCGGCTGGCGAGCCTCGCGCAGTCCCGTGACGCCCTCGCCGACTACATCGAGGCGGCCGAGCGCATGGGCGGCGAGGGCTATTCGCCGCTCGGCCTCGCGCTGTCTTCCTAGGCCCCTATGTGCCCGTCCTTCACGGCGGCGACGAACACCGCCCAGCCGCTCCGCGAGAAGGCCAGGGCGGGTCCGTGGGCAGTCTTGCTGTCCCGCACGGGGACGTCGGGGCGGCCGGGGGCGACTTCGAGGCACTCGCCTTGATCGCCGCCGCTGTAGCTGGACTTGTACCAGCCGGTGAGAGCGTTGTGCTCACTGTCGATCATGCGTATGTTCCTCCGCTGCCGCCCTGACGAGGGCCAGTGACTCCTGCTGCGACAACGCGTCGCTCAGCGCCAGAGCGTAGGCGGTCTGACAGGCACTCACCAGAGCCGGATCGTCCATCAAGTTGCCGGTCTGAAAGCCCTCGACGTAGGCCACCGGGGCCGAGTCCTCGAAGGTCATGAGTGTGAGCAGACTCTGCATGAGTGCGTGCGCCCCCACGCCGTAGGAAAGGACGTGCAGGCGCAGCCGTCCCGACTCGGCCATGTCAGCGACCTTGTGCAACTGCTCTGCCATGACCCGCGGTCCGCCGACGCGACGGTGGAGGACCGCCTCGTCGAGCAGCGTCCAGACGACGGGCTGAGTTGGGCCGTCGAGGATTCGGCGGCGTTGCGTTCGAATGACAACGAGCTCGTCAAGTTCCTCGGGCGTGTGGTTGGGACGGTAGGCCCCGAACAGGGCGCGTGCGTAGTCGTCGGTCTGAAGCACTCCGGGAACCAGAGAGAGTGCGAACTGCTGGATCTGGGTAGCCAGTTGCTCCAGCTCGGCCACCGCCGCGAAATGGTCGGTGTAGCGCGACTCCAGATCCTCCAACCACCGCGCGAAGAACCCGTCCGTCCCCAGCGCCCGGTCGATCCGCCGCGCGTCATCCGGCTTGGGGAGGCGTCTGCCTGCCTCGAAGTGACTGATCAGCGTGGGCGAGCACACCACCTGTTCGCCCAGCTCCTCCTGGGTGAGGCGGGCGGCGGTCCGCCTCAGGCGCAGCTCCTCTCCGTACTTCTGACGCGGTGTTCGAAGCATGCGGCGTTCGTCCATCGGCCAACTCCTCTTCTTGACAAGCGCGATGTCAAGCTCCACCCCCTGGCAGCGTAGCGAGCGCCGACCCCACTCTGTGAGTGATCCGGAACAGAACGCAGTCACCGCAGGTGAGAAGGCAGGTAGACAGACGTGGTAGACCTCATCGCCCGGCTCCTGGAACCGTTTCTCCGTTCCCTCTTCCCTCCCCGGGGGAGGCGACGGCGATCGGCGGCACCGGCACCACCCCCGCGCCCGTACGTGTGCCCGGCGCCCTGCTGTCGTCCCGGCGAGCGTCCGCTGCGGGGAGAGGACAACCGGCTGGTGCGCCCCTATCTGATGGCGGAGGCGGGCGCATGACCGGCGGGGAGCGAGGCCGTGCTGTGGCCGGGCGGTTGTTGCCGTGGGCCAGTGTCGAAGGCAGGCCGTGCTACCTCGTGAGCGACGGAACCGGCTATGTCGCGCGGCTCGCCGACGAGATCGAGGACGTGCAGATCGACATGGCGGACGCCCTGCTCGGGCATGCCGGCGAACTCCTCGCGGAGCGCCGGGTGACGAGCGGGGAACTGCACTACCTGGCTCGGCGGCTCAGCGAGTCCCTGCGGGACGTCAAAAGGGTCGCGGAGAGCAGGGGGGCGCGGCTCGCCCGGGCGCCCCGGTCGTGACGGCGAGGGGACGGTGTCAGTGCTGCTCGGTGCGGCGGGCGTAGGCCCGGGCCGCGCGGGCGCGGTCGCCGCAGCGGGTGGAGCACCAGTGGCGGCGGCCGTGGCGGAGCAGGTAGCGGTTGCAGGGCGGGGAGCCGCAGGCGGTCAGGCGCTCGGCCTCGGGGGAGGTGAGCAGGTCGGCGGCGTCCGCGGCGAGGGTCGCCAGGGCGAGGTCGACGATCGCGGTGGTGGGGTGCGGGGCGGTGCGGTAGGGGCCGGTCTTGTCGTCCCACCGCAGCAGCGGGGCCGTCGGGACCCTGGTCATCGCGTCGTTCACGGCGTTCAAGGCCGCGGGCAGGGCGGGCACGCCGTCGACGCGGGCGGCGAACAGCGATCTGATCTGTTCGCGCAGCGACCGCAGTTGGGCCGCGCACATCTCCCGCATGCCGGCGTCGACCGGGGCGAGGTCGCGCTGGGTCAGCCACTGGTTCGCCTGCGCGGGGGTGCCCAGGAGGTCGAGCGTACGCCCGCCGGGGAGGGCGATCGCGGTGTTGGCGAGGGCGAGGGAGGGGTGCTCCTCCTCGCCCTGGGCGGGCGGCGGGGCGGGCTGTTCGGTCACGGGCTCCTCCATATTTCTCATGGTACGGGTTGCCCGCATCCGTGAGAAGCGGCTACGGTCATCTCACGGTTCGCTCGTGTCTATCCGTGAGGTGCTGCATGTCTTCTGTTCCCGTGACCACCGACTTCCCCGTCCGTGCCCTCGGCGGCCCGACCGCCCTGTTCGAGTACGGCGGCCTGCGCTTCCTGACCGACCCGACCTTCGACGCCCCCGGCGACTACGGCCGGCCCGGGGGTCCGCTCCTGACCAAGACCGCGCCCGCCGCCGCCACGCCCGCCGACCTCGGCGGCGTCGACGTGGTCCTGCTCTCCCACGACGAGCACCCCGACAACCTCGACACCTCCGGCCGGGCCCTGCTCCCGGGCATACCCCTGACCCTGACCACGCCCGGCGGCGGCGAGCGCCTGCGCGAGAGCCTGGGGGACAAGGTCAGGGGCCTGGCCGACTGGGAGTCCGTCGAGCTGGACCGGCCCGGCGGCGGCACGGTCACCGTGACCGGCGTCCCGGCCCTGCACGGGCCCGGCCCGCGCGAGCAGGTCGAGGCGTTCACCGGCCAGGTCGTCGGCTTCGTCCTGACCGGAGAGGGCCTGCCCACCGTCTACGTCAGCGGCGACAACGCCTCACTCGACGCGGTCCGCGAGATCGCCGGCCGTTTCGCCCCCGTCGACACCGCCGTGCTCTTCGCCGGTGCTCCCCGCTTCCCCGTCCTCTTCGACAACCAGGTCATCGTCCTGGACAGTGCCATGGCCGCGGAGGCCACCCGGATCCTCGGTGCCCGCCGCGTCGTCCCCGTCCACTACGACAGCTGGGCGCACTTCACCGAAGGGGGCGACGAGCTGGCAGCCGCCTTCACCGCCGCCGGACTCGCCGACCGCCTGGACTGGGGCAAGGGAGCCTGACCCGCCGTCACTTCCTCCAGAGCAGGTGATGAACCACCCCGCTCGGGCTGGGCACCACATCGCAGTGGAAGCGGTCGAGCAGTTCCTCGGGCGACTCCCACAGTCGTGAGCCGGACCCGAGCACCACGCCGGGCGAGACCGTCACGTGCAGCGTGTCGACCAGGTCGGCGTCCAGGAACTCCCGGATGACCGTCGCCCCGCCGCCGAGCCGTACGTCCTTGCCCCCGGCCGCCTTGCGCGCCTGGGCGAGGACCTCGGCCGGATCCCCGCCGACGAAGTGGAACGTCGTGTCGGAGAGGGTGAACGAGGGGCGCTCGTAGTGGGTCATCACGAACACCGGCGTATGGAAGGGAGGTTCGTCGCCCCACCAGCCCTGCCACTCGTAGTTCTCCCACGGGCCGCGCTGCGGGCTGAACTTGTTGCGGCCCATGATCTCGGCGCCGATGTTGTGGTGGAAGTCGCGCACCAGGTAGTCGTCGAGGCCGCGGCTCCCGCCCGGGGCGGTGCGGTTGGGCCAGCTGGCCGTGGCCCCGGCCCAGGCGAACATCGTGCCGGGGTCGGCGTGGCCGAACGGCCTCTCAAGGCTCTGGCCCTCACCGGCACCGAATCCGTCACTCGAGACGTTGAAGTTCTGTACGCGCAGCAGCTGGGTCACGGCGCTCCTCCTGTGGTCGACGCAAGAAAGACCGCCCGGCCCGGCGAAACTCATCGGCGCGGGCCCGGCGCATCAAGGGCTCCGGCTTCACCCGGCCTGCGCCACCACGTGCTCGATCACCTGCTGGAAGTCCTCACTCGGCGAGAACTCCACCAGCTCGCTGTCCTCCAGCGCTACCGGCACATGGCCAGGGCCCCAGTAGTACGCCTGCCCCGCCTCGTACTCCTCCTCGCCCGTGGCCGTGCGCATCCTGATCCGGCCCTTGAGCAGGTAGCCCCAGTGCGGGCACTGGCGGGCGTCGTCGGGCAGGCCCTTGAGGGCCGGGCCCATGTCCGTGCCCCGGGGGAGGGAGATGTAGCCCACCGACAGGCCGCCGCCGATCGGCATCATGCGCAGTTCCACGCCGTCGCCTTCGAGCGCGACGGGCACGTCGTTCCGGGTCGCCGCCGTCATGGTTCCTCCGCTCCGGCCCGCCAAGGCCACGAACGCCCCACAGGAAACCCCCGTACCTCCAGCCTGGCCCGCCGGGCCGCGCCCCGCGACATCACGATCCGGTCAAGAGGTACCGCCGGGGGCTTGCTTCAGCCGCGTGTAATCGATTCCATGCTCCCGTCGATGTAATCGATTCCACGAGCACTCACCCCGTGCTCCCCGACTGATCCACAAGGAGGTGGAGCGGCGGTGGCCAGCATCAAGGACGTCGCTGCCGAGGCCGGCGTATCCGTCGCCACGGTCTCGCGCGTCCTGAACGACCACCCGTCGGTCAGCGCCGATGCACGCACCCGCGTGCTGGCCGCCGTCGAGACCCTGGGCTACCGCCCGAACGCCGTCGCCCGCTCCCTGCGCACCGACCAGACCCACACCCTCGGCCTGGTCATCAGCGACGTGATGAACCCCTACTTCACCGAGCTGGCACGCTCCGTCGAGGAGGAGGCCCGCGCGCTGGGCTACAGCGTCATCATCGGCAACGCCGACGAGCGGCCGGACCTCCAGGACCACCACGTACGCAACCTCCTGGACCGCCGCATCGACGGACTGCTCGTCTCCCCCACGGACGGCGGCTCGCCGCTGATGCTGGACGCCGTGCGGGCCGGGACGCCCATGGTCTTCGTGGACCGGTGGATCCCGGGCGTGGACGTGCCGGTGGTGCGGGCGGACGGGCGGAGCGCCGTGCGGGACCTCGTGGCGCATCTGTACGGGCTCGGGCACCGCAGGCTCGCCATCATCGCGGGCCCGGCGGCGACCACCACCGGCCGCGAGCGCGTCGAGGTCTTCCGGGAGGCGCTCGGCGAATACGGCCTCGAACTGCCCGACGCCTACACAGGGCAGGGCGACTTCCAGGCCGAGAGCGGCCGGCTGGTCACCGAGGGCTTCCTCGACCTGGCCGAGCCGCCCGAGGTCGTCTTCGCGGCCGACAACCTGATGGCGCTCGGCGCGCTGGACGCCGTACGCGCGCGTGGCCTGCGCGTCCCCGACGACCTCGCGCTGGCCGCGTTCGACGACATCCGGTGGTTCGTGCACACCGATCCGCCGATCACCGCGATCGCCCAGCCCACGGGCGAGCTGGGCCGGGCCGCCGTACGGGCCCTGGTCGACCGCATCGAGGGCCGGCCCGGCGAGTCCGTCACCCTCCCCGCCCGGCTCGTCGTACGCCGCTCGTGCGGCGAGAATCCCACCCCAGTGCAAAGGAGCACGACGTGAGCAACGCGGACGAGTTGCTGCGCATCGAGGGCATACGCAAGACCTTCCCGGGCGTGGTCGCGCTGGACGGCGTCGACTTCGACCTGCGCCGGGGCGAGGTGCACGTCCTGCTCGGTGAGAACGGTGCCGGCAAGAGCACCCTCATCAAGATGCTCTCCGGCGCCTACACCCCCGATGCCGGACGGATCCTGGTCGGCGGTGAGGAGACCCGCATCCAGGGTGCGCAGGACTCCGAACGGCTCGGGATCGCCACCATCTACCAGGAGTTCAACCTGGTACCCGATCTCACGGTCGCGGAGAACATCTTCCTCGGGCGCCAGCCGCGCCGGTTCGGGATGATCGACCGGGGGCGGATGGAGGCCGACGCCGAGGCCCTGCTGAAGCGGGTCGGGGTGGACGTCTCGCCCCGCGCCCGGGTCCGCGAACTCGGCATCGCCCGTCTGCAGATGGTCGAGATCGCCAAGGCGCTCAGCCTGAACGCCCGCGTGCTGATCATGGACGAGCCGACCGCGGTGCTCACCTCCGAGGAGGTCGACAAGCTCTTCGCGATCGTGCGCGCGCTGCGCGAGGACGGCGTCGGGATCGTCTTCATCACGCACCACCTGGAGGAGATCGCCGCCCTCGGGGACCGGGTGACCGTCATCCGCGACGGGAAGAGCGTCGGGCAGGTCCCCGCCTCCACCCCCGAGGACGAGCTCGTCCGGCTCATGGTCGGCCGCTCCATCGAGCAGCAGTACCCGCGCGAGCGGGCCGACCGCGGCGCCGCCCTGCTGTCCGTCGAGGGGCTTACCCGCGACGGCGTCTTCCACGACGTCGGCTTCGAGGTGCACGCCGGTGAGGTCGTCGGCATCGCCGGGCTGGTCGGCGCCGGCCGTACGGAAGTCGTCCGGGCGGTGTTCGGAGCCGACTCGTACGACAGGGGCACGGTGAAGGTCTCCGGCGCCCCGATCGCCAAGTACGACGTCAACGCGGCCATGACCGCCGGCATCGGGCTCGTTCCCGAGGACCGCAAGGGCCAGGGCCTGGTGCTGGACGCCTCCGTCGAGGAGAACCTCGGCCTGGTGACCCTGCGGTCGGCCACCCGCGGCGGGCTCGTCGACCTCAAGGGGCAGCGCGAGGCCGCCGAGCGGATCGCGAAGCAGCTCGGCGTGCGGATGGCCGGACTCGGCCAGCACGTCCGCACCCTCTCCGGCGGCAACCAGCAGAAGGTCGTCATCGGCAAGTGGCTGCTCGCCGACACCAAGGTGCTGATCCTCGACGAGCCGACGCGCGGCATCGACGTCGGCGCCAAGGTCGAGATCTACCAGCTCGTCAACGAACTCACCGCCGCCGGCGCGGCCGTCCTGATGATCTCCAGCGACCTTCCCGAGGTGCTCGGCATGAGCGACCGGGTGCTGGTGATGGCGCAGGGCCGGATCGCCGGTGAACTCTCCGCCGACGAGGCGACCCAGGACGCCGTGATGGCACTCGCCGTCAGCACCCCGACCACCACGACCACGATCACGACCGGAACGGAGGCCTCCCGTGGCCACTGACACGCTCAAGAGCACAACGGGCGCGGGTGACGCCTCGGGGGGCCTGCGCCGCCTCCTGCTCGACAACGGCGCGCTCACCGCGCTCATCGTCCTCGTCATCGCGATGTCGGCGCTGTCCGGCGACTTCCTGACGACGGACAACCTCCTCAACGTCGGTGTGCAGGCGGCCGTGACCGCCATCCTCGCCTTCGGTGTGACGTTCGTGATCGTCTCCGCGGGCATCGACCTGTCCGTCGGCTCGGTCGCGGCGCTGTCCGCCACGGTCCTCGCCTGGAGCGCCACCTCGGCGGGCGTCCCGGTCCTCCTCGCCGTGCTCCTCGCCATAGCGACGGGCATCGTCTGCGGCCTGGTCAACGGCATCCTGATCTCCTACGGCAAGCTCCCGCCGTTCATCGCCACGCTGGCCATGCTGTCGGTGGCGCGCGGCCTGTCGCTGGTGATCTCCGAGGGCTCCCCGATCGCCTTCCCCGACTCCGTCTCCCACCTCGGGGACACCCTCGGCGGCTGGCTGCCGGTGCCGGTCCTGGTGATGGTCGTCATGGGCCTGATCGCGGCCTTCGTGCTCGGCCGGACCTACATCGGCCGCTCCATGTACGCGATCGGCGGCAACGAGGAGGCCGCGCGACTGTCCGGCCTGCGCGTGAAGCAGCAGAAGCTCGCCATCTACGCCTTCTCCGGCGTGTTCGCCGCCGTCGCCGGTGTCGTCCTCGCCGCCCGGCTGTCCTCCGCGCAGCCCCAGGCCGCCGACGGCTACGAGCTGGACGCGATCGCCGCCGTCGTCATCGGCGGCGCCTCCCTCGCGGGCGGCACCGGCAAGGCCTCCGGCACGCTCATCGGCGCCCTGATCCTGGCCGTGCTGCGCAACGGGCTGAACCTGCTGAACGTCTCGGCGTTCTGGCAGCAGGTCGTCATCGGTGTCGTCATCGCACTCGCGGTGCTGTTCGACACGCTGCGGCGCAAGGCGGGGGCGACCCCGGTGGCCGGTGCCTCTCCAGGAGGCAAGGGCAAGCAGGCGGCGACCTACGGGCTCGCGGCCGTGGTCACCGTCGCGATCGTCGGCGCCACGTCCTTCCTGCACAACGGCGCCGCCTCCGCGGACAAGCCCAAGATGGGCCTGTCGCTGTCGACCCTCAACAACCCCTTCTTCGTGCAGATCCGGGCGGGCGCCCAGGCCGAGGCGAAGAAGCTGGGCATCGACCTGACCGTCACGGACGCCCAGAACGACGCCTCCCAGCAGGCCAACCAGCTGCAGAACTTCACCAGTTCGAACCTGGGCGCGATCATCGTCAACCCGGTGGACTCCGACGCGGCGAGCAACTCCGTCAAGGCCGCCGACCAGGCGAAGATCCCGGTCATCGCGGTGGACCGGACCGTCAACAAGGCCGCGGTGGACACCCTGGTCGCCTCCGACAACGTCGCCGGCGGTGAACTCGCCGCCAAGACCATCGCCGACAAGCTGGGCGGCAAGGGCAAGATCGTGATCCTCCAGGGCCAGGCGGGCACCTCCGCCGCCCGTGAGCGCGCCCAGGGCTTCGCGAACGGCCTCAAGGCCTTCCCCGGCATCCAGGTCGTCGCCCAGCAGCCCGCCGACTTCGACCGCACCAAGGGCCTCGACGTCATGTCGAACCTGCTCCAGGCCCACCCGGACGTCCAGGGCGTCATCGCCGCCAACGACGAGATGGCGCTCGGCGCGATCAAGGCCCTGGGCTCCAAGGCCGGCAAGTCGGTCTCGGTCGTGGGCTTCGACGGCACGCCGGACGGACTGAAGGCGGTCGAGGGCGGCACGCTGTACGCGTCCGTGGCGCAGCAGCCGTCCCAGCTGGGGAAGATCGCCGTGCACAACGCCCTGAAGGCGCTGCAGGGCAAGGACGTCGAGGAGACGGTCAAGGTGCCGGTGAAGGTGGTCACCAAGGAGAACGTGGCCGGCTTCAGCGGCTGACGGTCGGGGAACGGCCGGGCGGTTGTCCACAGCGTGTGGTGACCACCCGGCCATGTCACTCACGTGGGGAGCAACTCATGTACGACTACGACCTCCTGGTCGTGGGGTCGGCCAACGCCGACCTGGTGATCGGAGTGGAGCGCCGGCCCGGTGCCGGCGAGACCGTGCTCGGCTCCGACCTGGCCGTCCACCCGGGCGGCAAGGGCGCGAACCAGGCGGTCGCAGCCGCCCGGCTCGGCGCCCGCACGGCACTGCTCGCCCGGGTCGGCGACGACGCGCACGGCCGGCTGCTGCTGGACTCGCAGCGCGAGGCGGGCGTCGACACGGTGGGAGTCCTGGTGGGCGGGGCGCCGACCGGCGTCGCACTGATCACGGTCGACCCGTCGGGGGACAACAGCATCGTCGTCTCGCCGGGCGCCAACGGCCGTCTCACACCGGAGGACGTCAGGGCCGCCGGGTGCCTCTTCCAGGGCTCCAAGGTGGTGTCGGCGCAGCTGGAGATCCCGTTGGAGACGGTGGTGGAGGCCGTACGGAACCTGGCGCCCGAGAGCCGTTTCGTGCTGAACCCCTCGCCGCCACGCCCCCTTCCGCAGGAGGTGCTGGCGGCCTGCGACCCGCTGATCGTGAACGAGCACGAGGCGAAGGTGATCCTGGGAGACTCCGCCGTGGGGGACACCCCCGAGGACTGGGCGCGGATCCTGATCGCCAAGGGCCCGAGGTCGGTGGTGGTGACGCTGGGCGGACAGGGCGCGCTGGTGGCGTCGTCGGAGGGTGTCGCGCGTGTGCCGGCCGTGAAGGTGGACGCGGTGGACACGACGGGAGCGGGCGACTCCTTCACCGCGGCGCTGGCCTGCCGGCTGGGCGCGGGCGAGTCGCTGGTGGAGGCGGCGTCGTACGCGGCGCGGGTGGGTGCCGTCACCGTGACGAAGGAGGGCGCGCAGGCGTCCTTCCCGACGGCGGCGGAGGTCGCCGGTTCATGAAGAAGGCCGGAATTCTGAACCGTCACCTCGCCGGAGCGCTGGCCGAGCTGGGTCACGGCGACGGGGTGCTGGTGTGCGACGCGGGCATGCCGATCCCCGACGGCCCCCGGGTGGTGGACCTGGCCTTCCGGGCGGGCGTGCCGTCGTTCGCCGAGGTACTGGAGGGTCTGCTGGCCGAGCTGGTGGTCGAGGGGGCGACGGCGGCGCAGGAGCTGCGGGAAGCCAACCCGGAGGCGTCGTCGCTGCTGGAAGGCCACTTCCCGGGGCTTGACCTCGTGTCGCACGAACGGCTCAAGGAGCTGTCGGCCGGGGCGAGGCTGGTCGTCCGCACGGGCGAGGCACGGCCGTACGCGAACGTCCTGCTGAGGTGCGGGGTCTTCTTCTGACATCCGCGAAGGGGCGCAGGAGGCTCTGAACGGTTTCGAGGGGGCCCGGTCCGTCGACCGGGCCCCCTCGGCTTTTCCCCTCCCGTCAGGAACCCCCACGATCCCCCCAGATCCCGCCCCCGAGGGTCCTGACACCAAGTACGACCCGCAAAGCGCGAGAAGGGTTGCACGGCGGAGTAAGAAATTCTTGCCGGTCTCTTGGGGAACTCTCCCGCTCCGCGGCGGCGTACGCTGAATTTATGGCGCTTCTTCGGGCCAATAGGGGGCATAAGGGACAGGGGTCGTCGGGTGAGCGGAGCTCCCCTGTGTTCGTCGACTCCTCCGGTCGGCGTGCGCGGTATCTGCGACGCACCGGCTACGGGCTGGCCACCGCCGCCGCCACGTACATGGCGGTACTGGGCCTGAGCCTGATGGGAGCAACTCCCTTCGCCCCAGGGGCCATCCTGCCCGGCGACATCGCGGCGCCCGCCGCACCGGGACCTCATACCCCCGGCCCGACGCCCCGGGCACCCGGCGAGCTTCCCGCGTCGGACCGCTTGGGCCCCGGCGCCCCGAGCACCCTGCTCATTCCGCAATCCACCGAGCCCGGCGCTCCCGTCGCTCCGCCCCGGGAGCCCGGGGACCCATCGGTCGGCTCATCGGCACCTCCTGACACACCGGAACCACAAGCACCGACTTCCTCACCGGCGCAGCCCGGGGACACCGGTGATCCGGCTGCTCCCGCCCCCGCCCCCGGCGCGGGCACCACCCCCGCCTCGCCTCCACCCGCTCCGCCGACCACCGCCCCACCGGCCCCCGAGTCCCCTGCGCAAACGCCGCCGCCCGACTCCCAGCCCCCTGCCCCGGCCCCCGGTCCCGTGGCGCCGTCCGGCTCCACCGCCACCCTCTTGCCCTCGGGTCCCTCGGCGGCCGAGGCCCCCTGATGCGACGGCGCCCTCACCGGCCACCCGGCCGCCCACCGAGGCCGCCCGGTCCCCGGCGGAGGCGAGCGTCCCTGCCGCCGCGGCACCGGTTTCGCATCGTCGTTCCCGTCGTCCTGCTGGCCTTCGTCGCCTCGGTCCTCCTGATCGAGGGGTACACCACGCGGGGCTTCGCCGGTGACCAGGAAGGACGCGGCGGGCGCCCCTCCACCGGCGTCCCTCACGAGATCGCCGGCGGTGGCCCGGTCGTCGACACGACCGAGGACCGCCTGCGGACCTATCGCGCACCGGCCAAGACCGTCGTGCTGACCTTCGACGACGGCCCCGACCCCACGTGGACGCCCCGCGTACTGGCCGTTCTCGACCACTTCGAAACGCCCGGCACCTTCTTCGTCACCGGGCAACAGACCGTCCGGCACCCGGAAGTTCTGCGTCGTGTGACCCGTTCCGGTCACGAGGTCGGTGTGCACACCTTCTCCCACCCGGACCTGGCCACCCAGTCCCCGAGCGCCGTCGACCGTGAGCTCGCGCTGACCCAACTCGCCCTCGCCGGGGCCGGGGGCATCAACACGTCGCTGATGCGGATGCCCTACTCCTCGACCACCTCGGCCCTCGACACCCGGGCGTGGACCGTGACCCGGCGTCTGGGTGAGCAGGGTTACGTCCTGGCATTCATCGACCACGACACCGAGGACTGGCGGCGGCCGGGCGCCCGGGCCATCGCCGAGGCGGCCATGCCCGACGCGCCGGCCGGCGGGGTCGTCCTCCTGCACGACGCGGGAGGAGACAGATCACAGACCGTCGAAGCCCTCGAGACTCTGATTCCCCGGCTGAAGGCCCAGGGGTATCGCTTCACCACCCTCGCCGACCTCGTCGGCACCGACAGTCTCACCAGCCCCGTCGGCACCGCGGAGTTGTGGCAGGGCCGCATCTTCGTGGCCGCCGTCACCGTGTCGGGGGCAGCGGTGTCGGCCGTCAGCGTGCTGCTGCTGGTGGTCGGTTCGCTCGTCCTGGCACGGTGTGTGCTCCTGCTCGTGCTGGCCCGCCATCACGCCCGTCGGTACCGGCGCCGGCCCACCGGCGCTCACGGACCCGTCACCCGGCCCGTCAGCGTCGTCATACCCGCCTACGACGAGAAGCTGTGCATTCCCAACACGCTCCGTTCGCTCGCCGCGAGCGACCACCCCGTCGAGATCATCGTCGTGGACGACGGTTCACGCGACGGCACCGCCGACCTCGCACAGTCCCTCGCCCTGGAGAACGTCACCGTCGTCCGGCAGCCCAACGGCGGCAAACCGTCCGCCCTCAACAACGGTGTCCTGCGGGCCTCGCACGACCTCGTCGTCATGCTGGACGCCGACACCGTCTTCGCCCCCTCGACCGTCGGCCGCCTCGTCCAGCCGTTCGCGGACCCCCGCGTCGGCGCCGTCGCGGGCAACGCCAAGGTCGGCAACCGTCGGCGTCTGCTCGGCCGCTGGCAGCACATCGAGTACGTCATGGGCTTCAACCTCGACCGCCGCATGTACGACCTGCTGCACTGCCTGCCCACCATTCCCGGTGCCGTGGGGGCATTCCGCGTCGAGGCTCTGCGGGACGCCGGGATGATGAGTGCGGACACCCTCGCCGAGGACACCGACATCACCATGGCCCTGCACCGGGCCGGGTGGGAGATCCGCTACGCGCCGGACGCCCTCGCCTGGACCGAGGCACCGGCCTCGCTGCGACAACTGTGGCGCCAGCGCTACCGATGGAGCTACGGCACCATGCAGGCCGCGTGGAAGCACCGGCACGCGCTGGTCGAGCGTGGCCCCGCGGGCCGCTTCGGCCGCCTGGGGCTGCCCCTGCTGGCCGTCTTCCAGATCCTCACCCCGCTGCTCGCCCCGCTGATCGACATCATGGCCCTGTACGGCCTGGTGTTCGGGAACCCGCTCACCACGGTGCTGGCCTGGAGCGGCGTGCTGGCTGTGCAGGCCGTCAGCGCCGCGTACGCCTTCCACCTCGACGGCGAACGACTCCGGCCCCTGTGGGCGCTCCCGCTCCAGCAGGTCGTCTACCGCCAGGTGATGTACCTGGTCCTCGTCCAGTCCTGCCTGACCGCGATCAACGGCTACCGACTGCCCTGGCAGCGGCTCAACCGCAGCGGCGACGTGATGCTGCCGCCTCAGCCCTCCACCGGCCGGCCGTGACCCGGCCCCGAGGGCGGGCGGTGCGGACACCTCGTGGGCCGGATGGCTCACGAGGTTCACCGAGGTCAGCGAGGTCACCGACACGCTCTGACGCCGCCCTCGCCGACGCCCGCTCGCTCCCAGCGCATCGCACGATCGGGTGAGTTGGGCCGCCCTCGGGGCCGTCAGCCTTTCTCCCGGGTGCTTCTGCGCACAGGGTGTGATCATGAAAACTTCTCGACTGCACTCCGTGCACCGTTCGCTCGCTCACTCGGCCGGCGCGACCGTCATCGTCCTCGCAGCAGCCCTGACGTCCGCCGCCCCCGTCGCGGCCCACACCGCCGCGCCGGCCGACCGCGACCAGGGCCAGAGCTCTTCGTGCCAGAGCACCCGCGTGCAGAGGCAGGGCCTCGACGACATCGTCTGGAGTGCGCTGCTCGGGCCCCAGGGCCGGCGGTCCCAGGAGACCAGGTGCGACGGGGGCACGGCGACGGCCGAACAGGAAGAGACCAGAGGCGTCATGGGGCCCGTGCCGGCCTCCTGACCTCCTGACGCGCTGTGCAGCCGAGTGGTGCGGGCGCCGCCCAGCGCCCCTGCCGGGCGGTTTCGGGTACAGGAGGGAGCCCAGGGCTCCCTCCTGCACCGGTCTCCGCATCGGCCTTCCCGACGCGGGGAGACGCCGTAGGCGGGGGAAAGGACCCGGCGAGCCGCCGGTCGGTACGACCCGGAGAGCCGCCACCGGTACGACCTGGCGAGCCGCCACCGGTACGACCTGGCGAGCCGCCACCGGTACGACCTGGCGAGCCCCCACCGGTACGACCCGGCGAGCCGCCGGACGTCGCCGTACCCGTACGTCACCGAGAGCGCACCGGGAGCCTGCGGTCACCAAGAGCCGCGTCGGGAGTCTGCGGTCACCGAGAGCGCACCGGGAGTCTGCCCGCCGAGCACCGGCGCGGCGACCGGTGCGACGCTCATGATCTGGGACAAGACCGCGAGGTCACCGAGAGCGCACCGGGAGCCTGCGGGTCAGCACGCGCGTGAGAGCGCCGTCGTCCTCGACGATGTCCCGGGTGTGTTCGAACCCGATCCTGCCCAACAGGCGCAGTGACGCCCGGTTCTGCGCGGCCACGGTGGCGTGCACCTCGGTCAGCCCGAGCGCTTCGAAACCGTAACCCACGAGCGCCTCCGCCAGCTCCGTTCCGAGCCCGCTGCCCCAGACCTCAGGGCCCAGGGCATAGACGATCTCGTGACCACCGACCTCTTCGGTCCGCTTGATCTCCGCGTGCCCGACCAGGAGCCCGCCACGCCGGACCGCCCACACGTCGAACAGGTCCCCTGCGTACACCTTGCTGAAGATCCGCCCGAACAGCGCCCGGTCCTCGGCCTCGGCAGCAGGCCCGTCACCCATCCACCGGGACACCCTCGGGTCCTGGAACAGAGCGACGAAGCTCTCCTCGTCGTCCGGGCGGTAGGCGTCGAGCAACAGGCGCGGGGTGCGCAGGGTCGGGGGCATGCCGGGGGACACTACTCAGGGGCATCGCGGGGCGGCAATCGACTTTCGTCCACCCCCCGGGGTCCTTCTGCCCCCGCATGATCAGACCCTTCCCGCCTGACACCGACGCACCACGATGCCGCATGTCCGCAGGGCTTACGGCCGCGTCCTCACCGCCGCAGGCTGTAGCTCACCATCGACGCCCCCACCGCCGCCCCGAACGCCGGCAGCAGGAACTGCGCGAAGGCCTCCCAGCCCCAGGCGATCCCCGCGCACGCCGCCGTGATGTTGATGGCCACGGACATGATCCACAGAGCGACGCTCTGGGCCTGAGGTGACATCGTTCCTCGTCGTCGTTCGCCGTCATTCGGGCCCGGGGAAGGGGACGGCCGAGGCGGAATCAACCCGGTCCCGGACCCGGAAGGGGCGGGAATTCAGGCAGCGATGCCGCATTCGACGGGGGAGGGCCGGGTGTGCTCCCGCTCAACGCGGTGACCCCCGGGGCCACGATCGCGCGGTGCCCGGACAGCGGAGCCGTCACGAGCAGGGCCAACGTGCTGACGGCGCACAGGCCGACGAGAAGGGTGCCCACCGTGTACGCGCGCCCGGGGGTGCTCGGGCCTGGGGGACGCATCGGCATCACGGTCGCTCCGGAATCGAGTCCGCCCCCCTTTATTCATGACCCCCGAATTCTTCCATGTCGCGGAATCACAAAAGGGCAGCCCGGATGCTTGAACTGTAAAGTTTCAGGCTCTCTTGTGGATTCGCCGTGAAAGGTGAGCCTCCGACCGCATACTGATCGGTCGCTTGATGAGGGCCGCTGCGGAGGTCCGGGCCCGCCGCCCTGTCGTACCCGGGCGGTACGGTCGGATCATGACCGATCAGGCGGGGGCCGCCCAGACGGGCGAGCGGCGACTGGCCATACTGGAGGGCGTACTCGAACGCATCACGTACGCCAACGAGGAGAACGGCTACACGGTCGCCCGGGTCGACACCGGCAGAGGAGCCGGTGACCTGCTCACGGTCGTCGGCGCCCTGCTCGGCGCGCAGGTCGGCGAATCCCTGCGCATGGAGGGCCGCTGGGGCTCCCACCCGCAGTACGGAAAGCAATTCCACGTCGAGAACTACACGACCGTTCTGCCGGCCACCGTCCAGGGCATTCGCCGCTACCTCGGCTCCGGCCTGGTCAAGGGCATCGGACCGGTCTTCGCCGACCGCATCACCCAGCACTTCGGCACCGACACCCTCACGATCATCGAGCAGGATCCCAAGCGCCTCATCGAGGTCCCCGGCCTCGGCCCCAAGCGCACGAAGAAGATCGCCGACGCCTGGGAGGAGCAGAAGGCCATCAAGGAGGTCATGCTCTTCCTCCAGACCGTCGAGGTGTCCACCTCCATCGCCGTGCGCATCTACAAGAAGTACGGCGACGCCTCCATCTCGGTCGTGAAGAACCAGCCCTACCGGCTCGCCTCCGACGTCTGGGGCATCGGCTTCCTCACCGCCGACAGGATCGCCCAGTCCGTCGGCATCCCGCACGACAGCCCGGAGCGCGTCAAGGCGGGCCTGCAGTACGCGCTGTCCCAGTCCACCGACCAGGGCCACTGTTTCCTCCCGGAGGAGCAGCTGATCAAGGACGCGGTGAAGCTCCTCCAGGTCGACACGGGCCTGGTCATCGAGTGCCTGGCCGAGCTGTCCGAGCCGCAGGAGGACGGCGAGGACCCCGGCGTCGTACGGGAGAAGGTGCCCGGCCCGGACGGCGGTGAGCCCGTCACCGCGATCTACCTCGTCCCCTTCCACCGCGCCGAACTCTCCCTCTCCGCCCAGCTGCTGCGCCTCCTGCACACCGGCGATGACCGGATGCCGGGCTTCCGGACCGTGGCCTGGGACAAGGCGCTGAGCTGGCTGAAGGGGCGTACGGGCACCGATCTCGCCCCCGAGCAGGAGGCCGCCGTCAGGCTGGCGCTGACCGAGAAGGTCGCCGTCCTCACCGGCGGCCCGGGCTGCGGCAAGTCCTTCACGGTCCGCTCGATCGTGGAGCTGGCCCGCGCCAGGAAGGCCAAGGTCGTGCTCGCCGCCCCCACGGGCCGGGCCGCCAAACGCCTGGCCGAGCTCACCGGCGCCGAGGCCTCCACCGTCCACCGCCTGCTGGAGCTCAAGCCCGGCGGTGACGCGGCCTACGACCGGGACCGGCCGCTGGACGCCGACCTGGTGGTCGTCGACGAGGCGTCCATGCTCGACCTGCTCCTCGCCAACAAGCTCGTCAAGGCCGTCCCGCCGGGGGCGCATCTGCTGTTCGTCGGGGACGTCGACCAGCTGCCCAGCGTGGGCGCGGGCGAGGTCCTGCGGGACCTCCTGGCCGACGGCGGCCCGATCCCCGCGGTCCGCCTCACCCGGGTCTTCCGGCAGGCCCAGCAGTCCGGTGTGGTGACCAACGCGCACCGGATCAACGGCGGCCGACACCCGGTCACGGACGGCATGAAGGACTTCTTCCTCTTCGTCGAGGACGACACCGAGGCCGCCGGCCGGCTCACCGTCGACGTGGCCGCCCGGAGGATTCCGGCCAAGTTCGGCCTGGACCCGCGCCGGGACGTCCAGGTCCTCGCCCCCATGCACCGCGGCCCGGCCGGCGCGGGCACCCTCAACGGCCTGCTCCAGCAGGCCGTCACCCCGGGGCGCCCCGACCTGCCCGAGAAGAGATTCGGCGGACGGGTGTTCCGTGTCGGCGACAAGGTCACCCAGATTCGCAACAATTACGAGAAGGGCAAGAACGGTGTCTTCAACGGCACCGTCGGGGTGGTCACCTCGCTCGACCCGGTCGACCAGCGCCTGACGGTGCTCACGGACGAGGACGAGGAGGTGCCGTACGAGTTCGACGAACTCGACGAGCTGGCCCACGCGTACGCCGTGACGATCCACCGCTCCCAGGGCAGCGAATACCCGGCGGTCGTCATCCCGGTGACCACGGGCGCCTGGATGATGCTCCAGCGGAACCTGCTCTACACGGCGGTCACCCGGGCCAGGCAGCTGGTCGTCCTCGTCGGTTCGCGCAAGGCGATCGGCCAGGCGGTGCGCACCGTTTCGGCAGGCCGGCGGTGCACGGCACTCGACTTCCGGCTCGGTTCAGCAAAAAATGATCGATCAAATGAGTCGTGAAGGTCACAAGACACTTCCGGAAGGGGAACGCAGGGGGCAGGATGAGCGAGTTGACGGCACTCAGTGCCGTCAATAGGCCCGATGGTCGACCCCGAGTGCACTCTCCTGAGCCAAGTGGGGGATGGTAGAGACAGTCAGGGCAACCTCGAAGATGAGGCACAACGTCGGTGAGGGAAGACGTGAGCGACAACTCTGTAGTACTGCGGTACGGCGACGGCGAGTACACCTACCCGGTGATCGACAGCACCGTCGGTGACAAGGGCTTCGACATCGGAAAGCTCCGCGCCCAGACCGGTCTGGTGACGCTGGACAGCGGTTACGGCAACACGGCCGCGTACAAATCCGCCGTCACGTACCTGGACGGCGAAGCGGGCATCCTGCGGTACCGCGGCTACCCGATCGAGCAGCTGGCCGAGCGCTCCACCTTCCTGGAGGTCGCCTACCTGCTGATCAACGGCGAGCTGCCGACCGTCGACGAGCTCTCCGTGTTCAAGAACGACATCACGCAGCACACCCTGCTGCACGAGGACGTCAAGAACTTCTACAAGGGCTTCCCGCGCGACGCCCACCCGATGGCGATGCTCTCCTCGGTCGTCTCGGCGCTGTCCACGTTCTACCAGGACAGCCACAACCCGTTCGACGAGCGCCAGCGCAACCTCTCCACGATCCGCCTGCTCGCCAAGCTCCCGACGATCGCCGCGTACGCGTACAAGAAGTCGATCGGTCACCCGTTCGTCTACCCGCGCAACGACCTCGGCTACGTCGAGAACTTCCTCCGCATGACCTTCTCGGTCCCGGCGCAGGAGTACGAGCTGGACCCGACCGTGGTCTCCGCGCTCGACAAGCTGCTGATCCTGCACGCGGACCACGAGCAGAACTGCTCGACCTCCACGGTCCGCCTCGTCGGCTCCTCGCAGGCGAACATGTTCGCCTCGATCTCCGCCGGCATCAACGCCCTGTGGGGCCCGCTGCACGGCGGCGCCAACCAGTCCGTGCTGGAGATGCTGGAGGGCATCCGCGACTCCGGCGGCGACGTCGACACCTTCATCCGCAAGGTGAAGAACAAGGAGGACGGCGTCCGCCTGATGGGCTTCGGCCACCGGGTCTACAAGAACTTCGACCCGCGCGCCAAGATCATCAAGGCTGCCGCGCACGACGTGCTGTCCGCCCTCGGCAAGTCCGACGAGCTGCTGGACATCGCGCTGAAGCTGGAGGAGCACGCGCTCTCCGACGACTACTTCGTCCAGCGCAGCCTCTACCCGAACGTCGACTTCTACACGGGCCTGATCTACCGGGCCATGGGCTTCCCGACCGAGATGTTCACGGTCCTGTTCGCCCTCGGCCGGCTGCCGGGCTGGATCGCCCAGTGGCACGAGATGATCAAGGAGCCGGGCTCCCGCATCGGCCGCCCGCGCCAGATCTACACGGGCGTGGTCGAGCGCGACTTCGTCCCCGTCGAGGAGCGCTGAGCGCAGTACCGCGTCAGGTCCCCGTATCCGCTTGCCGGGTGCGGGGGCCTTCGCGTTGGGCTTCCGCGTGATCTCTCACGGGATTTCTTACGCAATGAAGAAGGCGCCCCGGCGTCGGTCCCCCCACGGGCCGACGACCAGGGCGCCTTCCCAGTCCCGGTTCGGATTCCCCCCACGGGATCCGGCCGGGCGTCTGTGAGGACAGCGCCTGAATCGCTGTTGAGCAGAACGAGCAGAACTCGCCGTACTTCTGTGAGGTGCGATCTGCCGGGACAGCGCACGCCCGGGAGGGCCGCTCAAAGCTTCCCGGTGTACGTGCCCCGGCAACGCTCCCCCGTGCTCACAACTCCGTTGCAGCAGGGAGGTACCCCCACCTGGGGAAGTCCCCCAAGACATCCCCAGATGCCAGGTGCGCCCCCCAAGACGCTCCCTGACATCGTCAACTTAGACCTTCGAACCCCTTAGATGGTTACGTTCACATCACTGTGATCTGCGTCTCTTGCATATGTCCATTAGATGCGCAAGAGCCCGGATATCCCGTCCGAGACCCAAGCGTAAGGATGATGCGCGAGCCTTGTGAAGAGCTTATGTGAGCCGGGCTCGGGACTCCAGAGGGGTTCAAATCACGTTCGCCGTGAACTTAGGTGGAATTCGGACTACTTCACCGAAATGTCCGCAGTCGCAGACTGTTCGTGACGACGAAGACCGACGAGAAGGCCATCGCCGCCCCCGCGATCATCGGGTTCAGCAGGCCCGCGGCGGCCAGCGGCAGCGCGGCCACGTTGTAGCCGAAGGCCCACACCAGGTTGCCCTTGATCGTGGCCAGGGTCCGGCGGGACAGCCGGATCGCGTCCGCGGCCACCCGCAGATCGCCGCGGACCAGCGTCAGATCACCCGCCTCGATCGCCGCGTCCGTCCCGGTGCCCAGAGCCAGACCCAGATCGGCGGCGGCGAGCGCGGCCGCGTCGTTGACGCCGTCGCCCACCATCGCGACGACCCGCCCCTCGGCCTGCAGTCGTCGTACCGCGGCGACCTTGTCCTCGGGCAGGACCTCGGCCACCACCTGCTCGATCCCCACGGCCGCGGCCACCGTCGCGGCCACCGTCCGGTTGTCCCCGGTCAGCAGCACCGGCGTGAGCCCCAGCGCGCGCAGTTCCCGCACGGCCTCGGCGCTGGTCTCCTTGACCGCGTCCGCCACGGCCAGCACGGCCTGCGCCGTCCCGTCCCAGCCGGCCAGGACGGCCGTACGCCCGGCCCGCTCGGCCTCGTCCCGCGCGCGGGCCAGCTCCGGCGGAACATCGTCGAAGAGCCGCCCCACGGCGACGTCCCGGCCCTCCACGCGCCCGAGTGCGCCCCGCCCGGGGACGTTCTCGAACCCTTCGACGTCCGGGAGCGGCCCGGCGCTCTCCTCGGCGCCCCGCGCGATCGCCCGGGCCACCGGGTGCTCGGAGGCGTGCTCGACGGCGCCCGCCAGCCGCAGCACTTCCTTCTCGTCGGTGCCCTCGGCGACGTGCACCTCCTGGAGGGTCATCCGGCCGGTGGTGACCGTGCCGGTCTTGTCCAGGACGACGGTGTCCACCCGGCGCGTGGACTCCAGGACCTCCGGGCCCTTGATGAGGATGCCGAGCTGCGCGCCCCGGCCCGTGCCGACCATCAGCGCGGTCGGGGTGGCCAGGCCCAGCGCGCACGGGCAGGCGATGATCAGGACCGCGACGGCCGCCGTGAACGCGGCGACGCCGTCCCCGGTCAGCCCGAGCCAGGCCCCGGCCGTCGCCACCGCGATCAGCAGCACCACCGGCACGAAGATTCCGGAGACCCGGTCGGCGAGCCGTTGCACCTCGGCCTTGCCGTTCTGCGCGTCCTCCACCAGCTTCGCCATCCGCGCGAGCCGGGTGTCGGCGCCGACCCGGGTGGCCTCGACGACCAGCCGGCCGCCCGCGTTGACCGTCGCGCCGGTGACCGTGTCCCCGGCCGTCACATCCACCGGCACCGACTCGCCGGTCAGCATCGAGGCGTCGACCGCGGAGGTCCCCTCGACGACCGTGCCGTCGGTGGCGATCTTCTCCCCGGGCCGTACGACGAACCGGTCGCCGACGGCCAGCCGCTGCGCCGGGATCCGCACCTCGCGCCCGTCCCGCAGCACGGCCACGTCCTTGGCGCCCAGTTCCATCAGCGCCCTGAGCGCGGCTCCCGCGCGGCGCTTGGAGCGGGCCTCCAGCCAGCGGCCCAGCAGGATGAAGGCGGTGACGCCGGAGGCGACCTCCAGGTAGACCGAGGAGGCGCCGTCCCCGCGCGAGACCGTCAACTCGAACGGGTGCCGCATGCCCGGCATGCCCGCGTCGCCGAGGAACAGTGCCCACAGGGACCAGCCGAACGCGGCGAGCGTGCCCAGGGAGACCAGCGTGTCCATGGTGGCGGCGCCGTGCCGGGCGTTCGTCCAGGCGGCCCGGTGGAAGGGCAGCCCGCCCCAGACGACGACCGGTGCGGCGAGCGTGAGCGAGAGCCACTGCCAGTTGTCGAACTGCAGGGCCGGGACCATCGCCGGCAGGACGACGGGCAGGGCGAGGGCGGCGGAGACGGTGAGGCGCCGCCGGAGGGCCGAGAGCTCGGTGTCCTCCTCGGTGTCCTCCTCGGTGTCGGACGTCTCCTCCCGCGGGGGCGCGGGCTCTTCGGCGGTGTAGCCGGTCTTCACCACGGTGGCGATCAGATCGGCGACCTCGGTGCCCTCGGGGTACGCGACCCGTGCTTTCTCCGTCGCGTAGTTGACCGTGGCCGTGACGCCGTCCATGCGATTGAGCTTCTTCTCGACGCGGGCCGCACAGGAGGCGCAGGTCATCCCGCCGATGAGCAGCTCGACCTCGGCGAGCGCGGGCTCCCGGCCGGTCGGCGCCTTGGCGGTGGTGCTGGTCATGTCCTCACTCCTGGAGATGCGGGGCGCCCCGCACGCGGAACGGGCCGTACGGGCCGTACGGGCCGGGGCGGCGGCGTACGGCCCGTACACGGGTACGAGTGCCAGGCCCGGCGCGTCTCAGACCTGCCGGCCGCCGGACCCGGGTGACTCAGGCCCGGCCGGCCAGTTCGAAGCCGGCCTCGTCGACGGCGGCGCGCACGGCCTCGTCGTCGATCGGGGCCGCGGAGACGACGGTGACCTCGCCGGTCTTGGCGACGGCCGTCACCGAGCTCACCCCGGAGATCTGGGAGATCTCGCCGGAGACCGCGCCCTCGCAGTGTCCGCAGCTCATGCCGCTCACCTTGAAGACGGTGGTGACGGGGCCCGTGGTGTCGGTCTGGGCGGTCATGTCGTTACTCCTCGCAGAGGCATGTGGGGCTGTGGGGTCCGCTGGGGGATCCGTACCGGCAACTGTACCCCTAGGGGGTATCAACGCACGAAGCCCCCGCCAGCGGTTGCAGGTATCGCAGAAGGGCTTCCTTGAGCTCCTGGACGTACGCCTCCCGCTCGGCGCCCTCGTGGGCCAGGATCAGCTCCAGGCCGGCCTTGTAGATGCCGACGCACATCTGGGCGGTGCGGGTCACGGCCGGGCTGGACGCGTCGGGGACGAACGGGGCGAGGAGCGCCTCGACCCGGGCGACGAGGGTGGTGTGCAGCGCGTCGTGTTCCTCGGCGATACGGCCCGGGATGTCGGGCCCGTGCATCAGCGCGAAGAAGGCGGGGTGGCGGCCGTTGAACTCGATGAAGCGGTCGACGGCCCCGGTGATCACCTCCTCCAGCGGGGTCGAGGCGGGATCGATCGGGGTCAGGACCTCGTCGTACGACTGCCGCATCTCGTGCATGAGCCGGCTGCCCAGCTCGATCGCGATCGCTTCCTTGTTCGGAAAGAACTGGTACAGCGTGCCCGGTGAGACGCCCGCCTCGCGGGCGATGGCGTTGGTGCTCGCGGCCGTGTAGCCCGTCGTGGAGAAGACCGCGGCGGCGGCCTCGAGCAGCTGGGTGATGCGGCGCTCGCCGCGGGCCTGGCGGCGGCGCGGCCGGTCTTCGGCCGCCGCCGCCGTCGTCTCGGTTCCGGCTTTCTCGGGCTTCTCGGGCACGCCTTATCCCCAGGTCTGATCACGTGATTGACAAACGCGAGCGGTCACTCGCATTCTGGATCCTGGAATGCGAGCGATCTCTCGTGTTTGTCGGTCCATGGCAGCTCCATGCTGTCAGGCTGCGCCTGGACACGGGTCTCGGTGAAGGGGACACCGCACGATGACCGAAGTCAACACACCACCGCGCGTCGGGGGCTGGACCCGTTTCGTCACCGCCCGGCCCAGACTGTCGCTGCTGGTGGCGCTGGTGCTCACCACGCTCGCGGTGCTGGCCGGCAGCGGCGTCGCCGACCGGCTCGGCGCCGGTGGCTGGGAGGACCCGGCCGCCGAGTCCACATACGCGACCAAGGCCCTGGAGCGCGAGTTCCCCGGCTCCCAGCCCAACTTCCTGCTCCTGCTCGACGCGGGCGACACCTCGGTCGACGACCCGGCCGTCGCCGCCGAGGCCCAGCGGCTCACCGAGCGGCTGGCGAGCGAGCGGGGCGTCACCGGCATCGGCTCCTACTGGCAGTCCCGCGCCGCGGCCCTGCGCTCGCAGGACGGTCACAAGGCACTGATCGCCGCCCGCATCACCGGCGACGAGAAGACCGCCGGCGAGACCCTGGAGCGCATCGCGCCCCACTACCGCGGCGTGCACGGCCCGGCGAAGGTCACGGTCGGCGGCCCGGTCGCCGTGCGGCACGAGATGCAGACGATCATCCAGGAGGACCTGACCCGGGCCGAGCTCATCGCCCTGCCGGTGACGCTCGTCCTGCTGGTGATGGTCTTCGGCAGTGCCGTCGCGGCCCTGCTGCCGCTCGGCATCGGCATCGTCGCCATCCTCGGGACCAACGCGATCCTGCGCGGCCTCACCGAACTCACCGACGTGTCCGTGTTCGCGATCAACCTCACCACGGCACTCGGACTCGGCCTCGCCATCGACTACGCCCTGTTCATCGTCCGCCGCTTCCGCGAGGAACTGTCGACGGGTGCCGAACCCCTGACGGCGATCGGCACCACCCTGCGCACAGCAGGCCGCACCGTGCTGTTCTCCGCCCTCACGGTCGCGGTGTCGCTGGCCGCGATGCTGGTCTTCCCGCAGTACTTCCTGCGGTCGTTCGCCTACGCCGGGATCGCCGTCGTCCTGCTGGCCGCGGCGGCCGCGCTGATCCTGCTCCCGGCCGCGCTGATACTGCTCGGGCACCGGATCAACTCCTGGGACCTGCGCCGTGTGTTCCGGCGGGGCCACCGGCCGGAGCCGGCCGGGGAACAGGGCGGTGCCTGGGCGCGTACGGCGACGCTCGTCATGCGGCGCGCCCCGGTCTTCGCGCTGGGCACCACGGCCGTCCTCGTCCTGCTCGGACTGCCCTTCCTGGGCGTGAAGTTCGGCACCGCGGACGACCGTCAGCTTCCCTCGGCCTCCGAGTCCCATGTCGTGCAGCAGCACATCCGGGAGGGCTTCCCGGGCAGCCCCGGCGGCGGCCTCGAAGTGCTGGCCGAGGGGCGTGCGACCGAGGCCCAGTACGGCGCCTACAAGGAGCGGATCGCCCGGCTCCCCGAGGTCGCACGGGTGGACGGGCCGCTGGTGAAGGGTGACTCCGCGTACTTCACGGTACTGCCGAAGGGGGAGGCGGTCGGCGATCCGGCGCAGCGTCTCGTCGGTGAACTGCGCGAGCTCCGAGCCCCCTTCGACACCGAGGTGACCGGCACGGCGGCCGTCCTGGTCGACTCCAAGGACGCCATAGCGGAGCGCCTGCCCCTCGCGGCCGTCTTCATCACGATCGTCACCCTGCTCCTGGTCTTCCTCCTCACGGGCAGCGTGCTCATTCCGATCCAGGCGGTCGTGCTGAACGCGCTCAGTCTGACGGCCATGTTCGGCGCGGTCGTCTGGGTCTTCCAGGACGGCCACCTCTCCGGACTGCTCGGCTTCACCAGCCCCGGATCCATCGAGACGACCCTGCCGGTCCTGATGTTCTGCGTGGCCTTCGGCCTGTCCATGGACTACGGGGTGTTCCTGCTCTCCCGTGTCAAGGAGGAGTACGACCACACCGGCGACCACGACCGGGCCGTCCGCCACGGCCTCCAGCGCACCGGCGGGCTGATCACCGCGGCGGCGGTCATCCTGGCCGTGGTCATGGTCGCGATAGGCACCTCCCGGGTGACCAACACCAAGATGCTCGGCCTGGGCATCGCCCTGGCGGTCCTGATGGACGCGATGATCGTCCGCAGCCTCCTGGTCCCCGCGGTCATGCGCCTCACGGGCCGCGCCACCTGGTGGGCCCCGGGCCCCCTGCGCCGCTTCCACGAGCGCTTCGGCCTGACCGAGGGGGAGCCGGCGCCGGCGGGGGAGCCGGTACCGGCACGGGACAAGGCCGGGGCCCGGGGCTAGCGTTCCCCCGAGTCGCGACCGACGGGGGCGCGAGGGCGGTCGGCGGTCCCGGAGACGAACGGAAAGGCGGGTGGGTCCATGCGGGCCGTGGTGTTCGAGCGGTACGGGGAGACGGCCGAGGTACGGGAGGTCGCGGACCCGGAGCCCGCGCAGCACGGGGTCGTCGTACGGGTCGAGGCCACCGGTCTGTGCCGCAGCGACTGGCACGGCTGGCAGGGCCACGACCCGGACATCGCCCTGCCGCACGTGCCCGGGCACGAACTGGCCGGGGTCGTCGAGGCCGTAGGCGCCCGGGTGACCGGATGGCGGCCCGGCGACCGGGTCACCGTGCCGTTCATCTGTGCCTGCGGCACCTGCCCGTCCTGCGCGGCGGGCGACCACCAGGTGTGCGAGCGCCAGACCCAGCCCGGCTTCACCCACTGGGGATCTTTCGCCCAGTACGTGGCGCTGGACCACGCCGACGTGAACCTCGTGGCACTGCCCGGGGAGCTGTCCTTCGCGACGGCGGCCTCGCTGGGCTGCCGGTTCGCCACGGCGTACCGGGCGGTGGTGCAGCAGGGCCGGGTCGCGGCGGGGGAGTGGGTCGTGGTGCACGGGTGCGGCGGGGTCGGACTCTCCGCCGTGATGATCGCGGCGGCGTCGGGCGCGCGGGTGGTGGCCGTCGACGTGTCGGACCAGGCCCTGGAGCTGGCGCGGAACTTCGGGGCCGCACAGTGCCTGGACGCCACGTCCGTGCCGGACACCGCGGCGGCCGTCCGGGACCTCACCGGCGGCGGCGCCCACCTCTCGCTCGACGCCCTCGGCTCACCCGGCACCTGCGCGGCCTCCGTGAACGGCCTGCGCCGCCGCGGCCGGCACGTCCAGGTCGGCCTGCTGCCCTCGCCGGACGGCACGACACCCGTGCCGATGGCCCGCGCGATCGCCCTTGAGCTCGAACTCCTCGGCAGCCATGGCATGGCCGCGCACAGCTACCCGCCGATGCTGGAACTGGTCCGCAGCGGTGTGCTGCGCCCCGACCTGCTGGTGACGTCGACGATCGCGTTGGAGGAGGTCCCGGCCGCGCTGGCGGCGATGGGGACGGCGCCGGGAGCGGGGGCGACGGTCATCGAGCCGTGGAGCTGACGCGCCGGCGGACGACCGTGCCCCACGCGAGGGTGCGGCACGAAGGCGCAAGGGCCGGTCAGTCGGTTCTTCGGCCGCGGTTGCCGGGCCTGGAGGCGACCCAGGCCCGGACCGTGTCGGCGTACCAGTAGGGCTTGCCGCCCTCGACATGGTCGGGCGGGGGCAGCAGCCCGTGTTTTCGATAGGACCGCACGGTGTCCGGCTGCACCCGGATGTGCGCCGCGATCTCCTTGTACGACCAGAGTCTTCGGTCGGTCATGACGTGCACCCTCCCCGCGCGCACCACGGCGGCGGCCGTGGACGGCCGTCCGGGGGAGCCGGGCGCTGCGCTGGCGATCAACAAGCCTGTGTCCGGTCAACGACGCCCGGTGATACCGGGCAGGGCCTGTGCGCCGGGTGTGACGGAAGACCCGCGTACACGTGACATGTGTGACAGAGGAGGGGCGTTTGTGACACATCCGGGGCAAAGACGCGCGCCGTAACGGCGGCGGGGTGTCTTGACGTTCCACTCGGGTCCGATCGCCGGCCGACCGGAGAGGCGGGCCGCGACGGAGAGCTGAAGACTCGGACCGTGAGGTCGCGGGTGCCGCAGGGGCGCCGCCACGGGGAAAGCGCTGTCATGATCTGGTCCGAATGTCCGGACAAAACATTGACAGGGCGTCGAGAGGGGGCTACAAAGCCGGGGAGAGCCGAGCATCGAGGGGACACCGATGACGTACGACCTGATCACCATGGGGCGGATCGGAGTGGATCTGTATCCGCTGCAGACCGGCGTCCCGCTGCCGCAGGTCACGTCCTTCGGCAAGTTCCTCGGCGGTTCGGCGAGCAACGTCGCGGTCGCGGCGGCCCGTCTGGGACGGCGGACGGCGGTGATCACCCGCACCGGCGACGACCCCTTCGGCACCTATCTCCACCAGGCCCTGAGGGACTTCGGCGTGGACGACCGCTGGGTCACCCCGGTCCCCGGCCTGCCCACCCCGGTCACCTTCTGCGAGGTCTTCCCGCCGGACGACTTCCCGCTGTACTTCTACCGCCGGCCCAAGGCCCCCGACCTGGAGATCGACGCCCACGAGCTCGACCTCGACGCCGTCCGTGACGCCCGGGTCTTCTGGGTCACGGGCACGGGCCTGAGCGAGGAGCCCAGCCGTACGGCGACCCTCGCGGCCCTCGCCCACCGCGCCAAGTCCGGCACGACGGTCTTCGACCTCGACTGGCGCCCGATGTTCTGGAGCGACCCCGACGCGGCCCGCCCCTTCTACGCGGAGGCACTGCGGCACACCACCGTCGCCGTCGGCAACCTCGACGAGGTGGAGGTTGCGACAGGCGTGCGCGAACCCCACGCCGCCGCCCGTGCGCTCCTCGACGCGGGCGTCGAACTCGCCGTCGTCAAGCAGGGCCCCAAGGGCGTCCTCGCCGTGAACCGCGAGGGTGAGAGCGCCGAAGTCCCGCCGCTGCCGGTGAACGTCCTCAACGGACTCGGCGCCGGCGACGCCTTCGGCGGCTCCCTGGTCCACGGCCTGCTGGCCGGCTGGGACCTGGAGAAGACCATGCGGCACGCCAACGCCGCCGGGGCCATCGTCGCCTCCCGCCTGGAGTGCTCCTCCGCGATGCCCACCCCGGACGAGATCGAGGCGGCCGTCACCGCGGGGGCCGTCCGGTGACCGTCGACATCTCCGAACTCGTCAACCTGCGCAGCCACCGCCCGGAGGCGATCGCCGAGGCCGCCGCCCGCCGTACCCGCCGGCCGCTGCTGGCCACGAGCGGCCGCCTGATGATCGTCGCCGCCGACCACCCGGCACGCGGCGCCCTCGGAGCCGGCGGCCGCAGCATGGCCATGGCCAACCGCGCCGACCTCCTCGAACGCCTCTGTCTGGCCCTGTCCCGCCCGGGCGTCGACGGCGTCCTCGCCACCGCCGACATCCTCGACGACCTGCTCCTGCTCGGCGCCCTCGACGGCAAGGTCGTCCTCGGCTCGATGAACCGCGGCGGCCTCCAGGGCGCGCGCTTCGAACTCGACGACCGCTTCACCGGCCACCGCCCCGAGGACATCGAGCGCCTGGGCTTCGACGCGGGCAAGCTGCTCCTGCGCATCGACTACGACGACCCGGGCTCCCTCACCACGATGGAGTCCACCGCCCGCGCGATCGACGACATGGCCGCGCGTCGGCTCCCCGTCTTCGTCGAGCCGTTCCTCAGCCACCGCACCTGCGAGGGCAAGGTCAGGAACGACCTCTCCGCCGAGGCCGTCACCAAGTCGATCGCCATCGCCTCGGGCCTGGGCGGCACTTCCGCCTACACCTGGCTGAAGGTGCCGGTCACCGACAACCCCGACGACATGGCCGAGGTCATGGCGACCTCCACCCTTCCCGCCGTCCTGCTCGGCGGAGAGGTCGGGGGCTCCCCCGAGGAGCAGGCCGGGGCGTACGAGAAGTGGCGTGGCGCCCTGCGACTGCCCACCGTGCGCGGGCTGGTGGTCGGCCGCTCGCTGCTGTATCCGGCGGACGGCGATGTGGCCGCCGCCGTGGACACCGCCGTCGGACTGCTGTGAGGGCTGCGCCATGACCACCCACACCTTCACCACGGGCGACAGCACAGAACACCGAGCGTTCCCCCTCCCGGGCAGGTCCCGGGTCCAGATCGCCTCCGGCGCGGGAAGCCGCTTTGCTTTGGCAGGAGCGAAGAGCGAGCGACAACTCCCCGCCCGCTACGGCCCCGCGCCGGAGGTCTCCGAGGACAGGCGTACGCGGCCTCGTCCGGTGAACGCCCGGTGCGGGCGTCGCGTATCCGTGACCACCCAGAGGGAGGGACACCGATGACCTCGACGACGAGGCTGACGGTCGCACAGGCGCTCGTGCGCTTCCTGTCGGCCCAGTACACCGAACGCGACGGCGTCCGGCAGCGGCTCATCGGCGCCACCTGGGGCATCTTCGGCCACGGCAACGTCGCCGGCATCGGCCAGGCCCTCCTCGAACACGCCGAGCAGATGCCGTACCACCAAGGCCGCAACGAACAGGCCATGGTGCACGCGGCGGTCGGCTACGCCCGCCAGTCGAACCGCCTGTCCACGCACGCGGTGACGACCTCCATCGGCCCCGGCGCCACCAACCTCGTCACCGGCGCCGCCCTCGCGACCATCAACCACCTGCCGGTGCTGCTCCTGCCCGGTGACATCTTCGCCGGCCGCCCCGCCGACCCGGTCCTCCAGCAGCTCGAAGTCCCGTACGCGGGCGACGTGTCGGTCAACGACTGCCTGCGCCCGGTCTCCAGGTACTTCGACCGGATCACCCGCCCCGAAGCCCTGCTCCCCTCGGCGCTGAACGCGATGCGCGTCCTCACCGACCCCGTCGAGACCGGCGCCGTCACCCTCGCCCTGCCCCAGGACGTGCAGGCCGAGGCGTACGACTGGCCGGAGGAGTTCTTCGCCGAGCGCGTCTGGACCGTACGGCGCCCCGGCGCCGACCCGACGGAACTGGCCGAGGCGGTACGGATCGTCCGTTCGGCGAAGAGGCCCCTGGTCATCGCGGGCGGCGGCGTCCACCACAGCCGCGCCGAGGACGCCCTCGCCGAGTTCGCCGACACCACCGGCATACCGGTCGCCTCCACCCAGGCCGGCAAGGGCTCCCTGCGCCACGACCACCCCCAGGACGTCGGCGGCGTCGGCCACACCGGCACCGCCACCGCGGACGAACTCGCCCGCACCGCCGACCTGGTGATCGGCGTCGGCACCCGCTACACCGACTTCACCACCGCCTCCGGCACGCTGTTCGGCAACCCGGACGTCCGGTTCCTCAACCTCAACATCGCGCCCTACGACGGCCACAAGCTCGCCGGGCAGCCCCTGGTCGCCGACGCCCGTAGCGGCCTGCAGGAGCTGACCGAGGCCCTCCGGATGCACGCGCACCGGGTCGCCGCCGCCTACGCCACCGAGTACACCGAGGACAAGGAACGCTGGGAGCAGCGCGTCGACGCCTGCTACGAGGTCGACGAACCGGACACCCGCCCGACCCAGCCCCAGGTCCTCGGCGCCCTGGACGAGATCGTCGACGCCTCGGACATCCTGATCAACGCCGCCGGCTCCCTCCCCGGTGACCTGCACAAACTGTGGCGGACCCGGTCGCGCGACCAGTACCACCTGGAGTACGGCTACTCCTGCATGGGTTACGAGATACCGGCCGCCATCGGCGTCAAGATGGCCGCCCCGGACCGGCCCGTGTGGGCGCTGGTCGGCGACGGCACGTACCTGATGATGCCGACGGAGATCGTGACGGCCGTGCAGGAGGGCATCGCGATCAAGGTCCTGATCGTCCAGAACCACGGCTACGCCTCCATCGGCGGCCTGTCCGAGTCGGTGGGCGGCGAGCGGTTCGGCACCGCCTACCGCTACCCGGCCGAGGACGGCTCGTACACCGGGCCGCCACTGCCCGTCGACCTCGCCGCCAACGCGGCCAGCCTCGGCATGCGCGTCCTGCGCGCGAAGACCGTCCGGGACCTGCGGGAGGCCCTCGCCGAGGCCCGGGCGGCCGACACTCCCACATGTGTCTACGTCGAGACCCAAACGGCAGACACAGTGTCGGGCGCGCCTCCCGCGCAGGCCTGGTGGGATGTACCTGTGGCCGAGACCGCGACACGGCCGTCCGCGGTCAAGGCACGTGAGCTGTACGAACGGCACGTCTCCACCCGACGCCGCCATCTGTGAAGGAGTTCCCGGCCATGACGAAGATCGTCAACCACTGGATCGGCGGCAAGACCGTCGAAGGCGCCTCGGGCACGCATGGGCCGGTCACCGATCCGGCGACCGGCGAGGTGACGACGAAGGTCGCGTTCGCCTCGGTCGACGAGGTGGACGCGGCGGTCGCCGCCGCCAAGGAGGCCTACCTGACCTGGGGCCAGTCCTCGCTGGCCCAGCGCACGTCGATCCTGTTCGCGTTCCGCGCCCTGCTGGACGCCAACCGGGACGCGATCGCCGAGCTGATCACCGCCGAGCACGGCAAGGTCCATTCCGACGCCCTCGGAGAGGTCGCACGCGGCCTGGAGATCGTCGACCTGGCCTGCGGCATCAGCGTGCAGCTGAAGGGCGAGCTGTCCACGCAGGTCGCCAGCCGCGTCGACGTCTCCTCGATCCGCCAGCCGCTCGGCGTCGTCGCGGGCATCACCCCGTTCAACTTCCCGGCGATGGTGCCGATGTGGATGTTCCCCCTCGCCATCGCGTGCGGCAACACCTTCGTGCTGAAGCCGTCGGAGAAGGACCCGTCGGCCTCCATCAAGATCGCCGAACTGCTCGCCGAGGCGGGCCTGCCCGACGGTGTCTTCAACGTCGTCCACGGCGACAAGGTGGCCGTCGACCGGCTGCTGGAGCACCCGGACGTCAAGGCCGTCTCCTTCGTAGGCTCGACCCCGATCGCCCGCTACATCCACACCACGGCCTCCGCGAACGGCAAGCGTGTCCAGGCCCTCGGCGGCGCCAAGAACCACATGCTGGTGCTGCCCGACGCCGACCTCGACGCGGCCGCCGACGCCGCCGTCTCGGCCGCCTACGGCTCCGCCGGTGAGCGCTGCATGGCCATCTCCGCGGTCGTCGCCGTCGGCTCGATCGGCGACGAGCTGGTGGAGAAGATCCGCGAGCGCGCAGAGAAGATCAAGATCGGCCCGGGCAACGACCCGGCCTCCGAGATGGGCCCGCTCATCACCAAGGTCCACCGCGACAAGGTCGCCTCCTACGTCGAGGGCGCCGCCGCCGAGGGCTGCGAGGTCGTCCTGGACGGCACCGGCTTCACCGTCGACGGCTTCGAGGACGGCCACTGGATCGGCATCTCGCTGCTCGACAAGGTGCCCACGTCCGCCAAGGCCTACCAGGACGAGATCTTCGGCCCGGTGCTGACCGTGCTGCGCACCGAGACCTACGAGGAGGCCCTGGACCTGATCAACGCCTCCCCGTTCGGCAACGGCACCGCGATCTTCACCCGGGACGGCGGCGCGGCCCGCCGCTTCCAGCTGGAGGTCGAGGCCGGCATGGTCGGCATCAACGTCCCGATCCCGGTCCCCGTGGGCTACCACTCCTTCGGCGGCTGGAAGGACTCGCTCTTCGGCGACCACCACATCTACGGCAACGACGGCACGCACTTCTACACCCGCGGCAAGGTCGTCACCACCCGCTGGCCGGACCCGGCCGACGCCCCGGCGGGCGTGGACCTGGGCTTCCCGCGCAACCACTGACCGCTACCGGCCACTCCTTCGCCGGGTGAGCGGTCGATCACGGAGACTGTGGGCATGCACACACCGATGCACCCCCCCACGGAAACCCCGACGACTCTGGGCGAGCAGCTCGTGCTTCTCTCGCTGGACGACGAGTCCGGCGCGGCGAAGGAGTCGGCGAAGGTGGCGCCGGCGGTCTCCGCTGCCTTGCTGGTGGAGCTGGCGCTGGCCGGCCGGATCGATGTGACCGACGACAAGGTGACGGTCGTCGACGCCACGCCGCTGGGTGACCCCGCCCTGGACACGGCACTCGCCGACATCGCCGGCAGGGACAGGCCGGGCAGAACCAGGGACTGGATCACCCGGCTGAAGACGGACGCGACCGCCTGGGCGAACCGGGGCCTGATCGAGAAGGGTCTGGTCCGGGAGGAGAAGAAGAAGGTGCTCGGCCTCTTCTCCGTGCGCCGCTATCCCGAGGCGGACGGTTCGGCGGAGGCGGCGGTACGGCAGCGGCTCGACGCGGCCGTCCTTCGAGGAGCGGCGCCGGACGAGCGTACGGCGTCCCTGGTCGCCCTGCTGCACGGCGCGAAGCTGCACCGGCTGGCCTTCCCGGACTCCGATGCGCGCGCGGTCCGGGAGGCCATGGAGGCCATTTCCCACGGCCAGTGGTCCGCGACGGCGGTGCGCCAGGTCGTGCGGGCGGCGGAGGAGGCGCTGGCGGTGATCGTCGCCGTGACGGCGACGACGACGATCGCCGCCGGCAGCTGACCCCAGCGGTCGGCGGAGAGCCGGCAACGGGCAGCCGCCGGCCCCTCCCCGGTCTCCGGGGAGGGGCCGGCGCGGCTTTGGACCGGCGTGGGCCCGTCTCGTCACACGTACTGAATGGGGCTGCAGTCCGTGTGCTGCGTGTCGCGGCAGATCTTCACCCAGGTCGTCCCCAGGCCGCCCGGCTTCTGGAAGCGGACCGGGACGGAACCTGCGCCGCACTGCGTGCCCATCTTGAACGGTGGTCCCACGGTCAGGTCCACCGTCCACTGGATCCAGAGCGTGTAGCACCCGGAGCCGGTGTTGCGGAGTTCTCCCTCGACGGCGGTGTCAGGCCACAGCCCTCCCGAGTCCACTGACTGGGTCGTTCCCGAGGCGGAGGCCGTCGCGTGGGAGACGGACCACCCCTCGGCCGCGTGGGCGGTCGTGCCGTGGGCGCAGAGCGCCAGGGCGAGCAGCGCGGCGCCCGCCAGGGATTTCATCGTGCGTGACATGGGTCCGATCCCTTCTGATGTGCCGGAATTCCCGGGGACGTCTCCGAAAGGGCGCCCCCGGCGGACGACCGTGGCGCGGGCCAGCGAAGGCAGGGAGTGCCGTCCTCGCTGAGTGCTTCCGCCAGCAGGTCGCAGTAGTGGCGCAGGTCCTCGTGCCAGCCGACGAACGACGCGAAGTCCCGCATGTGGACGGCCAGCCGGAGGGTGGCCGCGCGTGCGGTGCCCGGCGGGACGGCGGCGGTGCCGTCGCCGCCGGTGTAACCGCGGAGCAGAGCGTGGGCCGCGGCCGGGTAGTCCACCCGCGGGCCCTTTCCGGCGGAGCCGAGGCCCCGGGCGGCGGCGGCGCGCAGTTCGTGCAACTCGCCGAGGGTCCAGCCGAGATCGAGGGCCGGGTCGCCTCCGGTGACCTCTTCGCCGGTGAGCAGGGCGGTGTGGCCACCGGCAGTGGAGGGGACCAGCCAGCCGGTGCTGGGCGCTCCGTGCAGCAGGACCGTGCCGCCTCCGGGTGGCGCGTCCGCGGCCCCGGACCAGTCCGTCAGCCGGGCCCACAGGGAGGGACCGAGCCGGGTACGGGCCAGCGTGCGCAGCCGGGACGTTCCTGGAGCGTCCTCCTCCCCGGAGAGCCAGGCCATGAGCCGTCGCACTCCGGGGTGGGGCGGTCGTTCCGGGAGGTCCCACGGCTCCTGGTGCAGCCTTCGCAGGGTCCTGCCCAGATCGGCCAGCGCGTCGACCGAGAGCCGGAAGGCGGTGTCGTCTCCGGAGGGCAGCAGCCGTGCCACCGAGACGGCGCCGGGCACGCGGTAGAGCACGCCCGAGCCCGCCAGGGGCGCCCCGTCCCGTGCGCAGCCGACGGCCGGTTCGCCCAGGGCGAGCCGGGCGCCGCGCGGAGCTTCGGCGGTGCTGCGGGTCCCGGCCGCGGCCGTACCGACGGCGCTGTCGACGCGGCGCAGTGCCGCGCCGGCCTCCGCCGGGGGAAGGCGCTGTGGAGCGGTGTGGGCCGGTCCCGGGGCGCGCAGCCAGCTGAATCCCGCGGCTCCGTGGTAGCGCACGGTGATCCGCAGATAGCGCGTCCCGTACTCGCGTACGGTGACCGGCTCCGTGTCGGGAGGCTGCCCCGTGTCCGGCGGCCCCGCGGGCGCTGCCGGCTCGGAAGCGACCGGCTCAGCCACCGTTCCGCCGCCCGACCGCCTCGATGATCTCCCGGGTGTCCCGCAACGCCGCTGACTGGCCCTCGGTGAACAGCACTCCGGCGCAGTTGAGAATCACCTCGTCCACGCCGGCGTTCCGGTACTTCTCCAGCTCCGCGGCGATGTGGTCGGCCGAGCCGTACAGGTACGTGCCACTGTCCACCAGGGCGGCGGCACCGGCCACCGGGTCCGCCGGATCGACGGGCACGCCGGCCCGGCGCAGCATGTCCGTGTAGTGCTCCATGGTGAGGTGCCCGGAGGCAGCCGTGTGAGCGAGCACGTGCGGGTCCCTGCCTTCGCGCTCCACCGCGACATGGACGACGGTCGCGACCCGGCAGCGGGTGTCCCTGTCCCTGTCCTTGGCCCCTTCCTCCAGGGCGGGCAGCAGCGTCTCGGCGATGTACCCGGGCGGGGTCATCCAGGTGATGGCGACGTCGGCGACACCGCCGGCGGTCCGGGCCATGTTGGGGCGCAGCACGCCCACGCCGACCTCCACGTGCGGATGCTCCATGGGGATCAACCGGCCCTGCAACTGGTGGTAGTCGCCCGCGTGGTCGACGATCTCCCCGTCGAGCAGGGCCCGAACGGTGCGCAGGTATTCGGCGGCCATCGTGCGCGGGCTGGCGAACGGGCGTCCGTTGAGGCTGCGGACGAACGCCGTCGAGCCGACGCCGTAGCCGGCCACCACCGGCAGGCCGGTCAGCAGGGCGAGCGAGCGGGCCTGGAGGGCGGCCTCGTACGGATGGCGCAGCGGCATCAGGGTCACGCTGAGGCCGACGGGGACGCGTATGCCGGCGCCGGCGAGGTGGGCGAACGCCTGGTGGGCCTCCACCTTGAGCGACTGACCTGTCCACAGGCGGCGCACTCCGGTGTCGCGGACCAGCTCGGTGTGGGGCCGCAGGGAGTCCGGGGTCTCCGGCATGTTCGGCACGAGCACGCTCGGGAGCACGTTGTCGGCGGTCACGGCTGGACACCTTCCTTATGTCGCTGGTGCTCTGACATCTGCCGGAGCTGTTGCTGTTCCTTGACGAACTGTTGTGTTTCTACTACGTTTTTTCCATGAGCCCAGTGAGTCATCGCGAGGGAATGCAGATCTACAACCAGCTGAGAGTGCTCCGCGCCGAGCGGGGCCTCAGTCGCGTCGCGCTGGCCGGGCTGGTGGAGGTGCACCCGCAGACCATCGGTGCCATCGAGCGGGGTGACTACTTCCCGAGTCTCGACCTGGCGTTCCGGCTCAGCGACGTGTTCGAGCTTCCGGTGGAAGCGATCTTCAACCGCAAGCCCTTCGCCCCTCTCTCCGCCCAGCTGTACAACAAGGAGGACCGCTCGTGAGCCGCCAAGGTGTCAACGGGACGACGGATCTGACGCGCAGTCCCATGCGTCCGGTGGCGCTCTCCCTCTGCGTGCTGAGCGCGGTCATGGTGGTGCTGTCACTCATCTCGGACGGCAACGCGTTCTCCGACTCGTGGTGGCTCGTGGCCTTCGTGCTCTGGCTGCTGCTGTGGGGGGTGCTGCGCTCGATGACCCGCGGAGTGGCCGAACGGCCCCAGGCGGGACTGGACGAACGCGAACGCGGGCTGCGCGACCAGGTCTCCTTCATCGGCTACCAGTGCGCGGTCGGCGCCGGCATGGCCGTGGTGCTGCTCATGGTCGTCTTCCAGAACCAGCCGGACATGATCGAACGGATGCCCGCGCTGCTGACGACCCTCATGCTGACCGCGTCCGCCGTGCCCTCCGTCATCCTGGGAATGTCCGGCGTGGGCGTCGAGGACGCCGACGCGGACGAGGACGAGTGATTCGACCGGCGTGGAGCGGGAATCAGGGTCTCGTGCGACAGGGCGGGTGCCCACCGATTGCGGCGGTGGGCACCCGCCCCTTTTTCTCAGCGGGTCACGCGGTTCAGCAGGAGTGGTCGAAGGTGTTGTCGACCGAGACGGCCGAAACGGCGGACGCGGCGGAGATGCACGCCTGCGACGAGGTGGTGATCGTGATGGTGGCGGCCGGGGCCTCCACCGCGGGAACGATCTCGTCGGCGGCGGCGTAGGTGGAGTAACCGCTGATGAGGGACTGGGTGTTCATGTCGACTCCCGTGTTCTCGGATTTCTGACGGTGACCGGACCGGCGATTTCGGCAACCGCGTTCCGGCCGTGGCAGAACCATTCCTCGAACGGTGCCGTGATGGCAACGGAGTTGACCGCATGCGGACACTGTCCGCAATCGGTCAACGTCCCCTGTTGAACCGGTACTTGACCCGGTCCTATGCTCGCCGGGATGAGCCGAGATCAGCTGCATCGCTTGGTATTGGACAATGGCCTTCGGGTGTTGCTGGCACCGAATCCCGTGGGCGCTTCGATCGGTGTTGCTGTGCACTACCGCGTCGGTTTCCGCACGGAACCCGAAGGCCGTACGGGCCTGGCGCATCTCTTCGAGCACCTCATGTTCCGCGGGGGCAGGGGCGCCGAGCCCGAGGGTTATCTGCCACGGGTACAGCGTGCCGGCGGTTTCGGCGACGCCCGGACCCGCCAGGACGTGACGGTTTATTATGCCGCCGGACCCAGCTCCGCACTGGAAATGCTGCTCGCGCTCGAAGCGGACCGAATGCGCTCGCCCTGTATTTCCGCGGGGAACCTCCGCACACAGATCGCGGTGATCGACGAGGAGATCCGGCTCATGGTCCGCAATCGCCCGTACGGAACTCATCCCTGGGCACTGCCGCGGGCCCTGCACCGGCGCCCGGAGAACGTCAGGGACGGCTACGGCGAAACCGTCGACCTCGCCGCCTTCGACATCGCGTTGTGCGAAAGGTTCTTCGCCGATCACTACGGTCCCGGAAATGCCGTGGTGACCATCACCGGCGCCTTCGACCGCCACACGGCGGAACGTCTTGCACGCCGGTACTTCGAGGACCTGCCGGCGCGTCCGACGGTGCGGTCGCCCGATCATCCTGAGCCGGCGCCGGAGGAGGAGCGGCGGCTGACGGTCGTCGACCCGCACGCCGGTTCACCCGCCGTGGCGGTGGGTTACCGGATGCCGGACCCGGTCACCGAGCGTGCCGACTACCTCGCGCACCTCGTCCTGGCGGCGCTGCTCGGACAGGGCAGACACGCCCTGCTGCGCCGAGGTCCCACCGCGGCCGCGGGGGCGTCGAGCCTCTCGGTGGGCTGCGGTCTCTTCGGGCTGCCCCTGGACACGGTGGGGCCGGATCTGCTGACGCTGTTCGCCGTGCACGAGCACGAGCGAGGCGCCGAGCACGTCCTGGACGCGCTCGACGGCACGCTGGAAGCGCTGGCGACGAACGAGGCCGCTGCCGGGCAGCTGCGTGCCACGACCGCCCGCTGGGCCGCCGGGGCGATGCGCGACCTCGGTGATCCGGGCACCCGGGCACAGTTGCTCGGCCTGCGCGAGACGCTCTTCGGCGAGGCAGAGCTGACCCATGCGCTGCCGGAGCTCGTACGCGCCGGCGTGACCGGCGAACAGGTGAGCCGGGCGGCCGCCCGGCTCAGGTCCTCCCACCGGGCGGTCGTGCGCTTCGTGCCAGGGCGCCAGGCCGTGCCGCGGGACATCGCACGGGAGAGGACGGCATGACCGGCGGTGCGGCGACAACACCTTTCGGGTACGGCGGCCGGCCGGAGGCGGGCGTCGCGCGGGGGCGGCTGCCGCTGCCCGATGCCGACCTCACCCTCGGCAACGGACTGCGCGTGGTGGTGTGTTCGGCTCCCGTCGTCCCTCTGGTGGAGATCCGGCTCACCGTGCCCTACGCCGCCACGGCACCCGGGGAGGTGGCGCACTGCCAGCTGCTGGCCGAGCTCCTGCTGCGCGGCACGGCCCACCGGAGCGCCGACGACCACGACGCGGCACTGGCCGCACACGGCGCCACCCTGGACGCCTCCGCGGACGCCCGCAAGCTCACCGTCACCGGTCACACCATGGCCGACGGCCTGCCCGCCGTACTCGCCCTGCTGGCCGAAGCCGTCGTCGGGCCCCCGCTGACCGAGGAAGCCGTCGCCCACGAACGCGAACGGCTGGCACGCCGCATACGGTTGGCCACCCACCAGCCGGCGGCGCTCGCACAGCACGCACTGCTGCGGCGGAGGTACGGCGAGGAGCGAGCCGCCCGCTGGCAGCCGACGCCCGAACAGGCCGCCGCCTGCACGCGGGAGGACCTGGCTCGACTGCACGCGCGGCATCTGGGCGCCAGGAGCGCGGTGCTCGTGCTGGTCGGAGACCTGGAGCCGGAGGAAACCCTGGCCTCGGTCACCGAGCTGTTCGAGGCGTGGGAGCCCGGGCCCGAAGGCGACGTACCCGAGGTGCCGCCCTGGTTCCCGGGCGGGCCCCTGCGGCAGGTGGACCGGCCCGGGGCCGTCCAGAGCGTGATACGGCTGGCCGCCCCCGCCCTGCCGCGAACGGACCCGGGCTACCCGGCCCTGCACCTGGCCCAGTTGGTCTTCGGCGGGTCCTTCGCCTCGCGGCTGGTCACGCGCCTGCGCGAGGACAAGGGGTACGCCTACCAGCTCGGTTCGGGTGTGGAGTCGGTGCCGGGGGCATCGACGCTGATGGTCGAGGCCGACACCGCTGCCGAGCACACCGTCGCGGCTCTCGCGGTGATCAGGGAAGAGCTGGAGCGCATGGCCGCCGATCCGCCCTCGGCGCGGGAGATCGATGCCGCCAGGAGTTACGCGGTCGGTTCCACCGCGACGGCGATGTCGTCACCGGGAGCCTTGGCGTCCGGGCTGGCGAACCTGCTGCATGTCGGGGTCGGTGCCGACTGGTTGCACCACTGGGGGCCAATGCTGGACGGCGTGTCCCGCGACCAGGTCGGCGAGGCGGCCCGCCGGTTCTTCCGGCCCGCCGGTTTCACCGGGGTCGTCGTCGCCGACGAGACGGCGGTGGCGCCCCTGCGCAGGGGCACCACCGGCGAACTGAGCTTCTGACGGCCCGAGGGGCTGTGCTTCCGAGTGACCACTCGGAAGCACAGCCCCTCGGGGTGAGCCGATCGGGCGGGTCAGCCCCGGCTCTTCTTGATTCCCGCGACGACGGCGACGACAACGGCGATACCGACGGCGATCCAGAGGGCCATGCTCATGAGGTGCTCCTTCGAGGTTTTTCGGCAGGGGGTCGGCCGGGGACAGCAGGGGGTGGGGTCAGGAGGGGTGGGGACAGCAGGGGCTGAGGGACAGGAGGGGGTCGGTCGGGTACGGCGGGAACTAACGCAGCCGCAGGGCTTCGGCGAGCGGCACCCGGGAGCCGCTGCGCAGCACGCTGCCCGCGTACATCCGCCCGGCGACACGGGTCATCCCCACCAGCGCGGCGACCGCCAGCACCAGGGAGAGAGCGATCTGCCAGGCGGGGGCGGTGCCCAGCAGCATGCGGGCCGGCATCAGGATCGGGCTGAGCGGCGGTACGAGCGACAGCCATTCGATCAACGGGTCGTGCGCGTCCTTGCTCAGCAGGGCGATGCCCAGCACGAACGGCATGGTGATGAGCAGCATCACCGGCTGCACCACCCCTTGCAGGTCCTCCTGCCGTGAGACCCGCGCGGCGGCTGCGGCCAGCAGGGCGGCGAAGAGGAAGAAGCCCAGCAGGAACCAGACGCCCATCGTGACCAGCGACCCGCCCACCGCGTTCGGCAGGGTGAGGGCGCCGGTGCCCTGCGCGAGCGCCACCGCGGCTCCGCCGAGCAGAAGCAGCTGGGTCAGGCCGGCGACCGCGACACCGATGAGCTTTCCGGCGAGGAGCTGCCAGGGGCGGATGGTGGAGAGGAGCAACTCCACCACGCGGCTGCTCTTCTCCTCCACCACGCCCTGCGCCAGGGTGATCCCGTAGAAGACGAAGAAGAAGTACAGCAGCCCGGTGGAGGAGATGATCAGCGCGAACTGCTCGGCCGCGCTGTTCTCCGACGGCTCGAGTGCGTGGACCCTTACCGTGGCCGATGCCACGCGCTCCCTGAACTCCACAGGGTCCACGCCGGCGCGTTCGAGCTCCCGGGTGGTGCGCTCCTCGGCGATCGTGGCGCGCACGACGCCGAGCAGGTCCTCGTCCGCCTCACGTTCCACGGAGAGCGTGAGCCGCCCGTCGGTGCCGCCGAGCACGGCGGAGAGGTCTCCGTCGCGCAGCATCCGGTCCGTACGGTCGCCGTCGACGGTGACGAACTCGAAGTCGCCCCCCGCCTTTTCGGCGACAGCGGCGAGCGCCGGGCGCATCGCCGCGACCTCCCGCTCGACGCCCACCTCGGCCGGGCCGTCCTTGGCGAGGAGGATCACGAGGGCGTAGACGCCGAGGCCGAGCAGGAGCCCCAGGGTGCTCAGGACGAAGGACCTGGTCCGCATCCGGCTGTTGATCTCCCGCCGGGCGACCAGGCCGACCGCCCGGCGGGCCGACAGCGCGCCGGTGCCGTCCCGGGGGCCGGAGGGGCCCCCGCCCGGGTCGGAGGCGCACTCCTGGTCCGGGACGTCCGGGCCGCGCGTGTCGCCCGGCGCTGGTGTCACAGTGTTCATGTCTCGTCCCCGTCGGTGTCGTTCACTGTCGTCGCGACGCCTGCCGTGGTCTCCGTGTCCGGCGTCCGCCCGGTGTCCTCCCCGTGTGCGCCGGTTCCGGCGACCAGGTCGCGGTACAGATCCGACAGCGGGGGGCGTTCGGACACGAAGGTGAAGACCGGCCCGGTGGCCAGCGCCGCGTGCAGGACCCGCTGGTCGTCCGCGCCCTTCGCCAGGCGAAGCCGCGTACGAGAGCCCTCGCGGCTCACGACCGACACACCCCGCAGCCCCGCGGCCCAGTTCTCGCCCGCCTCCGGGGCGTCGACCAGCAGTCGGCGGTCGGCGTTCTCGCTCAGCTCCTCGATCGTGCCGCAGGCGATGAGGCGCCCGCCCGAGACGATGCCGACCCGGTCGCAGACGCGCTCGACGAGCGACAGTTGGTGGCTGGAAAACATGACGGGCACCCTGTCGGCGGCCCGTTCGACGAGCACGTCGTGCATGACGTCCACCGCCACCGGATCCAGGCCCGAGAACGGCTCGTCGAGCACCAGCACCTGAGGATCGTGGACCAGCGCCGCGGCCAGCTGGACCCGCTGCTGGTTGCCGAGGCTGAGGTTCTGGACCTCCTCGGAGGCGTACCGGGAGAGGTCCAGCCGCTCGACCCACCGGTCGGCCGCCGTCCGCGCGGCAGCCGACGACATGCCGTGCAACTCGCCCAGGTACCGCAGGTGTTCGGCGACCTTCATCCGTGGATACAGGCCGCGCTCCTCGGGCATGTAACCGAACTGCCTGCGGGCGGCGAAATCGACCGGGCGGCCGCGCCAGCGGACCTCCCCCTCGTCGGGTGTGAGGACGCCGAGGATGATCCGCATCGTGGTGGTCTTGCCCGCCCCGTTGCTCCCCACGAAGCCGAACAGCTCACCGGCACGGATGCCGAAGGTCATGTCCGCGACTGCCTGACGTCTGCCGTACCTCTTGCGCAGGCCGTCGACCTCCAGCACAGGCGCAGTCATGTCGTACCTCCAGAGCGAAGTACAGAGTGATGCACTATCTCGATGAAGTGTTGCGTTAACAGTATCGCGTTAACACATCACTCCGTCAAGGTAGTCATACGTTCTGCCGCTCTACCACGTAGACGTGCTTCTCCGACCGACCCGTGACCGGGCTGCGGTCCCAGTCCGCCCAGCGGTCCGTCACGCGCAGTCCCGCGAGCCGGGCCATCACGTCGAACTCCGCGGGCCAGGCGTACCGGCTGACCTCGGGCACCTTCCGCAGCCCGCCGGCGCTCATGATCGTGTGGACGACCAGGACGGACTGGAGCGACTGGTTCACCTGGATCGTGTCGAGCAGCAGCGCGTCCGGTGCCAGATGACCGACCCGGGTCGTCGCCTCGGTGAGCCGGTGGTACACCTGCGGGTTGTAGGTCTCGAAGACGGCGACACCGTCGTCCGCGAGCGCGTCGTGGATGCCGCGCAGGCAACTGATCTGCTGCTCCTGGGTGGGCAGCATGAAGAAGGTGTTGAGCGCGGTGAGCACCAGGTCGTAACGCTCCTCGACGACCAGCGCGCTGAAGTCGCCCACCGCGGTGGTGACACGGCCGGTGGAGTCGTTCTCGTGGAGTTTCGCCAGCATCGCGGGGGATGCGTCCACTCCGTGGACGCGATAGCCGTTCCGGGCCAGCGGAATGGCCAGCCGGCCGGTGCCGACCCCGAGTTCGAGCAGGGAGGCCGGGGCGGGGCGCAGCTCCTGGAGGAAGCCGACCATCGAGTCGATGGCGGGGCCGGTGGCGGGATAGAGCGAGTCGTAGACGTCGGCCAGCGACTCGCCGTACGCGCTGCTGTTCCCACCCGGTGCGGCACTCCCGCCGGAAGTCGCCTCGGCGTCGGTCGGCCGGTGTGTCTCGGTGGTCATCGTGCTGCCTCCGTGCGGTGTCAGGTGGATACGGTTTCCGGCTCGTGTCCGTCGGGGCCGCCGAGGGCCGGTTCCTCCAGCGCCGCCCGCAGCCGGTCGGCCGCGGACAGCACGTCGGGAAAGGGCGCGGGCGCCCACGCCTCGCGTTTCCCGCTGGTCGTGCTGCGGCCGGGGTGGGGCGTCACGACGGCCACGTTGCGCCGCGCGCCGAGCTTGGCGGAGTGCTCCGCGTACGCCGCGCTCTCCGCGCCACCGGGCGGCAGCGCGGGCGCCAGCGCGATCGCCGCCCGCGTGCACTGCAGCGCGAGGAGCGAGGGCGAGTCGCCCAGCCCCAGAGCAAGCCTGGCCAGGTAGTTCAGCGTCGCCGGGAAGACGACGACCGTGTCGGGCCACTGTGCGAGGTCCACATGCCGCGCCCTCGGCTCCGGCTCGTCGGGCCACCGGTCCGTCTGCACTTCACAGCCGCCGATGGCGGCCAGCGACTCCCGGGTGACGAACCTGCCGGCCGCCCCGGTCAGCACGTACCGCACCTCCGTCGCGGGGTGCCCGATCTTCAGCCAGCTCGCCCAGAAGGGCAGATGCGCGGCGGTGACCGAACCCGTCCCGATCACCAGCAGGCGCCGCGCCCCCACCGGCTCGGCCGCGGTCGCCGCGCTGCTCACCGGACCCCCGCCCCGACCGCCGGTGTGGCCGGCGCCGGCTCGCCGCCGGCCGGCTGCCGCACACCGCCGCGCAGCGACTGTCCGTGCACCAGCTCCTGGTACAGCGCGGAGCGCGTCAGCAGCTCCTCGTGGGTGCCCCGGTCGACGATGCGTCCCTCGTCCACGACCACGATCAGATCGGCGTCCTGCACCGTGGAGATGCGGTGCGCGATCACGAGTACCGCGCGCTCCTCGGCGAGGGTGCGCATCAGCGTCCGCAGCCGTTCCTCGTTCTCGCTGTCGAGTTGCGACGTCGGTTCGTCGAACAGGACGATCGCCGAGTCCCGCAGCAGGACGCGGGCGGCCGCAAGCCGCTGCCGCTGACCGCCGGACAGGTCCTCGGCCCGTCCCAGCTCGGTGTCCAGGCCGTCCGGCAGCGCTTCCACGGCGTCGCGCAGCGCCACTGCCTCCAGCGCCCGCCACAGCTCCCTGTCCGGCAGGGCACCCGTCTCGTCGTCCCGTCCGAGCAGGAGGTTCTGCCGTACCGTGCCTTCCACGAGGGTGAAGCTCTGGTCGACGTAGCTGATCGCGCCGCGCAACTGGTGCAGGGGCCACTGCTCGACAGGCAGTCCGCAGACGGCGATCCGGCCGGACTCCGGCAGGAGAAAGCGTTCGGTGAGGCCGAGCAGCGTCGTCTTTCCCGCCCCCGACGGCCCGACGATGGCGGTGAGCCCGCGCGCGGGGGCCGCGAACGTCGCCTCGTGGATGATGGTGCGCCCGCCGTCCCGGTAGGTGACCGACTCGAACTCCACCGCGGACGCGGTCGGTGACGGCTGGATGGGGGAGAGGCCCCCGGGGTTCTCCGGGGCGATCGTGAGCACGCTGTTCAGGCGGGCGCGGGCCGCGAGGCCACTCTGCATTCTGGCGACCCCCGAGACCAGCAGGGTGAGCGGCGCCACGAGTTGCAGCAGGTAGACGATGAAGGCGGCGAACTCGCCGATGTGGAGGTCGCCGGAGGCGAGCCGGGCGCCGCTGGTGACCATCACCGCGACGATCGACAGCTGTTGGCCGAGTTGCATCGTGGGTCCGACCAGGGCCGTCACCCGGGCGACCGACACAGCGGCCTTGCGGGCGTCCTCGATGCTGTGGCCCAGCGTGGCCGCCACCTGGCGTTCGGCGAGGAACGCCTTGACCGTGGGCAGTGACAGCACGGCCGCGGTCATGTGCTGGGACATGGTGCCGACGGCGTTCTGCTGGCGTTCGACACCGCTGCGGATCGACCGTACGCACAGGAAGATGCCGACGCCGGCGATCGTGAACGTGGCGAGCACGACGAGCAGCAGGACGCCGTCCAGCAGGCCCATGGCGATCAGGGTGCCGACGGCCAGGAACAGCGAGGACGGGATCTGCGCCACGCCGACGTCCACGACGGAACGCAGCTGGGTGCTGTCGGAGTTGGCCCGGGCGACCAGGTTGCCGGCCCCTTCCCGCCGAACCCGTCGCAGCGGCAGGGTCAGAATGTGCGAGGCGATGCGGAACCGTGCCTCGGAGACCAGGCCCTCACCTGCACGGGCGAGCAGGTAGGAGGACCCCGCCGACGCGAGCCCGGCGCCCACCGCGAGGCCCGCCATCGTCAGCAGCGGACCGACGGGACGTTCGTCCTCGGCCAGGGCCATCACCAGGTCGCGCACCTGGAGGGGGAGGACGAGGGTGGCGGCGGCGGAGAGCAGGCTCAGCACCACCGCGGCGGCGACGGTCGCCTTACGGCCCTTCAGGAGCTGTGCGAAGACACGTAGTTCGTCCGTGCCGTCCGGGCGGGGGGCTCTGGCCATGGTGAGGGACCTCCTGCAGTGTGCGGTGACATCCGGCCGGCCGTCACAGGCACGGCGGACGGCTCAGATCGTGGACCGGAGGGCCGTCTTCCACGGCCAGTCGTCCGAGTCGAGATTGCGGGCGGGGTCGGCGGGGTCCACGTTCGCCGCGACACACGCGGAGGCCAGTTCGGCGGCCGTCGGACGCTCACGGTTTTGTTCCGCCGCGTCCACGAAGGCCCGCGCGACCACATGCGCCCGGTGCTCGCCGAAGCTCAGGGCACGCATGCCCGTCCGCTCGTCCTTCGGCTCCCACGCAGCCGTCACACCCGGCGCCAGCACATGGGCGAAAGCGGGGGCGGGCCCCTCCGGCAGGGCGGTGGCCAGGGCGCTTTCGACCACCGTGTCGACGGCGTCCCAGGAACCCGAACCCAGGTAGACGACCATGCCGTCGTTGCGCGGCAGACTCGCCGGATTGGAGATGATCTTCGCCCGGTAGGTCGCCGAGCGGTCCTCCAGAGCGCTCAGCACGGCATGCCACAGCTCGGGCGCCGCGTCGGGGTCGGCCACCCTCAGATACAGCCGCAGCAGAGCGCCGCCGCCGGTGGTGCGGCCCGCGCCGCTGTCCACGAGGAAGAACCCGGGAGAGACGAGCGGGCGGGCCGACGGGAGGTTCATCCGCACCACCGGGCGTGCGGGATCGCCCGCCGTGCGCCCGCTGTCCCGCAGCGTGACCGAGTCCGGTACGTTCACGCGCAGGCCGTCGATCTGCACGACCTGCCGGCCGGCAGCCGTGCGCTGCCCGGTGAGGATTCCCGCTGCGACCGTCTCGCGGTGCGGAGTCGCCTCTGCCAGCCGTGCCTCGAAGTCCGGCGCGCGCAAGGTCCTGGGCGCCTCGCGGTCCTTGACACCCCGCCCGGTGTGCAGCACTTCGTACAACGTGCGGGCCAGCAGGAAGCGCATCGCCGACGCGGACTCGGCGGTCACCTCGTCATCGCGCACCCATGCCGTCCTGCCGTCCGGTGTGATCCGTACGTCCTCCAGCGCCCGGCGGAGCCCGGCCGCGAGCTCCGGTACCGCTCCCCCCTGCGCGTCGGCCCGTCCCGGCCGGCGGACGGCCGTGGCGGCCTCCTGGATGCCCGTGCTCATGCTGCCTCCCCGAGTCCGACCGTGGAGACGAAGCTCCCCGGATCCAGTAGTGCGGTCCTGCCGATGCCCGCCGCCGCCCGGACGATGGCCGACAGCCGGCCGCTCTCCCTGGTCGAGGCGATCAGACGGTCGATCAGGTGCCATCCGGCGTAGGACGTGGCGCGCACCACGAACCCGTCGTCGTCCGGGCCGCCGCCCTCGCGGTAGCCCCGGTGGAAGGCGGAGATCAGCGGAAGCACCCGGGTCAGCTCCTCACTGCCCCGCGCCACGACCTCCTCGTGGGTGAGCACGGCCGAGAAGGCGTCGTCCGTCTCCTGGGCGGGAATGCGCAGCACCGCACGGTGCAGCCACTCGCCGACGTACGATCCGACGTCGCGTGCCGGATCGCCGAGCCGGAACTCCTCCCAGTCGTTGACGTAGAACGCCGTGTCGGTGATCAGGAACTGATCCAGCCGCAGGTCTCCGTGGACGGGCACGCGTGGGGCCCCGGCCTCGGTCGCTCGCAGCCGCTCCAGCTCCTCGACCAGCGGGGCGTCGCGCTGGAGCATCCCCCACGCCTCGACGAAGGCACCGGTGGCGTTGACGTAGCTCTCCAGCGGAAGCGACCGCAGGTCCTCGACCGGTGGGTACGGATGGGGATCCGCTTCCGGGAAGTCCCCGGCCGTGTACGGGAGCCGGTGCAGCGCCGCCAGCGTCCGTCCGGCTTCGGCGGACATGGACTCGGTGAACTCCTGGTCCGCGGCGAGCTCGCTGCCGGACCTGATGCCGTCGAGCATCCGGAACACCAGCAGCCGCTGCTCCTCGTCGCCCCCGAGAAACTCGGGGCGGGGGAAGGGGTGTTCGCCGTCCCGTGCGAGACGCTCGAAGAGCAGGATTCTCCGGTACCGTTTCAGGGATTCCTTGGGGTTCCCTTTGAGTCTTTTCACGAATACCGAGTTTCCGGTGTCCGTGATACCTGACCAGTTGTCGTTCCGACCGGGATAGGAGTAGAGCTCCGAGGCCTTCAACGATCCCAACCCGAGCCGGTTCAGCAGCTGTTCGACCGCTGGATCCACGGGGCTGTCAACAGCCGACGCGGAAGACCGACCCTGCGGATATGTAATCTTTTCTCCTGCCACATGGGCTTTCTATCGCGGGGCGCTGCCGCCGGACAACGAATTGACCGGCATCGGCCACGGCCGGCGGGGCCCAGGTGCGGCGGTTCGCAAGGCCGCCCGGCGACGTGACAGGTCACGGCGCCGGGCCGCGGTGAAGCGGGGTCGCGGCGGGGCGGAAAGAAGGGCGGCGGGTGACGGTTTCCTCCGCTAACCGTCATCCGCCGCCGCATCGGCCTGCCTGCCGTGCGCTCCCGGGTCAGATGATTCTTCGACGCACGGCCCACACCACTGCTTCTATCGGGGTTTCCACGTCGACGCAGTCGCAGATCGACCGGAGTTTACGACGTAGTGTGCGGTCGCTCATCTCCATTCGTCTGGCGACCTGCGTCATGGTGCAGCCCTGGGAGACGAGTTGCAATATTCTCAAGTGATCGTTCCCTAATCTGAGGTGGGGCTCTCTCAAGGAACTATTCAATGTCACCTGTCAAACCTCATGTTTTCCTCCGACGGTGGGGCGTCGGAGCTCCGCCTGAGGGCGTGAGAATTGCGCTGCTCGCCTGGCCGTGCAGCAGTCCCACGGGCGCGCATGTCAAAAACGCCGGTTCTTCTCTCGGCGTCGATGCCAGCATCATGTGTCCGCGGTCATTCGACCAGGCCGGCACGCCCGCCACGCCGTCAAGAAAGAGGAATTCGGTGGAGTGAAGATCCTCTGAGGCGCGCGTCAGGCGGAGCTACTGATCAGAGACTGAGCTGGTACGGACTAATCGTGCGAGTCTTGGCCTGAAGCATGCTTCCCCCTAGCCGTTCGGTCACGCGAACAGTGCGGACGGCCCTTCGATAGCGCCTTTCGGGCGGGAGGTGGAAGGGTCGGTTTGTCCGTGGAGTCATTCATCGGACAGTGATCGTCCACCCGGACAGTATACGAAGGGTCGACTCGGCTTGATCAATGCTTTACCCATGTGATGGGCATCACATTACAAATACTTTCGCGGAATTTGAGGTTCCGATTGTGCTTTGCTCTCCCCTCGGGATTTGTTCGCATGTAAAACGGGTGTCGGGTCGGTGCTCTGCTCACCGATCCAAGAACAAAGGAATGCCGAGTGCGGCGAGTGCCCCTGGTCGGCGTACCGCGGACGCGGTATGCCGAGGAGCCCCGTACTCCTCTGGGAGGGGTGCCGGTTCGACCCACGGTCGACAACTGTCCGACAGCTTCACCCCGTACCGTTGACGCATGGATCTTCGACTGCCCGGACTCCACGGGCTGCTGCGGAGGCCCCGGAGGCTGCTCGCCGCCGGGGCCGCCGTCGTCGTCCTCGCGGGCGCGGGCACGTGGACGGCCGTCGCGAACGACGAGACGCCCCCGGTCCACCGCGAGGACCGGTTCCTGGCCACCGGTGACGGCGTCCGCATCGACACCTCGTTCTTCACCTCCGGGGCAGACCGCCGCCGCCCCGCCGTCCTGATCGGGCACGGCTTCGGCGGCAGCAAGAACGACGCACGGCAGCAGGCCGAGGACCTCGCCCGGGACGGCTACGCGGTCCTGACCTGGTCGGCCCGCGGCTTCGGCAAGTCCAACGGGAAGATCGGCCTGAACGACCCCGAGGGCGAGGTCGCCGACGTCTCGAAGCTCATCGACTGGCTGGCGAAGCAGCCCCAGGTCGAGCTCGACAAGAAGGGCGACCCCCGCGTCGGCATGGCGGGCGCCTCCTACGGCGGCGCGATCGCCCTGCTCGCCGCGGGCCGTGACGACCGCGTCGACGCCATCGCCCCGGCGATCACGTACTGGAACCTCGCCGACGCCCTCTTCCCGAAGGGCGTCTTCAAGAAGCTCTGGGCCGGCATCTTCGTCAACTCCGGCGGCGGCTGCCTGAAGTTCGAGCCCGAGCTGTGCCGGATGTACGAGCGGGTCGCCGAGTCGGGCAGGCCCGACGCCGAGGCGCGCGAGCTGCTGGAGGAGCGTTCGCCGTCCGCGGTCGGCAAGAACATCAAGGTGCCGACGCTGCTGACGCAGGGCCAGTCCGACTCCCTCTTCCCGCTCGGCCACGCCGACCAGGCCGCGAAGGCGATCCGAGCCAACGGCGCCCCCGTCGACGTCGACTGGATCGCCGGCGGCCACGACGGCGGCGACATGGAGACCGGCCGGATCGAAGGCCGGGTGACATCCTGGTTCGACCGCTACCTCAAGGACGACAAGGGCGCCGACACCGGCCCCGCCTTCCGCGTCACCCGCACCCTCGGCACGGGCTCCGGCGACGGCGAATCCCGCCTGACCGGAGTGACCTCGGACCGCTACCCCGGCCTGGAGAGCAAGCAGCGTTCCGTCTCCCTGGCCGGCCGCGAGCAGAGCTTCGACAACCCGCCCGGCGCCAGCCCGCCCGGCGTCTCCGCCCTGCCGGGCCTCGGCGCCGCCGGCGGCCTCAGCCAGCTCTCCACCCTCGGCATCGGCGTCTCCCTCGACTTCCCCGGCCAGTTCGCCGCGTTCGAGTCCGCGCCGATGCGCGAGGACCTCCAGATCACCGGCTCGCCCACCGCCACCGTCCACGTGAAGTCCACCAGCGACGACGCCGTGCTCTTCGCGAAGCTCTACGACGTCAGCCCGGGCGGCCGCACGCAGCAGGTGCTGCCCTCGCAACTCGTCACCCCCCTCAGGGTCGAGGGCGCCAAGGCCGGCAAGGACGTCACCGTCACGCTCCCGGCGATCGACCACGAGATCGACGACGGCCACCGGCTCCGCCTGGTCCTCGCCTCCACCGACCTCGGTTACGCCTCCCCGACGGCCCCGGCGACGTACACCGTCTCCCTCGAGGGCGACCTGAAGGTCCCCTCGGCCCTCGGGCAGCGCGACACCCAGGACGGGCTGCCCGCCTGGGTGTGGTGGCTGCCGCTGGCCGGCGCCGGCATCGCGTTCGCGCTGATCATCACGGGCCGCCGCCGCACGGCCGCACCCGCCCCGCCGGACCCGGCCCTGGCCGAAGTCCCCCTCCAGATCACGGACCTCACCAAGCGGTACGCGAAGTCCACCGACCGGTACGCGGTCAAGGACCTCTCCTTCCGTGTGGAGCAGGGCCAGGTCCTCGGGCTGCTCGGCCCCAACGGGGCGGGCAAGACGACCACCCTGCGCATGCTGATGGGCCTGATCAAGCCCGACGGCGGCGAGATCCGCGTCTTCGGCCACGCCATCAGCCCGGGTGCCCCGGTCCTCTCCCGGGTGGGCGCCTTCGTCGAGGGCGCCGGCTTCCTGCCCCACCTGTCCGGCCGCGAGAACCTGGAGCTGTACTGGCGCGCGACGGGCCGCCCGCGCGAGGACGCGCACCTGGAGGAGGCCCTGGAGATCGCGGGCCTCGGCGACGCCCTCGCCCGCGCAGTACGCACCTACTCCCAGGGCATGCGCCAGCGCCTCGCCATCGCCCAGGCCATGCTCGGCCTGCCGGACCTGCTCATCCTCGACGAACCGACCAACGGCCTGGACCCGCCCCAGATCCGCGAGATGCGCGAGGTGATGATCCGCTACGCCGCCGCCGGCCGCACGGTCATCGTCTCCAGCCACCTCCTCGCGGAGGTCGAGCAGACCTGCACCCACCTCGTGGTGATGGACCACGGGCAGCTCGTCCAGGCGGGCCCCGTCGAGGACATCGTCGGCTCGGGCGACACCCTCCTGGTCGGCACGGCCACGCCCGTGGACGAGCCCGTCGTGGAGAAGGTCGGCGCCCTTCCCGGCGTCGCCTCGGCCGTGCGCGCCGACGAGGGCCTCCTGGTCCAGCTCGACGCCGACGGCACCCCGCAGCGTCTGGTCGCCGACCTCGTACGCCTGGACGTGGCGGTGCGCTCGGTGGGCCCCCACCGCCGCCTGGAGGACGCCTTCCTCACCCTGATCGGAGCCGAAGCATGAGCACGCTCGCCGAGCCGCCCGTCGAGGTCGCCGACGGCTACCGCGCGGGCCGCACCCTGCCCTTCCGCGTCGAGCTGGCCCGGCAGCTGAAGCGGCGCCGCACCATGGTCATGGGCGGCGTCCTGTTCGCCCTGCCGATCATCCTGCTGATCGCCTTCCAGGTCGGCGGTGACCCGGGCGGCAACAACAACCGCGTCAACCTCATGGACACGGCGACCGCCTCCGGGGCCAACTTCGCCGCCGTCAACCTCTTCTCCGCCGCGGGCTTCCTGCTCGTCATCCCCGTCGCCCTGTTCTGCGGCGACACGATCGCCTCCGAGGCGAGCTGGTCGTCCCTGCGCTATCTGCTCGCCGCCCCCGTGCCCCGGGCCCGGCTGCTGTGGTCCAAGCTCGCCGTCGGACTCACCCTGAGCCTGGCTGCGATGGTCCTGCTCCCGGTCGTCGCCCTCCTCGTGGGGACGGCCGCCTACGGCTGGGGCCCGCTCGAACTCCCCACCGGCGGCGCCCTGTCCACCGGCACGGCGGCCCAGCGCATCCTGATCGTCGTCGCGTACATCATGGTGTCCCAACTGGTCACCGCCGCCCTCGCGTTCTGGCTGTCGACCCGGACGGACGCTCCGCTCGGCGCGGTCGGCGGCGCGGTGTTCCTCACCATCATCGGCAGCGTCCTCGACGAGGTGACGGCCCTCGGCGACTGGCGCCACTTCCTGCCCGCGCACTGGCAGTACGCCTGGCTCGACGCCGTCCGGCCCCAGCTGGAGTGGTCGGACATGATCCAGGGCACGTCGATCTCCGTGACCTACGCACTCGTCCTGTTCGCCCTGGCCTTCCGCGGTTTCGCCCGCAAGGACGTCGTCTCCTAGGCCTACGGACAGGTCAACGGAGGATCACCCACCGGTCTCGAAGCGCCGCCCCCGTGGCCGCTTCGAGACGCTTCCGCAACGCCCCGTACCGCACGTTCCGGCCCCCTGCACCGTCACAGTCGCAAGAAGCCGACGCCGACGGATGCAGGGCGTACCGCACGTTCCGGCCCCCTGCACCGTCACAGTCGCAAGAAGCCGACGCCGACGGATGCAGGGCGTACCGCACGTTCCGGCCCCCTGCACCCTCACGGTCGCAAGAAGCCGACGTCAACGGATGCAGGGGGTACGGACGATGGAGCGGTTCCGGACACGAAAGGCGCTGCTCGCCCTCACGGCCGCGAGCGGCCTGCTGCTCACCGCGTGCAGCGGGGGCGCCGACACCGGGGAGGACAGCAAGGCCGCCGACCGCCCCGACTACGGAGCACAAGAGCCCGCACCCGCCGCGAGCCGGGACGCGGACGAGCGCGAGGAACGCCGGGAAGACCCCGACCACCTCTCCACCTTCGCCCTGGACGTCGACACCGCCTCCTACGACTACGCCCGCCGGGCCCTCGCCGACGGGCGGCTGCCCGACCCGTCGACCGTCCGCCCCGAGGAGTTCGTCAACAGCTTCCGCCAGGACTACGACCGCCCCGACGGCAACGGCTTCTCGGTCACCGTCGACGGCGCCCGTACCGACGAGAAGGACTGGTCCCTGGTCCGCGTAGGCCTCGCCACCCGCACGACGGAACGCTCCGGTGAACGCCCGCCCGCCGCCCTCACCTTCGTCATCGACGTCTCGGGCTCCATGGACGAACCGGGCCGCCTGGACCTCGCCAAGGAGTCCCTCTCGGTGATGACGGACCGGCTGCGCGACGACGACTCGGTCGCGCTCGTCACCTTCAGCGACGAGGCCGAGACCGTCCTGCCCATGACCCGCCTCGACGGCAACCGCGACGAGATCCAGGACGCCGTCTCCGACCTGGACATCCAGGACTCCACCAACCTCGGCGCGGGCGTCGAGACCGGCTACGAGACGGCCGCCGAGGGCCTGCGCGAGGGCGCCACCAACCGGGTCGTCCTCATCTCCGACGCGCTCGCCAACACCGGCGACACCGACGCGGACACCATCCTGGAGCGCATCGCCGGTGAACGCCGCGAGCACGGCATCACCCTCTTCGGCGTCGGCGTCGGCAGCGACTACGGCGACGCCCTGATGGAACGCCTCGCCGACAAGGGCGACGGCCACACCGTCTACGTGTCCGACTCCGACGAGGCCCGCAAGGTCTTCTCCGAGCAGCTCCCGCGCAACGTCGACCTCACCGCCCGCGACGCCAAGGCCCAGGTCGCCTTCGACCCGGAGACGGTCGAGGAGTTCCACCTGGTCGGCTACGACAACCGGCGCGTCGCCGACGAGGACTTCCGCGACGACCGCGTCGACGGCGGCGAGGTCGGCCCCGGCCACACCGTCACCGCCCTGTACGCCGTGCGCACCGAGCCCGGCGCCGAGGGCCACCTCGCCACCGCCACCGTGCGCTGGCTCGACCCGGAGACCCGCGACCCGTACGAGGAGACCGGTGACCTGGAGACCGACGCCCTCCACGGCTCCTTGCGGGCCGCCCCCAGCCGTTTCCAGGTCACCGCGGTGGCGGCCTACTTCGCCGACGCCCTCCGCTCCCGCCACGACCGCCACGACCGCCACGACCGTCTCCCGGGAGCTCCGGCCGGCTTCACCGAACTCGCGCACCGTGCCCGCGTGTTGTCCGACCGCACGGAGGACGGGGCAGTGCGCGCACTCGCCCGGGCCATCGAACAGGCGGAACGGCAGCGGGACTGAACACCTCCCGGACTTCCGGGACGGGGACGCGGGCCAACCGGGTGAACCTGCGGAACCAATTCTTCTGCACCGGGTTGATGAGGCAGTAGAGCCATGCGGCGCCACGAGAAAGGAACGCGCAGTGCTCAAGGAGGCAATGATCGCTGCGGCGGCCGCCGCTTCCGCCATTGATGTGCCGGTGACGGCCGCTGTCCCGGCACTCGCCGGCGGACCGGCCGTCGCGCAGGGCAACGGCGAGTAACGCTGCCTCCGCAGCCCCTGTGCAGCGGGACAGCATTCCACACGCCTGATTCCTGTTCAGCACTGCGACCTGTTCATGCCGCCGCATCGTCGGCCCTGGATGTGGATCTCCGCTCCGAGGCCGGCCGCCCCAATTCTTCAAGCAGGAGGACAACTGCAATGCGACAGACCCTGAGCAAGGGAGCTTTCGCGGCGGCCGCCGCCACGGGGATTCTGTCCCTGTACGGCAGCCCCGCCCTCGCTGACTCCGACGCGTCGGGAGTGGCGAAGGATTCCCCTGGTGTGCTGTCCGGGAACAGCGTGCAGGTGCCGGTGGACGTGCCGGTCAACGTGTGCGGCAACACCGTCAACGTGCTCGCGGCGCTGAACACCGCGTTCGGCAACTCCTGCAGGAACATCTCGCACAAGTCGTCGGGCCACGAGGCGGGCTCGGACGCGTCGGCGGTGGTGAAGGGTTCTCCCGGCGTGGGGTCCGGGAACAACGTGCAGGTGCCGATCGAGGTGCCCGTGAACGCCTGCGGCAACAGCGTCGACGGGGGCGCTCTGTTCAACGACGCGCTCGAGAACGACTGTGAGAACAGCTCCTACGGCGGCGGCTACGGCGACGACGACAAGCCGTCGACGGAAGAGGAGCCGAAGCCCCCGGCCAAGGACGGTTCCGTCCCGCCGGACAGCGAGACGCCGCGTTCCACGCCTCCGGACAGCGAGGACTCGTCCGTCACCGAGGAAGCGGAGGAGCAGGAGGAGCCCGGCACCCTGCCGCAGCTGGCCGAGACCGGCAGCGAGGCCCTGGCCGCGGCATCGGCCGCCAGTGCCGTCCTGATCGCGGGCGGAGTGATGATGTACCGCCGCGGGCGCACCACCTCGTCCCGCTAGCCGTTCCCTGGGTGGCCGGGTGCGGATACCTCTCCGGCATCCGCACCCGCACCCGCACGCCGGAAGACCGGCGCCTGCCGTCATCGATGGCACATCCCAGCCGATCCGGCGACCGGGCGCCGCACGGGCCGGACCGGCAGCGCGGCTACCGCCGGCGTGGCCCCGGTACGTGCCGTTCCCCCGGCGCGAGGCCGTGGCCGCCTCGGACCGCATCACCCGCACCCCCCGTCGACCAAGGTCCGGGGGGTGTCGGCCGTCGCGTCGCACGGCTTGGCCGACCCGCCCTTCCCGGCACGAGAGCGGGCCGCTGACGACGCTGTCGTCGTCAGCGGCCCACGGGTCACCGTGTGGGGCCCCGTCAGCGGTGCACGGGCGACGGCGACTCGCTCCGGCTGCCGTCCACCGGAGCGGGGACGACGCCGCCCACCGGCATCGCCCCGAGTCGGCGGCGTACTCCGCGGACGAGTGTCGACGCCGTGAAGGACGCGCCCTGCACGAAGCGCATGGCCGGGCCGAAGCCCGAGGCCGTCACCAGACCGGCGAGGAACAGGCCGGGGCAGGAGGACTCGAAGCTGCGCCCGACCGACGGGGAGCCGTCCGGCAGGGCCGCCAGCGTTCCGCGCAACTCGGGGGAGAGCAGTCCGAGCCGGTCGCAACGCGCCCGGAACCCCGTGGCGGCGATGACGTGTTCGGTCTCCAGACTGCGCAGGGCACCCGTACGGCTCGCCATGTCCAGCCGTACCCCGCCCGGCACCGCACTGGCCGCGGTGACCTCATGGCCCGGCAGCAGCTCCACCACGCCCTCCACCCGGTCCCGCACCCACCACGCGCCCGCCGGCCCCAGCGCCGTGGTCGCGATGCGTGCCCGGGTCGGCTCCGGCAGCCGCCGGAAGAGATTCGGGCGCTCGGCGTAGAACCAGTTCCGCCAGCCGGGGCCGAGGCCGCTGTGGGGGGAGCGGGCCGACTGGTACCAGGGGCGCTCCCAGGGCGGTGGCACGTCGTTCCACCGCAGTTGTTCCGCCCGCGCCAGGACACGGACACGCGTGCCCTGTTCGGCGAGCAGGGCCGCCGTTTCCAGAGCCGCCTGCCCGCCGCCGATCACCGTGACGTCCTTGTCGCGGAAGCGGTCGAGGTCGCTGTGGTGGCTGCTGTGCGTCACCAGGGCGGGATGCAGTCCGCGCAGTGCCTGCGGTACCTCGACGAACGGCATCACACCGACCGCCAGGGCCACCGTGCGCGCCTGCACCTCCTCCCCGTCCTCGGTGACCGCCGTGAAACCGCCGGGCCCGTTCGCCACGCGGGTCACCGTGCGCTCGTCCACCTCCGGTACGGCATTGCGCGCGAACCACAGGCCGTACTCCGCGAACGCCTCGACCGGGATCGGCTGCGCATGACGTGCCGTCAAGCCGTGCTGCTCGCAGTAGACCTCCAGACGCCACTGCCCGGCCGGGTCGGAGAGGTTGGACGCCCACGGTTCCGACTTCAGGAACATGCCGCGGGGCATGTTGTCCCGCCAGGACGCCATGGGCCGGCCGAACACGCGCAGGTTCAGCCCGGCGGCCGCGGCGTGGGACGCGATCGACAGACCGTACGGGCCTGCGCCCACCACCAGAAGGTCGTACACCATCAACTGCTCGCTTTCTTGTTGTCGGTCAGGGAGGGCGAGGCCGCCCGGGGGATCAGCCGGGGCGTCGGCACCGTCGTCGTGCCCAGCCGCTCCCACAGCCGGCGGGACGCGTGCCGGCACCACTGGGCCCACATGACCCGTCCGGGGGAGCGGTCGTCCGCGGCGTACCAGGCCAGTTCGCGCCCGCCCGGCGCCGCACGCAGCGCCGCCAACGGCGCGTAGTTCTCCACCACGAACGCCCGCCCGGCCATCGGGGCCCCGGCCGGCAGTGGACGGCCCGTCAGATCCAGGTGCAGGGCCCGTACGACGTCCAGGCCCGTGCTGTCCGCGAAGAGCCGGAACTGGGCGCCGGCGCGCGGGTTGAAGTCGAGCAGGTGGTATCGGCCCGTCTCGCCGCAGCGGCGGAAGTCCAGGTCGAAGATGCCCCGGTAGCCCAGCTCGCCGGTGAGCCGCTCGGCCAGCGCCTGCACCTGGGGATTGGGGGTCCAGCAGCCCACGGCGGTCAGGCCCGCCCCCCGCGGCCAGGCCAGCTGCTTGCGGCCCGGCCCGCCCGCGCGCACGCCACCCGAGCGGTCGGCGTAGCCGTGGAAGAACCAGTCCCGGTCCTGCCCCGGTGGCAGGTACGCCTGCAGCAGCAGACGGCTGCCCGCTTCCTCGGTGCGCGAGAACAGCTCCCGGGCCTGCTGTACGGACCGCACCAGCACCGTGCTGCGCAGTCCGCCGCCGGCGGGCAGCAGCCAGGGACGGCTCCACTTCGCCACCAGCGGCAGCCCGAGCCGCCGCACGGCCTCGTCGACCTCGGCCGCACTGTCCGGGATCAGCGTCAGGGGGTGCGGGACCTCGGCGGACGCGCACACGGAGGACAGTTCGGCCTTGTCGGCGACGCGCTCGGCCAGGGTGCCGGGCATCTCCGGCAGAAGGTAGGAGGACGCGAGCTCGTCCCGTGTCCGCCCCACGGTGATCGCGCTCGCGTCGTCCATCGGGACGAGTACGGCGGGCCGCGCGATCCGGTCGGCCACGCGGCGCAGCACGGCGAGGATGTCCTCCGTGGACGCGCCCGGGGGCGGCGGGGGGTGCATTTGACGTACGTAACGTGACGCTCCGACGGGACTTCCCGCGGTATCAGCGACGACGTGTACTTCCACTCCCGCTCTGCCGAGCGAGCGCACGGCCCCCAGTGTTCCGTGGTGGAAAGGATTCCGGTCGATCCGCAGTACAACAGCGGGGACGCGGATGTCGAGCAGCGACACGAATTCTCTCTTTCTCTTCGACCGTCTCACCCGCTCGGGCGAGCCCGGCACTCGAAAGCCGCAACGGCACTGGCGTTCCAGGTCTTTCTATGACTCACTTATATGACTGCCCGTCAATAACACCAATTACGGCAGCACTCCGCACGAGAGCGAAGAAAGGAGCAGGCATGGCCCCACAGCACAGGCGGGCCAAGGTCCGCCGGCTGACCTTGGGCGCGGCAGCGGTCGCCGCGTCGGCCGCCCTGGCCTCCGGCCTCGTGGCGGAGGTGGGGGTGGCGCAGGCCGCCGAGCCCCGGGCTCCGGCGCCGACCCCGGTGGCGCCCGCCGCCACGCCCTCGGCCCTCACCCCTCCGGCCCTCACCCCTCCGGCCCTCACCCCTCCGGCTGTCACCCCTCCGGCCCTCATGCCTCCGGCCCTCACCCAGCCCCCGACACCCGCCCCGGCCACCACCGCGGCGGCCGGTGAGGAGATTCCCGCCTTCGGTGTCTTCCTCAGGTCCGACGCCCGTGGCGTGGCGCGGATGCCGCTGTTCAGCCACTGGCTGGGCGGCACCGAGCTCCGCGTCGGCCACACCTACCTGCCGGGACACCGCTGGCGCGACATCGAGGGTGCTGCCGACTTCCTGGACGTGTGGGCGCACTGGCGCAACAAGAAGGCCGACCGGATGCTGGTCCTCAACGTCCCCATGCAGGAGCGCAACGAGGAGGGTGTCTCCGACGGCGAGGTCAGGCAGCTGCTGCGGCGCGGCGCGGCCGGGGAGTTCGATCACCACTTCCGTGTCCTCGCCGAGCGGTTGGTCGAGCTGAAGGTGCCGGACACGGTCATCGTGCTCGGCTGGGAAATGAATGGCACCACGTACACCCATCGCTGTGGGCCCGACCCGGAGGCCTGGAAAAAGTACTGGAACAGAATCGTCGCCACCATGCGTGCCGTGCCGGGCCAGAAGTTCCGGTTCGATTTCACGCCGAGCCGTGGCCGGGATGCCGTTCCCTGGACGAAATGCTATCCGGGGGACGACACGGTCGACGTCATCGGCATGGATTCCTATGACCAGCCGAACGGAATGTCGTTCGACCAACAGGTGAAAGAGCCCTACGGGCTGCAGCACCACGTGGATTTCGCGAAGGCTCACGGCAAACCCATTTCCTACCCGGAATGGGGGCTCTTCCGCAACGGTGACAATCCCGAGTACATGCGGCGCATGCTCGCCTGGATGGACGAGTACAGGCCGCTTTACAACACGCTGACCGACTACTGCCCGCACGGTGTGTGGCAGTGCGGAGCCAACCCGAAGTCGTCCCACGTCTACCGGTCCGCCCTGTACGGCCGCGGCGACCAGGCGACCCCGCCCCTCACGCCGAAGCCGACCCCGCCCAGCACGACGCCGCCCCCGGCGGACTGCACACCGCTGGACCTGGGCAGCTGGGTGGAGGAGTGGCTCGGCGGGAAGCTCTGCCTCCGCTTCGACTGGTGGTGATCCACCGGCCTGGTGAAACGCCGCTCCCCGGTGCCGTGCTGGGCCGGGCCCGCCGTCGTCACCGTTGTCCGCGCACATCGGCGGCGGCGGCCGGGCCGGGCACCGAGGGGGTCGGGGCACTCTCGCCGTCCCGGCCGCTCTTCCTGGGCCGCGCCAGCAGGGCCAGGCCGCCCAGCAGACCGCCGGCGCTCGCCCCCACCAGACCGGTCACCGCCGGTGACGCGGACGTCGGCTCGCGCGGCTCCACCGCCCGGGAGAACCGCACGAGCCGCACGTGGGTGCTGTCACTGCTGTCGTCCGCGTGGCGGGTCAGAGAGCGGGTGACCGCGTTGGCCATGTCGACGGCGAGGCCGGGACGCGAGGAAGTGGCCGAGACGGCGACCATCGGCGCGTCCGGCGACGTCGCCGTGCGCACACTGTGCTGCAGGGTGCGCACCGGGACGCCCGCGTACACCTGAGCGTCCCCGAGCACCGCGAGCTGCGTGGCGACCCGGCCGTACGCCTGAGCGAAGCCCAGGGCGGCGTCCGGCGTGGACTTTTCGGTGGGTACGGCGATGACGTAGCTCGTGGCCGTGTACGTGGAGGGTGTGAGCAAGCCGTAGGAGCCGCCGAGCAGACCCCCGACGAGGGTGCCGGCCGCCAGCACGGACCACAGGGGAAGGCCCCTGAGACGAGCCGGGGACAGGCGGTGCTGACGGGTCGGAGTGTCGGTCATGAGGAGGTGGCTCCCAGAGGTGAGAGGGACGGCGAACTGGAGACCGCTGTCGCGTACACGTCCGTGAGACGGGCCGCGCAGTGGGTGATGCTGTAGTGGTGGGCGACCTCCGAGGCCCTGCGTGGCCGGGCGCCGGCCGCGCGGACCTCGGCCATCGCGTGGGCGTATGCCTCGGGGCCGCCGCGCACACACCGGGCGCCGGCGGCAGCGGGCGGCCGCACATCCTCGATGGCCGGGCAGGAGGCGTAGAGCACCGGCAGCCCGGACGCCAGAGCCTCCACGGCCGCCAGACCGAAGGCCTCCTCCGTGGAGGGGGACGCGAGCAGGTCCATCGCCGAGGTGAGTGAAGGCAGGTCCGGACCCGGCGAGTCGTCGCGCACGTAGGGACGTTCGCCGGTGAAGACGACGCGCTCGGCCACTCCGGCCTCGTGGGCCGTGCGACGCAGGGCGTGCTCCTCGGGGCCGCCGCCCACCAGCAGCAGCCGGCACTCGTCCGGAAGCAGGGCGAGCGCGCGGACGAGGACGTCGAACCGCTTCCCCGCGGTGAGCCGGCCGACACCGCCCACGACCCAGGCGTCCTCCGGCAGGCCGAAATGCCGGCGGGCGAGCGCGCGCCGCTCCGGGTCGAAGCGGAAGCCGTCGAGGTCGATGCCGTTCGGGACGACCTCGATGCGGTGCGCGGGCACGCCCCAGCGCTTCAGGCGCTCGGCCACCGTCGGGGAGACGGCGACCGTCGCCGAACCGAGCCGCTCACTGGCGAGATACAGCCCGCGCACCCCTGCCGTCAGGCTGCGGCCCTCCATCTGTGAGTCGCCCAGGGAGTGTTCGGTGGCGACGACCGCCCGGACCCCGGCCACCCGTGCGGCGAAGCGGCCGTAGACACAGGCCCGGTAGAGGTGGGTGTGCACCAGGTCGTAGCCGCCGGCGCGGATCAGCCGGACCAGGCGCGGCAGCGCGGCCAGGTCACGGTTGCCGCCCATGCCGAGATGCGTGACACGGACCCCGTCGGCCGCCAGGCCCTCGGCGACCGCGCCGGGGTTCGTGAGCGTCACGACGTCGCAGTCGACGGGCAGATGACGCAGCAGCAGGCGCAACTGCTGCTCGGCCCCGCCGACGCCGAGGCCGGTGATGATGTGCAGAGCCCTCATCTCACAGGCCCTCCACCGCGCGCCGGCGCAGCCGGTGCAGCCAGTGCTTGAGGTGCAGGCGCCACGCCGTGTCGTCCTGGCCGACGTACACGCGCGGCAGGGCGTGCGGACCGGTCAGCGGGCCCGGGTCAATGGCGCAGGCGTAGGTGTACCCCGCTTCCCGTACGGCCTCCACGGCGCGGGCGTCGATCGCGCCGTACGGGTAGCAGAAGCCGTCGACCGGGGTGCCGGTCAGCTCCTCGAGCTGTGCGCGGCTCTCGGCGACCTCGGCCTTGAGCGTGCGGTCGTCCGCCTTGGTGAGGTCGACGTGCGTCAGCCCGTGCGAGCCGATCTCCACGCCTTCGGCGGCCGCGCGCCGGATACCGTCCCCGGTCAGCAGCGGCTTGCGCGGGCCGAGCGGATCCCAGGCGTTGACGCCACCGAGCCGTCCGGGCAGCACGAAGAGGGTCGCGCCGCAGTCCCAGCGGTGCAGCAGCGGCAGGGCGTCGGTGACGAAGTCGGCGTACCCGTCGTCGAAGGTCAGCCCGACCAGGTCGTGCCCCTCGCCCCGGGCGCGGGCGGCGAGCAGCTCGGTCACGGACACGCCCCGCAGCCCGCGCCGGCGCAGCCAGGCCAGCTGCACCCCGAGCCGTGCGGGCGTGACCGTGATGCGGTACGGGTCGTCCGAGCAGTGGCCCACCGAGTGGTACATCGCCACCCAGGGGGCCGGCCCCCTGTGCGGGGCCCGGGGTCTGTCGGTGTCGAGGGAGTCAACGGGAACGGCCATGTGCCAGCCTTCGTGTGACGGCGCGTAGGGAGCGCAGAGCGGACGCGGAACTCTGGGCACCGAAGGCCCAGCTGAGCGGGACGAAGACGAAGGTCACGGTCAGGAGGCCGGCCGTGAGGCCCACCGCCGGGGACGGCAGCCGGCTCGCGGCGAACGCCCCCGCGGCCGTGGCGACGGCCGCGGCGGCCACCAGCCTGCTCAGCTCGGCCAGGACCGGCCGGACCCGGACCGAGACGCCGTGAGTGCTGTTCGGCCGGCCCGTTCGCAGCCCGGCGAGCAGCAGGGTCGCCGTGACGGTGATGCCGAGGGCGTTCGCGGCGGCGATCCCCGCCACTCCCCAGGAGTGCACGGAGCCGGCGCCGATCCAGGACGTCACGGCGATGCCAGCCGCCATCGCGCCGAGCGGGTACCAGCTGGCCCGGCCCGCCGAGAAGTAGGACCGCACGAGGGCGCCCACCAGGGTCTGACTCAGCAGCCCGAGGGCGTACACGCGCATGACGTCCGCTGTCGCGTCGGTGTCGCTCGGGGTGAACGCTCCCCGCTGGAAGAGCAGTTCGATCATCTGGGGGGCGCAGGCGACCACCGCGCACATGCCCAGCAGCACCAGCCACGAGGCGAGCGCCAGATCCCGCTCCACGCGGCTGCGGGCCCGCGCGGTGTCGCCGTCCGCGAGAGCCCGCGCCACCACCGGGAAGGTGACGGTGCACACCATCAGCGACAGCGTCATCGGGATCTGGGCGACCTTCTGCGCGTAGTTCAGGTGCGAGATGGCACCTGAGGGCAGGCCGGAGGCGAGGAAGCGTTCCACGAGGACCTGCGACTGGCGGCACAGGGCGAACAGGAGCACCGCGGCGATCAGGGCGAGTTGCATCGGCCGCTCCTCGACCACCGCCCCGGCCTTGGCGAGGTGCGGCGTGGGCGACGCCAGCCGCCGCCACAGCGACGGCAGTTGCACCGCCACCATCAGACAGCCGCCCGCCGCGACCCCGACCGCGGCGGAGCGCACGCCCCAGCCCTCGCCGAGCAGGAACATCGCGGCGATGATGCCGGTGTTGTACACGACGTAGATCGCCGCGGGCGCGAGGAAACAGCGGTGTGCCCGCAGGGCGGCACTGCAGTATCCGGCGAGCCCGAAGGCCAGCACGCAGACAGCCGTGATCCGGGTGCAGTCGGCGGCGAGCCGGGGGTCGGGCAGACCGGGAGCGAGAGCCTGGACCAGGTGGGGAGCCGTGCCGGCGATCAGGGCGGCCACCGCGGCGAGGGCGAGACAGAGCCGGGGCAGGGTGGCGCCGACCAGGGCGCGGACCGGGTCGCCCGGTGCGCCCCGGGCACGACGGGCCAGCGCCATGCTGAACGCCGGGATCAGCGCGATCGCCAGCCCGTCCTCGATGAGCAGCGTGGCGGCGAACTCCGGAACCGTCCACGCCACCAGGAAGGCGTCGGTGTCGCTCCCGGCGCCGAACAGCCGCGCCAGCGACTGGTCGCGCACCAGGCCGAGCAGTGAACCGGCGATGGACAGCGAAGCCGTGACGAGCGCGGCCCTGGCCAGGAAGCTCCTGGAGACCGACGACGGCGCCGAGGCCTGGTCGGTACCGTCGCCGGTCTTGGTGGCGGTCCGCGCCGGGGGCACGGTCACCGCTTCGTCCGTTTCGGAGCCGGGGGAATGCGAAGGCACCACCGTCATCGAACCAGAGCCTCCTCGGCGGGCTCACGTACTGAGCTGCGGGGCGCATCCGCGTGCGCGTCGCCGGTCAGCGCCCACCAGGCCCCGAGCCCCATCGCCACGGCGATCAGCACGGTCGAGGGTCCGCCGATGTCGCCGTACATGAAGTCGGTCAGCAGCCAGATCAGCAGCCCGCAGGCGACGAGCCCGCAGTCGACTCCCGGGCCGCGGTCGCGGACGCGCACAAGCCGCCGCACCCCGCACACCAGCAGCGCCAGCCAGCTCCCGGCGAGCGCGAGCAGCCCGATCAGGCCCTGCTCGCTCAGCACCAGCAGGTACATGTTGTGCGGAGACAGCAGCGGCTGCCGCTGGTACGCAGCTCCCGCGCCTTCGGTCTCGCTGCCCGACGACAGCGCCAGCGTGGCGTGTCCGTCCCGGTACTCGGGGAAACCCTTCAGCCCGACCCCTGTCAGCGGGTGCTGCCGCCAGATCTCCGTGGCGGACGCCCACAGGGTGTACCGGTCGACGACGGACTGGTCGGGGGCGTCGGCGACCTGGGCGATGCTGCCGATGCGCTGTTGCAGAAGAGCCGAGCCCACACCGAACCCGCCCACCAGGATCACACCCGCTGCGACCGCGGCCGCGGCCACCTTGAGAGCCCGCCGCCATCCGGTCAGGACCAGCTGCACGGCGCACGTCAGGAACGTCGCGATCCAGGCTCCCCGGCTGAAGGAGAGCGCGAGCGGCAGCAGCAGCACCGCTGCGCACGCGGCGGCGGCCGCCCGCTGCCGTACGGACACCCGGCCCAGCGCGATACCGACCGCGCACACCAGGCCGAGGGAGACCGCCGTCGCCATGCCCATCACGTCGTGCGACCCGAAGGTGCCCACCGCCCGGATGTTCGCGCCCTGGTAGGAGGCACCGGTCCGGGTGACGAACTGGTGGACGCCGAGGGCCCCTTGGCACAGACCGAGCCCCACGAACGCCCAGGCCACCATCCGGAAGCCGGTCCGGTCGCGCAGCAGCAGCAGTACGGCCGCCGGAACGAGAACGAAGGTCTGCAGATAGCGTCCCAGGCCGGTGAGCCCGGCCTGCGGCGAGAACGCCCCCATGGTGGACAGCGCGAGCCCCACGACCGGCAGACCCAGAATCACGGCGGCGGCGGGTGACAGCGGGCGCCGCCGTTCGAGCAGGAGACGCATCACGCAGTAGACCACCACCAGCCCGGAGAACACGTCGGCGGGCCCCGCTCCGTCCGACGTCAGTGGCAGCGCCAGCAAGGCCGGTACGGCCACGACGAGCAGGGCCGGTGTCAGCGCGGCGTCGCGGCGGGGAAGGGGCGTCAGTGCGAGGCTCACCTGTCTCAGCTCCCCGTGGGACGTACCACCGTGGCGGCGGTGCGCAGCAGAATGCAGACGTCCTGCCACAGGGACCAGTCGTCGATGTAGGCGTTGTCGAAACGGCAGCGGTCCTCGATCGAGGTGTCGCCGCGCAGGCCGTGGACCTGGGCGAGTCCGGTGATGCCGGTCCGCATCCGGTGGCGGACCGAGTAACCGGGATAGGTCTGGCCGAACTGGGCCACAAAATAGGGGCGTTCGGGTCGAGGTCCGACCAGGCTCATGTCGCCCCGGAGCACGTTCCACAGCTGGAGCAGTTCGTCGAGCGAGGTGCGCCGCAGCATCCGGCAGAACCAGCGCATCTCGTTCTCGTTCGCCACGCTCCACCGGGTTGCCGACTCGTGCTCGTCGACCGGGCGGTGCGTGCGGAACTTCAGCAGTGTGAACGGCTTGCCGCCCCTGCCGATGCGCTCCTGCCGGAACACCACGCCCGGCCCGTCGCTGATCCGCAGCACCGCGGCGAAGGTCAGCAGCAGCGGGCTGACCAGCAACAACAGCGTCCCCGACACAAGGATGTCGAGCGTCCGTTTGGCCGCACTGTCACGCCGGACCGGGGACATGTCCAGCCGTCGGCAGGAGAACCCGGCCAGTCGTTCCCGTGCCGCGTACGACGGGGTGTCGGCGTCGACCTCCCAGACCACGCAGCCCGAATCGGCCAGCACCCGCAGCAGCGGCTCCTGTTCGGAACGTACGGAGGGGTGCACGGCCAGCACCGCCCGCACCCCGTTCTGGATGACCGCACGCTCCACCTCCTCGGCGGTCGTCAGCACCGGCAGAGTCTCGGTGCCCTCCGGCTGCTCGGCGACGATCCCCACCGGCCGGACGCCGCAGCGCGGGTGACGCAGTACGGCGGCGGCCACCCGCTGTGCGGTCGTGACCGGCCCGAGGACGAGTGCCGTGTGCGGGTGGCGCAGCAACGCGGCGCGACGCCGCGCGTGCACGGCTCCGCGCAGCGCGCAGCCGGCCGCAGTGTGCAGGGCGAGGCCCGTCAACACGGTGGGCAGGGACAACGCGTGCTCCGGCCGGTACGCCGCCAGAAGCGCCGCGAAGGCCAGCCACGCCACCGCGATGCGGCCGCACAGGGCGGGCAGTTCGTCCAGCAGCCCGGGCAAGGGCGGCCGCCCGTCGCGGCGGCGCGGCAGCAGCGAGGCGACGATCAGCAGGGTGACGAGGAGCGGGTGGCGCTGGGCCCCGGTGAGCGCGAGCGTGCCCGCAAGGGCGGCGAAGCCGTCGGCCACGAGCAGCGGAACGGGTGAGGCCGGCCGGGTCGGGGGCCGCGGGGCGGACGACCGGAAGCCGGTGGTCGTGCCGCGCGGGGGCATGACCGAGACTGGTGAGGACCCGTGGTCCCGTGGCGGTACGCCGGGGGAGGGCACGGTACGTTCGGCGGTCACGAGTGGATGGACTCCCTGTACTCGGTGGGCTCGACGCGCTGTGCTGGCCGGTTCGCCTCGGCGCCACGTCCGGTGTCGAGCGGCTGACCGTGTTCAGCGCTGGGGGTGGTGGCGGTCCATGGGCCGAGCAGGTCGCGATAGACGTCCGAGACGGCTTCGGCGGTGTGCCGCACGTCGTGGGCGGACAGCACGTGCCGGCGGCCCTGGTCGCCGAGCGATGCGCGCAGCAGCGGGTCTGCCAGCAGCGCGGTGACGGCCCGGGCCAGCGCCGCCGGGTCCTCCGGCGGAACCAGGCACCGGGCGGAGGTGGAGGAAGGCAGACTCTCCCGGGCGCCGTCGACGTCCGTGACCACGACCGGCCGTCCGCAGGCCATGGCCTCCAGCGGCGCCAGGGCCATGCCCTCCCAGCGGGACGGCAGGACGACGAGATCGGCGGCCTGGTACCAGGGGGAGGCGTCGGCGACGGCTCCGGCGAACACCACGGAGCGCGGGGCGCTCTCGCGAAGCCGGTCGTGGTCCGGCCCGTCGCCGACCAGGACGAGACGGGCGTCGGGCACCTGCTGTTCGACGGTCTCCCACGCCTGCAGCAGGACGTCCTGCCCCTTCTGCCGGCACAGCCGTCCCACGCACACGGCGAGCGGTGCCGTGGGGTGGATGCCGGCGAGCGGGGCGAGTTTGGCCCGTACGGCGTCGGCGGCGGCCGGGCGGAAGCGCTCCGGGTCGATGCCGTTGGGGACGACGGTCCAGCGGCCGGTGATCCTGGCGCCCATGCCGGTCGCGCGTTCCGCCTCGCTCACACACACCACGCGTGAGGCCCACCGCGCTCCCCAGCGTTCCCACATGAGCGCCAGGGTCGCGGTGCCTCCGCCGACCGCCTCGAACGACCAGGCGTGCGGCTGGAAGACCGTCGGGATCCGCCCGCGTACCGCGAGGCGTCCGGCGAGCCCGGCCTTCGCGCTGTGCGCGTGGATCAGATCGGGACGCACCTCGTCGATGACCCGTGCCAGGTGCCGTACCTCCCGGATGAGCGACGTACCGGGAGACCGCGTGGCGTGCCAGTGCCGTACGCGCGCGCCGAGCGTCCGCAGTTTCGTGGTGAGCGCGCTGTCGGGGCAGGCCACGGTGACGTCCAGGCCGTCCGACAGTTGCGCCTGGACCAGGTCGGTGACGACGCGTGCGACACCGCCGTCCACCGGCTGGGTGAGGTGCAGGACTCTGGGGTGAGGTGCGGTGGATGACAGGTGCATGTGCGCGGATTCCTCGCTCGCTAAGGCGTTCGGGGCGGGCGGCGGGGTGCTCACCGCCGTGCGTCGACGGCGGCGAAGAGCACGCCGGCCCACGCCGCGTCCTGCTGAGACTGGATCCGGAAGGTGGCCTGGCCCCCGCCGAACTGCAGGGCGCTTCCGAGATCGAACACGTCGGAGTCGTAGCCGAGGGTGTGGGAGTAGGCGGGCACACGTGCCGCATCCCCCCCGGGCTCGCTGATGGTGGAGTTGAGGACGTCGTCGCGGGGGTTGGCGGCGTTGCTGAGGGCGGACACGGCCTGGCCGCTCGTCACGGTGAGCGAGTCTCCGCCGGTGCCGCGGTCGCCGTTGTACGCCACCAGGCCGGCACGGCCCCACGCGCCCGCGGCGAAATCGACGCCGCCCAGGCCGATCTCCTGTCCCGTACCGGGCCCCAGCGGGGTGAAACCGTCCCAGACCGCGAGGTGCCGCAGCGGCTCCGCCGGGTTCTCGTAGGCCACCACGAGCGTCCAGCCGCCCCAGGCCCCGGCCGTGGATCTGCCCATGGCGATGTTGACCTGCGCCACGGTGTACAGGCCCGCTCCGCCCTCCCGCACCAGCCGTGTCACGTCGGCCGAGGCCTGGAAGGCGTCCATGCCGTCCATGACGCGGTGTCCGACCGTCGTGTCCGCGAGCAACTCCTTGTACTCGCCGCCGGGTTCGGCGATCAGCACGCGTCCGTTGTCCTGTGGCGGCTTCTGTTCGCCCACGCGCAGATTTCCACCCCAGTACAGGCGCGCGTACGTCACCCGGGAGCCACTGGGGAGACGGACCTCCGCGCGGGTGGAGTTGTACGTGTTGGCGTCGCGGTCGACGTCGACGTAGAACATGTCGAAGTCGCCGTTCACACCGGGACCGCCTGCCTGGGCCGCCGGACACGAAGGGCCCTGGGCCGTGCGGCAGGTGATCGATGCGTTGGCAGCGCGTACGATGCCGCCGTGCTGGAGCGCGCGGTACCGCTCGGTGAAGCTGAGACGCTCGGCTTCCGGCGCGGGCGCGGCGGCCGGTGCGGCGGAGGGCGAACTGCCGGCCGCCCACACAGCGGCAAGAGCGAGGACGCCCACGGTCGCGCGGCGGAACAGCGGGCCCAAGGAATGACGCATGACCGGTCGTTGCCCTTTCGAACGGGGGGCCGTGGCAGAGCGCCACGAATGCGATGTGTCCGCGCTGAGAGTGCGTCGGGCGGTTCGCAACTCTAGTCATCAACCGGACATAGTCGATGAAATTCGATGAAATCTGACAAGTGTGTCGGAATCGTGAAATCGCACATATTTGCTGGTTCCGGCCGTCGACTCGTTCCCGGAGAGGGCTTCCGTTCGGCGCGGGCCGCCGCCTTGCTCCATCAGGGGTCCGAAGAGTGCGCCCTGACAAACCGTCTGATCAGGCTGGACACAGCAAAAGGGGGAACTGCGAAATCCCGAAAAGCGTATGAGCGGTTGCGGGAAGTAGTGGGCGCTTTCACGGTGGGCTCAAGATCCAACGCCGTCGAAAGGAATCCCCATGTGCGCTCTGTCCGCACGGCGCATCGTGTCCGGCGCGCTCTGCGCCGCCGTTCTGGTCGGGATCACCGGCCCCGTCGCCATGGCGGCCGAATCGTCCCGGGGGCACGGCCACCGTGTGGCGCCCGAGGCCCGGCTTCCCGGCACGGACGCGCGGCTCGCGCAGGTCGGGAAACTGAACTGGGGCGAGCTCACCCCCGTCGCCGACCTGCTGAACGCCGTGCTCCGGGACAGCAACGGGACGCTGCCCCCGGCCGAGGCCGAAAGGCTGGCAGCCGCCGCGAAGACCGCCCTGGCCGAGTCGGCCGCCAAGGGTGCGCCGACCTCGCTCGTGTCAACGGTGGTGCGGCTGCCGGCTCCCGCCCTGCCCGCCGCGGTACCCGGAGTGTCGGTGCCGCGCGCCGCCGACCCCGTGACCGACCTGCTGGACCTCGTGGTCGGAGCGGTCGACGGCCTCCTGAAGGCGATCACCTCCGGTGTCGGCGGCGTCCTTCCCTCGGTCGACGACCTGCTGAGCGGGGTCGACGACCTCCTCGCCGCGCTGACCGGGGGCACCCCCTCGCTCCAGGAGGAACCCGCCGTGTCGACACCGTCCGACGATGTGGCCGACGATTCGTCCGGCCCGTCGTCGACGGCGGACCCCGAGGAGACGGCCGTCATCCTCCCCGATGTGCCGCTGCTGGAGCCGGTGCTGCCACCGACGTCCTGCCCCCCCCGCCCGGTCGTGGCGCCGCTCGCGGGGGAGCGGCGCCACGACTGTTGTTCTTCGGTCGTTTAATAGATTTCGTATGAGGTATTGGCAATCTTCGGCATCTCCGGTTTCCGCCCAGGCCAGGGCTCGTTAGGCACGGCGACAGAATCCCCTCCGGCGACGCGCGTTGCCGAAGAAAGGAACACGATGAAGTCTCTGAAGGCCGCCGCCGTCTTTGCCGGATCCCTGATCGCCGCCGGTTCCGCCACGCCCGCGTTCGCCCAGGACGCCATGGTCGCTCCCAGTGCGCCCGCCGCTCAGAGCGCTCCGGACGTGCAGGCCGCTCCGGTTGCTCAGGCTGCGCCGGCTCCTCAGGCTGCTCCGGTTCAGAGTGCTCCCGTCGCCCAGAGCGCTCCGGCGGTTCAGAGCGCCCCGGTCGCCCAGCCCGCTCCGGTTGCCCAGGCTGCTCCCGCCCCTCAGGCTGCTCCCGCCCCTCAGGCTGCTCCGGCCCCTCAGCCTGCGCCGGTTGCCCAGCCTGCGCCGGTCGCCCAGCCTGCGCCGGTCGCCCAGCCCGCCCCGGCCCCCGCCCCTCAGCCCGCTCCGGCCACTCAGAGCACGCGCGACCTGGCGTCCACCGACTTCACCGGCGGCGTGAGCACCAAGGTCCCCCTGGACGTCACCGCCGAGGGCAAGGAGTCTCTGGTCCACACGGCGAAGAACGCCGCGTCCGCGGTCAACGACGCCAAGCCGATGCACGGCAACCTGTGGTTCTAGGGCGGCAAACACCCCGTACGGAGGGCCGGTCCTCGGAAAGTCCGAGGACCGGCCCTCCGTACGTGTCCCCCCGGTGACGCGGCCGGCCTCCTCCCCCCGGAGGAGACGGACGATCACTTGTCTGGCCGCACGGCGGTGACCGCACGGGACGTCCGGCGGTTACGGCTACGACACCGGAACCGGACGAGGAGTGGACCATGGCCGTCAGCATCGGCGGAGGGCGGGAGGGAGACGGGGCGCCGGCGGCCCCGGCGAGGCCCAAACGGGGCAGTACACGGCGGGAGGTGGCGCGCGGTCTGCGTGTCTGCGCCTTCGCCGCCGCTGTGGCGGCCCCGGTGGCCGCCGCCCTCCGGTCGCAGAGCCCCGGGGCCGGGGACGCTCCGAGCGCCACCGTCTTCACCGAGACCCGTCACGGACGCCGCATCGTCATGGTGTGGAACCCACCCCGCGGCCCGGCCGGGCAGGGCCGGTGGCACGTCACGGTGGACGGACGCCCTCTGCATCTGATGCGCCGGGCCGACGGCACCTGGCTGAGCATGGTCGACCACTACTGCTCCCATCCCTCACCGATCGAGGCCGCCCGCGCCGCCGTCGACGCACTCGGCCCCGGCCAGCGCCTGCGTGAGCCGGCCCCGGCAAGCGCGGGCCACGTCCACACGGAGAACCGGCGTGGCGTACGTACGTAGGGACGCCGGTACGCTCACCAGGTCCGAGCAGCGGCGGTTCGTCAAGGCGCTGCTGGAGGTCAAACGGCGGGGCGAGTACGACGAGTTCGTGCGGCTGCACATCGAGTACTTCTCCGCGGACGGCGAGCTCGGACTGCGCGCCGCGCACATGGCGCCGTCGTTCCTGCCATGGCACCGCCGGTTCCTGCTCGACCTGGAGCGCGCCCTGCGCCGGGTGGACCCCTCGGTGACGGTGCCGTACTGGGACTGGACGCGCGACCGCAAGACCACCTCCGCGCCCTGGACGGCCCATCTCCTCGGGGGCGACGGGCGCCGTTCCGACCATCAGGTGATGACCGGTCCGTTCGCCTACCGGGAAGGCAACTGGACCATCAAGGTGAACGTGACCGACAGGGAGTTCCTCACCCGGAACCTCGGACGCCCCGGCAACCCGGTCGGCCTGCCCACGAAGGGCGAGCTGGAGCGGGCGCTGGAGGACCCTGTCTACGACGTGGCGCCCTGGGACTCGACGGTCACCCGGGGTTTCCGCAACAGACTCGAGGGCTGGGGCACCGGCCGCGACAACACGGCCTGGCGCAACCACAATCGAGTCCACGGCTGGGTCGGTGGGGACATGCTCGGCGGCGCCTCCGTCAACGACCCCGTGTTCTGGTTGCACCACGCCTTCATCGACCTGCAGTGGTACCGCTGGCAACGCCGGCACCGCGGTGCCGGCTACCTCCCCGCGAGACCGCCGGGACGGGGCGACCGGCAGCACGGCCGGATCGTGGCACGGCACCAGAGCCTGCCGCCGTGGGACGTGACGCCGGCGGAACTGGAGGACGTCGGCCGGATCTACCGCTACGCGTGAGCCGACACGGATTCTCACCGGACACGAGGAGAGCCCCGGCCTTGGGGGCCGGGGCTCTCGGGTCACGACAGCAGAAGTCAGTGGCGGTGGCCGCTCTTCTTGCTCTTCTTGTCGTGGTTCTTGTCGTGCTTCTTGTGGCTCTCGTTCTTGCACTCGTTGCCGACAGCCGGGTTCAGCAGGCCGACCACGTTGACGGTGTTGCCGCACACGTTGATCGGCACGTGAACCGGAACCTGGACCACGTTGCCGGACAGGACGCCGGGCGAGCCGATGGCAGCGCCGTGGGCGCCGGCGTCCGCGGCGGCGAGACCGGCTCCACTGAGCACCACGGCGCCCGTGCCGAGAGCAACAGCGCCAACCTTCGCGATGCGAGACATCACGTTCTCCCTTACTGACTAGGTAAGTGCGGCAGCAGTACGAGCGGCCGCACTGCTCGTACAACGCGACGAACCCGAACCAGTCACGACAAATCTTCTCCGGATCACCCATCTTGAACAGCGGCTCGGCCAAACGGGTGTTGATCGCGGGCCCCCGCTTGTCCCCGCTCTTCCGCCGGCTGTACAGGTGGGGGCGGCAGCGGGGCCGGGGTTGCCGTCCGGCACGGGGCCATCGGGGGGACGCGCGACTCCGCTGTGACGTGCGTTTTCACGAGAAAGCCACGCCGCAGGGCGTTTCGCGTGGCAAAAGCCGCAAACGCCACTTATCTTAGCCACTGTCGGTGACCGGACCATAACGGTCTGTGTCGACTCGAGAATCGGAGAAGTAATGCGCAAGTACCAGAAGGCCGCGGTCGTCGTGGCCATGCTCGGCAGCGTCAGCTTCCTCGGCGCTGGCGTTGGTCACGCTGCGGGCGGGGACGACAAGTTCAAGCTCGACAACGAGCAGGCCCAGTCGTGCGAGCAGAACGACTCGACCCAGGGTCTGGTCAACGTCGACGACGTCAACGTCAACGTGGCCGCCCTCCTGGGCCTGGCCAACCAGGACAACAGCGAGCGCGAGTCCCTGACCTGCTCGCAGGCCTTCTCCCTGCGTGGCGGCCACTGATCAGGTTGATCAAGGCAGGCCCCGTGGCTCGAACCATGCGTCCGAGCCCCGGGGCCTGCCGCCTGACTGAAGGAAAAGGTAGATGTTCGACTCGAAGAAGACCGCTGCGGTGGCGGCGGTTCTGGGGACCTTCGCCCTGATGGGCCTCGGGGCCGTCCAGGCGTCGGCCCAGGGTGGCCCCGGCACGTGCGTCGAGGACGGTGCGGGGCATGTCCGCTGCGTGCAGATGAGTGAGTACCAGGTCATCAAGGACAAGCGCGGAAGCGTCACCGTCGTCAACGACTCGACGCAGACCTGCCCGTCGTCGCGCAGCCAGGTCAGCTGTGTCGACAGTGTCGCGGTTCCCGTCGCGGGGAGCTGACGCCTCGCCGGCCGGTGCGGGCTCGCTCTGTCCGTGGACGTGCGCGGCCCCCGGCGGCGACTCGGGGTTCTGTCACCCGCTGTGTGCCGGTGTGTGGAACTACAAAACGTCTTTTCCAGAAACTTACGCGATTGGGCGTTTCGCCCGAGCGAAAGACGCACAGCCAACCTAGGGTTGGCAACTGTTGGTGACCAGCCCACTACGGTCTGTGTCGATTCGAGGAATCGGAGAAGTAATGCGCAAGTACCAGAAGGCCGCGGTCGTCGCGGCCATGCTCGGCAGCGTCAGCTTCCTTGGCGCTGGCGTTGGTCACGCTTCGGACGGCGACGAGAAGGTCAAGATCGACAACCAGCAGGCCCAGTCGTGCGAGCAGAACGACTCGCGTGAGGGACTCATCAACATCGACGACATCAACGTCAACCTCGCCATCCTGGGTCTCGCCAACCAGGACAACAGCGAGCGCGAGTCCGTGAACTGCTCGCAGGCCTTCACTCTGGGCAAGTAATCACCGACCAGGTGATGCAGGCAGGCCCCGGGGCTCGAACCAGGTGTCCGAGCCGCGGGGCCTGTCATTTGGCTTCTTTGCCGCTAATGCGTCCGGAACGACTCGGCTGCCCGGCGGCGGGTCGACCGTAAAAGGAAAAGGTAAATGCTCACTTCGAAGAAGATCGCAGCGGTAGCGGGAGTTCTGGGGAGCTTTGCTCTGATCGGTGTCGGTGCCGCCCAGGCCTCTGCCGACGGTGGCCCCGGCAAGTGCGTCGACGACGGCAACGGTCACGTTCGCTGCGTGGAACTGAGCCAGTACACGTACACCACCGACCAGGGCAAGGTCACCGTCGTCAACCACTCGACGCAGGAGTGCCCGACTTCGCACAGCCAGGTGTCCTGCGTCAGCAGCGCCGTCGTTCCCGGCAAGAAGGCCTGACTTCCGTCGAGACCGAGGCGCCTCGTTCATGGCGGCGACCTTGAGACCACCCGTACAGCCGGCGATGGCCGGGACCCGATGCCGGGTCCCGGCCATGCGCGTGTCGTGGATCTGCGGCCGGTGGCCGCCGATGGAAAGCGCGCCACCGCACGCGGGTCAAGGCAGCCGGCGAACGGGCGCGCCCGCGAGGAACGCGCGGATGTTCTCGACCGCCTGCCCGTAGTACGTCGCGTAGTTGGTCCGGGAGACGTACCCGAGGTGCGGCGTGGCGAGGAGGCGCGGTGCCGTGCGCATCGGGTGGTCCGCCGGAAGGGGCTCGATGTCGAAGACGTCGACGCCGGCACCGGCGATACGGCCCGCGTGCAGGGCGTCGAGGAGAGCGTCCTGGTCGACGATCGCCGCACGTGAGGTGTTGATCAGGTAGGCGGACGGCTTGAGGAGGGCGAGTTCGGACCGGCCGAGCAGGCCGCGGGTGCGGTCGCCGAGAGCGAGATGGACCGACACGAAGTCGCTGTCCGTCAGCAGCTCCTCCTTGGAGGGGGCGAGTTCCACGCCGACCTCGTCGGCACGCTCCCGGGTGAGGTTCTGACTCCACGCCCCGACCCGCATGCCGAAGGCGAGCCCGACCTGCGCGACCCTGCTGCCGATCTTCCCGAGTCCGAGCAGCCCGAGACGTCGGCCGTGCAGATCGGCACCGACGGTGCTCTGCCAGGGGCCGCCGGAGCGCAGGGCGTTGCTCTCCTCGACGATCCCGCGTGCGAGGCCGAGCAGCAGCGCCCAGGTCAGTTCGACCGGCGGGGTGGAGGAACTGGCCGTGCCGCACACCGTGACACCGTGGGCCTCGGCGGCCGCGTAGTCGATGACGGAGTTCCGCATGCCGGAGGCGACGATCAGTTTCAGCCGGGGCAGCCGGGCGATCAACTCCCCGGGGAACGGCACGCGTTCGCGCAGGGTCACGACGATGTCGAAGCCGGCCAGCGCCGCTGCCAGGTCGTCCTCGCCTTCGATGTGCCGGTCGAAGGCCACGACCTCCACGTCGTCCGCGACCTCCGCCCAGTCGGCGACCTCGGTCGCGACCTTCTGAAAGTCGTCCAGTACAGCGCATCGCAGCCGCACGGCTGGCCCCTTTCACGGTGCAGGGTTTTCACGGTGCAGGGTTTTCACGGTGCATGGTCCGGTTCGGGTAAGGAAACCATGATCGCGCGTACCCTGGGGCTGCGGGAAGCGGCAGAACCTCGACACCGCCTCGCGCCGACCCCTTCGTCTTCGTCCCGAAGCACTGGGAGCGTTGGGGTGGGCCCTCGATCTGGACTAATGGGGCTGCGACCGGCCCTGTTCGCCGGGGAACTCACCACGGGACTCGTCGCGGAACTCGTCGAGCAGCTCGAAGAACAGCTCGAAGAACAGCTCGAGCATCGGGATGCACGAATCCTTGCCGTCGTACAGCGTGCGCAGGAGCACTGCACCGAGCGGGACCAGTCGTGCGCATTCCGCGGGCGCCATCGTCGTGCAGACCGAGGTCTCACGTGACGTGTGACGGACGGTGGGTGTCCGCGACCTGGAGTGGAAGCACCTTGGCTTCCGGCGCAGGGCGGGCGGACGGGTACTACCGGTCGTGCCGGACCTCGGGCCGGGTGACGGGCACGATGGTGATCAAGTCGTCGAGGCCCTGGAAGTCATCGGGGGTGGTGGTGAAGAGGGGCAACTCCTCGGCGGCCGCGACGGCGGCGATCATCAGGTCGGCCACACGGGGACGGGGCTTGCGGCCGGCGGAGACGACGGCGGCGCAGATCCTGCCGTGGCAAGCCGTCGGTAGCGTGCAGCAGAGTATTGGCGCGGGAGCGGGGAAGGGGGTAAAGCGGGAGGGAGGACAGGAGACAACTGTGACCGTCCTCGCGATCTTTCTATTCATCATAGGGACGCTCCTGATCTTCATTGGGACGTTTCTGGTCGCCGTCGGGGCTACCTTGATCATCATGGGGATGGCCCTGATCGCCGTGGGCGCGTTCCTGCTGATCCGGAGACTTCTCGACCGTGATCGAACGCGATCTCACTCATGGTGAACCTGAGGGTGGCTCCCTCAGTGCAGCCACAACTGATCATCGGCGGCCGTGACCTGCGGCCGCCTAATCGATCAACGCTCTGACCTGCTGCTGAGCTGTCGGCAGTTGTCGGCGTTGGTCACCGTCGAGCGCCCTTCCATGGCCCCTGGACGGCCCGGGAGGGCGCTTCGTGTGTTGGTCAGTCGGCCTCCTGGTGGCCCACACCTGTCGGGCACCAGGGGGCGTGGCCGACCGTTGAACAGGCGCACAACTCGCATGCTGGGGCAGGACTCCTCGCGCGAATGTCTGCTCGCCTTCGTGGTCGGTCCTCAGCATGTCGAAGCAAGTTCAGAAAATCCCGCACGCCGCTTGCCGATGCCCCCACCTTCATACCCGCAGCCGCCGGGCGCGCCAGCCGGGGCGCAGACAGGAGGCAGGCCGCGCCGCAGAGGCGGCGCGCGCAAAACGGCCTGGTCTTCACCACCCGGCGGGGGATCCCGATCGAGCCACGGAACCTGAACCGGCAGTTCTACCCGATCCGCGAGCGGCTCGGCCTGGACGTCCGCTTTCATGGCCTGCGCCACACTTGCGTGACCCTGCTGCTCGGCCTCGGCATCCTGCCGCACATCGTCCGCGACATCGTCGGGCACAGCGCCCTTGATGTGACGATGAACATCTACGCGCACGTCGGCATGACGGAGAAGCGGGCCGCTCTGGACAAGCTGGGAGACCTGCTGTCCGGCGAGTGACGAGGCCGTTGCCGTCAGAGACGCGAAACGCCCTGGAGGGGAGATCCCCTCTGGGGCGTTTTTGCTGGTAGGAGGTGGCGCCCCCGGCAGGACTCGAACCTGCGGCCAAGCGCTTAGAAGGCGCCTGCTCTATCCACTGAGCTACGGGGGCCGGGTGTGGTGGCCTCTGTCCTGGTGCCCGGGTGTGGGCCGAACCGTGACGTTGCCGGGGACAAGGATAGGGCTCCCGCGTCCTTGTCCCTGTTGCTTCGCCTCCGTGGCTCGATGTGGAGGTTCGGTGAAGCGGTCCTGATAATCGCAGGCAGGTACGAATCGTGCACCGCTTTTGGCGTCAGACGCATCGGGTGTTGTGCACTCGTTATGCCTGGAGTGTGCCCGTGTCCCAGTCGTCCCTTCCGTCCCTTGTGTTCTGTCGGCGCGCAGACATGCTCATATGCTTCAGAATTCCCCTAAAATTGGGCATTCTTCACATGTGGTGACCTTGGACGTACGGCCTCAGCTGCTCGACGCACTCTCCGCCCTGCGCGACCGTGTCGCCGCCGCACGCTTCCCGCTGCCCCTGGCGGGGGCCCCACGCGCGCGTGCCAACCGCGATGAACTCCTCGCGCAGCTCGACGACTACTTGGTGCCCCGCTTGCGGGACCCCGAAGCGCCGCTTCTGGCCGTCGTGGGCGGGTCGACCGGAGCCGGGAAATCGACCCTGGTGAACTCTCTCGTGGGACGGCGGGTCAGCGAGGCGGGCGTGCTGCGGCCGACGACACGCACCCCCGTGCTGGTCTGCCATCCGGAGGACCACCACTGGTTCAGTGGGATGAGGGTGCTGCCCGATCTCACGCGCGTGTGGGTGGCCCAGGAGGAATCCACCGAGGATCTGCTGCTCCCCGGCGAGGACCCCGCGCGCGTGCTGCGCGTCGAGGCCGCCGAGACCCTCCCGCCCGGCCTCGCCCTCCTCGACGCGCCCGACATCGACTCCCTGGTCTCCGACAACCGCGTCCTGGCCGCCGAACTCATCTGCGCCGCCGACATCTGGGTCATGGTCACCACCGCCGCCCGTTACGCCGACGCCGTCCCCTGGCACATGCTGCGCACCGCCAAGGAGTACGACGTCACCCTCGTGACCGTGCTCGACCGTGTGCCCCACCAGGTGGTGAACGAGGTGTCACGGCAGTACGGGGCCCTGCTCACCAAGGCCGGGCTCGGCGAAGTGCCGCGCTTCACCGTGCCCGAGCTGCCCGAGTCCGCCTGGGGCGGCGGGCTCCTGCCGGCCTCCGCCGTCGCCCAGTTGCGCACCTGGCTCATCCACCAGGCCCAGGACCCCGCGGCCCGGCAGCACGTCCTCGCCCGCACGGCGTACGGCGTCCTCGACTCCCTCAAGTCCCGGATGCCCGAGCTGGCCGGTGCCGCCGCCGCGCAGTACGCCGCCGCACTGCGTCTCACCTCCGCCGTCGAGGGGGCGTACGACAGCGAGCACACGCGCGTGCGGGGCCGGTTGCAGAGCGGCGCGGTCCTCGCCGGGGACGCGCTCAAGAGGTGGCGCGCCTTCCCTCTGGACTGCACCGCCGGTGAACTCCTCGACGCGCTCGTGGAGAGCCTCAGCGCGCTGCTGCTGTGCGCCGTCACCGCCGCCGACGAGCGCGTCCAAGACGCCTGGCGACGTGAACCGGCGTCCGCCGCCCCCGAACTCACCGCATGCGACTCGGGGGCGGACAGCGCCGAGCAACGCATCGGGCTGGCCGTACGGCGTTGGCGGCGGGAACTGGAGGAGCACGCCGAGGACGAGGTGCGCGAGCTCGACCGCAACCTCGCGCCCGACCCCGAACTGGTCGCCGCCCTGGTCGCCACCTCCCTGCTGGGCGGCCGCCGGGGCCGGATGGCCGGGGAGGGACTCGCCGAGCGGATCGGCGCCCATGGCGCGCTGCGGCTGCGCGACCGGGCCGGGCGGCTGCTCGCCGAGCACGTGGACCGCGTCCTGCACGCCGAACGCGAGCGCCGGCTCGCCCCGCTCGACGCGCTGGACGTCCATCCCGAGCCACAGGCCGAACTCATCGCCGCGCTGTCCGTACTGCAGAAGGAGAGGTGACCGGTGACCGCCGTCACTGACCAGGACCCCACCGAGCACGCCGATCAGCCGGACGACGACGCCCGCAAGGCGGCAAGCGCCGCCGACCGGAGTGCCCCGGACGGCGAACGCGCGACGCGCACCGACTCAGCGGAAACCTGGGACGACGGGCTCATCGCTCGCCGGGTCAACGAGACAGCCGAAGGAGACCGGTTCCCCATGACGGACAGCCGCTCCGCCGTCCCGCCGCCGGTGACCCCACTGGTGTACGAGGGGGCGCTGCGCTCCCGGCTGGAGGCGCTGCGCCAACTGGTGGGGCTCTCCCGTACCCGGCTCGACAGCCGGACGCTGTCGCAGGCCGGCCGGGTGCTCGACGAGGCGTCCGCGCGGCGCAGGCTCTCCGGGCAGCACACCGTCGTCGCCATCGCGGGCGCCACCGGAAGCGGCAAGTCGCAGCTGTTCAACGCGCTCGCGGGGGTGACCATCTCGGAGACGGGCGTACGCCGTCCCACCACTGCGGCACCCATCGCGTGCAGTTGGAGCGACGGGGCGGCCGGCCTCATCGAACGGCTCGGCATCCCGCCCCGGCTGCGCCGCCGCCCGCTGCCGTCCGGGGACGGCGAGTCGCCGCTGCGCGGACTCGTCCTGATCGACCTGCCCGACCACGACTCCGCCGCCGTACAGCACCGTCAGCACGTGGACCGCATCCTGGCGCTCGTCGACGCGGTCATCTGGGTCGTCGATCCGGAGAAGTACGCGGACGCCGTCCTCCACGAGCGTTATCTGCGGCCCATGGCGGCCCACGCCGAGGTCATGTTCGTCGTCCTCAACCAGATCGACCGGCTGCCCGGGGAAGCCGCCGAACAGGTCCTCGACGATCTGCGGCGGCTCCTGGACGAGGACGGCATCGCCCTCGGGGAGTACGGCGAACCGGGCACGACCGTGCTCGCGCTGTCCGCACTCACCGGGGACGGCGTGAGTGAACTGCGCGAGGCGCTCGGCCAGTTCGTCTCGGAGCGCGGGGCGGCGAACCGTCGCATCTCGGCCGATGTGGACATCGCCGCGGCCCGGTTGTGGCCCGTCTACGCCACCCAGCGGCGGACCGGGCTCAGCGAACAGGCCCGGGAGGAGTTCTCCGACCGGCTCGCGGACGCGGTGGGCGCCACGGCGGCGGGCGAGGCGGCCGAGCGGGCGTGGCTGCGCAACGCCAACCGGGCCTGCGGTACGCCCTGGCTGCGGCTGTGGCGCTGGTACCAGGACCGCGGCGAGCCCACCACGGGACGGCTCCCCGGGCGCACGCAGGCCGACGAGGAGGCGACCGCCCGTCAGCGGGTCGAGCAGGCGGTGCGGACGGTGGCCGACCGGGCGTCGGCCGGGCTGCCCGCGCCCTGGGCGCAGGCGGTGCGCGAGGCCGCCGTGCGAGGCTCGCAGGGGCTGCCGGAGGCGCTGGACGAGCTGACCGCGCGTGCGGGCGTGCCCACGGGGCGGCCGCCGCGGCCCGGGTGGTGGCCGGTGGCCGTACTGGTCCAGGCGTCCATGACGATCCTGCAGTTCCTGGGCGGGCTGTGGCTGCTGGGCCAGATCATCGGAGTCGTGTCGCCCAACCTGGGGGTTCCGGTGCTGCTGATGGCGATCGGCATCGTCGGCGGCCCAATCATCGAGTGGAGCTGCCGGATGGCGGCCCGCGGCCCGGCCCGGCGCTACGGCCTGGAGGCGGAACGCCGATTGCGGGAGGCGGCGTCCGGATGCGGCAGGGCCCGGGTATTGGACCCGGTGGCGGCGGAGCTGCTGCGCTACCGGGAGGTCAGGGAGCAGTTCGGGAGGGTGGTGGGAGCGGGACGGTGACGCTACGGCGGTGAGGGACTCTACGGCGGTGAGGTGCCGGGTGGGGCGGTGAGGGACGCTACGGCGGTGAGGTGCCGGGTGGGGCGGTGAGGTGACGCTACGGCGGTGAGGGACGCTACG
>NZ_JBVJSX010000001.1:466925-728786 GCF_055606225.1 Streptomyces sp. NPDC037100 | reverse complement strand
GTGCCGGGTGGGGCGGTGAGGGACGCTACGGCGGTGAGGTGCCGGGTGGGGCGGTGAGGTGACGCTACGGCGGTGAGGGACGCTACGGCGGTGAGGGACGCTACGGCGGTGAGGTGCCGGGTGGCGCGGTGATGTGCCGGGCGGAGTGGTGAGGTGCCGGGGGCGGCTGTGACGGGCCGGACGCGTTGCCCTCGCTCCTCCCGAGCCCACCCGCCGTCACCCCTGCGGGTGGCCGCGTTGTCCACAGGCCGGCGGTGGTCCACAGCGCTCAGCGGGCCCGGCCCGGCGGCGGCAGTCTGGCAGACACAGCCGTACGGGACGGGCCCGTACGCGTGTCGGCCCGGTGCGTAGCCGTAGTCCGGGCGAGGGAGGGTTCGCGATGAACGAGACGATGGTCTGTGCGGTGGGCAGGGTGGCGACGCAGCCGGTGTACCGGGAGATGGCGTCCGGCCCGTCGGCGAGGTTCCGGATGGCGGTGACCGCGCGCTACTGGGACCGCGAGAAGAACACGTGGACCGACGGGCACACCAACTTCTTCACGGTCTGGGCCAACCGCCAGTTGGCCACGAATACGGCGGCGTCGTTGACGGTCGGTGAGCCCGTGATCGTGCAGGGCAGGCTGAAGGTGCGGACCGACGTACGCGAGGGGCAGAGCTGGACGTCGGCGGACATCGACGCCGTGGCGATCGGTCACGATCTGGCGTGGGGCACCGCAGCCTTCAGGCGCGCGGGCAGGACGGAGACCGCTGCCCCCTTGCAGGCACAGTCCGAGCCCAACTGGGAGACGCCGTCCGAGGGTTCGGAGGAAGAGGCGGCTGCTCGTGCACAATCAGGCCCGGTCACAGCTGCTTTGACGTGACGTCACGCGGAAGGACCTGCCCGAACTGCGGCTTATCGGCGAGTGCGCACCGAACGACCAGGGGCGATTTGTCGATAAGCCCTGCTCGCCACGGTGGTTGGCGATAACGATTCCGATTCGGATCACTTGTCCGACCGTCTGACCGGCGGGCGGGGTCTCCCGCGTCCCTAGGATGCCGGACATGGCTCTCGGGACTTTTGTGTCCGGTGAGGCTTCTGATTCTGCAGGTGGGACCGTCCCCCCACATCAACGGGTCCTGCTCGAAGGGGAATTTGGTGTTTGCTTCGTTCTCTGAGCTGTTCGTACGCAGGCGAGGCGCGGCCCGCCTCGCCACCGCGACGGTGGTGTCCGGACTTGTCGCCGCGGGCGGGCTGGCCGGTGCCGGCCGGGCGGCCGCCGACGATACGACGCAGAGTCAGGGCGGGGCGGCCGCGACGATAGGCGGCCTCAAGACGTTCGGCGCGGCCGTCATACACGCCGGCACCGGTGACCAGGAGATCTCGGCGGGCCTGTTCGAGATGTCCGTCGACGGCGGCGGCATGCTGCAGACGTACTGCGTCGACCTCCACAACCCCACGCAGCGGGACGCCAAGTACCACGAGACGCCCTGGAGCGGCACGTCCCTGGGGGCCAACAAGGACGCCGGCAAGATCCGTTGGATCCTGCAGAACTCCTACCCCCAGGTGAACGACCTCGCGACGCTGGCCCGCAAGGCGGGCGTGCGGGGCGCGCTGACCGAGCAGGACGCGGCGGCCGGCACCCAGGTCGCGATCTGGCGCTACTCGGACGACGTGGCGGTCGACGCCCTCGACCCGCAGGCCGAGCAGCTCGCGGACTACCTGGAGAACAGCGCCCGCACCCTGCCCGAGCCCCGTGCCTCGCTCACTCTCGAACCGTCCGCGGTCTCCGGCCGGCCGGGCGAGCTGCTCGGACCGGTGACGGTGCGCACCAACGCCGGCAGCGCGACGGTCACCCCGCCCGCCGACGCCGCCACGAGCGGGGTGCGGGTCGTCGACAAGCAGGGCAAGGCCGTCACCTCCACGTCCGACGGCGGGCAGGTGTACTTCGACGTGCCGGAGGACGCGGCGGCGGGCACGTCGCAACTGACCGTGCAGGCCTCGACCACCGTGCCGGTCGGCCGGGCCTTCGCCTCCGAGAGCCGCAGCCAGACGCAGATCCTGGCCGGTTCCAGCGAGTCGACGGTGTCCGCGACGGCCGGGGCGACGTGGGCGAAGCAGGGCCCGGTCCCGGCGCTGTCGGCGGCGGAGAACTGCGCCGAGGGCGGCGTCGACATCATCGCGTCCAACAAGGGCGACGAGCCGTTCACCTTCGAACTGGCCGGGCTGCAGCACACCATTGCCGCGGGCGAGTCCCGCACGGTGACGGTCCCGCTCCAGGAGGACCAGGCCTACGACTTCACGATCCACGGCCCTGGCGGCTTCGAGAAGCGCTTCACCGGTCTGCTGGACTGCCTGACCCGCGGCAGCGACGCCGGTGTCACCACCCAGACCCTGAGCGAGCCCAGCCCGGCGACGGTGGGCGGCGCGGCCGCGGACACCAACCTGGCCGAGACGGGCGGCTCGGGCATCACGCCCCTGATCGCGGGGGTGGCCATCGGCTTCGTCCTGATCGGCGGGGCGACACTGATCGTGCTGCGACGCAGGGAGTCGACGGCGGGGGAATGACCCGGGCGGAGGCCGCTCCGGGCCCCGACCGTCGCCGCGCCAGGGCCGCACGGCGCACGTCAGGCGGCGAGAGGTACCTGCTCGCCCTCCGCCGGGATCTGGTAGTGAGCCCAGATCTGGTTCAACTCGTGCTGGTAGTAGAGCGGATACAGACCGGCCACGATGAAGAGGATGAGGCCGATCCAGGGATTGCACTCCTGCTCCAGCCCGGCGGACCGCTCCATACGGGCTATGCGCTCACCGGTGTTGTAGACCGAGATGAAGGGGGGAACGATCAGCAGCCAGCCGAGCGTGACAGCCACGACCGACATGGCCGGATTGACCTCGATCCGCTGATCGAAATCCCGGGCCTCGCGGTTGATTTTGTAGTACCAGACCAGGTGGTAGATCCCCAGTGTGATCAGCGGCCAGATCAGCCAGACGAGAAAGATGTTGCGGGTCTTACCAGCGCGACCAGACATGGTGCACCTCCCATATGTCCAGTGCACCACGATCAGGTGCCGGACGCGCGTGGTGATGTCCGCGGCGGCTCCTGGCGACCGGCACTGACAGGCCGGCCCTGCCGCCCGCAGTGAAACCGCAGGTCACAGCCCCCGCACCAGACGCGTTTCCGCCCAGGCCCGGCGGTACGGCAGTTGTGGCTGTGCAGCAGCGCAGCGCGTCATCATGAAGCATGGGGATTGATCTGGAGCTGCACTCGGCACGGCCGGCACGCAACAACTGGCGCAAGTCCCGCGCAACGCTCCTGCGGGGCTCCTGCGGGCACGGCGACGCACTGGCCGATGCGCTCGGCTCGCTCCAGTTCCTCGGAGTACCCGGAAGGCTCACCGCCGTCGATCCGTACGGAGACACGCTGATGAACGAGCAGGAGGCCGCGGCTGCCCTCCAGGAGATCCACGGCTTGAGGCGGAGTTGCGCTGATGAGCGTCAGCTCGCTGCGCTGGACGATCTGACAGCGATGCTGGAACGGTGCGCGGCTACCCCAGGCAGCTACTTGTGGTTCGCAGGCGACTGAGGCTCCGGCCAGCTTGCCGTGTGAGTGTCCGGCTGCGTGACAACGCCGACGGACAGCGGCGGACAACCGCGCACACCTGCGGACCACCGGATAGCGCGGTGATGCTTGCCCGGCGAGCTGTCGAGGTCGCTTACCGCGATCTGCTCGGCGGTACACGGTCCGTGCAAGAGGCTGCACGGCAGCTTGAGGGAAGGGGCCTGCCGCACTCAGTTGCCGAAACGATGGTTCGCCTTGCCCGACTGCGAGCCCGCGTCTCTCATGGCGATCACACCGTCTTTCCGGATGCGGCGTTCGACTTTGTCGCCAGCTGCGAAGTGGTGCTGGACCAACTCGAAGTCATCGGCCGACCCAACGTCGAGCTCTCAGAGGGCGGTTCGTGAGCTGATGCCCCTTTCCGGGTGACGTCGGGGCTGGGACGCTGGTTGTGGTGTTTGATCGGTTACTGCTTGCGGCTGCCCATGAGCAATGCCGAGCAGTTCCAATCGATCACGAGTGGTGGCCGGCTCGGTGCGACCAGGCGAGGGTGGTCGCAGCCAGAAAATGAGTATGCGGCTACGCGGCGTCAACCGATCATGTGGGTATGACCGATCAGCCGGCGATCAGTACCTTGACTTTGCAGCACAGGATTCCGGACGACTGGACGGCGGATCCCTGGGCCGAGGTGCGGCCTTTGATCGGCGGCGTTGACGTCCTGAAGGAGGTCCACCCGGAAGGGGTGGCACTCAGTTGCCGATACTGGACGGGGCCGGCCGAGAGCTGGCCGCTGGCGGTCACGGAGGAGCCCCGCCGGGTAATGATCTCCGAGCCGACTTGCACGGCCGGCTGCTGCGGCGCCCTGTACGTCACCATGCGCCGTGAGGGCGATCGGGTGATCTGGGACGCCTGGGAAAACACCAGCAGTATTACTGCCGTGCCGCCGGACTTCCGTTTCGATGCGGCCCAGTACGAGGCTGAACTCGCGCGGGCCGCGGCGGACCGCAGTTGGGAAGAGCCCGTGGACACCATTGCCCGGCTTCTCGAGCAGACTCTCTCGGACAGCGGTTGGTTCGAGCGGTGGGGCTGCGTCCTCATGGGCGTCTCGCCGCGACGTGAGGAGCCCGGCCTCCCCGAGGAGCTCACAAGCCCCGAGGGCGTTGATGTTGAGTTCCACCAGGTCCGGGGGCCGGGCGAGCGTACAGATTTCTACGGGTACGAGTTGCTCGTTACCCGCGGCCAGCCCGTGGAAGAGCAGGTACGGCGACTCGCGGCCCACATTCTGGCGGACGATCCCCGGAAGACTGCTGAGTTTCGAGAACGCTGAGGACCATGTGCAGGAACGCGCGTTACGAGAGGGCTCTTTGTATTCGTTGCGTGGCTTTTTCGTCGCTTGACGGTGTGGGATGCCTGCGGAATCTGCTGGTGCGCGGCCTGTGGTCTGATTGTCTGACCAGGGGCGGCCCGTCGAGACAGCGGACATCGTCGTGCCCGCCGCTCACTGCGAGATCGTCTACGAGATTCCGATCAGCCGGTAGGCGCAGGCTTTCGCTTGGGCGGGTTGTGCCGGTGCTTCGGTGCGTCCACGTCTTGCCAGTGGTGAGGGCGGTCAGTCGTGCCGTTCACGTCGCGACGGTGGCCCAATCCCGTACAGCGCTGCCATCGAGCGATCACCCCTGGGCCGTCTCCGGGCCGTGCGAGGGTGCCCGAGGCCGACCGATGGCGACCGACAGTGACAGTCGAGTCTCAGCCGCTCACCACGAACCCCCAGGTCACAGCCCCCTACTCATACGCGTTTCCACCCAGGGGTGGCGGTACGGCAAGATGGGGTGTATCTGCCCACTGCCAGTTTCAAGCTGCCGGACGGTTTCTCTTGGCTGAGTTCATTTACACCATGCGCAAGGCGCGCAAAGCGCACGGCGACAAGGTGATCCTCGACGACGTGACGACGAGCTTCCTCCCGGGAGCGAAGATCGGCGTCGTCGGCCCGAACGGCGCCGGCAAGTCGACGATCCTGAAGATCATGGCCGGCATCGAGCAGCCGTCCAACGGTGACGCCTTCCTCACTCCCGGTTACACGGTCGGCATCCTGCTCCAGGAGCCCCCGCTGAACGAGGAGAAGACCGTCCTGGAGAACGTCCAGGAGGGTGTCGCCGGGATCAAGGGCAAGCTCGACCGGTTCAACGAGATCGCCGAGCAGATGGCGACCGACTACACCGACGAGCTCATGAACGAGATGGGCAAGCTCCAGGAGGACCTCGACCACGCCAACGCGTGGGACCTGGACGCCCAGCTCGAGCAGGCCATGGACGCCCTGGGCTGCCCGCCCGGCGACTGGCCCGTCACCAACCTGTCCGGTGGTGAGCGCCGCCGCGTCGCGCTGTGCAAGCTGCTGCTGGAGCAGCCCGACCTGCTGCTGCTCGACGAGCCCACCAACCACCTCGACGCCGAGTCGGTGAACTGGCTGGAGCAGCACCTCGCCAAGTACCCGGGCACCGTCGTCGCGGTCACCCACGACCGGTACTTCCTCGACAACGTCGCCCAGTGGATCTGCGAGGTCGACCGCGGTCGCCTCTACCCCTACGAGGGCAACTACTCCAAGTACCTGGAGACCAAGGCCGCCCGCCTCAAGGTCGAGGGCCAGAAGGACGCCAAGCGGCAGAAGCGGCTCAAGGAAGAGCTGGAGTGGGTGCGGTCCAACGCCAAGGGGCGGCAGGCCAAGTCCAAGGCGCGTCTGGCCCGCTACGAGGAGATGGCCGCCGAGGCCGACAAGATGCGGAAGCTGGACTTCGAGGAGATCCAGATCCCGCCGGGCCCGCGCCTGGGCAACGTCGTCGTCGAGGTCAGCAACCTCAGCAAGGGCTTCGGCGACAAGCTGCTCATCGACGACCTCAGCTTCACGCTGCCCCGGAACGGGATCGTCGGGATCATCGGCCCGAACGGCGCCGGCAAGACCACCCTGTTCAAGATGATCCAGGGCATCGAGGAGCCGGACTCCGGCGCCATCAAGGTCGGCGACACCGTCAAGATCTCCTACGTCGACCAGAGCCGCGAGAACATCGACCCGAAGAAGTCGCTGTGGGCCGTGGTCTCCGACGAGCTGGACTACATCAACGTGGGCCAGGTCGAGATGCCGTCGCGTGCCTACGTCTCGGCCTTCGGTTTCAAGGGCCCGGACCAGCAGAAGCCGGCCGGCGTGCTCTCCGGCGGTGAGCGCAACCGCCTGAACCTCGCGCTCACCCTCAAGCAGGGCGGCAACCTGCTGCTCCTCGACGAGCCGACCAACGACCTCGACGTCGAGACCCTCTCCAGCCTGGAGAACGCGCTGCTGGAGTTCCCGGGTGCGGCCGTGGTCGTCTCCCACGACCGGTGGTTCCTGGACCGAGTGGCCACGCACATCCTCGCCTACGAGGGCGAGTCCAAGTGGTTCTGGTTCGAGGGCAACTTCGAGTCCTACGAGAAGAACAAGATCGAGCGGCTCGGTCCGGACGCCGCGCGTCCGCACCGCGCCACCTACAAGAAGCTGACCCGGGGCTGATCGATCTTGCGGCACATCTACCGCTGCCCGCTGCGCTGGGCGGACATGGACGCGTACGGCCACGTCAACAACGTGGTGTTCCTCCGCTACCTGGAGGAAGCCCGTATCGACTTCCTGTTCCGCCCGGAGAAGGACTTCAAGCAGGGGTCCGTGGTGGCACGCCATGAGATCGACTACAAGCGGCAGCTCGTGCACCGGCACCACCCGGTGGACATCGAGCTGTGGGTCACCGAGATCAGGGCCGCGTCCTTCACCCTCACCTACGAGGTGAAGGACGGCGACCAGGTCTACGTGCGGGCCTCGACGGTGATCGTGCCGTTCGACTTCGAGGCGCAGCGCCCGCGCCGGATCACCGCGGAGGAGCGGGAGTTCCTCCGCGAGTACATGGATGACGCCGAGGAGGAGGCCGTCGCGGCATGACGGTGCTCCACCTCGCCGACGAGGGGGAGGCGGCGGATCTCGCGGCCTTCCTCTCCCGGCTGCTCCACTACGACCGCGGGGCCGCGGTGCGTCTGCAGGCGGCGGGCACCGCACTGGCCGTCTTCGGGCGGCCGCCGTCCTTCGAGGTGCTCGCCGTGCGGGCGGTGCGGCTGGCGAAGCCGTACGAGAAGGGGCTCGAGGCCACGCTGGACGTGACCGTGTCCGCCGGTGAGTTCCTGGAGACGGTGGACGAGAAGGCCGCCACGGCCGTCGTGCCGAGCGCCGTGACCGGGCCGCCGTGGGCGGGTGTGCTGCCGCCCCGTGGCGACTGGCGGGCCGAGCCGGGGCTGCCGGCGCCGGAGGCGCTGCGCGAGCTCGTGGCCGCGGTGATCGCCGAGTTCCGCTCGCGTACGCAGGAGTTGCCCCCCGAGGGGCGGACGCGCGCCGAACTGGACCGGATCGGGCGGGACGTCTGGTCCCGTACGGTCGGGGACACCCGGCTGCCCGTCCGGGCCGTGCACGCGGCGCAGTCGCTCGGCTTCCTGCGCCCCGGTGCGCCGCTGGGGCTGTTCTCGTCGGGCGCGTGGCTGAGGCTGCGCACGCCGTACGGGTCCGTCGCCGTACGACGTGCCGGGCTCGGGGCGCTGGACGTCAGCGTCCGCTGAGCAGCGCCGCCCGACCAGGCGCCGCAGGCGTCAGCCCGCGGTGTTGACCATCGAGGCCGCCGCGTACGTCAGGTACTTCCACAACGTGTGCTCGTGCTCCTCGGACAGGCCGAGCTCCTCGACGGCGACCCGCATGTGCTTCAGCCACGCGTCGTGCGCCGCCCGGTCGACCGCGAAGGGGGCGTGCCGCATCCGCAGCCGCGGGTGGCCGCGGTTCTCGCTGTACGTCGTGGGGCCGCCCCAGTACTGGATGAGGAACAGCGCGAGGCGCTCCTCGGCCGGGCCCAGATCCTCCTCGGGATACATCGGCCGCAGCAGCGGGTCCTCGGCGACTCCCTCGTAGAAACGGTGGACGAGCCGACGGAAGGTCTCCTCCCCGCCGACCTGTTCGTAGAAGGTCTGCTCCTGAAGCGTGCCGCGCCGAATCTCATTCACGCGATCCATGGTCTCAGACGCCCCGGCATAGGACTCAAGACCTAGGACCCTGCCCCTGCTGCCCGGACACTGCCCCTACTGTGGAGACATGGGCGGGCACGTACCCGGCAGGGAAATCGACGGTCTCGCGGCCGCCGCGCGGGCGGCGCTGGTGCGGCGGATCGAGGCGAGCGGGGCCTGGGCCGCCGACCCGGCCTGGCGGGAGGCCTTCGCGGCCGTCCCGCGGCACCTCTTCGTGCCGTACTACTACGTCGGTGTCGCCGGCGGCTACGAGCGCCGCTGGGGCGAGAGCGCCGACCCCGGGGCGCGGGAGCGGTGGCTGCGGGGCGCCTACGAGGACACTCCGCTGGCCACCCGGCTGCGCGACGGCGAGCTGCTCTCCTCCAGCAGCCAGCCGTCCCTGATGGCGGACATGCTGGCCGCGCTGGGCGTCGAGGACGGTCACACGGTCCTGGAGATCGGCGCCGGCACCGGCTACAACGCGGCGCTGCTGGCCCACCGGTTGGGCGACGACAAGGTCACGACCGTCGATCTCGACCCGGAGATCACCGAGTCGGCCCGCCGGCACCTGGCCGCGGCCGGGTACCACCCGGCCGTCGTCACCGGCGACGGCGCCCGGGGCGTGCCCGAGCGTGCGCCGTTCGACCGGATCATCGCCACCTGCGCCCTGGGCGGCGTCCCGCGCGCCTGGGTGGCCCAGAGTCGCCCCGGGGGCCGGATCCTGATGCCGCTCGCCACCGGCCTGATCGTGCTCACGGTGACCGCCGCGGGGCGCGCCGAGGGGCGTTTCCTGCACACGCCCGCCTACTTCGTGCCGCTGCGCGGCGCCGGCCGGCCCGGGGGCGAGCCGGTCCAGCTGGGCGGGGTGCCGCACCGGGCGCGGGAGCACGACCTGTTGCGGTTCCTGCTGGCCCTGACTCGCGGCAGCCTGGATCCGCAGGAGGCCCACGCGCTGTGGGAGCAGGAGGGCAGGCCGCAGCGCGAGCGCTACGGCATCACGGTCGGGGAGGACCGGGAATGGGCCTGGCTGGACGACCCGGAGGGGCCGTACGCCTGGCCCCTCCCGTCGTGAACGGCCTCAGCCGCGGCGGATCGTGATCGTCGTCCAGGCGCCCACGTGGACCCGGTCGCCGTCCTGGAGCGGTACGGGGACGAAGGGCTGGATCGGTTCGTCCGAGCCGTTGACCGTCGTGCCGTTCGTCGAGTTCTGGTCGACGACCGCCCAGCTGCCGTCCGGCTGCTGGACCAGCACCGCGTGCTGGTGCGAGACGCCCGGGTCCTCCGGCGGCGTCGACAGGTCGATGTCGGGGGTGTCGCCGGTGGAGTGCCGGCGGCGGCCGATCGTGAGCTGGTTGCCGGTGAGCGTGCGCTGCTGCTCGGGTGAGTACGCGGGCAGGTTCAGGCCCGCGGCCTCGGGGCCGGAGCGCTGCATCATCGCCATGAAGTAGTCGCGGTCCGGGCCGATGGTCGCGGTCCACGTCGCGGGTCCCTGCGACGCCTGGGGCTGCTGCGGGAAGCCGCCGGGGCCGGGCGGGGCCTGGGTCGCGCCGGGCTGCGGGTAGCCGTAGCCGCCCTGACCGGGGCCGCCGGGGCCGCCCGGGCCGGACGTCGGCGGGGAGATCACCCAGTCGTCGTCACCGCCGCCGAAGGACGGACCGCCCTGCTGCGGGGGCCGCTGGGTCTCCTGCGGGAATCCGGGCGGGGCCGGCGGGCCGGACTGGTGGAACGCCTGCGGAGCACCGGGACCGCCGGGACCACCGGGACCACCGGGGCCAGGCGGGGGCGGGACCGGCCGCGAAGGGTCGGCACCGAAGCCACCGGGACCACCCGGGCCGCCGGGACTGCCGGGACCACCCGGGCCACCGGGACCCCCTGGGCCGGGAGGGCCGCCGAAGCCGCCGGGACCACCCGGACCGGGAGGGCCGCCGAAGCCGCCGGGGCTGCCGGGGCCGCCAGGGCCGGGCTGGGTCGGGGCGGGGCCGGGCTGCGGGTAGCCGTAGCCACCGCCCTGAGGGCCGCCGGGGCCGCCGGGGCCACCCGGGCCGGGGCGGCCGGACGGGTCGCCGCCGAACGGCGGGATCGGCTCGGCCGGGCGGTTCACCTGCGACGGGCGGGAGCCCTGGTACTCGTAGGAGTCATCGCCGCCGTACGACGGGCCGGGGGGCGGGCCGCCCTGCCGGCCCGGTGGCTGGAAACGCACGCCCGGACCGGGCGGCGGGGCCGCGGGGGTGTACGACGTCGCCGTGTTCGTCAGGAAGTTCCACCGGCACTCCTCGCAGAACGGCGCGCCACCCTCACGGGGCGTGCGGCACTGCGGGCAGAGCTCCGGCTCGGCGTTCGGTACGGCGGACAGGTGCGGCGGGCGTCCACCGGGCTGGCCGCCGGGGCCCTGCGGGCCGCCCTGGCCGGCGGGGGGCGGGAAGCCGTAGCCGCCGGGCGGGGGCGGCGGGGGAGGAGGCGGAGGCACGGCACCCGCCATGCGGTGACCGCAGACCTCGCACCAGTCGTCGGAACCCGACTGGTGTCCGTTCGGGCAGGTCGGCATGTCGGCGCGTCCCTCCTTCGATCTCTTCTAGGTCACTTCTTGACGCGAACGGTCTTGGTGGAACGGGTTTCGAGCGTCATCTCGTCAGCCTCCGCGACCTTCGCCTTCAGTCGCACAGTACCGGTCGCGGCATCGACCACGTCCACCACCTTCGCAAGCAGTTTCGCAGTATCGGCGTTCCCGGAGGCACTCGCGAGCTGAACGGCCCGGCCCAGTTTGGCGGTTGCTCCGTCCATATCTCCGGACTTGCGAAGATCCAGCCCTTGCTGGATGACTTGTGCCAGTTCGGCCTGCCCGGTGTAGTGGGCGACCTGAGGGTTGATCGACGTCGAGGCGACCATGTCGTCCGTCCACACGGCCCGCACGAGGCCCTGCGCGCCGAGGTTCTGGACGCTGCCGTCGGGCTGCGGAACGACCAGTGAGATCCGGCCCGCCAGCATCTCCTGCCCGATGTTCGCGACCGGGACCTCGATGCAGACGTGGTAGTCACGCGACTCGTCTCCCCAGGAACCAAGGGGGTAGTCGCCGGCGCGCGGACCCGCCTCGGTGCGCCGGCCGGTCAGGTCCTCGACCGTCGGTGCGACCTGCTTGACGAACTTCACGGTCGTGTCGACGGGGGTCCACAGCCGCAGGGAGACGTCCGCGACCTCCTTGCCCATCGCCGTCTCCATCATCTGCGTGAAGTCCGCGGCGAGCGCGGCCGGATCGGCGACGATGTCGGCGGTGCCGAGCAGGGCGGAGGCGATCCCTGTGACTTCTTTCACTTCCCAGTCGGTGCCCACGCCGCGTGCGTCACACGTGAAGCGCCCGGCGCACGCGTCGAGGGCCGCCTTCAGGTCCTGGGGCGACTCGTGTTCGTTGCGGCCGTCGGTGAGCAGGATGCCGTGCCGGATCGCGACGTCCGCGGAGGACAGCAGGCGGTCGGCCAGTTTCAGCCAGGTGCCGATGGCCGTGCCGCCGCCCGCGCTGAGCGAGCGCAGTGCCTGCTTGGCCTGCTCGCGGGTGGTGGCGTCGGCGACCGCGACCCGGCCACCGCCCGGGTAGATCTCCTTCGCCACGTGTGTCCCGCCGATCACCGCGAAGTGCACGCCGTCGCGCAGGGTGTCGATCGCGGCGGCCGTGGCGTCGCGGGCGTTGCGCATCTTGGTCGGCGGGTAGTCCATCGAACCCGAGCAGTCGACCATGATCGCCACGGCCGCCGACGGGCCCTGGCCGGGCGAGTAGAGGTGGGGCGCCGCGACCGCACTGCCTACCGTGCCGCCCCCGGTCGCCGTCACCGTGACGATGGCGTTGACCTCGGCGGCGCCCTCCGGCAGGTACTCGTTCTGGTACACGTCCACCGAGAACTGGGGCACGTTCGACTTCGAGAAATTGGCCATGCCTGCTTCGATCCCCCTCCAAAGCCCCCGCCGTGGCGGGGTGATGACGGTAGGCGGACCGGTCCCCTCCGGTCCGCCGAGGCGTCCCCGTACGTGGCCTCAGGCCGATCCTGCCCCCTGGGGCACGGCCGGGAACGGCACGAGCGCCACTGTTACGTTGTCGTGGCCCCCGCCGTCCAGGGCGTGGCCGACGAGCACCCGGGCGCTGTGCAGCGGATGCGTGGCCGCGTCGAGCGGGACGACCCGGGCCATCTCCTCGGCCGCCTCGGCGTAGTTCCACAGGCCGTCGGTGCAGACCACCACCACACCGGGCCGGTCCGGCTTGAACGCGGCGGTGTGCGGTTCCAGCTCGTAGGCGTCCGCGCCGAGCCAGCCGGTGATCGCGTGGGCGCGTTCGTCGGCGTAGGCCTCGGCCTCGTTCATCAGGCCCGCGGCGACCATCTGGGCGGCCCAGGAGTCGTCCTCGGTGAGCCGGGCGGGGGGAGCGCTGCGGTCGACCGGGACCCAGTAGGCGCGGCTGTCGCCGACCCAGCCGACGATCAGCAGGCCCGACGTCACCACGGCGCCGACGATGGTGCAGGCGGGGGCGTTCTGGTGAGGGGCCTGCTCCAGGGCAGTGGCGGGCTCCGCGGCGAGCGAGTTGACGGCGCGCGAGGCGGCGAGGATCGCGTCGTGCATGGCCTGCTGCGGGTGGGTGCCGCGCGGCAGGGCCGCCAGCAGCGTCTCGCCCGCCGCCCTGGACGCCGCAGCGGAGGCGTCGTCGGGGCGGGTCGCCGAGGAGACGCCGTCGCAGACGATCGCGACGGAGGCGGGGGACCCGTCGGGCAGCGCTGTGGTGCCGATGGCGAACGCGTCCTCGTTGCGGTGGTGGCGCAGGCCGCGGTCGCTGACCGCGGCCACCGGGCCGGACTCCTGCTCCATGTGGTCCCGTTCGCGCGGCTGGGCGTGGCCGCAGTTCTCGCAGTAGCCGTCGTCGTCCACGCGGCCGGCCCGGCAGGCGACGCAGACCTTGCCGCCGGTGCCCGCGGCCTGGGCCGCCGGCTCGGCGGACACCCGTGGGTCCGGTGCCTGGAGGAGGTACTCGTCGGGCTGTGTCTGGTAGATCTCCGGCGACGCGGCAGACCCGTCGGGCTGCGGCGGCCGGTCGAACCGCACACCCCCGGCCACGGCCGGCGGGGCGCTCGGCGGCGGGGGTGTCTGCGGCGGCAGGGCGGAGCCGCCCGAGTCCGTGCCCGGGAGGTCCGTCGGCAGGTGCACCGCGTCCGGGGCGCCCGTGCCGTCCGGCCCGGGAGCGGGCCAGGCCGTGCCGGCGGGGGGCGCCGACGGCGGCTCGGGATACTCACCGGCCGGAGCACCCTGGGCGGGCACCGAGCCGTTCATGGTGATGGTCGGGTTGTCCTGCGGCCGTTCCGGCACGGCGGACAGGTCGTATCCGCACGCGCCGCAGAAACGGTCACCCGACTCGAGGGGTTCCTCGCAACTCGGGCAGGCGGACAACTGGGGCATCTGCGACATCAACTACACCCACGTCCGGGGGCGGTAACGGTTGGCACGTTCCACCAGGTCGATCCTCTCCTCGCCGCCCCGCGCCAGCCGGGCCAGCGTGCGGTACGAGCGTTCCAGACCGAAACGCAGGCCCCGCTCGTCCAGGCCGCTGCCGAGCAGCGTCCGTCCCCCGGCGGCGGGAGGGGCGGAACCCTGGCCCCCGGAGAGTACCCAGTCCAGCGCGCAACCGAGGACTTCGGCCGACAACTGCTCGCGCCGCGCCGGATCCAGACCGTACTCCTCCAGCGCCTCGACCTGCGCGGCGGCCGCCGTCAGATCCCCCAGGAACGCCGCGTCGGCGGCGGTCGCCGTGCGCTGCCGCAGCCGCGCCCGGACGGCCGCGACCCGCGCCGCCGTGTAGTGGATGGACGACTCCGGGACCGACTCCAGCGTGCGTACGGCACCATGCCGGTCCCCGGTCGCCAGCTGGACGCGGGCCAGGCCGAACGCGGCGCTCACATAGCTCGGGTCGGTCGACCACACCAGCCGGTAGTACTCGGCGGCGTTGTCGAGCTGGCCCAGCACCTCCGCGCACAGGCCCAGCGCCAGCTTGGGCGCGATCTCGCCCGGGAAGGCGTCGTAGATCGCGTCGAAGGCAAGGGCGGCGCCCTCGTCGTCGCCGGTCACCAGGGCGGCCAGGCCCCGGTACCAGACCACCCGCCAGTCGTCGGGCCGTTCGCCCTCCAGCGAGACCAGCGCCTGCAGGGCCGAGGCCGGATCGCCGGTCTCCAGCAAGGCCCGGATCTGCCTCAGCCGCGTCTCGATCGACGGGGCCGGGGCGGCCGCCAGAGCGCCGAGCAGCTCGCCCGGCGCCGAGGTCATCAGACCGGCCAGGAAACCGGCGTTGGGGTCGGTCGGGTCGACACGCGGGACGGGCAGGGCGAACGCGGCGGCGGGCGTGTGGACGGGCTTGACGAGGCTGTGCACGGGCCCGGGCCGCTGCGGATCGGGCAAGGCGGCGGGAGCGCCGGCGCGAGCCCGGGCCCGCAGCACCCGGGCCCCCAGGCGGGACACCTCGCCGTCCAGCCTCGGGAACAACTCCGTGTCGGTGACCCGCAGTTCCGGACCGAAGAGCGTGGACAGGGCCGGTCGGGCGCGGCCCGTCTGCAGGGAGACGACCTCCCGCAGGACGCCCGTCAGCTGCTCGGTCATCTCCTGCGCGGAGGCGAACCGGCGGGCCGGGTCGGGATCCGTGGCACGGACCAGGAGCCGGTAGAACGACTCGTACTGCCGGAACACCTCGATGTGGTCCGGGTCGGGCAGGGAGTCGGCGTAGACGTTCGTGTAGCCCTGGAAGTCGAAGGTCATGACCGCGAGGGTGCGGGCGACGGTGTAGAGGTCGCTCGCCACCGACGGGCCCACCTCGGCCACCTCCGGAGCCTGGTAGCCGACCGTGCCGTAGATGGCCGACTCCTCGTCGTCCATCCTGCGCACCGCACCCATGTCGATCAGCTTGAGCTGGTCCTCGGTCTGGATGGCGTTGTCGACCTTGAAGTCGCAGTACAGCAGGTTCCGGCTGTGCAGGTGACCGAGCGCCTCCAGCGCCTCGATGCCGTACGCGCAGGCCTGCTCCACCGGCAGCGGGTCCCGTCTGCCCTGCGCGGTGCGGCGGGCGTTGGCGATCTCCTTGAGGGACTTGCCGCCGACGTACTCCATGACGATGTAGCCGTCGAGCGAACCCGTGCGCTGGTCGAGGTGCTCCACGAAGTTGTAGATCCGCACGATGTTGGCGTGCTCGATCTCCGCGAGGAAACGGCGCTCGGAGATCGCCGCCGCCATCGCGTCCTGGTCGCCCGTGTCCAGCAGGCCCTTGAGGACCACCCAGCGGTCCGAGACCGCCCGGTCGACGGCGAGGTAGATCCAGCCCAGGCCGCCGTGCGCCAGGCAGCCGACCACCTCGTACTGGCCGTGCACCACGTCCCCGGCCTTCAGCTTCGGCACGAACGAGTACGGATGGCCGCACTTGGTGCAGAAGCCCTCCGTACGTCCCGGCCGGTCGCCGCGTGCCCGGCCCACCGGGGCGCCGCAGTCGGAGCGTGAGCAGAACCGCTTCCGCTCGGGCACCTCGGGGTTGTCCAGGACCATCTCGCGCGGGTCGGGCCGCGGGATCGGCGGCACCTGCACCAGCCCGGCGCCCAGCCGGCCCCGGGACCCGGAACCGGCGGTCGAGCCGGAGCTGCGCACCGACACCGAGCGGCCCGTCGGCCCGCCCGACAGGGACCGCGAAAGACGCCCCGACACCGAGCGGCGGGACTTCGACGACTGGGACGACGTCCGCGAACTGCCGCTGCCGGAACGCGAACTGCCGCTGCCGGCGGATCCGCGGGAGCCGCCCCTGCCCCCGGCGGTGATGCCGGTGGGAGGCGAACCGACCATGCCTGCCCCGGAGGTCGGACCCCCCGGCGCGACGACCGGGGCCAGACCGCAGGTGTCGCAGTACAGTTCACCGCCGCCGACGTCCTCGTACGTGCCCTCGCAACTCGGGCGCTGACAGGTGCGTGGCGGTGCGCCGGCCGGCTCGTGCGGTGCCTGACTCATGGACTCCCCCTCGTCGCTCACGCGCCCGGCCCCCTCCGGTCGTCCTCCGGCACGCCCTGCTCCGGCGGCCGCGGGCCGCCGAGCAGTTCCACTGCCGCGTGCTGGAAGCGCAGCACCGCCTGCTCCGCGGCACGCAGGTCGCAGGGGGCGCTCCACAGCATGCGGCGCGCCTTCTCGTACCGCTCCACCAGCAGCGTGTCCTCGGCGAAGCCGTGCCGGGCGACCTTCGCCTTGTACGCGTCGAGACGGCCGCGCAGCTCGGCGCGGACCGCCAGCGGGGCGGTGACCGCCGTCAACGACTCGCGGGCGCGCAGCAGTTCGTCCTCGGCCTTCTGCTCCAGCGACTCCAGCAGCGGGGAGAGCCGGTGCCACTGCGCCTGCCTGCGGTACTCGGCCGCCGCCGCCAGCTGCTCCTGCAGCACGGTCGGCGGCCCGCTGACCACCGGCACCTCCGTCGCCGCGATCTTCGCGAGGACCTCGCCGCGTGCCGTGCGCGCCTCGGCGAGCGTGCGGTCCGCGCGGCTGAGGATGTCCCGCAGCCGCACGATCCGCTGCTCGGCGTCCTGGCGGACCGTCAGTACCGCGTCGATCTCCCGGCGTACGTCCTCCAGGGCGCGGGCCTCGCGGTCGTACACCGTCGTGTCCGGTCTGCCGCCGCCCGGCGCCGAACTGCCCTCCGCGGCCAGCCAGAACGCCAGCGGGTCCGAGATCACCTGCTCGCGCAGCCTGGTCAGTACCCGCGTGATGCGCTCCAGGTCGTCACCGGCCGGGTGCTCGCCGGGGCGCACGCCGACCGAGTGGGCGAGCCGGCGGGTGCGCTGGAGTTCGGCGGCGAGCAGGTCTATCCGGGCCGGCAGCGCCGACCAGACCGCGTCCGCGGCGACCACCATGTCCAGGCTCGCCGCGTACAGCTCGTTCATCCGGTCGACGAGGGCGCTGAGCGAGAGGCGTTCGCTGAGTCTGGTCGGTCCGGAGTGCAGCGTCGGGGCGTTGGCCGTCGCCGTGGCGCTGCCCGCGACGGTGACCGAGTCGCCGTTCAGGAGCTCCGTCAGCTCCACCAGGTCCTCGCGGCTGGACCAGCGACGGCGGGCCCGGATGTCGCGGGCGGAGCGCAGCGCGTCGGTGTACGTGTCGAAGTAGGTCCACAGCAGCGTGATCGACGCCTCCGTGGACGTCCAGCGCTCCTGGGTGACGCCGGTGAGCTCGGCGCCCTCCAGGAGTCTGCGGCCCGCGTGGTCCTGCAGGGCGAGGAGCGAGGTCTCGATCGCCTCGTGCTCCGCGCCGAGCCGCGCCAGCGCACGGTCCACCTCGTCCCGGTCCATCACCGGCCCGGTGGGTCCCGTGGCGCCCATCGATCACCTCTCGCTGCGGTAGTGCCCGTCGGGGCGTTCTCGGTCGTGGTCCGGCTGTGTGCCGGTCATCAGCTCGTGCGGAGGTACTGCGGTGGCGGTGGTTCCGACTTCTTCGCATCCTCGCCCAAAGTCGCTGACAGCCATCGGTCGTACGACGCCTGCCAGCCGTTCGCGGTGTCCTCGCGGTAGTCGACCAGGATCTGGTTGACCCGGCGTACCAGATCGTCCGCGTCCTTCTTCATCGCCACGCCGTAGTACTCGGCAGTGAAGGCGTCGCCCTTGAGCTGGACCGTCGGATCCTGTGCCGCCTGGCTCGCCGCGAGCGCGCCGTCGGTGACCACGGCGTCGACCTCGCCGAGCTGGAGCCGCACCAGACAGTCGAGTTGGTTCGGGACAGTGGTGGACAGGTCGGTGTCGGCGGGCAGCTCGCCGGCCTTCTTGTCCGCCTCCAGCGTGGAGTGGGCCGTGGAGCCGGCCGCGGTGCAGACCTTGCGGCCCGCGAGCGTGTCGTAGCCCTCGACGGGCGAGGACTTCGGGGCCAGGATCTGCTGGCCGGTCTTGAAGTAGGGCGCGGAGAAGGCCACGTCGGCGATGCGGTCGCAGTTGATCGTCATCGTGCGGACGACCATGTCCACGCGGCCGCCCTGGATCGCCGGGATGCGCTGGTTGGTGGGGATCGCCTTGAACTGGACGGCGTCCGGGTCGCCGAGGATGTCCTCGGCGATGCGGTGGACCAGGTCGATGTCGAAGCCCTCGAGCTCCGCGGTCTTGCCGCTGTTGGGGTTGCGGTAGCCCCACCGGTAGCTGTTCTGGTCCACGCCGACGACCAGTTTGCGCTTTCCGCCCTTGCGGTCCTTGATCGCCCGGATGGTGTCGCCGTCGGCGGAGGAGGGCGAGAGGGTCTGCTTCTCGGGGGCTTCGCAGTCTTCTTCCGCCCGGGTCACGGCGGTGTGGGTGGTCGCGGTGGCGTTCTGGGCCGACGTCGTGGTCGTGGTGAGCGGCAGGCAGAGGGCCACCAGCGCCACCAGGGCGCAGACGACTGCCATCGCGGTCACTCCGCCCCAGCCCCTGAGCGTGTCTCGCACGGTCGTTCCTCCCTTCGCCCCTGGCCCGTTCATCGGTACTCCGACAGCCTGCGGCCGATGCCGAGGACCGCGCCGACGGCGCCCAGCACCGCCAGTACGGCCACACCCGTCGGCATGCCCGTCAGCGCGTCACGGCCGTCGGCGGCCGCGCGTCTGAACTCCGTCTCCTCGTGCGCGAGTGCCGTGCGCAGGTTCTCGTCGACGCTGTCGAAGCACTCGCCGGTCGCGTTCTCGGGGCCGATGACCCGTTCCAGCGCCTGCTGGTAGTTGCCGTTCTCGTCCTGCTCGCGGGCCGCGGTGTGGCGCTTCTTCCACTCCTGCATGTTGCCCATGGCGGCGGTGACCGGGCGCTCACCCGAGGTGTCGTCGGCGAGCTTCTCGGCTGCCGCCAGATACCCGGCCAGGTTCTTGATGTCCGTGCCGAAGTCGTAGTCGTAGGCGTCGTAGGTCTCTTCGCCGACCTGCTTCGTCTCCGCGCCGCGGGCCACCAGGGTCAGGTTCTCGTTGCCCCTGGCCCTGAGGGAGGCGATGCGCGCGTCGTGCAGCACGTTCAGGGAACGGACGCCGTGGTCGAAGGAGTCGTTCAGGCCCGCGCGGGCTACGGTGTGGCCGACGACCAGCCAGAGGAGGACGACGGTGGCGGTGGCGGTGGCGGCCACCAGGCCGTGGTTCAGGACCCTGTTCGTCCGCTGGTAGTTGCGGTGCTGGGCCCAGGCGAGGGCGGCCAGGGCGGCGACGCCGAGGGCGATGGCCGCCCAGGGGTAGGGCGTGGCGGCCGCGTAGTCCGCGCTGAGTCGCTGGTTCTCCTTCTTGTAGAGGTCCTCCGCCGCCGGGAGCATCTGCTCCTGCATCTTCTCGTTGGCGTAGCGGAGGTAGGCGCCGCCGACGGGGAAGCCCTGCCGGTTGTACGTACGGGCACGCTCCACCAGGCCCTTGTACTCCGGGAGGAGTCGGTTGAGCTCGGCGATCGTCGCCGTGGACGGGGAGTCCGGGTCGGCGTTCGCGGCGGCGTTGACGAGCTTCTCCGCGGCCGTGCGGATGTCCCGCTCGTAGCGGTCGCGGGTGGCGGCCGACTCCTGGCCGCCGGCGAGGAAGCCGCTGGACGCCGCGGTGTTGGCGTCCGCGAGGGAGCGGTAGATGTCGGCGGCGTCCGAGCTGAGGGGCTGGCTGCGGGTGAGGACGTCGTCGGCGGCGGCCGCGCGGTCGGTCATCTGCCAGGCGGTGACGGCGCCGAAGGCGATGACGAGGAGCGCCAGCAGGGCGCCGATGATGCGCAGGCGGCCGGGCTCGGTGGTGGCGGCGGAGCGGAGCTGGTCGAGGCCCTCGGCGAACGCGGTGCGGCGGGGGCCAGTCGGGGGTGTCGGGGGCGCGGGAGCTTTTTCGGGGGGCCGGGCGGGGGGCGCTGCCTGTGCCGGGACCGCCGGCAGGACGGGCAGGCCCGGGCCCGGTGGTGGCGGGCTGCTCTTCGGCGTGTGCGTCACTGTGACCTCCCCCATGGTCATCCGTCGCCGCAAGTATCGCTGCCGGGACCGACATCCGCACCGGCCTTGCCCCGATCTTGATCGGATCGCAGCGTGGAGTGCGCCCCCTCGCACCACCCCTTGTCCAGGAACACGTACGGCGGGTTGGTTCGGTTCCCGTGGGGTGGTGTGGGGTGGTGGGGATGCCTGCGGCGGCCCGTGGTGCGCGTCGTGGCCATCGCCGGGTGGGGGGTCGGGGCCGCGCCGGGGGGTGTCCGTCCTCGGAACGGCGCGATGGGCCTCGATACCGGCTGACTGGCGTTGACGGGCCAACCGCTGCGGGCGGACACCCCCCGACACGGCCCCTTCTCGCCGTACGCGGGTGCGGGGCCGCTGCGGGCGGACACCCCCCGACACGGTCCCTTCTCGCCGTACGCGGGTGCGGGTGCGTCGGGGTAGCCGTCGTGGCTATGCGCCGTAGTGCGTTCGCAGTCTGCTCTGCGCCCCCTCCGTCGTCCCCACCCGGTCCAGTCCCAGCAGTGCCGCGCCCAGGACCGGGCTGGACGTGACCACCTGCGGCAACGCCTTCGGGGCGTGGGTGGCCAGCAGGTGTTCGATGTGGCTGTTCAGTTGGGCGTGCCGGGCCGCCAGGACGCCGCCGCCCAGGAGGACCGGTGTCGGCTCGTCCAGGAGGTCCAGGCGGGTCAGGGCGACCACGGCCATGGAGACCACCTCCTCGGCCTGGCGCTCGATGATCGTCCGGGCGATCGTGTCTCCGTCGGCGGCCGTGGCGAAGAGGACCGGGGTCAGTTCGTGGCGCCGGAGTGTCGGGATGTGCTCCAGGTGGAGCGCCTCGACGAGGGCGTACATGGAGGGCAGGCCGAAGTGGGCGGGGAGCGTGCGGGCCAGGGCCGTGGGGGCGCCGCGGCCGTCCTCCGCCCGGGACGCGTGCCAGAGGGCCTCCTCGGACAAGCCCCAGCCGCCGCCCCAGTCGCCCGAGACCCTGCCCAGTGCCGGGAAGCGGGCCGTGCGGCCGTCGGGGCGCATGCCCACGCAGTTGATGCCGGCGCCGCAGACGACCGCCACGCCCCGGGGTTCGGTGACACCGGCCCGCAGGATCGCGAAGGTGTCGTTGCGGACCGTCACCGTCGTGCCCCAGGCGCGTGCCCGCAGGGCCGCGGACAACTGGTCCTCCTCCACGGGGAAGTCGGCGTTCGCCAGGCATGCCGAGACGTGGGTGACCGAGGTGAGTCCGGCGGTGGTGAGGGCTCGCGTCACCGTTTCGGCGAGGGCGTCCATCGCCGTGTCGACGCCCACGGCCGGGGGACGGAAGCCGCCTCCGCGTGCCGTGGCGAGGACGTCCCCGTCCGCCGTGACGATCGCGACGTCCGTCTTGCTGTTGCCCGCGTCGATGGCGAGGACTCGTGCGGTCAGGCCCACGCGAGGTGCTCCCGGTTGTGCGCGATCAGCCGGTCGGTGAGCGTCTCGGCGTACGCGTACTGGCCGATGAGGGGGTGGGAGAGGAGGGCGCTGAAGACGCGGTCCCGTCCGCCGTGCAGGGCGGCCTGGAGGGCCAGCTCCTCGTAGGCCGTGACGTGGGCCATCAGGCCCGCGTGGAGCGGGTTCACGGGCTGTACGGGCAGGGGGGACGGGCCCTTGGCTCCCACCGCCGCCTGGACCTCGATCACGGCGTCGTCGGGGAGGAAGGGGAGCGTGCCCCGGTTGTACGTGTTCACCACCTGGTACGGCGAGCCGCCGCCGCCCAGCAGGGCCGCCGCCAGGTCCACTGCCGCCTCCGAGTAGAAGGCACCGCCCCGCTCGGCGAGCAGCTCCGGCTTCTCGTCCAGGGCCGGATCGGCGTACAGCGCGAGCAGTCGGCGTTCCAGCGCCGCCACTTCGGCCGCGCGGGACGGCTTCGTCCGGAGTTCCCCGACCACCTCGTCGTGCGCGTAGTAGTAGCGCAGGTAGTAGGACGGGACCACGCCCAGGGCGTCCAGCAGGGGGCGGGGCAGGCGGAGGTCTGCCGCGATCGTGTCGCCGTGCTCGCCCAGCAGTTCCGGCAGGACGTCCTCGCCCTCCGGGCCGCCGAGGCGTACGGCCGTCTCCCAGGTGAGGTGGTTCAGGCCCACGTGGTCCAGGTGGATCCCGGAGGGCTCCGTGGACAGCAGGGCCGCGAACTTGCGCTGGAGGCCGATCGCCACGTTGCACAGGCCCACCGCCTTGTGGCCCGCCTGGAGGAGGGCCCTGGTCACGATGCCGACCGGGTTCGTGAAGTCGATGATCCAGGCGTGGGGGTTGGTGCGGCGGACGCGGTCCGCGATGTCCAGGACGACCGGGACCGTGCGCAAGGCCTTGGCGAGGCCGCCGGCGCCGGTGGTCTCCTGGCCCACGCAGCCGCATTCCAGGGGCCAGGTCTCGTCCTGCTCGCGGGCCGCCTGGCCGCCCACGCGCAGTTGGAGGAGGACCGCGTCCGCGCCGTCCACCGCCGCGTCGAGGTCGGAGGTGGTGGTGATGCGGCCCGCGTGGTCCTGGCGGGTGAAGATGCGCCGTGCCAGGCCGCCGACCAGGTCGAGGCGGTCCTGGGCGGGGTCCATCAGGACCAGTTCCTCGACGGGCAGGGTGTCCCTCAGGCGGGCGAAGCCGTCCACGAGTTCGGGGGTGTAGGTCGAGCCTCCGCCGACCACGGTGAGTTTCATGTCTAACCCTTTACTCCGGTGAGCGTGACACCCTCGACGAACGCCTTCTGGGCGAAGAAGAACACGAGGATCACGGGGGCCATGACCAGCACGGTGGCGGCCATGGTGAGGTTCCAGTCGGTGTGGTGGGCGCCCTTGAACGACTCCAGGCCGTAGGAGAGCGTCCAGGCGCCCGGGTTCTCCGAGGCGTAGATCTGGGGGCCGAAGTAGTCGTTCCACGCGTAGAAGAACTGGAAGAGCGCCACCGCGGCGATGCCCGGTCTGGCCATCGGGAGAACGACCTTGAGGAGGGTGCGCAGGTCGCCGCAGCCGTCGACCCTCGCCGCGTCCAGGTACTCGTCGGGGATCGTGGTGAGGAACTGGCGCAGCAGGAAGATGGAGAACGCGTCGCCGAACGCCATGGGGATGATCAGCGGCCAGAGCGAGCCGGACAGGTCCAGCTGCTTCGCCCAGAAGAGGTACATCGGGATGACGACCACCTGCGGCGGCAGCATCATCATCGAGATGACCAGCATCAGGGCCAGATTGCGGCCCCTGAAGCGGAACTTGGCCAGGGCGTAGGCCACGGGGATCGAGGAGACGACCGTGAGGACCGTGCCCAGGCCCGCGTAGATCAGGGTGTTCCTCCACCAGGTGAGGAAGCCGGGGGTGCCGAAGACCTTGGCGTAGTTGCCCCACTCCCAGGTGTGCGGGATCAGGTCGCGGCTGAGCGCCTGGCTGTCGCTCATGAGGGAGGTGAGGACGACGAAGACGAAGGGGAGCGTGAAGAAGAGGGCCGCCGCGACGCCGAGGGAGTGGACCGCGATCCATTCCAGCAGGGCCCTGCGGTGGGCCGTGCGTTCCGCCGGTGACGGGGGTGTCTTCAGCTCCAGGGGTTTGTCGAGTACCTGCGTCATCGTTCACCTGCCTGGATCAGGCCGCCCCTGCGGCGCATCAGAAGTGCCGTGAAAGCCATGGAGAGGGCGAAGAGGACCAGGGCGACCACGCAGGCCGAGCCGTAGTCGAAGCGCTGGAAGCCCAGGTTGTAGACGAGTTGGGGGAGGGTGAGGGTCGACTTGTCGGGGTAGCCGGGCTCGAACTGCGTTCCCGCACCCTGGATCACGCCCGAGGCGACCTTTCCGGCGATCAGCGGCTGGGTGTAGTACTGCATCGTCTGGATCACTCCCGTGACGACCGCGAACATGACGATCGGCGAGATGTTCGGGAGCGTGACGTAGCGGAAGCGCTGCCAGGGGCTCGCGCCGTCCAGTTCCGCCGCCTCGTACTGCTCCTTCGGCACGTCGAGCAGGGCCGCCATGAAGATGACCATCAGGTCGCCGATGCCCCACAGGGCCAGGAGGGTCAGGGCCGGCTTCGACCAGGTGGGGTCGTTGAACCAGCCCGGGGTGGGCAGGCCGGCCTTCCCCAGGATCGAGTTGACCGGGCCCGTACCGGGGTTGAGGAGGAACGCGAAGGCCATCGTGGCCGCGACGGGCGGGGCCAGGTAGGGCAGGTAGAAGAGGGTGCGGAAGACACCCGTGGCCGTCTTGACCTTGGTGATCAGCAGGCCCACGCCCAGGCCGAAGGCGACCCGGAGCGTGACCATGACGACGACCAGCCACAGGGTGTTGCGCAGGGCGGGCCAGAAGAAGGGGTAGTGCTCGAAGACGTAATTCCAGTTCTTCGTGCCACTCCACACGGGCGGCTTGAAGCCGTCGTAGTGCATGAAGGAGAAGTAGACGGTGGAGAGCAGGGGATAGGCGAAGAAGACCGTGAAGCCGATCAGCCAGGGGGAGAGGAAGGCGAGGGTGCGCAGGGTCGAGCGGCGGTGTCTCGCCCGCAACGTGGAGATGCTCATGGCCTACTTCGCCTGCGCGATGTCCGTGTCGATCTGCCGGGCGGTTTCCCGAAGGCCCTTCTTCAGATCGGTCGCCTTGCCGCTCTCGTAGTCGTAGCCGAACTCCTGGATCGTGGTGAGGTGGACACCGCCGTTGACGGAGGCGGGGGCCGTCGTGGAGTTCGGGTTCGCGGCGATGTCCAGGAACGTCTTGAAACGCGGGTCGTACGTCAGCTTCGGGGACTTCAGGGCCGCCAGCGTCGAGGGCACGTTGTGGATGGCGTTGGAGAAGTTCACCACCGCGTCCGTGTCCGTGGTGATGTACTTCACCAGCTCCCAGGCGGCGTTCTGCTTCTCGCTGGTCGCCGCGACACCGGCGATGGTGCCGGTGATGTAGCCCTTGCCGTACTGGTCGGCCTGGTCGTCGGGGACGGGCAGCGGGGCCACGCCGATGTCGAACTTCGGCTTGGTGGCCAGGGCCATGCCCAGGCGCCACTCGCCGTCGAGCTGCATGGCGACCTGGCCGGTGTGGAAGGGGTGCTTCGGGCCCCACTCGTCGCCGAGCTTGGAGCGGTAGGTCTCCAGCTTGCGGTAGCCGCCGAGCGTGTCGACGAGCTTCTTCTGGACCGTGAAGGCCTGGGCGAACGCCGGGTCCTTGCCGACGTTCGACTTGCCGTCCTTGTCGAAGTACGTGGGGGAGAACTGGCCGAGGTAGTGCTCGGTGGTGGTCTCCCAGCCGTGGTAGTTCGGCATGAAGCCGAGCTGCTTGTACGAGTCGCCCTGGGGGATCGTCAGCTTCTTCGCGACGCGCTCGAACTCCGACCAGGTCTTCGGCGGGGCGGTGATGCCGGCCTCCTTGAACGCCGTCCTGTTGTAGTAGAGGCCGTACGCGTCACCCAACAGCGGGACCGCGCAACGGTTTCCGTCGAACTGGGTGTACTCGTTCATCGCCTTCGGGAAGGTCTGCTCCGGGTCGACGCCGGACTTCTCGAAGAACGGGTTGAGGTCCACCAGGGCGCCCGAGGAACAGAACTTCCCGACGCTGTTCGTGGTGAACGACGAGATCACGTCCGGGGCCTTGGCGCCGCCGGTGCGCAGGGCCTGGTTCATCTTGTCGTCCGTCATGTTGCCGACGACGTCGACGTGGATGTTGGGGTGCGCCTTCTCGAATCCGGCGACCAGGTCCTTGACGGCCTTCACCTCCGAGGGCGCGCTCCAGGCGTGCCAGAAGGTGAGGGTCGTCTCCTTGGAAGCGTCGTCGCTCGCGCCCGCGTCCGACTGGCCGGTGCAGGCCGTGGCGAGGAGGGCGAGGGCGGCGGAGGCGGCGAGCGCGAAAGTCGCTTTTCTGGATGTTCCGGGCATGGCAGAGCTCCCTGAGACACGGGGGAAGAAGGGAATTACCGGGGAGGGGGGTGGGGTCGGCGTGAGTGGCTCGGCCCGAGTCGGTTCAGGCCGAGTCGGTTCAGCGGGAGGTGTCGAAGACCTCGTCGCGTGTGGTCGCGAGCGCGCTCTCCAGCGCGCCGCGCAGCACGGGGTGTTCACGGACGTCGCCCACGACCAGACGCGGGCGGGATGCGGCCAGCTCTTCCAGTTCGGCCTGGACGAGGGCGCGCAGCGGCTCGCCGCCCGAGGTGAGGGACGTGCCGCTCAGCACGACGAGCTCGGGGTCGAGGACCGAGACCAGCGAGGCCAGACCGGTGGCCAGCCGGGTCGCATAGGTTCGGAGGAGGTGCCGGTGGGCGTCGTCGCCGGCCTGTGCCGCCCTGGCCACCAGTTCGGCGGCGGCCTCCGCGTACGGCCCGGGCGGGACGTCCTCGATGCCGAGTTCGCGGGCCAGGCGCGGGACGGCCTGGGAACCGGCCAGCTCCTGGTAGCCGCCACTGTTGGCCTTGGTGACCTGGCGGACCAGGGGCGTGCCCGGCACCGGCAGGAAGCCGACCTCGCCGGCGCCACCGGTCCAGCCGCGGTGCAGCCGGCCGCCGAGGACCAGGGCGGCGCCCAGGCCCTCCTGGTTCCACAGCAGCACGAAGTCCGCGTGGCCCCGGGCCGCCCCGAGCCGCTGTTCGGCGAGCGCGACCAGGTTGACGTCGTTCTCGTACTCGAACGGCATCGGCAGGGCGGCGGCGAGCTCGTCCAGCAGGGTGGGGGAGTGCCAGCCGGGGAGGTGGGAGGCGTAGCGCAGCCGGCCGGTGGTGGGGTCGAAGGCGCCGGGGGTGCCGATGACGAGGCGGTGGATGTCGCCCCGGGCGAGACCGGCGGCCTTCACCGCGCCGTCCAGGGCGTCGGTGACCTGCTGGACGACCGGGGTGCCGGTGCGCCTGCCGGGGGTGGGCAGCTCGTGGCGGCCGATCGTGCGGCCGGTGATGTCGGCGACGGCGGCGAGGATCCGCTGCGGGGTGACGTCGAGTCCGGCGGCGTGACCGGCCGCGGGGTTGACCTCGTAGAGCTGAGCGCTCGGTCCCGGGCGGCCTTCGGTGGTGCCGGTGGCCAGGACGAGCCCCGCCGCCTCCAGACGGGCCAGGAGCTGGGAGGCGGTCGGCTTGGACAGGCCGGTGAGCTTGCCGATCCGGGTGCGGGACAGCGGTCCGTGCTCCAGCAGCAGGTCCAGGGCGGCCCGGTCGTTCATGGCGCGCAGGACGCGCGGGGTGCCCGGCGTGCCGGCGGTTCCTGCCATGCGTGTCCACACCTGCCCTTCGGCTGCTCAGCTTCTCAGTGATCAGGCGGGGAAGTCCATCGGGAGGCCGCGCCCTCGTGACACTGTTAGGAAAGTTTCCTATCGGTGGGAGGAAGGTAGGCCCGGTGCCACGCGGGCGTCAATAGGGGACGGCCCGCCGTCATCCGGACATACGAGAGGGCGGTGTCCGGCAGAACCGGACACCGCCCTCTCCGTAAGGATGTGCGCCGCTACTTCCTGGGTGTGCGCCGCTACTTCGTGGTGCTCGTCGGCGCCGGCGGCGTGAGCGGGGACGCCGCCGCCGACTGCGGCGACGCCGCGTTCGCGTACACCGACGGCGCGGCCATGCCCGCCGTCGGGTCGGCGGCCTGCTCCTCCACCGGGGCCGTGGCGCCGCCGACGATCCGGATGTCCGCCGCGTCGAAGGCCCGTTTGACGCGCCAGCGCAGCTCGCGCTCCACGGTCAGGGACTTGCCGGGCATCGTCTTGGCGGTGACACGCACGACCATGGAGTCCAGCAGCACGCTGTCCAGGCCCAGGACCTCGATCGGGCCCCACAGCAGCTCGTTCCAGGGCTCCTCGGCGCCCATCTTCTCGGCGACCTCGTCCAGGGTGGCCTTGACCTTGTCCAGGTCCTCGGCGGCGTGCACGGTGACGTCGACGTTGGCCGTCGCCCAGCCCTGGGAGAGATTGCCGATGCGCTTGACCTCGCCGTTGCGGACGTACCAGATCTCGCCGCCGTCGCCGCGCAGCTTGGTCACGCGCAGGCCGACCTCGATCACCTCGCCCGAGGCGACGCCCGCGTCGATCGTGTCGCCGACGCCGTACTGGTCCTCGAGGATCATGAAGACGCCGGACAGGAAGTCCGTGACGAGGTTGCGGGCGCCGAAGCCGATCGCGACACCGGCGACACCGGCCGAGGCCAGCAGCGGGGCGAGATTGATCTGGAAGGTGCCCAGGATCATCAGCGCGGCGGTGCCGATGATCAGGAACGACGCCACCGAACGCAGCACCGAGCCGATGGCCTGCGAGCGCTGCCGCCGGCGTTCGACGTTGACGAGCAGCCCGCCGAGCGCGCCGCCGTCCACGGACTGCACGGTGCGGTTCATACGGTCGATCAGTTTGGTGATCGCCCGTCGGACGAAGACCCGCAGCACCGCCGCTATCACCACGATGAGCAGCACCCTGAGCCCGATCGCGAGCCACGTCGACCAGTTCTGCTCGACCCAGCCGGCGGCGTTCGTCGCGCTCTCCTGGGCGTCCTGGAGCGAAGGCACTCTCGGGGACTGGGTCTCCGAGGGGGTCGGCGACGGTGACGGGTCGGCGGCCGACAGGACGGAGTCCGCGAGGGACAGGAACACGGCAGGTACCTCCAGGTGCAGCGGTCTGCCCCGGCGCGGTGGTTCTGGGGGGTCAAGGTCACGGCTGGGTCACCGAAGGGGCAGAACCACCACACTAACGGGGCATTGTGTGTGCGCTTGCCGGATGTGTGAAGGAGAGACCGTGCTCACCTGGGCTTGAACAGGCCATGATTCGGGGGATGAATGGGATGTGGTCGAAAACACTCCCAGCCCGTTACGGGGACATGGTGGCGCTTCCACCAGGCATGAGGGGAGACTGGCTACGAATCGTCCCGGCGCGAGCCACGCGCCGCCGGCGTCCAAGGAGGCATCCGTGCCGCATGTCCTGGTCCTCAACGCGTCGTACGAGCCGCTAGGCGTCGTACCGCTCCGCCGCGCGCTCGTCCTCGTCCTCGAGAACAAGGCCGTCTGCCTCGAGGAGTCCGGCGCCTATCTGCACAGCGCGACCGTCACAGTCCCCGCACCCAGCGTGGTCCGGCTCAAGCGATTCGTCCGGGTTCCCTATCGGGGGCCCGTTCCTCTGACCCGCCGGGCGCTGTTCGCCCGCGACGGGGGCCGGTGCATGTACTGCGGTGGCGTCGCAACCAGCGTCGACCACGTCATCCCGCGCAGCCGCGGGGGCAAGCACGTCTGGGACAACGTGGTGGCGTCCTGCCGTCGCTGCAACCACGTGAAGGCCGACCGGCACCTCTTCGAGATCGGCTGGCGGCTGCGCCACAAACCCGCTCCGCCCTCCGGCCTGGCCTGGCGCATCATCGGGACCGGCCATAGGGATCCGCGCTGGCTGCCGTACTTGCAGCCGTACGGCGCGGAGGACGCCATGGCCCGGATCGACGGCATTTCCGCCTGACGAGGATCCGGGCCTTCGTGTTGCCGCATGCGCGGTGAGCCGACCCCGGGGGTCCCCTGTTCCCCCGGGGCCGACCGGTCAGGGACCGGTCCTGGGCGCGCTCACGCGTACCGCAGCTCCCCCGGCCGCACCGAGCGGCCCAGCAGTGGCAGCGAGGTCGCCGCGGCGAGCAGGCAGGCGGCGTAGACGGCGACGGGCACCAGGGCTGCCGTCCAGGGGAACGGTCCATGGGCGAGCAGTGCGTACCAGGTGGCGATGGCCGTGCCGCCCAGGCCCGCGAGCAGCACCGCCGGCGCCAGCGGCAGCGCGGTCTCCAGCAGTAGGGCCCGCCCGAGCACCGCGCGCGGCACCCCGGCGGCGACCTGCGCGGCCAGGCCGCGGCGGCGGGTGGCCAGGGACTCGGCGGTGCCGACGGCGAGGCCGGACAGGACGATCGCGAAGGCGAGCGCCAGGGCGGCGCCGGTGAGGTCGAGGCCGGTGAGGTAGTAGTCCGCCCTCCCGGTGAGCTGTTCGTCGGTGCGCACCGCGTCGAGGATCACCTCTCGTACGCCCATGAAGCCGCCCCCGACGATCGTCACCAGCAGCACCGCCGCGTGAGTACGGGCAGCCGCCCACGGGTCGTCGCGCAGCCGCTCCGCCGCGATCAGGGTCGCCGCCGAGCGGGCCCGGGCCGCCAGGATCCGTCCGGTCACCCTGGCCATGGCCCCGGAGAGCCACACCGCGCCCGCGCCGACCGCGAGGACCACGCCCACCATCGTCAGCGGCGGCCCGGCGTGCGGCCGGTCGGCGGCGGTCGAGGACGTGCCGAGCACGGCGAACAGCGCCACCACCCCGACCAGCAGCAACCCCGCCAGGAACAGCAGCCCCGGCCCCCGCCCCGTACGCGGCCCGACCCTGCGCACCCAGCCGAGGGGCGAGGCCACCACCCGGCGCAGGGCCAGCGCGCCCGCCGCCGCGCCGAGCAGCGGTACGCCGGCCGCGACCAGCGCGATCCCTGCCCAGGCCACGGCGGTGGGCCGGTCCCACAGGCGCAGCAGGAGCAGCACGGAGAAGACGGTGGCGACCGCCGAGCCCAGCAGACAGGCCAGGCCGGTCTCCAGCGCGGCGATCCGCCGCACCTGCCCGGGTGCCGCCCCGGCCAGCCGCAGCCCGGCCAGCCGCCGGTCGCGGTGCACGGCCCCGATGCGGGCGCACTGGCCGAGGAACCCGAGCACCGGCACGAGCAGGAGCATCAGGCCGGCGATCACCCCCGACCGCGTGCCGGGCTGGTTCAGCAGGCCCGCGGCCACGGGCACGTTGTACTGGCCGCGCAGCGCCGCCAGAGCGACGGCGGCCAGTGCGAACCCGGTCGCGAGCGCCGCACCGGTCGCCGTGAGGGTCACCCGCCACCACTCGCCGCGGTCGGAACCCCGGGTGAGGTCCCAGGCCAGACGCAGATCAGCCCTCAGTGACGTCATGCCGTCACCCCCAGCGCCACCACGGCCCCGTCCCGCAGCTGGACCTCGCGGTCCGCGTACGCGGCCACCTGGGCGTCGTGCGTGATCAGCAGGACGGCCGTGCCCGACTCGCGGGCCGTGTGGACGAGGGCCGTCATGACCTGCTCACCGGCCAGGGAGTCCAGCGCGCCCGTCGGCTCGTCGGCGAAGACCACCCTCGGCCCGGTGACCAGGGCCCGGGCCAGCGCGGCCCGCTGCGCCTGGCCGCCGCTCAGCTCACCCGGCCGCAGGTCCTCCTGGCCCCGCACCCCGAACCGCTCCAGCCACTCACCGGCCCGGGCCCGGGCCTCGGCCCGGCCGGTGCCCGCCAGCAGCAGGGGCAGGGCGGCGTTGTCCAGGACCGTCAGCTCGGGGATGAGCTGACCGAACTGGAACACCACGCCGAACTCGGTGCGCCGCAGCTCGCTCAGCCGCTTCTCGGGCAGGTCCTCCAGCCGCCGGCCGTCGTAGGTCACCGAGCCCGTGTCCGGCCGGACGATGCCGGCCAGGCAGTGCAGCAGCGTCGACTTTCCGCTGCCGCTCGCGCCGGTCACGGCGAGGATCTCGCCGGCGTGCAGCTCGACCGACGCGCCGCGCAGGGCGGCGGTCCGGCCGTGCGCCTTGGTGAGGCCGGCGGCCGTGAGAAGGGGCACGGGTCTGCTCATGCTGCGTCGACCTCCGCGGTCAGGGTGGTGAGCCGGGCCGCCGTGGTGCTCATCCAGCGGAGGTCGGCGTCGAGATGGTTGAGGGCGTAGTCCGCCGAGAGCACGGTCGCGAGATCGGCCCCCTGGGCGGCCTTGACCGCCGTGAGCTCCCGCATTCGCTCCATGTGCGCGGCGCGCTGGGCGCTCAGATACCGGGCCGGGTCACCGCCGGAGAGGATCGCGACCACGACCTTGGCGAAGATCTCGTTCGCCACGAAGGGCGCGGGCGGTGCGATCTCCCCGGCCCACCGGGCCAGTTCGCGGGTCCCCTCGTCGGTCGCCCGGTACGCCGTGCGCTCCGGGCCGCCGTCCGAGTCGGTGCCGTCGACCTCGGCGAGGCCGTCCCGCACGAGGCGCTGGAGGGTCGTGTAGACCTGCCCGTAGGCCAGCGGGCGGGCCTGCGGGAAGCGTTCGTCATGGCGTCGCTTGAGGTCGTAGCCATGGCTCGGACCCGTCGCGAGCAGGCCCAGCAGGATGTGGCGGGTGCTCATGCCGATCATTATGTACTGAGTACATGTACTGAGTGAATAGTGCGCGCCGGAGAAATCCTCCACCGAACTCCGGAAGGCTCACTCCGAGACGGCGTACGCCTCCGCCGACCACAGCGAATACCCGTACCGAGTCGCCCGCTTGTCGCCCTGCACACGCACGAAGCGCACGTCCCGCTCGTCCATCGGGACGCTCTCCCGGCCGCCCCGGCCGTCCCGCACCGTGGCGGCGGTGCGCCAGCGGCGGCCGTCCGGGGAGACCTGGACGCGGTAGGACGAGGGGTGGGCGTCCTGCCAGTGCAGCGCGACCCGGCCGAGCCGCGCCGGGCGGGCCAGCTCGACCTGCCACCAGGCGCCGTCGTCCACCGGTGACGACCAGCGGGTCTGCGGGTCACCGTCGTTCGCCGCCGACGCGGGGAAGTCGGGCGTCTCGTCGCCCGAGGAACGGGCGGTGCCGGAGCGGGCCAGGTCGGGGCCGCCGGTGGGCGGGACGGCACGGACGGTGAGCGTGCGGTCCGCTCCCGCGAACCCCAGCCGGACCTCGTACGACCGCAGGGGGGCGCCGCCCTCCACGGTCACCTCGACCGGAACCTCCACCGTCGTGCCGCGCCGCACGGTCAGCTCGCCCTTCGGCACCCGGACCCGGACGCCCTCGGGCGCCTCGGCGGTGAGCCTGCCCCGGGCGTCGGCGGGGCGCAGCGACCCGAGCCGTGCGGTCAGCCGCTCGGTCCGGCCGGTCTCGACGTCCGCCCGGTCGCGGGGCAGAGCGAGCGAGGTGGCGGGGGATTCGCCGAACCAGGGGATGAGGTGGTGGACGCGGGAAGGTGCGGGGCCGGTGACCCGCAGGGCGTCGGCGCGGGCCGCCGGCCGCACTTCGGTCGCCCCGGAGCCGTCCAGCCGGCCCGCCTCACGCCAGCCCTGCCCCGGCACGTGCACCTCGACGACTCCCTCCGTGCCCGGCTCCGTCAGGGCCGTCACGGCGGTCAGCGCCCGCGCCTGCGGAAAGCGCAGGGTACGGCCGTCGCCGGGATTCCGGGGCGGCTCGTGGTGGATGCCCGACCAGGCCGCGTACGACTTCTGCGCCCGTCGCAGGAAGGGGTCCAGCACGGCCGTGCCGACCTCGACCGGCGCCGACTCCAGCCCGGCCCGCAGCGCGCCCAGCCTGCGGTACGCGCTCCAGGCCGCCGCCGCGTCCCCGGCGCGCTGCGCGTCCAGCATGCCGAGCGCGGCCGTGCCCGCCTCGCCGTACGAAGCCAGCTGCCGCGCCCACGGGGCGACCTCGGAGCCGAGGCCGGTTCCCGACAGCCGCCGGGGCAGCTCGCGCAGCACGGTGAACGCCTCGCGCAGCCGCCGCGTGGCCTCGCGGCCGGTTCCGGACCCGCCCGCCGTGCGGGACGCCCAGTACGCCTCGGTCAGCGGGCGCAGATACGCCGACTCCCCGTCGTCCAGGACCGACGAGGCGTCGTTGCCGGCGAGCGCGGCCAGGGCCCGCTCGCGGCCCGGGTCCCCGCCCGCGAGGTCGGCGATCGCGGCGCGCCAGGACTCGCCGGGCCGGTAGGCGCGCGGGTTCCAGGCGTAGTCGGCGGCGGTGAACAGCGGGATGCGGGACGCCTCCGGCTGCTGCATCGCGTTGGCGAGCAGGGCGGCCGAACCGGCCGCGACGGCCGGCTCACGGCCCTGGTACGGGCCGAGGAAGAGACGGCCGGGGTCGTAGTCGTTGACCGGGTAGTTGTCCATGGTGACCAGCGGATGCCCGAACGCCTTGCGCGCGTCGGCCAGTTCGCCGCCGGTGATGGTGCGGGGCACCACCCCGACGCCCGTCCACGCCACCTCCACGCGCGCGGCCAGCTCGCTCGCCAGTGCGCGCCGGTAGTCGGTCGTGCCGTCCTCGTAGTACTCGGTCGGCATCAGGGACAGACCCGCTGCTCCGGGGTGCCGCTGCGCCAGGTGCCGGGCCACCGCGTTCGCCACCCGGGCCTGAGCCCGCGCCGCCGCCTCGGGGCCCGAGCCGAACCGGTCGGCGTCCTCCCCGCAGTGCCACTCGCTGTAGCTGACGTCCTGGAACTGGAGCTGGAACGCCCGGAAACCCAGCGCCCACATCGCGTCCAGCTTGCGCGTCAGCGCCCGCACGTCGGCGTCCGAGGCGAAGCACATCGCCTGGCCCGGGGCCACCGCCCAGCCGAGCGAGACGTGGTTGCGGCGCGCCCGCTCGGCCAGCTCCCGGAACCGGGCCCGCTGCTGCGCCGGGTAGGGCTCACGCCAGCGGGCCTGCCGGTACAGGTCCTCCCCGGGGGCGTACAGATAGCGGTTCTGCTTGGTGCGCCCCATGAAGTCGAGCTGCGCCAGCCGCTGCCCGTGCGTCCAGGCGGTGCCGTAGAAGCCCTCGGTGACGCCGCGTACGGCGGTGCCGGGCCAGTCGCGGACGACGGCCGACGCGATCGTGCGTCCCCCAAGTTCTCGGCTGCGCTCGAACAGGGGGGACCCCCAGGGGCGCAGGAGCTGCCGCAGCGTCTGCGCGGCGTGGAAGAGACCGTCCTCGCCGGTGCCGGTGAGGGAGATGCCGCCCCGGCCCACGGACAGCTCGTAACCCCCGGAGGGGAGGGCGTGGCGGTCGCTCCGGCGGACGGGCTCCGTGCGCGCGTGCACGACCAGTGCGCCCGGCCGTGCCGTGTCCGTGATCCGGCGGGCCCCGGCCTGCTGCAGCAGTTCGCGCAGGGTTGCGACCGCGTGGGGGTCCGCCTGCGCGTCGGTGACCAGAGCGACCTCGTCCGGCACCGCGACCGGGGCGCCGTTCGCACGCAGGGACTGAGGGCGCGGCCACACGGAGAGGTCCGGTCCGGCGGTGTCGGGGGCGGGCGTCGCGGCCGGGCCCGGCGGAGACGGAGCCGCCATGGCGGCGGGCGGGGCGACGAGGCTCCCGGCGACGACGGCGACCGCGAGGGCCACGGTCCGCTTCCCACGCCGCAGTCCCACAGGCCCCTCCAGATGCGTTCGACCGGCGGAACGAGCCCACCACCCGTCCGGCGAGGGTGTCAACGAGAGTGGCCATTGTGACCGAAATGCCGGAATCTTGACTGTGTGGAGGGGAGTGGAATGTGAGCAGAAGCACGATGTCGGGTCCAGGGTGTCTGCCTTCGCGTCGACTGGGTAGGGCTGCGATGACCAGTTGAAGTCTCACCCGACAAGGAGGCCCCCGTGGCTGCGATGACTTTCCTTCCGCTCCCGGCCCCGTCCAAACCCGTGGCGGACCCGTCCGCCGACCTCGACGACACCCACCACGACGACCCGCGCTACTGCGTTTTCAGCTCCGAGAGCACCCACACCGAACTGCCGCTGACCAGCGAGCCCCCGCTGCCCGACGCCGAGCCCCTCACCAGTGAGCCGCCGCTCGCCGAAGCCGCCCCGCTGACCAGCGAGCCCCCGGCCTTCGTCCCGGACTTCACGAGGATGTAGATGACCGCACCCAGGCCGGCCGACCAGCCCTCCGAGGACCTGTCCCGCCTCGCCGTCCTGCACGGCGTCGCCACTTCGTACAGTCCCTCCCCGGACCGCTCGGTCGCGGCCTCGGCCACCGCGGTCACCCTGACCCTGGCCGCCCTCGGCGTGGACGCGAGCACGCCCGGCGCCGTCCGCGCCGCGCTCGCGGCCCGCGAGGGGGAACTGGGCGAACGGCTGCTGCCGCCGACGGTGGTCGGCTGGGGCGGCAGCCCCCCGGCCGCCCTGGCGGCGCTCCCCGAGGGGACCCGCCTGCACATCGACACCGAGCAGGGCGAGAGCCGCACCGCGGCGGACGGCCTCCCACCCGGCGTCCACCGGCTGACCGCCGCCACCCCCGACGGCCGCACCGCCACCGCCCACCTGATCGTCGCCCCGCCCCGCCTGCCCGCCCCGCCCGGGCGCTCCTACGGACTTCTCGTCCAGCTCTACTCCCTGCTGTCCCGCCGCTCCTGGGGCATGGGCGACCTCGGTGACCTCGCCGAACTGGCCGGCTGGGCCGGGCGGTCGCTCGGCGCCGGATTCATCCAGGTCAACCCGCTGCACGCGGCCGTACCCGGAGCCCCCACCGATCCCTCCCCCTACCGCCCCTCCTCGCGCCGCTTCCCCGACCCCGTGCACCTGCGCGTCGAGGACGTCCCCGAGGCCGCCTACGTCCAGGACCCCGAACGCCTGCGCACCCTGCTGGAGAGATCCGGCCGGCTGCGCGAAGCGGTGCTGCAGCAGGGCGCGTTGATCGACCGGGACGCCGTGTGGGAGCTCAAGCGGGAGGCGCTGGAGCTGCTCGCCGAGGTCCCCCTCGGACCCGGCCGGCGCGCCGCCTACTGCGACTTCCTCGCCGGGCAGGGCCAGGCCCTGGAGGACCATGCCACCTGGTGCGCGCTCGCCGAGGTGCACGGCTCCGACTGGCACCGCTGGCCGACGGGCCTGCGCGACCCGCGTTCGGCCGAGACCGCCCAGGCCCGCAACGGCCTCATGGACCGGGTCGACTTCTGGTCCCGGCTCGCCTGGCTCACCGACACCCAGCTGACCGCCGCCCAGCGCGCCGGGCGTGAGGCCGGGATGCCGGTCGGGATCGTGCACGACCTCGCGGTCGGCGTGCACCCCGGCGGTGCCGACGCCTGGGCGCAGCAGGAGTACTTCGCCGCCGGCATGTCGGTGGGCGCCCCGCCGGACGCCTTCAACGCCCGCGGCCAGGACTGGGGCCTGCCGCCCTGGCGGCCCGACCGGCTGGCCGCCTCCGGCTACGCCCCCTTCCGCGAGCTGCTGCGCGCCCTGTTCCGCTACGCGGGAGCACTGCGCATCGACCACGTCATGGGCCTGTTCCGCCTCTGGTGGGTCCCCCAGGGCCACCCGCCGACCGAGGGCACCTACGTCCGCTACGACGCCGAGGCCATGCTCGCCGTCCTGGTCCTGGAGGCCTCCCGGGCCGGGGCGCTGGTGATCGGGGAGGACCTCGGCACCGTCGAGCCCGGCGTCCGCGAGGCGCTGCGCGAGCGCGGCGTGCTCGGCACGTCCGTGCTGTGGTTCGAGCGTGACTGGGAGGGCGACGGCCATCCCCTGCCTCCCGACGGCTGGCGCGCCGACTGCCTGGCCACCGCCACCACCCACGACCTGCCCTCCACGGCCGCCCGCCTCACCGGCGAGCACGTCGAGCTCCGCGACAGCCTGGGTCTGCTGACCCGCCCTGTGGAGGAGGAACGCGCCGAGGCCGCCGCCGACGCGGGGGAGTGGCTGTCCCTGCTGTCCCGGCTCGGCCTGCTGCAGGGCACGGGCGGCGCAAGCGACGCCTCCTCGGAGGAGGCGCAGATCCAGGCCGTCCACCGCTTTCTGCTGCGCACCCCGGCCCGCATGGTCGGCGTCTGGCTCCCCGACGGCGTGGGTGACCGCCGCCCGCAGAATCTCCCGGGAACATGGGACCAGTACCCGAACTGGCGCCTGCCGATCGCGGACGCGCGGGGGCGGCCCGTGACGCTGGAGGACCTCGCGGCCTCGCCCCGGCTGCACGCGCTGATGCAGGTGCTCAGGGAGGGCGGCTCATGAGGCGCCGGCCTCTTACGGCACCCCGGGCGCGCGTGCCCGGTCGGCGTTGGATATTTTGACACCGTGGACAAGAAGAACGCCCTGCGCGCCGGCGCCCTGGCAGCCGGTACGACGCTGATGATGCTGCTCATGTCGTCCCCCGCGAGCGCGCTGACCCGCGACGACGGTGACGACCCCGGCCCGGGCCTGAGCGTCATCGAGACGCTGGGCCTCTTCGTCGCGGCCCCCATCGTGCTCTACCTGGTCATCCACGGTCTGGTGACGATCGCGGACAAGACGCACCAGAAGAAGGACCCGACCAGCTCCAACATCACCACCAAGGCCGAGGCGAAGAGCGAAGCCAAGGCTTGATCCGCGTTCTCTTCGAGGGCGTCGTCGCGAGGACCGCGGCGGCGCCCTCGTCGCGTCAGGCCCCGGGTCAGGACCTGTCCGTCCCCGCCAGCAGGTCCCGCAGCAGCTCGGCGAGCTGCCCGGCCCGCCGCGGCCCCAGGGCGGACAGTGCCTCCGTCTGGACCGCCAGCCCCGCCCCGACCGCCTCGTCGACGAGTGCGAGGCCCTCGTCGGTGAGCGTGACGTGCAGCCCGCGCCGGTCGTGCGGGTCGGGGGAGCGGCGCAGCAGCCCCGCCCGTTCCAGCTTGTCCAGACGCCCCGTCATGCCGCCGGTGGTGAGCATCAGCGTCGCGGACAGCTGCCGGGGCGAGAGCGTGTAGGGCTCGCCGGAGCGGCGCAGGGTCGCCAGGACGTCGAACTCCCCGCGGGAGATGCCGAACGCCGCGTACGCCTGCCCCACCCGCTCGCCGATCGCGTGGGAGAGCCGGCTGATCCGGCCGAAGACCTCCATGGCGGCGGTGTCGAGGTCGGGCCGGACCGTCGCCCACTGGTCGATGATCGCGTCCACGGGGTCCTTGCGCTGCTCGGGGCGTTCGCTCATGGCATGAGTATCGGCCGCCTCTCGGTCACCCGCAAGAAAGTAGCTTGACTGAAAGTTGCTTAGCGCTAAGCTACTTTCCGCTGACCTACTCCGAAGGGTGTCTCCCATGGCCCTCTCCCGACCGGCCCTCATCACCCTCACCGCCCTCGCGCCCGTCTCCTGGGGCACGACCTACGCGGTCACCACCGAGTTCCTCCCGCCCGACCGGCCCCTGTTCACCGCCCTGGTGCGCGCCCTGCCCGCAGGTCTGCTGCTGCTCGCCCTCGCCCGGGTGCTGCCGCGCGGCGCCTGGTGGTGGAAGGCGGGGGTGCTGGGCGCGCTGAACATCGGCGCCTTCTTCCCGCTGCTGTTCCTCTCCGCGTACCGGCTGCCCGGCGGTCTGGCGGCGGTCGTCGGCTCCGCCGGTCCGCTGTTCGTGGCCGGCCTCTCGGCGCTGCTGCTCGGGCAGCGGCCGTCGGCGCGGACGCTGGTGACCGGGACCGTGGCCGCCTTCGGGGTCAGCCTCGTCGTCCTGCGGGCGGCCGGTGCGCTGGACCCGCTCGGCCTGCTGGCGGCCGTCGCCTCCACCGCGTCGATGTCGACCGGCACCGTGCTCACGAAGCGGTGGGGCCGCCCCGAGGGCGTCGGACCGCTGGCGCTGACCGGCTGGCAGCTGACCGCGGGCGGCCTGCTCATCGCGCCGCTCGCCTTCCTGGCCGAGGGCGCCCCGCCGGCGCTGGACGGCCGGGCGGTCGGCGGCTACCTCTACCTCGCCCTCGCGAACACGGCGGTCGCGTACTGGCTGTGGTTCCGCGGCATCGGCCGCATGACCGCCACCCAGGTCACCTTCCTCGGCCCGCTCTCCCCGCTGACCGCCGCCGTCGTCGGCTGGGCGGCGCTCGGGCAGGCGCTGACGCCGGTGCAACTGGTGGGTATGGGGCTGGCGTTCGGGGCGACGGTGGCGGGGCAGTTCGCGACCCGGCCGTCACGGGCCCTGGACCACACGCGGCGGAACGTTCGTACGGAGCCGACGGATCTGCGGGACGGGGCGCTGCGGCGGTAGGGGGCGCTTGGCCGGGGGAGGTCACGGCCGAGCTCGTCCGCCCGCGGGCCGGCGGGGGACAGACAAGGGGTGTCCGCTGTCCGTCCGGGGCGGGGAGGGGGCGGTCGAGGGGGTGTCCGCTGTCCGTCCGGGGCGGGGAGGGGGCGGTCGAGGGGGTGTCCGCTGTCCGTCCGGGGCGGGGAGAGGGCAGGCGAGGGGGTGTCCGCTGTCCGTCCGCGGCCGAAGGGGGACGGACGAAGGGGCGTCCGGTGCACCGGACGCCCCTTCTGTCGCCGAGGGAAGAGCCGCTGGGGTTACTCCCCGGCCGCCGCGTCCGCCCGCTGGGCCCGCAGGGCGCGCTCGACGCCCGCGCGGGACTCCGAGACCAGGCGGCGCAGGGCCGCGCTCGGCTCGGCGGAGGCCAGCCACGCGTCCGTCTTGTCCAGGGTCTCCTGCGACACCTGGACCGTCGGGTAGAGGCCCACCGCGATCTGCTGGGCCATCTCGTGGGAGCGGGACTCCCAGATGTCCTTGACCACCTCGAAGTACCGGTCCGCGTACGGGGCCAGCACCTCACGCTGGTCGGTCTGGACGAAGCCGCCGATGACCGCCTCCTGCACGGCGTTCGGCAGCTTGTCGGAGTCCACGACCGACGCCCACGCCTCCGCCTTGGCCTCCTCGGTCGGCCGGGCCGCGCGGGCCGTGGCCGCGTGACGCTCACCGGCGGCCGTCCGGTCCCGCTCGTACTCGCCCGCGATCTCCGCCTCGTCGAACCGGCCGACCGCCGCGAGCCGCTGCACGAACGCCCACCGCAGCTCCGTGTCGACGACCAGGCCCTCGACGGTCTGCGAGCCGTCCAGCAGCGCGTCCAGCACATCCAGCTGCTCCGGCGTGCGGGCCGTCGCGGCGAACGCGCGCGCCCACGCCAGCTGGTGGTCGCTGCCCGGCGCCGCCGCCCGCAGGTGGGCCAGCGTCGCGTCGGTCCAGCGGGCCAGCAGCGCCTCGCGGGCGGCCGGGTCGGCGTACAGGTCGATCGCCAGCTTCACCTGGCGGTGCAGCGACTGCACGACACCGATGTCGGACTCCTTGCCGATGCCGGACAGCACCAGCGACAGGTAGTCACGGGCCGCGAGCTCGCCGTCCCGCGTCATGTCCCAGGCCGACGCCCAGCACAGCGCGCGCGGCAGGGAGGACTCGAAGTCGCCGAGGTGCTCCGTGACGAAGGCCAGCGACTGCTCGTCCAGGCGGACCTTCGCGTACGACAGGTCGTCGTCGTTGAGCAGGATCACGGCCGGGCGGCGCTCGCCCACCAGCTGCGGCACGGCGGTCAGCTCGCCGTCCACGTCCAGCTCGATCCGCTCCCGGCGGACCAGCTTGCCGCTCGCCTCGTCGAGGTCGTACAGGCCGACGGCGATCCGGTGCGGGCGCAGCGTCGGCTCGCCCTTGGCACCGGCGGGCAGGGCCGGGGCCTCCTGGCGGATGGCGAACGACGTGACGACCCCGTCGGCGTCGGTCTCGATCTCCGGGCGCAGCACGTTGATGCCGGCCGCCTGGAGCCACTTCTCCGACCAGGTCTTCAGGTCGCGGCCGGAGGTCTCCTCCAGCGCGCCCAGCAGGTCCGACAGGCGCGTGTTGCCGAAGGCGTGACGCTTGAAGTACGCCTGCACGCCCCGGAAGAACTCGTCCATGCCGACGTAGGCGACGAGCTGCTTCAGGACGCTGGCGCCCTTGGCGTAGGTGATGCCGTCGAAGTTGACCAGGACGTCGTCCAGGTCGCCGATCTCGGCCATGATCGGGTGGGTGGACGGCAGCTGGTCCTGCCGGTACGCCCACGTCTTCATGGAGTTGGCGAAGGTCGTCCACGCGTGCGGCCAGCGCGACCCGGGCGCGTGCGCCTGGCAGGCGATGGAGGTGTACGTGGCGAACGACTCGTTCAGCCACAGGTCGTTCCACCACTCCATGGTCACGAGGTCGCCGAACCACATGTGGGCCAGCTCGTGCAGGATGGTCTCGGCGCGCACCTCGTACGCCGCGTCCGTCACCTTCGAGCGGAACACGTACTGGTCCCGGATGGTCACCGCGCCCGCGTTCTCCATCGCGCCCGCGTTGAACTCCGGCACGAACAGCTGGTCGTACTTCTCGAACGGGTACGCGTAGTCGAACTTCTCCTGGAACCAGTCGAAGCCCTGCCGGGTCACCTCGAAGATCGCGTCCGAGTCGAGGTACTCGGCGAGCGAGGGACGGCAGTAGATGCCGAGCGGGACGGACTGGCCGTCCTTCTCGTACACGCTGTGCACCGAGTGGTACGGGCCGACGATCAGCGCCGTGATGTACGTCGAGATGCGCGGGGTCGGCTCGAAGACCCAGACGTTGTCCTGGGGTTCGGGCGTGGGCGAGTTGGAGATGACGGTCCAGCCCTCGGGGGCCTTCACGGTGAACTGGAAGGTCGCCTTCAGGTCGGGCTGCTCGAAGCTCGCGAACACCCGGCGGGCGTCCGGCACCTCGAACTGGGTGTAGAGGTAGGCCTGGTCGTCGACCGGGTCGACGAACCGGTGCAGACCCTCGCCGGTGTTGGTGTACGCGCAGTCGGCGACGACCCGGAGGATGTTGCGACCCTGGAGCAGTCCGGGCAGGGCGATCCGGGAGTCCGCGAAGACCTCGGCCGGGTCGAGGGAGTCCCCGTTCAGGGTCACCTCGTGTACGGCCGGTGCCACCAGGTCGATGAACGACTCCGCGCCGTTCCCGGCGTTCACATCGAAGCGCACCGTGGTCACGGACCGGTAGGTGCCGCCCTCCTGCGCGCCGGAGAGATCGAGTTCGATCTCGTACGAGTCAACGGCGAGCAGCTGCGCCCGCTGCTGCGCCTCTTCGCGGGTCAGGTTTGTGCCAGGCACGCGGTCATCTCCTCGTTATGGGTGGGTTGCGTCATCTTTCCACGGCGGCTCGGCGTCGGGCGACGACCCGGACGTCTCCTAGGGATACCCCTCGGGCGGTGAGGACCCGGGCGAACACCGCACTGCGGCGGACAGGCCCCGCCTGCCCCGTCGGCCGTGCCGAGGGGGAACGCGACGTCCGGATCCCGCCGGTGAGAAGGCCTTGCGAGGAGTGAGGCTGATGGCATGACGACAACCCCGTACACCGTTCGCCCCATCGCCCCGCGGGCCCTGAAGGAACTGCGGACGACCGACGACGCGGGCCGCCCGGCCGCCGGCTTCACCGACACCGAGGGCGGCAGCCCACTGCGCTGCTGCCTGCGCCACAGCGAGCCGGGCGAACGCCTCGCCCTCGTGTCCTACGCCCCGCTGCGCCGCTGGGCCTCGGAAACGGGCGCCACTCCGGGTGCCTACGACGAACAGGGCCCGGTCTTCATCCACGCCGAAGAGTGCGCGGGCCCGGCCGGCGACACCCTCCCCTTCACCGGCTCCCACCGCACGGTCCGCCGCTACTCGGCCGACGGACGGATCCTGGGCGGCCGACTGGTCGGGGAGCCCGGCGCGTTCCGCCAGGCCCTCCGGGAAGCATGCGACGACCCGGCCGTGGCACTGATCCACGTCCGGGCCGTCGAGTACGGCTGTTTCCTCTACGAGGTGCGCAGGGGGTTCGAGGAGGGCGGGAACTAGCCCTTCAGCTCCGCCGCCACCAGCTCCGCGATCTGGACCGCGTTCAGCGCAGCGCCCTTGCGGAGGTTGTCGTTGGAGACGAAGAGGGCCAGACCGTTGTCCACCGTCTCGTCGCGGCGGATGCGGCCGACGTAGGACGGGTCCTTGCCGGCGGCCTGGAGGGGGGTCGGGATGTCGGAGAGCTCGACGCCCGGGGCATCCTTCAGCAGCTCCGCGGCGCGCTCCGGGGAGATCGGGCGGGCGAAACGGGCGTTGATCTGGAGGGAGTGGCCGGAGAAGACCGGGACGCGCACGCAGGTGCCGGAGACCCTCAGCTCGGGGATCTCCAGGATCTTGCGGGACTCGTTGCGGAGCTTCTGCTCCTCGTCGGTCTCGTTCAGTCCGTCGTCGACGATGTTGCCCGCGAGCGGCAGCACGTTGAAGGCGATGGGGCGCTTGTAGACGTCCGGCTCGGGGAAGTCGACCGCCTCGCCGTCATGGGTGAGCTTCTCGGCGTCGGCGACGACCTTCTGCGTCTGGCCGTGCAGCTCGGCCACGCCCGCGAGGCCGGAACCGGAGACCGCCTGGTACGTGGCGACGACGAGGGCTTCCAGGCCCGCCTCGTCGTGCAGCGGACGCAGGACCGGCATGGCGGCCATCGTCGTGCAGTTCGGGTTCGCGATGATGCCCTTGGGGCGGTCCTTGATCGCGTGCGGGTTGACCTCGGAGACGACCAGGGGCACCTCCGGGTGCTTGCGCCACGCGGAGGAGTTGTCGATCACGACCGCGCCCTGGGAGGCGACCTTTTCGGCCAGCGCCTTGGACGTGGCACCGCCCGCGGAGAACAGCACGATGTCCAGGCCGGCGTAGTCGGCGGTCGCCGCGTCCTCCACCGTCACGCCGTCCAGCTCCGACCCCGCGGAACGGGCCGAGGCGAACAGGCGCAGCTCGGTGACCGGGAAGTTCCGCTCCGCGAGGATCCTGCGCATGACCGTGCCCACCTGTCCGGTGGCTCCGACGATTCCGACCCTCACGGTGACTCCCTCTCCTGCGTCTTCACGTACTCGTTGCTTGGCCGAGGCTTTTCCATCATGCGGCCGACCACGGCCGGTCTGTCCACTTCTTTCCCCGGTCTGCCCGGAGAGTGGGACGGTGTGTCTCGCTCCATGGTTGCGGACGTCCGGTGTCCGACCCTGCTGAGCTGGAGAAATTCGCTCCGCGGGGGACATGGGCCGCAAGGTCGCCTGCCCATGTTGGTCTCGGCCACACGGGAGTGTGACGTATACCTCTGTCTCTCCGCAGGAGACCGGCCGGAAAAGGACCGAACGTTCCGGGCGGTGCCGGCGTCGTAGGAGAAACACGGTGAGGGGGGTGGCTTGTGCTGCTGCGCGGAAGGGCCCGGCGCGCCCGGGAGGCACCGCGGCCCGACGCCGGCGACGGTCCGCCGGCTGCGGCTGATGGGCAGGCGGCCGCTGATGGGCTGAGGACCGCTGATGGGCAGACGGCCGCTGATGGGCGGAGAGCCGCTGATGGGGGGAGAGCGGCTGATGCTCCGGTCGCGGTCGTCCGGAGCGCTGCCCGTGCTCCGGACGCGGCTGAACCGCCGGAGGGGGCTGATCAGCTGGATGTGGCTGATCGGCCGGATGTGGTTGACCGGCCGGATGTGGTTGACCGGCCGGCGGTGGCTGATCCGCTGGATGCGGCGCAGGAGCGCCGGGTGCGGGCGGTGCTGGCGCTGGGCGGTGTGCCGCAGGCGGACCTGCTGGACGGGGTACAGCAGGTCCGCCTGCGGCTGCTGGAGCGGGCGGCGAGCGGCCGGGAGGCGCCGCGGGACGTCTCGGCGTGGGCGGCGGTCGTCGCCTCCAACCTCGCCATGGACTGGCACCGGGCCAAGCGCCGCCAGGAGCGGCTCGGGGAGCGGCTGGCCGCTCTGCGGCAGCCGGCGCACCCCTCCGGCGAGGACACCAGCGTGCTCTCCGTCGCGGTCGCCCAGGGTCTGGACGAGTTGCCCGACGCCCAGCGCCAGGTCGTCGTCCTGCGCTTCTACGCCGATCTGCCGGTCCGCTCCATCGCCGAGCAGCTCGGCGTCCCGGAGGGCACGGTCAAGAGCCGGCTGCACACGGCGGTGCGGGCCCTGCGTGTCCGCCTGCACGAGGACGAGGTGGTGTGACATGACCGCCCGGAACGATGACCACCGTGGTGGCGCCGGTGGCGTGTACGAAGGCACGGACCACACCGACCACACGGATCCGCTGATGGCGGTGCTCGTCGGAGACCCCCTGCCGGAGGACGTCCGGCGGGACGCCGGCTTCATGGCGGCCCACAGTGCGGCTGAGGCCGATGTGGCGTTGCTGCGGGAACAGCTGGGGCTGATCGGAGACAGGCTGGCGCTGGACGCCGAGCCGTCCCCGCGGCCGGGCGCCGGTACCGGCCCGGCCGTGACCTCGCTGCCGTACCTGCGCCGGCGGCGCGGGGCGGCTCGGGCGGTGGGTGCGGCGGGCGCTGGGCCGCGGCGCGGCAGCCCCCGGCCGCTGACCGTGGCCCTGCGCGGCCTCGCCGCCGCCGCGGCGGCCGGCGCGGTCATAGGGATGGGCTGGCTCGTCGCGCAGAGCGGTACGGGGGCGGGTGCCGACAACGGGGCCGACTCCGCCGCCGACAGCGCCGCCGAGCCGCAGCACGGCCACGAGGGCGGCAAGCTCGGCCACGCCGGTTACCTCGCCTGTGCCCGGCTGGTCGTCGAGGGCACCGTCGCCGAGGTCGAGCCGGTCTCCGGCACCGGGCAGGACCGCGTCACCCTGGACGTGCTCCGCTCCTACAAGCCCGCCGGGGTGCGGGACCAGGTCGTCTTCGCCCTGGCCGAGGACATCACCCCCCGGCCGCGTCCCGGCGACCACGTCCTCGTCGGCATCACACGAGGGCAGGCCGAGCCGGATCTGTGGACCACGGGAGAGAAGGAGATCGCCCGCGACCGGGCGTGGATCACCGCCGCCCTGCCGCAGTCCCGCACGATCCCCTGCCCGCGGGCTCAGTGAGAAGGGCGGGCGCCCGTACGGACGCCCGCCCCCACCTGTTCTCCGTCGTGGGAACTCCGAGGCCCTGCCCCTTCCCCCTCTCCCGCGACGGGGAAGCAGACCCTTACGGCTTCTCCTTGTCCCACACCCAGCTGCCCTTGCCGTCGCCGGGATCCTTCGGCTTCGGCAACGTGAGCTCGACCGGCTCCTCGGTTCCGTCGGCGCCGGCGCCCACCGCCTCCCCGGCCTGGACGACGGATGCTCCCGCGGCCGGCTCGGAAGCGGCTGCGTGAACGCCTCCGGATACCAGGGGCAGTCCCACAGCGGCGATGGCCGCCGTGGTGCCCACGGCAAGTCGGACGGCTCGCCCGGTGATGTGTCTCATCTGTGCCTCTGTCTTCCCTGCTTCGTGTGGCGCAGCGCGTTTGTCTGAGCACGATCATGCAGAGTGCGGCTGCCGGTGTCAGCAGGTCTCGCTGGCCTCAGGGGGACTTGGCACCGTCATGCCACGCGGCGGGGGAGGTTCCCGGCGGCGCGCGTTGAGGTAGCGGTCGGCCTCACAGCCCTCCATCACCCAGCCGGGCAACACCCCGGGCCGCCTCAGCCACCGGCCCCAGGCGTGCCGGGCCAGGAACAGGGCCTCGTCGAGATCCGTGGCCTCGACGAAGGTCATGCCGACCAGGCGTGCCCCCCAAGGGGCCAGCGCCACATGGACGATGCCCGGCTGCGGGTCGGTGCGGCGCCGGTCGGCGAGTTCGCTGAGCTCGCGGTCACCGGGCATCACCACGGGCAGGCCGGGAATCTCGGGAGCGGCGGGCCAGGGCGAGGGCCGGAGAAGGACCTTGACTGCGTACACCCGTCCGACCTTAGGAACGAGACACAGCCGGGCGGCCACCCGGAATCTGTCAGCCCCCGGTCATGGCAGAGAGCGGCCAGCGCGGACGACGTCATGAGGCCGGCCCCGGCAGGTCACATCCAGCCGCGCCGGACGGCCTCGGCGCCTGCCTGAAACCGGCTCTGCACCCCAAGACGCCTCTGCAGGTCCGCGGTGTTGCGGCGGACCGTGCGCAGCGAGACCCCCATCTTGCGGGCGATTCCCTCATCGGTCAGCCCTGCCGCGAGCATCCTGAGCAGGGCCGCCTCCCGGTCGGTCGGGGCGCTCTCGGAAACGTCCTGTGGCGTGGTGCCGAGCGGCCGCGCGCTCTCCCACACCAGATCGAACAGTTCCTCCAACGCGCGCACCATGCTGGGGTAGCGGATCAGCAGGGCGCCCTTCTTGCTGTCGTCGGCGTCTATGGGGATCACGGCCGCCTCGTGGTCGCAGAGGATCATGCGCATGGGCAGCGTCGGCACGGTGCGGGTCTCACCGCCGACGGAGGCGAGCCACGTGGCGTACTCGACGGTCGCCGAGTCGTTGCGGACGCTGTCCAGATAGACGGTCCGCATCCGGACCCCGCGAGCGAGGTGCTGCTCGTCGAGCGGCCTGCCGGCCTGGAGAGCCGCGGCGCTGAGCGCCCCGCCGGGCACGAAGGTGAGTACCTCGGTGTGGGCCCGGTGTGCCAGTTCCATCAGCCGCACCCGCACGGCCTCGACTCCTTCGAGTCTCTCCACCCCACTGTCGGTGCGGCCCGTGGCGCAGGCGGCGTACTCGGAGGTGAGAGCGGCCAGTGCGGCTCGTTCCCGGGAAAGCCGCGCACGCCGCTCGTCCAGTTCGGCCTCCTTGCGCAGCAGCAGGGGAGAGAGGGCGACATCGGGGCTGACGGGAACGAACTGATGATCGGCGGCTTCATGCAGCAGGGACAGCTGGGCGAGCCGATCGAGGGCCGAGCGGACCTCTTCGTCGGTGAGGCCGGTGTCCTGGGAGATGTCCTTCAGCGTCCAGGACGGATGGAGCAGCAGGGCGCGGTAGACGTCGTGGGCGGCGGTGTCGATGCCGATGGTCTCCAGCACGGTTCCCCTCTGGCAAGGTCGTTGACTGGTCAGGTCAGTGGGCTGACGCTACCCGATCAGGTGTACGAACCTCTGGGATGCGGAGCGTTGGCATCCCTGTGCCATGGCCCCCGTGTGCCAGGCGACGGGGGCTCCGGAGCCCGTTCGGCGGGCCTAGTGTCAAAGGCGCCGGAAAGCGAACACGGTTTCGCTTCGTCTCCGGCTCGCACCGTCCCCCTTTCCCGGAGGAGTTCACGCATGTCTCAGCGCTCGCACAGATCCGCCTGGCGCAAGGCCGGTCAGATCGCCGTGACGGTCGCCGCGGCCACCGCACTGGCCGCCGTCGGGCCGGCGACCGCCCACGCGGAGTGAGGTGAGCAGCACCTACAACCGGATCGCCCTGACGAAAGCGCGCGAAGACGCCGTGCTTCAGGTGACCGCCGGCTCCGGGGTCCGTTGGGCGCTGTCCGTCGGGCAGTGAGCGTGGCGCCGGCGAGAAGAGGCCCCGCGCCGGCGGTGGGGCGGGCACAGATGTGGGGCGGGTGCCGCAGGGGAGCACCCGCCCCGAGAAGAGGCCCCGCGCCGGCGGTGGGGCGGGGCACAGGTGAGGGGCGGGTGCCGCAGGGGAGCACCCGCCCCTCACCATGTGGCGGGGACAGGCGTCAGCCGGTCACCTTCTCGATGACGACCGTGCCCAGGCCCGCCGCGCTGCCGCGGGCGTTGACCAGCTTGACCTCGCCGAAGAACTGACGGCCCGCCGGACCGGCCGCCTTGACCAGCACGTCGGCGGTGACCTTGGCGGAGGCGCCGGCGGGCAGCGAGACCTTGCTGCCGGGGGCGACGTTCACCGAGCCCAGGGCTGAGGTGAAGTAGACGTCCTGGTAGGCGTACGTCGTCGAACCGGACGGCACGCTGTAGCCCTCCACCCGGATCGTGTACGTACCGGCGGCGGGCTTGTCCAGACGGACGGACTCCTCCGAGTCACCGTCGGCGGACTGACCGACCGTCACGCCGTCCTTGACCACCGCCAGGTCGAGGTCCGCTCCCTGGTCGGAGACCTTGCCGATGGAGACGTCCAGTCGCTCCGCGCCCGCGGGCACCTCGACGGTCGTCGTCCGCACCTGCTGGTGACCGATGCTCGGCGTGTCGAGCACGGCGGAACCCAGCGAGCCGCCCTCCAGCTTGCCCTCCAGAGCCGCGAAGTCGTTGCGCACGGTCCACGTGGCGGCGACCGGCGTGCCGGGCTTCACCTCGGCGATCCTGGTCACCGTCGGATCGAAGGCGGTACCGAGCACCGACACGTCCAGCTTGAAGGGGTTGTCGAGGTCGGGGGAGGTGCGCCGCGACTCGATCTCGACCTCCCAGACGCCGGGCTGCGGGTCGGTGTAGGTCCGCAGGTCGGGACGGCAGGTGTTGGGGTCGGAAGGCAGCGAGTAGTGCGGGTAGCAGTAGATCGTCGCCGAGTCCTCGACGGGGAGCCCCGCCGGGTGCAGGGAGATGAAGCGCGTCTGGCTCTTCTCCTTCAGACCGCTCAGCGCCACCTCCAGTGTCTTCGCACCCTGGGGGACCGTGATGAAGTAGGACACGCTGTTGTTGCGCTGCACCGAGGAGGCGGCGCTGAAGGAGTACGAAGGCTTCGCCAGGGGGTGTGCCGCGACGACGGTGGCGAGCATCTGGTGGTCCACGCCCTCGGTACGCTCGTCATCCACCTGCAGGATGGCGCTGTGCAGGCCCGCGGTCTTCGCCCGGGCCTGGACCTTGACGGTGACCGGCTCGTTCAGCGGCAGCACGACGTCGTCGTCGCCGAGAAGCCGGAAGGTGCCGTCGTTGTTCTCCCACTCCAGCTCGTGCCGCAGCGGGCGGTCGGGACCGGTGGTACGGGTGACGGTCACCTCGTACGTCTTCTTCTGACCGGCCTTGAGGCCGCCCTCACGGTCGTAGAGTCCGGTGCCGAAGCCGGGCTCCTTCAGGGACTGGTCGAGCGCGGTGTCGACCGGGGCCTTCACCGTGTAGCTGTGGGCGGTGGCGCCGTCCTTGATGGCGTCCCAGGCCTGCACGATGCGGATCAGACCGGCACCCTGCTCATGGGCCTGCTCGCCCTTGATCTGACGGGCCGTGCTGGTCAGCGCGGTGCGCAGGGCGAGCGGGGACAGATTGATCTTCCGCTGCTTGGCGGCGGACAGGAGCAGCGCGCCGGCGCCGGCGGCCTGCGGGGAGGACATCGAGGTGCCCTGGAGCATGCCGTAGCCGGGCGGCAGGGAGTAGCCGGCCTCAGCGACCGGGGCGCCGGGCGCCCACGTCTGAATGGTGTTGACGGCCGCACCCGGCGCCGTGAGGGTCGGCGCGAAGCCGCCGTCCTCGCGGGGGCCGCGCGAGGAGAACGGCATCATCGCGTACTTCTTCTCCACCACCGAGCCGTAGTTGGCGGCCCAGGTCTCCTTCGAGGCGGAGGCACCGACGGAGATGACCTTGTCGGCGAGGGCGGGGTCGCCGATGGTGTTGGTGCCCGGCCCGGAGTTGCCGGCGGAGATCACCAGCTGGACGCCGTACTCGTCGATGAGCCGCGTGTAGAGGCGGGCACGGGCGTTGTTGCCGTCGTTCAGTGGCGGCAGGCCGCCGATGGACATGTTGACGATGTCGACGCCACGCTTGGTGACGAGGTCGATCATGCCCTCGGTGAGGGCGATGTTGGTGCAGCCACCGGTCCAGTTGCAGGCACGGGAGGAGACGAGCTTCGCGCCGGGTGCGGCGCCGTTCATCTTCCCGCCGAACAGGCTGCGGGCAGCGGTGATACCGGCGACGTGGGTGCCGTGCCGGCCGGTGATGACGCCGATGCTGACGTAGTCCGCCTTGTCGCCGGCCGGGTTGTAGGTGACGTCCTTGCGGATCTCGATCACGAAGGGGATGCGTTCGGCGATCGCCGTGTTCGGGTCATCCGTGCCGAAGTAGCCGATCTGGAAGCCGTCCTTGTACGGCTTCATCGCCTCGTCGTCGGTGAAGTCACCGTCGTTGTCGAGGTCGACCCGGACCGTGCCCGCGGCCTGGTCGTAGAGCACGCCCCAGACGTCCGTCTTGTCGCCGTCCCGGTTCAGGTCACCGGCCACGTCACCGCCCGCGGCCGCCGACTCCGCGAAGGTCCGGAACTGGAAGGAGCCCGCGGGCGCCTTCCAGGTGCGGCCGGCGGCGGTGAACACCGGACCGGTCACCGAGCCGGTCATCTGAAGCCACGTTCCGTCCCGGTCGGAGACCGGGTCGGTGGCCGTGACCCAGTCGACGATCTTTCTTTCGCCGGTGGTGGTCTTCTGCAGTGCGGGGTGGGCGATGTCGACACCGGAGTCCAGGATGCCGATGGTCACCCCGCGTCCGTCGTACTTCGGGTGGTCCTGGACGAAGGAGACGGCACCGGTCTCGAACGACGGGTTGTACGGGTTGGCGGCCGGCGTGTTCTTGTCAGGTGCCGCGTACCCCGCCCCCGCAGCCGTGGTCCCGCCGGACTTCGCTCCCCCCGGTACCGGGTCGTCCAGCTCGATCTCTTCCTTGAGGTCGATCGCCTGCACGGAGGAGAGCTTCTGCGCCGACTCGATGGTCTTGTCGGCCTTGCCGGTGGGGACGGTGACGCGGACGTAACCGAGCCGGTCGTCGGTCTTGCCGACCAGCGAACCACCCACCGCGTCCAGCTGCCCGGCGACCTGCTCGGTCTTCCCGGGCGCGGTGGCGATCATCATCGTGACGGTCTTGTCACCGTCGGCCTTGGCCTCCGCGAGCAGACCGGCGTCGTCCGAACCGAGCTTGGCCTGCGCGGACTTGACACCCGGGTCGGCCGGGGCGTCCGTGCCCGGCCCGTCGGCGGAGAAGGCCATCGGGATCGGCCCGGCCGCACAGAGCGCGGCGACGAGACCGGCGGCCACGGCGATGCGTGCCACACGTCTCGGGCCCGATATCTGATCGCGCGGGGTGGGAGGGGTCATCGGCATCCCTTGTAGGTAAAGGAACGAGCGGGAAACGACCGGGGTCGATCGGCCCTGGTCGCACAGGGTCCGAACGGCAGGCCCGGACGATCGCACAGCCTTACGCAAGGTGAAGTCCTTTGGGGAGAGTTGACCCAAACGAAATGGATGTATGGGGAAAACCCGCGATGCGATTTGTGGACATCAGTCCTGAAGGTGACGAAGAAATCGGTTAACGTCCCGGAGCGCGACAGAAGTTGAGGGTGGCGGCCTACGCCATATGCGTCCGGGACGGACAGATCCTCCTAGCCCGCTCGCCCGCCTGGGACGGCACGCTCGAGTGGGTCGTGCCGGGCGGCGGCATGGAGCACGGTGAGGATCCCTACGACACCGTCCGGCGGGAGGTGGAGGAGGAGACCGGGTACCGCATCGAGGTGACCGGGCTGCTCGGCGTGAACTCCTCGCAACACGTCTTCCGCAACGGCTTCGGGCCCGCCGTCGACCACCACGGCGTCCGGCTCGTCTACGAGGGCCGGATCATCGGCGGCGAACTGCGCAACGAGGTGAACGGCTCCACCGACCTCGCCGCCTGGCACGACCTGGACGCGGTCCCCGGGCTGGTGCGGATCTCGATGGTCGACATCGCGCTGCGGCTGTGGCGCGAACGCCCGGCCACCGGACGGCTGGCCGACGCCCCGAACCAGGTGCAGTGACCCGCAGACCCGTACCGCCTGCTGCGGTCATGACCCGGAATCAGGTGCGGTACCCCGGAAGATGAACGCCGCGTGACCGGCTCCGGGCCGTATCCGGAGCAGGCGGCGACGCGCAGGGCAGTCCAAGATCCACGTACGGTGATCGGCGTTGCGCGTTGCCGCCTCGTTTACGCGCAGGTCATTCCCGCTGCCAACGATCCAGTACGAGCGGGGTGTTCACGTCGTGAACGCCCCGCGACCACTGCCGACGCGTTCGCACTCGGGGAGAGAAGCGCATGTCGCGCACACGCTCAGTCGCCGGCTCCGGCCAGGGCATCCACCGTCGTTCCGTCCTCGCCGCCACCGGCGCGGTCGCCCTCTCCGGGGGCGTCGGCTACGCCCTGCGGCCCAGCGACAGCCAGGCCGCCACGGTCAAGGGGAGCACCGACGCCGCCGTGGCGGCCTCCTCGCGCCGGGCACCGGCCGCCCCGCTGGCCCCGTACACCAAGGGCACCACCGTGGCGTCCGTCGCCGCCCCGCGCGGCGGCTCCGGCTACCGGCGACTGGGCGACGGACCCGGCTGGCAGCGGGTCGTCCGCTCCGACCTGACCGCCCCCAAGCCCGGCCGCGCCGCTCGCCGTACCGCGCTCGCCGCGTTCGTTCAGCTCACCGACCTGCACATCATCGACGCCCAGCACCCGCTGCGCCTGGAGTACCTGCGCTCGGCCGACATCCATGCCTGGCGGCCGCACGAGGCGCTGACCGTGCAGGGCGCGATCGCGCTCGTGGAACGGATCAACGCGCTGCGCGGCGCCCCCGTCACCGGCGCCCCGCTGCACTTCGCCATGACCACCGGCGACAACACGGACAACAACGCCAAGTCCGAGCTGGACTGGTTCCTGAAGATCATGAGCGGCGGGCGCATCACACCCAACACCGGGGACCCGCGCCGCTACGAGGGCGTCCAGAACAGCGGCCTCAAGCAGTACTGGCAGCCGGACGCCGCCGTCCGCGACAGCGACAAGCAGGCCGGCTTCCCCCACCTCGACGGCTTCCTGAAGGCCGCGATCCGCGAGGTGCGCAGCCCCGGCCTCAACCTGCCCTGGTACTCGACCGTCGGCAACCACGACTCCCTGCCGATGGGCTGCTACGCCTCGCACGGCGACTCCTATCTCACCGAACTCGCCGTCGGCGGCAAGAAGCTGATGGACGTGACCGCGGCCGAGGCGCAGCGGCTGCAGGCGCAGATCAAGAAGGCCCGGGACCCTCAGGGCGTCCGCTACCACGACTTCCTGAAGTCCCACGCCCGCTCCATGCGTTCGGTCACCCCCGACGAGAGGCGCGCCCCCTTCACACCGGCCGAGTACGTCGAGGCGCACCTGGACCCGGCTTACCGCGGCCTCGGCCCGGCCGGCCACGGTTACTCCTCCGCCAACCTGGACGCGGGCACCCAGTACTACGCCTTCCGCATCTCCGACGACGTGATCGGCATCAGCCTGGACACCACCGACTCCGGCGGCCACTACGAGGGGTCCATCGGCACGGCGCAGCTGAAGTGGCTGGACAAGACGCTGCGGGACAACAAGGACTCCTACGCGGTGATCTTCAGTCATCACACCAGCAAGACGATGACGAACCTGCGCAGCGACCCGGCCCGCCCCGACGAGCGCCGGCACAACGGCCAGGAGGTGCTCGCCCTGCTCGGCGGCCACCCCAGGGTGCTCGCCTGGGTGAACGGGCACATCCACAAGAACGTCATCACCCCGCACGCCCTGGCGAGCGGTGGCTCCTTCTGGGAGATCTCCACGGCCTCCCACGTCGACTTCCCGCAGCTCGCCCGGATCATCGAGCTGACCGACAACAAGGACGGCACGATCTCCCTGTTCACGACGCTGGTGGAATCCTCGGCCCCGCACGGCACGGACTTCTCCGACCTCTCCCAGACCGGCCTCGCGGCGCTCTACCGCGAGCTGTCCCTCAACGCCCCCGGCGCGAGCACGACCCTTGGCGGCGACCCGGAGGACCGCAACACCGAACTGGTGCTCAAGAAGGGCTGAAAACCGCTCAACCGCCCGGCGCCGGTCAACCCCCTGCAATGCGACCGGAGTCCCCTCTCCCGACACAACTCGATATGACGCGACACGCGACAGGGGAAAACGGGGACATGAACAGACGCGTGCGTACGGCGGCCCTGACGGCGGCGACGGCGATGGCGCTGTCGGCGGCCCTCGCGGTTCCGGCGACGGCGGCGGGCCCGGTCGCCGCACCCGGCGGCCATGACGTGACGAAGCGGGCCGTCCGGGCCGCGGTCGCCGACGGCGTCCCGGGCGTGACGGTGACGGTACGGCGGGGCCACGGCACCTGGGCGGCCACGGTCGGCGTCGGCAACCTGAAGACGGGCAAGCCGCGGTCGGCCCGGGACCACTACCGCATCGCCAGCATCACCAAGACCTTCGTCGCCACGGTCGTCCTCCAACTGGAGGCGGAGGGACGGCTGTCGCTCGACGACACGGTGGAGGAATGGCTGCCGGGCTTGGTCCGCGGCAACGGCCACGACGGCCGGCGCATCACCCTGCGCCGACTCCTGAACCACACCAGCGGCATCTTCGACTACCTGCGTGACTCCGGTTTCCAGCAGAAGTACATGACGGCGGACGGCTTCATGACGCACCGCTTCGACCGGGCGGACCCCAGGAACCTGCTCGCCATCGCCATGAGGAACGAGCCGTATTCCAAGCCGGGTGAGTCGTTCACGTACTCCAACACCAACTACGTCCTGGCCGCGCTGGTGATCGAGAAGGCCACCGGTAACGGCTACGGCGACGAGATCGACCGCCGGATCATCGCCCCCCTGCACCTGACCTCCACGTCGGTCCCCACCACCCGGGTCACCCTGCCGCGGCCCAGCAGCCGCGCCTACTCCAAGCTGGCCAGGACGGATACGGGCCCGACGTACGACGTCACGGAACTGAACCCGCGCCTGGCCTACGGCTCCGGCCAGATGGTCTCCAGCTCGGCCGACCTGACCCGCTTCTACTCGGCCCTGCTCGGCGGCAGGCTGCTCCCGCGCGAGCAGTTGAAGGAGATGAGGACCACGGTCGAGTCCAGCCGGGAGACCAGTCGCTACGGCCTGGGGCTGGTCGACCGCAAGCTCAGCTGCGGCGTCCACGTCTGGGGCCACGACGGCGGCATCAGCGGCTCCAAGTCGGACATGGTGACGACCGCGGACGGCCGGCACTCCCTCGCCGTCAACTTCAACGGTGACTGGTCGGGGAGCACCGACGCGATCATCGAGGCGGAGTTCTGCGGCGACCGCTGAACAACGGGCATCAAGAAGGCCGGAGTACGTGGTGATGGCGTGAGAGCCGATTCGGAAAGGTGAAGGGGAAATGGTTCCTGACTCGGACGAAGCTCGCCTGCTTCTCGCTTCTTGCGGCCTGGAATTGTGTTGTGTGGCCAACGGTGATGAAACCCCTGCTCCTTTGGGCATCGTGCAACAGATGTCCAGTGCCTACGCGGAGCCGGTGGTGGCGGTTCCGATGGACGCCCCGAACCCGGTGGAGGAATTGGGGCGGCAGTGGCACAGAGTGGCCGCACGGCAGCGGCTGGCAGCGGAGGACGGCAGGTTTCTGATCTTGCTGACTGGGCCGGGTGCGAGCGGAAGGGGTTGGCTCTGCGTGAAGGACTCTGTAGGCCGTGACCTTCCTGCCCGGCTGCTTGAGGGTAATGGATCGCTCGAGTTCATTGCGTTGTCCCTGGACGGGAAGCGAATCTGCGCGACCAGCGAGGAAGACGATGAATACTGGGTGGTCTATGAGGAAGTCCCGTCCTAGACAGCCCGCTTCTACCGATTACGGCGACGCCGCCGCATAGTCGGTGGGTGGAAAGCCGCCGAGGAGGGGCCGCCGGGCAACGGTCGGCGGCCCCTCCTCTCCCCTCCTGGTTCTGCCCGGTGCGCCACTACCGGGGCAGCACCGCGACATACGCGGCCGGTTCCCGGTCGGCCGAGGCCATCAGGGCCGTGCGGATGACCGTCGCCTGCTGCTCCGGGGCGTCGCGGAGCTTCCTCGGCGTGATGTGGACGACCGTGATGCCCAGTCGCTCCAGGTGCTCGCGCTTGCGGGCGTACTCGGACCACTGGGCGTCGTCGTTCTGCCGGGGCGCCCGGGTATCGAGCTCCACCGCCACCGCGTGGTCGGGCCAGTACGCGTCGAGCCCGCCGAGATAGGGGCCGCCGGGCAGCCGCAGGTCGACGTTCCAGACGGGGTCGGGCAGGCCGTACTCGCCGATCAAGCGGTACAGGCGGTCCTCCGCGCGGGCCCGACCCTCGGCGAGCAGGGACTCCACCGCGTCCACGACGTGCGGACGGCTCAGCAGCCGGGCCTCGTTCAGCTCGCGGACCACCGCCGCCGGGTCGCAGTGGGCGCCGCGGACCGCCTCCGTGAGCAGCCGGCGCACGGTGACGGCGTCGGCGAGTTCGGCCACCGCGTCGGCCAGCGCGCGGGCCACCGGTGCCACCGGCACCCCCGTGACCTGTTCCGGGTCGGGCAGGACGGGCGCGCGGACGATGCGCGCGCAGCCCGTGGAACGCAGCCGCCGCAGCCGCGGGACCAGGACGTCGATCGCGTCCAGGGACGGCAGCGGGGGAGTGGAGGAGAACCCGTGCAGCGTCAGCGCGGCCAGACCGGTGATCATCACCTCGGGGTGGGCGGGGGCGTGCGGCCGGCTCGCGCCGGGCTGGGCCGGCACCCCGGTGCCGCGCTCCCGCGCCGCGTACATGAGCACCGCGTGCAGCCGCTCCTCGCTGGTCGGCGGGCCCGGGTGGAGCAGGACGACGCCCGGCAGGAGCTGCTGCCAGGGGCCGCCCGCACGGCACTGCTCGTTCGTCTCGGCCGTGGAGACACCGTGCGCGCGGAGCTGGGACGTCGTCAGCACGCGGGGGCGGGCACCGCCCGACAGCTCGTGCAGGGGGCTGGAGGAGAGCGGGGTGTCGTGGGTCATGACCCGCAATTTCCCGCGTTCCGACCCTCCTTGAACCGCTGTTACAGGTCCGTCGACAAATGCGGACAACCCATCACTAAAGGACGGATGTTCGGATGCCGAAAGCCCCTGGTCCGTTCGGGTGCGGGCCAGGGGTTACGGCTCAGGGGGCACTCGTCTCGTAACGAAGGCGGAACACCCCGATCTCAGGCCAAAGCTACTGGTCAGCAGCCTCGTCGCACGCCTGTCCACGCAACGCCCGTGCCAGATCGTCACGGGACTCCAGCACCAGCCGGCGCAGCGCCGGGGCCGCCTCCTTGTGGGCGTCCAGCCACGCGTCCGCGGCGTGAAGCGTCTCCTGCGACTGCTGGAGCGACGGGAACAGGCCCTGCACCACGTGCATGCCGATCTGGATGGACCGCTCGGCCCACACCCGCTCGATCGCCGCGAAGTACTTCCCGGCGTACGGTGCGATCAGTTCCCGCTGCGAGCCCTGGGAGAAGCCCGCGATGGTCGCCTCGACCATGGCGTTGGACAGCGCGTCCGACTCCACGACCTGCGCCCACGCCTGCGCCTTGACCGCCTCGGACGGGCGGGCGGCCAGACAGCGCACCTGGTGGCGCTTGCCGGAGGCCGTGTCGTCCCGGGCCAGCTCCTCGGCCAGCGCCTTCTCGTCCACCGCCCCGTGCGCGGCCAGCGGCTCCAGGAACACCCAGCGCAGCTCCTGGTCCAGGTCCAGGCCCTCGACCGTCATCGTGCCCGCGAGCAGGTCCCGCAGCAGCTCGAAGTCGGCCTCGGTGGTGGCCGTCCGGGCGAAGAAGCGCGCCCAGGCGAGCTGGTGCTCGCTGCCCGGCCCGGCCGCGTACAGCTCGCGCCGAGCCCCCTCGGCGAGCAGCGCGGCGGCCGTCTCACGCCGGGCGGGCGCCGTGTAGTGCGTGACCGCCGACTCCGCCCAGGCGTGCAGCATCTGCACGACGCCGATCTCGGACTCGCGCCCGCCGAACCGCAGCACCAGGTCCACGAAGTCCCGCGCCGGGAGCAGCGCGTCACGCGTCATGTTCCACAGCGCCGACCAGCACAGGGCGCGTGCCAGCGGGTCGGTGACCGCGCCCAGGTGCTCGCGCAGGGTCGCCAGCGACGTCGCGTCGAAGCGGATCTTGCAGTAGGTCAGGTCGTCGTCGTTGACGAGGATCAGGTCGGGAGCCCCGGCGCCTGCCAGTTCCGCGACGACCGTCCGGGCGCCGTCGACGTCCGTCTCCACGCGTGCGTAGCGCTCCAGCGTGCCGCCGTCCGTCACCCGGTACAGGCCCACGGCCACCCGGTGCGGACGCAGCTCCGGGTGCGACTCGGCCGCCTCCTGCACCACTGCCAGTTCCTCGACGCGGCCGTCCGCGTCCAGCAGTACCTGCGGCGTCAGCGAGTTCACCCCGGCCGTCTGGAGCCAGGACCGCGACCAGGCGCTCATGTCCCGGCCGCTGGTCTCCTCCAGCACCGACAGCAGGTCACCGAGGCGCGTGTTGCCGTACGCGTTGCGCTTGAAGTAGCGCCGGGCGCCCTCCAGGAACGCCTCCTCGCCGACGTACGCCACGAGCTGCTTCAGCACCGACGCGCCCTTGGCGTACGTGATGCCGTCGAAGTTGAGCTTGGCGTCCTGCAGGTCGCGGATGTCCGCCGTGACCGGGTGCGTGGAGGGCAGCTGGTCGGCCCGGTAGGCCCAGGCCTTGCGGCGGTTGGCGAAGGTGATCCAGCCGTTGGTGAAGCGGGTCGCGCCGACCAGGGAGAACGCGCCCATGAAGTCGGCGAAGGACTCCTTCAGCCACAGGTCGTCCCACCACTCCATGGTGACCAGGTCGCCGAACCACATGTGCGCCATCTCGTGCAGGATGACGTTGGCCCGGCCCTCGTAGGACGCCTGTGTCACCTTCCCGCGGAAGATGAACTCCTCGCGGAACGTCACCAGGCCCGGGTTCTCCATCGCGCCCAGGTTGTACTCGGGCACGAACGCCTGGTCGTACTTCCCGAACGGGTACGGGAAGTCGAAGTGGTCGTGGAAGAAGTCCAGGCCCTGCTTGGTGACCAGGAAGACGTCGTCGGCGTCGAAGTGGGGGGCGAGGCCCTTGCGGCACAGGGCGCCGAGGGGGATCTCCAGCGTCGTGCCGTCCGCGAAGGTGCGCGTGTAGGAGTCCGTCACGTAGTGGTACGGGCCCGCCACCACGCAGGTGATGTACGTCGAGATCGGCTTGGTCTCGGCGAACCGCCACACCCCGTCGGCCTGCTCACCGGCCCCGTTGCTCCACACCGTCCAGCCCTCGGGGGCCCGCACCTCGAAGCGGTAGGGGGCCTTCAGGTCGGGCTGCTCGAAGTTCGCGAAGACCCGGCGGGAGTCGGCCGGCTCGTACTGCGTGTACAGATACACCTCGCCGTCCTCGGGGTCGACGAAGCGGTGCAGGCCCTCGCCGGTGCGGGAGTAGGCGCACTGGGCGTCGACCACCAGCTCGTTGTCCGCGGCGAGGTCCTCCAGCGTGATCCGGGAGCCGTCGAAGACCTCTCCGGGATCCAGATCACGGCCGTTGAGCGAGACGGCCGTCACGCTCGGCGCGATCAGGTCCGCGAAGGTGCTCGCCCCGGGCTCGTTGCAGCGGAAGCGGACCACCGTGACGGAGCGGAAGGTGCGGGGCCCGTCCCCCCGGTCCTCCCCGACCGCGGACCGCAGGTCGAGGGACACCTCGTACCCGTCGACGCTCAGCAGGGCGGCCCGCTCCCGGGCCTCGTCGCGGGACAGATTCTCACCGGGCACGGGCGGCACTCCTCAGATGTCGTGGGGTACGGCTGAACAGGACCGATCCTGCCACGTGCACCTGACACGGGGCAGCCGGGAATGAGGCGAGCGCGAACCGGCGTTGCCGGAGAAACGGTTGCCTTTCGAGGAGAGACATGTCGGACAAGACCCCCGTCGACTTCTGGTTCGACCCGCTGTGCCCCTGGGCCTGGATGACCTCCCGCTGGGCGCTGGAGGTGGAGAAGGTCAGGGACATCGAGGTCCGCTGGCATCTCATGAGCCTCGCCGTCCTGAACGAGAACCGGCTGGACGAGCTGCCCGAGGAGTACCGCGAGCTGCTGGAGACCAAGGCGTGGGGCCCCGTCCGGGTCGTCATAGCGGCGCAGCAGGAGCACGGCCCCGAGATCCTCGGCGACTTCTACACCGCGCTCGGCACCCGCATCCACAACCAGGCCGAGGGCCCCGGCAAGGAGACGGTCGCCGCCGCCCTGAAGGACGTGGGCCTGCCCGAGTCCCTCCTGGAGCACTGGGACTCCACCCCGTACGAGCCTCAGCTGCGGGCCTCCCACCAGGAGGGCATCGACAAGGTCGGCCAGGACGTCGGGACCCCGGTCATCGCCGTGCCCGGCCCCGACGGCGAGCAGATCGCCTTCTTCGGCCCGGTCGTCACCCCGGCCCCGCAGGGCGAGGAGGCCGGCCGCCTCTGGGACGGCACCCTCGCCGTGGCCTCGGTCCCCGGCTTCTACGAGATCAAGCGCACCCGCACCAAGGGCCCGGACTTCTCCAACCTGTAGGCCTCACTTCGCGGGGACGGCCTGGATCTTCAGCTCCTCGGGGAGCAGGCCGTCCTCGCCGCGGTTGAGGTAGCGCTGGTACCACCGGCAGCCGACGGCGGTGCAGCGCCAGTAGTCGTCCACGAAGTGCCCGGCCCCCTTCTCCGCCCGGACCGCCGCCCGCTCCGCGGCGTTGAACATCCGGAACTCCTGCATGGTGCCGCAGGTCCGGCACGCCCGGCTCACCGTCATCAGCTCCTCCTCGCGATCACCGCCAAGTCCGGGAAGTCGGTTACGACCGCATCGACCCCCATGCGGTAGTACAGCGCGTATTCCGCGAACGCGTCCCCGAAATCGTTCGCTCCGCTCCCGCGCCGGAACCGCTCCGGCAGGAACTGGTTCTCCGCGCGGAAGGTGTAGGGCCCGATCCGCAGCCCCGCGGCGTGCGCGTCCGCGACGAGCGAGGTGCCGACGAGCGACGCCTTGTCCGGCCCGATCCAGTCCGCGTACGCGGCGATCTCCGCCAGGCCCGTCGGCGTCATCATCTCCTTGTAGGCCCGCCCGGGCAGGTCGTACGGACCGCCCGTCGTCCCCAGCGCCTGCCACAGCGGCACACCCAGGCCCGTCATCCGCTGCAGGCTCGTCGGCTCGAAGGACTGCACCACGCACTCGCGCCGGCCGAGCCGGTTGCGCCGGATCGCGGCCGCCAGCTTCGGCTCCAACGGCAGCCCGATGGACCGGAAGTACGTCGGATGCTTGGTCTCCGGGAACACCGCGACGGTCCGGCCGTGCTCCCGTGACAGCCGCCGCGCCAGATCCACGACCTCCTGAAAGGTCATGACCTCCGCGCGGCCGTCGAAGACGGTGTTGCGGTTGCGGACCGCGGGCAGCCGCTCCACCGCCCGCAGCGTCTTCAGCTCGGCCAGCGTGAAGTCCTCCGTGAACCAGCCGGTGACCGGCCGCCCGTCGACCGTTTTCGTCGTACGGCGGTCCGCGAACTCCGGATGCCGGGCCACGTCGGTCGTCTGGGAGATCTCGTTCTCGTGCCGGACCACCAGCACGTGGTCCTTCGTCGGCACCAGATCCGGTTCGATCCAGTCGGCGCCCGTCTGCACCGCGTACGTGTACGAGGGCGCCGTGTGTTCCGGGCGCCAGCCGGCCGCGCCGCGGTGCCCGATGACGACCGGGCCGCTCCCCTTGCGGGGTCCGGCCGCCGCCGCGGTGGCCGTCGCGGCCGTGGCGGTCCCGGCCGCCGCCAGCAGGAGGGATCTCCGTCCGAGCCTCATACAAGTCCCCTTCTTCGAAGGCGGGTTCACTGACGCGCCCGGGCCCGTGCTGTGGCCAGCCGGCCCAGGTGCTCCTCGTAACCCCTCGTGTAGAACACGGCCCGCTCCGGGTCCGGCTCGACGACCGCCGTCGGTCTCGTCCACGCCTCCGTGTCCAGCGGCACCCCGTACCGTTCGGCGGACGCCAGGACCGCGCCCCGCGCGCCCACCTCGCCCTCGACGACCCGCAGCGGACGTCCCAGCACATCGGCCAGCATCCGCATCCAGGCGGAGCTGCGGGTGCCGCCGCCGCACACGGCCAGGGTCCCGGTGAGGCCCGCCGCCTCCAGGCAGTGCCGGGCCGCGTACCCGATGCCCTCGCAGGTGGCGCGGACCAGATCGCCCCGGGTCGACTCCAGGGAGACGCCCGTGAGTTCGGCGCGCAGCCGCGGCTCGACGAAGGGGGCGCGTTCGCCGGAGGGCGCGAAGTACGGCAGCACCCGGACGCCGTGCGCGCCCGGCGGGGTCCCGGCCAGCAGGCCGTCCACCTCCTCGTGCCGTACCCCGGTCGTCGACAGCACCCAGTCCAGCGCCGCCGTGCCGACCATGGCGGGCATGGCGCGCAGCCAGTGCCCGGGCCGGTCGGTGGAGATGTACAGGCCGGCCGGCTCGCCGGTCAGGTCGAGCTCGGTGGTCGCGACCAGACTGGCCAGACAGGTGCCGACGATCAGCAGACCGTCCCCCGGGGACGTCACCCCGGCGCCCAGCGCGCAGGCCGGCAGATCGTACGGCCCGTTCGCGATCCGGGTCCCGGGCGGCAGGCCCTCGCCCCGCGTCTCGGCGGTCGCGACCGGGTCGCTGACCGGGGCGAGCAGATCCTTGCGGTGCGCCAGCCCCAGCAGCTCGACGACCCGGTTGTCGTAGGTCCGGGTCCGCGGGTCCAGGAACGGCATCGACGCGTCCGACACATCCGTCGTCGGTCCGGCGCCCGTCAGCCGCTGGAACACCATGTCCTTGCAGTACAAGGCGGCCTTCGCGGCATCCAGCGCCTCCGGTTCGTGCCGCTGCAGCCACGCCAGCAGCGGGCCCGGGGAGCCCGGGAACATCGCGCCGCCCGTCCGCCGGAACACCGTCTCGAACGTGCCGTCCGCCAGCCAGCCGTCGACCAGTTCGTGCGCCCGCCCGTCCATCCAGGAGGCCGCGGGCCGCACCGGGCGGCCCTCGCCGTCGACCAGCCACACCCCGTCGCCCTGCCCGGTGAGCCCGGCCAGCTCGACGGGCTCGTCCACGGCGGCGGTCAGCGCTTCGAGCACCGCGAGGACCGCCCCGTACACCTCCTCCATGTCCTGCTCGACTACCCCGCCGCGCAGGTCCAGGCCCACCGGCCGGGATTCCACGACCAGTTGGCGGCCCGAGGCGTCGAAGGCCGCCGCCTTGACCATGGACGTCCCCACATCGATACCGACGTACATGCGGCTCCTCCCGGTCCTCAGGTCAGACAGTGCGCGAGCGGCTCCCCGCGCACCCAGCGGCCCACCTCTTCGGCGGCGATCCGGGCGGCCTTCTCCGCGACCGCGCGCGACGCCCCGCCCAGGTGGGGGGTGAGGACCACGCGGTCGGCCAGACCCGGCAGCCGGGACTCCGCGGGCAGCGGCTCCCGCTCGTAGGTGTCCAGCGCCGCCGCCGACACCCTGCCGCTCTCCAGCGCGTCGCACAGCGCGCCCTCGTCGAGCAGCGGGCCCCGGGCCACGTTCACCACGACCGCGCCGGACGGCAGCAGCCCCAGCTCCCGGGCGCCGATCAGCCCCCGCGTCTCGGGGGTGAGCCGGGCGTGCAGGGTGATCACCCGGGAGCGGCGCAGGAGGTCGTCGAGCGAGGTCACCCGCAGACCGTGGATCTCGCCGTGCACGTACGGGTCGTAGACCATCACCCGTGCCCCGAACGCGCACAGCACGCGCGCGACCCGGCTGCCGACCGCCCCGTACCCGACCAGCCCCACGGGCAGGTCCTCCAGTTCCAGTCCGCTCTGCTCGTACGTGTAGTACGTCGCCCCCTCCCAGCTGCCCCGCCGGGCGAGCGGTTCGTGGGCCTGGGGGATGCGGCGCAGGGCCGACAGCATCATGGCGACGGTGAACTCGGCGGTGGCGGCGGCGTTGCGGCCCGGCGCGAAGCACACCCGCACGTCACGGTTCTTCGCCGCGTCCAGGTTGACGTTGACCGGCCCGCCCCGGCAGACCACGACCAGCCTCAGATCCGGGCAGGCGGCGAGGACCCTGTCGGTGACCGGCCCCATCTGCGTGACCAGCACCTCCGCCCCGGCCAGCGCCTCGATCATCTCGTCCTCGGCGTCACTGGCCTCCTGCACCTCGGCGACCGGCCCGAACGGCTCCAGCGGCCAGCCGAGCCGCACTTCGTGGACGTCGGCCCGCTCCACCTCGTGCTCCACCGCCCGTGCGATCAGCGACGGCAGGACGAAGTGGTCGCCGGCGGCCACGACACGCACGCTGTTTCCGTCAGTCATCGCAGGGCCTCTCCTGTCTCGGCGTCGAAGACATGGGTGTGCTGGGGTTCGGCGGCGACCCTGACCCGTTCGTCGTGGGCGAGCCGTACCTCGGGGTCGGTGAGGACGACCAGATGCCGTTCGACCCCGTCCAGGGCGAGGGTCGCCAGGCCCGACTCCAGAAGCGGCTCGTGGGCGACGACCCGGGCGGGCAGGCCGCCTTCGGCCGTGAGCCGGACGTCCTCGGGGCGGATCCCGACCACCACCTCCCGCCCCCGGTCCACCGGCACGGGCAGGGCGATCCGCACCGAGTCGGAGAGGCGCGCGTGGCCGTCACCACCGGAGATTCCGGGCAGCAGGGTGATCGCGGGCTCGCCCACGAAGTCCGCGACGAACACGTTGGCCGGGCTGTCGTAGATCTCGTAGGGGGTGCCGAGCTGCTGGATGACACCGTCCTTCATCACGGCGATCCGGTCGGCCAGGGAGAGGGCCTCCTCCTGGTCGTGGGTGACCAGGATGGTGGTGTGGCCCAGATCCTTCTGGATGCGCTTGAGTTCACGGCGGGTGGTGTCGCGCTGGGCCGCGTCCAGGTGGGAGAGCGGCTCGTCGAGGAGCAGCACGTCCGGTTCGCGGATCAGGGCCCGGGCCAGCGACACACGCTGCTTCTGGCCGCTGGAGAGACCGGCAGGGCGGGCGCCGAGGAGGTCGGTCAGACCGACCCGCTCGGCGATGTCCTTCACCTTGCGCTCGACGTCGCCGCGGGCGGCTCTGCGCCGGGCCCTGAGCCCGAACGCCAGGTTCTCCGCCACCGACAGCGGCGGATACAGCGCGTAGTTCTCGAACGCGACCCCGATGTTCCGCTCCTGAGCGGGCCGTTCCACCACCGACGCACCGCCGACGAGGATGTCCCCGCCGGTGACGCCTTCCAGACCGGCGATCATCCGCAGTGTGGTCGACTTGCCGCAGCCGGACGGCCCGAGCAGTCCGAGCAGTTCCCCGGACCGCAGGCTCAGGTCGATCCCGCGGACGGCGTCCACCGACGGCCGCCCGCGCGACCGGTACGTCTTGCGCAGCTCACGTAGCTCCAGTCCCGTCATGGCCGCCCTTCATCGCGCAAACCTCGTAACGGACCTTGTGCTCGTCCAGATCCCGCAGTGCCTCCGGCGTCGCCCCGTCGTCCACGAGGACCGTGTCGAAGCGGGACAGCGGGACGACCCGGTGCAGGGCGACCCGGCCGAGCTTGGTGTGGTCGATCAGCAGGACGTTGCGTGCCGCGGCGTCGAGCATCGCCCGCTTCACGGACACGATGTGCTGCTCCTGGTGGTAGGCGTAGCCCCCGTGCACGGCCGACGTCGACGCGAAGCACACGTCCACCCGCAGCTGCTCGACGGCCTCCACGCACGACACCCCGAGGAACGAGGAGTGCAGCGGGTCGTAGTCGCCGCCCAGTGCCATCAGGTGGATGCCCCGCTGGTCGGACAGGAGGTTGATGGCCTCCAGGAAGTTGGTCACGACCGTCAGCGGCGTGACCTCGGCCGTGCGCAGCCGCCTGGCTATTTCCAGCGTGGACGTGGAGTCGTCCAGCAGGATCGCCATCCCCGGCTCCACCATGCGCAGCGCATGCTCGGCGACGGCGGCCTTCTCGGCCCGCATGGACTTCAGCCGGTACTGCACGTTCGACTCGAAGACCCCCGACGGCTGCGCGGTCACCCCGCCCCGGAACTTCCGTACGATGCCCTGCCGTTCGAGCTCGTCGAGGTCCCGGTGGATGGTCATCAGGCTCACCCCGAACCGCTCGGCGAGTTCCGCCGCCGTCGCCGAGCCGTCGGCGAGCACCTGCTCGGCCATGGCGGCCTGGCGTGCCGCGGGCCCCTGCTGTCCACCACCACTGCTGTTGCTGCTCATGACTCGGTCTCTATCCGTCGTCCCGGTCGTTCCGGCCGGTCGGCCTCGAACAGCAGCAGGTTCTCAGGCCGGACCACGAGCCGTACCGGATCGTCGGCACGAAGGCGCGCCGCGTCCGCGCGGGGGGCCACCAGTGACACCCGCTGCTCCCCGGTCCCGAGCCGGACGGTGACCTCGACGGACCGGCCGAGCACCTCGGTGACGTACACGGTCCCGGTCACCGCGTGGCCCTCGCCGTGCAGGGCGATGTCCCGGGGCCGCAGACCGACCAGGACGTCGGTGCCCGGTGCGGCCTGTGCCCGGACCGGCAGTTCCACCCCGCCGTCCGAGCGCACGCCGCTCTGCGTCACCACTCCCGGCAGCAGGTTGATCCGGGGCCGGCCGAAGGCGCGCGCGACCTCGGTGTCGTGGGGCCGGTACCAGATCTCCTCCCGCGTGCCCGTCTGCACGATCCGGCCCTGACGGATGACCCCGATCCGGTCACCGAGCGCGAGCGCCTCGACCGAGTCGTGGGTGACGTAGAGGGTGGTGGTGTGCTGCACGGCCCCGATCGCCTTCAGCTCGGCCCGCATCTGCTGGCGGAGCTTGGCGTCGAGGTGGGAGAGCGGCTCGTCGAGCAGGAAGGCCCGGGCGGGGCGGACCAGCACCCGGCCGAGGGCGACCCGCTGCCGCTGGCCGTTGGACAGCCGGCCCACGGGCCGGTCCAGCAGCCCGGAGATGCCCAGCAGTTCGGCGATGGCGCCGATCCGCTGCCGGGCCTCGTCGGCGGGCAGCCGGTGCCGGGGCGAGCGCAGCGGCGAGGCCAGGTTGTCGTAGGCCGAGCGGTGCGGGTAGAGGGCGTAGCTCTCGAAGCACATCGCCACGCCCCGGTCGTAGGGCTCCACGCCGCGCATGTCCTCGCCGTCGAGCAGGACGGTCCCGGAGTCGGGCTGTTCGAGTCCGGCGACGGTCTTCAGGGTCGTGGTCTTGCCCGCGCCGGACGGTCCGAGCAGGCAGAAGAACTCGCCTTCCCGCACGTCCAGTTCGAGCCCGTCGAGCGCGAGCGTCTTCCCGTACGCCTTGTGTATCCCGCTCAGCCGGATCAAGACTTCACCGCCCCGAACGACAGTCCCCGCACCAGGTACCGCTGGATCGTCAGCGCCAGCAGCAGGGGCGGAACGACCGACACCAGCGCGGCGGCGGCCGTGAGGTTGTACTTGGGCCGGTCCCCGCCGAGGAAGGACAGCGCGCCCACGGTCACCGTCTGGGCCTCGTTGGAGGTGAGGATCAGCGGGAAGACGAAGTTGTTCCAGGCGAAGATGAACGCCAGCAGCGACACGGCCGCGATGCCCGGCTTGACCAGCGGCAGGGCCACCTTGAAGAACGCCTGCTTGCGGGTGTAGCCGTCCAGCAGGGCCGCCTGCTCCAGCTCGGGTGTCAGATCGGCGAAGTAGGACCGCATGATCCACACGATCAGCGGCAACGTGACGAGTTGCAGCACCCACACCATGCCGACGTACGTGTCGAACAACCCGAGCTTCTGGTACAGCACGAACAGCGGGATGATCACTGTCAGTTCAGGCGCGAAGCGGAACGACAGCAGCGTGAACATCAGGTTCTCGGAGCCCTTGAACCGCCACCGCGCCGAGGCGTACGCCGCCGGCAGCCCCACCACCAGCGACAGCACGACCGCCCCCACCGACACCACCAGGCTGTTGACGAAGAACCGCACGAACGGGATGCCCTCGCTGTCGCCGAGGACCGTCCGGTAGCCGTCGAGGGTGGGGGAGAAGGAGAAGTAGGTGGAGAAGAGCTGGTCGGCCGGTTTCAGCGAAAGGATCACCATCCAGGCGATCGGGAACAGCGCGAAGACGAAGTAGAGGATCAGGGCGGCGTCGCCCAGCCACCCCAGGACGCGTCTGTTCATGTGGTGACCTCCGCGGCCTTCCGCTGGATCTTGCCCAGGTGCTTCACCAGCACCATCGCGGCCAGGTACACCACCGCCCACAGCACGATCGTGTAGCTGATGCCGAAGGAGTAGCGCTGGAAGCGGATGGCCTCCAGATATGCCCGGATCTGCAGGACGACGGTCGAGTCACCCGGCCCGCCCTCGGTCAGGGCGTAGATGATGTCGAACACCTTCAGCGAGTCCATGAACCGGAAGATCACCGCGACCAGGACGTACGGCCACAGCATCGGCAGGGTGAGCCGCCGGAAGGTGTACCACCACCCCGCGCCGTCCACGGCCGCCGCCTCGAACGGGGAGGTGGGCAGCGACCGCAGACCGGCCAGGGCGAGGATCGCCACGAACGGGGTGTAGACCCACACGTCGACGGCGATCGACGACAGCAGCGCACCCGTCGGGGTGTCGGTCCACTGCACCCCGCCCAGCCCCACGGGCTGGAGCAGGTGGTTGACCACCCCGACCGACGGCTGGAGTATCAGCTTCCAGATGATCGCCGCGATGACCGGGGCGATCATCAGCGGCAGGATCAGGATCTTCTCCAGGATCCGGCCGATCAGGGTCGAGCGGTGCAGCAGCAGGGCGACGGCCACGCCCAGCACGGTCTCGGTGAGGGCCGCCCCTACCGCGTACAGCACCGTCACCCAGGCCGAGTTCCAGAACGCCTCCTGGGTGAAGACGGCGCTGTAGTTCTCGAACCGCACCATGTCCGGCTGCGGTTTGCTCGCCGAGAAGTCGAACAGCGTGTAGTACAGCCCGAGACCGAACGGATAGAGGATCCCGCAGGTCAGCAGCAGGGCGGGCACGATCAGGAAGTACGGGCGCAGGGTGAGCCGCCACCCCATGGCGCTAGCCCACCTTGCCGGCGAGGTCTTCCGCCAGCTCGTCCAGGACCGACTTCGCGCCCTTGCCGCCGTAGATCTCCTGGAGGGCCGCCGCCCAGCTGGTCGTCGCGTCGAAGAACTGCGCCTGCGGGGTGAACTGGATCTTCGTCTGGTCGACGACCGTCTCGAAGGTCTCCAGGAAGCCCGGCAGGTGCCGCATCTTGTCCTTGTACGCGGCGTCCTCGGCGACCGATCTGCGCACCGGGTCGATGTGGTTGTGCGTGATCGCGCTCTTGCGCAGGTGCTCCTTGCCGGTCGCCCACTGCAGGAAGAGCCAACCGGCGCTCTTCTTCTTGCTCTTGGCGTTCATGCCGAGCGACCAGATCCACATGTTGGTGGCGAGCGACCCGTCCGGCCCCTTCGGCCCCGGGTGGAAGGCGATCTTCCCGGATGCGGGGCTCGCGCCCTTCACCGCCTGGAAGTAGGCGGCCGTGTCGGCGTCGAACAGCATCCCGGCCTTCTTCGCGCCCAGGTCGCTGGAGCACTGGTACCAGGTGTACGACGTCCAGGACGGCGGCCCGCCCTGCTTCACCATGCGGGCCCAGTCCTCCGTGAAGGCGACCGCCTCGGGGCTGTTCATGACGGGGGTGAGCTTCCCGCCGTCGACCGTGAAGTCCTTCAGACCGTTGCGGGCGTACATCGTCATGAAGCCCGGGTGGATGGTCGCCCAGCTCCTCGAACCGCGTACGGCGATCCCGTACATCCCGTCGAAACCGGCGCCCGGCGCCTTCCGCTTGATGGTCCCGGCGAGTTCGGTCAGCTCGTCGAAGGACTCGGCCGGTTTCACGCCGAGCTTCTTGAACAGCTCGGTGTTGTAGGCCACGACGTTGGTCTCCCAGCCCCAGGGCAGCGCGTACTGCCCGCCCTGGCCCAGCGGCGCGCCCGCCTTCAGCGACCACTGGTCGGCCTGGAGCAGGTTCGGGAAGAAGTCCGCCTGGTCCCATTCGGAGCCCGTCGCGGAGGAGTTGCGCATCCAGGGGCCGAGATCCTCCAGCCAGCCCGGCGGCCCGTACTGCCACACCATGTACGCGCCGAGCATGAAGACGTCGTAGGAGGCACGCCCGCTGGACAGGTCCACGGTGAGCTTGTCGAAGTAGTTGTCCTCGGGGAAGACGTCGTACTCGACCTCGATGCCCGTCTTCGCGGTGAACGACTTGAGGTCGGCGATGAGGGCGTCCGTGTACGGGTGCTTGTTGAGCAGGGCCTTGACGGTGGTGCCCTTCTCCCGCTTCCAGTCGAAGGAACCGGTGACGTCGTCCGCCGCCGAGCCGTCGCCCTTGTCCTCGCCGCCGCCGAAGCCGGCGCCGCAGGCCGTCAGTAACGGGGCCGCCGCCGCCCCGGCGGCGAGGGCGAGGAAGCGTCGGCGGTCGTGCACGTGCGTGTCCATCCGTACCTCCGCGTGGAGCCTGGTTAACACGTCGAGTCGACTCGTTAACAGAGGGTGGAACGGCTGAAGTTGGGCGTCAATCCCTCGCGCACGGGAAAATATCGGGGCACAGTGAGAAGTTCACAGATCCGGCTGCGACGGCGTGGGAGGTTCCGGATGGTGAACGACGGTGCGGGTGAGGGCGAGGGCGAGGGCGCGGGCTGGCTGGGCGTCGATCTGGGCACGCAGAGCGTCCGTGTGCTGCTCGTCACCGTCGACGGCACGGTCCTCGGCAGCGGCTCGGCCCCGCTGACGGGCCGGCGGGACGGCGTGCGGCACGAACAGGACCCGCTGCTCTGGTGGGCGGCGCTGTGCGACGCGTCGCGGGCGGCCCTGAGCTCCGCGCCCCCGGGCCTGCCGATCGGCGGAATCGCGGTGTGCGGCACGTCCGGCACCGTCCTGCTGACGGACGGCGCGGGCCGGCCGGTCGGCCCCGCGCTGATGTACGACGACGGGCGGGCGAAGACCCAGGCCGCGCGGGCCCGTGAGGCGGGGCTCGCGGTCCAGGACACCTGGGCGCTGCCGAAGGCGCTGTGGCTGCTGGACGAGTACGGCGGAACCTCACTGCGCCTGGCCCACCAGCCCGACCTGATCGTCTCCCGGCTCACGGGCGGGCCGCCCCCGGCCGACTCCAGCCACGCCCTGAAGACGGGCTACGACCTGAAGCGCGACAGCTGGCCGGAGGCCGCCCTGGCCGAACTGGGCGTGCCCGAGCACCTGTTGCCGGACGTCGTACGCCCGGGGACGCGCCTCGGCGAGGTCGGCCCGGGCGCCGCCGACGCCACCGGCATCCCCGCCGGCACCCCGGTGTTCGCGGGGATGACCGACGGCTGCGCCGCCCAGATCGCGTCCGGCGCCCTGCGTCCCGGCTCCTGGAACTCCGTGCTCGGCACCACGCTCGTACTGAAGGGCGCCGCCCGCGACCCGGTCCGCGACCCCACCGGCGTGGTCTACAACCACCGTGCCCCGGACGGCACCTGGCTGCCGGGCGGGGCATCGAGCGTCGGGGCCGGGGCGCTCGCGGCGCATTTCCCACAGGCCGACCCGTCCGAGATGGACGCACCGGCCATGGCGTTCGAGCCGTCGAGCGTGATCGCCTACCCCCTCGTCTCGCCGGGGGAGCGGTTCCCGTTCCGGGCCCCCCGGGCGACCCCGTTCGTCCTGGGCGATCCCGCGGAGGACGCCGACCTGTGGGCCGCGCTGCTCCAGGGTGTCGGGTTCACCGAACGCCTGTGCCTGGACTACCTGCACCACCTCGGCGCACCGTTGGACGGCCCGCTCACCTTCACCGGCGGCGGTGCCCGCAGCCGGTACTGGAACCAGCTGCGCGCCGACATCCTGGGCCGACCCGCCCGCGTCCCCGAACAGACCGAACCGGCCCTGGGCATGGCGGCGCTGGCCGTGTACGGGGCGTCGGGGACCGGCGTACTCGCGGACGTCACCGAACGCATGGTCCGCGTCCGGACCGTCGTCGAACCCCGCCCCGGGCGCACGGCCGCCTTCGCCGAGCCGTACGCGCGTCTCGTCGACGCCCTGCGGGACCGCGGCTGGCTGCCCGGCCCGGTCGCCGCGCACGCGCACAGCCGGCTGAACCGGGATACTTCCGCCTCATGAGTACGACCCTCCTGCTGGTCCGCCACGGACAGACCGTCTGGCACGCCGAGAACCGCTACGCCGGCATCAGCGACATCGACCTCACCGACACCGGCCGCACCCAGGCCGACGCGCTCGGCCGCTGGGCCGCCGCCCACCCCGTCGACGCGATCTGGACGTCCCCGCTGTCCCGGGCCGTCGCCACCGCCGAGCCCGCCTGCCGCGCCCTCGGCCTCACCCCTCAGAGCGAACCCCACCTGCGCGAATGCGACTTCGGAGTCCTCGAAGGCCGCACGCTCGCCGAGTTCGAGGCCGAGGACCCCGAGTGGGCCGCGGCCTACCGGGCCGACCCGGTGGAGCACTCCTTCCCCGGCGCCGAGGACCCGCTGGCCGCGGCGGCCCGTGGCGTGCGGGCCCTGCGGGACATCGCCGCAGCCCACCCCGGCGAACGCGTCCTGGTCGTCGCCCACAACACCCTGCTGCGGCTGGTGCTGTGCACCCTGCTGTCGATCCCGGTGAGCGAGTACCGCAGAGTGCTCCCGCGGCTGCGGAACGCGGCGATCAGCGAACTGCGCATGAACCCCGACGGTTCCGCCGCACTCCTCTCACTCAATGTGCCGTGCGAGGCTCATGTGCCGTAGCACTATGGGCACATGACGCAGATCGACACATCGGTGCCGCACTCGGCCCGGATCTGGAACTACTGGCTGGGCGGCAAGGACAACTACCCGGTGGACGAGGCGGCCGGTGACGCGTACACCGCCGTCTTCCCCGGCATCGTCACCATCGCCCGCAGCAGCCGCGCCTTCCTGGGACGCAGCATCCGGTACCTCGTCCAGGAGGCCGGCGTACGGCAGTTCCTCGACGTCGGCACCGGCCTGCCGACCGTCGACAACACCCACGAGGTCGCCCAGCGGCTCGCCCCGGACGCGCGGATCGTCTACGTGGACAACGACCCGCTGGTCCTCGCGCACGCCCGCGCCCTGCTCACCTCCACCCCCGAGGGAGCGACGGCCTACGAGCCCATCAGCCTCTTCGAGCCCGAGGAGATCCTCGCGGCCGCCGGCAAGACCCTCGACCTCACCCGCCCCACCGCCCTGATCCTCAGCGGCATCCTGGGCCACGTGGCCGACTACGACCAGGCCCGCGACCTGGTCCGCCGCCTCCTGGCCGGGCTGCCCCCGGGCAGCCACCTCTCCCTCAACGAGGGCTCCCGCGGCACGGATCCGGCCTACGAGCGGGCCCAGGACGCCTACAACGAGACGGGCGCGGTCCCGTACTTCCTACGGCCGGTCGAGCAGATCGAGGCGTTCTTCGAGGGCCTGGAGCTGGTGGAACCGGGCGTGGTCTCGGTGCCGCTGTGGCACCCCGAGCCGGGCGCCCCCACGGACCCGATCGGCCAGCACGGCGGCCTGGGCCGCAAGCCGTAGCGCGCCCATGGGAAACCCCCGCGAGTCACGTCCTCGCGGGGGTTTCCTTCTTTCCGCCTGCCGTGCGTGAAGGGTGAGAAGACGATCACGAGGCAGGACGCCTCACGGCCTCAGGGGGCCAGCAGCAGCACATCCGTCCGGGACTTGGCGGCCTCGTAACGGCGTGCCACGTCCTGCCAGTTGACGACCTGCCACATCGCCTCGATGAAGTCGACCTTCTGATTGCGGTACTGCAGGTAGAAGGCGTGCTCCCAGGCGTCGAAGACGAGGATCGGGGTGGCGCCCTGGCCGACGTTGCCCTGGTGGTCGTAGACCTGCTCCACGATCAGCCGCCCGCTCAGCGGCTCGTAGGCGAGCACGCCCCAGCCGGACCCCTGCGTGGTGGCCGATGCCTTGGACAACTGGGCCTTGAACTTCGCGAACGACCCGAAGGACTCGGTGATCGCGTCCGCGAGCTCACCCACCCCGTCCTGCGCCAGCGGCTCACCGCCGCCGTCCTTCGGACCGGTCATGTTCTGCCAGTAGATGCTGTGCAGGATGTGCCCGGAGAGGTGGAAGGCCAGGTTCTTCTCCAGCCCGTTGACCGACCCCCACGTCTCCTTGTCCCGCGCCTCGGCAAGCTGCTCCAGCGTGTCGTTGGCGCCCTTCACATAGGCGGCGTGGTGCTTGTCGTGATGCAGCTCGATGATCTCGGGGCTGATCACGGGGGCGAGCGCGGAGTAGTCGTAGGGCAGTTCGGGCAACGTGTAGACGGGCATGGGCGGGATCCCCTCCGGACCTCTTATTGCAATAAACTTGCAACTGCACGCTAGCAGCAGGAGGGCGCTGGTGGGTGGTCCGGGCATGCGAAAGGCCCCCGCGTGTGTCGCGGGGGCCTTCGGCGGTGGACTTCCTACTGCTTGGCGCGGGCCTTCTGCCACGCGAATCCGATGGCCGCCAGGACGAGGATCATCCCGCCCGTCGAGTACAGCTGCACCCGCGTGTCCGGCTCCCGGGCCATCAGGACGAAGACCGCGGCCATGCCGGCCAGGGCGATCCAGGTCAGCCACGGGAACGCCCACATGCGCACGGCCAGCTTCTCGGGTGCCTCGCGCTCCAGGCGGCGGCGCAGGCGCAGCTGCGAGACGGCGATGAAGATCCAGACGACCAGGATCACCGCGCCGATCATGTTCAGCAGCCAGGCGAAGACGTCGTTCGGACGCCAGTAGCTCAGCAGCACGCACAGGAACCCGAAGACGGAGGACGCCAGGACCGCGATGCGCGGCACCCCGCCCGAGACCCGGCCCAGCCCCTTCGGGCCCTGCCCGCGCTCCACCAGCGAGTAGGCGATGCGGGAGGCGCCGTAGATGTTGGCGTTCATGGCGGACAGCAGGGCCACCAGGACGACCACGTTCATCAGCTGGCCGGCGCCCGGGATGCCGAGCTCGTCGAGGGCGGCGACGTACGGGCCCTTCTCGACGACCGCCTTGGAGTCCCAGGGGACGAGCGTGACGATGACGGCCATCGAGCCGATGTAGAACAGCGCGATGCGCCACATCGCCGTGCGCACCGCGCTCGCGACGCCCTTGACGGGGTTCTCCGACTCGGCGGCCGCGATGGTGACCGTCTCCAGGCCGCCGTAGGCGAAGACCGAGGCCAGCAGGCCGATGACCAGGCCCTCACCGCCGTTCGGCAGGAAGTCCGTGAGGTGGCTCGCGCCCGGCGAGTCCGTGCCGGGCAGGACGCCCGCGATCGCCAGGACGCCGAGCACCAGGAACAGGGTGATCGCACCGACCTTCAGCGCCGCGAACCAGAACTCGAACTCGCCGAAGTTCTTCACGGCGGCCAGGTTCGTGCCGCAGAAGACGACCATGAACAGCGCCACCCACGCCCACTCCGGCGTGCCCGGCAGCCAGCCGCTGACGATCTTCGCGGCGCCGATGCCCTCCAGGCCGACGGCCGTGCAGAGCAGCACCCAGAAGGACCAGCCGGCCGTGAATCCCGCCCAGGGCCCGATCGCCCGCTCGGCGTGCGCCGAGAACGACCCCGACGACGGATACGCGGCCGACATCTCGCCGAGCATCCTCATCACCAGCATCACGAGGGCACCGGAGAGGGCGTAGGCGACCACGATCGACGGACCGGCCGCGGCGATACCGGCACCGGAACCGACGAACAGACCGGCCCCGATCACCCCGCCGAGGGCGATCATCGACAGGTGGCGCTGCTTCAGGCCATGGGAGAGGGAGACGTCGTCCGCGCTCGGCGGCGTCCCCGTGGTGGTGCTGGGCATGGGCGCGGCACGTCCTATGCGTGATCGGCGTACGAGGGCAAAAACGCCGCCAGTCTCGGATGCCTCCCCGCCGCAACGACGAGGCATCCCACCATGCGGACGGTCGCGTCGCTCTGCGTGGCTACGCGGCGACCGGTGTGTAGTGCGAGGCGTCGCCCTCGACGGAGTGGCCCTCCTTGCCCTCGATGCCCACGGGGACGTCCCCGGCGACGGTCACCCGGTGCAGGTGCCGGGGCCGGCCGTCGTAGTTGTCGACGGCGTAGTGCTGGGTGATGCGGTTGTCGAACAGGACGAGCTGGTTCGGCGACCAGTGGTGGCGCAGGATGTTCTCCGGCCGGGTGACGTACGCCTGGAGCAGGTCGAGGATCTTGCGCGACTCGTCCGCCGGCAGGCCCACGATCCGCTGGGCGAAACCGCCGATGAACAGCCCGCTGGCTTCAGCGCCACGTCGAGGAACTCGGCGGCCCGCGCATACCGCTCGGCGTGTGCCGGCTCGGCGTCCAGACCGAAGTTCCGGACGGCCTCGGCACCGGCGGTCGTGACGATGTTCCAGCCCGCCCGGCCGCCGCTGAGATGGTCCAGCGTGGCGAACTTGCGGGCCAGGTTGCACGGCGAGTTGTACGACGTGGAGGCCGTGGCGATCAGACCGATGCGCTCGGTGGCCGTCGCCAGGGCCGTCAACAGCGTGAGGTCGAGGCCGATCCGGCCCTTGTCCAGGTCGAGCACCCGGTCGGCGAGCACGATCGCCTCGTCCACGTCGTGGGTGACCAGCAGCACCGAGGGCCGGTGGCGCTCCCACAGCTCCCTGAGCAGACCGTGCATCCGGATCCCGGTGAGCGCGTCCAGCGCCCCGAACAGCTCGTCGGCCAGGAGCAGTTCCGGCTTGCGCACCAGTGACCGGGCCAGGGCGGCGCGCTGGGCCTCGCCACCGGACAGCTGGCCCGGCCAGGCCCGCTCGCGGCCCTTCAGCCCCACCTCTTCGAGGGCTTCCTTTGGGGGGAACCTACAGACGCCCCCAGCCCGGCTCTCGTGGCGCGCACCATCTCATCACCGTGACCGGCATCACCCCGACCTCGGTGTAACCGGCACCCTTTGTTCGGAGTCGACCAACCGCCGGTCCACGCCTTTGTGGACGGCTGACGGTGATCAGGGCGAGGACGCTGGGATAGCGTCACCGTGTCCCACCGGCCCTCACCTCCGCGGAGTCCCCATGAGCACCGCTGCCGCCACGCCCGCCCGCGCCGGACAGGTCCTCGCCGACCTGCTCCCAGCCTCCCGAGTCCGGGACGCGGCCCTCGTGCTCGGCGGCGCCGCGCTCACCGGCCTCGCCGCCCAGATCTCCGTGCCCGTGCCGGGCTCCCCGGTGCCGGTGACCGGCCAGACCTTCGCCGCGCTGCTCGTCGGCACGTCCCTCGGCGCCGGCCGCGGCTTCCTCGCGCTCGCGCTGTACGCCCTGGCCGGCATCGCCGGTGTGCCGTGGTTCGCCGGCGCCTCCTCCGGAGTCGCCCCCTCCTTCGGCTACATCCTCGGCATGATCCTCGCCTCCACCGTCGTCGGCGCCCTGGCCCGCCGCGGCGCCGACCGCTCGGTGCTGCGCACGGCCGGCACGATGCTGGTGGGCGAAGCCATCATCTACGCCATCGGCGTGCCCTACCTGGCCCTCGCCACCGGAATGTCCGCCACCGCCGCGATCGCGGCCGGCCTCACGCCGTTCCTCATCGGTGACGCGCTGAAGGCGGCGCTGGCCATGGGCGCCCTGCCGACGGCCTGGAAGTTCGCGAACAAGCGCTGACACCGTAGGCGTTGCCGAGAGGCCCGCCGGGGGCACGTTGCCCCCGGCGGGCCTCTCGGCGTATGCGCTGACGCGACAGGCGGCCGGTTCAGCCCTCCTGGGCCTCCGGCCGCCGCCGTTGCGACCACCACATTCCGGCCACGCCCGCCGCGAGCAGCGACGCACCGGCCGTGCCCAGCGGCAGCAGATCACGGGCCGGACCGGTCTTGGGCAGTTCCTTGCCGCCCGGGCCCGCCGGTTCGTTGTCGGTGCCGAGCAGCAGGGGCGTGGCGGGGGCGTCCGGCGACGGGTTGCTCGTGCCGAACGGCACCGGGCCCTGCTGCCAGAACGTCTTCTTCCCGTCGGTCGTCTGCACGGGCAGACAGATCTTCCCGGTCTTGCCGAGGTCGAACGTCGCGTCGACGGCGTACGACTTCGACTTACCGGCCGCGAGATTGTCGATCGGGCAGGCGAATCCGCTGTTCGAACCCTCCGGAAGTCCCTTCTCGGGTATCGCCGAACACCCCTCGACACCCTTGACGACAAGCCCGTCGAAACCGACGACCAGCAGCCTGATCTTCCCGCTGTCCTTGCTCCCCTCGTTCTTCACCGTGGCGGTAATCGACGTCTTTTCGGAATCGTTTTCGACCGAGATCTTCCCGGGCAGTGTCGTGCTGAGCTTCACCCCTGCCGGTGCCGCGTCAACCGCCTTTCCCCCCTTGCCGCTTGCGGGTCCTTCGTCTTCCGCGCCGGCCGTGCCGGAAAGGATCATCACCGCCGAGAAAGATGCCATGACCAGCGATCCGGCGACCGCTGCCGTACGACGAGAACTCATGTTCGTCCCCCTTGCGTCCCCCTGGGCTGCGCCTGAATTCGCAGCACTGAAAGAGGTACCACAAGATTTCCCCGCACTATCCTGGTACGGCACGAAGTGTGACCGTTGTGTTTCACTGGAGTCGGTCACGGCGTCGTGGAGGGGGTGCAGCGAATTGCCGGGGAATGCGAACAGCGGCGGTGTTCCAGGGGTATTGGTGACGGGACGCTATCGGTTGGTCGAGAGTATCGGCCAGGGGGGAATGGGGCGGGTGTGGCAAGCCGCCGACGAAATACTCGACCGGCAGGTCGCCGTCAAGGAAATGCGGATCGACGGACTCGACGCGGAGGACAGCAGGACCCGCCGTGAACGCACCCTGCGCGAAGCCAGGGCGACGGCCCGGATCGACCACCCCAACGTCGTACGGGTCTACGACGTGGTCGATGAGGGCGAACGCCTCTGGATCGTCATGGAGTTGGTGGCGGGCCGCTCCCTCGAACGGATCCTCGCGGAGACGGGCCCGCTGAGCCCCGGCGAGACGGCCCGCATCGGACTCGGTCTGGTCGCGGCGCTGCGGCAGGTGCACGAACGAGGCGTACTGCACCGCGACATCAAGCCCGGAAACGTACTCGTGGAGCACGCGGGCGGCGTGGCCGGATCCGGACGCGGCGACGCCAACGGTTCCGGCCCCGGACGGCGCGTCGTCCTCACGGACTTCGGCATCGCGGCGATCCAGGACGCCAAGGCGCTCACCATGGTCGGCATGCTGGTCGGCTCACCCGACTACATGGCCCCCGAGCGCATCTCCGGCCGCCCCCAGGGCCCACCGTCCGACATCTGGTCCCTCGGCGCGACCCTCTGCGCGGCGCTGGGCGGCCGCTCCCCGTTCTCCCGCGGCACCACACTGGCGACCCTGCACGCGGTCCTGTACGAGGAGCCGGAACTCCCCGCCGGGTCGGGCCCGTTGCGGGACATCCTGACCTCCCTGCTGGCCAAGGACCCGTCGGCCCGCCCGGACCTGGAGGCCCTGCAGATCGCACTGGAGCCGGTGGCGTTCCCGGCCCCGACACGTACCGAATCATCCACCCTCGCCCACTTCCCCCCACCCGCTCATGAATCATCCCCTCCTGCCCATCTCTCCCCATCCGCTCCCGAATCACCCACTCCCGCCCACCTATCCCCATCCGCTCCCGAATCACCCACCCCCGCCCACCTATCCCCATCCGCTCCCGAATCACCCACTCCCGCCCGCCCCGCGCCCGAGGGCCCCGGCAGCCCCGCCCCCGCCCAGGAGCCGCACCACCGCCCACACACCGCGCCCACGAAGACGTCCGCGAGTTCTCAGACCCCTGTCTCCCTCACCCGCGCACAGGCGGAGACCGAGTGCCGCCCCCGCCCCACACCCCTGCCGCTGCCGCCGGGTGAACTGCCCGGGCCGGCTGTCCCGGCCACTCCCCGCCCGCACGCCCGTCGCCGTCGCCGTACGGCGCTCACCGCCGCGGCGGCCACCCTCGCCACCGCCGGCACCGTCGCGGCGATCCTGCTGGCGACGTCGTCCGGCTCACCCGGCGACAGCGACGGGACTCCCCGCGCGGGTTCCTCGGCGTCCGCTCCGGCCACCACCGGGGACGCGACCGGCGCCACCACGGGGGACGCCGCCGGAGCCACCACCGGAGCCACCACCCCCTCACCCACCGTCGAGGGCACGACCAGGCCGCGGACCCTCCCGCCCGGCACGCACCGGGAGGCGGGTGGGTTCGCCTGGGCGACGCCCGACGGCTGGCGGCGGGACGTGAAGACGGGCGCGGAGGTGCACTACACCTCCCCGGACGGCTCCCAGGAGCTGGTGGGCAGGTCCTCCCTCGCCCGCGGCGACCTGCTGGAGACCTGGCAGACCTCGGAGCGCAACGCCCACCAGGGCCAGGACTACCGCAAGATCCGCCTGGAGGAGACGACGTTCCGCGGCCACCCGGCGGTGGTCTGGGAGTACACGTTCACGCTGAAGGGCGTCCACTGGCACGCCCGCCTGCTCGGCTTCAACGTGACCGGCAAGTCGTACCAGGTCAACACGTGGTACCAGGCCGGGATCGAGCGGGAGGCACTCGCCACCTACGAGAAGGTCAGGGACAGTTTCACGGTGCTGTAGGCAGCTTCGGGCAAGCGCGGGCGAACGAGAAGGGGCCTGCGGCGCGCACGGCAGCACGCACCACAGGCCCCCGTTCACGACGAACGGCGAGCGGCCGCAGGATCAGCCGGCCGACACCTCGTCCCGCTCCTCGCCCGGGACCTGCGGGGCGTCGGCGGCCGTGCGCTCCCCGCGCAGCCCCTTCTTCGCGAAGGCGATGACGAGCACCACCGCCGCGACGAGCAGCGACAGCAGGACGGTCTTACGCCCGTCGTGCTCGGTGTCGGTGAGCATGTAGCCGAGGATGAACACGATCAGCGCGGCAGTCGCCCAGGTCAGATACGGGTACAGCCACATCTTCACCACGAGCTTCTCGGGCGCCTCGGCCTTGATGATCTTCCGCATGCGCAGCTGGGAGAAGCAGATCACCAGCCACACGAACAGGGCGACCGCGCCGCTGGAGTTCACGAGGAAGAGGAAGACGGAGTCCGGGAACTTGTAGTTGAAGAACACGGCCACGAAGCCGAAGGCGACCGACGCGAGGATCGCCGTGCGCGGCACGCCGTTGGAGGTCGTGCGGGCGAAGGCCTTCGGCGCGTCACCGCGCTGGCCGAGGGAGAAGGCCATGCGGGAGGCCGTGTAGAGGCCGGAGTTGAGGCAGGACAGCACCGAGGTCAGCACGATGAAGTTCATGATCTGTCCGGCGTGCGCGATGCCGAGGGAGTCCAGCGCGGCGACGTAGGAGCCGTCCTTGGTGATGGACTTGCTGTCCCACGGCAGCAGGCACACGACCACGGCGATCGAGCCGAGGTAGAAGACGGCGACACGCCAGATGATGCTGTTGGTGGCCTTGGTGACGGCCTGCCGCGGGTTCTCGGACTCACCGGCGGCCAGGGTGGCGATCTCGCTGCCCATGAAGGAGAAGACGACGAGGAGTACACCGGTGAGGATGGCGCCGGCCCCGTTGGGCAGGAAGCCGCCGTGCGCGGTCAGGTTGCTCACGCCGGCCTGCTCACTGTCCACGCCGGGCAGCAGCCCGAACACGGCCAGTCCGCCGATGACGATGAACGCGGCGATGGCGACGACCTTGATGCCCGCGAACCAGAACTCGAACTCGCCGTAGGAGCTGACGGAGACCAGGTTGGTGGCGGTCAGCACCACCATCACGATCAGGGCCCAGCCCCACTGGGGCACGGCCGGTATCCAGCCCTCCAGGATCACCGCACCGGCGGTCGCCTCGACCGCCAGCACGACGACCCAGAAGAACCAGTACAGCCAGCCGATGGAGAAACCGGCCCAGGACCCGAGGGCCCGGTCGGCGTGCGCGGAGAAGGAACCCGAGGTGGGGTTGGCGGCCGACATCTCACCGAGCATCCGCATCACCAGCACCACGAGCGTGCCGACGAGGGCGTACGACAGCAGGATGCCGGGCCCGGCGGTGGCGATACCGGAGCTGGACCCCACGAAGAGGCCGGCGCCGATGACACCGCCGATGGCGATCATCGAAAGATGCCGGTTCTTGAGTCCGGCCTGCAGCCCGGAGCCCTCGGCTCCGGGTTCTCCGGGCCCTTGGGGGTCGTTTCCGGTCTTGTTCAGAGTCGGCTGCGAGGTCATGGAACGGATTTCCTTTGCGCCGGGGAGCTGTACTTCCGTACGAACGCACGAACCGCACGAAGGGGGTGTTTCGCGGCATGGCGTTGCACGAGGGGCCCGTACGAGCGGTGTACGAGCCGGTCCAGTGAATCGGAGGCGAACGATGAGGAGAACCTTTGAATCCAGATTGTTACTTGAGGTTTTCCTGAGGTTCCGTAACGGGGCTCACATTCGCCTCATGTTTCTGTGAGCGCCACCCCGCGCGCCTTCCCCGAAACGCCCGTGTCACACTCGTCCCATGCGCGTGTACCTCGGCTCGGACCATGCGGGCTACGAACTCAAGAACCACCTCGTCGAGTGGCTGAAGGCGGCGGGTCACGACCCCGTGGACTGCGGCCCGCACATCTACGACGCCCAGGACGACTACCCGCCCTTCTGCCTCCGCGCAGCGGAGCGCACGGCCGCGGACCACGACGCCCTCGGCGTCGTCATCGGCGGCTCGGGCAACGGCGAGCAGATCGCCGCGAACAAGGTCAAGGGCGTGCGTGCGGCCCTCGCCTGGAGCGAGGAGACGGCGTCCCTGGGCCGCCAGCACAACAACGCCAACGTCGTCGCGGTGGGCGCGCGCATGCACTCGCAGGACGAGGCGACGAAGTTCGTGGAGACCTTCCTCGGCACCCCGTTCTCCGGTGACGAACGTCACACCCGCCGGATCGACATGCTGTCGGCCTACGAAACGACCGGCGACCTGCCCCCGATCCCGCCGCACCACCCGCAGCAGTAACGCACCGGCCCCGTGCCTCAGACGGGGAGCCGAGGCAAAGCCCGGAGAGGCTGGGGCGATCCCCTGAAGGGGCCCAGGGGCGAAGTCCCGGAGGGGCGCAGGGGACACAGCCCCCGCCGGGATCCGGGGCGGAGCCCCGTGGCCGCGGCCTCGTGGGCAACCGTGTCGGGCGGCGGGTGGGCAGAACCCGGGGTCCGGGGCGGAGCCCCGCGGCCTCGGCCTCGTGAGCAACCGCGTCGCCCCGACGGGCAAGGGCGACGATCACAAGGAGCACCCGTGCCGGAAGGCCACACCATCCACCGCCTCGCCCAGGACTACGCCGCCGCCTTCCTCGGCACGAAACCCCGCACCACCAGCCCCCAGGGCAAGTTCGCCCCCGCCGCCACCCTCCTCACCGGCACCGAACTCACCCACACGGAAGCCCACGGCAAGCACCTCTTCCTCGGCTTCCGCGACACCGACTGGATCCACATCCACCTCGGCCTGTTCGGCAAGGTCACCTTCGGCCCGGCCCCCGAACCGCCCCCCACCGACACCGTCCGCCTTCGCGTGGCGAACGACACCACCTACGTGGACCTCCGGGGCCCCACCACCTGCGCCCTCATCACGCCCCCGGAGAAGCAGGCGATACACGACCGCCTGGGCCCCGACCCCCTCCGCGACGACGCCGACCCGGACACCGCCTACCGCCGCATCACCCGCAGCCGTACGACGATCGCGGCCCTCCTCATGGACCAGAAGGTCATCGCCGGCGTCGGAAACGTCTACCGTGCGGAGGTCCTCTTCCGGCACCGCATCGACCCGTACCGCGCCGGCAAGGACATCACCCCCACCGAGTGGCACGCGATATGGACCGACCTCGTCGCCCTGATGCACGAGGGCGTCCGCAACAACCGCATCGACACCGTCCGCCCGGAACACACCCCGGAGGCGATGGGCCGCCCCCCGCGCGTGGACGACCACGGCGGCGAGGTGTACGTCTACCGCAGGGCCAACCTGCCCTGCCACATCTGCGGCGGCGAGATCCGCACCGCCGACCTCGCCGCCCGCAACCTCTTCTGGTGCCCGGCCTGCCAACGTCCTTGAAACAGGCGGGCGTTCGCTAGAACCCGTGCGGCAGCCACGGCGGCACGGTCGTCCCGAACCCGAGCGACGCCTCCGCCAGCGCCCCCCGCCGGATCTCCCGTACCCGACCCGCCGCCGCCAGCGAGGCCAGCGACACACCCCCGAGGTACGCCGCTCCCAACTCCCTTACGGACAGCGCGACATCCGCCGCATCCGTCGTACGCTCGCAGGACGCTCCCTTCGGGTCGCCGGTCAGCCGCCAACGCCCGGCGTTCCAGGGGCAGAACGCGTCCTCCACCTCGAACACCACATCCACCGGGCTCTGATACGTCCGCGCCTCCAGCGCGGCGCCCACCTCCACCGGCCGCACGTACAGCGAGTCCCGGAACCACGGGTGACAGCGTCGCTGGTCGGACACCAGGTACTGCCATGCGTCGTCCACCGGACGCGCTCGCATGGTCACCTTCGAGGTCAGGTCGATCCCGAGCAGAAAACGCCACAGCGCCGCGTCCGCCGCAGGGTCCAGCGCCGCCAAGTCCGTCACGATCACCGTGCCCTTGAACCCGGCGAGTTCCCACTCCGGCTTGACGCGGAACCGTGCGTAGCCGACCGTCTCCCCGTCCCGCTCGGCGAGCACGCACTGCAGGGGCGACGCCCCGTCCCGCAGGCTCTCCGGATCGAGGACCCCCAGCCGCTCCCAGCCGGGCCGCCGGGCCAGCATCCCGGGCCGCGCCGGAACCAGCCTGGCGTACAACGCCTCGCACACGTCGAGCACATCGGCCGGCACCGCGTACCGCACCCGTACGTCATCCGTACCGTCCGGCACCGACAGCCGCACCCGGGTCGTGTCGATCTCGGCGGTCAACGACAGGGTCGCGTTGCCGTATCCGAACCGCCCGTAGATCGCCGGCTCGGACGCGGTGAGCACGGCCAACGGCTCACCCCACGCCCGCACATCGTCCAGCTGCCGCCGCATCATCGACGTCAGCAGGCCGCGCCGGCGATGCGTGGCGGCCACGCTGACCATCGTGACGCCCGCGACCGGCAGTGACGCGCCGCCGGGCACGGTCAGCCGGAAGCTGAACGCCCCGGCCGTTCCCACGCACTCGTCCCCGTCCCAGATGCCCAGGGAACGGTCGTACTCGGTCAGCGAGCGCCACAACTCCCGCTCCTCGGCGGCCTCCGGCACCCCTCCGAAGCCCCGGAGCAGGGTGTCGTACCACTTGTCCCACTCGTCCTGCCGCAGAACCCGCAGACCGGGCGAAAGGCCGTTCGCGTCAGTTGTCATGAATCCTGCCTACCAGGGCGATGCGGGGCGGGCGAGGCAATTTCTGCCGGGCGGCGGCGGGGCGGGGCACGGTGAAGTTCACTGTGATGTCGGCCCTCGGACGGGGGACAAGTGGGACCTCCCGTGCCAAGGGGCTGGTCCGATGGATAGGGTCCCGAACTAATGGCATCAGGACGAGAGCGGCGCGCGGAAGCCGAGACGTTCACGGCCCGGTTGAAGAAGCAGTGGCACCGGGTCCGTGTCGGCGTGCGCCGGGCCGCAGTGGACTACTTCCGCGGCAACGGCTCGGACTGGATCGCCCTGGCCGGTCTGGTCCTGACCGTCCCGCTGATCGCGTCGGCCACCCTGGCGAACTCGGTGTGGTTCTCACCGGCCGCGCTGGTGCTGCCCGTCGTCGTGGGCGGGCTGCTTCTGCGGCCCGCCAGCCTGCTCGGCCTGTACGCGGCGGCGGCCACGGCACTGATCGTGGAGTCGGTGCAGCTCGGCCCGTACACGGAGGGCCCGTCGAGGGTCACCCCGGGCGTCGTGCTCGTGGTCGCGGCCTGCGGCTTCTTCGGGCTGCTGCTGGCCCAGTTCCGCAGCCGGGTCGGTGTTCCCTGGCGGCGCGGCGGCACCATGCTCTTCGACCTGCGCGAACGCATCCGGGTGCAGAGCAAGCTGCCCGACCTGCCGGACGGCTGGCACCGGGAGATGGCGCTGCGCCCGGCGGGCGGCCAGTCCTTCTCGGGCGACTTCGTGGTGGCGGCGCGCACCAACGGCGGCCGCACGCTGGAGGTCGTCCTCACCGACGTCTCCGGCAAGGGCATGGACGCGGGCTCCCGCGCCCTGCTGCTGTCCGGCGCGTTCGGCGGCCTGCTCGGCTCCCTCCCGCCGCACGCCTTCCTCCCCGCCGCGAACGGCTACCTGCTCCGCCAGGACTGGGACGAGGGCTTCGCCACCTCCATCCACCTGGTCCTCGACCTGGATTCCGGCGACTACGAGCTCTACTCCGCGGGCCACCCGCCGGGCCTCCAGCTCAGCGCCGGCACCGGCCGCTGGGAGGAGAAGGCCGCCGAGGGCCCGCTCCTCGGGGTCTACGACGGTGCCCAGTTCGACCCGGTGAAGGGCTCACTGCGGCCCGGGGACGTGCTGATGCTGTTCACGGACGGTCTGGTGGAAACCGCCGACCGCGACATCGTCGAGGGCATCGACCGCCTCACCGGGGAGGCCGACCGCTATGTGGCCGGCGGCTTCCACGGCGCCGCCTGGCATCTCATCGAGGCCGTGGCCAAGGACGTCAACGACGACCGGGCGCTGCTGCTGATCTGCCGCGAGGGCCCGACGGCCGCCGCGAACCGCTGAGACACTGAAGCGGTGAGCGAGACAACCCGTATGACCCTGGCCCAGGTCGAGGCCACCGCCCGCGCCGCGCACACCGGCCAGACCGACAAAGCGGGACGGCCCTACGCGGAACACCTCCAGGCCGTGGCGGAGGGCGTCCGGGCACGGGGTGGCGACGAGGAGCAGATCGCGGCGGCCTGGCTGCACGACGCCGTCGAGGACGACGCCCTCTCCGCACAGTGGCTGCGCCAGGCCGCTCTGAGCAGCCGTACGAAGGACATCGTCCTCGCGGTCACCAAGAGGGCGGGGGAGCCGCCGGAGGGGTACGCCGCGCGGATCCTCGCCACGCCCGGCGCGCTGCTGGTGAAGGAGGCGGACCTGGCGCACAACGCGGACCCGGTGCGACTCGGAGTGCTGGACGCGGCGACCCGTGAACGACTGACCGAGAAGTACGCGCGGATGCGCGCACTTCTCGGTCTCGTCGGATGAACGCCGTTCGGGTCAGGCGTTGACCTTCTCGCGCTCGCGCTCCCGCTCGCGCCGTTCGGCGCTCTGGCGTTCGCGGGCCTGCTCGGCCGCGTCCCGCTTGAAGGCCCAGTCCATCTTCGGCTCCATCGCGAACCGGAAGACACGCTGCACCGGCTTGGTGCACAGCACCGTCACGACCGCGGCCGCGAGGACGGTCACGAGGATCTCACCGGTCGGCCGGTGCAGCCAGGAGGCCTCGAACCAGCCCTGGTAGTCGCCGGCCTTCACCAGGAAGCCGTGCAGCAGGTAGCCGTAGAGCGTGCCGGCGCCGAGGGCGGTGAACCACATGTGGCGGCGCGGCACCCAGGCGAAGAAGCAGGCCGTCAGCACCAGGGAACAGCCGAACATCGCGAGCACCATGACCGGGCCGGTCCACCACGGGGCGCCCAGCTCCTGTGCGGCGTCACGGTGGTAGAACCACGCGGTGTTCATGCGCGGCACCGCCCACCAGCTGAAGGCCAGGGCGGCGGCGAACACGGGCACCGACGCGATACGCACCGAACGCGTGCGCACCATCTGGAAGTGCTCGGGCTTCATGACCAGACCCAGCACGAAGAACGGCAGGAACTGCAGGACGCGCTGCAGGTCGAGGTCGTCACCGATCTCCGGGGTGACGGTCGCCAGCATGGCGAGACCCAGCGCGAGCGGCAGCGGCCAGCGCACCAGGTTCCAGATGGGGGTGGTCAGCCGCCAGACGAACAGCGCGACCAGGAACCAGGTCAGGTACCAGGGGTCGAGGAGGCTGATCTCCTGATGCGGGTCGTTGTCGATGACCCGCTTGAAGAGCGGATAGGCCGTCTCGAAGATGATGTACGGCACGGCCACGCCGGTGATCAGGCGCTTCAGCCGGTCGGGCCGCATGTCGAAACTGCGGGAGAAGTAGCCGGAGATGAGGATGAACGCCGGCATGTGGAACGCGTAGACGACCTGGTAGGCGGCCTCGAGTATCCGGCTGTCGCCCTTGAGCGGCTCCCAGGCGTGGCCCATGGCCACCAGCACGATCGCAAGGTACTTGGCGTTGTCGAAGAACGCGTCGCGTTGCTTGCCGTTCTGCTTCTTCTGCGTGCTCTGCGGCGAGCGGGGGCTCGGCACTCCGTCGGCCGGCGAATGTGCCGGGGGAAGTGGCGCCCTGCGGTCGCCGTTCGGTCGCAGCGAGTTCGTCACAGACCCTCCCACCAGGAGCTCGGGGAGACGATCCGGGACCTCGCTGCGCGTGCGGGGGACGAGGCAGCGTGGAACATCTGAGGCACCCTAGCGTTCTCCGCAGGTATTCGTAAAACGCCGGACGTCATTCCTGGCTATTCGCTGCGAGTACCCCGGATTACGGGTAGTTGACGTCACTGTCGGCGTGATGGCCGACACATCGCTCGGCGGCGGACCGGTGCACTGCGCCTGCCCTGCTTATCGTGATACTTCCGGACTAAGCGGCGCATAAGACCCGCAGGCGACTCCAGTGGAATGTCTGCTTCCGCCCTCTTCGAGCCCGCCTTGCAACGGCTGTTGATGACCCTGCGGTAACAATTCGAATTAGCTGCGTGCGCGTTGTGTGGAGACGGAAACGATCCGGTCGAATTTCCTGAGCGGGTGGCTCGTCGAATTGCCGTGCGACTACTCGGAGTCGGGTCCCCAGGCGCGGGCGGCTCACACGGGAGGGGGCGACACGAATGTGGTCGATGCGTCAGCGCCCGCATAGCCCGGCCATGTTGGTGGCACGATGGTTCTGGCGGGGTGCGCGGGTCGCGTCCCCGGGCCGGGAGAGCGGACCGACCGAGGGTGTGATCAGTTGTGGCCATTTCACTGTCTGTGGTGCTGCTGTTGGCGATCATCCTTGTGGTGTTGCTGAGAGGCGGATCCATCAAGGCCGGTCCCGCGATCGTGGCGGTCCTCTTCGGCTTCTTCCTCGCCTCGACCGGCATGGCCGACGACATCCAGCGGTTCCTCAACTCGATAGCGGAGACGATCAACTCCATCAGCTTCTGACCGGGACGACGCACCCTCCCGAGCCCCGCGCTACGCGCCTCCGGCACGGGCGGCTACGCTCGCCCCGATCACAGGACGGTGCGTGACGGGGGGAACGTACGGGGATGGCGCTGCGCGATTCCGACCCGGCGGAGGTGGGCGGCTACCAGATCGAGGACCGCCTCGGCTCCGGCGGCATGGGAGTGGTCTACCTGGCCCGCTCGGCCTCCGGACGCCGCCTCGCGATCAAGGTCGTGCACAGCCAGTACGCCGACGACGACGAGTTCCGCGCCCGTTTCCGCCGCGAGGTGGCCGCCGCCCGCCGGGTCAGCGGAGCCTTCACGGCCCCCGTCGTGGACGCGGACGCCGACGCCATCCACCCCTGGATGGCCACCCTCTACATACCGGGCGCGGACCTCGGCACCCACGTCCGCGAGCACGGCCCGCTCCCGCTGCCCCGCCTGCGCGGTCTCGCCGCCGGCCTCGCCGAGGCGCTGCGCGACATCCATCGCGCCGGAGTCGTCCACCGCGACCTGAAGCCGGCCAACGTGATGCTCGCCGAGGACGGCCCCCGCGTCATCGACTTCGGCATCTCCCGCGCCGCCGAGTTCGCCGCCTCGGACGCCCTCACCCAGACCGGCCGCGTCATGGGCACCCCGCCGTTCATGTCCCCGGAGCAGTTCGCCTCCCCGCAGGACGTCGGCCCCGCCGCCGACATGTTCTCCCTCGGCTCGGTCCTCACCTACGCCGCCACCTGCCGCGGCCCCTTCGACAGCCCGAGCCCGTACGAAACGGCCCTGCGCGTCGTAGAGGGCGAACCGGACCTGACCGGCGTCCCCGACGAACTGCTCCCCTTCATCCGCGTCTGTCTGGAGAAGCACCAGAAGTCCCGCCCCGCCGCGGACGAACTGTTCACGCTGCTCCGTGAAGGCGGCACCCCCGCCACGCTCACCGTGCCCGGCACCGGCGCACCCCGCCCCTTGCGTCCATGGCCGGGCGCACGGCCGACCGAGCCGGCCGGCCCGGCCTGGCCCGACGCGGCCCGCGCCGAGCGGAGCGGAACGTCCCACGCCCTGCCCGCCGAGGCGAACGACGGGGCGGAGGGCGTGGCGGACGATGCAGCGGACGGAGGGGTGGACGAGGGAGCGGCCGGAGAGCTGGACGACGAAATGCGCGACGGGGCGCACGCCGGGCACATGCGCGACGCGGCGCACGCCGGGCGGGACCAGGCGCGGCGCGGCGGCCCGGGACGCCCCCGGCCGGACAGGACCCCGACGGCGCAGCCCCAGCCGCCGCCCGACCCGGCCCGGACATGGCCGCCCGGGGGCACCCGCAGCCGCGGCCGACACGGACTGCTGCTGATCTCTGCCGCCGCGGCCGTCGCACTCGCCGCGATCGTCACCTCCACCCTCGCCCTGATCCGCGACCACGACCGCCCACCCTCGTCCGCCGCCAAGGCGGCCGACCCTCCCAAGGGCGCGGCCGACCTTCCCGAGGGCTGGGAACCGTGGGTCGCCACCGCGAAGGCCCCCGCGGGCAGCGAGGGCGGCCTGGCCGGGGTGGACACCTCCTTCAAAGGCTGCTCCGTCGTCGACGCCTCCCTCGTCTGCGCCGGCTCCGACCTCATGGCGACCCGCTTCGGTCTCGCCGACGGCCGCAACACCTGGAGCCGGCCCGTCGACACCACGCCCGACGGCGCCTCCGGCGACGAGGGCGCACTCATCGGCACCGGCGACGGCCGCGTCTACGCCTACGGGTCCGAGGACCTGGACGGCACGAGCGGCGTGGGGTCCAGCTACACGGTCCACGCCCTGGCCGCCGGCACCGGCAAGGAACTCTGGCGGACCCCGACCGGCAGCGGCGAGATGGCGAGAGTCCCCGAGGGGCCCCAGGGCGCCGCCACGGCTGTGCCCGAGGGTGTCATCACCTTCTACGGATCGCAGGGCGACCAGTACGCCCTGCTGGACGCCGGAACGGGCAAGGTCCGCTGGCGGCAGCCGGAGCCGCGGACCCGCGGCGACTGCGTCCTGGACGCGGCGGCCGACCACGCCTACCTGCTCTGCACGGCCGGGACGGACGACGAGAAGACCGCCCGTACCACCGTCTCGCAGATCGATCCGGCCACCGGAAAGCCCCGCTGGACGGTCGAGGCCGAGGGCGCCCTGCAACTGCTCGGCCGGCACGGGGGGCGCCTGGTGCTCGCGGACGGCTACTCCACGGCCCGAGGCCTCGCCCTGATCGACGTCGCCTCGCACGAGCTCACCGTGCGCCGACTGGCGAAGCCCCGGCCCGAGGGGTCGAGGGCGTACCTGGCCCGCGGCACCGTCTACTTCACGCGCAGCAGCGGCGGCGTCCGCGCCGTCGCACCCCTCACCGGGCGCACGCTGTGGGAATCCAACTCCACCCTGGAGCGGCAGGGACCGCCGACCGCCTCGGCCACCCATGTGTACTTCGCGTCCCCCAGCGGCCGCCTGGCCGCGCTGAACGCGCGCAGCGGCAAGGTCGAGGACACCCGGGACGGCCGCGACGACGGCGGCCGGGTCGACAGCATGCTCGTCACCTCCGGAGCACCGCCCCTGCTCGTCGGCGACGCCCTGTACGTCCCGTACGGCGTCCGCTCCGTCTACACCGTGGACGTCCGGGACCTCTGACGCCGGCTTCTCGTCCCATCCGTGGGCGAGACCGAACCGGGCCGGCGGGACGACGCGCGCATCGTCGTGGAAACACTCGGGGCCAGTTCAGCGAACAGCCCCGAGTGTTCAGGATTCCATGAATTCAGGATCCCCTGTACTCTCCGGAGGGTGCTGACCGTTGCCTCCGACATCGACGTGCTGGCCCGCTTCGGCCGTGCGCTGGCCGACCCGATCCGCTGTCGTATCCTGCTCGCCCTCCGGGATGCTCCGGCCTACCCGGCCGAACTCGCCGAGGTGCTCGGCGTGTCCCGCACCCGGCTGTCCAACCACCTGGCGTGCCTGCGCGACTGCGGCTTGGTCGTCACCGCGCCCGACGGCCGTCGCACCCGCTACGAGCTGGCCGACGAACGCCTCGGCCACGCGTTGGACGACCTGCGCACCGCCGTGGTGGCTGTGGAGACCGACCGTACCTGTGTCGATGCCGCCGACCAGGGATGCTGCTGATGACCGCGATATCTCTCGGGCCCTCACCGGCCCGCCGTGACACGCTGACCCGCCGCATACGGCTGCTGGTCGCCGCGACCATCACCTACAACGTCATCGAGGCGGTCGTCGCCATCACCGCCGGCACTCTCGCCTCGTCCACTGCGTTGATGGGCTTCGGCCTCGACTCGGTCATCGAGGTCTCTTCGGCCGCCGCGGTCGCCTGGCAGTTCTCCGCCTCCGAGCACACCGTGCGTGAGGCCCGCGAGCAGACCACGCTGCGGATCATCGCGGTGTCCTTCTTCGCGCTCGCCGTGTACGTCACCTTCGACGCGGCCCGGGCTCTGACCGGAGCCGGTGAGGCAGAAAGGTCTCTCCCCGGCATCGTCCTCGCCTCGCTGTCCCTCGCGGTGATGCCCTTCCTGTCCGCCGCCCAGCGCCGTGCCGGCAGGGAACTCGGCTCCGCGAGTGCGGTCGCCGACTCCAAGCAGACGCTTCTGTGTACGTACCTGTCTGCCGTGCTCCTCGTCGGCCTGGTCCTCAACGCCACCCTCGGCTGGTCCTGGGCCGATCCGATCGCCGCCCTGATCATCGCCGCCATAGCCATCAAGGAGGGCCGGAACGCCTGGCAGGGCAAGGGGTGCTGCGCGCCCTCGGCCACGCTTGCCGCACCGTCCGCCGGCGCCGAGGCGGATGCGTGTGGTTGTCGTCCTGGTTGCGACTGCTGCAGGGCCGCAAGTCCAGGCGAAGCAGGATCAGGAGCCGGAGGGGCACGGAGGGGCACGACGAACTGAACATCGCTCCGGGAAACACTCAGGGCCAGGTGGAGGAGTGATCCTCCACCTGGCCCTGAGCCGAATGGAGCGGGCGACGGGAATCGAACCCGCGTAGCTAGTTTGGAAGACTAGGGCTCTACCATTGAGCTACGCCCGCACAGCACGCGCCGCAGGTCGGGTGACCGCGGCACTGAAGGCATCGTAGCGGGTCGGCCCCCTCCGTCGCACACCGCATTCCCGCCGGAGACGGCGCGGCACACGTCCTGGGGAAATGCGGCGGCCGCACCGCCGTGCGGCATGTACCCTACGTGTCGCACCAGACGGGGTGTGGCGCAGCTTGGTAGCGCGTCCGCTTTGGGAGCGGAAGGCCGTGGGTTCAAATCCCGCCACCCCGACCAGCCACCCGATCATCTCGCGTGATCGCCCACTCGATCGCTCACGTGATCGCCTTTTGGGCGGTGTAGTCGCTGCCGTTACTATGCAAGCTGCACGCCCGTGTGTCTCATCGTCTGAAGTCCTCCGGGCGGCGAAATCCGCCGGGCCGTTCTGGCCCCGGCAGAAACCAAGAAGTCAGCCACAAGGAGACCGAACCGTGAAGAGCGCCGTGGAGACCCTGAACCCGACTCGGGTTCGGCTCACTGTCGAGGTGCCCTTCGAGGAGCTCAAGGACAGCCTCGACGCGGCGTACAAGAAGATCAACCAGCAGGTCACGGTGAAGGGCTTCCGCAAGGGCAAGGTCCCGGCCCGGGTCATCGACCAGCGGTTCGGCCGCGGTGCGGTTCTGGAGGAGGCGGTCAACGACGCGCTTCCGAAGTTCTACACCGACGCGGTCAACGAGGCCGAGCTCAGCGTGCTGGGCCAGCCCGAGGTCGACATCACGGAGCTGAAGGACGGCGAGACGCTGAACTTCACCGCCGAGGTCGACATCCGCCCGTCCATCGAGATCCCGGACTTCTCCGGCATCGAGGTCGAGGTCGACGCGGTCGAGGTCACCGAAGAGGACGTCGACAAGGCCGTCGAGGAGCTGCGCGAGCGCTTCGCCTCCACCGCCCCGGTCGAGCGTGCCGCCGAGGACGGCGACGTCGTGACGATCGACCTGCAGGCCAAGGTCGACGGGGAGGTCCTGGAGGACGGCGTCGCCGACGGCGTCTCCTACACCATCGGCTCCGGTGAGCTGCTGGACGGCATCGACGACGCCGTGAAGGGCCTGGAGGCCGGTGGCGAGGCCACCTTCACCTCCGAGCTGAAGGGCGGCTCGGCCGCCGGCAAGGAGGCCGAGGTCACCGTCAAGGTCACCCAGGTCGCCAAGCGTGAACTGCCCGAGCTGGACGACGAGTTCGCGCAGCTCGCCTCCGAGTTCGACACCATCGAGGAGCTGCGCGCGGACAGCCGCAAGCGCCTCGAGAACATGAAGCAGTACGACCAGGCCACGCAGGCCCAGGAGCGCGTCCTGGAGAAGCTGCTCGAGCTGGTCGAGGTCCCCGTTCCCGAGAAGCTGCTCGAGGACGAGGTCAACACGCGCAAGCACAACCTGGAGCACCACCAGCTCGGCCAGATGGGCCTCGACCTCGCGAAGTACCTGGAGATCCAGGGCAAGAGCGAGGAGGAGTTCGAGACCGAGACCCGCGAGGCCGCGGTCAAGGGCATCAAGACCCAGTTCGTGCTCGACGAGCTCGTCAAGCAGGAGAAGCTGAACGTCAACCAGGAGGAGCTCACCGAGCACCTCATGCGCCGTGCGGCCTCCTCCGGCATGTCCCCCGACCAGTTCGCCCAGGCGGTCGTCGAGGGCGGTCAGGTTCCGCTCCTGGTCGGCGAGGTCGCCCGCGGCAAGGCCCTGGCCGTCGTGGTCGAGAAGGCCACGGTCAAGGACACCAACGGCGAGATCATCGACCTCGACGACGAAGAGGACGAGACCGAGTCCGCCGAGGCCGAGGCCACCGAGGCCTCCGCCGAGGAGAAGACCGAGGGCTGAGTCCCGTCGCGGTGAGTTCGTGAGGAAGGCCCCGGGGTGCACCCCGGGGCCTTCCTGTCACTCGGGAGGGCAGCGCACCCCAGGGGCGCGGGGAACTGCGCGACATGCCCCCGCGCACCTGCAGCCGCCCACGGCCCGAAACCACCCCGGCCCTGCCGCGCAGCGCTACGCCCCCGGCGAACACTCCCATCTCCGGGATTCCCCGAAGGGACCCGCGCGTTAGGGTCCATGAATACGAGGGCAGTGGAGTCCCCGAACGGCTCCGAGCCCCTAGGGAAACGTGAGACGGCCCGGCGCCGTCGTAAGACGAGCAGGTGGATACGTGACGAATCTGATGCCCTCAGCCGCCGGCGAGCCTTCCATCGGTGGTGGCCTCGGTGACCAGGTCTACAACCGGCTGCTCAACGAGCGGATCATCTTCCTCGGCCAGCCGGTCGACGACGACATCGCGAACAAGATCACCGCGCAGCTGCTGCTCCTTGCCGCCGACCCGGACAAGGACATCTACCTGTACATCAACAGCCCCGGCGGTTCCATCACGGCCGGCATGGCGATCTACGACACCATGCAGTTCATCAAGAACGACGTGGTGACCATCGCCATGGGCCTCGCGGCCTCGATGGGTCAGTTCCTGCTCAGCGCCGGCACCCCCGGCAAGCGCTTCGCGCTGCCGAACGCCGAGATCCTGATCCACCAGCCCTCCGCCGGCCTCGCCGGCTCGGCCTCGGACATCAAGATCCACGCCGAGCGGCTGCTGCACACCAAGAAGCGCATGGCCGAGCTCACGTCCCAGCACACGGGGCAGTCGGTCGAGCAGATCACCCGCGACTCGGACCGCGACCGCTGGTTCGACGCCTTCGAGGCCAAGGAGTACGGCCTCATCGACGACGTGATTCCCACGGCCGCCGGCATGCCGGGCGGCGGCGGCACCGGGGCCTGAGCGGTCCCCACGGGGCCTGTGGCGCCCCGTGAGGCCCACGGAGCCCTCCCGGGCCCCAGCGACCCCAGACAGCCCCAGTCGACCGCCTCAGCCCTTTTCAGGAGACACCGTGAACCAGTTCCCCGGCAGCGGGATCTACGACCGTATGCACGCCGTGCAGGACATGAACGCCTCGCAGGGCCGCTACACCGGCCCGCAGGCCGAGTCCCGCTACATCATTCCGCGCTTCGTCGAGCGCACCTCCCAGGGCATCCGTGAGTACGACCCGTACGCGAAGCTCTTCGAGGAGCGCGTGATCTTCCTCGGCGTCCAGATCGACGACGCCTCCGCCAACGACGTCATGGCGCAGCTGCTGTGCCTGGAGTCGATGGACCCCGACCGTGACATCTCGGTCTACATCAACAGCCCCGGCGGCTCCTTCACGGCGCTCACCGCGATCTACGACACGATGCAGTACGTGAAGCCGGACATCCAGACGGTCTGCATGGGCCAGGCCGCCTCCGCCGCCGCCGTCCTGCTGGCCGCCGGCACGGCGGGCAAGCGCATGGCCCTGCCGAACGCGCGCGTCCTGATCCACCAGCCGTACAGCGAGACCGGCCGCGGTCAGGTGTCCGACCTGGAGATCGCCGCGAACGAGATCCTCCGGATGCGCTCGCAGCTGGAGGAGATGCTGGCCAAGCACTCCACCACGCCGGTCGAGAAGATCCGCGAGGACATCGAGCGCGACAAGATCCTCACGGCCGAGGACGCGCTGAGCTACGGCCTGATCGATCAGGTCATCAGCACCCGGAAGATGGACAACTCGAGCCTGCGTTGAGGCGAGAGGCTGTAACGTCTGCCGCCCCTTGGCACGGTTTGGCTCGGTTCACGTCAAAGCGAACCGTGCCAAGGGGGGCCCGGACGGGGGGCTCGGCAAGGTACCGTCGGACATAAGGCAGCACCAGGAGTCCGCTGGACGTCGACGTCCAGGAGTCTCCCAGGCGAAGGGGAAGCACACCGTGGCACGCATCGGTGACGGCGGCGATCTGCTCAAGTGCTCGTTCTGCGGCAAGAGCCAGAAGCAGGTCAAGAAGCTCATCGCAGGGCCCGGTGTGTACATCTGCGACGAGTGCATCGATCTCTGCAACGAGATCATCGAGGAAGAGCTGGCGGAGACCAGCGAGGTCCGCTGGGAGGAACTCCCCAAGCCTCGCGAGATCTACGAGTTCCTCGAGGGCTACGTGGTCGGCCAGGAGGCCGCCAAGAAGGCCCTCTCCGTAGCGGTGTACAACCACTACAAGCGCGTCCAGGCCGGCGAGAACGGCGGGGCGAACGGGCGGGACGACGCCATCGAGTTGGCGAAGTCCAACATCCTGCTCCTGGGCCCCACGGGCTCCGGCAAGACCCTCCTCGCGCAGACCCTCGCGCGCATGCTGAACGTCCCCTTCGCGATCGCCGACGCCACGGCCCTCACGGAGGCCGGTTACGTCGGCGAGGACGTCGAGAACATCCTGCTCAAGCTGATCCAGGCGGCCGACTACGACGTCAAGAAGGCCGAGACCGGGATCATCTACATCGACGAGATCGACAAGGTCGCGAGGAAGAGTGAAAATCCCTCGATCACGCGCGACGTCTCGGGCGAGGGTGTCCAGCAGGCCCTGCTGAAGATCCTGGAGGGCACCACCGCCTCGGTCCCGCCCCAGGGCGGCCGCAAGCACCCCCACCAGGAGTTCATCCAGATCGACACGACGAACGTGCTGTTCATCGTGGGCGGTGCCTTCGCGGGCCTGGAGAAGATCATCGAGGCCCGGGCGGGTGCCAAGGGCATCGGCTTCGGCGCGCAGATCCGCTCCAAGCGCGAGATGGAGTCCAAGGACCAGTTCCAGGAGGTCATGCCGGAGGACCTGGTCAAGTTCGGCATGATCCCCGAGTTCATCGGCCGTCTCCCGGTCATCACCTCGGTCCACAACCTCGACCGCGAGGCCCTGCTGCAGATCCTCGTCGAGCCGCGCAACGCGCTCGTCAAGCAGTACCAGCGCCTCTTCGAACTCGACGGCGTGGAGCTGGACTTCGAGCGCGAGGCCCTCGAAGCCATCGCCGACCAGGCCATCCTGCGCCAGACCGGCGCGCGCGGCCTGCGCGCCATCATGGAGGAAGTCCTCCAGGGCGTGATGTACGAGGTCCCGTCCCGCAAGGACGTGGCCCGGGTCGTCATCACGGCGGACGTCGTCCAGTCGAACGTCAACCCGACGCTGATTCCGCGGGATGCGCGGGGGCGGGGGCCGGGGGAGCAGAAGACGGCCTAGTCACCCACTGCACGCGAAGGCGCCCGGCACTGCTTGTGCTGGGCGCCTTCGTCGTCGCGTGCGTCAGGCCTTGACGCGGACTTCCTCGCGGACCTTGGTGGTGAGGTCGATCGCCACGTCCTTGGTGACCCCCTGCGCTGCCTCAGCCGGCGACACGATGGCGATGGTGCTGTAGTCGGCCCACGCGCAGAACCAGTTGATCTTCTCCTTCTTGGTCAGCTGGTCCTGTGACTTGGCCGACTGGCATTTCATGGCCGCGCCGTCGAGGTCGGCCTCCTCGGGCTCCCCGATGAGTTCGGGCTTGCCGGACCCGGACGAGGCCTCCTTCTCGGACGACTTCTTGAAGTTGGCGAAGAACAGGTCCAGCGTCGCCTCCGGGTCGGAGATCTCGCCGTAGGCACCCGCCACCGTAAGGGTCTTGGCCGACGCCATCTTCGCCGCGGACGACGGATCGTCGGGGTCGTAGTCGCTCAGGTCCACTGTGGAGTAGAGCCCCGCGGCGGTCTTGGCACCCTTGACGCCGCTCTGCTCCAACTCCGACGCGTTTCCTGCGGTCTGCCCGTCCTTCGTGGTGCGCTTGTACTCGCTGAGCACCTTCGCCGGTGTCGCGATCTTGTGCGGCCCGTCGTCCTCCAGGCCGCCACCACTGGCGCCGATCACGAAGTACGCGCCCACGCCGATCGCGGCGACCACGGCCACCGCGCCGAGGATGATGCCGGTCTTCTTCTTGCCGCCGCCCGGGGCCGGAGGCTGGGGCACGCCGTAGGGGGCCTGGCCGTAGGGCGGCTGCGGCTGCTGGCCGTACGGGGGCTGCTGGCCGTAGGGCGGCTGCTGGGGCGGGACGCCCTGCGGGGGCTGCTGCGGGTAGCCGTAGCCGGGCTGGGGCGGAGGGGCCTGCTGGGGGTAGCCGTAGCCGGGCTGGGGCGCCTGCGGCGGCTGGCCGTACGGGCCGGGCTGGCCGTACGGACCGGGCTGCTGGGGCTGCCCGCCGTACGGGCCCGGCTGGTTGTAGCTCATGTTCTGGGTTCCCCTCCAGATGCTTATGTGTTCCGGACATCCTGGCGCAGACCCGCCGTGTGCATGGCATCGGGCCCCCCACCGTTACAAACGAAACGCGTTTCGGGACGGGGTGGTGACACCTCTAAACTGACCCCCGTGACCGAGAACGCTCAGCAGCAGCCACCAGCGCCCAGCACCGACCTGCCGACCCAGTACGCGCCGGCCGACGTAGAGGGGCCGCTGTACGAGCGCTGGGTGGAGCGGGGTTACTTCGAGGCTGACGAGAAGAGCGACAAGCCGCCCTACACCATCGTCATCCCGCCGCCGAACGTCACGGGCAGCCTGCACCTCGGGCACGCCTTCCAGCACACCCTCATGGACGCCCTCACGCGCCGCAAGCGCATGCAGGGGTACGAGGCGCTCTGGCTGCCCGGCATGGACCACGCCGGTATCGCGACGCAGAACAAGGTCGAGCAGCAGCTCGCCGAGGAGGGCAAGTCCCGACACGACCTGGGGCGCGAGGAGTTCGTCGAGCGCGTCTGGCAGTGGAAGGAGGAGTACGGCGGTCGGATCCTCGGCCAGATGCGTCGCCTCGGTGACGGCGTCGACTGGAGCCGTGAGCGTTTCACGATGGACGACGGCCTCTCCAAGGCCGTCCTCACCATCTTCAAGCGACTCTACGACGACGAGCTGATCTACCGCGCCGAGCGCATCATCAACTGGTGTCCGCGCTGTCTGACGGCCATCTCGGACATCGAGGTGGAATACCAGGAGGACGCGGGTGAGTTGGTCTCCATCCGCTACGGCGAGGGCGAGGACAGCCTCGTCGTCGCGACCACGCGCGCGGAGACGATGCTCGGTGACACGGCCGTCGCCGTCCACCCCGAGGACGAGCGCTACAAGCACCTGGTCGGCAAGCTCATCAAGCTGCCGCTGACCGACCGCTCCATCCCGGTCGTCGCCGACGAGCACGTCGACCCCGAGTTCGGCACGGGCGCCGTCAAGGTGACCCCGGCACACGACCCGAACGACTTCGAGATCGGCCGCCGCCACGACCTGCCGTCCCTGACGATCATGGACGAGCACGGCGTGATCACGGTTCATGGCCCCTTCATCGGCCTGGACCGCTTCGAGGCCCGCTCGGCCGTGGTCGGCGCACTCAAGGAGCAGGGCCGCATCGTCGCCGAGAAGCGCCCGTACATGCACTCCGTCGGTCACTGCTCGCGCTGCAAGACCACGGTCGAGCCGCGCCTTTCCATGCAGTGGTGGGTCAAGGTCGGCCCGCTCGCCAAGGCGGCCGGTGACGCGGTCCGCGACGGCCGCGTCAAGATCCACCCCGAGGACATGTCGAAGCGCTACTTCGACTGGGTCGACAACATGCACGACTGGTGCATCTCGCGCCAGCTGTGGTGGGGCCACCGCATCCCGATCTGGTATGGCCCGGACGGCGAGGTCGTCTGCGTCGGTCCGGACGACGAGCCGCCCACCGGTGAGGGCTGGACCCAGGACTCCGACGTCCTGGACACCTGGTTCTCCTCCGGCCTGTGGCCGTTCTCCACGCTCGGCTGGCCGGAGAAGACCCCGGACCTCAAGAAGTTCTACCCGACCGACGTCCTGCTCACCGGCCACGACATCATCTTCTTCTGGGTCGCCCGGATGATGATGTTCGGCCTCTACGCCATGGACGGCGAGGCCCCCTTCCACACCATCGCGCTGACCGGCCTGGTCCGCGACGAGTTCGGCAAGAAGATGTCGAAGTCGAACCCGAACGCTGTGGACCCGCTGGTCTGGATGGACGCCTACGGCTCCGACGCCGTCCGCTTCACCCTCGCCAACGGCGCCAACCCGGGCGCGGACGTGCCGATCGGCGAGGACTGGGTCAAGGCGTCCCGGAACTTCACCAACAAGATCTGGAACGCCACCCGCTTCGCCCTCATGAACGGCGCCACGATCGAGGGCCCGCTGCCGGACGCCTCCGAGATGTCCGCGGCGGACCGCTGGATCCTCTCGCGCCTGAACACCACGGTCGCCCAGGTCGACGCGTACTACGACGACTACCAGTTCGCCAAGCTCGCCGACGCGCTCTACCACTTCGCGTGGGACGAGGTCTTCGACTGGTACGTCGAGCTGTCCAAGACCACGTTCTTCGCGGGCGGCGAGCCGGCCAGGGTCTCCGGGCGGGTCCTCGGCGAGGTCCTGGACGTAATGCTGCGTCTGCTCCACCCGGTCATCCCGTTCGTCACGGACGCCCTGTGGACCACCCTGACCGGCGGCGAGTCCCTGGTCATCGGCGACTGGCCCAAGGACTCCGGGTTCCGTGACAAGGCCGCCGAGCAGGAGATCGAGCTGGTCCAGCGGGTCATCACGGAGGTCCGCCGATTCCGCAAGGACCAAGGACTGAAGGACGGCCAGAAGGTCCCGGCCCGCCTGGACCTGACCGGCACCGTCCTGGCCCCCCACGAGGCCGCCATCCGCCAGCTGCTCCGCCTCCAGCCGGAGGGCGACGCCTTCACCGCCACGGCGACCCTCCCGGTCGCCGGCGCGGAGGTCGCGCTCGACCTGTCGGGCACGATCGACGTCGCGGCGGAGCGCAAGCGCCTGGCCAAGGACCTCGCCGCGGCCGAGAAGGAGAAGGCCCAGGCGAACGCCAAGCTCGGCAACGAGGCGTTCCTGGCGAAGGCCCCCGACCACGTCGTCGACAAGATCCGCACCCGCCTCGCCAAGGCGGAGGAGGACATCGCCCGCATCCAGGCCCAGCTGGAGCGCCTGCCGCAGGCGTAAGGATCCGTACGGTGTGTGAGGCCCCCGGAGCCGTGTCGGGCCCGGGGGCCTCACGCATGCCTGAGGGGCACGTACCTGCTGTTCAGGGGCGCGGGGCTGTACCGATATGCGGCTCCGCCGCGTGGGCGCGACAAGCCCCCACAGACCCGCAGACACCGGACGACACAAACCACCCCCGACCGATGTCACCGCCCGTCCGTAGACTGGCCCCGTGAGCGAGCTCCCTCCAGACCACAACGCCGACGACCAGCCCGACCCCCTCGACAGCTTCGACGAGATCATCGCGGAGGAAACCACCCGCGACCCCGACCTCGCGGTCATCGAAGCCGGCAGCCGAACCCTGCGCACCCAGGGCGGCCCGCCCGACGCCGACATCCCGACGCGCCCCGCCGACCCCGAGGTCGACAAGGCCCTGCGCGAGGTCGAGACCGAGCTCGCCACCCGGTGGGGCGAGACCAAGCTGGAGCCCTCCGTCAGCCGTATCGCCGCGCTGATGGACGTCCTGGGGGAGCCGCAGCGGTCGTACCCGTCGATCCACATCACGGGGACGAACGGCAAGACCTCCACGGCCCGCATGATCGAGGCCCTGCTCGGCGCCTTCGAGCTGCGCACCGGCCGCTACACCTCGCCACACGTGCAGTCGATCACCGAGCGCATCAGTCTCGACGGCGCCCCCATCGCGCCCGAGCGGTTCATCGAGACGTACCAGGACATCAAGCCGTACGTGGAGATGGTCGACGCCTCCCAGGAGTACCGGCTGTCCTTCTTCGAGGTGCTCACGGGCATGGCGTACGCGGCGTTCGCCGACGCCCCCGCGGACGTGGCCGTGGTCGAGGTCGGCATGGGCGGTTCCTGGGACGCGACGAACGTGATCGACGGGGACGTCGCCGTCGTCACGCCCATAGACCTCGACCACACCGACCGGCTCGGGGAAACGCACGCCGAGATCGCCACGGAGAAGGCCGGCATCATCAAGCAGGGTGCGACGGTCATCATGGCGCAGCAGCCGGTCGACGCGGCGCAGGTGCTGCTGAAGAAGGCCGTCGAGGTGGACGCGACCGTGGCCCGGGAGGGGCTGGAGTTCGGTGTCGTCGAGCGGCAGGTGGCCGTCGGCGGACAGCTCGTGACGCTGCGCGGGCTGGGCGGCGAGTACCCCGAGGTGTACCTGCCGCTGCACGGCGCTCACCAGGCGCACAACGCGGCCGTCGCGCTCGCCGCCGTCGAGGCGTTCTTCGGCGTCGGCGCGCAGCGGGCCGACGCGCTGGACCTGGACACCGTCCGCAAGGCTTTCGCCGCCGTGGCGTCGCCGGGCCGGCTGGAGGTCGTGCGCCGTTCGCCGACGGTCGTGCTGGACGCCGCCCACAACCCCGCGGGTGCCCGGGCGGCGGCCGAGGCGATCGGGGAGGCGTTCCAGTTCAGCCGCCTCATCGGGGTGGTCGGCGCGAGCGGCGACAAGAACGTGCGGGAGCTGCTGGAGGCCTTCGAGCCGGTGTTCGCCGAGGTCGTGGTCACGCAGAACTCGAGCCACCGCGCGATGGACGCCGACGAGCTCGCCGGTATCGCCGTGGAGGTGTTCGGCGAGGAGCGCGTCCAGGTCGAGCCGCGGCTGCCGGACGCCCTGGAGGCCGCCATCACGCTGGCCGAGGAAGAGGGCGAGTTCTCCGGCGGTGGTGTGCTCGTCACCGGTTCCGTCATCACCGTCGGCGAGGCCCGACTGCTCCTGGGGAGGGGCTGAGTCCCGTGCGCACGCTCTGTTCTTCGACGCTGATCGGCGAGTTCTTCGTCATCGGGTTCGCCGGTCTGGTCGCCATGAAGGACCCGGACCTGTCCATGTCGACCGTGTGGACGGTCAGCGGCATCGCGATGTTCCTGTGTCTGGTGCTGTGCGGCCTGGTGACGCGCCCGGGCGGGGTCGCCCTCGGCTGGACGCTGCAGATCGCGCTCATCGCGTCGGGGTTCATCGTGCCGACCATGTACTTCCTGGGCGCGGTCTTCGCGGCCCTGTGGTGGGCGTCCGTCCACTACGGGCGGAAGGTGGACGAGGCGAAGGCGAGATTCGCGGCCCAGGCGAGCTCGTCCACACCTGACGCTGCGTAACAGGCGCCCCGACACGCCGGGTAATCTCGTCCCACCGCAAGACCTTCACCTCTAAGGAGCCCGTCGTGAGCCAGCGCACCCTCGTCCTCCTCAAGCCCGACGCCGTCCGTCGTGGCCTGACCGGCGAGATCATCAGCCGCATCGAGCGCAAGGCGGGCTGGCAGATCACCGCGCTGGAGCTGCGCACCCTGGACCAGGACACGCTGGAGCAGCACTACGGCGAGCACAAGGGCAAGCCCTTCTACGAGCCGCTGGTGGAGTTCATGGCGTCCGGTCCCGTCGTGGCACTGATCGTCGAGGGTGAGCGGGTCATCGAGGGGCTGCGCGCCCTCGCCGGCCCGACCGACCCGATCGCCGCCGCCCCCGGCTCCATCCGCGGCGACTACGGCGTCATCGTCCGGGAGAACCTGATCCACGCCTCCGACTCCGAGGAGTCCGCAGAGCGCGAGGTGAAGATTTTCTTCCCCGGCCGGGCGTAGCGTCCGCACCTCACCAGCACATACGGCAGAGTCTGGGGGCGAGTCCCCCGGACTTTGCGGCATATGCGTGGCGATCGAGGGAACGATGGGCCCCGAACGCCCGTCTCCAGAAGCGAATGCGGCCGCCATCTGCTGACAATGGCGGAGACCCTCCCGCAGTGTTCGCGAAGGCGCGTCTACGATGGAAGCCTTCACGTCACAGCACCCACCTTTGCCTACCTGAAAAGCCCTCAAAAGCTAGTGGGAAGGCCAGACGAATCCTGATGGGGAACTCAATGTCGTTCATCGGCCGTGACATGGCTGTCGACCTCGGGACCGCCAACACGCTGGTGTACGTCAGGGGTCGCGGGATCGTACTCAACGAGCCGTCCGTCGTCGCGATCAACACCAACACCGGTGGCATCCTCGCGGTCGGTGCCGAAGCGAAGAAGATGATCGGGCGCACGCCCGGCAACATCGTTGCCGTGCGGCCGCTGAAGGACGGCGTGATCGCCGACTTCGAGATCACCGAGCGGATGCTCCGCTACTTCATCCTGAAGATCCACAAGCGGCGGTATCTGGCTCGTCCGCGGGTCGTCGTCTGTGTGCCCTCGGGCATCACGGGTGTCGAGCGCCGCGCCGTCATCGAGGCGTCGTCCCAGGCCGGCGCCCGTCAGGTGCACATCATCGAGGAGCCCATGGCCGCCGCCATCGGCTCCGGCCTGCCGGTCCACGAGGCCACGGGCAACATGGTGGTCGACATCGGCGGCGGCACCACGGAGGTCGCGGTCATCTCCCTCGGCGGCATCGTCACCGCCCAGTCCATCCGTGTCGCGGGCGACGAACTGGACAACGCGATCATCCAGCACATCAAGAAGGAGTACTCCCTCCTGCTGGGTGAGCGCACGGCCGAGCAGATCAAAATCACTATCGGTTCGGCGTACGACCTCGACTCCGACGAGCACACCGAAATCCGCGGCCGGGACCTCGTCTCGGGACTGCCGAAGACCGTGGTCATCTCCGCGGCCGAAGTCCGCAAGGCGATCGAGGAGCCGGTCAACGCGATCGTCGACGCCGTCAAGACGACCCTCGACAAGTGTCCGCCGGAGCTGTCCGGCGACATCATGGACCGAGGAATCGTTCTGACCGGTGGCGGAGCGCTGCTGCGCGGTCTCGACGAGCGGCTGCGCCGGGAGACCGGTATGCCGATCCACATCGCCGAGGACCCGCTGGACAGCGTGGCGCTCGGATCCGGAAAGTGCGTCGAGGAGTTCGAGGCGCTCCAGCAGGTGCTGGACGCCCAGCCGCGCAGATGACATAACTCTTCGATTCCGCCGTACGGGACGATCTCCTCTCGTACGGCGGATCGTCGCTACAGATGCATAAGCTCCCACAAAGCAGCCCCTCGGGTTTCCCTGGGGCTTCCCGAATTCCTATGAGGAAGGGCACGGCCGCCGCACGTGAGGGACACACGAGAGAGCCGGCTGCTCCTGGTGCTGCTGATCGCCATCGCGTTCGCGTTGATCACGGTGGACATCCGCGGTGGGGAGGACTCGCCCGTCGACGGTGCCCGGCAGGGTGCGGCGACGGTCTTCGGCCCGATCGAGAGCGGCGTCTCGGCCGCGGTCGACCCGGTCGGCAACGCGGTTTCCGCCATCCGCGACTCCGGTGACCGGCACGACCGGCTCGCCGCGCTGGAAGAGGAGAACGCGGCCCTGAAGGCCCGGCTCGGCAGCGACGACCGCAGCCGCAGCCGCCTCAAGCAGCTCGACAAGATGCTGAAGATCGCCGGTCAGGGCCAGTACGGCATCAAGGGCGCCGAAGTCATCGCCATCGGAGCCGCGCAGGGCTTCTCCTGGACCATCACCATCGACGTCGGCGCCAAGGACGGCATCAAGCGCGACATGACCGTCCTGAACGGGGAGGGGCTCGTCGGCCGCGTCACCACCGTCGGCCCCGACACCGCGACGGTCCTGCTGGCCAGCGACCCCGACTTCACGGTCGGCACCCGCATGGAGTCCGGCGACGAGCTCGGCTTCGCCTCCGGGCAGGGCGACCGCCCGCTGCGCGTCGAACTCCTCAACGGCAAGGCCGAGGTGAAGAAGGGCGACCGCCTGGTCACCTTCGGCTCGCAGGCCGACCGGCCGTTCGTGCCCGGCGTGCCCGTCGGCGTGGTGTCCCGCGTGGACCCCTCCGGCGGCGGCCTGACCCGCACGCTGTACGTCACGCCGTACGCCGGCTTCACCAAGCTCGACATCGTCGGTGTCGTCGTCGAGGCCCCGAAGAAGGACCCGCGTGACACGGTGCTCCCGCCCAAGCCCAAGCCGACCCCCAGGCCGACAGTGACGGTGACCGTGACGCCGTCCCCCGAGGCACCCGTGGACGGCCAGAACCAGCAAGAGCAGTAGGAGCTGTCACCCCATGCGCGTCAACCGGATCCTGCTCTCCTCCGCCCTGGTCGTCGTCGCCCTGGTGATCCAGGTGAGCGTCCTCGCCCGCCTCCATCTGCCGGGCGCCGTGCCCGACCTGCTGCTGCTGACCGTGCTCGGCCTCGCGCTGGTGTACGGCCATGTGGGCGGCGCCCTCGTCGGCTTCGGCGCGGGTCTGCTCGCCGACCTGGCCCCGCCCGCCGACCACGCCGCCGGGCGCTACGCCCTCGTGTTGTGCGTCATCGGCTACCTCGCGGGCCTGGTGAAACCCGAGACGGGCCGGCTGAAGTCCGCCACCGGCCCCATGGTCGTGGTGGCGGCCGCCGCGGTCGTCTCCACCCTGCTCTACGCCGGCGTCGGTGCGCTCGTCGGTGACACCGCAGCCCGCCACGTGGGCCTCGGCAGCCTGCTGTTCACCGCCGCCCTGTACGACCTGCTGCTCGCCCCGTTCGTCGTGCCGGGGATCATGGCCCTGGCCCGGCGCGCCGACAACGATCCGCTCGCCGAGTCCACCTCGGCCGCCGCCAAGGCCACGGACATCTCCTCCGGCTGGCTCTCCGGCGGCACCGGCCTGAAGATCGGCAGCCAGCGCAACGGGCTGCGCGTGAAGGCCGCCCGGGCACGGATGGCGCGCGCCGGGCGCATCAAGGGGGTCAAGCGGCTGTGACCGCAGGGAAGTTCACCCGAACGGGCCGGTCCAGTAGGAACGCCGGCTCGTGGGCCAGTCGTTCATCACTCGTATCCGCACATCCGTGCCCGGACGCACGGTCGCACCCGCACACCCGTACGCGCACCGAGAGGGGGAGGCAGCCGCAGTGACCAACATTCCCGAGACCGGCAGGAACTCACGGGTCCAGATCCGGCTCGTCGTCATCCAGGTCCTCGTCCTCTCCCTCCTGCTCACCCTCGGCGGACGCCTGTGGTACCTCCAGATCCGTGAGGGCGCCGCCTACGCCAAGGAGGCCTCGGGCAACCACGTCCAGCAGGTCGTCCAGCCGGCCGTCCGCGGCTCGATCCTGGACGCGCGGGGCGTGGCGATCGCGGACAACGAGACGCGGCTCGTGGTCTCCGCCTCCCGCACCGACCTGCTGAAGATGAAGGACGACGGCAAGGAAGTCCTCACCAAGCTCGCCGGGGTCCTGGGCATGACGCCCGAGGACGTCCAGATGAAGGTCCGGCTGTGCGACGCCAAGACGCCGCAGCCCTGCTGGAACGGCTCGCCCTACCAGCCCATCCCCATCACCGACGAGGCCACCGCCAAGCAGGCCCTGCAGATCCGCGAGCGCGCCGAGGACTTCCCCGGCATCACCGCCGAACCGGAGGCCGTGCGCCGCTACCCGAGCCCCGGCAAGGCCAACACCGCCCAGGTCCTCGGCTATCTCTCGCCGGTCACCGACGAGGAGATCAAGAAGGCGCAGAACACCAACTCGCCCTACCTGCGCTCCGACCAGGTCGGCCGCTCGGGCCTGGAGCGCCAGTACGACAAGGCACTGCGCGGCAAAGCCGGCGTCACCCGCTACGAGGTCGACAACCTCGGCCGGGTCATCGGCCAGGCCGAGGCCGACCCGGCCCACCCCGGCGACAACCTCGTCACCAGCATCGACTCCCGGGTCCAGCGCATCGCCGAGTACCAGCTGAACGAGGCCATGAAGGAAGCCCGCAAGCAGCACGACCGCAACACCGGCACCAACTACAAGGCCGACTCCGGCGCCGTCGTGGTGATGGAGGCCAAGACCGGCCGCGTCGTCGCCATGGCCTCGAACCCCACCTACGACCCGAACGCCTGGGTGGGCGGCATCTCCGCCAAGGACTACACACGCCTCACCGGCAAGAGCTCCAACTACCCGCTGCTCAACCGCGCCATCCAGGGCCAGTCGGCCCCCGGCTCCATCTTCAAGGTCATCCCGACGGCCGCCGCGGTCAACGCCGGGTACTCCTTCAACGGCCCCTACAACTGCTCCAGCTCGTACTCGATCGGCGGCCAGGTCTTCAAGAACTTCGAATCCCAGAGCCACGGCCCCATCAGCCTCGGCCGCGCCCTGGAGGTGTCCTGCGACACCGTCTTCTACGCCCTCTCCCACGAGGAATGGAAGCGCGACGGCGGCACCAAGCCGAAGAAGAACGCCAACGACTGGTTCTACAAGACGGCCCACCAGTTCGGCCTCGGCAAGGAAACCGGCATCGACCTGCCCAACGAGGTCACCGGCCGCGTCCCCGACCGCAAGTGGAAGCTGGACTACTGGAAGGCCAACAAGGACGCCTGGTGCCGCACCGGCAAGCGCAACGGCAGCTACGCCGAGAAGATCGCCTACGAGAACTGCCTCGAAGGCAACCGCATGCGCGCCGGTGACTCCGTCAACTACTCCATCGGCCAGGGCGACACGCTCGTCACGCCCATCCAGATGGCCACCATCTACTCCGCCATCTCCAACGGCGGCACCCTCTACAACCCCTCCGTGGGCAAGGCCGTCATCAGCGCCGACGGCAAGACCGTCACGCCGATCAAGCCCGAGGCGCACGGCAAGCTGCCGATGACGCAGAAGACGCGCGACGAGATAGACGAAGCCCTCGCGGGAGTCGCCACCCGCGGTACGGCCGCCTGGAGGTTCGGCGGCTGGCCGCAGGACAAGATCCCGATGCACGCCAAGACGGGTACGGCGGAGGTCTACGGCAAGCAGACGACCTCCTGGTTCGCCACGTACACCAAGGACTACTCGATCGTCATGACGATCTCCCAGGGTGGTACGGGCTCCGGCGCCTCGGGCCCCGCCGTCCGCAACATCTACAACGCGCTGTACGGCGTCTCCGAGGACGGCGACATCGACACGAAGAAGGCACTGCTGCCCACGCCGCAGAAGAGCCTGCCGAAGGTCAAGACGGACGGCACCATCGCCTCCCCGAAGGTCCCGAAGGACCCGGCCAAGGACCAGAAGGCCGACAAGAAGGACCCGAACGCCCCGGCGGACCCGCTCCAGCCGGTCACGTCGGCCCCGCCGTCACCCGAGAACCGTGACACCCGAAGGCGGCGGCGCCGCCGGGGAAGCCGGAGGTGCCCAGCATGACCGGCGGAGTAAACAGCTTCCAGGTCTCCGGCTACGGGCCCGAGCGCTCCGGCTGGACGCGGCTGCTGGCCCGTGACTCGGTGGCGCGGCGGCTCGACTGGCCCATCCTGCTGTCGGCGGTGGCCCTGTCGCTGCTCGGCACGCTCCTGGTCTACTCGGCGACCCGCAACCGCACGGAGCTCAACCAGGGCGACCCGTACTACTTCCTCGTCCGGCACCTGCTGAACACCGGCATCGGCCTCGCGCTGATGGCCGGCACGATCTGGCTCGGCCACCGCGCCCTGCGCACGGCCGTCCCGGTCCTGTACGGCTTCTCGCTGCTGCTGATCCTGCTGGTGCTGACCCCGCTCGGCTCCACCATCAACGGCGCCCACTCCTGGATCAAGCTGCCCGGCGGCTTCTCCCTCCAGCCCTCCGAGTTCGTGAAGGTCACGATCATCCTGGGCATGGCGATGCTGCTGGCGGCCCGGGTCGACGCCGGCGACAAGCAGTACCCCGACCACCGCACGGTCGTGCAGGCGCTCGGCCTGGCCGCCGTGCCGATGCTGATCGTGATGCTGATGCCCGACCTCGGGTCGGTCATGGTGATGGTCATCATCGTGCTCGGCGTGCTGCTGGCCTCCGGGGCGTCCAACCGGTGGGTGTTCGGCCTGCTCGGCGCGGGCACCCTCGGCGCGGTCACCGTCTGGCAGATCGGGATCCTCGACGAGTACCAGATCAACCGCTTCGCCGCCTTCGCCAACCCCGAGCTCGACCCGGCCGGCGTCGGCTACAACACCAACCAGGCCCGCATCGCCATCGGTTCGGGCGGCCTCACCGGCTCCGGCCTCTTCCACGGCTCGCAGACCACCGGCCAGTTCGTGCCCGAACAGCAGACGGACTTCGTCTTCACCGTGGCGGGAGAGGAGCTGGGCTTCCTCGGCGGCGGCCTGATCATCGTGCTCCTCGGCATCGTCCTGTGGCGGGCCTGCCGCATCGCCCGCGAGACCACGGACCTGTACGGCACGATCGTGGCCGCCGGCATCGTCGCCTGGTTCGCCTTCCAGACGTTCGAGAACGTCGGCATGACACTCGGCATCATGCCCGTCACGGGACTGCCGCTGCCGTTCGTGTCGTACGGCGGATCGTCGATGTTCGCCGTGTGGATAGCGGTGGGGTTGTTGCAGTCGATCCGGGTGCAGCGGCCGATGTCGGCCTAGCATCCCGGGAGGGGGAGCGGAATGTCCGGGGAGTACGTGGCCCGGTGCCCGGTGACCGAGGATCTGGTGAGCCGGTTCCTCGCGCTGGCGGAGCTGGATCTGACCGACGGCGATGCCATCGAGGCACGGATGCGAGAGGCCGGCTGGCCCGACTGGTCGCAGGCGGTGGCGGGCCCGGCGTACGAGGACACACCCGACATCCCCGACGCCACCTACGTCACCCCGCAGGGACACTTCGTCACCTGTGACGGCGACGGCTCGCTCCGCCTTCCCTTCGCCTACCTCTACTCGGTCGACGGCGGTCTGCTCGACGAGGACTGCTGGGGCCCCCTGCCCGGCTGGACCAGCGAGGAGGGCGCCTGGCGGCCGGAGTTCGACGCCCACTACGCCGCCGTCGTGCAGCGCTTCACCGACCGGCTGGGGCTGCCGAACCACGACATCCGGCAGCCCCGGTACGACACCCGGTACGTCAGCTGGCGCCTGGAACACAACGTGCTGATCGTCGGGCAGGGCCCGGAGCCGCTGTCGTACCACCAGTTCGAGGACGCCCATGTGTACCTCGTCTCCCGGACGGCGAAGGACGCGCCGTTCCCGGACGGCGAGGAACTGCGGGCCCTGCTGGCGACCTGAACGTGACGGCCCGCCCGGAAGGCGCCCACCACTGATGTCCAGGCCGGTCAGCCACTAGATTTGTTGCATGGCGGAGACGAAACGCGAGATCGAGCGCAAGTACGAATCCGACGAAGGCGGGCTTCCCGACCTGACCGGCGTCGCCGGGGTCGCGGCCGTCGTGGACAAGGGCGTTGCCCACCTCGACGCCACCTACCACGACACCGCGGACGAACGCCTCGCCGCGTCGTCCGTCACCCTGCGCCGCCGCACCGGTGGCTCCGACGCCGGCTGGCACCTCAAGTTCCCGATCGCTCCGGACGTCCGCGACGAGATCCGCGCCCCGCTCTCCGACACCCTTCCCCACGACCTCGCCGCGCTGATCCGCTCCCGCGTCCGCGACAGCGAGCTGCTTCCCGTGGTCAGGCTGCGCTCCGAGCGCGACGTACGGCACCTGCTCGACACCGACGGCCGGCTGCTCGCCGAGGTGAGCGTGGACACCGTGCACGCCGAGCGGCTCACGGGGCGCGGCGGCGAAGCGCAGTGGACCGAGATCGAGGTGGAACTCGCCGACGGGGGCGACCCGGCCCTGCTCGACAAGGTGGAGAAGCGACTGCGCAAGGCGGGCGTACGGCCGTCGGCGTCGTCGTCGAAGCTGGCCCGCGCCCTGGAGGAGACGGCACCGGGGAAGCGGCGCAGGTCAGCGTCCGTCCGGAAACCAGTGACCGCCGGAGACCATGTGCTCGCCTACATGCGCACCCAGCGGGACGCGATCGTCGAGCTCGATCCCGCCGTCCGCCGGGACGCCGAGGACTCCGTGCACAGCATGCGGGTGGCCACCCGCCGGCTGCGCAGCACGTTCAAGTCGTTCGGCGAGATCCTCGACCGGGCCGTCACCGGCCCCGTCGCCGACGAGCTCAAGTGGCTCGCCGGCGAGCTGGGCCTGGACCGGGACCGCGAGGTGCTGGCCGAGCGGCTGACGTCGGCCGTCGACGAGGTGCCCCAGGGCCTGGTCCGCGGCCCGGTCGCCGGGCGCCTTCACTCCTGGTCGAGCGCCGAACACGGAAGCGCCCGCGGCCGCCTCCTCGGTGTCCTGGACTCCCACCGCTACCTGACCCTGCTCGACACCCTGGACGCACTGATCGCCGACCCGCCCCTGCTGAAGGCGGCCGGCAAGAAACCCCGCAAGCCGATCGCCAAGGCCGTGCGGAAGGACTTCCGCAAGGTGTCGAAGCTGATCGCGCGGGCGGCGGACCTGGAGCCCGGCACCGACCGGGACGCCGTGCTGCACGATGCCCGCAAGAAGGCCAAACGCACCCGCTACGCGGCCGAGGCTGCCGAACCCGTCCTCGGCAAACCGGCCAAGGCCATGGTCAAGTCCATGAAGGGGCTGCAGAACCTGCTCGGTGAGCACCAAGACAGCGTGATGGCCCGGCAGACCCTGCGCGAGCTGTCGGCGGTCGCCCACGCCGCGGGGGAGAGCGCCTTCACCTACGGCCTTCTCCATGAACGCGAGGAGCAGCGAGCGCTGCGCGTGGAGGCGGAACTGCCCGGGTTCTGGGACGGGATCAAGGACCGTGCGGCGGACCTCTGATCGTCCGGCGTACGGAGGTACCCCGCGACCGCGTTAGTCTGGATGGTCAACCCCTGTCAGTTCAGTCCAGCTCACGAAGGTGCGCGACATGCCTGCCGAAGTCGCTGCGTCGGTCTTCCCGCAGCTCGAAGCTCTGCTCCCGCATGTGCAGAAGCCGATCCAGTACGTCGGCGGAGAGCTCAACTCCACGGTCAAGGACTGGGACTCCTGTGACGTCCGCTGGGCGCTCATGTACCCGGACGCCTACGAGGTCGGTCTTCCCAACCAGGGCGTCATGATCCTCTACGAGGTGCTCAACGAGCAGCAGGGCGTCCTCGCCGAGCGCACCTACAGCGTGTGGCCGGACCTCGAGGAGCTCATGCGGGAGCACCACGTCCCGCAGTTCACGGTGGACAGCCACCGGCCGGTGAAGGCCTTCGACGTGTTCGGCCTGTCCTTCTCCACGGAGCTGGGCTACACGAACATGCTGGCCGCCCTAGACCTGGCCGGCATCCCGCTGGAGTCCAAGGACCGTGGTCTGGACGACCCGATCGTCCTGGCCGGCGGCCACGCGGCGTTCAACCCCGAGCCGATCGCCGACTTCATCGACTGCGCCGTGATCGGCGACGGCGAGCAGGCGGTCCTGGAGATCACCGCGATCGTCCGCGCCTGGAAGGCGGAGGGCCGCCCCGGCGGCCGCGAGGAACTCCTCTTCCGTCTCGCGAAGACCGGCGGGGTGTACGTGCCCGGCTTCTACGACGTCGAGTACCTGCCGGACGGCCGGATCGCCCGTGTCGTGCCGAAGCGCAGCGGGGTCCCGTGGCGGGTCTCCAAGCACACCGTCATGGACCTCGACGAGTGGCCCTACCCCAAGCAGCCGCTGGTCCCGTTGGCCGAGACGGTCCACGAGCGCATGTCGGTGGAGATCTTCCGCGGCTGCACCCGCGGCTGCCGCTTCTGCCAGGCCGGCATGATCACGCGCCCGGTGCGCGAGCGGTCCATCACGGGCATCGGCGACATGGTGGAGAAGGGCCTGAAGGCGACGGGCTTCGAGGAGGTCGGCCTGCTGTCCCTGTCCTCCGCCGACCACACGGAGATCGGCGACATCGCCAAGGGCCTCGCCGACCGCTACGAGGACGACAAGATCGGCCTGTCGCTCCCCTCCACCCGCGTGGACGCCTTCAACATCGACCTGGCCAACGAGCTGACCAGGAACGGCCGCCGCTCGGGCCTCACCTTCGCCCCCGAGGGCGGCTCGGAACGCATCCGCAAGGTCATCAACAAGATGGTCTCGGAGGACGACCTGATCCGCACGGTCGCGACGGCTTACGGCAACGGCTGGCGCCAGGTGAAGCTGTACTTCATGTGCGGCCTGCCGACGGAGACCGACGACGACGTTCTCCAGATCGCCGACATGGCGACGAAGGTCATCGCCAAGGGCCGCGAGGTCTCCCGCTCCAACGACATCCGCTGCACGGTGTCGATCGGCGGCTTCGTCCCCAAGCCGCACACGCCGTTCCAGTGGGCCCCGCAGCTCTCCGCGGAGGAGACGGACGCCCGGCTGCAGAAGCTGCGGGACAAGATCCGCGGCGACAAGAAGTACGGCCGCTCGATCGGCTTCCGCTACCACGACGGCAAGCCCGGCATCGTCGAGGGCCTCCTGTCCCGGGGAGACCGCCGCATCGGCGCGGTCATCCGCGCGGTCTACGACGACGGCGGCCGTTTCGACGGCTGGCGCGAGCACTTCTCGTACGACCGCTGGATGCAGTGTGCCGACAAGGCACTGGCCCCCTTCGGCGTCGACGTCGACTGGTACACCACCCGCGAGCGCACCTACGAGGAGGTCCTCCCCTGGGACCACCTCGACTCCGGCCTGGACAAGGACTGGCTCTGGGAGGACTGGCAGGACGCCCTCGACGAGACCGAGGTCGACGACTGCCGCTGGACGCCGTGCTTCGACTGCGGGGTCTGCCCGCAGATGGACACCAGCATCCAGATCGGCCCGACGGGCAAGAAGCTGCTGCCTCTCACGGTCAAGAACGCCGCGCCGGCTCCGAGCGGGCACGAGCACTGAGGTGAGTGACGTGCTCGTTCGTGTGACGGGCGCCTTGGCGGGGGCGAGTGAGGACGCGTGGGCCTGAACCTGTCGGAGCCTCGCTGAAGCCCTGCGCGACCACTGCGCCCCCTTCGACCCGGAGGGGGCGCGGTCAGTCGTCTTGGCGCCGCGTTCTGGAAAAGCGATGAAGGGCGCGACATGGCGAAGGGCGATTGCCTCAGTGCTTGATGTTTTTCGTCTATAGGAATATCTGATGCCAGTGGGACTTGTCCGGGCCGCTGGGAATGTGGTGCCATCCCGAGGGCCACTCATCGTCGTAGGCCTGCACATCCGGCATTGTCAGGGCGTTGACCGTGTATCCCTGGGATTCCAGAAAGCGCTTCATGACCCCGCGAGGGTCCGCCTTCAGTTTCTCTCGTGATGCATCATCGAGGTCGAGGGAGATTTTGTAGACCTCAACCGTTTCCTCTCCCACTTTTCTGACGGTACCGCGAAGCTCAGGTTCTTCGGGCATGACAGACTCCATTCCACTCCGCTTTTGTCTCTGTCCGCTTGAGGTCGTACGCATCTCGCCTGCGTGTTCGTCTTCGGCCCGACCAGGCCCGGCCGAAGACGCTTCAGTCAAAGTCGTGGGAGGCGAAATGATGACGACAGGCGGCGCGAGCGCAAAGGGGCCCAGCTTGCAGTCGTCCGGCACGCCCTCTCCAGTCAAGCCTCCTCAAGAACCGTCTTCTCTTGCGGCGTCTTACCTTTCCACCATCACACCGCTGGACCGCTGACGCACCCCCTGGCCACGGGCGCGACCTCTCGATCGGGGCGCGGGATGGAAAGAACGAGACATTGATGTGGTTTGCCTGAACGTGCAATCGATGCATTGACTCGCACAGGTGGCTTCTGTTCGGCGGGCTTCATGAATTGCCGGATCCGCTCCCGCGGCTCATCCGAAGAAGGGGGCGACGAAGAACACGAAGCTCGCGTCGCGTCCCGGGCGGGGAGGAGGCGGGAGGTGAGAGGGCCGTTCCGAGGGGGACCCGCTAAGGAGGTCGAGTTGGTGACGCTCCCCCGGGGGATCGACCCGGCCAGGTTCCCCCAGTTCAGAATGTGTGCTGGGGGAGCCGTCGGTCCGGCGGCGGCTCTGGTGATGCGTCGCGACCGAGTCCGGGGCGAGCAGGTCGCCTGTCGGCAGCCCCTTGCCCACCCTATCGACTTTCGATAGATTTCCATCGTGAGGCGATCGAAGGGGTGGCAATGGGGAAGCTGGCCGTGGCGGCGTTGCGTGGGGTGCTCGTGGTGCTGCTCGCAGGGTCGTTGTTCGTGCAGGCGGTGATGGTGCCGCTGCTGGCCGTGGACATGAACGGACTCAGGGCCGAGTACGCGTATCTGCGCACTCCGATCCTCGTGATCACGGTCCTGGGTATCGTGACGGCCCAGGTCGTCGTGGTCTGCGTGTGGCGGCTGGTGACGATGGTGCGCCGCGGGACGGTGTTCTCCACTGCCGCCTTCCGCTATGTGCACATCGTGATCGGCGCGTTCGTGGCGGCCGCCCTGCTGGTCTTCGCGCTCGCGGTCGTGCTCGCGCCGGGCGAGGCCGTAGCTCCGGGGGTGGTCCTTCTGCTGTGCGGGGTGGTGGTGGCCGTGCTCGGCGTCGCGCTGGTCGTGCTCGTGCTGCGGATGCTGCTCGCGCAGGCCGTCGCGCGCGACATCGAGGCGGCCCAGATGCAGGCAGAGCTGGAAGAGGTCATCTGATGCCGATCGCCGTCGACATCGACGTGATGCTGGCCAAGCGCAAGATGTCGGTGGGGGAACTGGCGGAACGCGTCGGCATCACCCCGGCCAACCTGGCGGTCCTCAAGAACGGCCGCGCCAAGGCGGTCCGCTTCTCCACCCTCGCCGCGCTGTGCGAGGTGCTGGAGTGCCAGCCGGGGGATCTGCTGCGCTGGGAGACGGACGGAGCGGCGGACCCGACGATGCCGTGACGGAGAACATCGGCATCGGTCCTGCCCGGCCTTCCGAACTCGCGGCCGTGGCAGCCCTCCGGTGGGAGTGGCTCGTCGAGCACGGCTCGGAGGACCTCGGCGAACGCGAGAAGCTCGTACGGCACTTCGTCGGGCTGGAACGCGTGACCGTCCACTCCAGTGGGCGAGCCGTCCCCGCGTACGCCCGCAGCGGCTTTCAGGAGTCGCCCCGGCTGCTGCAGGCGCAGGTCGCCCGCGTCTGAGCCGTACGATCTTGCGGCCGAGTGGCGGAATCGCGGGAGAACGGGGCGGGTTGTGCGGTGCTGGATCCGGACGGGGCACTGAGAGCGTCTACGACGGTATGGATCTGGAGAAGCATTCTCGCGAGGGTTCCGAGGCGCGGGTCGATCTGCACAAGCGGCCGGCCGAGCCGCCCGTCCCGCGCGAGCCGCAGGCGCCCGAGGGGTGCCTCGCCGTCGCCATCCGGATTCCCGTACGGATCATCGTGCTGGTCCTGGTCGTGCCCGTGCGGATGCTGTGGGACGCGCTCGTCGTCACCGGGCGGTTCCTGAACGACACGCTGCTCCGGCCGCTCGGCCGGGCACTGCTGTGGCTCGGGCGTGCGGTGTTCGTCTGGCCGTTCGTGGGGGTGTGGCGCTACGTCGTCGTCCCGGTGGGCAAGGCCCTCGGATGGCTCGGCAACGTCCTCGTCGTCGTGCCGCTGGTGTGGCTGTACCGCTGCGTGCTGACGCCGGTGGGGCACGCGATCGCATGGGTCGCCCGGGGTTTCGGGGCCGCGATCGGCTGGGTCGCGCGGGGTGCGGGAGCCGCGCTCGGCTGGGTGTACGCGTACCTGCTCACGCCCGTCGGGCACGCGGTGACGTGGGTCCTGAAGGGGCTCGGCGGTGGACTGGCCGCGCTCGGCATCGGCGTCTGGACGGTCGTGTCCTGGCTCGCGAAGTACCTCGTCGCCGTACCGGCCGTGTGGCTGTACACCTGGGTGCTCGCGCCCGTCGGCCGCGCGGTCGCGTGGTGCGCCAAGGGGCTGGTGTGGCTGGTGAGCACGGCCGTCACCGGCATCGGCGTGGCCCTCTACTGGATCGCCCGCGTCCTGCTCGTCCTGCCCGCGCTCGCCCTCTGGCGGTGGGTCCTCACGCCGGTCGGACGCGTCCTCGCCGTCATCGGGCGGGAGGTGTGGGACGCCCTCGGTCACGCCTGGCGCGTCGCCGGGCACATCTCGCTGGCCGTCGGGCGGTTCCTCGGCACCCTCCTGCGGTGGATCTTCGTCGAGCCGGTGCGGTGGGTGTACCGCAGTGTCCTGACGCCCGTCGGGCACGTCGTCCGGGACACCGTCCTGCGGCCCGCCGCCGAGGCCGCCCGCAGTGTGCGGCGGGCCACCCGGCAGGCAGTGGCCGCCGCCCGGGAATCCGTACGCCAGGCCCGCGCCGACTTCCGGCGGATGCTCTTCGGCGAGCCGCGCCGGCCGCAGCTCGCCGACCGCGGGGAACCTTCACGACGCGAGGCACGTACTCTTGGTAGCAGTACGACCGCTCTCACGAAGGACTGAACGACACTGGGCAAGCGACAGCCCGAAGGCCCGCCGCCCGCACCCGCGGTGCAGCGCATCCGACTGCGTTACACCAAGCGCGGCCGCCTCCGGTTCACCAGCCACCGTGACTTCCAGCGCGCCTTCGAGCGTGCGTTGCGCCGTGCCGAGGTGCCGATGGCCTACTCGGCGGGCTTCACACCGCACCCGAAGGTGTCGTACGCCAATGCCGCACCCACCGGCACGGGCAGTGAGGCGGAGTACCTCGAGATCGCCCTCACCGCGCCCCGCGACCCGGAGCAGCTCAGGGCCCTTCTCGACGAGTCGCTGCCCACCGGGCTCGACATCACCGAGGCGGTCGAGGCCCGCACCTCGGGACTCGCCGACCGGCTGACGGCTTCCGTCTGGGAGCTCCGGCTGGACGGAGTGGCGCCGGAGGAGGCCCGCCGGGCGGCGGACGCCTTCAACGCGGCCGAGACCGTCGAGGTCCAGCGGCTGGCCAAGAACGGCGTCCGTACGTTCGACGCCCGTGCCGCCGTGGCGAGCCTCGAGGTCCGCGACCTCACGGAAACGCACAGTTCGCAGGCTGATAGGCCGACCGACCAGCCCTGTGCGATACTGCGGCTGGTTGTTCGGCACGTGACGCCTGCCGTACGACCCGACGACGTCCTGTCCGGACTCCGCGCCGTGGCCGACCTGGCGCCGCCGGTCCCCGCAGCGGTGACCAGGCTGGCGCAGGGGCTGTTCGATGAAGAGACCGGCACGGTGACCGACCCGCTCGCGCCTGACCGCGAGGCAGTCGAGGCCCACTCAACGGCCGAACCGACCGCCACCGCGACGGCGCCGGCGTAAGGAAGGTTCCGCGTAGGGACGGACGTCGTAGCGCCGCCCTCGGACTCGGGAGCCACCTGGGTCGGGCAGCGTACCGACCAGAAGACTTTCGCCAGGCCGTACGCATTCGGCATACGGAACCGGCGAGACAGGACACAGAGAGCTCCCGTGCGGCGCCCGCGCCCCGGACGGCGGCGAACGCGCACAGCGCGCGCCGCGGACGTCACCGGCATCGCCGGGCCAGGCGCGGCGCCCGGGAGCCTGACGGGAGACAAGCCCGCATGCTCGAACCGACCGAACCCACAGAGTCCTCCACGGGCTCCGAACAGAACACCCCCAGCGACACCCTGCCGCCCCGCCGGCGGCGCCGTGCCGCATCCCGCCCGGCGGGCCCGCCCACCGGTGCCTCCTCCGACGCGCCGGTGGAGACCGTCGCGCCGGCCATACCGGCCGCTGAGGCCGAGGACCTCGCGGCCGACGTCGTGGAGGCCGACGAGGTCGAGGAAGCCGCTGCCGAGGCGGACAAGGCTCCGGAGGCCGTCGAGAGTGACGAGGCCGCCGCGCCCGCCCCGCCCAAGCGGCGTCGCGCCGTGCGCCGTGCCTCGGCACCTGCCGGCGCTCCGGAAGCCGCAGCGGTCGCCGAGACCGTGGTCCCGGTGACCGCCGGCAGCCCCGCCGCCGACCGGACGGCCGAGCCGTCCGAGGCCGCCGCGCCCGCCGAGGCCGCCGCGCCCGCCGAGGTTTCCGAGGACGCCGCCCCCAGGCGCGCCCGGCGTCGTGCCACCCGCACCGTGACCTCGCCCGCCGCCGCTCCTGCGGAGACGGCCGAGACGGCCGAGACGGCCGAGACGGCCGAGACGGCCGAGGCGCCGGTCGAGGCCGAGGCCGCCCAGCCGGCGGTCGTGACCGACGGCGCCGTCGAAGGTGCCGAGGCCGCTGAAGAGGCTGCTCCGCGTCGGACTCGCCGACGTGCCTCGCGGCGGGCGTCCGCGCCTGCCGGGGCGCCTTCCGCCGCGGACGCGGTGGAGGGGAACGCCGAGGAGACCAAGGCACCTGTGACCGAGAACCCCGCCGCCGAGCCCGCCCCTGCGTCCGAGGTCACCGGCTCCGAGACCGCGGCCGCCGAGCCCGCCCCTGCGTCCGAGGTCACCGGCTCCGAGACCGCTGCCGCCGAGCCCGCCCGCGCTGCCGAGGTCCGCGCCGAAACCGCCGCCGAGTCGGCCGAGTCGGTCGAAGGGGCCGGTCCGCGTCGCCGCCGCCGGGTCGTGCGCCGGGCCGCCGGCGGCTTCGCCGAGCCCGCCCAGCCCGCCAAGGGCGGGAGGGCCTCTCAGGCCGCCGCTCGGGTGTCCGCGGATGCGGCCGACAGCGAGAGCGAGTCGTCCTCGCGTCCGAGGCGGCCCGCCGTCGCGCTGTTCCAGGCGCCCGTCTTCACCGAGCCCCAGTTCCAGACGCCGGAGCGGGCCGCTGCCGCTGCCGCCGCCGAGGCGGCCGGGGCCGAGGAGCCCCAGGAGGCCGAGGAGTCCGCGCCGGCCGAGGCTCAGCGCGAGGAGCAGAGCGGCGGCTCGCGTCGCCGCCGCCGTCGCCGCAGCGGTGGCGACGAGCCCGAGGCGCAGGCTCCCGAGACCGCCGCCGCCGACACCACCGCCGAGGAGGCGGAGGAGGCCGACGACTCCGCCGAGGACCAGGCCGACGGCGACGAGCAGGACGAGTCCGAGGGCACCGGCTCGCGCCGCCGCCGTCGCCGGGGCGGTCGCCGCCGCCGGCGTGGTGAGTCCGCCGACTCCGACGGTGAGGGCGGCGAGGACGCCGAGTCCGAGTCGGCCGCCGCGCAGGACGCCGAGGACAGCGCCGAGGAGGACGACGAGGACTCCGAGGACGCCACCGACCGCGACGAGTCCGGCGGGGGCGGCTCCAGCAGCAGCCGTCGTCGCCGTCGCCGCCGTCGCCGTGCCGGTGACTCCGGCACCGACTCCGAGCCCTCGGACGACGACCCCGAGCGCACGGTCGTCAAGGTCCGCGAGCCCCGCCCCAAGGCAGAGCCGTCCGACGAGGTGCAGTCCATCAAGGGCTCGACCCGCCTGGAGGCCAAGAAGCAGCGCCGCCGCGAAGGCCGCGAGCAGGGCCGCCGGCGCGTCCCGATCATCACCGAGGCCGAGTTCCTGGCCCGCCGCGAGGCCGTCGAGCGCGTGATGGTCGTCCGCCAGCACGGCGACCGCACGCAGATCGGCGTCCTCGAGGACAACGTGCTCGTCGAGCACTACGTCAACAAGGAGCAGTCGACCTCGTACGTCGGCAACGTCTACCTCGGCAAGGTGCAGAACGTGCTGCCGTCGATGGAGGCCGCCTTCATCGACATCGGCAAGGGCCGCAACGCCGTCCTGTACGCCGGTGAGGTCAACTTCGAGGCGCTGGGCATGGCCAACGGGCCGCGGCGCATCGAGTCCGCCCTGAAGTCCGGCCAGTCCGTGCTCGTCCAGGTGACGAAGGACCCGATCGGCCACAAGGGCGCCCGCCTCACCAGCCAGGTCTCCCTCCCGGGCCGCTACCTCGTGTACGTGCCCGAGGGCTCCATGACCGGCATCAGCCGCAAGCTGCCCGACACCGAGCGGGCCCGGCTGAAGACCATCCTCAAGAAGATCGTCCCCGAGGACGCGGGCGTCATCGTGCGCACCGCCGCCGAGGGCGCGAGCGAGGACGAGCTGCGCCGGGACGTCGAGCGGCTGCAGCAGCAGTGGGAGGACATCCAGAAGAAGGCCAAGAACGGCAACGCGCCGACGCTGCTGTACGGCGAGCCGGACATGACGGTCCGGGTCGTGCGCGACATCTTCAACGAGGACTTCTCCAAGGTCGTCGTCAGCGGTGACGAGGCGTGGTCGACCATCCACGGCTACGTCTCGCACGTCGCGCCGGACCTCGCCGAGCGGCTGTCGAAGTGGACCTCCGAGGTCGACGTCTTCGCCACGTACCGGATCGACGAGCAGCTCGCCAAGGCCCTGGACCGCAAGGTCTGGCTGCCCAGCGGCGGCTCGCTGGTGATCGACCGGACCGAGGCGATGGTCGTGGTCGACGTCAACACCGGCAAGTTCACCGGCCAGGGCGGCAACCTCGAGGAGACCGTCACCAGGAACAACCTGGAGGCGGCCGAGGAGATCGTGCGTCAGCTGCGGCTGCGGGACCTCGGCGGCATCATCGTCATCGACTTCATCGACATGGTGCTGGAGTCCAACCGGGACCTGGTGCTGCGGCGCCTGCTGGAGTGCCTGGGCCGCGACCGCACGAAGCACCAGGTCGCCGAGGTGACCTCGCTGGGGCTCGTGCAGATGACCCGCAAGCGGGTCGGGCAGGGGCTGCTGGAGTCCTTCTCCGAGACCTGCGTCCACTGCAACGGACGCGGTGTCATCGTGCACATGGAGCAGCCGACGGCCCCCGGGGGCGGCGGCAAGCGCAAGAAGCGCGCGCGTGCCGGCGCCGCCGAGCAGCCGCACGTGCACGAGGCGGCCGTCGAGACCGCCGAGCAGGAGGCCGAGACCGAGGCCGAGGTCGGAGCCGAGGCCGCCGAGCCGATCGCGCTGCCCGAGCCGTCCTTCGAGCCCGACGAGGAGCTGTACAGCAGCGCCGCTGAGGCGGAGGCCGCGGCCGGCCGTGGGCGGTCGCGTCGCCGGGCGAGCCGGCGGGCGTCGGCTCCGGCGGGCTCGCCGCGCGGTGAGGCCGCGGAGCCGAAGGCCGAGCAGGGCAGGGAGAAGACCCGGCGGGGCAGGGGCAGGGCCGAGCAGGCCGAGGCCGAGGTGCCGACGGCGCAGGACGTGACCGCCGAGCAGGAGGTCGCCCGTCCGGTGCAGCCGGAGCCGGCCGCCGAGGCGCAGGCCGAGCCGATGGCCGTGGAGGACCCGGTGGTCGAGGCCGCTCAGGCCCCGTCGGCCGCTCAGGCCTCTGAGCCGGCTCAGGCTTCTCAGTCGGCTCAGGCTTCTGAGGCCGCTCCGGTCGAGGAAGCGGCGCCCAAGGGCCGTACCCGGCGTCGGGCCACCCGCAAGGTGTCCGCTCCGGCCGGTTCCCCGGCCGGGGCCGAGGCGACCGTGGTGACGGTCGCCGAGACCGCCCCGGTGGCCGACGCCGCTGAGGCGCCCGAGCAGGACGCGCAGCCCGAGGCCGCCGAGCCGGTCGCCGAGGCGCCCGCCGGGAACGCCGCCCCGGCCCGTCCGCGGCGTCGTGCCGTGCGCAAGCCCACGGTGTCCACGGCGTCCGAGGAGACGGCCGTCGTGGTCGTCCCGTCGGCAGCGTCCGAGGAGGCCACGGAAGCGCCCGCGTCCGAGGAGGCCGCAGGGGGGCCCGCGTCCGAGGAGGCCGCAGGGTTGCCCGCGTCCGACGGTGCCGCCACGAAGGAGGCCGCCGAGGAGTCGGCCCCCGCCAAGAAGACGGCCCGCAAGACGGCCAAGAAGGCCACGGCGAAGAAGGCCGCCACCACGAAGAAGACCGCGGCGAAGAAGACCGCGGCCAAGAAGACGACGGCCAAGAAGGCGGCGAAGACCACCAAGACCGCCGCCAAGAAGACCGCGTCGAAGAAGACCGTGGCGGCGGAGCAGTCGGCGTCCGCCGGGGCCTCCGTCTCGGCCTCCACCGACGAGGGCTGACCGGCCTCGTCTGCCCCCGGGGCGTGCGCGAACCTCGCGTACGCCCCGGGACGCGACCGGCGTGACCGGTCGCACAGGCGGCGGGTCATGACCGGCCTCGTCTGCCCCGGGGCGTGCGCGAACCTTGTGTATGCCCCGGGGCACGCGACCGCCGGGGCGTGCGCGAACCTCGCGTACGCCCGGGACGCGACCGGCGTGACCGGTCGCACAGGCCGCGGGTCCGGCTCGGTTTGACCCCTTCGGCCGCGGCCCCGTAACCTTGACCGTCGGCGTGTCGACTGACACGTCACATCCCCGTAAACCTTCATCCTCCGGGCGCCGGGCGCCCAGGAGAGGCTGCTCGCTGAGTCGGGCGGCTGGCCTGCGGGGGTGCCGTTTCCCGAGCTAGAGAGTGAGTTCCGCGTGTACGCCATCGTGCGCAGCGGTGGTCGCCAGCACAAGGTTGCTGTCGGCGACATCGTTGAGGTTGACAAGATTTCCACTGCCAAGGTTGGCGACTCGGTCGAGCTCTCGACCCTGCTCGTTGTCGACGGCGACGCCGTGACCAGCGACCCGTGGGTGCTGGCCGGCATCAAGGTCCAGGCCGAGGTCGTGGACCACCACAAGGGCCAGAAGATCGACATTCTGCGCTACAAGAACAAGACCGGTTACCGCCGTCGCCAGGGCCACCGCCAGCAGTACACGGCGATCAAGGTCACTGAGATCCCCACGGCTGCGAAGTAAGGGACTGAGGAGAAATGGCACACAAGAAGGGCGCATCGTCCACCCGGAACGGTCGCGACTCCAATGCCCAGCGGCTCGGCGTGAAGCGCTTCGGCGGTCAGGTCGTCAACGCGGGTGAGATCCTGGTCCGTCAGCGTGGCACCCACTTCCACCCGGGCGCCGGTGTCGGCCGTGGCGGCGACGACACGCTGTTCGCCCTCGAGGCCGGTTCGGTGCAGTTCGGCACCCACCGTGGCCGCAAGGTCGTGAACATCGTTCCGGTCGCCTGATCGGAAGCTTTCGCGAGGCGGACCTCACTTCCCTCACGGGAAGCGGGTCCGCCTTTCGCGTGTTACGCAGAGAACACCCCTGTAGAACCTCGTACACATACGTACGCACCTGGAGGCACACACCATGACCACCTTCGTGGACCGCGTCGAGCTGCACGTCGCCGCGGGTAGCGGGGGCCACGGCTGTGCCTCCGTCCACCGTGAGAAGTTCAAGCCCCTCGGCGGGCCGGACGGCGGTAACGGCGGGCGCGGCGGGGACGTGATCCTCACCGTCGACCAGTCGATCACCACGCTGCTCGACTACCACCACTCCCCGCACCGCAAGGCCACCAACGGCAAGCCCGGCGAGGGTGGCAACCGCTCCGGCAAGGACGGGCAGGACCTCGTCCTGCCGGTGCCGGACGGCACCGTCGTGCTGGACAAGGCGGGCAACGTCCTCGCCGACCTGGTCGGTCACGGCACGTCGTACGTCGCCGCGCAGGGCGGCCGGGGCGGACTCGGCAACGCGGCGCTGGCCTCCGCACGGCGCAAGGCGCCCGGGTTCGCGCTGCTCGGCGAGCCGGGGGACCTGCGGGACGTCGTCCTGGAGCTGAAGACCGTCGCCGACGTGGCCCTCGTCGGGTACCCGAGTGCCGGCAAGTCATCGCTGATCTCGGTGCTGAGCGCCGCCAAGCCGAAGATCGCCGACTACCCCTTCACCACGCTCGTGCCCAACCTCGGTGTCGTCACGGCCGGTTCGACGGTCTACACGATCGCCGACGTGCCCGGTCTGATCCCCGGCGCCAGCCAGGGCAAGGGCCTGGGCCTGGAGTTCCTGCGGCACGTGGAGCGGTGCAGTGTGCTCGTGCACGTCCTCGACACCGCGACGCTGGAGTCGGAGCGTGACCCGGTCTCCGACCTCGACATCATCGAGGAAGAGCTGCGGCAGTACGGCGGGCTGGACAACCGGCCGCGCATGGTCGTCCTGAACAAGATCGACGTACCGGACGGCAAGGATCTGGCCGAGATGGTGCGCCCCGACCTGGAGGCGCGCGGCTACCGCGTCTTCGAGGTCTCGGCCGTGGCGCACATGGGCCTGAAGGAGCTGTCCTTCGCGCTCGCCGAGCTCGTGGCGCAGTCGCGGGCCGCGAAGCCGAAGGAAGAGGCCACCCGGATCGTGATCCGGCCCAAGGCCGTGGACGACGCCGGCTTCACCGTGACGCAGGAGGCCGACGGACTGTTCCGGGTGCGGGGCGAGAAGCCCGAACGCTGGGTGCGCCAGACCGACTTCAACAACGACGAGGCTGTCGGATACCTCGCGGACCGGCTCAACCGGCTCGGTGTCGAAGCGGAGCTGATGAAGGCGGGCGCCCGAGGCGGCGACGGCGTGGCCATCGGCCCCGAGGACAACGCGGTCGTCTTCGACTGGGAGCCGTCCATGACGGCCGGGGCCGAGATGCTCGGCCGCCGTGGTGAGGACCACCGGCTCGAAGGGGAGCGGCCGGCCGCGCAGCGCCGCAAGGACCGGCAGGCCGAGCGGGACGAGGCGCAGCAGGAGTTCGACGACTTCGAGCCGTTCTGAGTTAACAAACAGCAAATTCGCAACGGACTTCGGTGCAACCAAGTCGTTCTTCGGTGAGTCGTACAGGGTGGCGCCGGTGGGGATCTTGTTCCCCATCGCGCTGTAACTGCCCAGCGGATCAACGGAGTTGACGTGCCTCAGTCCATGAGTAAGCGCAGGGTCGGCCGAGCGGTCGCCGCGGCCATCGCCGTCGTCGCGGCCGTGACCACCCCGGTGGCCGCCGCGCACGCGGCCCCCGCCGCACCGACCGCCCCGTCCGTCGCGAAGAAGCTCCAGGACGACTTCAACGGTGACGGCTACCAGGACCTGGCCGTCGCCGCCCCGCGCGGCAAGGTCGACGGGCAGGCCCAGGCCGGGTACGTGGCCGTCGTGTACGGCTCGGCCAAGGGCCTCGACCTCACGCGCAAGCAGGTCATCAGCCAGAACACCCCGGGCATACCCGGTACCGCGGAGACCAACGACGACTACGGCGACGGTCTCGCCGCCGGTGACCTGGACGGCGACGGCTACGCCGACCTGGTCGTGGGCGCCCCGGGCGAGAGCGTCGGGGAGGTCACCTACGCCGGTACGCTCGCCGTGCTGTGGGGCGGGAAGCAGGGCCTGTCCGGCGGTACCGCCGTCGCCACCGGCACCGAGGAGGACCGGGTCGACCCCGAGACCCCGGCGCTCGGCGACTTCAACGGCGACGGACAACTGGACCTCGCCACCGGCAACCGCCTGCTGTACGGGCCGTTCGACCGCACCACGGGTGCCGCCAAGAGTCGGACCCTGGCCATCGAGCCCGCGTACGTCACGGACGACGTGGCCGCCGGCGACGTCGACCACGACGGCATCACGGACCTGGTCGCGCTCATCCACGACGTCAGCGACGACGACATGCACGACCCCGACTACAGGCACCGGCGCGCGGTCTTCCTGCGGGGCACCCGTGACGGCCTGAGCGCTCCCGCCCCGGTGAACAACCCCGACGGCACGCGCATGCGCGGCGGCGAGAGCCTCGGTGTCGGTGACGTGGACAAGGACGGGTACGCCGACCTCGTCATCGGCCGCCCGAACGACGGCTTCGGCGAAGTCGACCTCGACGACCCGCTGTTGAAGGGCGGTCAGATCGGCGTGGTGCACGGCTCGGCCGGCGGACCCGACACCTCCCGTACGACGATCATCACGCAGGAGACCCCGGGTGTGCCCGGCAGTTCGGAGTGGTCCGACGGTTTCGGCGGGAGCATCTCCGTCGGCGACGCCAACGCCGACGGCTACGCGGACGTCTCCACCGGCAGTTCGAGCGAGGACCTCGGGGAGGTGTACGCGGCCGGTCAGGTCACCGTCCTGCGCGGCGGCAAGAAGGGGCTCACCGGAGACGGCGCCTACAGCATGAACCAGAACACCAAGAACGTCCCGGGCACGGCGGAGCAGAACGACTTCTTCGGCGGCGACACCAACCTGCTCGACGTCAACGGTGACGGCCGGGCCGAGCTGTTCGCCGGCGCCACCGGCGAGAACCGGGACGGCGGCGTCTGGGCGTTCCCCAACCCGCTGAACACCCCCACCGCGACCGGCTCGGTCAGCTTCGGCGCGGGCACCCTGGGCACGGTCAAGAGCGGCTCCTCCCTCGGCAGGGGTTTCGCTCGCTGACCCGTTACTGATCACCTGTCAGACTCGCCCCGGCAACGGCTTGTTCCGATGCTGCGGCGAGTCTCTCTTTGTCTGCTTAGTTGTCATGTACGTGAACCCCGGCGTTCAGCGGGCGGACTGCCCGCGAGCGTGAAGCTTCCCCGTGTCCATGTGGCCAGCGAGGTAAGGGAGTCAGCCGATGACCGGAGCAGTATCCCCCGACCGACGCCGCTTTCTGACCGCGGGTGCCGCCGTGCTCGGTGCCGCGGCCTCCGCCCAGCTGTGGCTCCCGGCCGCCGCCCGCGCGGCGGAGACGCCGCTGCCGGACGGTGTGTTCAGCCTCGGCGTCGCCTCGGGCGACCCGCTCCCGGACGGCATCGTGCTCTGGACCAGGCTCGCCCCGGACCCGCTGAACGGCGGCGGCATGCCCGACCGGGTGGTGCCGGTGGAGTGGCAGCTCGCGGAGGACCCCCGGTTCAGAAAGCCCGTCCGACGGGGCACCGCCCAGGCCCGGCCCGAGTACGGGCACACCGTTCATGTGGACGTACGCGGACTGCGCGCGGACCGTACCTACTGGTACCGCTTCCGCACCAGCGGGCAGCTCTCGCCCGTCGGCCGCACCCGTACCGCGCCCCACCCCCACAGCTCCGGTGGCTCCCTGCGCATGGCCCTCGCCTCCTGTCAGAACTGGCAGCACGGCTACTTCACGCCATACGCGGACATGCTCGAGCAGGACCCGGACGTCGTGGTGTTCGTGGGCGACTACATCTACGAGTCCACGCCCTCGGCGACGGCCCTGCGGCGGCACGAGGGCACCGGTGAGCCGTTCAGCCTCGTCCAGTACCGCAACCGGTACGCCCAGTACCGCACCGACCCGGACCTCGCGGCGATGCACGCCAACGCGCCCTTCGTGGTGACCTTCGACGACCACGAGGTGGACAACGACTTCGCCGGCGAGATCCCGCAGGACCCGGACAAGCAGCCGCACGACGCGTTCGTGGCCCGGCTGACCGCGGCGTACCAGGCGTTCTACGAGCACATGCCGGTCCGTGCCACCGCCGTTCCGGACGGACCGCACATCCGGATGTACCGCCGCCTGGAGTTCGGCCGGCTGGCCCGGCTCAACGTCCTGGACACCCGCCAGTACCGCAGCGACCAGGCCACCAGCCAGGAAGGCGCCCAGGACCCCTCGCTGACCATGCTCGGCGCGCGGCAGAAGCAGTGGCTGCTGAACGGGCTGCAGAACTCGCCCGCCCGCTGGAACCTCATCGCCTCCCAGATCATGATGGCCGAGACCGACCTCAAGGTCGGCGAGGGCAAGCTCTGGTTCTACGACGCCTGGGACGGCTACCAGGCCGAACGCAACGCGTTCCTGGATGAGTTCCGGCAGGTCCGCAACCCCGTGGTGCTCTCCGGGGACCGACACCTGACGATGATCAGCGACCTCAAGGAGGACTACGCCGACCCGGACTCGCAGGTCGTCGGCGCCGAGTTCGTCGGCACCTCCATCTCCAGCAACGGTGACCAGGACCAGGAGGCCTTCCGCAAGGAGTGGGACCCGCGACGCCCGGACAACCCGCACTGGAAGCTGCTCGACGCGCACCGCGGCTACCACCTCTTCGACGTCCGCCGTGGCGGCATCGACGCCCTGGTCAGAGTGGTCGACACGGTGCGCCGGCCCACGGCGACCCCGAGCACGCTGGCCCGGCTGAGGGTCGAGGCGGGCCGACCGGGCGTCGAGGTCGTCTGACCCGGCCCGTGAGCCGCGTGAGCCCGGGACTCGTCGGAGTCCCGGGCTCGTCGCCGTACGGGGCGGGAGGACGGGGTGAGAAGTCCGACCCGGGTTTGCGGCGTATTGCTCTCGCCGAGACCGAAATGCTGCGGAATCGCAACCAGGAATTCCGTGGCAATGAGCTGCCGGGAGAGCCGTATTCGCGGCCGGCCGTCATGAAGAACGCGTGCAGCCGTGCGCACCGGGAAGCGGGGATCCGCGCACCCGGGACCTGCGTGTCCTGCCCCGCGGGCGGCGGGCGCGGTACGCGGGGCACCCTCAAAGCGCGTACCGTGCACTGGACATCGTCCGAGGAACCCGTGAAGGTCCCCGGTCACCGCTGTCCCGTGCGGCTCCGCTGTCGCTGAGCTTCTGTGCAGTTACTCACAGCGCAATTTCCCGGGGCTCGCGCGACCGTCCGCAATCACCAGTGCCGTCAGGTGAATGAGAGGTGGCGCGCACATATGCGGTGGAGGGCGCTCACCTTGCATCGCGGTAACCACAAGTGGGACCATTTCCGAGTTCCCTGTCGCCCCAAGGTAGGTCACCTGTGTCCCAGCACATAGCCAAGCCCCGTACCACCGCAGTGATCCTGGCCGGTGGCACCGGTCAGCGCGTGGGTCTGTCGATCCCCAAGCAGCTGCTGAAGATCGCCGGCAAGGCAGTCATCGAGCACACGCTGACCACCTTCGAGAACGCCGACTCGATCGACGACATCATCGTGCTGATGGCGCCCGGTTACGTGCCCGACATCGAGAAGATCGTCGCGAAGGCCGGTTTCAAGAAGGTCTCGAAGGTCATCGAGGGCGGCTCCACACGGAACGAGACCACCGAGCGCGCCATCGCCGCGCTGGGTGAGGGCCTGGCCGAGGGCGAGGACGCCAACGTCCTCTTCCACGACGCCGTGCGCCCCCTGCTCTCGCAGCGCGTCATCGACGACTGCGTCGTCGCACTGGAGCGCTACCAGGCCGTCGACGTGGCCATCCCGTCCGCGGACACCATCATCGTCACGCGCACGCACGGCGAGGACGGCGAGTTCATCACCGAGATCCCGGACCGCTCCCGGCTGCGCCGCGGCCAGACGCCGCAGGCGTTCAAGCTGTCCACGATCAAGCGGGCCTACGAGGTCGCCTCCGGCGACCCCAACTTCCAGGCCACCGACGACTGCTCCGTCGTGCTCAAGTACCTGCCGGACGTGCCGATCCACGTCGTCGCGGGCGACGAGTACAACATGAAGGTCACGCAGCCCGTCGACGTGTTCATCGCCGACAAGCTGTTCCAGCTGGCCTCCACCGCCGCGCCCGAGCAGGTCTCCGAGGAGGCCTACCGCGAGCTGCTCACCGGCAAGACCATGGTCGTCTTCGGCGGCAGCTACGGCATCGGCAAGGACATCGCCGAACTCGCCGAGTCCTACGGCGCCAAGGTCTACGCGCTGGGCCGCTCCACCACCGGTACCCACGTGGAGAACCCGGAGGAGGTCGACGACGCCCTGTCCAAGGCGTACGCCGAGACCGGCCGCATCGACTACGTGGTCAACACCGCCGGCGTGCTGCGCATAGGCAAGCTCGCCGAGACCGACAACGCCACCATCGAAGAGGCGCTGAAGGTCAACTACCTCGCCCCGGTGCAGATCGCCCGGTCGTCGTACAAGTACCTCTCCGAGACCAAGGGCCAGTTGCTGCTCTACACCTCCAGCAGCTACACCCGGGGCCGCGCCGAGTACAGCCTGTACTCCTCCACCAAGGCCGCCATGGTGAACCTCACCCAGGCCCTGTCCGACGAGTGGGCCGGCGACGGCGTCCGCGTCAACTGCATCAACCCCGAGCGCACCGCCACCCCGATGCGCACCAAGGCTTTCGGCCAGGAGCCCTCGGGGACCCTGCTGTCCTCCGAGGCCGTGGCCCGTACCTCCCTCGACGTGCTGCTCTCCGAGCTCACCGGCCACGTCATCGACGTCCGCCAGCAGGACCCGACGGCCGGCGCGGCCCGGGCATCCGGCTTCGAGCAGGCCCTGGCCACGGTGCTGGACCGGCAGGACGGCGTGTAATAATTGGCGCCAAATAGACTTCAGTAATTCAGGCCTCTGCGCCCTCCTGATAACGGGTTTCCGTGTACAGGTGGTTTCGCAGGGGCCTGAATCCATACAGTCCCGCGAATATTCACAGACCAGCCGCATTCTCGAACCAAGACCGGCACACCCCTCCCAAGAGCAGGTTTCTCCGTGATATCCACCGCTATTCGCGTCGCCCGGGTGGGCAGCGCGGCCGAGCTGGCCGCGGCGGTCCTCATGGTGGCGGGCTTCCCCGCCCTCATGCTGGCCGCGCTCGTCCCGAGCGTTCCCGCCTTCGCGGCAGCGGCCGCCGTGACGTACCTGGCGGACCACTATCTGCACCGCAAGGGCAGCTATCTGATCAACCGCCTCGGCAAGGTGCGGGCGGGCCTGTCGATCCGCTTCCTGATCCGGCAGCTGCTGCTCGTCCTGCTGCTGGCCCGGCTGTCCCTCGCGGACAACCTGATCTACTACGGGGCGATCGCCTGCTTCATCGCCTTCTACGGCCTGCAGGCCCCGCACGGCGCGCTGGTGCAGCTGATCCGCAACCGCCGCCGCATGCCGGTCGCCACCCGCAACGTCGACCTGGCCTCCCGGATCCGCATCCCGGACGCCCCGCCGCGCAAGCTGCTGCACCGTTCCGCCGAGAAGATGCTCCACCTCGACCTCGCGGCCGTCGTCGGCATCCTGCTCGCCGCCCAGGTGAAGTCGGCCCTGATCGGCTTCATCGGCATCGGCATCACGGTGGCCCTGGCCACCCTGTACGTCCTGACGCTCGTGCCGTTCGTGCGCGGCCGGAAGATCCCGCCGAGGGCCGAGACGGTTCTGGCCGCCGTCGACGACTGGCTCGGCGAGTACAAGCCGGAGACGGTCCTGTACTTCTCCGGTTCGAAGGACTCCGCCTACCAGGTCAACATGTGGCTCGACACCATGGAGAAGCTGGAGTCGAAGCCGCTGATCATCCTGCGTGAGCGGGCCATCCTGAACAATCTGGCGCCCACCACGGTCCCCGTCATCTGCGTGCCCGGAGGGGTGCACCTGATGAACATGGACCTGTCCACGGTGCGCGTCGCGCTCTACGCGGCCAACGTGGGCAAGAACATCCACATGCTGCGCGTGCCCACCATCAAGCACGTCTTCATCGGCCACGGCGACAGCGACAAGCTCGCCAGCGTCAACCCGTACAGCAAGGTCTACGACGAGGTGTGGACGGCCGGCCGCGCGGGCCGCGACCGCTACGCCATCGCCGACGTCGGTGTCCGCGACGACGACATCGTCGAGGTCGGCCGCCCGCAGCTCGCCCCGATCCAGACCTGGCAGGGCGTGCCCGAGGGGCGCATCCCCACGGTCCTGTACGCCCCCACCTGGGAGGGCTGGGACGGCAACCCCGGCAACACCTCCGTCGTGCTGGCCGGCGAGAACATCGTGCAGCAGCTGGTGCAGGCCGACCCGCCGGTCCGCGTCCTGTACAAGCCGCACCCCTTCACCGGCAACGTCAGCAAGGAGGCCGGCGCCGCGCACCGGCGGATCACCGCCCTGGTGCAGAAGGCCGCCGCCGAGCGGGCCATCAACCCCCGGTTCGTCGCCGACACCGCCGCCCAGGCGCAGGCCAAGGCCGAGCTGGACCGGATCCAGGCCCGGCTCGCGCAGCTGTCCGGCTCCCGCGGCGACCGTGGCGACGAGGCCGTGGCCACCCGTGACGGGCTGGTCGACGTCGCCCGGCACGAGGAGGTCGCCCGGCTGCGCGCCGAGTGGAACGACGCCTACTGGCGGTCCTTCCCGTCCTGGGAGCACCGCGTCATCACGGGCGCCGAGCCGCGGCTGTACGACTGCTTCAACGTCTCCGACGCGATGGTCTCCGACATCTCCAGCGTGGTCTCCGACTTCATCGCGAGCGGCAAGCCGTACGCGGTCACGGACTCCGCCGGGGTGGGCGTCGAGGAGTTCAAGCGGAACAACACGGCGGTGCGTGCCGCGGTGATCCTTTCCAACAGCGCGGACGAGCTGGGCGAGTTGCTCGGCGCGGTTCGCGCCCCGGACACCGACCCGCTGGCCGAGGACCGCAAGGAGCTCAAGCAGTACCTGCTGGGCCCGGACGAGCCGACCTCGCTGGAGCAGTTCAACACCGCCGTGGCGAACCTCGCCCTCAAGGCCGAGACCCGCAACGTCGGCCAGCAGTCACGGGACGCGGCCGCCCTCGCGGAGACCGAGGCCGAGCTGGCGAACGCCGTGCCCGGGCAGCGGATGTCCGCCGCCGGTGACACGGACGGTGTCGGCACGGCCTGAACCACCGCCGCCGAGCGAAGAGTTCGGCCCCGGGGAGTCATCCTCGGGGCCGGACTCTTTCTCTTTTCCGCAGCCTGTCGAAGCACTGTGTGACGTGTCCCACTAGTACGGGTGTGGTAGGCAACCGCTTGCCGCGATCACCCGTCTATCAAGTAGCGAATGAGGCGATACGGAGGGAATATCCCGTTGACTAGGGGGAAACGTGACCGTGACGCAGCCTGATGTGAGTGTGATCATCGGTGCGTACGAAGCGATGCCGTATCTGATCGAGTGCCTCTCGTCCGTCGAGGCACAGACCATCGATCCGACGCGCGTCGAGGTCATCGCGGTGGACGACGGTTCGACGGACGGAACGGGGGAGTACCTGGAGGAGTTCGCCGAGCGGGCTCCCATGCACGTCCTGGTGATCCGTCAGGAGAACTCCGGCGGCCCCAGCGGCCCGCGCAACGTCGGTCTGGGCAAGGCCACCGGGCGCTACGTCTTCTTCCTCGACGCCGACGACCGGCTGGGTCCCGAGGCCCTGGAGCGGATGGTCGCCATGGCGGACCGGGCCGGCACGGACGTGGTGCTCGGCAAGGTCGAGGGAGTCAACCGCTCGGCGCCGAAGTCCATGTGGGGCAAGACCGTGGAGCGGACGGACGTCTTCTCCTCCAACATCAAGTTCACGCTCAGCGCGCAGAAGCTGTTCCGCCGCGCCCTGCTGGACCGGCACGGCATGCGCTTCGACGAGTCGCTGTTCACCGGCGAGGACGCGCTGTTCACCATGGAGGCGTATCTGCGGGCGGACGGCGTCTCCGTGGTCGCCGACCACACCTGCTACTACCTGGTGGGCCGCGACGACGGCAAGCACGTGACCAAGAGCGGCAGTTACACGCTGCGCTTCGACTCCGCGCGGGCCCTGATGGAGCTCATCGCCGAACTCGTCCCCGCGGGCGGCCGGCGCGACCAGCTGATGGTCCGGCCCTTCCTCATCACGCTGCTGCCGCAGTTCGGGCCCAAGTACCTGACGGACAGCGAGGAGATACGGCGGCACAAGTTCGAGCTCGCCAAGCCGCTGATGGACACCTACTGGACCGAGGGCGTCGCCCAGCGCCTCAAGGTCCACGAACGGCTGCGGCTGCACCTGGTCGCCGAGCAGCGTCCCGAACTGCTCCTGGACGTCGTGAAGTTCGTCAAGAGCAAGAAGCAGGCGGCGGCCCTCCTGGAGAGGAAGGGCCGCCGTGTGTACCTGGCCTACCCGCACTTCCGGGACCGCGCCGCCGGCGTCCCCGACTCGGTCTACCTCGCCGAGCCCCGGGAGGCCCGCGCCTTCCCGGGGTACCGCGAGGGCGGCGTCGACACGTTCATGCGCCGGGCGGTGCGCAAGGCCCGCAGGGTGCTGACGTCCCGGGAGGTACGGCACGCTGCGTGACCGCAGCTGACGTCCGCGGAGATGCCGGGTGTGCCGTCGCTCAGCGTGGTGCGGTCGGGAGCGCGGTCCCGGTGCGCTGACCGGGCACCGCGGCCAGTCGCTCCGTCACCCGGGCCCGGTGCTCCCGGGCCTCCGCGCTCAGCGCCCGGACGGCCTCGTTGAACCGCTCCTGCGACGTCGGCTCCGCCGGGCCCAGCAGGCGCAGCTTCAACTCGGCTCGCGCCTCGGCCAGTTCGTCGTGCTCCGGGTGCCGGACCGTCTCCAGCAGGCTCGGCACACCGGCGGCGTCCGGCGTCAGCACCGTCGCCGCCACCACCGTCGGGAACGCCGCACGGAAGGCCTCCTCGGACAGCCCGCTGGTGTTGGCCACCGCGTACGGCTTCTCGCTCGCCAGGAAGTCGCTGATCACGCTCGACACATCGCTGATCAGCAGGTCGGCCACGTTGAAGCAGGAGTACAGCGCGGGCCGGGCGTCCGTGACGATCTGGTGCTCACCCGGCGGCAGCGAGGCCCAGTACGCCTCCTCCCACGCGGCCGTCGCCCGTGCCACCGCCTCCGCGCGGCCCGGCTCCGGCGCCGACTGCACCAGCATCCGCTCCACGGTGTCGGCCCCGGAGCGGAACACCGACGTGGTGAGCCGGTCCAGCTCGGCGGTGCGGCGGGCGAGTTCCGCGCCGTCGGAGGGGCGCGTCACCGCCCGCTCCCGGTTGGCCGCCCGGATCAGCTCCCGGATGCGCAGATCGGCCGCGCCCGCGCGCGGATCCACCGAACCCGTCAGCGGATGCGGCTTGTACAGCAACCGCACGCCCGGGTCCGCGAGCAGCGCCCGCACCAGGTTCTCCCCGGCCTCGATCACCGACGTGTTGCCGGGGTTGCCGTCCCAGCCCTCCCAGGTCGGCGCGTACAGCACGGTCGTCCAAGGCCCGGCGGGCGGTCCTGCGTAGGGCAGCACGCCGTCCAGCTGCGGCCGGCCCGTCTCCACCACGTCCTTGTCCTCGACCCCGACCTCGGCCAGCGCGTACCGCTCGCGCGCGGCGGGCCCGGCCACCCACACTTCGTCGTACGCCTTCGCGTACGGGTTGCACGAGGACAGCTTGTCGCTCTCGCCGTGGTTGACGAAGGTGTGCCTGATGGTGGGGATGCGCAGCACCTGGGAGGTCTTGCCGGAGTTCGACGGGTGGATGAGGACCTGGAGCGTGGAGTGCTCCAGGCGCATCAGCGTCGACACCTTCGGCAGGCAGACGATCGGGATGTCCGTCGCCGCGATCTTCTGCACCATGAACCGCTCGCGCAGGATGATGACCGGCCTGCCCTCGAGGCCGGCGAGCGGCTCCAGCCACATGTTGGCCTGGTAGGCCGAGGCGGCGCCGCCGGAGAAGTACAGGCCGGCGGTCGGCCGGTACGCGGCCAGCCATGCGTCGAACCACTCGAGCACCTCCTGCTCGTCCGCCGGACGACGGCTCGGCAGCAGCCGCAGAAGCAGCGCGCCGAGGCCGGTCAGCCCGAGGGCGAGGGAGAGCGCGATGCCCGCCGCCGCGTACACCGGACGGTCGCCCGGCACGCCGGCCAGCAGCCCGGCCGTCGCCGGCAGGCCGAACACCAGCAGCCGGTGGCCGGGACGGCGCAGCAGCAAGGACGGGGCCGGGGACAGCCGCAGCGCCGAGGCGTCGATGTTCCGGGTCACCACCGGCAGGGTGCGGGTGCGGCGCACCAGCACGGAGACCGCCTGGATCGCGCAGTGCAGGGCGTAGCAGGCGAGCAGCCCGGCCACCAGCGGCGCGTACACCGTCTCCCGGTCCTGCTCGCCCAGCCGCAGCAGGGCCACGACCAGCAGCAGGTCCCGTACGACCTGGCGCACGGTGATGTCCGCGTGCGCCTTGGCGAACAACGACAGCACCCCGCGCTGCCACCGGTGCAGGACGCCCTCGGTGGCCAGGGAGACGACCGTCGCGGCGAGCAGCAGGGGGACGTGGGGCAGCAGCGCCGCGACCGCCTGGGCGGCGAACGCGGCGGCCAGGACGACGGCGACCAGCCCCTTGAGGAGGGCCTGCTGACGGGGGAGAGGTACGGGCACTGCGGTCACTCCAGGAGCGTCGGGTCGGCGCATGTCGGCCGTCCGGGTTAACGCGCGGCGGCCTCCCGACGACACGCGCGTGTCGCCGGGGCGTGGGGGTGGTTGCCATCCGGCGTGTCGTCGGACCGTAGCGGAAGATCGTGTTCCTGTCGCGGGCGGGGCCGAAGAGACGGCAGACCGGCCTCCTGTCGTGGGGCGGGCCGGAGGGGGGTGGTCGCGCTCCCGTGACGCGGACGGCACCGTCCGTAGCGTGGACCGGCGCCGCGCCCCGTCCGGCCGTCCCGTAGATTTCCTGGTGAGGGAGCTCATCGACGCGAGGGGACGGACGGCGACGTGGCAGGGGCAAGGCAGGCCGTGGGCGAGGCCCGCAGGATCGTCGTCAAAGTCGGGTCCTCCTCGCTGACCACCGCCTCGGGCGGCCTGGACGCGGACCGCGTGGACGCGCTGGTCGACGTCCTCGCCAAGGTCCGCAGCGGCGGAGAGCGCGAGATCGTCCTGGTCTCCTCGGGTGCCATCGCCGCCGGCCTCGCCCCGCTCGGCCTGCGCCGCCGCCCCAAGGACCTCGCCCGCCAGCAGGCCGCCGCCAGCGTCGGCCAGGGCCTGCTGGTCGCCCGCTACACCGCCTCCTTCGCCCGCTACGGCGTTCGCGTCGGGCAGGTCCTGCTGACCTCCGACGACATGAGCCGCCGCTCGCACCACCGCAACGCCTCGCGCACCCTCGACAAGCTGCTCGCGATGGGCGCCTTCCCGATCGTCAACGAGAACGACACCGTCGCCACGGACGAGATCCGCTTCGGTGACAACGACCGCCTCGCCGCCCTGGTCGCCCACCTCGTCCACGCCGACCTGCTGGTCCTGCTGTCCGACGTGGACGGCGTCTACGACGGGGATCCCGCGAGGCCCGGCACCTCCCGCATCGGCGAGGTGCGCGACCCCTCCGACCTCGCGGACGTCGAGATCGGCAGCACGGGCAAGGCCGGCGTCGGCACCGGCGGCATGGTCACCAAGGTCGAGGCCGCCCGTATCGCGGCCGCCGCCGGTGTCCCCGTCGTTCTCACCAGCGCCGTCCATGCCGCCGACGCGCTGACCGGCCAGGACACCGGCACCTTCTTCCACCCCACCGGCAAACGCTCCGCCGACCGGCTGCTGTGGCTCCAGCACGCCTCCACCCCGCAGGGCGCGCTGACCCTGGACGACGGCGCCGTGCAGGCCGTCGTGGACCGCCGCAAGTCGCTGCTGCCGGCCGGTATCGCCGCAGTCGAGGGTGAGTTCAGCGCCGGCGACCCGGTCGAGCTGCGGGACGGCACGGGGCACGCGGTGGCCCGGGGCCTCGTCAACTTCGACGCCAAGGAGATCCCCCGGCTGATCGGCCGCTCCACCCGGGAACTGGCCCGGGAGCTCGGACCCGCGTACGAACGCGAGGTCGTACACAGGGACGACCTGGTGGTCCTGCACCCTTAATGTGTCGAAACGTCCGCCACCGGTGGTGGACGTTCCGCAAAACCGCCACGCGATCCCTTGCGGCCTGCTCAACTTTGTCTCGGGGACCTATCCCGCAGCAGCGCCGTGCAAAGGAGGCCGTCGTGAGACGAGTGCGCCCTGGGACTCAGGCGTCCCGCGGTGGTGCCGGCTCCCGCGCGGCCGGTGAGGAGCGCGCCCTGACCAGCGTGGCGGCCGGGGACCGGTTCGAGGGCGAGGAACCCGTGGACACCCCGCGCCTGTGGCACGTCACCCTCAGCGTCTCCGGCAAGGAGGCCCCGCTCCCCGAGGTCCGGCGCGCTCTGGAACAACTCGCCCACGACCACCCGTTCTTCCTGACCAGCCGCTACGCCGTCGACCACGCCGAGATCCGCTACTGGGAGGAGGCCCGCGACCTGCACGACGCGGCCGCCGTCGCCCTGCGCCTGTGGGGCGAGCACCGGCAGACCGCCGGGCTGCCGCCCTGGGAGATCGTCGGCCTGGAGGTCATCGACCGCGCGACCTACCACCAGCGCATCGCCGAGGGGTACGGTCCGCCACCGGCGTCCCCGGTCGGCGTCCACCCGTTTTGACCCGTTCCACGAAGTGTCTCGCGCTGTGAAACGAACGATGAACCGAGCCGCCCGGCGCACTACCCTTCCCTCATGACCACGCTCTCTCCGTACGACTCCATGTCCCCGGTCACCGAGGCCGCCTACCGCGCCAAGGCCGCCGCCGCGGCCCTCGCGCCGCTGCCCCGGGCCGAGAAGGACGACGCGCTGCTCGCCATCGCGGACGCGCTGGAGGTCCGTGCGAGCGAGATCGTCGAGGCCAACGCCGAGGACGTCGCCAAGGCCCGCGAGGCCGGGATCAGCGAAGGCATGATCGACCGGCTCACGCTCACCCCCGAGCGGATCCGCGCCATCGCCTCCGACGTACGCGACGTGGCCGCGCTGCCCGACCCGGTCGGCGAGGTCGTCCGCGGCTCCACGCTGCCCAACGGCATCGACCTGCGCCAGGTCCGGGTGCCGCTCGGCGTCGTCGGGATCATCTACGAGGGCCGGCCGAACGTCACCGTCGACGCCGCCGCCCTCTGCCTGAAGTCCGGCAACGCCGTCCTGTTGCGCGGCTCCTCCTCGGCGTACCGGTCCAACACCGCCCTCGTGCGTGTCCTGCGCGACGCCGTCGGCGGGGCCGGACTGCCCGCCGACGCCGTCCAGCTCGTCCCCGGCGAGAGCCGCGACAGCGTCCGCGAGCTGATGCGCGCCCGCGGCCTGGTCGACGTCCTCATCCCGCGCGGCGGCGCCTCCCTCATCAACACGGTCGTCCAGGAGTCCGTCGTCCCGGTCATCGAGACCGGCACCGGCAACTGCCACGTCTACGTCGACGCCCAGGCCGACCTCGACATGGCCGTCGAGATCCTGATCAACTCCAAGGCCCACCGGGTGGGCGTCTGCAACGCCGCCGAGACCCTCCTGGTCCACCAGGACATCGCCGCGGAGTTCCTGCCCCGCGCCCTGGACGCCCTCGCGGAGGCCGGGGTCACCGTGCACGCCGACGAGCGCGTGCAGGCCCACGCCAAGGACTCCAAGGCCACCGTCGTCGAGGCGACGGCCGAGGACTGGGAGACCGAGTACCTGTCGTACGACATCGCCGCCGCGGTCGTGGACTCGCTGGACAAGGCCGTCGAGCACATCCGGCTGTGGACCTCCGGCCACACCGAGGCCATCGTCACGACCTCCCAGCAGGCCGCCCGCCGCTTCACCCAGCTGGTCGACTCCACCACCGTCGCCGTGAACGCCTCCACCCGCTTCACCGACGGCGGCCAGTTCGGCTTCGGCGCCGAGATCGGCATCTCCACCCAGAAGCTGCACGCCCGGGGCCCCATGGGCCTGCCGGAGCTGACCAGCACGAAGTACATCGTCACCGGGGACGGGCACGTACGGCGCTGAGCCGTGCCGACCGGGGAGTACGGGTATGCGCGCCGTCGCATGCCGGTGCAGGGTCACCCGGGTGGCGTAGACGCGTACGGGAGGAGTGCCGGGCGGGCGTGCGCCCTCCGGCGCCCCGTGGAAGCCGTCTCGACCGGCGGATGAATTTCCATACCGTCTGCCCAAAAAGACCCCCCAGGTCTACTCTGGATCCGTGCCGGAGGACGTGGGGGGCACGCCGTTTCCGGACGGCCGGGAGCCCGACGACGACCACGACCGCGGGGTGTCGGACGAAGAGTTCGCCTCCGTGGTCTTCGACGAGGCCTTCGTAAGCGCGGCCGTGGTGCACGAGCCGACCGCGGTGGAGCGCCTCCTGGCCGCCGCGCAGGCGAGAGCCGAGGCCTCCGAGGCCGAGGCGCGCCGCGCCCACACCAGAGGCGAGCGCTACGACGACGGGTACGGCCCGGACGGGCGGGGCGGGTTCGGTCATGATTCCGACCTCGACGAGCTCCACGACCCCGACATCCTCGAGGACCACTACGGCGGCACCGGGCCGTACTCCAAACAGGTCCGCTGGCACCGCCCCGTCGCCTGGCTGCTCGCCCTCGTGATGGGCATCGGCATGGTCGCCCTGGCCTTCACGGCGGTCTACCGGGGTGCGTCCTCCAACCGTGAGGAGCCCGCGCCGCCGCCCGCGTCGACCGGGCTGGAACAGGGCAGCGCGGTGGCCCCCTCGGCTTCCGCCGAGCACTCCCCGCCGGCCGTCTCGGTGATCCCCCACGGCCCCTGACCGGAACCCGCCCATCTTGGTGAGAACCTGTCAGAACTTGTGGAGCAGCCGGGCGTTTACCCGAGCTTCCGGCGACCTACCCTGAAGATATGGGCGGGCCTGGAAACCCACCTGAGGGGACTCCGGAGGGCGCCCCCGGAGGTGGAGAGGACGAGTACCGATCCGTCGTGTTCGACGAGTCGTTCGTCCGTGCTGCCCGCCTCCAGGAGTTCTCCGCGCAGGAGCGCATCGCCGACCACGCCCCCGCAGTCCGACGCCGCCCGCCGCTGCGCCGGGGCCTGTCCCGGCAGGCCCTGGTCCTCGTCCTGCTGATCGCCGTCGCCTTCGGCACCGCGATCTACATGGGCGTCCGGCACCCCTACCAGGCGCCCGCCGCCCGGGAGGCCGTCGAGCCCCTGCGGATGACCGTCATCCCGCTCGCCCCCGAGGGCAAGGTGCCCGGCACGGCAGATCCCGCCTACCTGTACGAGCACAGCCCCGCCGCACAGTTCCGGACCGGCGCGGAGGGAGTGCCCCTGCCCGCCTCGCGGCGCACCGCGCACTTCTCGGACAGCCAGGTCGTGAGCGCCCTGACCACCGCCAAGGACTACATCGTCCGCTCGGCCCTGGACCCCGAGGTCCTCACGGGCGGTGAGGTGCGCGCCGTCCGCGTGCTGCTCGACCCCGACCAACTGGACCAGTTCGACCAGAGCTTCGCCCGCCCCACCGCAGACGGACGCCACGCGCCCACCGGCTGGCTGGTGCGCTTCGACCCCTCACGCGCCGAGCTCGCCGACCGGAAGGTCCGGGTCCAGGGCACGCTGCAGGCCGCCGAGGCCAACGCGTCGACGCTGGAGGTCACCGCCGACCACACGTTCGTGTACGCGCTGCGGGCGGCCGGGGCCGGTGACAAGGACGACGTGTCCCTCTTCACCCTCCGGCGTGAGCTGCACTTCCGCTTCGACCGCGAGGACCTGCGGCTGCACCAGGCCCAGCTTCTGGTCTCCTACGTCCAGGCCGGCCCCCTCTCCTGCGCCGAGGACTCCACGAACCACCTCCGGCCCCTCCTGGCCGGCCAGACGGCCAAGGAGGGCGGCCCCGCGGGCACCGACCCCTACGCCACGGGCGGCGCGACGGCCCTGTGCGGCACTCTGGCGACGAGCGCGCAGCCGAAGGCGTGAGGGGCACCCGAGAGGGCCGACGGGCCGGTGGGCGGCCTTGTGGCGGCTAGCTTTCGTCGCGCGGCGGCCGGTCGTCACCCGACGGGTCCGACGGGTCCGACGGGTCCGTCTCCGGCCCCTGAGGAGGCTTGGGGGGCGCGGTCGTGAAGCCGTTGAAGCCGCGGCGGACCCGGTCGCCCAGGTCGCCCGCGCCGCCCGCGAGGTCCGTGACCAGCTTCATCAGCGGGTCCTTGGAGCTCTTCACGTGGGAGGTGTAGTGGTTCGCCGAATCCCGCCAGGAGTCCCGGACCGAGGTGTCCTTGTCCTCGTCCCGCCGCGCGTAGTGGCCGTCCATGATCCGCTGGAAGTCCCGCGACTCCGCCCACTTCTTCAGCTCGGCCGCCCGCACGGTGGTGAAGGGGTGGGAGCGGGGCAGCACGTTCAGGATCTTCAGTACGGAGTCCCGCAGGTCGCCCCCGGCCTCGTACTCCTCGGCCTGGGCCAGGAACGCGTCCACGTTCATCTCGTGCAGGTGGTTGCCGCCCGCGATCTTCATCAGACCCCGCATCGAGGCCTGCAGGTCCTGCCCGACCAGCAGGCCCGCGCGGTCCGCGGACAGCTCCGACTTGCGGAACCACTCCCGCAGCCCGGTCACGATCGCCATGATCGCGAGATTGCCCAGGGGGATCCAGGCGACCCGGACGGCGAGGCTCGTCAGGAACAGCAGGATCGTCCGGTAGACGGAGTGCCCGGACAGCGCGTGCCCGACCTCGTGCCCGACGACCGCCCGCATCTCCTCCTCGTCCAGCAGCTCGACGAGACCGGTCGTGACGACGATGATCGGCTCGTCCAGGCCGATGCACATCGCGTTCGGCTGCGGGTCCTGGTTCACGTACATCGGCGGGACCTTCTCCAGGTCCAGGATGTAGCAGGCGTCCCGCAGCATCACGTTCAGATGGGCGAACTGCTGGTCCGAGACCCGCACCGAGTCGGACAGGAACAGCAGCCGCAGACTGCGCTCGGGCAGCAGACCGCTGAGCGCCTTGAACACCGTGTCGAAACCGCTCAGCTTGCGCAGTGCCACCAGAGCGGAACGGTCGGCCGGGTGCTCGTACGTACGCGAGGAGATCCCGGGGAAGCGCCTGCGCTGCCTGCTCGGCACTCGCTCGTGCCCGTGGTGCTCGTGGCCGTCGGACATGTCTTCCCCCATGCGTCTGGTGTGACCTTTGCGGCCCTTTGTGCGGCCTTTTGCTTCCCCGAGGCAGAGCCCAGCCTAGGCGGAGTTACGGTGGTCGGGCAGTACAGCGAAGGAGACCACCGCCATGGACCACCACCCCGCGACCGCCTGGCTCGCCGAGGCCGCGAGCGCCGCCGAGGGGGAGGGGCCGGGGTTGCTGCGGATCGTGCTGATCGTGATGATCCTGGGCTGTGCGCTGACCGCGTGGTTCCTGCTGCGTGGCTACAGACGGAAGGACGACTGAGGCCACGCGAAGGTTCCCCGCCGGGCTTCGGGGCCGGGCCCGGCGGCGGCACGTGGCAGCGCCCGCGGGACGAACAGGCGGAGTCGGGGTGATCGCGCGACGGGCGCCCGCTTACGATGAGCCGACGTCTTTAACCCGCCCACACGCGATAGGTCCTGCCGAAGATGAGCTTCCACAGCACCGCTGCCCAGTTGGTCACCCTCGCCGCCGAGGGCGAGGAGCACGGCGGAAACCACGAGAGCCTCAGCCCCTACCTCACCGGCGGCGGCGCGCTCTTCGTCCTGCTGCTCCTGCTGTGGATCACCACCCGCTTCAACCGCGACCGCTGAGACCGGCGGGGCATCCCGCCGAGGATGCCCGGGGGACCACGGGGGCGGCCGGAGCCCTCAGGCAGGGCCGGTAGGGTCTGCACGCATGGGAGAGCAGGACATGCCTACCGGTCCGGCGAACGAGACGCCGCACGACCCGGCACAGGAGACGGCGAGCGGCACCGAGCGACACTCGGAGCCCCGCCGTGCCTCCGCGACGGCCCCCCGCACCGACGGCACCGGTGAGGGGCCTTCACGGCCCGGCAAGCGCCGGCTCGGCGTCATGGGCGGCACCTTCGACCCGATCCACCACGGGCACCTGGTGGCGGCCAGCGAGGTCGCCGCGGCGTTCCACCTCGACGAGGTGGTCTTCGTCCCGACCGGCCAGCCCTGGCAGAAGAGCCACCGCAGCGTCTCCCCGGCCGAGGACCGCTACCTGATGACGGTCATCGCGACCGCCGAGAACCCGCAGTTCTCCGTGAGCCGCATCGACATCGACCGGGGCGGTCCCACCTACACCGTGGACACCTTGCGCGACCTGCGCGCGCTCAACCCCGACACGGACCTGTTCTTCATCACCGGCGCCGACGCGCTCGCCCAGATCCTCACCTGGCGGGACAGCGAGGAGCTGTTCTCCCTGGCGCACTTCATCGGGGCCACCCGGCCGGGCCACCAGCTGGACGATTCCGGACTCCCGGAGGGCGGTGTCTCGCTGGTGGAGGTTCCCGCCCTGGCGATCTCCTCCACCGACTGCCGCGCGAGAGTCGCCAAGGGCGATCCGATCTGGTACCTGGTGCCGGACGGCGTCGTGCGCTATATCGACAAGCGCGAGCTGTACCGCGGCGAGTGAGCCGAGAGGGGCACCGGTGAACGACCGATACGACGCGGGGGCCGCGGACCACGGCGCCGACCAGTACGAGCTCGTCGGCTACGACGAGTACGGCCGGCCGGTCTACCGGCAGGTCCAGACCCAGCAGCAGACGTACGACCCGTACGCCCAGCAGTACCAGCAGGGCTACGGCTACGACCCGTACGCGCAAGCGGCGCAGCAGCCTCCGTCCGCGTACGGCCACGGCACGGGCGAGCCCGCCTCCGACTACGGCTCCTACGATCCGTACGGCACCGCCCCGCAACAGGGCGGACCCGCGCAGGGCGCCCCGCACGACCCCTACGGCCAGGCCACCGCCGCCGGCTCCACCGGCCGGCAGCCCCGCGTCGCGGAACAGCCGGCCCAGCAGACCGCCCACATCCCGCAGCAGGCCGGCCCGGCCCACGACCGGGACACTCCCGCCGAGCCGCAACGGGATTACCACACCGAGCAGTTCGCCTTCGTCGAGGAACCGGACACCAACTCCGAAGACGTCATCGACTGGCTCAAGTTCACCGAGAACCGAACCGAACGCCGCGAGGAGGCCCGGCGCCGGGCCCGCAGCCGGATCGTCGCCCTGGGGGTCGTCCTCGCGCTCGTCGCCGCCGGCGGCGTCGGCTGGCTCTGGTACGCGGGGAAGCTGCCCGGCCTGTCCTCCGAGGACTCCAAGGCCGGCACGGCGACGGCCGCGGGTGCCCAGAAGCGCGACGTGATCGTCGTCCACCTGCACGACACCAAGGGCGGCGGCACCTCCACGGCCCTCCTCGTCGACAACACCACCACCCAGCGGGGCACCACCGTCCTGCTGCCCAACTCCCTCGCCCTGACCAGCGACGACGGCACCACGACGACGCTCGCCAAGTCGGTCGAGGACGACGGCTCCGACGGCACCCGCGACGCGCTCGACACGGTCCTCGGCACCGACATCGAGGGCACCTGGCGCCTGGACACCCCCTACCTGCAGAACCTCGTCGACCTGGTCGGCAACATCGACGTCGACACCGACGCCGACGTCCCCGACCCCGCCGCCAAGAAGAAGGGCGAGGCCCCCCTGGTCAACAAGGGCCAGGACCAGACGCTCAGCGGCAAGATGGCGGTCGCCTACGCCACCTACCGCGCTCCCGGTGAGGCCCAGAACGCCCAGCTGGAGCGTTTCGGGCAGGTCATGCAGGGCGTCCTGCGCAAGATGTCCTCCGACCCGCAGGCCGCCACGACCACCATCCAGACGCTCGCCCAGATCCTCGACCCGTCCCTCACCGACAAGGACCTCGGCACTTTCCTCGCCGGGCTCTCCGACCTCGCCAAGGGCGGCGACGTCAAAACCGATCTGCTGCCGGTCCAGAACGACGGCACGCTCAGCGCCCAGGCGAGCGCGGGGGTCGTCAAGAACGTCCTCGGCGGCACCGCCAAGAGCCCCGACAAGGACGCCGCCGTCAGCGTCGCCGTCCAGAACGCCACCGGCGTCAAGGACAACACCGAGAAGGCCCGCGTCGTGCTCCTCAACGGCGGCTTCACCTTCCTGGAGAGCGGCACCGCCGCCGCCCGGGCCGCCTCCGAGGTCGTGTACGCCGACGCCGCCGACAAGGCGAACGCCGCCGAGGTCGCCAAGACCCTGGGCCTGCCCGCGGGCTCCGTCACCAAGGGCAAGATCTCCGCGAGCGCCGACGTCTCCGTGGTCCTCGGCCAGGACTACGAGCCGTCCGCCGGCTAGACGGCGAGCGCCGACGTCTCCGTGGTCCTCGGCCAGGACTACGAGCCGTCCGCCGGCCAGACGGCGAGCGCCGACGTCTCCGTGGTCCTCGGGCAGGACTACGAGCCGTCCGCCGGCCAGACGGCGAGCGCCGACGTCTCCGTGCTCCTCGGCCAGGACTACGAGCCGTCCGCCGGCTGGGCGGCGGGAGCGCGCTCCCCATGCGATCGCCGTTATCGCGTGGGGGGCCCGCGGCGGTCCGTGAGACCCTTGGGTGTCAAGTGTCCGCCGACCGAAAGCCATGCAGTGACCGTGACCGACCGCTCTCACGAGCTGATCAACACCGCCGCCCAGGCGGCCGCCGACAAGCTGGCCCACGACATCGTCGCCTACGACGTCAGTGACGTGCTGTCCATCACGGACGCCTTCCTGCTGGCCTCCGCACCCAACGACCGCCAGGTCAAGGCGATCGTCGACGCGATCGAGGAGCGCCTCTCGAAGGAACTCGACGCGAAGCCGGTGCGCCGGGAGGGCGACCGCGAGGCCCGCTGGGTCCTGCTCGACTACGTCGACATCGTCGTCCACGTCCAGCACAGCGAGGAGCGCGTCTTCTACGCCCTGGAGCGGCTGTGGAAGGACTGCCCCGAACTGGAGCTGCCCGAGGAGGCCAAGGCCACCCGGGGCAAGGCCGAGGAGCACGCCAAGCTGCGCGCGGCCGAGGAGGAGGCGGAACTGGACGGTGACTGGCGGTGACCCCCTCCAGTGATGCGTCCGCCGGGAAGGGCCGTGGCCGTCGCATCATCCTCTGGCGGCACGGCCAGACCTCGTGGAACGTCGAGCGCCGCTTCCAGGGCAGCACGGACGTCGAGCTGACCGAGACCGGCGTCGCCCAGGCCCGCCGCGCCGCCCGGCTGCTCGCCTCCCTGAAGCCGGACGCCATGGTCGCCTCCGACCTGCGGCGCGCGGCGGCCACGGCCGCCGAGCTCGCCACGCTCACCGGCCTCGACGTCACCCACGACGAGGGGCTGCGGGAGACCTACGCGGGCGTCTGGCAGGGGCTGACGCACGACGAGATCATCGCCCGGTACGGCGAGGAGTACGCCGCGTGGAAGCGCGGCGAGCCCGTCCGCCGCGGCGGCGGCGAACTGGAGACCGAGGTCGCCGACCGCGCCGCGCCCGTGGTGCTGCGGCACGCCGAGAAGCTCCCGGACGACGGCACGCTCGTCGTGGTCAGCCACGGCGGCACGATCCGCACCACCATTGGCCGCCTCCTCGGCCTGGACCCCCGCCACTGGGAGAGCCTCGGTGGACTCTCCAACTGCTGCTGGTCCGTCCTCGGTGAAGGCGCCCGCGGCTGGCGTCTGCTGGAGCACAACGCCGGCACCCTGCCGGAAGCGGTGCTCGGCGACGACGACTGACCCCGGATTTCACTTTCCGGCAGGTCGCAGGCTAAAGTTCTTCTTGTTCGCCCCGCCAGCGGGGCAACAGAACAACATGCGGCTCCGCCGCGTGTGAGGGGCTATAGCTCAGTTGGTAGAGCGCCTGCATGGCATGCAGGAGGTCAGGAGTTCAATTCTCCTTAGCTCCACGTCAAGATCCCGTTCCCGGTGTGGGGGCGGGATTTTTCGTGCTCCGGCTTGAGTCACTCGGGCTCGCTGAGGCGTATACCTCTACGGCCCCGCCGGGTGGCGTGTCCGGACTGGTACTGAGGCGTCGCTGACCGTATTGGCCCGGCCGTGGCAGAATCAAACGGCCGGAAGGGGGCGCGGCCCGACGGGAGGAGTAGCGATGCCTGCGAGCATCCTCGAGGAGGTCGACCACCTCCTCGAAGCAGCGTTCACACGGGACATGTCCACCCGGCTCAGCTGCCCTTCCTGCGGTTCCGCGCACGTGGCCCAGATGCTCGGCGACAACGGCGGGATTTCCTACGTGTGCACGGCCTGCGGCCACAGCTGGAGCTGATCGATGGGTGCACACAGGCGGAAGTGCGACTGGTGCGGCAGTGGGACTCCGATCGTCCGCGACATGGAACCGATCAATCCCGACTACCAGTACTGGTGCGAGGAATGCGCGCGGGCGCTGATCATAAAAGGCGACCCGATCGAGACGTACCGCGAGTTGGAGGGCGAACCGATCTACGGCCGGCTCCTGGAGGAGCACTGCACGCTCAAGCGGTTCTATTCGTTCGTCACGGCCTGACGCTCGAAGTCTCGGGATCGACATAACAGTCATATCGGGCAAGGTGAAACCGATTTGGTGTTGGGCCCGCAGGGCCAGTAATGTTGGCGTCGCCGCCGGGGAAACCGGGCGGAGCGCGGCAAGGGGCTATAGCTCAGTTGGTAGAGCGCCTGCATGGCATGCAGGAGGTCAGGAGTTCAATTCTCCTTAGCTCCACAGCAGATGAGAAGGCGGGCCATCCGATCGGATGGCCCGCCTTCTTGTCGTGCTTGTCGCGCGTATGCGAACGGCGGGCTCCCCTGGAGGGAAGCCCGCCGGTGCGTCCGCTCAGCGGCCGAGAGCGCGGCGGCCGCGGCCCTGGGAGAGGACCGGGAGGTTGCGGGACGGCGCGCCCGGTGCGCCCGACTCCTCGATGCGCAGCGCCAGCGCCGGGCAACGGCGCACCGCGCGTAGAGCCTTGGCCTCGGCGTACCGCGGTACCTGCGCCTGCGCCACGGTCGGGAAGCCGTCGGCGCCCAGCTGGAACACCTCGGGGAGGATGTCCGCGCACAGGCCGTGGCCCCGGCACAGCGTCCAGTCGACGTAGATCTTCTGGCGGCTCGGGCCGTTCTCCTCGGACTCGCCGCCGCCGGGGATGCCCGTCGGGGCCCTGCCCCCCTCGAAGAGCGGCAGAACGCCCTCCACGGGCCGTCCGCAGCCGTTGCCGAGGACATGGGCGGCCAGGTCGTCCGTGAACGCCTTGATGGTCGACTCCAGGAACATCGCCGAGCCGTCCGGGTGCGAGCACGCGCCGCGCCGCTTCACGGTCTTGGCGACCTGCTTGAGCGCCTCCAGGGCGGCCGGTCCGCCGCCGTTGAGGATGTCCTCCAGGCCGCGCGCGGCGGCGGGCAGGCCGAGGTAGCAGGGGCCGCACTGGCCCGCGCTCTCCTCGGCCAGCCACTGCGCCACCCGCAGCGACTCGCCCAGCGGGCAGGTGTCCTGAGTGATCGGCAGGATCGCGCCGGCGCCGAGCGCACCGCCCACCGCGTCCAGTGAGTTGCGGGAGACGATCGCCTCGTTGACCGTCGCCGCGTCGATCCACTTGCCGTGGTAGCCGCCGGTGAGCACGCCCTGCGGTACCGGCGGAGCGCCGGCGAGCTGCAGGACGTAGCGCAGCGGCACACCCGTCGGGACCTCGATCACCATGGGGCGGGCGACCGCGCCGGAGACCGTGAGCATGACGGTGCCCGGCTCGTCGTACAGGCCGGTGTTGCCGTAGCGCTCGGGGCCGATGCGGGCGGCGATCGCCAGCTGGGCGAAGGTCTCGGCGTTGGAGAGCAGGGTGGGTGCGCCGCCGACGCCGTTCTGCGAGGCGCTGACCTTGCGGCCGGGCGGGATGGCCGGGCCGCCGTCGATCGAGCGGATCAGCGACGCGGCGGCACCGGTGACCATGCGGACCGGATTGCGCTGGACACGCGCGCGTAGTGCCGACCGACGGCCGTTGTTGAGGCCGCGTTCGGCGAGCGCGGCCTCCATGGAGCGCTGGGTCGACTCACGGGTGACCCCCACCACGAGCGTGCGGGCACCCAGGGCCTCGGCGCACAGCAGCGCGCCGTCCAGGATCAGATGCGGGGCACGGTTGATCAGCACCGTGTCCTTGCGGCAGGCCGGCTCGTCCTCGCTTCCGTTCACCACGACGACCGGCCGGACGCCGCGCTTGATCGCCGCTTCGGCGACCGAGCGCAGCTTCTTGTGGAAGGGGAAGCCCGCGCCGCCGCGGCCCTTCAGGTTGATGCGTTCGGCGAGCTGCGCGAGCTGCTCACCGCCCATCGGCTCGAGCGGCCCGTGCACCTTGAGGTGCATGGGCAGATCGAGCCGATCGACAAGGTCGAAGCCCGACGTGAGCTGGGGAAGGCCGACCACGCGGACTTCGGGTACGTCGGGCAGGGCCTCGTTCACTTAAAGCCTCCGGAAGGCGTGTTCCAAGGTTCGCCCGATCCCGGTGCGTCGAAGTCGTAGGACGCACCGGGGTTTGTGTCAGTGGCGGGACCGCTGTTGTACGTGTCGTTCGGGTAGTACGTGTTGAAGGCGGCGTTCGTCTCACCCGTGTCGTACACGTCACTCGATCCGTAACCGGCGGTGCCTGGATTGCCGTAGGCCGGGATGCTTTGTCCGGTGTCCTGGAGGGGGTCGTAGGGCGGGATGTTGAAGCCCGTGTCCTGGAGCGGGTCGTAGGCGGACGGCGGGGCCTCGCCGACCGGTGGCGGGGACGGGATCGGCCAGTTGCCCGAGGTGCTGGAGGGGCCGTCCACGGTCGGGATGGCCTCGGTGGGCTGCATGTCCAGCGGCAGCTGCATGCTGGTGGTCGACCCGGGCGCGTAGGCCTGGCGGCCCTGGGGAGGGCCCGAGACGGCCCGGTAGGCGGCGGCGAAGCCGTTCGCCGGCTCCTTGGCCGCAGGGCGTTCCGCCTTCTCGTACAGCGGCCCCGACGGGGACGCCGCGGGGCGCGCCGACGAGCCCCGGCCCTCCCGGTCGGGGGGCGCGAAGCCGCCGCCCGCCCGGGCCCGGCTCTCCTCCAGGTCCCTGCGGCCCAGGCCCTCACCGGGTCCGATCATCGAGGCGATCTTGTCGGCGACCCGGCGCTTGACCGGGCGCGGAGCCGCGCGCAGGGCGAGCGCTCCGGCCACGCCGGCCAGGGACAGGCAGTACAGGATGACGAAGATCGGCTTGGCCGAGCGACCCGCGTAGAGGCCGTGGACCAGGGCGGCGCACCAGGCCGGATAGGCCAGCATGTGCATGGCCCGCCAGCGGGCCGCGACGGGCGCGGGGGACGCGAAGCGGTTGCGCAGCACGCCGGTGATGCCCACGAAGATCATGAGCATGCCCGCCAGGGTGCCCAGGCCGATCAGGAACGACCTGCCTCCGACCAGCTCCTCGTCGGTGAACACCAGCCCGAAGGGGATCACCGCGGCGATCCACGAGGTGTGGGCCAGCGCCAGCTTCACCCCGATGTGCACCAGCAGGAAGACGATCGAGGCGACGGCAGTGGTCCGGTGCACGGCCTGGGCCAGGATGCGGCGGCGGGTGTCGAGCAGGACCCGGTCCTGGGCGACCAGCCCCCAGATCACCGAGCATGTCAGACACACGAGGGACAGCACGCCCGCACCGAAGTTGAGGAACTCGGCGAACGAGTCGTCTGCCGTGGAGTCGTAGGGGTTCACGACCGGCCTCCCCGCGTCCCGGCGACCGGGGGTAGGGAGGTGTTACTGCGATGAGGGTTCATGGGGGCAACTCCGAGCGGTTCGGGAAAGCAGCGGTCCCGCTGCCGAACTCTAAGCGGAGTCATACCGATCAGTACGAGGTTTGAGTTATTGCGTTGTTACCAAAGGACAATATGGCTGTTGCGATGTCCCTTAGCGGCTGTTACGCGAAGTAACTATTGACCAAGATTCAGCTTTTCGGGCGGCGGGACGGCCCTCGGAAGTGCGTCGCGGCACGCTGAGGGCCTGCGGTACCCTAGCGCCATGCGTGCCGTACGCCTTCTGCTTAGCGGGCCGCGCTGATCAGTCCCGGCCACCGGAGTAGTCGAGTGGCCGGCATCGGCGCGGCGTCCCCTCCTGTGTGAGGGGATTTTTCGTTTCTCGAACCAGACAGCCGCAGGCAGAGACGATCGATGGAGCTTTGAGGATCATGAGCGAGACGAACCCCGCCGCCACCTCCGAGGTGGCGGCGCCGCACCGCTACACGGCCGCCATGGCTGCCGAGATCGAGGCACGCTGGCAGGACTTCTGGGACACCGACGGCACCTACGCCGCGCCCAACCCCAAGGGCGACCTGGCCGGTGACCGGGAGATCGTCGACCGCCCCAAGAAGTTCATCATGGACATGTTCCCGTACCCCTCCGGTGCCGGCCTGCACGTCGGCCACCCCCTGGGCTACATCGCCACGGACGTGTTCGCGCGCTTCCAGCGGATGACCGGCCACAACGTCCTGCACACCCTGGGCTTCGACGCCTTCGGCCTGCCCGCCGAGCAGTACGCGGTGCAGACCGGCACGCACCCGCGCGTGTCCACCGAGGCCAACATGGAGAACATGAAGTCCCAGCTGCGCCGGCTGGGCCTGGGCCACGACAAGCGCCGGTCGTTCGCCACGATCGACCCGGACTACTACAAGTGGACCCAGTGGATCTTCCTGCAGATCTTCAACTCCTGGTACGACCACGACGCCCGCCGCGCCCGCCCGATCGCCGAACTGGTCGCCGAGTTCGAGTCCGGTGAGCGGCCCGTACCGGGGCACACGCGCGCGTGGAGCGAGCTGAGCGCCGCCGAGAAGGCCGACGTCCTGGGCGAGTTCCGGCTGGCCTACGCCTCCGACGCGCCGGTCAACTGGTGCCCGGGACTGGGCACCGTGCTGGCCAACGAGGAGGTCACCGCCGAGGGCCGTTCCGAACGCGGCAACTTCCCGGTCTTCAAGGCCAAGCTGCGCCAGTGGAACATGCGCATCACGGCCTACGCCGACCGGCTGCTGGAGGACCTGGACGCGCTGGACTGGCCCGAGGCCATCAAGCTGCAGCAGCGCAACTGGATCGGCCGCTCCGAGGGCGCACGCGTCGACTTCCCCATCGACGGCGAGCGCATCACCGTCTTCACCACCCGCCCGGACACCCTGTTCGGCGCCACCTACATGGTGCTGGCGCCCGAGCACCCGCTGGTGGAGAAGTTCACCCCGGCCGCCTGGCCGGAGGGCACCCACGAGGTGTGGACCGGCGGCCACGCGACCCCCGGTGAGGCCGTCGCCGCCTACCGCGCCCAGGCCGCCTCGAAGTCCGACGTCGAGCGGCAGGCCGAGGCCAAGGACAAGACCGGCGTCTTCATCGGCGCGTACGCGACCAACCCGGTCAACGGCGAGCAGGTCCCGGTCTTCATCGCCGACTACGTGCTGATGGGCTACGGCACCGGCGCGATCATGGCCGTGCCGGCCCATGACACGCGCGACTTCGCCTTCGCCCGGGCCTTCGAGCTGCCGATCCGCTGCGTGGTCGAGCCGACCGACGGCCGCGGCACCGACACGTCCACGTGGGACGACGCCTTCGCCTCCTACGACGCGAAGATCGTGAACTCCTCCGGCACCGGCGTGTCCCTGGACGGCCTGGGCGTCGTCGAGGCCAAGGCGCGCATCACCGAGTGGCTGGAGGCCGAGGGCGTCGGCGAGGGCACCGTCAACTTCCGGCTGCGTGACTGGCTGTTCAGCCGCCAGCGCTACTGGGGCGAGCCCTTCCCGATCGTCTACGACGAGGACGGCATCGCCCATGCGCTGCCCGAGTCGATGCTGCCCCTGGAGCTGCCCGAGGTCGAGGACTACTCGCCGCGCACCTTCGACCCGGACGACGCCGACACCCAGCCCGAGACGCCGCTGTCGCGCAACGAGGACTGGGTCAACGTCACCCTGGACCTGGGCGACGGCCGGGGCCCGCGCGCGTACCGGCGCGAGACCAACACCATGCCCAACTGGGCCGGTTCCTGCTGGTACGAGCTGCGCTACCTGGACCCGCACAACTCCGAGAAGCTGGTCGACCCCGAGATCGAGCAGTACTGGATGGGACCGCGCGAGGACCGGCCGCACGGCGGTGTCGACCTGTACGTCGGCGGCGCCGAGCACGCCGTGCTGCACTTGCTGTACGCGCGCTTCTGGTCCAAGGTCCTGTACGACCTGGGACACGTCTCGTCCGCCGAGCCGTTCCACAAGCTGTTCAACCAGGGCATGATCCAGGCCTACGTCTACCGCGACAGCCGCGGCATCGCGGTGCCGGCCGCCGAGGTGGAGGAGCGCGACGGTGCCTACTGGTACCAGGGCGAGAAGGTCTCCCGGCTGCTGGGCAAGATGGGCAAGTCCCTGAAGAACGCGGTCACTCCGGACGAGATCTGCGCCGAGTACGGAGCCGACACACTGCGCCTGTACGAGATGGCCATGGGCCCGCTGGACGTCTCCCGTCCCTGGGACACGCGCGCGGTGGTCGGCCAGTTCCGGCTGCTGCAGCGGCTGTGGCGCAACATCGTCGACGAGGCCACCGGCGAGGTGACCGTGGTCGACGCCGAACCGGACGAGGAGACGCTGCGTGCCCTGCACAAGGCGATCGACGGGGTCCGCGGCGACCTGGAGGGCATGCGGTTCAACACCGCCATCGCCAAGGTCACCGAGCTGAACAACCACCTGACCAAGGCCGGCGGCGCAGTGCCGCGCTCCGTCGCCGAGCCGCTGGTGCTGATGGTCGCGCCGCTGGCCCCGCACATCGCCGAGGAGCTGTGGCGCAGGCTGGGGCACACGGACTCGGTGGTGCACCGGGACTTCCCGGTGGCCGACCCGGCGTACGTGGTCGACGAGACCGTGACCTGTGTCGTGCAGATCAAGGGCAAGGTCAAGGCGCGGCTGGAGGTCGCGCCGTCGATCTCCGACGACGAACTGGAGAAGGTCGCGCTGGCGGACGAGAAGGTCGTCGCCGCGCTGGGCGGCGCCGGGATCCGGAAGGTGATCGTGCGCGCGCCGAAGCTGGTGAACATCGTTCCGGCGTAGCCGCCAGGACGTACGGACCGCTCTCGGGGTGGTCCCCTACGGGCAGGTTCGGGGTCTTTCTGGAACTCCGGACCTGCCTGTTGCGTTTACCGTGGAAGAGCGACGCGAGGCGCCGTGACGTCCTGAGGAGGAGCCCTTGTGGAAGCAGTGATCGCAGTCTTCGCCCTGCTCTTCGTGCTCTTTCTCGGGCTCGGGGCGTACGCCACCGTGAAGGCGGTCGGCGCCGCCAAGCGTGGCGTGGACCGCGGCATCACCCAGGCCCGCCGCACGGTCGAGGACCACACACTGCGCGCCAAGTCCTTCGCCCAGCCCGGCGCCGCGGGCGAACTCGCCCAGCTCCGGTTGAAGCTGCGCACCTCGATGCGCGCCACCCAGGAGGCCTTGCACGCGACCGTCGCGGAGGACGAGTCCCTGAAGGAGTCGGTGGGCCTCTTCGAACGGCTCAGCGCGCTCGGACACGAGCTGGACGGCGAGCTCAAGCGCCTGGAGTCCGAGCCGGACCGCGCCGCCCTCACCGAGCGGCTGCCCGGGCTGCGCGAGCGCACCGAACGCATCACGCACTCGGCGGACTCGCTGCGCTGGGCGGCCCGCGACCGGGCCCGCCGCTTCGCCGACGACGACCTGGACACGCTCAGTGCCCAGATCGACCTGGAGTCCGGCGCACTGCGGCACTGGACGGGGCCGGAGCCGCAGTCCGCGTCCTCGCAGCAGCCCGCGTCCTCGCAGCAGCCCTCGTCGTCCCGGCAGCCCGGCTCGCCGTCGCAGCCCGCGGCGCCGTGGCCCGAGGCGCCCGCCGCCGACGCCGGCGCGGCCGGGCAGACCTGGCCGGACAGCGCGCAGCCGGGCCCGGCGCAGGAACCGGCACGGCCCGCCATCACGCCGCCGGGACCACGCCTGACCCACCCCTGGCAGAAGAAGCCCCGTCCCGAGAGCACCACTTGAACCGGCCACTCGCGCCGCAGGGCGCAGGGCCGGGGCTGCCACACGAGCGCTACGGCAGGTAACCTCCAGCTCATGTCCCGCCATGTCGCGATCGTCACCGATTCAACGGCCTACCTGCCGACCCGGACGATGGAGCGTCACGGCATCACAGCGGTACCGCTGACGGTGGTCCTCGGTGACCGGGCGCTGGAGGAGGGCACCGAGATCTCGACCCGTGCCCTCGCCCAGGCTTTGCAGAAGCGGCGCTCCGTGACGACGTCGCGGCCCGCTCCCGCGGTTTTCGAGGAGACCTACCGCAAGGTCGCCGAGTCCGGCGCCACCGGCATCGTCTCCCTCCACCTCTCCGCCGAACTGTCCGGCACGTACGACGCGGCCGTCGTGGCCGCACGGCAGGCACCGGTGCCGGTGCGGGTGGTGGACACCGGCATGATCGCGATGGCGCTCGGCTTCTGCGCGCTCTCCGCGGCGGAGGCAGCGGAGTCGGGCGGGACGGTCGACGAGGCCGTGGCAGCAGCGGAGAAGAGAGCCGCGGGCACCTCTGCCTACTTCTACGTCGACACCCTCGACTACCTGCGGCGCGGCGGCCGTATCGGTGCCGCGCAGGCGCTGCTGGGCTCGGCGCTCGCGGTGAAGCCGCTGCTGCAACTGGCCGACGGCCGTATCGAACCGTTGGAGAAGGTGCGGACCGCGTCCAAGGCGATCGCCCGCCTCGAGGAGATCGCGGCCGACCGTGCGGGCAGCGCCCCGGTGGATGTCGCCGTCCACCATCTCTCCGCCCCGGACCGGGCGTCGGCGCTCGCCGACCGATTGCGGACACGGGTGTCCGGGCTGGCCGATCTGCATGTCAGCGAGGTCGGGGCGGTGATCGGGGCCCACACGGGGCCCGGGCTGCTGGGGGTCGTGGTTTCGCCCCGGTGAACGTTGCTGTGGGACTCCGGCCGCCCGTGTGAGTGACGGAGTTGTCCACAACCGGGGCCTTGTCCCCGGGATTTGACCAAGATCATCGCGGGTGGGGCGAGGTGGCCGATCCTCGTCGCATGGCACTTCGATCACGTTCACGCACAGCGACCGCGACCAGTGGGCCGGGCCGTGGGCCGGCGTCCGACGGGCGCGTCCGTCCTCACCGGCGCCCGCCGGTCGCGCGCGGGCGGACCCGGCAGCGGCATGCCTCGGCGGAGGAACTTCGGCGGCGCGCAGGGGTGTTGTTCGGCGACCACACCGGGCCGGTAGGGCATCCAGGGCGGGCCGATCCGGTCGAGCGGGCCCTGGGGCACCGGGAGTCGGGGCAGGGGCCGCCGGGTTCCGGCGAGGGTGAGGAGAACCGGCGGCGGCTTGGTGGTCAGGAGACCGTCACGCAGCCCGTGGGCATCCTTGGCGAGCCGGCGGGCGGGGGCGGCGGCGCCGTGCAGGGAGTCTGGCGGGAGCGGGCCGGCCTGGCGCTGCGGGAGCGCATGCCGCTGTGGGTGCAGGCCAGGTGCGGTCTGGAGCGGCGGAGTGTGCTGGCCCTGACGGTGGTGCTCGTCGTCGCGGCGGCATTCGCCGTGCAGCACTTCTGGACGGGACGGACGCAGTCCGTGCGGCCGCCGGAGGTGGTGCGGGCGGCGGTGCCGTACGGGGAGCGGCTGGAGAGCGGACCGGCCGGACAGAAGCGCGGTCCGGGTGCCGCCGGTGCATCCGGTGCTTCGTCCGGGTCCGTGAAGGCGGGGGCGGGCGAGATCGTCGTGGACGTCGGCGGCAAGGTCCGGGAGCCGGGAATCCACCGGCTGCCGCCCGGCTCGCGGGTGGCGGACGCGCTGCACGCGGCGGGCGGGGTGAAGCCGGGCACGAACACCGACGGGCTCAACCGTGCCCGGTTCCTCGTGGACGGCGAGCAGGTGATCGTCGGGGAACCGGCTCCCGCAGGCGGACCGGGGGCGGGCGGTACGGCTCCCGGTGGCCCGGCCGGTGCGGCGGCGGGTGGGGCGGCCGCGCCGGCGGCCCCGGTCTCCCTCAACACGGCCACCGCGGAACAGCTCGACACCCTGCCGGGCGTCGGCCCGGTGCTGGCGCAGCACATCATCGACCACCGCACGCAGCACGGCGGTTTCCGTTCCGTGGACGAGCTGCGCGAGGTGAACGGCATCGGCGACCGCCGTTTCGCCGACCTGCGCGACCTCGTACGGCCATGAGGAGCCTCCCCGGGCCGCCGGCACGACAGGACGAGGCCGCGCCCGGGCTCCGCCCCGCCCGGTCGCCCGTGCACGCGTCCTCCGGCACGCGTCTGGGCACCGCCCGTCCACGCCAGGAGGGCCCGACGGACCTGCGGCTCGTACCGCCCGCCCTCGCGGCCTGGGGTACGGCGGCGCTGGTGCTGGACACCTCGCCCCAGTGGGTGCTCGGCGTCGTGCTCGGCTGCCTGGTGATCGTCGGACTGCTGCCCTTGGCCCGGAGGCATCGGGCCGCGTCATGGCCGCGCGCCACGCTCGCCGCCCTGCTGCTGTGTGTCGCTGGGGCTGCCGCCTCGGCCGGGCTGCACGGGGCGGATCTGCGCCGGGGACCCGTACCGGGCCTGGCGCGGGAGTTCGCGACGGTGACCGCCGAGGTCGAGCTCACGTCCGACCCCCGGCTCACCCGGCCCGAGGTCAGCGGCGACCGCGTGGCTCCGACGGCCGTCCTGATCTACGCCGACGTGCTGCGCGTCCACGAGGCGGGCGGCACGACGGTGACCACCCGGACACCGGTGCTGGTGATCGTGGACGTGGGCCCTGCCCCACCCGGACGAGTGGCCGGTGGAAGGGGGCGGTCGCCATGGCTCGGGCTGCTGCCGTCGACGCGGCTGCGGGTCGGTGCGCGGCTGGCGCCCGCGATGACGGGCGGCGACCGGGTCGCGGCAGTGCTGCGAGTGCGGGATCAGGGCGGACCGGACGTGGTGGGAGGTCCCTCGGGGCCGCAGCGGCTCGCCGGACGGTTGCGTGCGGGGCTGCGCGAGGCGACCGACGGGCTGCCCGCGGACGCCCGGGCGCTGTTGCCGGGCCTGGTGGTCGGGGACACCTCGCGGATCACACCCGAGCTGGAGGAGGCGTTCAAGGAGACCGATCTCACGCACACCCTGGCCGTCTCCGGGGCCAACTTCACGATTCTCCTCGCGCTGCTGCTCGGGCCACCGGGCCTGGCGCAACACGTCGAGCGGCGGGGGCTCGCGCCCCGGCTCGGTATCTCCCTGCGCGGGACGGCCGTGCTCGGCGGTGTGCTCTCGCTGGGGTTCGTCGTCGTGTGCAGACCGGATCCGAGCGTGGTGCGGGCCGCGGCCTGCGGAGCCGTGGCCCTGCTCGCCCTGGCGACCGGCCGCCGGAGGTCGATGATCCCGGCGCTGGCGACGGCGGTTCTGCTGCTGGTGCTGTACGACCCGTGGCTGGCGCGGAGTTACGGGTTCCTGCTGTCCGTCGTCGCGACCGGTGCCCTGCTCACGCTCGCGCCGCGCTGGAGTGCCGGGCTGCGGCGCCGCGGGGTGCCGCCGAGGTGGGCTGAAGCCCTGGGCGCCGCCGCAGCGGCGCAGGCCCTGTGCGCGCCCGTCGTCGCCGTGCTGTCGGCGCGGGTGAGTCTGGTGGCGGTGCCGTGCAATCTGCTCGCGGAGTTCGCCATCGCGCCGGCGACCGTGCTGGGGTTCGCGGCACTGGCGACGGCGCCGGTGGCGATGCCGGTGGCCAAGGCCCTGGCGTGGTGCGCGCACTGGCCCGCCGAGTGGATCGCACGGATCGCCCGGACCGGGGCGGCACTGCCGGGCGGGGGAGTGGACTGGCCGGGCAGTTGGACGGGCGCGGCGCTGCTGCTTGCCGTGATCCTGGCCCTGGTGCTCGTCGGACGGCGGTTGCTCGGGCATCCCTGGTGGTGCGGGGTCTGCGGAGTGTTGTTGCTTCTGGTGGTGGTGCAGCCGCCACCGCTGACCAGGGTGGTGACGGGCTGGCCGCCGCCCGGCTGGCGGCTGGTGATGTGTGACGTGGGACAGGGTGACGCCCTGGTGCTCGCGGCGGGCGAGGGGGCCGGAGTGGTGGTGGACGCGGGGCCCGATCCGCGGCTCGTCGACCACTGTCTGCGCTCACTGGGCATCAGCAGGATCCCGTTGATCGTGCTCACCCACTTCCACGCCGATCACGTGGCGGGCCTGCCCGGAGTGCTGCGTGGACGGGCGGTGGGCGCGATCGGGACGACGGGGCTGGAGGAGCCCGCGGACCAGGCCGCGTTCGTACGGAGGCTGGCGGCGGCGCGGCGGATTCCCGTGACACGGGCGGCGGTCGGGGAACAGCGGCGCACGGGGGAGTTGTCCTGGCAGGTGGTCTGGCCGCCCCCGAGCCCGCCGCCGGACTCGCCGCCGGGGGTGCTCCCGGGGGTGCTTCCGGCCCACCCGGTGCCGGAGGGGCCGAACGACGCCAGCGTCGCCCTGCTGGTCCGCTCGGCCGGACTGCGCCTGCTCCTCCTCGGGGATCTGGAGCCCCCGGCGCAGAGGGCACTGGCACGCTCGCCGGCGGCCGAGGCGCTGGAGGGCGTGGACGTGCTGAAGGTCGCCCACCACGGCTCGGCCTACCAGGACCCGGGCCTCATGCGCCGGGCGGCCCCGCGGCTGGCCCTCATCTCCTGCGGCGAGGACAACTCGTACGGGCACCCGGCGCCGGGCACGGTGGCGGCGCTGCGCGCCGGGGGCGCAACGGTGCTGCGGACGGACCGGGACGGCGCGCTCGCGGTCACCGGAGAGGGCGGCGAGCTGAAGGTGGCGCGAGACTGAAGTCATGAACTCAGCACAGGTTGATGCCTATCTCCGCCGACTGGGAGTCGAGCACCCGGCGTGGCCCACCGTCGACGCGCTGCGGGAACTGCACCTGCGGCACCTGCAGACCGTGCCCTTCGAGAACCTCTCGATCCATCTGGGCGAGGAGATCGTGCTGGAGGAGAAGCGGCTGCTGGACAAGGTGGTGAGCGCGCGGCGGGGCGGGTTCTGCTACGAACTCAACGGCTCCTTCGGGGCGTTGCTCACGGCACTGGGGTACGACGTGGCGCTGCTGGCGGCGCGGGTGTACGGGGACGAGGGGCGGCTCGGGATCCCGTACGACCATCTCGCGCTGAGGGTACGGACGGTGGACGGGGGTGACTGGCTGGCCGATGTCGGTTTCGGGGCGCACAGCCACCTTCCGCTGGCGTTCGGGGACCGGGGGAAGCAGGAGGACCCGGGGGGCACGTTCCGGATCGTCGAGGCGGGGCCGGACGCGGCCGGGGTGCGCGGTGGGCACGGCACGGTGGAGGCTGCGGACCTGGACGTGTTCCGGGACGGCAGACCGCAGTACCGCCTGGAGGTGCGTCCTCGGGCGCTGGGTGACTTCGTGGCCGGGGCGTGGTGGCACAGCACGTCGTCGGTGTCGCATTTCACGCGGTCGCTGGTGTGTTCGCGGGTGACGGAGGAGGGAGGGCGGATCACGCTCAGCGGGCGCCGGCTCACGGTGACGGCGGCCGACGGCACACGGGAGGAGAGGGAGCTGGAGACGGACGAGGAGGTACTCGGGGTGTACCGGGAGCGGTTCGGGATCGAGCTCGACAGGGTGCCGGTGTCGCGAAATCCCGCGTAGAAGTCAATTCCGGCCACACCGGGCTACTCAGGCGTAGTACCAGCACATCTGCTGGTTTCCCGTGATGTGGTCCCGTCTTGCCTCGAAAGCCTCATGGGTGGTCGAATGCGTCTTCGGCACGTGTGATCAACAGTGATCAACAGGCGATTTCGAGTCACTCAGAGGAGCCGTGGATGATCGGCCGCTGGCGGGCAAGCCGCACCGACCGGGTGCACCGGACGAGTCCCCTGGCGGCGGTGCCGACACCGCCGAGTGCGGGGGTGCTGGCCTGCCGGGTGCTGGACCCGGTCAACGAGCCGGTCCGGCACGCGGAGTTCGCGGTGACGGACGCTGTGGGGCGGCCGGTCGTCAGCGGCGGGGCGGATCCGTACGGGTCGTTCGTGACGACGGTGCCCGCAGGGGAGTACCGGCTCGCGGTGTCGGCGGAGGGTTACACGCCCTACCGGGCGACGACGCAGGTCACCGAGAACGCGCTCGCGTCGCTCGGGGACGTGACGCTGCAGGTGGCCCGGCCGCCGGAGCTTCCCGATGCCGGTGACTGGGAGGTCGAGCCGGCGCACTCCTCGATCGGCTTCACCGCGCGGCACATCGGACTGGCCCGCATTCACGGGCAGTTCAAGTCGTTCGCGGGGGTGGTACGGGTCGCCGATCCGGTGGAGCGGTCGGCGATGCACGTGGTGATCGACGCGGCGTCCATCGACACCAACATGAGGATGCGTGACGACCATCTGCGATCGGCGGACTTCCTGGACGTCGAGAGGTTCCCGACGCTGGAGTTCTACAGCGACCGGTTCGTGCACAAGGGCGGGAACCGGTGGGCCGTGACGGGGGCGCTGTCGCTGCACGGCGTGACGCGGACGGTCACGCTGGACACCGAGTACCTGGGGCTCGGCAACGGCATGGAGGGCGAGGTGCGGGCGGCCTGCCGGGCCACGACCGAACTGCACCGGGACGACTTCACGGTGAGCTGGCAGACCATGCTGGCGCGCGGCATCGCGGTGGTGGGGCCGAGTATCAAGGTCGACCTCGATGTGCAGATCGTCCGCAAGGGCTGAGCGACCCGGCCACGATGTGGTGTCGGACAATGTCCGGCGTGAGTGATGTGCGACATGTGCTGGTGCTGCCCGACCGTGATGCCGCCGAAGAGGTGGTGGAGGCGCTGCGGGAGCGCTTCGGGGTCGTCGAGGAGCCTCAGCTGGTGCGGGACGCGCTGGCCGGCGAGGACGACGCCGAGGACGCGCAGTGGCTGGTCGTCCTGCGGGACGAGGACGAGCGGCTGGACGCCGGGGAGCTGGAACGGCTGGCCGGCGAGTGGGAGGGCTGGCGGGAGGAGCCGTAGGCATCCGGGTCCTGGGCGGGCACACGTCGGTCTGGCTCGTCTGGGTCCTCATGTCGGTCTGGCTCGTCTGGGTCTCCATGTCGGTCTGGCTCGTCTGGGTCTATACGTCGGTCTGGCTCGTCTGGGTCTCCACGTCGGTCTGGCTCGTCCGGGTCCCCATGTCGGCCCGCCTGTCCAAGCGCGTACGCCCCGGTCCGTCGGGGTCCGCTGTCAGTCGCGCGTGGGATGCTTGGGGCGATGGCCAGGAAGACTGCGAATGACGACCCCCTCGCCCCGGTGACGCTCGCCGTGGGCCAGGAGGACCTGCTCCTCGACCGTGCCGTGCAGGAGGTGGTGGCCGCGGCGAAGGCCGCCGACGCCGACACGGACGTACGGGACCTGCCCCCGGACCAGGTGCAGCCCGGCACGCTCGCCGAGCTGACGAGCCCGTCGCTCTTCGCGGAGCGCAAGGTCGTGGTCGTACGCAACGCGCAGGATCTGTCGGCCGACACGATCAAGGACGTGAAGGCGTACCTCGGGGCACCGGCCGAGGAGATCACTCTCGTGCTGCTGCATGCCGGCGGCGCGAAGGGCAAGGGGCTGCTCGACGCGGCGCGCAAGGCGGGGGCCCGTGAGGTGGCCTGCCCGAAGATGACGAAGCCGGCGGACCGGCTCGCGTTCGTGCGGGGCGAGTTCAGGACGACGGGGAGGTCCGCCACCCCGGAGGCGTGCCAGGCGCTCGTCGACGCGATCGGCAGCGATCTGCGGGAGCTGGCCTCGGCGGTGTCGCAACTGGTCGCGGACGTCGAGGGGACGATCGACGAGGCGGTCGTCGGGCGGTACTACACCGGGCGGGCCGAGGCATCGAGCTTCACGGTCGCCGACCGGGCGGTCGAGGGGCGCGCCGCGGAGGCCCTGGAGGCGTTGCGCTGGTCGCTGGCGACCGGGGTCGCCCCGGTGCTCATCACGAGCGCGCTCGCGCAGGGTGTCCGGGCGATCGGGAAGCTGTCCTCCGCGCGCGGGGGGCGACCGGCGGATCTCGCGCGGGAGCTGGGTATGCCGCCGTGGAAGATCGACCGGGTCCGGCAGCAGATGCGGGGCTGGACCCCGGACGGGGTGTCGGTCGCGCTGCGGGCCGTGGCCGAGGCGGACGCGGGGGTGAAGGGCGGGGGCGACGACCCCGAGTACGCCCTGGAGAAGGCCGTCGTCACCATCGCCCGAGCGGCTCGCTCCAGGGGGCGGTCTTAGCCGGACCCGGGCCCGGGCGGTCCGCTCCGGACCTCGTCCCCGACCTCCTGCCCGGAGCCGCAGCCGCTTCTCTCGGAGCGGTTCAGGCCCGTCACAAGACCGGCTCCCCCATCCCCAGCAGATTCCCCTCGCTGTCGTGGAACCAGGCGCCGCGTTCACCCCGCGCGCCCTTGCTCGGGTAGTTCCCCTCGATCTCGGCGATCCCGCCCCGCGTGCGGAAGCCGGGGGCGTCGACCTCCTCGAAGACCACCCCGCGGCGCTTCAGCTCGGCGACCGCCGCATCGAGGTCCTCGACCTCCAACGCCATCTGCGTGAAGGTGCCGGGGGAGGCTCCCGTCGAGCGGAACAGGACGAACTCCGCGCCGCCGCACCGGTAGAGCAGCCCGCCGGGGCGTTCGTCCACGGGATCCAGCCCCAGTTTCTGCGAGTAGAAGCGCCGGGCCCGTTCCAAGTCCTGGGCGGGGAGCCTGGTCGCCGCGCGGACCAGGACCGGTGCCTCGGTGTCGTGTGCGTCCATCTCTCCACTGTGCCGTGATCGAGTCGCTCCCTTCCTGCCGAAGAGGAGAATCGGGTGTATCAGCCGTACGTCGCCAAGTGATGGAGAGGTGGCGAAAGACCATGGCTGAACACCCGCACGCAGCGCTGGTCCGCAAGGGGTTCGAGGCCTTCTCGCGCGGTGACATGGACGCCCTGCGCGGTCTGATCGCCGGGGACGCCACCCACCACGTGCCCGGCGATCACCCGTTGTCGGGTGACTTCAAAGGGGTGGATTCGATCATCGAGATGTACGAACGGCTCGGCGCGGAGACGAACGGGACGATGCGCGCCGACCTGATCGGCGTCGCTGTCGACGGCCGCGGTCACGCGGTCGGCATGACCCGCTTCACGGCCGAGCGCAACGGCAAGAGCCTCGACGACACCGGCTGCATCGTCTTCCGGATCGTCGGCGACAAGGTCACCGACCTCGACGAATGCGTCGAGGACATCGACAAGAACAACGAGTTCTGGTCCTGAACAGGCCGAAAGGCCCCGCCGGCCGCTCTGGGGAAGAGTGGAGGGCGGGGCCTTCGGTTCGAGCTGCTGGATCCGCGCCCGCGTGGCGAACGCAGGCCGCGCGCGGATCCGGGGGTGCCGGACGGGAGCGGATGAGAGAGGGCCCGCTCGATTCCCTCCGGCGTCACATCAGATGTCAGCCCTTGAGCGCGTCGACCTTCGAAGCCAGCGCCGACTTCTTGTTGGCGGCCTGGTTCTTGTGGATGACGCCCTTGGAGACGGCCTTGTCGAGCTGACGCGCGGCGACGCGCTGGTACTCGGTGGCCTTCTCGACGTCACCCGCGGCAGCAGCCTCACGGGCCTTGCGGATCGCGGTCTTGAGGGAGGACTTGACGGCCTTGTTGCGCAGCCGCGCCTTCTCGTTGGTCTTGATCCGCTTGATCTGGGACTTGATGTTCGCCACGAATGAGCCTTCTCAGGTTCTGGCACGAGACCGCACGGACACCGCACGTTTCCCGTACCGGGTGATTTCTTGGGTCGTGCCTCCTGCGAGAGGGCATGAGGCACAGCCACCCAGGCTACCAGCGGCCCCTTCCACGGCCCAAACCCGTCCGTGGTCCCCACCCGTGGGACCATGGAGGCTACGTATCGATCCGACCCGAGACCGCAGACACTGCGGACGCCTCAAGAATCAGGACCCTGCGTGCCCGCGATCCCCAGCCACGTGCCCGAGCCGAGCCGTACCGACCCGGCTCTGATCCGCAACTTCTGCATCATCGCGCACATCGACCACGGCAAGTCCACGCTCGCCGACCGGATGCTCCAGCTGACCGGAGTGGTCGAGCAGCGGCAGATGCGCGCCCAGTACCTCGACCGCATGGACATCGAGCGCGAGCGCGGCATCACGATCAAGTCACAGGCGGTGCGTCTGCCGTGGGCCCCCACCCACGACAAGAACGACACGCACATCCTCAACATGATCGACACCCCCGGGCACGTCGACTTCACCTACGAGGTCTCCCGGTCGCTCGCCGCGTGCGAGGGGACCATCCTCCTGGTCGACGCCGCCCAGGGCATCGAGGCGCAGACCCTCGCCAACCTCTACCTGGCGATGGAGAACGACCTCACGATCATCCCGGTGCTCAACAAGATCGACCTGCCGGCCGCGCAGCCCGAGAAGTTCTCCGAGGAGCTCGCCAACCTCGTCGGGTGCGACCCCGACGACGTGCTCAAGGTGTCCGCCAAGACGGGCCTCGGCGTGGAGGCGCTGCTCGACAAGGTCGTCGCGGAGATCCCGCCGCCGGTCGGTGTCGCGGACGCCCCCGCCCGCGCGATGATCTTCGACTCGGTCTACGACTCCTACCGCGGTGTCGTGACGTACGTCCGTGTCATCGACGGCCAGCTCAACAGGCGCGAGCGGATCCGGATGATGTCCACCGGGGCCACGCACGAGCTGCTGGAGATCGGCACCAACTCGCCCGAGATGCTGCCGGCCGACGGTCTGGGTGTCGGCGAGGTGGGCTACCTCATCACCGGTGTGAAGGACGTCCGCCAGTCCAAGGTCGGTGACACCGTCACCAGCCAGCAGAAGGGGGCCACGGAGGCGCTCGGGGGCTACAAGGACCCCAAGCCCATGGTCTTCTCCGGGCTCTATCCGCTGGACGGGTCCGACTACCCCGAGCTGCGTGAGGCCCTGGACAAGCTCCAGCTCAACGACGCCGCCCTCGTCTACGAGCCGGAGACCTCCGCGGCCCTCGGCTTCGGTTTCCGTGTCGGCTTCCTCGGCCTGCTGCACCTGGACGTGATCCGCGAGCGGCTGGAGCGCGAGTTCGGTCTCGACCTCATCGCCACCGCGCCGAACGTGGTCTACCGCGTCCTCATGGAGGACGGCACCGAGCACACCGTCACCAACCCGAGCGAGTTCCCCGAGGGCAAGATCTCGGAGGTCTACGAGCCGGTCGTGCGGGCCACCATCCTCGCGCCCAGCGAGTTCATCGGCTCGATCATGGAGCTGTGCCAGACCCGGCGCGGTGTCCTGCTCGGCATGGACTACCTCTCCGAGGACCGGGTCGAGATCCGCTACACCCTGCCGCTCGCCGAGATCGTCTTCGACTTCTTCGACCAGCTGAAGTCCAAGACCCGCGGCTACGCCTCGCTCGACTACGAGCCCACCGGTGAGCAGACCTCCAGCCTGGTCAAGGTCGACATCCTGCTGCACGGCGACAAGGTCGACGCCTTCTCGGCGATCACCCACAAGGACCAGGCGTACGCGTACGGCGTGCGGCTCGTCGCCAAGCTCAAGGAGCTCATTCCGCGGCAGGCCTTCGAGGTGCCGGTCCAGGCCGCCATCGGCTCGCGGGTCATCGCCCGCGAGACCATCCGCGCCATCCGCAAGGACGTCCTCGCCAAGTGCTACGGCGGTGACATCTCCCGTAAGCGGAAGCTGCTGGAGAAGCAGAAGGAGGGCAAGAAGCGGATGAAGATGGTGGGTTCCGTGGAGGTTCCGCAGGAGGCCTTCATCGCCGTCCTGTCGAGTGATGACAGCGCGGGGTCGGGCAAGGGCAAGAAGTAATCACGGATTACCGCGGGTTACACCGCAATCCGGGTTGAACAGGGGCCCGCCGTGCGAAAGTGCGGCGGGCCCCGTGCGTTCCTGGGGTAGCTCTCTGTACGAAGTGACAGGCCGCGGCCCCTTACGCAGGGGCCGGTCGCCCTTTACTCTGATCCCTGCTCGATAGTTACTCGCGAGTTAAACAAGGACCCGCGAGTGGACCCAGCCGCACCTGAGCCAGCCGCACGTCGCGGGCCCGGAGGATGTCGTGAGCGACACACAGACCCTGATCGAGAACCGTCCGCCGTCCGTGGCGGGCCTCTTCCTGGAGCGCGTGGCGGCCACGCCGGACGCCGAGGCCTATCGGTATCCGGTCCCGTCGGCGGGCCAGGGGCCGGACGACTGGAAGTCACTGACCTGGGCGCAGTCCGCCGAGCGGGTCTACGCCATCGCGGCGGGCCTCATCGAGCTGGGCGTGCAGCCCGAGCAGCGCGTCGCCCTCGCCGCCGGCACCCGGATCGAGTGGATCCTCGCCGACCTCGGCATCATGTGCGCCGGCGCGGCCACGACGACGGTGTACCCGCAGACCAACGCCGACGAGTCCGCCTACATCCTGTCGGACTCCGAGAGCCGGGTGCTGATCGCGGAGAACGCCGAGCAGCTGGCCAAGGCCCAGGAGAAGCGCGCCGAGCTGCCCGAGCTGACGCATGTCGTGGTGATCGACGGGGCCGGTGTCGAGACCGCGGACTGGATCCTCACCCTGGACGAGCTGGAGAAGCGCGGCGCGGCCCGGCTGGAGAAGGACCCCGACCTGATCAAGGAGCGGGTCGGCGCCATCTCCAAGGACCAGCTGGCCACCCTCATCTACACCTCCGGCACCACGGGCCGCCCCAAGGGCGTGCGCCTGCCGCACGACAACTGGTCGTACATGGCGAAGGCGATCGCCGCGACCGGGCTGGTCAGCGGCGAGGACGTCCAGTACCTCTGGCTGCCCCTCGCGCACGTCTTCGGCAAGGTGCTGACCTCCGGGCAGATCGAGGTCGGGCACGTCACCGCCGTCGACGGCCGGGTCGACAAGATCATCGAGAACCTGCCGGTGGTGCAGCCGACGTACATGGCGGCCGTGCCCCGCATCTTCGAGAAGGTCTACAACGGCGTGGCGGCGAAGGCCCGGGCGGGCGGCGGCGCCAAGTACAAGATCTTCCAGTGGGCGGCCGAGGTGGCCCGCGAGTACGCCAAGGTCGCGCAGGACAACTTCCGCCGGACCGGGACCGCGTCCGTGCCGTTCGGTCTCGGCGCGAAGCACAAGGTCGCCGACGCGCTGGTGTTCGCCAAGATCCGCGAGGCCTTCGGCGGGAACCTGCGGGCCTGCGTCTCCGGCTCCGCCGCCCTCGCGCCGGAGATCGGCTACTTCTTCTCGGGCGCAGGCATCCACATCCTGGAGGGCTACGGCCTGACCGAGTCCTCGGCGGCGTCCTTCGTGAACCCGGGCGAGGCCTACCGCACCGGCACGGTCGGCAAGCCGCTGCCCGGCACGGAGGTGCGGATCGCCGACGACGGCGAGATCCTGCTGCGCGGCCCGGGCATCATGGAGGGCTACCACAACCTGCCCGAGAAGACCGCCGAGGTGCTGGAGCCGGACGGCTGGTTCCACACCGGCGACATCGGGGAGCTGTCGGCCGACGGGTACCTGCGGATCACCGACCGCAAGAAGGACCTCATCAAGACCTCGGGCGGCAAGTACATCGCCCCGGCGGAGGTCGAGGGGCAGTTCAAGGCGGTGTGTCCGTACGTCTCCAACATCCTGGTGCACGGGGCCGACCGGAACTTCTGCACGGCGCTCATCGCGCTCGACGAGGTCGCCATCACCGAGTGGGCCAAGGACAACGGTCTTGAGGGCAAGCCGTACGCGGAGATCGTGGCGGCGCCGCAGACCGTGGAGATGGTCGACGGGTACGTGAAGCAGCTCAACGAGGGGCTTCAGCGGTGGCAGACCATCAAGAAGTTCCGGCTGCTGCCGCGGGATCTCGACGTCGAGCACGGTGAGATCACGCCGAGTCTGAAGCTGAAGCGGCCCGTGGTGGAGCGGGAGTACAAGCATCTGATCGAGGAGATGTACGACGGGTCTCGCGAGGCGTAGGGGGTCGCGGGGGCTGTGTGGCGACCTCGGGTTCGCCGGGGTTGTCCGCGCAGTTCCCCGCGCCCCTAACCGCGTTCCCCCGCTCGGCGTCTGAGGTCCTGGATCTCCATCTTCAGGCGTTCCACCTCTCTGCCTTTTCGGTAGAGGTCCAGGAAGACGCTGACCTTGGCCCTGAGCACCCACGGGTCGAAGGGCTTGGTCACGTAGTCCGCGGCGCCGGTCGCGTAGCCGCGGAAGGCGTAGCCCGAGTCGTCGTCCGCGCCGGTGAGGAAGATGATCGGGACGTCACGGGTCTGGTCGAGGCGCTTGATGTGGGCGGCCGTCTCGAAGCCGTCCATGCCGGGCATGCGGATGTCGAGCAGGACCAGGGCGATGGGCTGCCGCAGCAGGGCCTTCATCGCCTCCTCGCCGGAACGGGCGCGTACCAGCGGCTCGTTGAGGGAGGCGAGGACGGCCTCCAGGGCCGTCAGGTTGTCCTCCATGTCGTCGACGAGGAGGATTCCGGCGCGTTCGGGGTGAGTGGCCGTGCTGCTCATGCCTCTTCTTCCGTGCCCTCGGGGTCCAGCAGTTCGCACACGACCGTCAGCAGGCCGTCGATGTCCACCGGCTTGGGTACGTAGTCGTTGGCGCCCCGGGCGATGGACTTCTCCCGGTCTCCGGGCATGGCCTTCGCGGTCAGGGCCACGATCGGCAGGCCCGCCCAGCGGGGTGTGCGGCGGATCGCGGAGATGGTCTCGTAGCCGTCCATCTCCGGCATCATGATGTCCATCAGGACCAGTTCGACATCCGCGCTGCGCTCCAGTGTCTCGATGCCCTCGCGGCCGTTCTCCGCGTACAGCACGGTCATGCCGACCCGGCCCAGGACATGGGTCAGGGCGAAGACGTTGCGGATGTCGTCGTCGACGATCAGCACCCGCCGCCCGGCCAGGATCCGGCCCGGCCGGCCGGACGTCCAGGCCTCCAGCTTCGTCGGCGACGGCCAGGCGTCGTCCGCGTCGTGCGCGACCGGGAAGGTCCCGGCGGTCGGCTGGAGGGGCAGCGGCAGGTCGGCGCGGTCCTCGGGCACGGGTGCGGGCGCGGTGTGGCCGGGGCTGACGACCGGCACGTACAGGGTGAACGTGGAGCCCTTCCCGGGTTCGCTCTCGGCGACGATCCGGCCGCCGAGCAGGCCCGCGATCTCCCGGCTGATGGACAGGCCGAGGCCGGTCCCGCCGTACTTGCGGTTGGTGGTGCCGTCGGCCTGCTGGAACGCCTCGAAGATCACCGGGAGTTTCTCCGGCGCGATCCCGATGCCGGTGTCGGACACGGTGAACGCGACGACGTCGTCGGTGTCGCGGACCCAGCGGTGCTCGGTGTCCTGCACCCGGTCCACCCGCAGCTCGACTTTGCCGTTCGCGGTGAACTTGATCGCGTTGGAGAGGAGGTTGCGGAGGATCTGCTGCAAGCGTTGTTCGTCCGAGTACATCTCGCGCGGTACGTCCTCGCCGACCGCGACCTCGAAGGCGAGCCCCCGGTCGAGGGTGAGGGGCCGGAAGGTGGCGTGGACGTAGTCGAGCAGCTTGATGAGCGGAAGCCGCTTGGGGCGTACGTCCATCCGGCCGGCCTCGATCTTCGACAGGTCCAGGATGTCGTTGATCAGCTGCAGAAGGTCCGAGCCCGAGCGGTGGATGGTCGTGGCGAACTGCACCTCCTGGTCGGAGAGATGGCCGTCCGGGTTGTCGGAGAGCAGCCGGGCCAGGATCAGCAGGGAGTTCAGCGGCGTACGCAGCTCGTGGGACATGTTGGCCAGGAACTCCGACTTGTACTGCGAGGACGTGGCCAGCAGGGCGGCCTTCTCCTCCAGTTCGGCGTTGGAGCGCTGCAGTTCGCCCTGCTGCTTCTGGAGTTCGTCCGAGCGCTCCTGGAGCTGCATGGCCAGCCGCTGGGACTCGCCGAGCAGGGACTCCGTGCGGGAGTTGGCGATGATCGTGTTGATGGCGACGCCGATGGTGTTGACGAACTGGTCGAAGAACGCCAGGTGGACGTCGGAGAAGCGGGAGAACGAGGCGAGTTCGATGACGCCGAGGAGCTTGTCCTCGAAGAGGATCGGGATGATGACGATCGTGGTCGGGGCCGCTTCCCCCAGACCGCTGTTGATCTTGATGTAGTCGGGTGGGGCGCCCTCCACCAGGATGCGCTTCTTCTCCCGGGCCGCCTGCGCGACCAGCCCGTGCACCGGCAGGCCGCCGGTCTCGACGGTCGCGTCCTGGGCGGCGCCGTACCCGGCGATGAAGGCGAGCCCCTTGGTGGGAGCCGTCGCTCCGGCCTCCTCCGGGTCGGCCAGGTAGAACGCGCCGTACTGGGCGTTCACCAGCGGGGTCAGCTCGCGCAGTATCAGGTCGGCGACCTCCATCAGGTCGCGGTGGCCCTGCATCAGGGAGGCGAGGCGGGCCAGGTTGGACTCCAGCCAGTCCTTCGCGCGGGTCGTCTCGCGCAGGTTGGCCACCATCAGGTTGATGTTGTCCTTCAGCTCGGCGACCTCGCCCTGCGTCTCCACCGTGATCGAGCGGGACATGTCGCCCTGGGCCACCGCGGAGGCGACCTCCGCGATCGCGCGGACCTGGGTGGTGAGGTTGGACGCGAGCTCGTTGACGTTCGTCGTCAGGCGCTTCCAGGTGCCGTAGACGCCCTCGACCCGGGCCTGGCCGCCCAGTTGGCCCTCGGAGCCGACCTCGCGGGCGACGCGCGTGACCTCCGAGGAGAAGGAGGACAGCGTGTCGACCATGGTGTTGATCGTGGTCTTCAGCTCCAGGATCTCGCCGCGCGCGTCCACGTCGATCTTCCGGGACAGGTCGCCCTGCGCCACGGCCGTCGCGACCTGGGCGATGTTGCGCACCTGGGAGGTGAGGTTGTCGGCCATGTAGTTGACGTTGTCCGTCAGATCGCGCCAGACCCCGGAGACGCCCAGCACCTGTGCCCGGCCGCCGAGCCGCCCGTCGGTGCCGACCTCACGGGCCACGCGGGTGACCTCGTCGGCGAAGGCGCGCAGTTGCTCCACCATCGTGTTGACGGTGTCCTTGAGTTCGAGGATCTCGCCGCGGGCGTCGACCGTGATCTTCTTCGACAGGTCGCCGTTGGCCACGGCCGTGGTCACCTGGGCGATGTTGCGGACCTGTGAGGTCAGGTTCAGCGCCATGAAGTTGACGTTGTCGGTGAGGTCCTTCCAGACCCCCGACACGCCCCGCACCTGCGCCTGGCCGCCGAGGTTGCCTTCCGTGCCGACCTCGCGGGCGACGCGGGTGACCTCGTCGGCGAAGGCGGAGAGCTGGTCCACCATCGTGTTGATCGTGGACTTGAGCTCCAGGATCTCGCCCTTGGCCTCCACCGTGATCTTCTTGCCGAGGTCGCCCTGCGCGACGGCGGTGGAGACGAGCGCGATGTTGCGGACCTGCGAGGTGAGGTTGTCCGCCATGAAGTTGACGTTGTCGGTGAGGTCCTTCCAGACCCCCGACACGCCCCGCACCTGGGCCCGGCCGCCGAGGTTGCCCTCGGTGCCGACCTCGCGGGCGACGCGGGTGACCTCGTCGGCGAAGGCGGAGAGCTGGTCCACCATCGTGTTGATGGTCGACTTGAGCTCCAGGATCTCGCCCTGCGCGTCGACCGTGATCTTCTGGGACAGGTCGCCGTTGGCCACGGCCGTCGTCACCTGGGCGATGTTGCGGACCTGGGAGGTCAGGTTCGACGCCATGAAGTTGACGTTGTCGGTGAGGTCCTTCCACACCCCGGACACGCCCCGCACCTGGGCCCGGCCGCCCAACTGGCCCTCGGTGCCGACCTCGCGGGCCACGCGGGTCACCTCGTCGGCGAAGGCGGAGAGCTGGTCGACCATCGTGTTGACGGTCAGCTTCAGCTCCAGCAGCTCGCCGGTCGCCTCCACCGTCACCGTGCGGGTCAGGTCGCCGCGGGCCACCGCCGTCGTCACCGCCGCGATGTCCCGCACCTGGGCCGTCAGCCGGGACGCCATCGTGTTGACGGCCTCCGTCACGTCCCGCCAACTGCCCGACAGACCCTGCACCTTGGCCCGGCCGCCGAGCCGCCCCTCGGTGCCCACCTCGCGGGCCACCCGCGTCACCTCGCCGGTGAACAGGGACAGCTGGTCCACCATCTTGTTCACGGCCCGGCCCAGACGCCGCAGATCGCCGCGCAACTGCCGCGTCCCGTCGTGCAGATCGACCCGCTGGGTCAGATCACCGCCGGCCACCGCGTCCAGCACGCGCGTGGCGTTCGCCGCCGGGGCGACCAGGGCGTCGAGTAACTGGTTCACATCGTTGACCCGGGACGTCCACAAGCCCTGGCCCGGGCTGGCCGAGAGCCGCTCGTCGAGTCGGCCGTGCCGGACCAGTTCCCGTCGCACGCGCTGCACCTCGTGGGTGAAGTGAACGCTGCGGTCCATGATCTGGTTGTAGACGGCGGTCAGCTCGGCCACCATCCCGTGGCCGGATTCCGGCACCTTGGCGAAGTCGCCGTCGCGTGCCGCGGTCATGGCGGCGAGCAGGGGGCGCAGATCGGATGCACGAATCTGACCGTCTTCGTACCGGTCTTCGACCACAGGAGTAGCACTGTTCTCACTCATGGCGGCCCACTTCGGTAACTCGGCGCTTATGGGCGTAGTCAGTCTGTCACTCTGTCGGCATCGACTGTGGCGTATTCGTACGAACTGCCCGGGGAGCTGTCCATGGGGGCCATTCCGACGCAACGGGAGACCGCCTCCCGTGCCTCAGAAGCGCCTGCACCCGCTTGGGAGACGTCCGTGCCCGTCCAGGAGGGGCCCGTTCCCGAGGAGCCCGCACCGTCCGCGGAGGTGATGACACCGTCCGCCGGGGCGCACGCCTCCGATACACGCGCGCCCGCATGCGCGGCGCCCGGGCCCGCGGCCGAGGCGCCCGCTACACCCGCGGCCGCATGCGCGGCGCCCGGTCCCGCCGCCGAGGCGCCCGCACCGGAGCGCGCGCGGGCGCACGCGATCCTGTCCGGCAGTTCCCTCGCCCCGGGCGCCGCCCGTGCCCTGGTGCGCGAGGCTCTCGCCGAGTGGACCGGGTTCGGACTGCCCGGCGCCGAGCACCTCACCGACCGCCTCGCCGACGACGCCACGCTCGTCGTCAGCGAACTCGTCACCAACGCCGTCGTGCACGCCGGCACCGATGTCGAGACGGAGTTCCGGCTGGAAGGCGGCGCGGACGGCGCCCCGGACACTGCCGTCGTCGTCGAGGTCTCCGACCACCACCCCTCCCGTGCCCCGCGTGGCGGCGAGCCGGAGACCTCGCACGACACCCCCGAGTACGGGCGTGGCCTGCGGCTCGTCGGCGCGCTCTCCGAGGCGTGGGGGGTCACGTACCGCACGGGCCGCAAGACCGTGTGGGCCCGGCTGCCCGCCGTCGGGTGCGCGGCGGGTGAGCAGATCGAGGCGTACGCCGGGGAGCACATGCTGGCGCGCGGCCTGCGGGTGGCGGAGATCCTGGCACCCGAACCACGCTCGGGTGAGGAGGCGGAGGAGGCGGAGGAGGCGGAGGAGGCCCCGCGGTCCCGGCGCGGCGGCGAAGACCCATGGGACCCGCGTGAGAAGCGAGAGCCCTGGGGCTCTGGGGGCGCGGGAGAGCCGGGGGGCACAAGGTTCGGCGGAGAACTGTGGGTCTCATGGGACGGCGAAGAGACGGGGGCCTCGCGCCAGGACCGGGACAATCCAGGCCACGGCGGAGAGACACAGCCCAGGCCCGGCTCAGGGGAGTCCCGTGTACTGCGCGACTGGAACGACCTCCGGGACTGGCGGGACCGGCACGAGAACCGTGAGGGACGCAACGGTCCCGACGGCGCCTGGCTCGGCCGCGGCGCCCTGTCCTTCCTCGCCGAGGCCTCCGACCTGCTCGCCGGACAGCTCGACGAGGACCTCGTCGCCGCCCTCGCCGGACAGCTGATCGTGCCCCGGCTGGCCGACTGGTGCGCGGTGTGGCTGGAGGACGAGGCCACCGCCGGCGGCTGGAGCGGTGGAGCCGGCCTGGGCGGACCACGCCTCGCCCGGGTCTGGCACGGCAGCGAGAACCGTATCGAGGAGCTGCGCCGCGCCCTGGAGAAGGACCCTCCGCAGCCGTTCGACCCGATGGGCGCGTCCCCCTTCGAGCGCGGCCGGGACCAGGGCGGATCCGGGCCCGTCGGCTGTCCCTGGCCCGGCGAGGCGCTCGCAGACGGCGAGCCCGGTTCGGCCCTGGCGTACCGCCTGGTCGCCGGGGGACGCCCGCTGGGCACCCTCGTCATCGGCCGGTCCGGACCGGCCGGCTTCCCCGACGAGATCACCGGCCTCGTCGAGGACCTCAGCCGCCGGGTGGCCCTCGCCATCGGCGCCGCCCGCCAGTACGCCCGGCAGGCCACCATCAGCGCCGTGCTGCAGCGCGGGCTGCTGCCCGGTGCCGTGGCGGAGATCCCCGGCGTGCGCAGCGCCCTCGTCTACGAGCCGTGCGACAAGGGCGGTCCCAGCGGCGACTTCTACGACCTGTTCCCGGCCGGTGACGGCCGCTGGTGCTTCGCCGTCGGCGACGTCCAGGGCAAGGGCCCCGAGGCCGCCGTCGTGATCGGCCTGGCCCGGCCCTGGCTGCGGCTGCTGGCCCGCGAGGGCTACCGGGTCGCCGACGTCCTCGACCGTCTCAACCAGCTCCTGCTCGACGACGCCACGGAGGCCGCCGACGCGGCCGCCCGGGCGCTGGTCGCCGCGGGCGCGCGACCGACCCCGCCCGGCGACGGTCCCCAGACCCGCTTCCTGTCCCTGCTCTACGGCGAGCTCGTCCCCTTCGAGGACGGTGTCCGCTGCACCGTCGCCTCCGCCGGGCACCCACTGCCCCTGCTGCTGGGGGCGGGCGGCGAGGTGCACACGGCCGCGCAGCCCCAGACCCTCCTCGGCGTCGTCGAGGACGCCACCTACACCAGCGACACCTTCGAGCTGCGTTCCGGCGACACCCTGCTGTGCGTCACCGACGGCGTGACCGAGCGCCGCTCGGGATCCCGGCAGTTCGACGACGGGGACGGGCTCGCGGCGGCGCTGGCCGGGTGCGCCGGCCTGGACGCGGAGCTGATAGCCGAGCGGATCAAACGGCTCGTGCACGAGTTCGGGGCGCGTCCCCCGGCGGACGATCTGGCGCTGCTGGTGCTCCAGGCGGACTGACCGCCCGGGTGCTGGACAATGGAAGGCATGCCTTCCGCACTCCCCGACGGCGAGCCCGTCCCCGACGACGGCACGCTGCCCGCGTCCGCCCTCGCCGGGGCCGCCGATCGTCCGCTCGGGTTCTACCTGCACGTCCCGTACTGCGCGACCCGCTGCGGCTACTGCGACTTCAACACGTACACCGCGACCGAGCTGCGCGGCACCGGCGGTGTGCTGGCGTCCCGCGACAACTACGCCGAGACGCTGGCCGACGAGATCCGGCTGGCGCGCAAGGTGCTGGGGGACGATCCGCGGCCGGTGCGGACGGTGTTCGTGGGCGGCGGCACGCCCACGCTGCTGGACGCCGGTGATCTCGTGCGGATGCTGAAGGCCGTGCGGGACGAGTTCGGGCTGGCGGAGGACGCCGAGGTCACGACCGAGGCGAACCCGGAGTCGGTCGATCCCGGGTACCTGGCCGCCCTGCGCGAGGGGGGCTTCAACCGGATCTCCTTCGGGATGCAGAGCGCGCGGCAGCACGTGCTGAAGGTGCTGGACCGCACGCACACGCCGGGGCGGCCCGAGGCCTGTGTGGCGGAGGCCCGGGCGGCCGGGTTCGAGCATGTCAACCTCGACCTGATCTACGGCACACCCGGGGAGTCCGACGACGACTGGCGGGCCTCGCTGGACGCGGTGCTGGGCGCCGGGCCGGACCATGTCAGCGCCTACGCCCTGATCGTCGAGGAGGGCACGCAGCTCGCCCGTCGTATCCGTCGGGGCGAGGTGCCGATGACCGACGACGACGTCCACGCCGACCGGTACCTGATCGCGGACGAGGTGTTCTCCGGGGCGGGCTTCGAGTGGTACGAGGTGTCCAACTGGGCGACCTCTCAGGCCGGGCGGTGCCTGCACAACGAGCTGTACTGGCGGGGGGCCGACTGGTGGGGGGCCGGGCCCGGTGCGCACAGTCACGTGGGCGGGGTGCGGTGGTGGAACGTCAAGCATCCGGGGGCGTACGCGGCTGCGCTGGCTTCGGGGACGTCGCCGGGGGCCGGGCGTGAGGTGCTGTCGCAGGAGGACCGGCGGGTCGAGCGGATCCTGCTGGAGCTGCGGCTGCGGGACGGGGTGCCGTTGTCGCTGCTGAGGGAGGAGGGGCTTGCGGCGTCTCGGCGGGCCTTGTCCGAAGGGTTGCTCCAGGAGGGGCCGTATGCGGAGGGCCGGGCTGTACTGACCTTGCGCGGGCGGTTGCTGGCGGACGGCGTCGTGCGGGATCTGGTGGACTGAGCTGCTCGGCGTGGGTGCCGCGGCGTGAGTGCCGGGGCGGGTGTTTCGCAGCCCGGCGCGGCGGGGTGGCCTCCCCCGAGCTCTCGGCTTCGCTCGAGCAGGGGCACCTCCACGCCCACACATGCCGCCCCTGGGGGCACCTCCCAGGCCCTTCAGGCACTGGGGGGAAGCGCGCATGCCGCAGTTGGGCGGCTGTGCGCGATCGAGGCTGAGGCGGCACGCGCGCCTGCGGCTGGGGAGCTGTGACGAAGCGGGTGGCGCGCATGCGGCAGTTGGGCGGCTGTGCGCGATCGAGGCTGAGGCGGCACGCGCGCCTGCGGCTGGGGAGCTGTGACGAAGCGGGTGGCGCGCATGCGGCAGTTGGGCGGCTGTGCGCGATCGAGGCTGAGGCGGCACGCGCGCCCGCGGCTAGGGAGCCGTGACGAAGTCGATCAGCTCTTCCACCCGGCCCAGCAGTTCCGGCTCCAGGTCCTTGTACGAGTGCACGCCCGACAGGATCCGCTGCCAGGCCGCCCCCGTGTTCTCCGGCCAACCCAACGCCCGGCACACCCCGGTCTTCCAGTCCTGCCCGCGCGGGACCCGGGGCCACGCTTCGATGCCCAGGGACGACGGTTTCACCGCCTCCCAGATGTCGATGTACGGGTGCCCCACGACCAGGGCGTGGTCGCTGGTGACGGCCTGGGCGATGCGCCACTCCTTGGAGCCGGGGACCAGGTGGTCCACCAGGACGCCCAGCCGTGCGTCCGGGCCGGGGGCGAACTCGGAGACGATCGACGGCAGGTCGTCGACGCCCTCCAGGTACTCCACGACCACGCCCTCGATGCGCAGGTCGTCGCCCCACACCTTCTCGACCAGCTCGGCGTCGTGGCGGCCCTCGACGTAGATGCGGCCGGCGCGGGCCACGCGGGCGCGGGCGCCGGGGACGGCGACCGACCCCGAGGCCGTGCGGGTGGGACGCGCCGGGCCGCCGGGCGCGGGGCGGACGAGGGTCACCACCCTGCCCTCCAGAAGGAAGCCACGCGGCTCCATCGGGAACACCCGGTGCTTGCCGAAGCGGTCCTCCAGCGTCACCGTGCCCGCCTCGCAGCGGATCACCGCGCCGCAGAAACCGGTCCCCGGCTCCTCCACCACCAGGCCCGGCTCCGCAGCGACCTCGGGTACCGGCTTCGGCTTCTTCCACGGCGGGGTCAGATCGGCGGAGTACTGGCGCATTCGAATGACGATAGGAGAAGGCGGACGGCGATCACCGCGACACGCCGAAACGCGCCGCCAGCGCGTCCCGTTGCGCCCGCACGAACGCCGCGTCCACCACCGCTCCGTGACCGGGCACGTACACCGCGTCCTCGCCACCCAGGTCGAGCAGCCGGTCGAGGGCGGCGGGCCAGTGCGACGGCACCGCGTCCGGGCCCGCCTGGGGATCTCCGGACTCCTCGACCAGGTCCCCGCAGAACACCACCTCCGGATCACCGGGCACCAGCACCGCCAGGTCGTGCGCGGTGTGCCCCGGGCCGACGTTCGCCAGCAGCACCTGCCGGCCGCCGCCCAGGTCGAGCGTCCACTCGCCGGAGACCAGGTGGCCGGGCGGGACCAGCCGCTCCGCCGCCTCCTCGGCCGTGGGCGCCGCCAGGCCCTGGCGCACCCCGTCCTCGCGCAGTTCCTCGCGGTCCCGCACCCGTGTCAGCAGCGCGTCCACGCCCACCGCGCCGAACACCTCGGTGTCCGGGAGCGCCGCGGCGCCGAAGACATGGTCGAAGTGCGGATGGGTCAGCGCGAGATGCGTCACACGGTGGCCGGTGAGCGCACGCGCCTGCGCCCCCATTTTCGCGCCCTCGGCGAGGCTCGACCCCGCGTCGATCATGAGGACCGCCCCCTCACCGGCGACCAGCCCGATCGTGCAGTCCCACACCGGCAGCCGGCACCGGCCCACACCGGCGGCCACGCGCTCCCATCCGAGGTCTTCCCAAGTCACCGTCATACGGCGACGCTAGCGGGTGCCCCCGCTCGGGGCACGGTGCCGCACGACCAGCCTTGCCGGGGGTGTACCCCACCGCCGTACACTGGGCCGGGGAACGCTGGCACTCGCATGCGCAGAGTGCCAGGCCGGACCGGCAGGGCAAGCAGACGGAGACTTCTGGAGGTGTGCGCGATGCTCAGTGAACGCAGGCTGCAGGTGCTGCGCGCCATCGTCCAGGACTACGTCGGCACCGAGGAGCCGGTGGGCTCCAAGGCCCTCACCGAGCGGCACAGCCTCGGCGTCTCCCCGGCCACCGTCCGCAACGACATGGCGGCCCTCGAGGACGAGGGGTACATCGCCCAGCCGCACACCAGCGCCGGGCGCATCCCCACCGACAAGGGTTACCGGCTGTTCGTCGACAAGCTCGCCGGCGTCAAGCCGATGACCGCGCCCGAGCGGCGCGCGATCCAGAACTTCCTCGAGGGTGCCGTCGACCTCGACGACGTCGTGGCGCGCACCGTGCGGCTGCTCGCGCAGCTCACGCGCCAGGTCGCCGTCGTGCAGTACCCGTCGCTGACCCGCTCGACCGTGCGGCACGTGGAGTTGCTCTCCCTGGCGCCCGCGCGCGTGATGCTCGTGCTGATCACGGACACCGGGCGCGTCGAGCAGCGGGTCGTCGACTGCCCGGCGCCCTTCGGCGACGCCTCGCTCGCGGATCTGCGCGCGCGGCTCAACAGCCGTGTGGCGAACCGGCGTTTCGCGGATGTGCCGAGTCTGGTGGAGGATCTCCCCGAGGCGTTCGAGCACGAGGACCGGGGTACGGTCTCTACGGTGCTCTCCACACTTCTGGAGACGCTCGTCGAGGAGAACGAGGAGCGGCTGATGATCGGCGGCACCGCCAATCTGACCCGCTTCGGGCATGACTTCCCTCTCACGATCCGGCCGGTGCTGGAGGCGCTGGAGGAGCAGGTCGTGCTCCTCAAGCTGCTCGGCGAGGCGAAGGATCCGGGCGTGACCGTACGGATCGGTCACGAGAACGCCCACGAAGGACTCAACTCCACGTCCGTCGTGTCGGTCGGCTACGGTTCGGGCGGCGAGGCAGTCGCCAAGCTCGGCGTGGTCGGACCGACCCGCATGGACTACCCGGGAACGATGGGAGCGGTACGCGCAGTGGCACGGTACGTCGGACAGATCCTGGCGGAGTCGTAGTGGCCACGGACTACTACGCCGTACTCGGCGTGCGCCGCGACGCGTCGCAGGAAGAGATCAAGAAGGCCTTCCGGCGGCTCGCGCGCGAGCTGCACCCGGACGTCAACCCCGATCCGAAGACCCAGGAGCGGTTCAAGGAGATCAACGCCGCTTACGAGGTGCTGTCGGACCCGCAGAAGAAGCAGGTCTACGACCTCGGCGGCGACCCGCTCTCGCAGGCCGGCGGCGGTGGCGCGGGCGGCTTCGGAGCCGGTGGCTTCGGGAACTTCTCGGACATCATGGACGCGTTCTTCGGCACGGCGTCGCAGCGCGGACCGCGCTCGCGCACCCGCCGCGGCCAGGACGCGATGATCCGCATCGAGGTCGAGCTCGACGAGGCCGCCTTCGGCACGACGAAGGACATCCAGGTCGACACGGCCGTCGTCTGCAACACCTGCAGCGGCGAGGGCGCGGCCCCGGGCACCTCCGCCCAGACGTGTGACATGTGCCGCGGCCGCGGCGAGGTCTCGCAGGTCACCCGGTCCTTCCTGGGTCAGGTCATGACGTCCCGCCCGTGCCCGCAGTGCCAGGGCTTCGGCACGGTCGTGCCGACTCCGTGCCCGGAGTGCGCGGGCGACGGCCGCGTGCGGTCCCGCCGCACGCTCACGGTCAAGATCCCGGCCGGTGTCGACAACGGCACGCGGATCCAGCTCGCCGGCGAGGGCGAGGTCGGCCCCGGCGGCGGTCCGGCCGGTGACCTCTACGTCGAGATCCACGAGCTGCCCCACAGCACGTTCCAGCGGCGCGGCGACGACCTGCACTGCACGGTGACGATCCCCATGACGGCGGCGTCCCTCGGCACGAAGGTGCCGCTGGAGACGCTCGACGGCATGGAGGAGGTCGACATCCGTCCGGGCACCCAGTCCGGCCAGTCGATCCCGCTGCACGGCCGGGGCGTCACGCACCTGCGCGGCGGCGGACGCGGCGACCTCATCGTCCACGTCGAGGTCCAGACCCCGACCAAGCTCGACCCCGAGCAGGAACGCCTGCTGCGCGAGCTCTCCAAGCTCCGCGGCGAGGAACGGCCCACGGGGCAGTTCCAGCCGGGGCAGCAGGGGCTGTTCTCGCGGTTGAAGGACGCCTTCAACGGGCGCTGACGTGTGTGGTCCGGCCGCTGCCGGGGGTCCGGGGGGTTGTCTCCCCGGGCTGGCACGGTCAGCCGGGGCGGCAGGGGCTGTTCTCGCGGTTGAAGGACGCCTTCGACGGGCGCTGACGTGTGTGGTCCGGCCGCTGCCGGGGGTCCGGGGGGGCTCCCCGGGCTGGCACGGTCAGCCGGGGCGGCAGGGGCTGTTCTCGGGGTTGAAGGATGCCTTCGACGGGCGCTGACGCGGGGCGTGCTTCTGGTCTACGCCAGTCGGCAGGCCGGTTTCGGAGTTGTTCGGAGGACGTGACAACATGCGGTCATGTCCTCCGCACTGACCGATCTCTTCCCCTTCCCGATCGTGCAGGCCCCCATGGCGGGCGGCGTCTCCGTGCCGCAGCTCGCCGCGGCCGTGTGCGAAGCGGGAGGGCTCGGTTTCCTCGCCGCCGGGTACAAGACCGCCGACGGGATGTACCAGGAGATCAAGCAGCTCCGGAGCCTCACCAGCAGGCCCTTCGGCGTCAACGTCTTCATGCCGCAGCCGGAGTACGCCGACCCCGCCGCCGTCGACGTCTACGCCCACCAGCTGGCCGGCGAGGCCACCTGGTACGAGGCCGAGCTCGGCGACCCGGACAGCGGACGCGACGACGGCTTCGAGGCCAAGCTCGTGGTGCTGCGCGACAACCCCGTACCGGTGGTGTCCTTCCACTTCGGCGTCCCGAGCCGCGAGATCGTCGACACCCTGCACCGCGGCGGCACCTTCGTCCTGGCCGCCGCGACCACCCCCGACGAGGCCCGGGCCGTCGAACGGGCGGGCGCGGACGGGGTCATCGCCCAGGGCGTCGAGGCCGGCGGCCACCAGGGCACCCACCGGGACATTCCCGAGACGGACGGTTCCGGCATCGGCCTGCTGTCCCTGATCGCCCAGGTCCGTGAGGCCGTGAGCATTCCGATCGTCGCCGCCGGCGGCATCATGCGCGGCGGCCAGATCGCCGGGGTCCTCGCGGCCGGGGCGAGCGCGGCCCAGCTGGGCACCGCCTTCCTCGCCACGCACGAGTCGGGCGCGAACGCCCTGCACAAGCAGGCGCTGACCAACCCGCTGTTCGTCCGCACCGAGCTGACCCGGGCGTTCTCCGGGCGGCCCGCGCGCGGCCTCGTCAACCGGTTCCTGCGCGAGCACGGCCCGTACGCGCCCGCCGCCTACCCCGAGATCCACCACCTCACCGCGCCGCTGCGCAAGGCCGCCGCCAAGGCCGGTGACGCGCAGGGCATGGCGCTGTGGGCCGGGCAGGGGCACCGGATGGCGCGGGAGCTGCCCGCCGGGCAACTGGTCGAGGTGCTGGCGGGGGAACTGGCCGCCGCCCGGGCCTCGTTGACGGGCGGAGGCGCGCTGTGACCGCGCCGGTGTTCGTGGTCGAGCACTTCGACGCGGGCGGCGGCGGCCGGTACGTCCTCGACGGGCCGGAGGGGCGGCACGCCGTCTCCGTGAAGCGGCTGCGCGCCGGTGAGGACGTCGTCCTCACGGACGGGGCGGGCCGCTGGGCGGACTGCGTCGTGCTCGACACGGAGGGCAAGGACCGGCTGATCCTCCAGCTGGACTCGGTGTCCGAGGAGCCCGCGGAGGAGCCCCGGGTCACCGTCGTCCAGGCGCTGCCCAAGGGCGACCGCGGCGAGCTCGCCGTCGAGACGATGACCGAGGTCGGGGTCGACGCGATCGTGCCGTGGGCGGCGGCGCGCTGCATCACACAGTGGAAGGGCGACCGCGGGGTCAAGGCGCTGGGCAAGTGGCGGGCCACGGCCCGGGAGGCCGGCAAGCAGTCCCGCCGGGTGCGCTTCCCGGAGGTCGCGGAGGCGGCGACGACCAAGCAGGTCGCCGCCCTGCTGGCCGGGGCGGACTTCGCCGCCGTGCTGCACGAGAGCGGGGACGCGCCGCTGGCGACGGCCGAACTGCCGGCCACCGGTGACATCGTGCTGGTCGTGGGGCCCGAGGGGGGCGTCGCGCCGGAGGAACTGGCGCTGTTCGAGGAGGCGGGGGCGCAGGCGTACCGCCTCGGGCGCAGTGTGCTGCGCACATCGACTGCCGGGACGGCCGCCGCGGCCGTGCTCCTGGCACGCACCGGACGCTGGTCCTGACCCCCTTGGAGGCACCGTGGAACTCGCACAGGTCCGTCTGCTCGTGACCGACTTCTCCGCCTGCTACCGCTTCTACGGCGAGGTCCTCGGCCTCAAACCGCAGTCGGGGGCGGCGGACGGGCCGTACGAGAGATTCAGCCCCGCGGTCGGTTCCGCGGGGATCGCGCTGCAGGACCGGTCGATGATGGCCGAGGTGCTCGACGAACTGGGTGACACGGCCGAGGGCCACCGCTCCCTGGTCGTGCTGCGGGTGGACGCGCTGGACGCGTACTGCGAGGAGATCACCATGCGCGGCGCCACGGTGCTGCACGGCCCGGCACCCATGACCGACCGCATGCGGGTGGCCCATCTCAAGGACCCCGAGGGCAACCTGGTGGAGCTTCAGGAGTGGCTGCTGCTGCGCGGCTGACGCCTTTGCGCCCTACCGCGCGGCCCCCGGCAGTGGCAGGCTCCCCTCCATGGGGGCTTCGAGGAAATATCGGCTGGGTCCGCGCGGGCGGCGTGTGGCGGTCGCGGCGACGTTCGCCGTGGTGGCCGTGGGCGGTGCCGTCGCCTGCGAACCCGGCAGCGTCAGCGCCGCGTCCGTCGCGTACACCACCGACCAGACCGTGACCAAAGAGCTCAACCGGCAGAAGGCGGACGTGCGGTGGCTCACGTGCACCGCCTCCTACGGGGAGAGCGGCGGGAAATCGTCACCCTCGGCGCGTGAGCGGACCGTCGCGACCGTCGACTGCGAGGGCGAGACCGACGACGGCAAGGACATCACCGTCGACGGCAAGGTCACCCACGCGGTGAACGGCGCCTGCGTACGCGGGAACATCACCGCCAAGGTGGACGGCAAGGTGTGGTTCCAGGTCGACGGCCTCGGCGACTGCGACGCCACCAGCCCGCCGCCCGTCGGCGGGCCCCCGAACGGCCGGCCCGGGCCGACGGTCACCGTGACCGTCACCCAGACCATCTGGTGCGAGCGGTACCCGGACTGCCGCCCTGTCGAGGGCAAGTGATCCGAACCCTGTCCGCGCGGCGTCGTCCCTGCATAGGGTGATCGGGTGACATCGCCTGCTTACCTCCGGTTCCCCCATGTGCACGGCGACCTGGTCGCCTTCACCGCCGAGGACGACGTGTGGCTCGCCCCACTCGACGGCGGCCGGGCCTGGCGGGTCAGCGCCGACAACATGCCGGTGACCCAGCCCCGCATCTCGCCCGACGGCACCACCGTCGCCTGGACCTCCACCCGTGACGGCGCCCCCGAGGTGCTCATCGCCCCGGTCGACGGCGGTCCGGCCAAGCGGCTGACGTACTGGGGGAGTCTCAAGACACAGGTGCGCGGCTGGACCCCGGACGGCGAGGTCCTGGCGATCAGCACCGAGGGCCAGGCGAGCCTGCGACGCACCTGGGCGCGAGCCGTCCCGCTGGACGGCGGCCCGGCCACCACCCTGCCGTACGGGCCCGTCGGCGACGTCGCGCACGGCCCGCACACGGTGCTGCTGTCCGCGCCCATGGGACGTGAGGCGGCCTGGTGGAAGCGGTACCGCGGCGGGACGGCGGGCAAGCTGTGGATCGACCCCGAGGACAACGGGGAGTTCGTGCGGCTGCACGAGGACATCGACGGCAACATCGAGTACCCGCTGTGGGTGGGGGACCGCATCGCCTTCCTCTCGGACCACGAGGGCACCGGAGCGCTCTACTCCTCCCTCGCCGACGGGTCCGACCTGCGCCGCCACACCCCCCTCGACGGCTTTTACGCCCGGCACGCCGCGAGCGACGGCACCCGTGTCGTCTACTCCAGCGCCGGTGAACTGTGGGTGCTGGACGACCTGGAGGGCGCCGAGCCCCGGCGGCTGGACGTGCGGCTGGGCGGACAGCGCACCGATCTTCAGCCGTTCCCGGTGAACGCCTCCCGGTGGTTCGGCTCGGCGTCCCCGGACCACACCGCACGCGGCAGCGCGGTCGCCGTACGCGGCTCCGTGCACTGGGTCACCCACCGCTCCGGCCCGGCCCGCGCCCTGGCCGCGACACCGGGCGTACGGGCCCGGCTGCCGCGGACGTTCCGCGCGGACGGCGAGCAGTGGGTGGTGTGGGTGACGGACGCCGAGGGCGACGACGCGCTGGAGTTCGCGCCCGCCACCGGACTCGCCCCCGGCGCGACACCCCGCCGGATCGCCGCCGGGCAGCTCGGCCGGGTGCTGGACCTCGCCATGGCGCCCGACGGCAGCCGGGCCGCAGTGTCCTGCCACGACGGGCGCCTGCTGCTGGTGGAGCGGGAGACGGGCGAGGTGCGGGAGGTCGACCGCAGTGAGGACGGCGACGTCTCGGGCCTGGTCTTCTCACCCGACTCGTCCTGGCTGGCCTGGTCCCACCCCGGCCCCCGGCCGCTGGCCCAGCTGAAACTCGCCAACACCACCGACCTGTCGGTCACCGAGGCCACCCCGCTGCGCTTCCAGGACTACGCGCCCGCGTTCACGATGGACGGCAAGCACCTCGCGTTCCTGTCGACCCGCTCCTTCGACCCGGTCTACGACGAGCACGTCTTCGACCTGGCCTTCGTGGTGGGCGCCCGGCCGCATCTGATCACCCTCGCGGCCACCACGCCCTCCCCGTTCGGTCCGCAGCGGCACGGCAGGTCCTTCGAGACGCCCGACCGGGAGGAGACCCCCGACAGCGAGGGCACCCCCACCACCCGCATCGACCTCGAAGGTCTCGCCGACCGCATCGTGCCCTTCCCGGTCGAGGCCGGCCGCTACACCAACCTGCGCGCCGCCAAGGACGGCGTCCTGTGGCTGCGCCACCCGGTCGCCGGTGTGCTCGGCGCGTCCCGGGCCACTCCGGACGACCCCGACCCCAAGTCCGAGCTGGAGCGCTACGACCTCGCCCAGCAGCGGGTCGAGCATCTCGCCGTCGACGCCGACCACTTCGCGGTCAGCGGCGACGGCAAGCGGGTGCTGCTGTGGACCGACGGGCGGCTGAAGGTCGTCCCCAGCGACCGGCGTGCATCGAGCGACGACGACAGCGACTCCAACATCACCGTCGACCTGGGCCGCGTACGCCAGTTCGTCGACCCGGCGGCCGAGTGGCGCCAGATGTTCGACGAGAACGGCCGCATCATGCGGGACCACTTCTGGCGGTCCGACATGAGCGGCGTCGACTGGGACGGCGTCCTCGACCGCTACCGCCCGGTCGTGGACCGGTGCGCCACCCACGACGACCTCGTCGACCTGCTGTGGGAGGTGCAGGGCGAACTCGGCACCTCGCACGCCTACGTCACCCCGCGCGGCGGACACGGCGGCGGCCCCCGGCAGGGCCTGCTCGGAGCCGACATCTCCCGCCACGAGGACGGCAGTTGGCGCGTCGACCGCATCCTGCCCTCCGAGACCTCCGACCCGGACGCCCGCAGCCCGCTGGCCGCACCGGGCGTCGCGGTACGCCCCGGGGACGCCATCGTGGCGGTCGCGGGACAGCCGGTCGACCCCGTTCTCGGCCCCGGCCCGCTGCTGATCGGCACGGCCAACAAGCCGGTGGAGCTGACCATCTCCCCGTCCGGCGGCGGCGACCCCCGGCACGCCGTCGTCGTCCCGGTCGCCGACGAGGAACCCCTGCGCTACCACGCCTGGGTGGCCGACCGCCGCGCCTACGTCCACGAGAAGTCCGGCGGCCGCCTCGGCTATCTGCACGTCCCCGACATGCAGGCCCCCGGCTGGGCCCAGATCCACCGCGACCTGCGCGTCGAGGTCGCCCGTGAGGGCCTGGTCGTCGACGTCCGCGAGAACCGCGGCGGCCACACCTCCCAGCTCGTCGTCGAGAAACTGGCCCGCCGCATCGTCGGCTGGGCCGTCCCGCGCGGCATGCGCCCCTACAGCTACCCGGAGGACGCCCCGCGCGGCCCCGTCGTGGCCGTCGCCAACGAGTTCTCCGGCTCCGACGGCGACATCGTCAACGCGGCCATCAAGGCCCTCGGCCTCGGCCCGGTCGTCGGCACCCGCACCTGGGGCGGCGTCATCGGCATCGACAGCCGCTACCGCCTGGTCGACGGCACCCTGGTGACCCAGCCCAAGTACGCCTTCTGGCTGGAGGGCTACGAGTGGGGCGTGGAGAACCACGGCGTGGATCCCGACGTGGAGGTCCTGCAACGCCCGCAGGACTACGCGGCGGGCAGGGACACGCAGCTGGACGAGGCCATTCGACTGGCGCTGCAGAGCCTGGAGACAGCACCCGCCAAAATGCCCCCGGGCCTGCCCACCTGAGGGGCGCGGGGAACTGCGCGACCAGCCACAACGCACCCACACGACGACGATACGATGCCTGAGTCGGACCTACATTCGGCCAACCCCCGGAGGGAAAATGGCAGGGGAGCCCCAGGAAGACTGCCTGTTCTGCAAGATCGTCGCAGGCACCATCCCGGCGACGATCGTCCGCCGGACGGAGACGACCATCGCGTTCCGCGACATCAACCCCCAGGCCCCCACCCACGTCCTGATCATCCCCAAGGCGCACCACGAGAACGCCGCCGCCCTCGCCGCCGCCGACCCGGCCCTCACCGCGGACCTGCTCCGCGAGGCCCAGGCCGTCGCCGACGAGGAAAAGCTCGACAGTTACCGCCTCGTCTTCAACACCGGCAGCGGCGCCGGCCAGACGGTCTGGCACGTGCACGGCCACGTGCTCGGCGGCCGCGGCCTCCAGTGGCCCCCCGGGTAGTACGCCTTGTCCGTACGTGAACTCGTGGTCCTCGGCACCGCCAGCCAGGTCCCGACCCGGCACCGCAACCACAACGGCTACCTGCTGCGCTGGGACGGCGAGGGCATCCTGTTCGACCCCGGCGAGGGCACGCAGCGCCAGATGCTGCGCGCCGGGGTCGCCGCGCACGACCTGAACCGGATCTGCGTCACGCACTTCCACGGCGACCACTCCCTCGGCCTCGCCGGTGTGATCCAGCGCATCAACCTCGACAAGGTCCCGCACGAGATCACCGCCCACTACCCCCGCTCCGGGCAGCGCTTCTTCGACCGGCTCCGGTACGCCACCGCCTACCGCGAGACCGTCGGCATCACCGAGGCCCCGGTCGCCGCCGACGGGCCCCTCGCCCGTACGGACGGCTACACGCTCCAGGCGCGGAAGCTGTCGCACCCGGTGGAGTCGTACGGGTACCGGATCGTCGAGCCCGACGGCCGCCGCATGCTGCCCGAGCGGCTCGCCGCGCACGGCATCAAGGGCCCGGACGTGGGCCGCATCCAGCGCGAAGGCTCGCTCGGCGGGGTCTCGCTGGAGGACGTCAGCGAGGTGCGGCGCGGCCAGCGGTTCGCGTTCGTCATGGACACCCGGCTGTGCGACGGCGTGCACGCTCTGGCCGAGGGCTGCGACCTGCTCGTCATCGAGTCGACGTTCCTCGACGAGGACGAAAACCTCGCCGTCGAACACGGGCATCTGACAGCCGGTCAGGCGGCGCGGGTGGCCCGCGACGCCGGCGTGCGGCATCTCGTGCTGACCCACTTCAGCCAGCGCTACACCCATGCGGACGAGTTCGAGCGTCAGGCCCGGGCTGCCGGATACGAGGGTGAGCTGACCGTGGCGCACGATCTACTGAGGGTGCCGGTTCCGAAGCGCCGGTGAAACGGCCGTACGATGAATTGATGTCCCTCCCCAAAGCCGAACTGCACCTTCACATCGAAGGCACCCTGGAACCGGAACTCGCCTTCGAGCTCGCCGCGCGCAACGCCGTCACGCTGCCCTACGCCGACACCGACGAGCTGCGCGAGGCCTACCGGTTCGAGGACCTGCAGTCCTTCCTGAACCTGTACTACGAACTCATGGCCGTCCTGCGCACCGAGCGGGACTTCGAGGACCTGGCGAACGCCTATCTCGCCCGGGCCGCCGCGCAGGGCGTGCGGCACGCCGAGATCTTCTTCGACCCGCAGGCCCACACCAGCCGCGGTCTCGAGATCGGCACCGTCGTCGAGGGGCTGTGGCGGGCGCTCGGGAACAGCGAGGCCAACCACGGTGTCTCGACCCGGCTGATCCTGTGCTTCCTGCGGGACGAGTCCGCCGAGTCGGCCCTGGCCACGCTGGACGCGGCCAAGCCGTATCTGGACCGGATCACCGGCGTCGGCCTGGACTCCGCCGAGGTCGGGCACCCTCCGGTGAAGTTCCGCGAGGTCTACGAGGCCGCCGCCGCGCTCGGTCTGCGGCGGGTCGCGCACGCCGGTGAGGAGGGCCCGCCGGAGTACATCACCGAGGCGCTGGACATCCTCGGCGTGGAGCGCGTCGACCACGGGCTGCGCTGCGTGGAGGACCCGGCGCTGGTGGAGCGGCTGGTGCGCGACCGGGTGCCGCTGACGCTGTGCCCGCTGTCCAACGTCCGGCTGCGCACGGTCGACACCCTCGCGGACCACCCACTGCCCGCCATGCTCGACGCGGGCCTCATGTGCACGGTCAACTCCGACGACCCGGCCTACTTCGGCGGCTACGCGGGCGACAACTTCGACGCCGTGCGCGCCACCCTCGGCCTCACCGAGGAGCGGCTGCGCGAGCTCGCCCGCAACTCCTTCCTCGCCTCCTTCCTGGAGGACGACGAGGAGCTGCGGGCGCGGTATCTCGCCGAGGTGGAGGCCTACACCTTCGGCTAGCCCCGGGCGGGTCTCAGAAGACCTCCGACCCCGCCTTGTCGTAGGCACGCTGGGCGGGGACGGCCGGGGTCTCGACCGGGATCTCCACCACCGGCTGTTCCGGGGCGCCGATCTCGGGGACCGCGCCGGTGGGCGTGCCCGTGGCGGCGGCGACCAGGGCGGCCGGGTGGCCGCCGCGGCGGCGGATCGCGCCGGGCAGCAGCGGGCGTCCGCCGGTGTGCAGAGCGACGGCGGTCATCGGTAGGGCGATCACCAGCAGCCCGGCGCCCAGGACCGCGCCCATGACCGGGAATCCGGCCTGCGCCGACAGCACGCTGCCGGTCAGCGGCCCGGCGGCAGTGCCGAGCGAGGACGCCGAGCCGACCAGCACCGCCCAGCGGCCGCGCGGGTCGAGCGAGGCGGCGAGCCCGATGAGGTACGACAGCACCACCGGATAGAGCGTGTTCCAGGCGATCTCGCCGGCCGCGAAGCCCACCAGGTCGGTCGCGCAGGCGCTGAGCGCGATGCAGGCGGCGATGAGGACGGTGCCGCCGCCGATGGGTATCGCACGTCCGAGCCGGGCCCCGAGGGCGCCCGCCGCGAGGACCCCGGTCAGGCCGGCGCCGAGGGCGACGGCGAAGACGACGCCGACGGTGGCCTCGCCGAGGTGCGCCTGCTCCAGGCCGATGCGTCCGCTCACGCCCCACAGGGAGTTCTGGGCGAGCGACCAGCACACCATGGCGGCGGCCAGCAGCAGCCCCGAACGGGCATGTGGCAGCCGGGCGTTGTCGTGCCGGGTGGGCGCGACGGGCGTGCCGGTGGGGAGGCTGCCGGTGAGCGGCCAGACCGCCAGGGCCGTGAGGGCGATCGCGGCCAGCGGCAGACCGTGCCCCGGGCCGAGGTGCGGCACGGTCAGATACACGGCGCCCGCGAGGGCGGAGACGGTGAGCAGCCCGGCCGTGGAGGCCCGGTGCGGGTCCTTCTGACCGGCGATGAGGGTCGCGGCGACGGTGGTGGCCGTGCCGGAGCCGAACCCGCCGACGATCGCGCCGGCGACGACGGCGGGTATCGCGGTGGTCAGGGCGGCACCGCCGTAGCCGAGCAGGGCCAGGGCGAGGCCGAGCCGGGCGAGGGTGCGGGCTCCGATCCGTTCGACCCGGGAGGCCAGGACGAATCCGGCGGCGGCCGAACTCAGCAGCAGGGCACTGCCGACGGCGCCGGCCTGGGTGGCGGAGAGCGGAAGGTCCGAGTCGAGCCTGCCCACGGTGGTGGGCAGCAGATACGGAGCGAGGTACCCGGCCGTGAAAAGGGCGACGAGGGGCCAGGGAGTGGTGCGGGGGGCGAACACGGGCGTTCCCAGGGCATGCGAAAGGAGCGGGGGAAAGGGGGGTGGGCGACGACCGTCGACGGACAGGAACGCGCGAGCAATTTGTATCAAGCACGTAGTCGCACACGGGAGCCCGGGGTGTGTGATCCGGAACACGTTGTGTTTGGGGTGGTGAAGCCCGGGTAAACGCGTGCCTTTCGTCAGGCGTCGACGCTGCTTCCGCTAACGCCAGTGCACCGCTCCGGGCCCCGCCGGAACGGTCGCCTCGGCCTTCGCCCGGACCTCCCGCATGACCGCGACGATCCGCTTCTCGTGCTCGGGCGTGAGCCGGGCGACCGGCACCGAGCAGCTGATCGCGTCCTGTGCCGGGGTGTCGTAGCGCAGGGCGAATCCGAAGCCGACGATGCCGGGCACGCTCTCCTCGCGGTCCACGGACCAGCCGCGTGCCCGGATCCGCGCGAGGTCGGCCGCCAGGGACCGCCTGCTCGTGTGCGAGTTCGGGGTGAGCGCCTCGTACGGGCCCTCCGGCAGCTCCCCGTCCGGGCGTTCCGCCAGCAGGGCCTTGCCGAGAGCCCCGACGTGCGCGGGCAGGCGCCGCCCCACCCGGCTGATCGTGCGCAGGTACTCGTGCGACTCCCGGGTCGCCAGGTACGCCACGTCCCGGCCGCGCAGCCGGCCCATGTGGATGGTCTCGCCGAGCGCCTCGGACGCCTCGTCGAGGTACGGCCGTACGGCCCGGACGCGGGGGTCGGAGTCGAGGTAGCTCGTGCCGGTGAGCAGGGCGTGGATGCCGATGCCGTACAGGGAGCCGGTGATGTCGGTGCGGACCCAGCCGCGCGAGATCAGGGTCTGCAGCAGTGCGTACATCGAGCTGCGCGGTACGCCGAGTTCGTCGGCCAGCTCCTGGAGCCGGGCCGGTCGGTCGCCGCGCGCGGCGAGAAGTTCCAGCAGCTCGACCGTGCGCGCCGCGGACTTCACCTCGCGGACGCCCCCTGTGTCTGACATGCGCCGATGGTAGTCGGGCCGCCCGGGCGGTTGACGTTCTCGAACCCGACCAGCATTCTCATATATAGATGACATCTACATGAGGAGACGACTTCGTGAACCTCACCATCACCGGCGTACGGCTCACGCCCATCCTGGTCGCCGACCCGCCGCTGCTGAACACCCAGGGCGTGCACCAGCCGTACACCCCCCGGCTGATCGTCGAGGTCGTCACGGCGGACGGGATCACCGGCGTGGGGGAGACCTACGGCGACGCCAAGTACCTGGAGCTGGCCCGGCCCCTCGCCGAGCGGCTGAAGGGGCGTCAGGTCAGCGATCTGAACGGCCTGTTCACGGTCGCGGACCAGGTCGCGGTGGACTCCTCCCGTGTCGAGGACGCCGTCGACGTCGGCGGGCTGCGCGGTGTCCAGACCGCCGACAAGCTGCGGCTGTCCGTCGTCTCCGGCTTCGAGGTCGCCTGCCTGGACGCCCTCGGCAAGGCGCTCGGACTGCCCGTGCACGCGCTGCTGGGCGGCAAGGTGCGCGACGCCGTCGAGTACAGCGCCTACCTGTTCTACAAGTGGGCCGGCCACCCCGAGGGCGTGCCGGCCGAGAAGGACGACTGGGGTGCCGCCCTCGACCCGGCGGGCGTGGTGGAGCAGGCCCGCCGCTTCACGGAGCGCTACGGCTTCACCTCCTTCAAGCTCAAGGGCGGTGTCTTCCCGCCCGACGAGGAGATCGCGGCGATCAGAGCCCTTGCCGAGGCCTTTCCCGGGCACCCGCTGCGGCTCGACCCGAACGGTGCCTGGTCCGTGGAGACGTCCGTGACGGTGGCCCGGGAGCTCGGGGACGTCCTCGAGTACCTGGAGGACCCCTCGCTCGGCACACCGGCCATGGCCGAGGTCGCCCAGCGCACCGGCGTGCCGCTCGCCACCAACATGTGCGTGACGACGTTCGCCGAGATCAAGGAGGCCTTCACCCGGGGTGCCGTCCAGGTGGTCCTCTCCGACCACCACTACTGGGGCGGACTGCGCAACACCCAACAGCTCGCCGCCGTCTGCCGCACCTTCGGGGTCGGCGTGTCGATGCACTCCAACACCCACCTCGGCATCTCGCTCGCCGCGATGACCCACGTGGCGGCCACCGTCCCGGACCTCCACCACGCCTGCGACTCCCACTACCCCTGGCAGTCCGAGGACGTCCTCACCGAGCGGCTCGCCTTCGAGGGCGGCAGGGTCGCGGTGTCCGACGCGCCCGGCCTCGGCGTGGAGCTCGACCACGAGCGGCTGGCCGCACTGCACCAGCGGTGGCTGGACGACGACGGCGCCCTGCGGGACCGCGACGACGCGGCGGCGATGCGGAACGCCGACCCGGATTGGGTGAGCCCCGCGATGCCCCGCTGGTAGGGCCCGCCGGTGCCGTGGCGGGGGTGCGAGAGAGCCCGGCGCGAGCTCACGGTACGCGTGGGTCCGGCGTGATCGGCGTCACGTCGTCGGCGATGTGGTGCAGACTGGCCTGATCCGCACCACGTCAGGGAGCGCATCGTGACCGCGTCCACCGCCCCGGCCGGAAAGGGCCCGGCCGGAAAGGCATCGCACCGCCAGAGCCAGGTCGATCCCCTCGCCCCCCTGCGCACACCGGACGACCCGCCCTGGGACGTCTACCTCACCGGCACCGTCTTCCTGGACATCATCTTCACCGGCCTCGACTCCGCCCCGGTGCGCGGGACGGAGTCATGGGCGCGCGGGATGGGGTCGAGCCCCGGCGGCGTCGCCAACATGGCGACGGCCCTGGCCCGCCTCGGCCTGCGCACATCCCTCGCGGCGGCCTTCGGCGACGACCACTACGGCGACTACTGCTGGGACGCCCTGGAGCACGGCGAGGGCATCGACCTCTCCCCGTCGCGCACGGTGCCCGGCTGGCACTCCCCGGTGACCGTCTCCATGGCCTACGAGGGGGAGCGCACGATGGTCTCCCACGGCCACGAGCCACCCCCCGAGGAGCCGGCCCCCGCATGCCCGTCCCGCGCGCGTGCCGCCGTCGCCTCCCTCGCACCCGGCGTGAGCGCGCCCTGGATCGCCCAGGCCGCGAGCAACGGCACCCGGGTGTTCGGCGACGTCGGCTGGGACGACACGGGCGCGTGGGACCTGGCGGGCCTGTCCGACCTGCGGCACTGCGAGGCGTTCCTGCCGAACGCGGAGGAGGCCATGCGGTACACGGGCGCGGACTGCCCCCGGGCCGCCGCCCACGCCCTGACCGAGTACGTGCCGCTCGCCGTGGTCACCCTCGGCGCGGAGGGGGCGTACGCGGTGGACCGGCGTACGGGGGAGACGGCGGAGGTCCCGGCCATCGCGGTCGAGGCACTCGATCCGACCGGCGCCGGAGACGTGTTCGTCGCCGGGTTCGTGACCGGCACCCTGGCGGACTGGCCGCTCGCCGACCGGCTGGCCTTCGCCGGGCTGACGGCGGCACTGTCGGTGCAGGAGTTCGGGGGGTCGCTGTCGGCGCCGGGGTGGTCGGAGATCGCGGCGTGGTGGCGGGAGGTGCAGTCGGTCGAGGGGCAGTCACCCGTGGCGCTGGAGAGGTACGGGTTCCTGGCGGGGCTGGTGTCGGAGGAACTGGTGCGGCCCTGGCCGTTGCGGCGTGCCGTTCCCACGATCGGTTTCCGGCGCTCGGCGTGACCTCCCGGCCCGCCAGGGGGCTCCGTCCCCTGGACCCCCGGCCTGTGCCCACCCACCGCCCGTACCTGTCGGCCAGGAAGTGCCGTCGCGTCCGAGGCGGTCGGCCAGGAAGTGCCGTCGCCTTCGAGGCGGTCGGCCAGGAAGTCCTGTCGCCTCCGAAGCCGTCGGGCGGGAGCCGTCGTAGGCTCCCGTTTCCGACCCCACCACCAAAACCCCTACGGCGTTGTCACTCCCCCGTCGTACCCTGGGAATCGCGAGGCCGCCCTCAGCTGTGCGGCCATGACGAGGAGGAACCGCAGGCCTTAAGCGCCGGCCCATGACTCAACCATCGACAGCTCACACCCCCGCGCAGGAGCAGGCGAGAGCGCAGTTCACCGTCCCCGCCCAGCACCCCATGGTGACCGTTCTGGGGTCCGGCGACTCCCTCCTGCGCGTGATCGAGAAGGCCTTCCCGGCGGCCGACATCCACGTCCGGGGCAATGAGATCAGCGCGGCCGGCGACTCGAAGGACGTCGCCCTCATTTCGCGCGTGTTCGACGAGATGATGCTGGTGCTCCGCACCGGGCAGCCGATGACGGAGGACGCAGTGGAACGCTCGATCGCCATGCTGAAGGCGAGCGACAACGGCGAGAGCGACGGCCAGGAGACCCCCGCCGAGGTGCTCACACAGAACATCCTGTCCTCGCGCGGCCGCACGATCCGCCCCAAGACGCTCAACCAGAAGCGCTACGTCGACGCCATCGACAGGCACACGATCGTCTTCGGCATCGGCCCCGCGGGCACCGGCAAGACGTACCTGGCCATGGCCAAGGCGGTGCAGGCCCTGCAGTCCAAGCAGGTCAACCGCATCATCCTGACCCGCCCGGCGGTCGAGGCGGGCGAGCGGCTCGGCTTCCTCCCGGGCACGCTCTACGAGAAGATCGACCCGTACCTGCGCCCGCTCTACGACGCGCTGCACGACATGCTCGACCCGGACTCGATCCCGCGTCTGATGGCCGCGGGCACCATCGAGGTCGCGCCGCTGGCGTACATGCGCGGACGCACGCTCAACGACGCCTTCATCATCCTGGACGAGGCCCAGAACACCAGCCCCGAACAGATGAAGATGTTCCTCACCCGCCTCGGCTTCGACTCCAAGATCGTGATCACGGGTGACGTGACGCAGGTCGACCTGCCGGACGGGACGAAGAGCGGTCTGCGGCAGGTGCAGGACATCCTCGACGGCGTGGACGACGTCCACTTCTCCCGGCTGTCGTCGCAGGACGTGGTCCGGCACAAGCTGGTGGGCCGTATCGTCGACGCGTACGAGAAGTACGACACCACGCACGGCACCCAGAACGGCACGCACAAGGGCCGCGGCAAGTCCGGGCACAAGGGGAAGTAGACACACACAGCACCATGTCGATCGACGTCAACAACGAGTCCGGCACCGAGGTCGACGAGCAGGCGATCCTCGACATCGCCCGCTACGCGCTCGCTCGGATGCGCATCCACCCGCTCTCCGAGCTCTCGGTGATCGTCGTGGACGCCGACGCCATGGAGCAGCTCCACATCCAGTGGATGGACCTCCCCGGTCCGACGGATGTCATGTCCTTCCCGATGGACGAGCTGCGCCCGCCCTCCAAGGACGACGACGAGCCGCCGCAGGGGCTCCTCGGCGACATCGTGCTGTGTCCCGAGGTCGCACTGAAGCAGGGCAAGGAAGCGGAGACGCAGCACTCCATGGACGAGGAGCTCCAACTGCTCACCGTCCACGGCGTGCTGCACCTGCTGGGCTACGACCACGAGGAGCCCGACGAGAAGGCCGAGATGTTCGGCCTCCAGGCGGCCATCGTGGACGGCTGGCGCGCGGAGCGGGGCCTGACCGGCCCGTCCCCCGCGCCGACGGTCTCCTGAGCCGTCGATGAGTCCTCAACTCGCCCTGGGCGCCATCGCCCTGGTCGTCGTGGCCTGGCTCGCCGCCTGTGCGGAGGCGGGCCTCGCGCGCGTCTCCAGCTTCCGCGCCGAAGAGGCCGTGCGCTCCGGCCGCCGCGGCAGCGCCAAGCTCTCCCAGGTCGCCGCCGACCCGACCCGCTACCTGAACGTGGCGCTGCTGGTCCGCGTCGCCTGCGAGATGGCCGCCGCCGCGCTGATCACCTACGGCTGTCTGCAGGAGTTCGACGGCACCACCGAGGCACTGCTGGTCGCCATCGCGATCATGGTCCTGGTGTCGTACGTCGCCGTCGGCGTCTCACCGCGCACCATCGGCCGCCAGCACCCGCTGAACACCGCGACGGTCTCCGCGTACGTCCTGGTGCCCCTGGCAAGGATCATGGGCCCGGTCCCGTCGCTGCTGATCCTCATCGGCAACGCGCTCACCCCGGGCAAGGGCTTCCGCCGCGGCCCCTTCGCCTCCGAGGCGGAGCTGCGCGCCCTGGTCGACCTCGCCGAGAAGGAGTCCCTCATCGAGGACGAGGAGCGCCGCATGGTGCACTCCGTCTTCGAACTGGGCGACACACTCGTCCGCGAGGTCATGGTCCCGCGCACGGACCTGGTGGTCATCGAGCGCTTCAAGACCATCCGCCAGGCCCTCACCCTCGCCCTGCGCTCCGGCTTCTCGCGCATCCCGGTGACCGGGGAGAGCGAGGACGACATCGTCGGCATCGTGTATCTGAAGGACCTGGTCCGCAAGACGCACATCAGCCGCGACGCCGAGTCCGAGCAGGTGTCCACGGCGATGCGCCCGGCGTTCTTCGTGCCCGACACCAAGAACGCCGGCGACCTGCTGCGCGAGATGCAGAAGGAGCGCAACCACGTCGCGGTCGTCATCGACGAGTACGGCGGCACGGCCGGCATCGTCACCATCGAGGACATCCTCGAGGAGATCGTCGGCGAGATCACCGACGAGTACGACCGTGAACTGCCGCCGGTCGAGGAGCTCGGCGAGGACCGCTTCCGCGTCACGGCCCGCCTCGACATCAGCGACCTGGGCGAGCTGTACGGCCTGGAGGAGTACGACGACGAGGACGTCGAGACGGTCGGCGGGCTGCTGGCCAAGGCGCTCGGCCGCGTCCCCATCGCGGGAGCCTCCTCCGTCGTGGACCTGCCCGACGGGCGGAAGCTGCGCCTGACCGCGGAGGCCGCCGCCGGGCGCCGGAACAAGATCGTGACGGTGCTCGCGGAGCCGGTCGGCCCGGCGGACCCGCCCCCCGAGGAGGAGCCGGAGTGACCCCGCAGGAGCTGCGCGCGTTCTGCCTGTCCTTCAACGCGGCGGTGGAGGACTTCCCCTTCAGCCCGGAGATCTCGGTCTTCAAGGTGCGGGGGAAGCTCTTCGCCCTGTCGTACCTCGACGCGCGGCCCCTGAAGGCCAATCTCAAGTGCCACCCGGACGACGCCGTCCGCCTCCGCGCCGAGTACGAGGGGCTCATCGTCCCCGGCTGGCACATGAACAAGCGCCACTGGAACACGGTGACGGTGGACGGCGGACTTCCCGACCAGCTCGTCAGGGAGCTCATCGAGGACTCGTACGACCTGGTCGTCGCGGGCCTGCCCCGAGCGGACCGCCTGCGCCTGGACCGTCCATGAGGCTTCCGTATGCTCGGATCATGACCGACAGCAGCGCGCTCGACCCCGAGGACCGCAAGATCGTCACCCTGGCCCGTTCTGCGCGGGCCCGCAACGGCGTGCCCGAGGGCGCGGCCGTACGGGACGAGACCGGACGCACCTATGTCGCGGGCACCGTGGCCCTCGACTCCCTGAAGCTCAGTGCCCTGCAGACGGCGGTGGCGATGGCGGTGGCCTCGGGCGCGACGTCCCTGGAGGCGGCGGCGGTGGTGACCGAGGCGGAGACCGCGTCCGCGGAGGACCGGGCGGCGGTGCGGGACCTCGGCGGTGCGGAGACGCCCGTGCTGGTGGCGGGGTTCGACGGAACGGTCCGGACCACCGTCACGGCTGGCTGAACTTCGCTGTAACCGCCGGTAATTAGGCCGGATTTCAACCTTGTCGACCCCTGCCCCACGCGCATCAATGGAACCGTAAGTTCCGACGGACCGTCAGGTTCGGCTCTCGCGCAGCGTGCCCGCACTCACCTGCCGAGCGGTCCCCCCACATGGAAAGGGAGCCGGAATCCCATGAGATGCAAGCGAATCGGAGCAGGTGCGGCACTGGCGGCCGGGGCCCTCGCGGTCACCGGGCTCGCCTTCGCCCCCGCGGCCCTCGCCGTCACCCCCCAGACGGCGACGATCAGCGCGGACTGCGGTGCCTTCGGCAGTGGCGAGGCCACGCTCACGGCCACGCAGGACGGCACCGCCGCCACCCTCACGGTCAAGTCCTCCGCGATCACGGCGCCCATCGCGCTGGGAGAGGACTCGATCTCGTCCACCCTCACCCTGGTGAAGAGCGGCGGCGGCACCGTCGACTTCACCGGCACCGAGAACCCGGCGATAGCCGCCGGGGCCCCGGTCGAGGTCGGTCCCCTCAGCGGCACCGTGGCCTCCGGCGACAGCCTGGAGGCCTTCGGTGGCTCGTTGAAGATGACCGTCTTCGGCATCACCATCACCTGTACGGCGGCCGGGCCGCAGTCACCGGGCCCGTTCGTGTTCGACTAGGACCTGATCCATACGACAGGCCCTGGACCGAAGCGGTGCGGCCCCGGTGTCAGAGCGCGTCGGGGCCGCGCTCGCCCGTCCGCACCCGCACGACGGTGTCGACGGGCAGCGCCCACACCTTGCCGTCGCCGATCTTGCCGGTGTGCGCGGCCTTCACGACCGCGTCGATGACGGCCTCGGCGTCCGCGTCCTCCACGACGACCTCGATCCGGACCTTGGGCACCAGGTCGACCCGGTACTCGGCACCGCGGTACACCTCGGTGTGGCCGCGCTGCCGGCCGTAGCCGCTGGCCTCGCTCACGGTCAGGCCGTGCACGCCGAGTTCCTGCAGGGCGTTCTTGACCTCGTCGAGACGGTAGGGCTTGACGATCGCGGTGATGAGCTTCATGCCTGGGGGGTGACCTTCTGGGCGGGGGAGACGACGGAGGAGGAGACCGGGGCGCCGTGGCCCAGGACCCCGTGATCGTAGGCCGTCTCGGCGTGCACCGTAAGGTCCAGACCGGTCTGCTCCTGCTCCTCGCTCGCACGGAAGCCCATCGTCACGTCGATCAGCCGCCCGATCCCGTACGTCACGCCGAACGCGTACAGCGCCACCACGACCACGGCCACCAACTGCTTGCCGAGCTGACCGAGCCCACCGCCGTAGAGAAGGCCCTCGGCGGCGCCGGTCATCGACTCCGCGGCGAAGACACCGATGAGGAGCGTGCCGATGATCCCGCCGACCAGGTGGACGCCGACGACGTCCAGGGAGTCGTCGTAGTTCAGCTTGAACTTCCAGCTCACGGCGTACGAGCAGACGACACCGGCGGCGAGGCCCACCACCAGGGCGCCGAGCAAAGAGACCGACCCGCAGGACGGGGTGATGGCGACCAGGCCCGCGACCGCGCCGGACGCGGCGCCCAGGGTCGTGGGGTGGCCGTCGCGCTTCTGCTCCACGAAGAGCCAGCCGAGCAGGCCGGTGCAGCCCGCGGCGAGGGTGTTGAGGAACACGGCGGCCGCGAGCCCGTTGGCACCGAGCGCGGAGCCGGCGTTGAAGCCGAACCAGCCGAACCAGAGCAGACCGGCGCCGAGCATCACCATGGGCAGGTTGTGCGGGCGCATGGCGTCCTTCTTGAAGCCCATGCGCGGGCCCAGGACCAGACACAGCGCCAGCCCCGAGGCGCCGGAGACGATCTCCACGGGCAGCCCGCCGGCGAAGTCCAGGGCGCCCAGCTTCTCCAGGATCCAGCCGCCCGGGCCCCACACCCAGTGCGCGACCGGAACGTATACGAGCAACGCCCACACCGGCACGAAGACCAGCCACGCCCCGAACTTCGCCCGGTCCGCGACGGCGCCGCTGACCAGGGCGGCCGTGATGATCGCGAAGGTGAGCTGGAAGGTGGCGAACAGGAGGGTGGGGACCGTGCCCTGGACGCTGTCCGGGCCGAGGCCGCTCATGCCGACGTGGTCGAGCCCGCCGATGAGTCCTCCCGCCGCGTCCTCGCCGAAGGCCAGGGAGTAGCCGGCCGCCAGCCACACCACCGTCACCAGGGCGATCGACACGAAGCTCATCATCAGCATGTTGAGCACGCTCTTCGTGCGGACCATGCCGCCGTAGAAGAGGGCCAGACCCGGGGTCATCAGCAGGACGAGGGCGGTGGCGGCGAGCAGCCAGGCGGTGTCGCCGGTGTCGGCGCTTGCGGCGGCCAGAGGCACGGTGTCTCCAACGGGTGGGGGCTCCGGGGGCTCGTCAGAGGTTCACCGCCCCGCGTTTCCGGTTGCGTACGGGTGTGTTTCCGTGACGTTTCGTTGCGTAAGGGTTTCGAGGAGCTCACGGCGCACGTCCGGTACGGGGCGGCTTCGTGGATCAGGGACAATGGGCGCCATGAGCGTTCGTACCCAGTCATCCGAAGAGCCGGCCGGAGCCGTCCACCGGGCCGGTTTCGCCTGCTTCGTGGGCCGTCCCAACGCGGGCAAGTCCACCCTCACGAATGCTCTGGTCGGCCAGAAGGTGGCGATCACGGCGAACCAGCCGCAGACGACGCGGCACACCGTGCGGGGCATCGTGCACCGCCCGGACGCCCAGCTGATCCTGGTCGACACCCCGGGGCTGCACAAGCCGCGCACGCTGCTGGGGGAGCGGCTCAACGACGTCGTGCGCACGACGTGGGCCGAGGTCGACGTGATCGGCTTCTGTCTGCCGGCGAACGAGAAGCTCGGCCCCGGCGACCGTTTCATCGCGAAGGAACTCGCGTCCATCAAGAAGACGCCGAAGATCGCGATCGTCACCAAGACCGACCTCGTGGACAGCAAGACGCTCGCCGAGCAGCTGATCGCCATCGACCAGCTCGGCAAGGAGCTGGGCTTCGAGTGGGCCGAGATCGTGCCGGTCTCGGCCGTCGCCGACCAGCAGGTGGATCTGCTGGCCGACCTGCTCGTCCCCCTGCTGCCCGAGGGCCCGGCGCTCTACCCCGAGGGCGACCTGACCGACGAGCCCGAGCAGGTCATGATCGCGGAGCTGATCCGCGAGGCCGCGCTGGAAGGTGTCCGCGACGAGCTGCCGCACTCCATCGCGGTCGTCGTCGAGGAGATGCTCCCGCGCGAGGACCGCCCCGCCGACAAGCCCCTCCTCGACATCCACGCCTTCGTCTACATCGAGCGCCCCAGCCAGAAGGGCATCATCATCGGCCCCAAGGGCAAGCGCCTGAAGGAGGTCGGCATCAAGTCCCGCAAGCAGATCGAGGCGCTCCTCGGCACACCTGTCTTCCTCGACCTGCATGTGAAGGTGGCGAAGGACTGGCAGCGGGATCCCCGGCAGTTGCGCAAGCTGGGGTTCTGAGGCGCAGGGCGCGGGTGGCTGGGGCGGTTCGGGTGTGGTGGGTGGAGGTTTTGCCGGGCATGCCCGCCGCGCGGCGGTAGCCGCAAGTCGATGCAGCCTCGACCTGCGTGTGAAGGTGGCGAAGGACTGGCAGCGGGATCCCGGGCAGTTGCGCACGCTGGGGTTCTGAGGCGGCCTTCAGGCCGTGCGCGGCACGCGGAGATCACCGGTCTGCTGAGCGAGGATGAGCGAGCGGTAGTGCTCACTGCTGTCGACGAGATCCCGGTGACTGCCGGTGGCGACGACCCGGCCGGCGTCGAGGACCACGATCAGGTCCGCGGCGCGAATGGTGGACATGCGGTGTGCGATCACGACGAGCGTGCACTCCCGCGCGGTTTCCCGCATCGACTGGCGCAGCGCCGCTTCGCTGACCGCGTCCAGATGGGCTGTCGGCTCGTCCAGCAGGAGCAGCCGCGGCCGGGCCAGCAGAGCACGTGCGATCGCGATCCGCTGGCGCTCGCCACCGGAGAGAGCCATGCCGTGCTCCCCGGCGTCACTGTCCAGACCCCGCGGCAGACGGGCGATCAGGTCCGTGAGGTGTGCCAGCTCGACCACCCGGTCCAGCTCCTCCGGCCCGGCGTCCGGGACGGCGTAGGTCAGGTTTTCCCGCAGCGTGCCGTACAGCACCGGGGCATGCTGTTCCACCAGGCCGACCCGGGCCCGGTGTTCAGCTCTGCCGATCACTCCTATGTCACGGCCGTCGAAGAGGATGTGGCCGTCATCCGGGTCGTAGAACCGCTCGATCAGTGCGAAGACGGTGGACTTTCCGACCCCTGAGCTGCCGACCAGGGCGACATGGGACCGTTCCGGCGCCTCGAAGGTCACCCCGCGAAGGACGGGGCGCCGCGGATCGTAGCCGAACCAGACGTCGCGGAACTCCAGCGCGGGCGCCCGTGACGGGCCGACACCGTCCCTCGCCGCGCAGGGCGCAGGAACCCCGGCTCCTGGCACCGCGTCCTGCTCCGTGGGCAGCTCCAGCACCTCCGTGACCCTGCGGTACGCGCCCACGCCCTGCTCCATGGTGCTGAGGGACTGGAACAGCATGCCGATCGGCTCCACCAGGTAGATCATGTACAGCAGGAAGGCGGCGAGATCGGCGACCGACCCCTGCCGGTCGGCGACCCGCATGCCGCCGATGAGCAGCACGACGACGAAGGATCCCTTGACGGCCAGCTGGATCGCCGGTGCCACCACGGCGTCGAGCTTCGCCATCCGCACGCTTCCCACGTACGCCGATCTGGCGCCACCCGCGATGCGGTCGGTCTCGCGCTGCTCGGCGCGGCTGGCCCGGACGGTGCGGATGGCACCGAGCGCACGCTCCAGATCAGCGGTCATCGCCCCCGTCGCCCGCTGTGTGGACAGCGATGCCACCTCGATGCCGTGCAGCACCGAGACGACGATCACGGTGGCGATCGCCACCATCGCCAGCACGACGAGGAACATCAGCCAGTCCAGCCAGACCATCAGCACCACGATGCCGATCAACCCGATGGCGCCGGTCACCGCTTCGGTGAAGCCTTCCGCGACGAGCAGCCGCAACGTCGTGCTGTCGGTACTGGTGCGCGAGATGAGATCGCCGATGCGGTGGCGGTCGTAGACGGCCATGGGCAGCCGCAGCACATGCTTGATCAGACCGAGCCGGATCCCCAGGACGATGCCCTCGCCCGTCCGGGCCAGGACGAACTGGGCGAGGCCCTGTACCAGTGCCTGGGCGAGGAAGAGGACGACGAGCAGCGCCAGTGCGGGGCCGATCGACGCGCCGGACGCGGTCGACTCGATCACCTGCTTGACCAGCAGCGGCTGGGCCAGGCTCAGAGCCGAGGCTCCCAGCGTCAGCAGGACGGCGAGGGCGACCCACCGCCGGTGGCCGTACAACAGGCGCAGGAAGTCCCACGGGGCCTTCCGGCTCCGCTCGCCGGTCTCATCCGTCGTTTCGGGCTTCATGGATCACGGCCTCACGGCTGACGGAACCAGGAGCGCAGGGCACGGTGAACAGGGGGCGGAAGTAGTCCGGCGGGTGATCCTCCCCCACCGGCACCCCCTCCGCCTCCACCCAGGCGTGCGCACCGAAGGGCGGCAGGCGCCGGGCGCCCACGCACCAGGTGGGCCACTGGCCGTGCAGGCGGCACAGCAGGACCGTGGCCAGGGACCGGGGCAGGCACCCTTCCCGTCCCCCGCACGCCAGACTGACCGTGACCACGGAGTCCCGGGCGGCCCGGGTCTGTTCGAGGGTGGCCGGACGGGCGCCCCGGCGCAGCCACTCCAGTGCGGCCCGTATGCGCCGGGGGCGCCGACGGGCCAGGAGCCGCGCCGCGCCCACGGCGAGCCGGACCGGGATCCGCCGCCGCAGAGGCACCGAGCGCGGGTCGTGGAAGATCGCCTCCGGTGAAGTCATCGCGCCTTCCTCCCCGCACGGCGGCCGCTCCTCCCCGCACGCCGGCCGCGCAGGTGCGGCCACCGGCCGTGCATCGTGGGCCGCAGCAGCCCTCCCGCGGGTGCCGTCGAAGGCCGGTCTTCCGGCCCGCCGGTTCCCTCTGCTCCCAGGCCCGCCGAGTGCAGTCCGTCGATCAGGTCCCGGACGTCCTGTCGCGCGGTGCCGATGTCCACCGCGTACTGCTCGCTGAGCGTCTGCGCGGCGTCGGCTTCGGTGCCGCCCTCCAGCAACGTGCGCAAGGCGATCGCGGCGCTGGGATTGAGCGTCCAGTACTGGTCGCGGTCCTCGTCGAGGATGGCGATCCCGTAGTCGGTCTCGGTCGTGAACACACCCTCACGCAGCTTGAACGCCATCGGCCGTCTCCATTCAGCCCGGAACAGCGGTGGTGGCGGCTTCCAGCGAGCGCAGCCACATCTCGCACACCACGGTCTGGTACAGCGCGTCGAACGGCAGGGCCGGGGGCAGGGGGCGACGGCACGTCTCACGCAACCTCTGCGCGTCGATCAGACCCAGCCGGGCCAAGCGGGAGTCCTCGCACAGGGCCAGCAACTCGGCACGGTGTTCCCGCATCCCGACCTCCGCCTCGTAGGAACCCTCGTCCTTGGTGTGGCGGGTCAGGCTCTCGTCGGGGACGATGCCGCGCATCGCCTCCACGATGAGCGGCTTGTACTGCCAGGGAGTGATCCTGTCCTGCGGCCGCACCGCCAGGCCCGCTTCGATCACCCGGTCGTCGTAGTAGGGGGCGGCGAGGGTGAGTCCGGCGCGGGTGGCCAGCTGAGCCACCTGCCGGACCATGCGGGAGTTGTTTCCCAGCGCTTCCAGCTCGATGTGCTGCCCGCGCCCGTCGGCCAGTGGCCGGGCGGTACGCGCCGTGGTGCGGATCAGCTCGCGTACGGCGGCGACGGCGTCCGGCGTCGCCCACGGGGGGAGCCGCGGCGGTGTCCCCCAGTCCAGCGCCGGTGTCTCCAAGGGGGGCGGTACGGCGGTGAGCAGGTCGCCGGCTCGGGCGAACCACGTCCGGTAGGAGCTGTTGTCCCACAACTGCCGCAGCGTCTCCCGATACGGCCACGGCCCCTGGGCGGCGAAGCCGCGCAGGCGCTGCACCGCCGTCCTGGGGTGGGTCCGGGCCAGCGTGTGCAGATGCGCCGGCGAGCCGGAGAGCAGTTCGTCCCCGCCGAAGCCCGTCAGGTGCATGTGTGAGCCCTGCGCCGCGGCCAGCCGCGGAATGAGCAGACAGCGGCTGGGATGCATCATCGCCGGGCACGGTTCGTCGAAGTGCTCGTCCACGTCCCGGAGGCCCTCGTACACCATCGGCAACCGGTCTCCGGCGATGACGTGGTGGCCGACGTCGTCCAGCCCCGCGACCGTGCGGCGAGCCCAGGTCACGTCGTCGCACAGGGGATCGAGACCGTCGGCGGTGTAGGCGATGACCTTCGCCGTGCCCCGTGCGGCCAGAGCGCACACCGAGGTCGAGTCCAGGCCGCCCAGATCGCAGCTCACCACGTTCCGGCCCCGGACCCGGACGTCCACCGCCGCCGACAGTGCCTCCCGCAACGCCGGCGCGCCCTCCGCCATCGGCACCACCGGCTCGGGAGGCGCCCACCATCCGACGGGGTGTCCCCGGCCGTCGGCGTCGAGGGCGAGGTAGTGGCCGATCCCCAGGGCGCCCACGCCTCGCCAGACCGGTTCGCCGGCCAGCGGGTGCGGCGCGCACGGATTCAGCAGGCGGGTCGCCAGCCGCTGCGCGTCGACCTCCGCGTCGAGCAGAGCGGCCAGGACGTCGGCCCGGTCCGCGGCCACGGTGGCGTCCCCGGTCCTGGCGTGGAACACCCGGCGAAAGCCGGTGACGCTCCCCTGGACCCGCACCCGTCCGGCGACCGAAGCGATCAGGTGTGAACTCCCGGCCATGCCTCGGGCCAGACCGTCCAGGTCGGCGATCGACCCGATCCGGCCGGCCGCCAGGGTGAGCCGGTCGGCGGTGACGGCGTGCTCACCGACGACCACGATCTTCGTCCGGCCCGCCTCCCCGATGGTCAGGGCACCGGGAGACCAGTCGCCGAGCAGCCACGGCCGTCCCGACGGGTGGCTGACCTCCTGGACCTCGCGGGCGCGGAGCGCGGCGGACACCACGGCCGCCGAAGCGCAGTCCGGAAGGACGACGAACCAGCCCGGCCTCTCGCCGGAATCAGGAAAATCGACCATGCCGGTCCCTTCCCGTACGCCGAGCTCTGAGGTGATCAAGAGATACGGGCGGCAGGACCGACGTCCTACCGCCCCTCTGAGATCCTGCGCCGGCGGCATCCCCGGCGGGTCAGAAGAACCTCCTCCGGAAGAACCAGAACCTCTCCGGCCCTGCCCGGAAGCCCAGACCGGTCTTGCGGAAGGAGCCGACCGCAGTCAGCGTCGGACGCTCGTAGGTGCGCATGGCGTTGCACCTCCTGAATTGCGCGCGTCGCTATCGGTTATCTCTTCCACCATAGACACCAACAGGGGATTTGCAGCAAGAGATCCGGTTTGCCTGAAAAGGCGATTGGGTTACCGATTCAACATTTAGGGATTCTCAGGGGTGTTGCTCTGTCACCAGGCTCGCCCACACCGCGTTGCCGCCTGTGAGGGTCGAGCGGGTGATGCCCCAGCTGTCGGCTATCTCGCGGACGAGCAGCAGGCCGCGGCCGCCCTCGTCGTCGGGGCCGGGGCAGCGGTCGGGGATGCCGCGGCCCGTGAGGTCGCCGTCGTGGACCTCCAGCCGGAAGCGCGCGCCCGTCATCAGCTGGACCCCGCACAGGATCCGTTCGCTGAGCGTGTGCAGCACGGCGTTGGTCACCAGCTCGGAGACGAGCAGCACCGCGTTCGCGCACACCTCGTCGGGCACCTGCCACGCGTCCAGCCGCGCGCGCATGGCGTGGCGGGCGGCTCTGACGCTGGTCCGCTGCGGGGGCAGCTCCAGCCAGTCGGTGCGGTCCGGGCGCACCGCGTCCAGGAACCGGGGAGTGGATGTCGTGTGGGGGGACACGGCGATCGCCTTCCGTGGGGGGTTGGCGCAATCAAGGAAGGGGCGAGCGGACAACGGACCGGCCGGGTGGGGGAGTTGCTGCTTCCGGAACCCTGGTCACCCAAGTAACTATGCTCGCAGAGCAGTTCACGCTGCAACTATCTGCCTGACAATTTCAGCGGAATCTCGCGAGGAACCCCGGGGCTTCAGCCCCGGGAGGAATCGCGTCTGGTGAGGGCGACGCGGAGCGTCGCGGCCTCCAGGGCTGGGAACCTGGGCAACAGCCTGTGGACCGGGGTGGGCATCAAGCCGTAGACCGCTGCGACCGCAACAGCTGCCGATACCAGTCGTACGAGGCCTTCGGGGTCCGCTCCAGGGTGTCGAAGTCGACGTGGACCAGGCCGAAGCGGCGTGCGTAGCCCTCCGCCCACTCGAAGTTGTCGAGCAGGGACCACACGAAGTAGCCGCGCACGTCGACGCCCGCCTCCACCGCCCGGTGCAGGGCCCGGACATGGCCGTCCAGGTAGGCGATGCGGTCCTGGTCGTCGACGCCCGGGTACGAGCAGCCGTTCTCGGTGATGACGACGGGCGGGAGCCGGTCGCCGTAGCGGTCGCGGAAGGTGGTGAGGACTTCGGTGAGGCCCTCGGGGACGACCGGCCAGCCGAAGTCGGTGACCGGGTGCCCCTCGATCTCCCGCACGGAGAAGGGCAGTTCGGCGGGCATGGTGATGCCGCCGAACTCGATCTCCGCGCCCTGGGGAGCACCCACCCTGGTCGGGGCGTAGTAGTTGATCCCGTACCAGTCGAGCGGCTCGGCGATCACCTTCAGATCCGCCTCGACGTCGCCCGGCATCAGCTCGCCGATGCCGTCCGGGTAGCGGCCCAGCAGCAGCGGGTCCGCGAACAGGCGGTTCAGCAGCAGGTCGTAGAAGTCCGCCGCCTCCACGTCCGGCGCCTCGGTCGACGCCGCCCAGGTCGGGCCGTGCGAGTTGGCGACGCCGATGTCCGTGGCGCCCGAGGCGCGCAGGGCCCGGACGGCCAGGCCGTGGGCGAGCAGCTGGTGGTGGGCGGCCGGCAGCGCGTCGAACAGCAGCCGCTTCCCCGGCGCGTGCACGCCCAGGGCGTGGCCCAGCAGGGTGTGCTCGGCGGGCTCGTTCAGAGTGATCCACTTCGTCACCCGGTCGCCCAGCCGGTCCGCGACCAACGACACGTACTCGGCGAAGCGCTCGGCGGTGTCCCGCTCCAGCCAGTCCAGGTCCGCCGGCAGGTCCCAGTGGAACAGCGTCGGCACCGGACGGACGCCGGCCGCGCACAGGTCGTCGACCAGCCGGTCGTAGAAGTCCAGGCCTTTCTCGGAGCGCACTCGCGGCCAGGAGATCGAGAAGCGGTAGGCGTTGACGCCCAGGCCGGCCAGGAGGGCCACATCCTCGTGGTGGCGGTGGACGTGGTCGCAGGCCACCGCCGCCGTCGAGCCGTCCTTCACCCGTCCCGGCCCGGCCGTGAAGGCGTCCCACACGGACGGCTCGCGCTCGTTCACGCCGCCCTCGATCTGGTGCGCGGACGTGGACACGCCCCAGAGGAAGCCGGCCGGGAAGCGGGGGATCGGGTTGCCTGCGTCAGTCGCCATGCGCTGGATCATCCGTACCGGCGGTAACGGAAGTCAACGCCCGGGCGGGAAGGAGCTGTTACGCCCGTGCTGTCACGCCCCTTCCTTCAGCACCCGCGAGATCAGCCTGCGCTGCTCCTCCGTCAGCCGGGGGTCCGCGCAGTACACGGTCTTCCCGTCCACCGTGAGCTGGTAGACGAACCCGTCCGGGACCCCGACCGGCGGTGTGCTCCGGCCGGCGGCCAGGGCCTGATCGGCCAGGGCGTGCCAGTCCGGGGCATCGGGCCGGCCCGAGGTGTCCACCTCGGCATATCGCTCGATGCCCGCGAACCCGCCCGTGCGTCTCACCTGAATCCGCATGGCACCTGTCTAGTACGGAACTACAGGGTCCGCACCCCGACCTGCTCCCAGCCCTTCGACACGGCGTCCAGTTCCTCCCCGTCGCCGAAGCGCTCCCGGGCGGCCTTGACGGTGAGCGTCGCGAAGTCGACGAACATCGCGTCCTGCCTCAGTTCGCCGCCGGTCAGCACGTCGTACCAGACCTGCCCGGCCCGCTCCCAGGCGTGGCCGCCGAGGGCCGTGGCGGCCAGGTAGAAGGCGTGGTTCGGGATGCCGGAGTTGATGTGGACACCGCCGTTGTCGCGGCCGGTGCGCACGAAGTCGTCCATCGTCGCCGGCTGCGGATCCTTGCCGAGGACGTCGTCGTCGTACGCCGTGCCCGGTGCCTTCATGGAGCGCAGCGCCGTGCCCGTGACCCGTGGGGCGAGCAGGCCCGCGCCGATCAGCCAGTCGGCCTCGGCTGCGGTCTGGCCGAGCGTGTACTGCTTGATCAGGGCGCCGAAGACATCGGACAGGGACTCGTTGAGCGCGCCGGGCTGGCCGAAGTAGGTGAGGTTGGCCGTGTACTGCGTGACGCCGTGCGCGAGTTCGTGGCCGATGACGTCGATCGGGATGGTGAAGTCGAGGAAGATCTCCCCGTCCCCGTCGCCGAAGACCATCTGCTCGCCGTTCCAGAACGCGTTGTTGTAGTCGCGGTCGTAGTGCACCGTCGCGTTCAGGGGGAGGCCGTTGCCGTCGATCGAGTCGCGTTGGTACGCCTGGAGGAACAGTTCGAAGGTGGCGCCGAGGCCCGCGTAGGCGCGGTTGACGGTGGCGTCCTTGCCGGGCTTGTCGCCCTCGCCGCGGACCTTGTGGCCGGGCAGGTCGGTGCCGTGCCGGGCGTCGTGGATGGTGCGCTGCGGCTTGCCGTCGGCGACCGCGGCGACGGCGCTCGCGCCGATGACCGTGGTGAGGCGGCGCTGGGTGCGCTCGAAGGCGTCGCGCTGCAGGGTGCGGCGGGCGGGACCGGCGAGCGCGGGGTCCTCGGCCTGGGCGAGCCGGTCGAGGACATGGGGCGGAACGATGGTGCAGAAGACGGGCTCGAAGCCCCCGTGAGTCGTCATGCCCGGCACCCTTGCACTGAGTGACGGGGCTGTCACTAGTCGCCACCATGATTGGTGAAATACCGGGACAACGCCCTTCACGCTCCGTGCCGAGTGCTATGGCAAAGTGGCGTGGCGCACTTTTTGTCCCGTTTGGGCGTCCGGTCCCGCATACTGATACGACCCCGCGCGCCGGGGAGGGGCTCGGCTAGCATGCTGCGCATCATGCGTTTCGGGCTGCTTCTCCTTAGCTGCCGCGGCGAGGGCCTGTAGTCGAGGCCGACTCCCTCCCCGCGGAGCTTGGTGCTGCGTCGTCGGCCGTCCTTCCGGACACCCCCTGAGGAGCCCCCGCATCATGGCGAACCGCCAGCAGCCCAGTTCCATGCCGATCCACAAGTACGGCCGCTACGAGCAGGTCGACATCCCGGACCGCACCTGGCCGGAGCAGCGCATCACCACCGCCCCCCGCTGGCTCTCCACCGACCTGCGTGACGGCAACCAGGCCCTGATCGACCCCATGTCGCCCGCCCGCAAGCGCGCCATGTTCGACCTGCTGGTCAAGATGGGCTACAAGGAGATCGAGGTCGGCTTCCCGGCCTCCGGCCAGACGGACTTCGACTTCGTACGGTCGATCATCGAAGAGCCGGGCGCCATCCCCGACGACGTCACCATCTCCGTACTGACCCAGGCCCGCGAGGACCTGATCGAGCGCACGGTGGAGTCCCTGAAGGGCGCCAAGCGCGCCACGGTCCACCTGTACAACGCCACGGCCCCGGTCTTCCGCCGGGTCGTCTTCCGCGGCTCCAAGGACGACATCAAGCAGATCGCCGTCGACGGCACCCGGCTGGTCATCGAGTACGCCGAGAAGCTGCTGGGCCCCGAGGCTGATGGCACGACGTTCGGCTACCAATACAGCCCCGAGATCTTCACCGACACCGAGCTGGACTTCGCGCTGGAGGTCTGCGAGGCGGTCATGGACGTCTGGCAGCCCGGCCCGGGCCGCGAGATCATCCTCAACCTGCCGGCCACCGTGGAGCGCTCCACGCCGTCCACGCACGCCGACCGCTTCGAGTGGATGGGCCGCAACCTGTCCCGCCGTGAGCACGTCTGCCTGTCGATCCACCCGCACAACGACCGCGGCACCGCCGTCGCCGCCGCCGAGCTGGCCCTGATGGCCGGCGCCGACCGCGTCGAGGGCTGTCTGTTCGGCCAGGGCGAGCGCACCGGCAACGTCGACCTGGTCACCCTCGGCATGAACCTGTTCTCGCAGGGCGTCGACCCGCAGATCGACTTCTCCGACATCGACGAGATCCGTCGCACGTGGGAGTACTGCAACCAGATGGAGGTCCACCCGCGCCACCCGTACGTGGGCGACCTGGTCTACACGTCCTTCTCCGGCTCCCACCAGGACGCCATCAAGAAGGGCTTCGACGCCATGGAGGCCGACGCGGCCGCCCAGGGCGTCACGGTCGACGACATCGAGTGGGCCGTCCCCTACCTGCCGATCGACCCCAAGGACGTCGGCCGCTCCTACGAGGCGGTCATCCGGGTCAACTCGCAGTCCGGCAAGGGCGGTATCGCCTACGTCCTGAAGAACGACCACAGCCTGGACCTGCCGCGCCGTATGCAGGTCGAGTTCTCCAAGGTCATCCAGGCCAAGACGGACGCCGAGGGCGGCGAGGTCACGCCGAAGGACATCTGGGCGGTCTTCCAGGACGAGTACCTGCCGAACCCCGAGAACCCGTGGGGCCGGATCCAGGTGCGCAACGGCCAGTCGACGACCGACACCGACGGCGTCGACACGCTCAAGGTGGAGGCCACGGTCGACGGCCGGGACACCGTCCTGACCGGTACGGGCAACGGTCCGATCTCGGCCTTCTTCGACGCCCTGCAGTCCGTCGGCATCGACGTACGTCTGCTGGACTACCAGGAGCACACCATGAGCGAGGGTGCCTCCGCGCAGGCCGCCTCCTACATCGAGTGCGCGATCGACGGCAAGGTCCTGTGGGGCATCGGAATCGACGCGAACACGACGCGGGCCTCGCTGAAGGCCGTCGTCTCGGCCGTCAACCGCGCGGCTCGCTGACCAGCCGTACGGGTCTGCGGCGACAGGCCGCTCACGGATGCCGCAGGGGCTCCGTCCGCCGATGTCCGGCGGGCGGAGCCCCGTCGTATACCGGCCATTTGCTGTGGAGGTCACGGAAAGGTCTCCTCCGGGGTGCTGACTCCTCGTCTCCGATGTGGCTAACATCACGCAAGCGCGGCGACGTTGCCGTGCGGCGTGACGGAGGTGCGACGTGCTGCCAGGACGGGGACGAAACGGCCATGCCGCCAGGCTTTCGCGCATCCTGGGCACCCGAACCGCGTGGACGGCCGCCGGTGACGGGGAGTTCTTCTGCCCCGGCTGCGGTGGCGACCGCAACTACCAGCGGCTGACCGGACAACGCCGCTTCACCCTGCTCGGTCTGCCCGTGCTGCCGCGTGGCGAGACCGGCCCGGTCGTGGAGTGCGCGGCCTGCCGCCGCCACTTCGGCACCGACGTCCTCGACCATCCGACCACCACCCGCTTCTCCGCGATGCTCCGCGACGCCGTGCACACCGTCGCCCTGGCGGTGCTGGCGGCGGGCGGCGCCGGGGCCCGTACGGCCCTGGAGGCCGCCGTCCTCGCGGTCCGCGCGGCCGGTTTCGACGACTGCACGGAGGAGCAGCTGGCCGCCCTCGTCGAGGCGCTGGAGGCCGACACCGGCCGGATCGCCGGCGAACCCTGCGGCGCGGGGCTGGCCATAGAGCTCCACGAGGCGCTGGACCCGCTCACTCCGCACCTCGCCGCGGCCGGCCGCGAATCGATCCTGCTCCAGGGCGCCCGCATCGCCCTGGCGGACGGTCCGTACACCACGGCCGAGCGGGATGTGCTGGCGACGGTGGGGGCGGCGCTCACCATCTGCTCCGACGACGTGACCCGGCTGCTCGCGGCGGCGCGCACGCCTTCCTAGGGCACACCTCCCGTTACTCCCCGGGGAGTAACCCGAGGCCGGGACCGCCCCCGGCAGTAGCGCCCGACTCGCCCTCACGGCCGACGAACCTGCCACCGCCCGGCGGGAGTCTGGAGACCGATCCAGACACCCGACCGGAGGGAGCCGGACCCATGGGGGCCGTAAGGACGCGCAGCGGGCGGAAACGGGCCGTGCCGTGGGTGGTGGTCGGGCTGTGGCTCGCCGCGCTCGTGCTGGTCGGGCCGCTCGCGGGCAAGTTCGCCGACATCCAGCAGAACCGCGCGGTCGACTACCTGCCCGACAGTGCCGACTCGACCCAGGTGGCGAGGATCCAGGACGAGCTGCCGGGCGGTGAGTCGACCGACCTGGTGCTCGTCTACCACCGCGGCGGCGGGCTCACCGAAGCCGACCGGCGCACCGCCGACGAGCAGATCGCCGAGACGAGCCGCGCCCACGACCTGACGGGGGAACCGAAGGGCGTCTTGTCGAAGGACGGCTCCACCCTGATGTACCCGGTCTCCAGCACCCAGCCCGGCCAGGACGAAGAAGCCCGGGACGCCTTCGTCGACGGGGTGCGGGACATCGCCGAAGGCGGCCGCGGACTGAGCGTCGAGGTCGGCGGCCCCGGCGCGCTGAACACCGACATGAACAAGGTGTTCGGCACGCTCGACGCCACGCTGCTGTTCGCCACGCTCGCCGTCGTCACCGTGCTGCTCGTCCTCATCTACCGCAGCCCGTTCCTGTGGCTGGTGCCGCTCGCCGTGGCGGGCGTGGCCGCCGCCGTGTCGATGGCCGCCGGGTACGGGCTGCACGAACTGTTCGACGTCACCGTCACCGGCCAGAGCGGCGGTGTGATGACCGTGCTGGTCCTCGGCGCCGGCACCGACTACGCGCTGCTGATCGTCTCCCGCTACCGGGAGGAACTGCGGCGCCACGAGCGGCCGTACGACGCCATGCGCACCGCCCTGCGCGGCTGCGGACCGGCCGTCCTGGCCTCCTCGGGGACGGTCGCGGCCGGGCTGCTGTGCCTGCTCGCCGCGGACCTCAACAGCAGCCGCGGCATGGGACCGGTCGGCATGGTCGGGGTGCTCGCCGCGCTGGTCGCCATGACGACCCTGCTGCCCGCGGTCCTGGTGCTGCTGGGGCGGCGGGTCTTCTGGCCGCTGGTCCCCGCGTTCGGGAGCGAGCCGAAGGCCCGGCGGTCGCTGTTCGCCGCGATGGGCTCCTCGGCGACGCGGCGCCCCGCCACCGTGCTCGTCGGCGGGGCCGCGCTGCTCGGCGCCCTCGCGCTCGGCACGCTCAACCTGTCCGGCAGCCTGAAGCAGGAGGACTCCTTCACCGAACGGCCCGAGTCCATCACGGCGATGCGGACCCTGGCGCAGGAGTATCCCGAGCGCAGCAGCCGGCCCGTGACGGTCATCGCGCCCGAGGAGCGGGCCGGGGCGGCCGCCGACCGGGCCCGTACGACCGAGGGCGTCGCCGAGGTGGCACCGGGGCGCAGCGGCTCGGGGTGGACCGAGATCGCCGTCTTCACCACCGCCGCCCCCGAGACCCCGGCCGAGACCCGGACCATCGAGGCGCTGCGGGCCGGGCTCGACCCCATGGGCGCCTACGTCGGCGGGCCCAGCGCCCAGCAGATCGACCTGGCCGACAGCGAGTCGAGGGACCGGAAGGTGATCGTGCCGCTGGTGCTGGCCGCCGTGTTCGTCATCCTGGTCGCGTTGTTGCGCAGTCTCGTCGCGCCGCTGTTGCTGCTGGCGGCGGTGGTCGCGGTCTGGGGCGCCGCACTCGGCATCGGCGGGCTGGTGTTCGAGCCGGTGTTCGGGTTCGCCGGGACCGATCCGGGGCTGGGGCTGCTGTCCTTCGTGTTCCTGGTCGCCCTCGGTGTCGACTACGGCATCTTCCTGATGCACCGGATGCGGGAGGAGTCCGTGGGCGGGGCCGAGCCCGAGGCGGCGGCGCTCACCGCGCTGCGGACGACCGGCGGGGTGATCGCTTCGGCCGGGGTGGTGCTGGCGGCCACGTTCGCCGTGCTGACGACGTTGCCGATGGTCGGGCTGGTGGAGCTCGGGTTCGTCATCGCGGTGGGCGTGTTGCTGGATACGTTCCTCGTGCGGACGTACCTGGTCACCACGGCCAGCGTGCTGCTGAAGCGCCGGGTGTGGTGGCCGGGCGCTCTCTCGCGGGCGCCCAAGCCCACGGCTTCGCCGCAGGAGCCGCGGGAGCACGAGCCCGTGGCGGCCGACGCCCGCTGACCGACGGCGCCCCTCCTCTCCCGGAGGGGCGCCTTCCTGGCCGAGGATGATGCCCGTGCAGGCACCCACCACCCCGCAGCCCACCTGGTCGCGGCCCGCCGAGCGGATCATGGCCGCCATCAACCGCGACCCCCTGACCGCCCCGCACGCCGCCCGCAACGACGCGCTGCTCGCCGTCGTCGCCCTCGCCCTCGCCGTCGCCCTCGCCCTGCTCGTCGACGACGGGCGCAGGCCCGACGCGCTGGGCTGGACGCTGCTTCTCGCCTGCAACGTCCCCATCGCGTGGCGGCGCCGGCAGCCGCTGCTCGTGCTGCTCGCGGTCGTGGCGTGCGTCGCCCCGTACCACGCCCTGGACAACACCCACTCCGCGCCGACCCCGGCGACGTACATCGCCCTCTACACCGTCGCCGTGACCGGCCGGCCGCTGCGCACCGTCCTGGTCGGCACCGGTGTCGTCGGCCTCTCGGTCAGCGTGATGCTCACCGTCAGCATGCACGAGGCGCTGGAGGTGCTCCGGATATCCGGCTGGGTCGTCGCCGTGCTGTTCTGCGGCATCGACGTGCGTGTCTACCGCAAGTACGTCGCCTCGATCGTGGAGCGCGCCGAACGGGCCGAACGGACCCGGGAGGAGGAGGCCCGGCGGCGCGTCGCCGAGGAGCGGCTGCGCATCGCCCGGGACCTGCACGACCTGCTCGCCCACAGCATCACCCTGATCGGTGTGCAGACCTCCGTCGCCGCCCATGTGCTGTCCGCCGATCCGGAGCGGCTCGATCGCGAGACGGTGGCCAAGGCCCTCGACGACATCGCCGAGACCTGCCGCAGCGCCCGCGGCGAACTCCGTACGACCCTGGAGGTGCTGCGCGAGCACGGCCCCCCTGAGGCCCGCGGCCCGCTGCCCGGCCTGGACGGGCTGCCCGACCTCGCCGAGGCCGCGCGGCTGGCCGGAGCCCGCGTCGAGCAGACCGTACGCGTACGGCAGGCGCCGCCCGCCGTGGGCGCCGCCGCCTACCGCATCGTGCAGGAGGCACTCACGAACGCCGTACGGCACGCGGGAACCGAACCGGCCGTCCACGTCGAACTCGACGAACGGCAGGGCGCCCTGCACCTGTCGGTCCGCGACGACGGCACCGGACCGGCCCCGGGCCGAACCGCGGGATTCGGGCTCGTCGGGATGCGGGAGCGGGCCCGCAGCGTCGGTGGCACACTCGACGCCGGACCGCGCACCGGGGGCGGATTCGAGGTGAGGGCGGTTCTGCCGCTGACCACGACGGGGGAGAGAGCCGGATGACCGTTCGGGTGCTGCTCGCGGACGACCAGACCCTGGTGCGGGAGGCGTTCGCGATGCTCGTGGAGTCGGCCCGGGACATGGAGGTCGTCGGCCAGGCCGCCACCGGCCGGCAGGCCGTCGAACTGGCCCGCGGCGCACACCCCGACCTCGTGGTGATGGACATCCGCATGCCCGACCTGGACGGCATCGAGGCGACCCGGCTCATCGCGGCCGACGAGGACCTCGCGGGCGTACGAGTGCTCGTGCTCACCACGTACGACACCGACGAGAACATCGTCGAGGCGCTGCGGGCCGGTGCCTCGGGATTCCTGGTGAAGGACACCAGGCCGGCCGAACTCCTCGACGCCATCCGCACGGTCGCGGCCGGCGAGGCCCTGCTGTCGCCCGGCCCCACGGCACGGCTGATCGAGCGGTTCCTGCGCAGCCCCTCCGCACCGGAGACGGGCGGGCCCGAGTGCCTGTCCGGGCGGGAGCGGGAGGTGCTCGCCCTGGTCGCGCGCGGCCTCAACAACACCGAGATCGGCCACGCGCTGGGCCTGAGCCCGCTCACCGCGAAGACGCACGTCAGCCGCATCATGGGCAAGCTGGCGGCACGGGACCGGGCTCAGCTGGTCATCGTCGCGTACGAGTCGGGGATGGTGACACCGGGCAGCGTCTGACGGACCGGGCTCCCTTCCCGTGCCTGCCGCGGTACCAGGTCGTGTCCGCAAAGTCCCGTCGTCCGCCCGGAGGGCGGGCCCCGCGGTGTCCGGTGCGTGCTCTCGGCGTGCCGGGCGGAGCCCCCTCGTACTGGACGTACTCGGGTCTTCGTCCGGTGCGGCGAGAGTGCGTGCCAGGCGTCGTGGGGCAGGCGGGACTTTGCGGACACGACCTAGAGCAGCCCGGCCGCCGCGAGGTACTTCCCGACCTGCTCCACCTCGTCCGGGGACAGCGGGATCTGCGGCTGTGCCGTCGCCGGGCAGGCGATGACGCCGCGCAGGTGCAGCGCGGCCTTGAAGGCGCCGATGGCCGAGGAGTTCGGACCCATGCGGGCCGGATCTCCGACGGTCACCATGCCGAACAGGGCGCACAGGCGTTCCTGTTCGGCGCGGGCCCCGTCCCAGTCCCCGGCGCGGCACAGCCGGTCCAGGCGGACATAGCCGTGCGGGTCGACGTTGCCGAGGCCCGGCACCGTGCCGTCCGCGCCGATCGCGAGGGCCGCGTCGACGATCAGCTCGGACCCGGTCAGCACACTGAACCCGGTCAGGCCCCCGCGTTCCCGGACGCCGGTCACCACCTGGCGGAAGGCGGCCAGGTCACCGCTGGAGTCCTTGAGCCCGGCCACGACCCCGTCGGCGGCGAGCTCCAGGACGACGTCGGCCGGCAGCTTCGTGTGGACGGCGACGGGAAGGTCGTAGGCGATGACCGGGACCGGGCTCGCGGCGGCGACCGCGCGGAAGTGGCGGACGATCTCCGCGGGATGGGTGCGGGTGTAGAACGGCGCCGTGACGACGACCGCGTCCGCGCCACCCGCCGTCACCGACGCGACATGGTCCAGCACCCGGGGCGTCGTCATGTCGATCGCCCCGGCCAGCACCGGGAGCCGCCCGCGCACATGACCCGCGACCGACTCGACGACGAGCCTGCGCTGCCGGTCCGGCAGAAACGCCGCCTCCGAGGTCGAGCCGAGCACGAACAGCCCGTGCACCCCGCCCGCCACCAGATGGTCGACGAGCGAGAGCAGCGAGGGGACGTCCACCTCGCCGTCCGGTGTCAGAGGCGTGCAGACGGGTGGGATGACACCGGTCAGCGGGGCGAGAGTCATGGAGCCTCCATCGGGTCGCGCCGGTGGACGAGGTCGCGGGTCGACTCGTCCTCCCGGACAGGATGGTGGCAGCGGAAGCGGTGCGCGGGCGCCGACGCGGCCGAGAAGCCCGGCATCCGCTCCGCGCAGATCTCGTCCGCCTTCCAGCAGCGCGTGCGGAACGGGCAGCCGCTCGGCGGGCGGGTCGCCGACGGCACCGGGCCGACCAGCGGGATCGGATCGATCGGGTGGAGCAGGCCGGGCGTGGCGGAGAACAGGGCGCGGGTGTACGGGTGCCGTGCCCGGTCGGTGACCAGGGCGGCCGGTGACTCCTCCACGATCCGGCCCAGATACATGGTGATCACCCGGTCGCTCATCCGCCGTACCGTCTGGATGTCGTGCGAGACGAACACCAGGGCCAGGCCCAGGCGTTCCTTCAGGTCGAGCAGGAGATTGAGGATCTGGGCCCGGACCGACACGTCCAGGGCGCTCGTCGGCTCGTCGGCCACGACCAGGTCCGGGTCCAGCGCGAGTGCCCGGGCGATCGCGACGCGCTGGCGCTGCCCGCCCGACAACTGGGCCGGCAGGGCGGCGGCGAGGGCCCGGGGGAGTCCCACGAGGGACATCAGCTCGCGGACCCTTTCCTCACGTCGGCTTCCGGTGCCCTGGTCGTGCACATCGAGCGGGTCCCGCAGGATCTGCCGGACGGTCAGGCGGCGGTTCAGGGCCGTCGACGGGTCCTGGAAGATCATGCCGGTGCTGCCGCCCACGGCCCGGCGGCGCTCGGCGGCCGGCATCGCCCACAGGTCCCGGCCCCGGAACGACACCCTCCCCCGTGTCGGCTGCTGCACTCCGACCAGCACCTTCGCCAGCGTCGACTTCCCGCAGCCGGACTCACCGACCACACCGACGGTCTCGCCGGGCGCGACGGACAGGTCGACGCCGGTGAGCGCGTACACCCGGTCGCGGGTGAACAGGCCCCCGCTGCGGGCCTTGTGGACGACGTGAGTGCCCGCCAGTTCCACCAGCGCGCTCATGACACCGCCTCGCTCTCGGTGGCCGCCGGATCCACGGCCGGGTGATGACAGGCCGCCGCGTGCTCGGGAGGGCCGGCCAGGACGGGAGCCGTCGTACCGCAGACCTCGCTCGCACGCGGGCACCGGCCGGCGAAACGGCACCCCGCGGGGAAGTCGGCCGGGGACGGCACGACGCCGCTGATCTGCGTCATCCGCTCCTGCGCCGACTCCAGCGACAGCACGCTGCCGAGCAGGCCGCGCGTGTAGTGGTGCGCCGGTGCCTCCACCAGGTCGGCGGTCACGCCCGTCTCGACGATCTGCCCGCCGTACATCACCACCACCCGGTCGGTGACGTCCGCGACCAGGGCCAGGTCGTGCGAGACGAGGATCAGCGCGAAGCCGAGCTCCTCGCGCAGCCGCAGCAGCAGCTCCACGACCTGCGCCTGCACGGTCACGTCCAGGGCGGTCGTCGGCTCGTCGGCGACGATCAGCTTCGGGTCGCGGGACAGGGCCATGGCGATCAGGACGCGCTGGCGCTGCCCGCCGGACAGTTCGTGCGGGTAGCTGCGCAGGGTCCGCCCGGGGTCGAGGCCGACCATCGTCAGCAGCTCGGCGGGACCGCGGTGTCCGCCACGCCGCACGACCTGCTTGAGCTGCGCGCGGATCGTCATCGCCGGGTTCAGCGACGACAGCGCGTCCTGGTAGATCATCGCCATCTCGTGGCCGAGCAGTCTGCGGCGTACCCGCATCGGCTCGGCGAGCAGGTCCCGCTGCCGGAAACGGACCTGGCCGCCGACCCGCGCCCCCTTCGGCTCCAGGCCCATGATCGCCAGTGCGGTGAGCGACTTGCCGCAGCCCGACTCGCCGACCAGCCCGAGCACCTCCCCGGGATGCACCTCGAAGCTGATGCCGTCCACGATGTCGACGCCCCCGTGCCGTCGGTCGAAGCCGATGACGAGGTTCTCCACCGCGAGCACCGGCCGGCCGTCCCGGGGCAGACGACGGGCCCGGGCCCGCAACCGGCGCGCGGCCTCCGCCAGGCCGGGCAGCGGCACGGTCTCCCCGCCGCCGGGCTCCGGCTCCTGAAGCCGGTCGTCGTCCGGTGCGTCCACCTCCCGTGCCGCCGGGGCCGCCCAGGCGTCCGACACCCCCTCGGACAGGATGTTCAGCGACAGCACCGTCACCAGCATCAGCAGCCCGGGGAACACCGTCGCCCACCAGCCGCCGGTCAGCACCATGTTCTTGCCGTCCGCGATGACACTGCCCCAGGACGGATCCGGCGGCCGTACGCCCGCTCCGATGAAAGACAGCGACGCCTCGAACACGACGGCCTCGGCCACCTGGACCGTGCAGAAGACCAGCACCGGGGCCGCACAGTTGACCGCCACGTGCCGCAGCACGATGTACGGCGTCCGCGCGCCGATCACCCGCTCCGCCGTCACGTAGTCCTCGCCGTACTGGTCGAGGACGTTCGCCCGGACCACCCGCGCCACCGGGGGCGTGAACAGGAACGCGATCGCGCAGATCAGCACCGTGATGCCACCGCCGAACACCGCCACCAGCACGGCGGCCAGCGCGATGCCCGGGAACGCCATCACGACGTCAAGGCAGCGCATCAGCGTCTCGTCGACCGCCTTGCGGGAGGTCGCCGCGACCGCCCCGAGCAGCGCACCGGCCACCAGGGCGAGCCCGGTCGCGCCGAGCCCGATCGCGAGCGACCAGCGCGCCCCGTACATCAGCCGGCTGAGGATGTCCCGGCCGAGGCTGTCCTGGCCCATCCAGTGTTCGGCGGACGGGTGCCCGGTGCCGTCGACCGGCGGCTGCTGGTCGAGCGGGTCGTGCGGGGCGAGGAGCGGCGCGAGCAGCGCCATCAGGACGACGACCGCCAGGAAGCAGACGGCGATCTTCGACAGCAACGGCAGCCGGCGCAGGCCGCGCAGCCGTACGCCGGGCCGCGACAGCGCCGCGGTGAGACTCGTGCGGGTCATCATGGGGTGGCGTCCCTCAGTCGCGGGTTGACCAGCAGGTAGAGGACGTCGATGACGAGGTTCACGACGACGAACCCGGCCGCCGTGGTCAGCACGACGCCCTGGACGACGGCCGGATCGCCGTTCTTCACGGCGTCGATCATCAGCTTGCCCATGCCCGGCAGCGAGAAGATCGTCTCGATGACGACCGCCCCGCCGAGGAGGTAGCCGACGCGCAGGCCGAGCACGGTGAGGGGATTGATCAGCGCGTTTCTGAGGACGTTCCGCCCCACCACCACCCGGGGCGGCAGCCCGCTCCCGATCGCCGTCCGTACGTAGTCCTTGTCGAGCTCCTCCACGACGGCCGTCCGTACGATCCGGGTCAGCTGCGCCGCCACCGGGAGGGAGAGGGCGAGCGCGGGCAGCGTCATCGTCCGCAGCCAGCCGGTGAAGGAGTCGGCCGGGTTGATGTAGCCGCCGGTCGGGAACCAGCCGAGGTCGACCGCCAGATACTGGATCATCAGCAGCGCCAGCCAGAAGCCGGGCGCGGCGACGCCGGTCAGCGACACGACCCGGATCAGCTGGTCGGGAAGCCGGTCCCGGTGGATCGCCGCGGTCACACCGCCGAGCAGGGCCAGGACGACCGCGATGCCCAGCCCCAGGAAGGTCAGTTGCAGGGTGAGCGGCAGCGCGGTCGTCACCTGGTCGATCACCGGGGCCCGGGTCAGCGCGCTGGTGCCCATGTCGCCGTGCAGCAGGTCGCCGACGAAGTCGGCGTAACGCACCGGCAGCGGGTCGAGCAGGCCGTGTTCCTCACGGAAGGCGTGCAGTTGCGCCGGTGTCGGGTTCGCGCCCTGGAAGAACGCGGACGCCGGGTCGACGTCCGAGAACCGCATCACCAGGAACACGAACAGCACGATGCCGAGCATCAGCGGCACGAGGAGGGCGACACGGCGCAGCAGAATCCGCAGGACGGCCGTCATGGCGCTAGGCCCACCTGGCCTGGAGGAGGTTGATGCCCGGGTAGGGCTGGGCCCTTATGCCGCTGAGCCGTGCCGGGTTCCAGGCCGTCATCAGCTCGTTGTGGACGACCGGGTAGAGCACGGCCTGCTCGGCGACGACGTCGACGTAGTCCTGGATCATCGCCTTCTTCTTCGCCGGGTCGGGCTCCCGGGTGGCCCGGTCCATGTCCTTGAAGAGCTGCCTGGCGACGGGGTCGGCGGCCCAGCGGGTGTACTGCATCCAGAGGTTCTCGGGGCCGTAGTTGTAGTGCATGATCAGGTCGGCGTCGAGGCCGAACTGGTTGGGGTTCGAGGCGGCGGCCACGACCTGGTAGTCCTGCTTCTGGTCCAACTTCGTGAACACTGCCGTGGTTTCCTGCGGGGACAGGGTCGTCCTCACGCCGATCGCGTCCCAGGACGCCTTGATGGTGGGCAGGCAGTCGACGATCCAGCTGACGTTCACGGCCAGGATCTCGATGCTCAGCCCCTTGACCCCGGCCTCCTCCAGCAGGGCCTTCGCCTTGTCGGGGTCGTGGTCGTAGACCGTCTTCGCCCTGCGGTAGGACGGGTTGGCCTCGTCGAGGAAGGAACTGGACGGCTTGCCGTGGCCCTTGAGCGCGACCTCCACCATCTTCTCGGTGTCGATGGCGTAGTGCAGGGCCTGGCGCACCCGCACGTCGTCGAAGGGCTTGTGCCGGGTGTTGAACATCAGGAACAGGTTGTTCATCCCGGCTCCGCCGGCCACCGTCATCCCGCCGCTCTCCAACTGGCCGATGTTGGCGTACGGGATGTTGTCCGCGATCTGCGCGCCGGCGCTCGACCCCGAGATCTTCGCGACGCGGGGAGCCGCGTCCACGATCGTCAGCCAGTTCATCTTCCGGAAGGCGGGCTTGCGGGGGCCGTTGTAGCCGTCGAACGCCTCGAAGGTCGTGTTCGACTTCGGATGGTGCGCGGTCTGCCGGTACGGCCCCGATCCGATGGCCTTGCCCTTGATGGCGTCGTCCCAGGCGCCCGGCCGGGAGAACACGTGCTTCGGCATGATCTTCGCGAGCGTCAGCCGCGAAAGCCCGTCCGGGAACGGGAACTTCAGCACCAGCTCCACGTTCCGCGCGTCGATCTTCCGGACCTCCTTCAGCCAGCTCGCGAAGAAGCCCTTGGCGAGGGTCTGGGTGTCCGGGTCGAGGATCCGCCGGAAGACGAACACGACGTCGTCGGCGGTGACGGGCCTGCCGTCGTGGAACGTGGCTCCGGCGCGCAGCGCGAACCTCCACGACGTGCTGTCCGGGTCCTTCGGCACCTCGGTCGCCAGCGCGGCGTACGGCTCGCGGGAGATCGGGTCCGTGTCCAGCAGCCCCTCGTAGATGTGGTGGTTGGCGGCCATGCAGAACGCGGACGCGGTCTGGGTGGGGTCCCAGCTGCCGTCGTTGCCGTAGCCGATCACCGCGGTGAGCGTCCGGTCCCGGCCGCCGCCGCTGCCGGTGTCGTTGGTGGACTCCGGTCCCGACGAACAGGCCGACAGCGATGCGGAGACGGTGGCGGCCGCGCCCAGCGCGCCGGTGTACTTCAGGAGCGACCGGCGGTTCAGCGCCGGCACGTCGGTGGTCACGTCGCGCACGGGTCCTCCAGCGAGGTCTGGGGGGAGGGGGCTGGCAGCGGAGATACGACGTCCTACGTCCTGTGGTCAGCGCGACCTTAGGAGGGGCCGTGGGGGCGGTCAAGGGCTCGCACACGAATGGCGTATCCGCCGGAGGCCGGACCGACGGCGGCGCCCGACGTGCTGAGTTGACGGTGTATCGAGCCTGATACGGCACCGGGTGAATGACCGGAGGCGGGAGGTCAGGACGTTCCGGGCCCGGTCGCCGAATCCGTCACCGGGCGGGCGGGAGCGGACCATGATGAGGGGCATGACCGAACTGTGGAGCGAGGGTGACGCCGGCGTCCTGAGACTGCCGTCCGGCCGGCTGGTACGGGGCCGGGGCCTGCGCCACCCCCTGGACCCCGGCGCGCCCCTCCCCTCCTACGGTGTCTACCTGCTGGGCCGGCAGCCGCCCGAGGTCCCCTGGGAGTCGGGCTGGATCCGCTGGCCCGACTTCCGTCTCCCGGCGGACCGGGCGGCCGCCCGAGCGGTACTGGCCGATGTGTGGCAACGGGCCGCCGGGGAGCGGGTGGAGCTCGCCTGCGGAGGCGGCCGCGGTCGCACCGGCACGGCCTTGGCCTGCCTGGCGGTGCTGGACGGGGTGCCGGGGGAGGAGGCGGTGGGATACGTCCGGCGGCATTACGACCGGCACGCCGTGGAGACGCCTTGGCAGCGGCGGTACGTGCGCGGGTTCGGCGAGGGGTGACTCTCTCCTCGGTGGTACGTACGCGGGTGCGGCAAGGGGCAGCCTCCACGTGGGCGGGTTGCTGGACGTCTTCGAGTCGATGGGCCTGTACGCGGCGATGGCCTTCGAGTCCATCAGCGCCGACGCACCGCACCGCGCGGACGCCCTCGACCTCGGCATGGCGTCGTACGCCCTCACGAAGGTGATCAAGGACCGCCCGGACGCCGCCTCCGGCTGGCACTGGGAGCCGAAGGAGGCGTTCCGCGCGGTGGCCCGCCGATACGGGGCGGCGGGCCACCGCACCCGTCAGTCGCAGTAGAGGTCGGAGGCGGGCCGCGCGCCGGTGGCGAGGAAACGGGAGACGGTCCGGTCGCCGCAGGCGTTGCCGTTGGCCAGATAGGCGTCATGGCCGGTGGAGTTCACGGTGACCATGACGGCCCGCTCCCCGAGGGCTCGGCGCAGCTTCCGGGCTCCCGCGAGCGGGGTGGCGACGTCCCGTTCGTTCTGCACGAGCAGGATGTTGGAGGGGCCGCGGTCGGTGACCCGCACGGCCGGCTCCTTCGGCGCGTACGGCCAGGCGGCACACACCATCGGCCCGCGCGGCATGCCCGCGGTCAGCGGGTACGCGGCCCGGCTCGCGTCGACACCCTGCTGGTACGCGGCGGCCGAGCCGGGCCAGTCGACGTCGTTGCAGATGGTGCCGACGCCCACCGCGGCGACGTTCTGCAGGACCGACCCGGGCGGTGCCTCGGGTACGGGCGGCACGGTGCCCCGGCGGGCGGCCCGGACGGTCTTGGCCAGGACCGGGTAGTCGTCGGGGTCGTAGAGGCTGGACAGCATGGTCTGACGGAGCGCGTTGCCGTCCAGCCGCGGGGGGTTGGCGCCGGGCCAGGGCAGGGGGTCGCGGTCCAGCCGGGCGGCGAGCCGCAGGAAGCCGGACCGTACCTCGGCGGGCGTACGGGCGATCCGGTACGGGTTGCCGGGCCGGGAGGCCCACTTGGCGAACTCGGGGAAGGTGTCCTCGACCCCGGCCTCGAAGGCGGCGAGCCAGCTGCGGGTCACGCGGGTCGGGTCGGGGTCGTCGTTGCTGTCCAGCACGATGCGGTCGGTGCGGTGCGGGAACAACTGGCTGTAGACGGCGCCGACGTAGGTGCCGTACGAGACACCCCACGCGGAGATCTTCTCCTCGCCGAGGGCGGCCCGGAGACGGTCCAGGTCGCGGGCCTCGTTGGCGGTGCTGATGTGCCGGATCAGCTCACCGCCGTTGCGGGCACACGCCTGCGCCGTACGCCGGGCGGTGGCCATGTTCTCGCCGACGGAGCCGTCCGGGGCGGGCCAGGGCAGACGCTTCGTCATGCCGATGTCCGCGGGGTCGAGTTCGCAGTCCACGGCGGTCGAGGGCGCCATGCCGCGCGGCGCGAACCCGATGAGATCGTAGGCGTCGCGCACCCTCTGCGGCAGCTTCTGCCCCTTGCCGGAGGGGTCGGCGAGACTGTCGCCGCCGGGACCGCCCGGGATGAGCAGCAGCGCTCCTCGCCGCGCGGACGGCTTCTCACCGGGGATCCTGGAGACGGCGATCCGGATCTTCGGACTGTCCGGGTCGGAGTAGTCCATGGGGACGGCTAGGGTGGCGCACTGCTGCCTGGGGTCGAGGCCGGGGTCGGCGCACCTGGTCCACTTGAGCGGGCCGGGTGTGGTGGCGGACGCCCCACCAGGCCCGGCGAGCCCCAGCACCGCGCCGGCGGCGGCGATCAGTGCCGCGCATTTTGTGATCCGCTTCATGTCCAGCAGCCTGACCGACTCGCGCAGAAGGTCACATCCGGGTAACTGCCCTATGTGCACGGGGGATTACCCCCGATTCACGTCTCGCGGATTCCGTGTATCGCGGTACTTCCACCGGGTGTCCTCGGCCATCGCCGAGGCCTGCGCCGCATCCGGCTCGGTGAGCCGAGGCGCGGGGCGTCGCAGCATGAAGACGTCGATCGTGTCCTGCGTCTCCACCGTGAAGCCGTGCCGTTCGTAGAGGTGGCGGGCCGGACTGCCCTGGAGGACGTTGAGGCGGACGAGGTCGCCGGAGACGTCCGCGGTGCGCAGCAGGGCGCGCAGGACCGCCGAGCCCAGGCCGCGGCCCTGGAGCGCCGGGGTGAGATAGAAGTGCTCCAGCCGGTGGCCGTTCTCGGACGGACGCAGTGTGACGCTGCCCGCGAAGGCGCCGGCCGTCGTGATGATCGACGTGTGCCGGGGGGAGAAGCCGTCCCGCAGGCGCTGCCTGACCCGGTGTTCGTCGTAGCGGCCCAGCCGCTCCAGGTCCGGGCGCATCACCACGGCCCGTAGTTCCGCTATCGCCTCGACGTCCGCCGGCCCCGCGGGGCGCATGCCCCATTCCCGCTCAGGGTGCCTTTCCGCTGCTCTCACGACTGGATTGTTTCGAAAAGACGCCCGTTTTGCAGCGCCTCGTGCCGAACCCCTCTGCTCTGCACAGCAGTTGTAGAACGCAGACCCCTCCGGAGTGTAGTCGCCGAGCGTCACCGAAAAGACGCGAAGAGTGAAAACCCGCAGGAGGGGGGAGCAGGGTGGAGGCACGACACTCGGCGCTCTGCGCCGAAGAAGCGGAGGACGCGGTGAAAGAATTGCGGGCAGAACTCGCCAAGGACGGAATTGTCCAGCCCTCACTGGGACGTGACCCGGTGAGTCTCGCGCGGAAAGCGCCCTGCCCGCTCGTCGTCTCGGGCCGGACCTCCCCGGACGACGCCCGGCGGCTCGCGGCGGTGCCGCGATGAAGCCTCCCGTCGGCGCGTATGTCGTGGACACCCGCAGTGGCCGGATCGGCATCGTGATGGGGCATGAGGGGCCCTACGTGCAGCTGAGGCCGTACGGGGGCGGCAGGGAGTGGGACGCCGACCCCGGAGCCGTCCGGCACGCCACCCCGGCCGAGCGGCTGCGCGCGGCGACCGCGTATGCCAACGCCCGCAGCAGGGGCGAGGTCCCTTGACGTGACGGCCCTGCCAGAATGGCTCCATGAGTCTGTTCCGCGACGACGGCATCGTGCTGCGCACCCAGAAACTGGGTGAGGCGGACCGGATCATCACGCTGCTCACGCGCGGTCACGGCCGGGTACGCGCGGTGGCCCGGGGCGTGCGCCGGACGAAGTCGAAGTTCGGTGCGCGTCTCGAGCCGTTCTCCCACGTCGACGTGCAGTTCTTCGCCAAGGGGAGCGAGCTGGTCGGGCGGAGGCTGCCGCTGTGCACCCAGAGCGAGACCATCGCGCCGTACGGCGGCGGCATCGTCAGCGATTACGCCCGGTACACGGCCGGGACCGTCATGCTGGAGACCGCCGAGCGGTTCACCGACCACGAAGGGGAGCCGGCCGTGCAGCAGTACCTGCTGCTGGTCGGCGGACTGCGCACCCTCGCCCGGGGGGAGCACGCACCCCATCTCGTGCTCGACGCGTTCCTGCTCCGCTCCCTCGCCGTCAACGGGTACGCCCCGAGCTTCACCGACTGCGCGAAGTGCGGGATGCCCGGACCCAACCGGTTCTTCTCGGTCGCCTCGGGCGGTTCCGTCTGCGTGGACTGCCGTGTCCCCGGCAGCGTCGTACCCTCGCCCCAGGCCCTGGAGCTCCTCGGCGCCCTGCTGACGGGAGACTGGGAGACCGCGGACGCGTGCGAGGCGCGCTACGTCCGGGAGGGCAGTGGGCTGGTGTCCGCGTATCTGCACTGGCACATGGAGCGCGGGCTGCGCTCCCTGCGCTACGTCGAGAAGTAGCGCGAGCAGCGCAAGAGCAGAGCAAGAGCAGAGCAGCACAGAAGCAAGCGAGCACGAGGAGACGAGAAACACATGGCCGTACGCGGGATCCTGGGGCGCCAGCGCCGGGAGTACAGGACGCCGGAGCCGCACCCGTCCGGCGCGCGGCCCCCGAAGATCCCCGGGGAGTTCGTACCGCAGCATGTGGCGATCGTCATGGACGGCAACGGCCGCTGGGCCAAGGACCGGGGGCTGCCCCGCACCGAAGGGCACAAGGTCGGCGCCGAGCGTGTGCTGGACGTGCTCCAGGGGGCCATCGAGATGGGCGTGGGCGCCATCTCGCTGTACGCCTTCTCCACCGAGAACTGGAAGCGGTCGCCGGACGAGGTGCGCTTCCTGATGAACTTCAACCGGGACTTCATCCGCAAGACCCGGGACCAGCTCGACGAGCTGGGCATCCGGGTGCGCTGGGTCGGACGGATGCCGAAGCTGTGGCGGTCCGTCGCCAAGGAGCTCCAGATCGCCCAGGAGCAGACCAAGGACAACGACAAGCTCACGCTGTACTTCTGCATGAACTACGGCGGGCGGGCCGAGATCGCCGACGCGGCGCAGGCACTGGCGGCGGATGTGAAGGCCGGCAAGCTCGACCCGTCGAAGGTCAACGAGAAGACCTTCGCGAAGTACATGTACTACCCGGACATGCCGGACGTGGACCTGTTCCTGCGGCCCAGCGGTGAGCAGCGCACTTCCAACTACCTGATCTGGCAGAGCGCCTACGCCGAGATGGTCTTCCAGGACGTGCTGTGGCCGGACTTCGACCGGCGTGACCTGTGGCGGGCCTGCCTGGAGTTCGCCTCGCGGGACCGCCGTTTCGGCGGGGCGATCCCGAACGAGGAGCTGCTGGCCAGGGAGGGCGAGCAGCCGTAGCGAGCGAAGGCCCGGCGGCCTTCCGGTGGCTGCCGGGCCATGGCGGCGGTGTGCTCACCCCCGAGACCGGCCCGGAACGCGCCTACGACCTCATCCTGCGGGCCGGCGGCGCCGTGATCCTGGCCTCCTCGGCCCTGTCGCTGCTCGTCCGGCCCAGGCCGAGCGCCCGGGGCGCGCAGGAGGCTTCTGACCTCGGGGGCGCGGGGAACGGTGCGAACAACCCCCACGCGCCCGCAGCCGCCGACGAAGCCCTCACCCCCACGGCGGGGAGCGAAACGGCTCAACCGCCGGAGGTCTTCGCGCAGTCCGCGCACGTCCCGAAGATCTCCACCGTGTGGGCCACGTTCACGAAGCCGTGCTCGGCGGCGATGGCCTCCGCCCACTTCTCCACCGCCGGGCCCTCCACCTCGACGGCCTTGCCGCACCCGCGGCACACGAGGTGGTGGTGATGGTCGTCGGTGGAACAACGCCGGTAGACCGACTCTCCGTCGGCCGTGCGCAGGACGTCGACCTCACCGGCGTCGGCGAGGGACTGCAGGGTGCGGTAGACCGTGGTGAGCCCGACCGAGTCGCCCTTGTGCTTGAGCATGTCGTGCAGTTCCTGCGCGCTGCGGAACTCGTCGACCTCCTGCAGGGCCGCCGCCACAGCGGCCCGCTGCTTGGTGGCGCGGCCCTTCACGGACGGTCCAGCGGTCGTCACCGTTGCCTCCTCACGTCTGCCTTGCCCGGGCCATTGTGCCAGCCCGGGGTGGGGGCGGTCAGACGCCGACTTCGTCGGCCGTCCGGCGGCTGCCCGGGATCGTGCACTCCCCGGGGTCGGTCGAGCCGTCCGCGGCTGCCCGGGCACGGGCGCGGCGGCGGGCCAGCGGGGCCGCGAGCGCCGTCAGTACGATGAACGCGCCGATGGTCAGCAGCACGATCGTCGCGCCGGGCGGCACGTCCTGGTAGTACGAGGTCACGGTGCCGCCGATCGTCACGCTCACGCCGATGGCGACGGCGATCGCGAAGGTGGCGGCGAAGCTGCGGGTGATCTGCTGAGCGGCGGCGACCGGCACCACCATCAGCGCGCTGACCAGCAGCAGGCCGACCACCCGCATCGCCACCGTCACCGTGACGGCCGCAGTGATCGCCGTCAGCAGGTTCAGGACCCGCACCGGCAGGCCCGTCACCCGGGCGAACTCCTCGTCCTGGCTGACCGCGAACAGCTGCCGCCGCAGGCCGAGGGTGACCAGGACGACGAACGCGGCCAGGACACAGATCGCCGTGACGTCCGACTCGGACACCGTCGACAGCGAGCCGAACAGGTACGACGTCAGGTTGGCGTTGGAGCCCGTCGGCGCGAGGTTGATGAACATCACACCGCCGGCCATGCCGCCGTAGAACAGCATCGCGAGGGCGATGTCGCCGCGGGTCTTGCCGTACCAGCGGATCAGCTCCATGAGGACCGCGCCGAGGACGGAGACGAGGGTCGCCATCCACACCGGCGACCAGGTCAGCAGGAAGCCGAGGCCGACGCCGGTCATCGCCACGTGGCCGATGCCGTCGCCCATCAGGGCCTGGCGGCGCTGGACCAGGTAGATCCCCACCGCGGGGGCCGTGATGCCGACCAGGACGGCGGCGAGCAGGGCCCGCTGCATGAAGGCGTAGTCGAGGAAGTCCATCAGCTCAGCAGTCCCGTGCGGATCGGTTCGGCGCCCGCCGGTGCGTGCGGGTGCACGTGGTCGTGGCCGGGCAGGGCGTGCTGGCCGACGGCCTTCGGGGGCGGCCCGTCGTGGACGACGCAGCCGTCGCGCAGCACGACCGCCCGGTCGATCAGGGGCTCCAGGGGGCCCAGTTCGTGCAGCACGAGCAGCACGGTCGCGCCCTGGGAGACCTGCTCGGTGAGGGTGTGCGCGAGGACCTCCTGGCTGGCCAGGTCGACGCCGGCCATCGGCTCGTCCATGATCAGCAGTTCGGGTTCGGAGGCGAGCGCGCGGGCGATCAGGACGCGCTGGTGCTGACCGCCGGACAGCGCGTCGACGGAGTCCTTGGCCCGGTCGGCCATGCCGACGAGGTCCAGGGCGCGTCGTACGGCCGCGTGGTCGGCCTTGCGCAGCACGCCGAAGCGGGCCCGGGACAGGCGGCCGGAGGAGACCACCTCGGTCACCGTGGCGGGCACGCCGCCGGCGGCCGTGGTGCGCTGCGGGACGTAGCCCACGCGGTGCCAGTCGCGGAACCGCCTGCGGTCCGTGCCGAACAGCTCGATGTCGCCGGCGCCGGTCTGCACCTGGCCGATGACGCTGCGCACGGCCGTGGACTTGCCCGAGCCGTTCGCGCCGAGCAGCGCGACGACCTCGCCGCGGTGCACGGTGAGGTCGATGCCGCGCAGCACGGGGCGCGAGCCCAGGTCCGCGCGGACGCCGCGCAGGGATACGACGGGCTCGGTCATGCCGTCCTCCGATGGGTCGATCACTTGGCTCCCAGGGCCTTCTGCAGCGCCTTGAGGTTGGATTCCATGACCTGGAAGTAGTCGTCGCCGCGGGACTTGTCCGTGATGCCCTCGAGCGGGTCGAGGACGTCGGTCTTGAGGTTCGCGTCACGGGCCAGGGTCTTCGCGGTCTTGTCGGAGACCAGTGTCTCGTAGAAGACGGTGGTGACGCCGTCGGCCTTGGCCTCCTGCTGGAGCTCCCGGACGCGGGCGCCGCTGGGCTCGCTCTCGGGGTCGACGCCGGAGATGGCCTCCTGGGTGAGGCCGTAGCGCTCGGCGAGGTAGCCGAAGGCGGCGTGGTTGGTGAAGAAGACCTTGGTCTTCGTGTCCTTCAGGCCGTTCTCGAAGTCCCCGTCGAGGCCCTTCAGCTTCGTGACCAGGGCCTCGGTGTTCTTCTTGTAGTCGGCCGCGTGGTCCGGGTCGGCCTTCTCGAAGGCCTTGCCGACGCCCTGGGCGATCTCGGCGTACTTCACCGGGTCGAGCCAGACGTGCGGGTCGCTGCCGTGCTCGTCCTCCTCGGAGTGGCCTTCCTCGCCCTCGTGGCTGTGGCCGCCGGTGCCGTGGTCCTCGAGGTGGGTCAGCGAGGCCGCGTCGATCTTGGTCTTGATGCCGGTCTGGCCGACGGCCTCGTCGACGGCGGGCTGGAGGCCCTTGAGGTAGAGCGCCGCGTCGGCCTCCTCCAGCTGCGCGCGCTGCTGGGTGCTGATCTCCAGGTCGTGCGGCTCCTGGCCGGGCTCGGTCAGACTGGTGACGTTCGCGTGGTCCCCGCCTATCTGCTGGGCGAGGAACGCCATGGGGTAGAACGACGCGACGACGTCGAACTTGTCCGTGTTGCCCGTCGCCGCGCTGTCGCTGGAGCAGGCGGTCAGGGCGCCGAGGCCGAGAGAGGCGGCCGCGGCGGCGGGTATGAGGCGTCGTCGTACGTTCATGACACTCATTTTCAACAAATATGGAAACCGTTGTCAACAAACCGTCCGAGCGGGGTCTTGAGGTCGCCGGAGGGGGAGCGATTTGATTGAGGGGGCGTCCCCGCCGGTAACCTGAAGCATTCGCTGGAAGCAACTCGCTCCGTCGCCCGTCGTCGTAATGAAGAGAGCACCGTGGCCGCCGACAAGATCGACACCATCGTCAGCCTGAGCAAGCGCCGTGGCTTCGTATTCCCCTGTAGTGAGATCTACGGCGGTCAGCGCGCCGCTTGGGACTACGGCCCGCTGGGTGTCGAGCTCAAGGAGAACCTCAAGCGCCAGTGGTGGCGCTACATGGTGACGTCGCGCGAGGACGTCGTGGGCATCGACTCGTCCGTGATCCTGGCCCCCGAGGTCTGGGTCGCATCCGGTCACGTCGCCACCTTCACGGACCCGCTGACCGAGTGCACCTCCTGCCACAAGCGGTTCCGCGCGGACCACCTGGAGGAGGCCTACGAGGAGAAGAAGGGGCGCGCCCCGGAGAACGGCCTGGCCGACATCAACTGCCCCAACTGCGGCAACAAGGGCCAGTTCACCGAGCCCAAGCAGTTCTCGGGCCTGCTGTCCACCCACCTCGGTCCGACGCAGGACTCCGGCTCCGTCGCCTACCTGCGCCCCGAGACCGCCCAGGGCATCTTCACCAACTTCTCGCAGGTGCAGACCACCTCGCGCCGCAAGCCGCCGTTCGGCATCGCCCAGATGGGCAAGTCCTTCCGCAACGAGATCACGCCCGGCAACTTCATCTTCCGCACCCGCGAGTTCGAGCAGATGGAGATGGAGTTCTTCGTCAAGCCGGGCGAGGACGAGAAGTGGCAGGAGTACTGGATGGAGCAGCGCTGGAACTGGTACACCGGTCTCGGCCTGCGCGAGGAGAACATGCGGTGGTACGAGCACCCGAAGGAGAAGCTCTCCCACTACTCCAAGCGCACCGCCGACATCGAGTACCGCTTCCAGTTCGGCGGCAGTGAGTGGGGCGAGCTCGAGGGCGTCGCCAACCGCACCGACTACGACCTCGGTGCCCACTCCAAGGCCTCCGGCCAGGACCTCACCTACTTCGACCAGGAGGCCGGCGAGCGCTGGACTCCGTACGTCATCGAGCCCGCGGCCGGTGTCGGCCGCGCGATGCTGGCGTTCCTCCTGGACGCCTACATCGAGGACGAGGCCCCCAACGCCAAGGGCAAGATGGAGAAGCGCACCGTGCTGCGCCTCGACCCGCGCCTCGCCCCGGTGAAGGTCGCGGTGCTGCCGCTCTCCCGCAACCCGGAGCTGTCCCCGAAGGCCAAGGGCCTCGCCCAGGCGCTCCGGCAGAACTGGAACATCGAGTTCGACGACGCCGGCGCCATCGGCCGCCGCTACCGCCGTCAGGACGAGATCGGTACGCCGTTCTGCGTGACCGTCGACTTCGACACGCTCGACGACAACGCCGTCACCGTCCGCGAACGCGACTCGATGAAGCAGGAGCGCGTCTCCCTCGACCAGATCGAGGGCTACCTGGCGGCCCGCCTCATCGGCTGCTGATCGCTGCCGGCTGCGTCACGGTGCCGGGTCCCTCCACGGAGGGGCCCGGCACCGCCGCGTTTTCACCGGGCCGGGTCGACGTGGACCTTCAGAGGTCCAGGTCGATGTGAAGGGCGGCGTGGTCCGAGGCGCGGTTCCCCTTCGAGCCCGCGCGGTCTTCGAGGCCACAGGCCGCTTCCACGACCCCTGTTACGCGAGGGAGTGGAAGGAGCCGGGCACCGAAGCCGACTTCGCGGCGGTCGTCGACCTGCTGGTGCAGGGGCTGCGGGCGCCGTAGTCCCCGGCCCGTCAGCGGCCCGAGCCTGCCCCTATGCCGCCGTCGGATCCACGGTGGCCTGGTGGGCCTCCAGCAGATGCTCCTCCGCCTTCAGCCAGGGCAGGAACTGGGCGCCTCGGTGCCAGCCGCAGGTGTCGCATCTGATCGTGCGCTGCACACCCGTCCGGTGCACCCGCACCACATGTTCCCGGCCGTGCTGGTCCCACCGGCTGACCTTGCTCGTGTCGATCTGTGCCATGACGCCTCCCGCGTCGAGAAATCCACCGTCCCGGTCTGCTCGCAGCAAGGAGTGTGCAGTAAGACGGGCATCAACAGGGTTTCCCCGGAAGAGGGTTATCAGGCTGTGAGGGACCTCAGGCGATGGTGCGGGGCAGTCGCAGGACCAGCGGGCCGGTCGGCACGACACCGCCGAGCTGCACCAGCGGAGTCGTGACCAGGGCGTCCCGCATGCCCATCCCCGGGGCCAGGGACGGGAGCAGCGTGCCCAGGGTCGCCACACCGAGGGCCGGCGCCGGCTGCTGGGTGGTGATCATCACGCCGCTGCCGACACCGGCGCGGGCGGGCGGCACTTCGGTACGACCGGATCGGCGACCGGCCGTGAGAGATGCCGTCCGCTCAGACACGGACCTCGGCGGCGTCCCGCACGTGCGCCGACTCCAGCCTCGCGGCGGCCCGTTCGGCCGTGCCCCGGGCCCACCGTCCGTTCGTCACCGCTCCCAGTGCCAGCACCGCGAACCCGCACACCGCGAGGATCCACCACCCGGGCCGCGCCGCGGACACGAACGTGTCCCGGTACGAGGACGCGCCGATGCCCGAGGCGAGCACCGCGCCCACCACCGCGACCCCCAGCGTCTGCCCGAGCTGGCGGCTCGTGGAGGCGACCGCCGCCGCGACGCCCGCCTGGGCGCGTGGCATGCCGGAGACCGCCGTGTCGGTGATGGGCGCGTTGACGAACCCGAAGCCGATACCGAAGAGGACGTAGCCCGCGAAGAGCGTGACGTTCGAGGTCTCCGCCTCGAACGCGGCGAACAGGACACCGCTCGTCGTCATCGCGAAGCCCGCGATCAGCAGGGGCGGGCGGGGACCATGCGTGCCCACCAGGCGGCCCGACAGCGGCGCGCACAGGAAGGTCGGCACGGCCATCGGCAGCATCCACAGGCCCGCCTCCAGGGCGGTCAGACCCCGTACGTTCTGCAGGTACAGCGTCGACAGGAACAGGAAGCCGCCGAGCGCGGCGAACGCGCTGATCGCGATGACCGTCGCCCCACTGAACGGTGCCGAGCGGAAGAAGCGCAGGTCGATCAGCGGTTCCTTGCGGCGCGGCTCGTAGGCGAGCAGTGCCGTCAGGGCGGCGAGGGCGACCACGGCCAGTGGCGCCAGGGACCTGAACGGCGTGCTCGGCGCCTCGATGATCGCGTACGTCAGCGAGCCGAACAGCGCGATCACCAGCACCTGCCCGACGGGATCGGGGCGGCGGGCGCGAGGGGCGCGGGACTCGGGGACGAAGCGCAGGGTGAGCAGCAGGGCCGCCAAGCCCACCGGCAGGTTGATCCAGAAGATGGAGCGCCAGCCGACGGAGTCGACGAGGAGGCCCCCGACCAGCGGGCCCGCGGCCATCGATATGCCGACGACCGCGCCCCAGACGCCGATGGCCCGGGCCCGCTCGCGCGGATCGGTGAAGGTGTTGGTGATGATCGACATGGCCACCGGGTTCAGCATCGAGCCGCCCACCGCCTGCACCATCCGGAACGCCACCAGCGCCTCCAGGTTCGGCGCGAGCGAACACAGCACCGAGCCGGCGGTGAAGACGACCAGACCGGCCATGAAGACCCGCTTGCGGCCGATCCGGTCGGCCGTGGAGCCCGCGAGCATCAGCAGCGAGGCCAGGACGAGGGTGTACGCGTCGATCGTCCACTGCAGACCCGACGTACTGGCGTGCAGGTCCTGCTGCATGGACGGCAGGGCCACGTTAAGGACCGTGTTGTCGAGGCTCACGATCAGCAGGCTCATGCAGCAGATCGCGAGCACCAGCATGCGGCGGCGGGGGCTGAGCTCGGGCATGCGGTCCATCGTAGCCGACTTCGATAGTGTGGCTAACTAATGAATTTTGCCATCTCATTGCACGGCACAATGGAGGCATGTCCACGCCCCTCCAGATCGGCCCGCACACCGTCCGGCCCCCTGTCGTCCTGGCCCCCATGGCCGGGATCACCAACGCGCCCTTCCGCACTCTGTGCAGAGAGTTCAGCGGCGGCAAGGGCCTGTTCGTCAGCGAGATGATCACCACCCGGGCGCTGGTCGAACGCAACGAGAAGACCATGCAGCTGATCCACTTCGACGCGACGGAGACGCCGCGCTCGATCCAGCTGTACGGCGTGGACCCCGCGACCGTCGGCAAGGCCGTCCGCATGATCGCGGAGGAGGACCTCGCCGACCACATCGACCTGAACTTCGGCTGCCCGGTGCCGAAGGTCACACGCAAGGGCGGCGGCTCCGCGCTGCCCTACAAGCGGAACCTGCTGCGGGCCATCCTGCGCGAGGCCGTCAGCGGCGCCGGCGACCTGCCCGTGACGATGAAGATGCGCAAGGGCATCGACGACGACCACATCACCTTCCTCGACGCCGGCCGGATCGCCGTCGAGGAGGGCGTCACCGCCGTCGCCCTGCACGGCCGCACCGCCGCCCAGCACTACGGCGGCACCGCCGACTGGGACGCCATCGCCCGGCTGAAGGAGCACGTGCCGGAGATCCCGGTGCTCGGTAACGGCGACATCTGGTCCGCCGAGGACGCCCTGCGGATGGTGCGCGAGACCGGCTGCGACGGCGTGGTCGTCGGCCGCGGCTGCCTGGGGCGGCCCTGGCTGTTCGCGGACCTGGTCGCCGCCTTCGAGGGCCGCACCGAGGACATCGCCCGCCCCGCCCTGCGCGAGGTCGCCGACGTCATGGTCCGGCACGCCACGCTGCTCGGCGAGTGGATCGGCGACGAGTCCAAGGGCGTCGTCGACTTCCGCAAGCACGTGGCCTGGTACCTGAAGGGCTTCGCGGTCGGCTCCGAGATGCGCAAGCGCCTCGCGATCACCTCGTCCCTCGAGGAGCTGCGCTCCGGCCTGGACGAGCTGGACCTCGACCAGCCCTGGCCGACCGGCGCCGACGGACCCCGGGGCCGCACCTCCGGCAACAACCGCGTGGTGCTGCCGGACGGCTGGCTGAAGGACCCCTACGACTGCGCCGGGGTCGGCGAGGACGCCGAACTCGACACCTCCGGCGGCTGAATCAGCCCTTGGAGGGGTGCGGTGTGGAGCCGAACGCCTTCAGGAAGCGGTCGCGGAAGGAGTCCATCTTCCACACGGGCGCGTCCCGGTCGGGCTTGAGGCCCTCCGTCCAGTTCCAGCCGGCGACCTTGTCCAGGACCTTCGGGTCCTTCGCGACGACCGACACCGGCACGTCCCGGGAGGCCCCGTTCCCGCTGACCCGGGCGATGGGCTGGTGGTCGCCGAGGAAGACCAGCACGGTGTCGTCGGTGCCGTAGCGCTCCAGCCACTGGGTGAGGCTGGAGACCGAGTACTGAATGGACCTGCCGTACTCCTCGCGGGACTTGGTGGTGTCGGTCAGGACGTCCGAGGCCTTGTTGCCGGCCTTCTGGATCGCGTCGAAGACCGAGCCGTCGCCGAGTTCGTCCCAGCCGACCGTCTTCGGGATGGGCGCCCAGGGCTGGTGGCTGGAGGTCAGGATGACGAAGGACATCAGCGGCTTGTCGCGCTTCTTCCCGTGCACCTGACGCTGGAACGCCTCCAGCGCGTACTGGTCGGGCATGGTCGACCAGCTGAACTTCGGGCCCCGGTAGCCCAGGTCCCGCGAGTCGTAGAGCTTGTCGAGGCCGTACCACTTCTCCTCCGGCCAGCCCTTCTGGACGCCCGGCATGACGCCGACCGTGTCCCACGCGCCGGTCTTCTGGAAGGCCTTGGTGAGGGTGAGGTGGTCGCCCGCGCTGACCGTGCGGTAGCGGCGCTGGTTGTCGATCCACAGGCCGGACATGGTCGTGGAGTGGCCGAGCCAGCTGCTGCCTCCGTACGTGGCCGAGGTCAGCCAGCCGCTGCGGGCGGCGAAACCGGCCTTCTCCAGGGCCTTGGTGCTCGTGTCGAGGGTCCGGCCGACGCCCGGCGCCATGATCGGGTCCTCGATGGCGCTGCGGCCGTAGCTCTCGATGAACGTGAAGATCACGTCCTTGCCGCGCAGGTCGGGCAGCAGCTCACCGGGCGGCGTGTTGCCGAAGCTGTCCGCCTTGGACTGCTGCGCGAACGCCGCCTCGTCCCGCAGCGACTCCACCGTCCGTTGCGCGTGCACCTTCAGGGCCCCGGCCCCGCGCTCGGAGGCGATCGGCCCGCCGAACAGCGTCAGGCCCAGGGCGGAGCAGGCGACCCAGACGGTGCCGGCGATCAGGGCGCCCTTGGACGCCCGCACCCGATGGCGTGCCAGCACGTCGGCGAGCCGGATCGACGCCGCGACCATGACGGCCGCCACGAGCAGCACGAGCACCACCGCGCCGACGGCGGCGGCGGTCGCGACGCCCCCGCCGAGCGTGTCCTCGACGTACGCCTGCGCGTCGGGGAGCAGGTCCCAGTCGAGCGCGGCGTTGAAGCCCCGGCCCAGGTACTCGTTGAACCCCATGTCGAGCAGGTTCACCGTGGTCAGGACGGTGAGGCCGAGCCCGTACAGCACCGCCGCCACCAGCCGGGGCCGGCGCGGCAGCGCCAGGACGACGACGGCCCCGAGGACCGCCTCCGCCGGGATCCGCGCGAAGCTGACCGCCATCAGGGCGGGGAGCGTGTTGGGGAGGAGCAGGGCGCCCACGACCAGGGCGGCGGCGAGGACGGTGGTGGCCAGACGGACGGCGCGGGCGGCCCGGGGGTGGCGGGTACGCCAGGTGCGCAGACGAGTGAAGCGGGGTCCGAGGCCGACACGTGAGGCGGCCGGGGCGGGATCGGGCGTGACCGCCTGCGCTCCCTCGTCCTCCCCGCCGTCCCCACCCGCCGCCTTCTCGGCCTCGGCCTCAAAAACGCCGTCGCCCGGCCGCGACGACTCGCTGAAGCGTGTGAAGACAGGCACCCGGAGGTCCTTCCGTACGGAACCGGTGAGGTGGCGGACCCGGGTGGGGGTACGGGTCCGCCACTGTTCCGTACGGGGTGTTCCCCGGGTGTGTTCAGCCCGCCGGGCCAGCGCTGGGCAAACACCCGGCAAACGGCGGGCCAACCGGCCCTCAGACCACCCCGACCGCCGTGAGCAGCGCCAACGGGGCCGACGCCGAACGGGATTCACGCACGCACGCGTGCGGGTACGGCACCGGCTCCGGGTGTGTGTCGCGGCCGTAGCCCGCGAGGACCTCCGGGAGCCGGTGGCCGGTCGCGCTCGCCGCGTCGACCAGGCCGTGGGCGATCGCGCGGGCTTCGTCGTGCAGCCCGTAGCGGGCCAGGCCGAGGGCGATCAGCGCGTTGTCGTGCGGCCAGACCGAGCCGCGGTGGTAGGAGAGCGGGTGGTACGCCGGCTGCCCGGCGGCCAGGGTGCGCACGCCCCAGCCGGAGAAGAAGTCCGCCTCGAGGAGCCGCCGGCCGACGAGTTCGCCGTACTCCTTGTCCAGCAGCCCCGACCACAGCAGGTGCCCGGCGTCGGAGGCCAACGCGTCGACCTGTCGGCCCCGGCCGTCGAGCGCGAGGGCCGGGAAGGAGTGCTCCGGCATCCAGAAATCCCGCTGGAAACGCTCGCGCAGGTCGCCGGCGGCCTGCTCCAGCAGGTGCGCGTACGTGGCGTCCTGCCACACCGTGCGGGCGAGGCCCGCCGTGCGGCGCAGGGCGTCGTAGGCGTAGCCCTGGGCGCCCGCCGCCGTCACCGGCCCGTGCGGACGGGTGCCTTCGGCGGAGCAGATGGCGCCGGGGGAGTCCTTCCAGTTCTGGTTGGCGAGGCCGCCCTGGTCGGCGCGGTAGACGAGGTAGCCGCGCGAGGTCAGGCCGCCGTGGTCGAGCATCCAGGTGATCGCGGCGCGGGCGTGGGGTTCGAGACGGCGGGCCGGGCCGGTGTCGCCGGTGTGCTCGGTGTACGCGCCGAGCAGGACGAGGAAGAGCGGGGTGGCGTCGACCGAGCCGTAGTAGCGGCCGTAGGGGACCTGGCCGAAGTGGGCCAGTTCGCCGTGCCGCACCTCGTGCACGATCTTGCCGGGCTGGGCGATCTCGTCGGCACGGGTTCCGGTGGCCTGGGTCGCGGCGAGCGCGGGCAGCGTGGCGGCGGCCAGACCCGGCCGGTAGGGCAGGGCGAACAGCGAGGTCAGCAGGGCGTCCCGGCCCAGCAGCGTCAGGAACCAGGGGGCGCCGGCGGCCGGGACGCACAGTGCCTCGCCGTCCGGGCCGGTGGCCGGGACCTGGAGGGCGGCGAGGTCGGCGAGACCCCGGGTGCAGGCAGCGGCCAGCTGGGGCCAGCCGGCCGCGAAGGTCACATCCCGGACGAACTCGTCCTCCCGGGCACGCAGTTGCTCCTGGGCGGCGGCGGGTGAGCGGGGCACGCGCAGGGCGCGCAGGTCGCCGTGCGGGCGGGCCATGACCCGCAGGGTCAGCTCGGCCGTGCCGTGCGGTTCGAGGTCCAGGGTCCACGCCAGACGGCGGGCTCCGGTGCCGGTCTCCTCCACGGCGTCCGGCGGGGGGTCGGCGGTCACGGTCGTGACGGACCGCCATTCGCCGCGCCGGTAGGCGAACTCCACGCCGTGTGCGAGCACGTGGCGGGAGCGTACGGCGCCGGCCTTCGTGTAGGTGCGGTGGTCGGAGCGCAGCTCGAACTGGTCGGTGAAGTCGGCGTCGGCGGTGACCGCGAGGCGGACCGTCGTCGGCACCGGACGGTTGCTGGTGACGCGCAGCGACTCCACGAACGAGGAGTCCCCGACGGCCTGCTCGCGGAAGAGCGTGTACGCGGGCGGTTCGTCCCGCCCGCAGCGCGGGACGAGCACGCAGCGCGCGGTGTCCCCGTCGGCCACCGGGGTCAGCGTGTCGGGCACCGCCCCGTCGACGGTGAGCTGCCACCGGCTCAGATGCCGGGCGTCCCGTACGAACATGCCGTCCGGGGCGCTGCCGCCCCGGTAGCCGCTGATGTCGCCGCGGTCGCCGACGGCGGCGAACGTCCGGCCGTGCACGAGCAGATGATGCCGGTCCGTCATCCCCGGTCCCCTTCCGTGATCGCTGTGAGGCCGTTCCTGCCCCGTGCGGGCCGGTCGTGCAGCAGGTCGAGCGTGAGCGCGGCGGTCCAGGAGAAACCGGTGACGCCGCAGGCCTGTGCCGTGTACGGGTCGACGTACTCCGCGAAGCCGGAGGCGCCGGCGGTGTGCAGCATGCCCTTGCGCAGGGCGTCGGCCCGGCCGCGCTCGCCGTGCAGCCGCAGCCCGCGCTCCAGCAGCCAGTTGGTGTTGAACCAGGCCGGGCCGCGCCAGTAGCGGTGCGGGTCGAAGGACTCGCCGAGCAGGTCGTAGCTCGGGACCAGGCGGGTCGTGCCGCCGAGGCCGAAGTGCGGGCCGCAGGCCGTGCGGACCAGGGTGGCCGCGAGGTCGTGCGGCAGGGCGGGGAGCAGCAGGGGCACGAGCCCGGAGACGCCGCGTTCGGGGATCAGCTCCCCGGCGCGCACGTCCCGGCACAGGAACATCCCCGCCGCCGGCTCGAACAGCCGCTCCACGAGCATGGCGGTCAGCCGCTCGGCGCGGCTCAGCCGGGACGGGTCCGCCGCGCCCAGCTCCCGCGCGATCCGTGCCAGGGCGTACTCGGAGGCGATGAGCAGGGCGTTGAACGCCGGGTCCTCGACAGCGAAATCACCCGGGCCGTCCAGGTATCCGCGGTCCCGGTAGTCGGTGGCCAGCCGCACGTACCGCCCGTAGTCCAGATCCGTCGGCCGGTCCTCGGGGGCGCCGTGGTCGAGGTCGGCGCGACGGAAGGAGCGGGCCGGGGCGGGGGTGACGCGGGACAACGGGCGGTCCCAGCAGGGGCTGTTGTCCATACCCTGTTCCCAGGGGTGCACGACGGACACCAGCCCGTCCCCGCCGAGGTCGCGACGCTGCAGGAGGTAGTCGTGCCAGGCGGCCAGCCGGGGGTACGCCCGGGTGAGGAAGCCGCGCGCCCTGGACAGGCCCGGGTCGGCGAGGTGCACCAGCCACGCGGCCAGGGCGTGGACCGGTGGCTGCACGATCCCGGAGGTCTGTACGGTGCGCGGGGCGCCGGCGGTGCGCCCGGCGGTCGAGGAACGCCAGAAGTCGGGGCTCGGGAAGTACGCGTCGAGGGGGACGGAGGGGTTGAAGACGATGTGCGGGACCCGCCCGTCCGCCCATTGGGCCGTCAGCAGCGTCTCCAGTTCCGTCTGCGCCCGTAACGGCGAGAGGTGCCTGAGGCCGATCGCGATGAACGCCGAGTCCCACGACCACTGGTGCGGATACAGGCCGCGCGAGGGCACGGTGGACCGGCCCGTCCAGTTGCCCTCCAGGACCTGTGCGGCCCTGACGTGCAGGGAAGGCGGCGCGGCGGCCGGATCGTATGCGATCTCGCGCCCCGCGGGACGCGTGGTGAGCTGGGCGATGCGATCCACTCGGGGCTCTCCCAAAGACGTACTTCTGACCGGGATCGGCAGGGGCTACCGTAGGGTTACGTCTATTTAACACGCAAAACCCAATATGTAATGCAGGGTTGGGAAACACAAGGGGGTGTACATGACCGGACAGCCCGGGAGAACCGGACGAGGTACGGGTCAGGCGAGCGCCGGCGATCTGCTCGAACTGGTGCGCAGTCGCCGTGCCGTGACCCGGGGTGCGCTGCAGCAGGCGACCGGACTGTCCCGGGCCACCGTCGGGCAGCGGCTGGACCGGCTGTTCCGTGCGGGCTGGCTGCGCGAGGGCGCCGGGGGACCGGTGGACTCGCCGCTGGGCGGGCGACCCTCCATCACCCTGGAGTTCGACGACGAGCACGCGGTGGTCCTGGCCGCCGACCTCGACACCCGGCACGCCCGGGCGGCGGTCCTGTCGCTGAGCGGCGAGATCCTCGCCGAGCACTCCGGCACCCTCGTCGTCGAGCACGGGCCGGACAGCGTCCTCGGTGAGCTCGGCCGCTGGTTCGCCGAGTTGCTGGAGAAGGCGGGGCACGGGGCAGAGGCGGTCTGCGGGGTCGGGCTCGCGGTGCCCGGCCCGGTCGACACCGAGACCGGCCGCGTCGTCCAGCCGCCGATCATGCCCGGCTGGGACGGCTACGACATAAGGGGCCGGCTGTCCCGGGCGCTCACCGAGTACGCGGGCGCCACCGGGGTGCCGGTGCTGGTGGACAACGACGCCAACCTCATGGCGTACGGCGAACAGCGCACCGCCTACCCCGACTGCTCCGCCTTCGTTCTGGTCAAGGTCTCCACCGGCATCGGCGCCGGGGTCGTGGTGGACGGCTCGGTGTTCCGGGGCACCGACGGCGGCGCCGGCGACATCGGGCACATCCGGGTGCCGGAGGGCGCCGGGGCGCTGTGCCGGTGCGGTTCGTACGGCTGTCTGGCCGCCGTCGCGAGCGGCGGCGCCGTGGCCCGGCGGCTGGCGGAAGCGGGGGTGCCGGCGGCCTCCGGCTCGGACGTACGGGATCTGCTGGCGGCCGGACATCCGGAGGCGGTCGGACTCGCCCGGGAGGCCGGGCGCCGCGTCGGGGACGTCCTCGCGACCGTCGTGACACTGCTCAACCCCGGAGTCCTGATGATCGCCGGGGATCTGGCCGGAACTCCCTTCCTGACAGGCGTGCGCGAACTGCTGTACCAGCGGGCGCTGCCCCGCTCCACGGCTCACCTGGACGTCGTGACCGCACGGCTGGGCGAGCGGGCCGCGCTGGTCGGAGCCGGTGCGATGGTCGTGGAGCACCTCTACGCGCCCGAGCGCGCCGAGGAGCGGCTGCGCGCACTCGGGGTGTGACGGCCGCGTTTCGGTTCCGGTGCACGTCCGCATGGTGAAATCCCGGCGCTTGTGGCAGCGTGATTCTCGCCACCCCTGATAAGGGTTGCGCTCAGATGAGCGGATCGTGAGCGGCTGCACTTCTCCAAAGAGTGGCACTGAGTGCCACCCTTTGATCGTTCATCGAGCGAACTCACATGTGCGGAAACTCCGCTCACATGAGCGGTCAGAGGTCTCCAAGGAGGCTCTTGCGTTCAAGAAGTGAAAACATGCGGCTGCGATCGCTTGCTCAGCCTTGACTTTCGATCCGCTGGCGGACGAGTGGTTACAGGCGCATGACGCACAAGTGGACGTACCCAGACGCCTTTGATCTGGGTATGTTCCTGCCCGTCAGGGCAGCCACCGCGTCCTCGAGGAGTCGAGACCCGTGTCGGAAAACAAAGATCTCCCGGTAGCCGAGCAGGCCGCGAGCGTTGAGGGCGTGAAGTTCGTCTATGACTTCACCGAGGGCAACAAGGACCTCAAGGACCTCCTCGGTGGCAAGGGCGCGAACCTCGCCGAGATGACGAACCTGGGCCTTCCGGTCCCGCCCGGGTTCACCATCACCACCGAGGCCTGCAAGGTCTACCTGGACAGCGGCGAGGAACCGGCGGCACTGCGTGACGAGGTGAGCTCCCACCTCGACGCGCTCGAGGCCCGCATGGGCAAGAAGCTCGGCCAGGCCGACGACCCGCTGCTGGTGTCGGTGCGCTCGGGCGCCAAGTTCTCCATGCCCGGCATGATGGACACCGTCCTCAACATCGGCCTCTCCGACAAGTCGGTCCAGGGCCTCGCCAAGCAGGCCGGCGACGACCGGTTCGCCTGGGACTCCTACCGCCGCCTCATCCAGATGTTCGGCAAGACCGTCCTGGGCGTCGACGGCGAGCTCTTCGAGGACGCGCTGGACGCGGCCAAGGCGGCCAAGAAGGTCACGGTCGACACCGAGCTGGAGGCCGCCGACCTCAAGAAGCTCGTCACCAAGTTCAAGAAGATCGTCAAGACGGAGGCCGGCCGGGACTTCCCGCAGGACCCGCGCGAACAGATGGACCTCGCCATCCACGCGGTCTTCGACTCCTGGAACACCGACCGGGCCAAGCTCTACCGCCGCCAGGAGCGCATCCCGCACGACCTGGGCACGGCCGTCAACGTCTGTTCCATGGTCTTCGGCAACCTCGGCCCCGACTCCGGCACCGGTGTCGCCTTCACCCGCGACCCCGCCTCCGGGCACCAGGGCGTCTACGGCGACTACCTGCAGAACGCGCAGGGCGAGGACGTCGTCGCGGGCATCCGCAACACCGTGCCGCTCGCCGAGCTGGAGCAGATCGACAAGAAGTCGTACGACCAGCTGATGCAGATCATGGAGACGCTGGAGAACCACTACAAGGATCTCTGCGACATCGAGTTCACCATCGAGCGCGGTGTGCTCTGGATGCTCCAGACCCGTGTCGGCAAGCGCACCGCGGGCGCGGCCTTCCGCATCGCCACGCAGCTCGTCGACCAGGGCCTGATCGACGAGGCCGAGGCGCTCACCCGCGTCAACGGCGCCCAGCTCGCGCAGCTGATGTTCCCGCGCTTCGACGAGGACGCGAAGGTCCAGCAGGTCGGCCGGGGCATCGCCGCCTCCCCGGGCGCGGCCGTCGGCAAGGCCGTCTTCGACTCCTACACGGCCGTGAAGTGGTCGCGGTCCGGCGAGAAGGTCATCCTGATCCGCCGCGAGACCAACCCCGACGACCTGGACGGCATGATCGCCGCCGAGGGCATCCTGACCTCGCGCGGCGGCAAGACCTCCCACGCGGCCGTGGTCGCGCGCGGCATGGGCAAGACCTGTGTCTGCGGCGCCGAGGAGCTGGAGGTCGACACCAAGCGTCGCCGGATGACCGTGCCGGGCGGGCACGTCGTCGAGGAGGGCGACGTCGTCTCCATCGACGGCTCCTCCGGCAAGGTCTACCTCGGTGAGGTACCCGTCGTTCCGTCGCCGGTCGTGGAGTACTTCGAGGGCCGGATGCACCCGGGCGCCGACGACGCCGACGAGCTGGTCGAGGCCGTCCACCGGATGATGGCCTTCGCCGACCGCAAGCGCCGTCTGCGGGTGCGCGCCAACGCCGACAACGCCGAGGACGCGCTGCGCGCCCGCCGCTTCGGCGCCCAGGGCATCGGCCTGTGCCGCACCGAGCACATGTTCCTCGGTGACCGGCGCGAGCTGGTGGAGCGGCTGATCCTGGCCGACACGGACGCCGAGCGCGAGGAGTCCCTCAAGCAGCTGCTCCCGCTCCAGAAGCAGGACTTCGTGCAGCTCTTCGAGTCGATGGACGGTCTCCCGGTCACCGTCCGTCTGCTCGACCCGCCGCTGCACGAGTTCCTCCCGGACATCACCGAGCTGTCGGTCCGGGTGGCCCTCGCCGAGTCCCGCCAGGAGCCGCACGAGAACGAACTGCGCCTCCTCCAGGCCGTGCACCGCCTGCACGAGCAGAACCCGATGCTGGGTCTGCGCGGCGTGCGCCTCGGCCTGGTCATCCCCGGCCTGTTCACCATGCAGGTCCGGGCCATCGCCGAGGCCGCGGCCGAGCGCAAGGCCGCCAAGGGCGACCCGCGCGCCGAGATCATGATCCCGCTCGTGGGCACGGTCCAGGAGCTGGAGATCGTGCGTGAGGAGGCCGACGCGGTCATCGCTGAGGTCGAGGCGGCCTCGGGCGCGCAGCTGAAGCTGTCCATCGGCACGATGATCGAGCTGCCGCGCGCCGCGCTGACCGCCGGTCAGATCGCCGAGGCGGCGCAGTTCTTCTCCTTCGGCACGAACGACCTGACCCAGACGGTGTGGGGCTTCTCCCGTGACGACGTGGAGGCCTCGTTCTTCACGGCGTACCTGGAGAAGGGCATCTTCGGGGTCTCGCCGTTCGAGACGATCGACAAGGACGGCGTCGGCTCGCTGGTGAAGCTGGCCGCCAAGGCCGGCCGCGAGACCCGCCCCGACCTCAAGCTCGGCGTCTGCGGCGAGCACGGCGGCGACCCGGAGTCGGTCCACTTCTTCCACGAGGTCGGACTCGACTACGTCTCCTGCTCCCCGTTCCGCATCCCGGTGGCCCGCCTGGAAGCGGGCCGGGCGGCGGTCCAGTCCCAGGGCAGCGACCACCGCTAGCACCGTGGCCCGTGCGGGGCCACGCACGAACCCGGAGCCGTCGGCGGTCCCCGACCCTCACCGATCGCGGCGGCTCCGGAGCACGAGAAGAAGGGGCGGCACCTGTGCGGAGGTGCCGCCCCTTCGGCGTCCCGGCCTATCCGGGGAGCCCTTCCCGCAGGCACACGACGGTGCCGGCCCGGGCCGCGGTCACCAGCGCGGTGAGGGTGGGCAACCCGGTCGCCAGCGGCGTCGATTCCAGGTCGGCGAGGGCGAAGAAACCGTGGTGATCGTGCTCCGAGCTGCGCCGGACGGGCTGTCCGGCCGGGAGCCGGCCACCGTGGAAGTAGAAGTCGATCACCGGCCCCGTCTCCAGCACATCGGCCCGGTGGTCGTACCCGAGGAACCGCAGGTCCCCGTCCAGGGCGATGCCGGTCTCCTCGTGCAGCTCCCGGCGCGCGGCCCCGAGGGGGTCCTCACCGTGGTCGAGCATGCCGCCCGGCAGCCCCCATAGCCCCGCGGCGGGCAGGCCCCCCGCGTAGCGCAGCAGCAGGATCCGGTCCTCGGCGTCGAGCAGCAGGACGCAGGACGCGACGATGGTCTGCGGCAGTGTCTTGACCCACTCGGCACGGGGCAGCACACCCGGCGCGTTCGGGACGGGCACGGTCGTGTCCACGGTGGTGTTCCTTCCGTCGGCCGGGCAGCCCGCTGCGAACTGCCCAACCGGTGGAACGGCCGGACCCGCCGATGGTCACCGGCGCGCCGGGTCACGTGTCGCAGGCGACCCCGTCGTCGTCCCGGTCCAGGTGGGACGCGTACCCGGGTTCGCCCCGGTGGATGGGGGCGGCACCGGCGGCCCGGACCTCGCTGCAGTTGCCGTAGAAGACGTCCTGGGAGCCGCCGGAGCCGCCCGAGCCGCCGTCGTCGGAGCCGCCGCCCCCGGCCGGCTGGGCCGTGACCGTGGTGGTGACCTTCACGGTCTTCGTGGCGGTGACGGTGGGGGCGGGCTTCGGCTTCTCGGCGAGCGGGGTGGCGGTGGCCGTGGCGGTGGTCGTCGCGGTGACCGTGACGGTCGGCTGCGGCTTGGCGGACGCGGGCTTCGCGTCGGCGGTGGTCTCCCCACCGCCGCCTATACCGACACCGAGGAACAGGGCCAGCGCGAGCGCGGGCAGTATGTAGCGCTTCCGGGCCCAGCGGGGTGCCGGTCTGCCGGGCTGCGGCATCGGCGGCGCCGGGTACGGACTGTTGTGCGGGCCGGTGTGCGGGTTGGTCATGGTCATCCCCCCAGGGGTCGTACGTGAGGGGATGACCGTAGGACCCTGCGGCCCGGGATGAAGGAAGGGTGACCATTTTGTAATGGCCATGTGAAGGGGGAGGGTGGGGCTACGAGCGGAACGGGCCCGTCACCTCGTAGGTGATGCCGCCCGAGGAGCTGCCGGTGGTGCCGCGCTGGCTCGAGAAGTACAGGCGGGTGCCGTCGGGGGAGAAGGCCGGGCCCGTGATCTCCGAGCTCGACTGGCCGTCGACGCGCAGGAACGAGGCGACGACGTCGTCCGGGGTGATGACGCAGATCTCCATGTTGCCGCCGTCCTCGGCGACGAAGAGGTCCCCGGAGGAGGCGCCGGTGATGTTGTCGACACCGGTGAGCGGGGCCGTGCCGTTGACGAGGGAGTCGTCGTAGGCCAGTTCGTACGTGTTGTTCAGGAGGTTGAGCTGCCAGACGCGGTTGTCGCCCTTGGTGGTGAACCAGACCGTGTCGTTCGCGTAGTGGCAGCCCTCGCCGCCGTTGAAGGACTTCGAGCCGGAGACCTGGGAGCGGGTGGCGGTGGGGGAGCCGTCGGGGTCGGGGATGTCGGTCCAGGTGAAGGAGCCGCTCGTGGCGCTGCCCGCGACCATCACCTGGAGTTTGCCGGAGGACAGGTCGCCCCAGGTCGTCGGGACGAAGCGGTAGAAGCGGCCGTTCGACTCGTCCTCGGTGAGGTAGATGACCTTGCGTACCGGGTCGGCGGCCGCCGCCTCGTGCTTGAAGCGGCCCATCGCCGCGCGCTGCACCGCCGCGTTCGTGCCCCACGGGTCGGTCTCGTAGACGTAGCCGAGGGACACCTCCTCGCAGGACAGCCAGGTGTTCCACGGCGTCTTGCCGCCCGCGCAGTTCTGCCGGGTGTTCGAGAGGACGCGGTACGCGCCGGTGATCGCTCCCGTCGAGGAGAACTTCACCGCGCTCGCGCCGCCCGAGGGGTTGATCTCGGAGTTGGAGACATAGATCCAGCCCGTGCCGTCGGCGTAACAGGCGCCGCCGTCCGGGGCGTTGTGCCAGGTGTACGACGTACTGCCGACGCGCTGGCCGGAGCGGGCGATGACCCGGCTCGTGAAGCCGCTGGGGAGTCGGATGCCGTTGGCGTCGGGGGAGCCCAGCGGCCCGTAGGGGCCGGTGCCGGGCTGGGCCGGGGCCGCGTGCGCGGCGCCGCGCCACAGGGTTCCGCCCAGCGCGGCGGAGGTACCGCCGAGGACGGCCGCGCGCAGGAGGTTACGACGTTCCACTCTCACTCCAAGAGGTGCCGTACCGCCCTGCCGCCGGTCGACGGCAGGGTTGTGCGTGAGGGGAGGCGGAAGGGACGCTAAGCGGACAGAGTTGACGGGGCGTGGACAGCTCGTGGCCGTGGGGCGGCGTGCTGTGTGCCGCCAGTGCCCTGCGCGGGGCGGGCCTCTGCGCGGGTGGGCCTCTGCGCTCGGTGGCCCTCTACGCGGGCAGCGCCGGCGCCTCCAGTCTCGGCCGCCTCGGCCGGTCCCCGCCATGCCCGCCGCTCTCGCCCTGCGTTCGCGCCGCCGGCAGCCGGATCACCACGTCCAGGCCGCCGGTCGCCGCCGCGCGCAGGGCCGCCTCGCCGCCGCTGGCATGGGCGAGGCGCTGCACCAGGGCGAGACCCAGTCCCGTACCGCCCTTGGGCGCGCCCGGGGCACGCCAGAAACGGTCGAAGGCGCGGGTCCGCTGCTCCTCCGTCATGCCCGGGCCCTCGTCGGTGACGTGCAGGTCGACCCAGCGGGGCCTGCTGTCGCGCAACGCCCGCCGGGGCGGGGCCTGCAGCCGCAGCTCGATCGTGACGGTGCTGCCCGCCGGGGACGCCCGCAGGGCGTTGGACAGCAGGTTGTCCATGATCTGCTCGACGGCCCCCGGCACCGCGAGCACCGGCCCCACGCTCCCCGCGAAGAGCACGAGGGAGACGCCCTCCCGCGCGAACAGGGGCTGCCACGTCCGGTGCCGCTCCGCGCAGACCGCGCCCAGGTCGACGGTGGCGGGAATGACGGCGTGTTCCTCCAGCCGGGCCATGGCCAGCAGGTGCTCGACCATCCGGGCCAGCCGGTCCGTCTCCGTGACGGCGGCGGTGAGACTGCCCCGGGCCCGGGCGGCGATGTCCGGCTCCAGGTTCTCCAGGCGCAGCCGCAGCGCCGCCAGGGGTGTCTTCAGTTGGTGCGAGGCCTCGCCGGCGAACGCCCGCTGGGACGCCAGCAGATGGGCGAGCCGGGCGGCGGTGTGGTTGAACGCGGCGGCCAGACTGCGGACTTCCGGAGGTCCCTTCGTGATCGTCACCGGTGCGAACCGTCCACCGTCGGCCAAGTCGTGCGTCGCCTGCTCCAGTTCGCGGATGGGGCGGCCCGCCCAGCGGGCGAACGCGAACCCGACCACGGCGACCGCCGTCAGCACGGCCAGTCCGCCCAGCGCCAGCAGCAGCCACACATGGTGGACCCGCTCGTGCACGGTCCGGGTGGGCACCGTCAGCCACACCGCGCCGGTCGGCTGCGCCTCCTGGCCGACCGGAGCCGCCACGGACAGATACTCCACCCCGCCGATCGTGGAGGTACGGACGTCCACCGTCGACGTGCCCCGCAGCGCGGCCGCGATGCCCGGCCGCTCGGCCAGGTCGCCGGAGACCCCGGCGTCCACCGGGTGCGAGGTGGCGAGCGGTGCGCCCGAGGCGTCGACGATCACCACCTTCCCGCCGATGCGCTCCGCGCAGTGCGCCACCCGCGTGGGCAGGTCCCGCTCGGCCCGCCCCGCCGCGAGGGACAGCGCGGCGTACGCGGAGACCGACTCGGCCTCGTCCTTCGCCGCGTTGACGACTCTCTCCCGCTCGCCGCGCGAGTAGACGAAGCCCAGCGGGATCTCCAGGCAGAGCAGCACCAACGCCGCGAGGCTGAGGTAGCTGAGCAGCAGCCGGCGGGTCACGGAGAGGCCACCTGCGCGGTGGGACCCGTGTGCACCGACAGCCGGAAACCGACGCCCCGCAGCGTCCTGATCCACGCAGGGTGCCCCAACTTGCGGCGCAGCGCGGCCACATGGACGTCCAGGGTCTTGGTCGGGCCGTCGTAGTGCGGGTCCCAGACGCGGTCGAGGATCTGCTGCCGTGAGTAGACCGCGCCCGGGTCCTCGCTGAGCAGCGCCAGCAGGTCGAACTCCTTGGGCGTGAGCAGGACGGGGGCGTCACCGACCCAGACCTGGCGGGTACGGCGGTCCACGACCAGCGGTCCCGGGTCGTGCGGCGGGTCGGGGGCGGGGTCGTACGAGGTGGTCGCGGGGGGGTCGTAGGACAGCGCCGGGGCCGGCTCGTGGGCGGGCGCCGGAGCCGGCTCGTACGGCGGCGGCTCCGGGGTGCCCCGTGTGCCCGGGGCCTCGTGGAACGCCTGGGGGGTGCGCTGTGTGCGGCGGGTCACGGCACGGACCCGGGCGACCAGTTCACGCACGCTGAAAGGTTTCGCCAGGTAGTCGTCGGCGCCCAGCTCCAGGCCCAGGACGCGGTCGGCCTCCTCACCGCGTGCGCTGAGGATGACGATGGGCACGTCGGAGACCTGCCGGATGCCGCGGCAGACGTCGATGCCGTCCATGTCCGGCAGCCCCAGGTCGAGCAGGACGACGTCGTTGTACGGGCCTCTCAGGCCGTCCGTCCCGGTGGCGACGTGGTCGACCGTCAGCCCGAAGTGGCCGAGCCCTTCGGTGAGCGGCTCGGCGATCGTCTCGTCGTCTTCGATGAGCAGCACTCGTAGGCCCATACGTCCTGTCTCTCCGTGAAACCGGCATGAATCCGGGCAGCGTCAATTCGCATTCCCTGCCGCGGAGTTCACACGCTACAAGAAGACGCCGTATATGGGAATGAGGGCAAAGAATGTTCAATTGCTGTCCGGGCTCTGTACTTTGCTTAACCTTCCTCTGTAGGTAGGCCGTCTACGGTGGGGTGCATCGGATGAACACCCAGCTCAGGAGAGTGCGTTGAAGGATTTGCTGGATCGTGCCCGCGCGTTCAGGACGCGCGTCGATTTCGACAGCGGCGAATTTCGGAAACTGGCTGAAGGGCAATATCCGGAGGCGCTGTTCATTACCTGCTCGGACTCGCGTGTCATACCCGCGATGATCACGGGTGCGCGACCCGGGGAGATATTCGAGCTTCGGAACGCGGGAAATATCGTGCCGCCCTACGGACGGCCCGGGGCCTGTGGAGAGGCGGCCACCATCGAGTACGCACTGGAGGTGCTCGGGGTTCAGGACATCGTGGTGTGCGGTCACTCACACTGCGGTGCGATGGGGGCGCTGAAGTCCGGCGACGACCTGTCGGCACTGCCCGGCGTGGACGCCTGGCTGCGCATCGCCCGCCCCGAGCTGACCTCCGTGCTGGAGAGCGCGCCGGACGACCCGTCCCTGCCGGAGGTCTCCCAGAGCAACGTCGTCAACCAGCTGGCGGCACTGCGGAGTTACCCCGTGGTGCGGCAACGCGTCGACTCGGGCCGGCTCCGGCTGCACGGCTGGTACTACGAGGTCGACACCGGCTTCGTGTACGAACTCGGCGACGACGGCGACTTCCGGGTGCACGCCGCGTGAGCGGGGCGCATGCGCGGGGGCGGACCTGGCAAGGCCCGGGGGGCGGGCGCTACGCAGGGCCGTCGGGCGGCGAGGGCGGCCGACAGGGGGGCGGGCCGCCACCGGGGGGCGACGCCGAGTGGGGGACCGGTTCCGTGGGGGGTTCGGGGGGCTGGTCGGGTGGGGGTCCGGCCGGGGGCACGGGGAATTGGTCGGGTGGGGATCCGGCGGGGGACATGGGGAGTTGGTCGGGTGGGGGTCCGGCCGGGGCTTCGGGGAATTGGTCGGACGCCGGCCCGGTGGGGGATGCGGGGGCCTGGTCGGATGGGGGTCGGGCGGGGGACACGGGTGGCTGGTCGGGCGGCTGGTCGGGTGGCTGGTCAGGGAGCGGATCAGGGGGACTCTCGGACCGCGGGCCGGGCGGAGGTCTTCCGGGCCGCCCGGATACCTCGGGCCGCACGGATGCCCCGCGGCGCTCGAATACCCCCGGCGGGCCGGGCCTCTCGGGCGTCGGTGCGCTCGGTGGGCTGATCCGTGGTCTGGTCAGTGGAGCCAAGGGAGGTGGAGCCAAGGGAGGTGGAGCCAAGGGCGGTGGAGGCAAGGGCGGAGCCGGTGGGGGCAAGGGCGGAGCGAGGGGGGACCTCGTCACCGACATCACCGCCTCCCTCGTCGTCTTCCTCGTCGCCCTGCCGCTGTGCATCGGTGTCGCCGTCGCCTCCGGCGTTCCCGCCGAACTCGGGATCATCTCCGGGGTGATCGGCGGCCTGGTCGTCGGCGCGGTCCGGGGCAGCACGCTCCAGGTCAGCGGCCCGGCCGCGGGGCTCGCCGCGCTGGTCGCGGAGACCGTCGCCGAGGTCGGCGTGGCCATGCTCGGCGTGATCGTATTGTTCGCCGGCCTCCTCCAGATCGTCCTGGGACTGGTGCGCCTCGGCCGGATGTTCCAGGCCATCTCCGTCGCCGTCGTCCAGGGCATGCTCGCCGGCATCGGCGTACCGCTGATGTTCAGCCAGGCCTACCCGATGGCCGACGCCAAGGCCCCCGGCACCCCGATCGAGAACATGGCCGGCATCCCCGGGCTGCTGGCCGGCGTCCTCACCGACCCGCAGGCGATGATCGCCACCCTGCTCGGCGTCGTCACGATCGTGCTCAGCTTCGTCTGGAAGAAGGTGCCCGGACCGGCCGGGAAGATCCCCGCCGCCCTGGTCGCCGTGGGCATCGGCGTGCTCGTCGCCGCGCTGCCCGGCGTGGACGTGAAGACGCTTCAGGTGGGCAACCTCCTCGACTCGGTGGAGGTGCCGGGGGCCGAGCAGTTCGCGGGACTGGCCGACGGGACGATCATCACCGCCATCCTCACCTTCACGGTGATCGCGTCCGCGGAGAGCCTCTTCACGGCCGCCGCCGTGGACCGGATGCACAGCGGTCCGCGCACCCGCTACAACACCGAGCTGATCGCGCAGGGCGCCGGCAACACCGTCGCGGGGCTCCTCGGCGCGCTCCCCATCACCGCGGTGGTGGCGCGCAGTTCGGCCAACGTCCAGGCCGGTGCCAAGACGCGGCTCTCGCGCACCCTGCACGGCCTGTGGCTGCTCGCGTTCGCGCTGCTGCTGCCGCAGGTGCTCGCGCTGATCCCGATCTCCGTGCTGGCCGGCGTCCTCGTGCACAGCGGCTGGAAGCTCTTCGGGCCCGCCGAGTTCCCGAAGATGTGGCGGCAGGACCGGGGCGAGTTCGCGGTGATGACGCTGACCATGCTGGTCATCGTGGCGACGGCGCTGCTGGAGGGCGTGCTGTTCGGTCTCGCCGCGGGGATCGTGCTGGCCGCGCTGCGCATGTCGCAGACCGTGGTCCGCCAGCACGTCGAGCAGGACACGGCGAAGGTCGTCATGGCGGGCAACGCCACGTTCCTGCGGCTGCCGAAGGTGATCGACGCGCTGGAGGCGGCCGCCGCGTCGGGGAAGCCGCGGATCCGGCTCGACCTGACCGGCGTGACCCACCTGGACCACGCCTGCCGCCAGCAGGTCGAGGAGTTCACCGCCCAGCAGCGGGGGCTGGGGCTGCGGGTGGAGCTGCTGATGCCGGGGGAGGCGAAGCAGGCCGGTGCCGCGCCGCCCGCCTTCGAGGGCCCGGCGACGGCGCCGCTGCCCAGGCGTCCGGTCACCGCCGCCGAGGAGGTCGCGGCGGAACCACCGCCCTGGCCCCCGGCGGACGCCGAGTGGTTCTATCTCGACACGCGGCCCCTCCCGGAGGAGCACGCGCGCTCACCCCTCGTGGGCTGACCCGTCCGTGGGGGACATGCCGAGGTGGCGTGCACGCCCGAGCAGGCGTGCACGCCACCGCGTTCGTGCCGGGGGCCGGATCAGCCGCAGCTGCCCGAGATCCACCGGTGGGAGCGGACCTTGTACGTGCCGGCCAGGTTGCCGCCGTGCTGCTGACGGGTGCAGCCGACGCGGTCGGAGTAGTTGGCGCCCCGGTAGTAGGCGACACCGGTGGAGCTGCTGGTGCCGGCGTTCCACACCGACTTCACGTTGGTCGTGGCGGCCCAGGAACACCTGACGGCACCGCTCTGCCAGTCGGGGTCGGCCACGTCCCACGCGCACTTGCTGCCGGTGAAGTTGGCTCCGGTCCAGAAGCAGATGTGCCCGGACGCGCAGTCCACCGCGGCGGGCGCGGCCGGGGCCGCCGACGCGGAGCTCGGCACGGCCAGGGCGGTGACGGCGGCGGCGCTGACGGTGAGAACCGCGAGCAGCGAGTTCGTACGAGAGTGCCGGCGTACGGAAAGGCGCATGAGCCTGGTCTCCTCGGAGGTCGGGGACGGTGGAGCGGACGGCCCGACGCTGGCAAGGCAGGACCGGGCCGGGCAAGGACGCGGGGGCCGTCTGGGATGCCGGGACGGCGTCCCGGCGCCTGCCTGGCGCGTTCCTGAACCGTTGGGACGGCCATGGGACGCCTTTGGTGGCACAGTGTCGGCACGAGACGCCCGACCAGCGTCCGTTGGGGATTCCCGAGGGGGGAATGGCGTTGTCCGCATGCCCTGAAACGGAGCGGTTCGCCGCGCTGTTGCGTTCACTCAAGAGCCGGTCCGGACTGAGTTACGAGGCCCTCGCAAGGAAGTCAGGCCTGGCGGGCTCGACCCTGCACCGCTACTGCCGTGGTACGTCGGTGCCGCAGGACTACGGCAGCGTGCACCGGCTGGCCACGGTCTGCGGCGCGACCCCGGCCGAACTGCGCACCCTGCACCGCCTGTGGGCCCTGGCCGACGCGGCGCGGGCCGCCGCCGCGGCCGGTGCCGGTGCCGGTGCGGGTGCGGGTGCCGGTATCGGTGCCGGTCCCGCGGCCGGTGTCGGCTCCACGGCCGGTGCCGGTGCCGGAGCCGGTGACAGCTCCGGTGCCGGTGCCGGTGCCGGTGTCGGCTCCGCGGCCGGTGCGGAGGAAGAGGAGGACAACCGAGTTGAATCCGAGGCCGCGGGGCGGGCAGGCGCCACGGATTCGGCCTCGGGCCGGGGCGCCGGGCCTGGCACGGATTCGGCCTTGGGCCGGGGCGCCGAGACCGCTACGGATTCGGCCCCGGGTCGGGTTGCCGGGCCCGCCAACG
>NZ_JBVJSX010000001.1:367255-466830 GCF_055606225.1 Streptomyces sp. NPDC037100 | reverse complement strand
GCGCGGCCCATGGCCGGGGCGCCGGGCCTGGCACGGATTCGGTCCCGGGCCGGGGCGCCGGGCCTGGCACGGATTCGGCCTTGGGCCGGGGCGCCGAGACCGCTACGGATTCGGCCCCGGGTCGGGTTGCCGGGCCCGCCACGGACGCGGCCCATGGCCGGGGCGCCGGGCCTGGCACGGATTCGGTCCCGGGCCGGGGCGCCGGGCCTGGCACGGATTCGGCCTTGGGCCGGGGCGCCGGGCCCGCCACGGACGCGGCCCCCGGCCAGGACGCCGAGACTGCCACCGATTCGGCCTCGGGCCGGGACACCGTGCCCGCCACGGAATCGCACCCGGGCCGGGACACCGAATCCGCCACGGAATCGGCCCAAGGCCGAAGCACCGTGCCCACCACGGACGCCGCCCCCGGCCGGGGCGCAGGCCCGGGCGTCGAGCCGAGCCCACGCCCCGCCGGGTCGTCGCGGCGGCGCCGGCTGCGCACCTCCGTCGTCACCGCCGCGGTTGTCGCCGCCGTCAGTGTCTCCGCCTGGGCGCTGACGAGCGGCCGGTCACCCTCCGGCGGCGGAGGGCGCGGCACCGGCGAGGACCGGCCGTTGTTCTCGGCCGGCTGCTCGCCCGTGATCGCGATGGGCCAGCACGACGAGTGCGTGCGGGAGGTGCAACGCCTGCTGCACGCCAAGGGCGCGGACATCGGCGTGGACGGGGACTTCGGGCCGCAGACTCAGCGCCGTGTCACGGCCTTCCAGGTGCTCGCCGGACTCCAGCCCAACGGAGTCGTCGGGGAGCCCACGAAGAAGGCGCTGTACACCTCGCGGGTCCGGATGGCCGTGTGGTCGCCGCAGAAGGTGCGGCAACGGGTCCGGGAGGTGTTCCCCGAGGTGCCGGACAAGGCGGTGGCCATCGCCGACTGCCAGTCCTTCCTCGACCCCCTGCACATCCTCCCCAACACCAACGGCACCCGGAACTGGGGCCTGTTCCAGATCTCCGACGCCCGGCTGCGCGAGCTGGGCGGCACACCGCGCGAGGCCCTGGACCCCGAGTGGAACATCCGGGCGGCCCGCACGCTGTGGAGCCGGGACCGAGACTTCGGCGACTGGCCCCACTGCGAACGCGCCGCCGACGCCCCCCGCTCCCCGGCGACAGCTCCCTCCGGGACGTGATCAATGCACAGAGCACCCCTCCGTGAAGAAGGGGTGCTCCTGGTCCGGGACTGCTTCGGCCGTCCGGCTACGCGGTCCGCACCTTGTACGCCGTCACCCGGACCGTCTCGTCGTCCAGGCACTGGCCGGACGTCAGGTCGAAGCGCTGCTTCAGCAGGGGCGAGGCGACGAAGGGGCGGCCCTGGTGGGTGCCGGTGAGGCCCCGGGAGAGGACGGCCGCGCCGGTGAAGGGATCGCGGTTGTCGATGGCGAACAGGTCGCCGGAGCGGTCGCGGAAGACCGCGGCCTGCCGGCCGTCCGGCAGCAGTGCGGCCACCCCGCGGCCCGGGAGCAGCGTGCGCAGGTCACAGACCGGGAACCAGTCGTCGTCCAGGGCGAGTTCGATCGTGAGGTCGGTGGTCTCGGGTGCCAGGGTCATCGCTGGGCGCTTCCTTCCAGTACGTCAGCGGCGGGTCGCATGCCGATGGACAGCAGCGGCAGGTCGGGCTTCATCTGGTCGCGCTCGGGCACGAAGGCGACGACGGGGTCCGGGGTGTCCGGCGCGTTCACGAAGGACACGAACCGGGCGAGCTTCTCGGGGTCGTTGATGGTCTCGGCCCACTCGTCGCGGTAGTGCGCGACATGCGCCCGCATCAGCTGCTCCAGCTCGTCGCAGATGCCGAGGGAGTCGTGGACGACGACGTCCCGCACGTGGTCGAGGCCGCCGGGGATCCGCTCCAGCCAGGTCGACGTGCGCTCCAGGCGGTCGGCCGTACGGATGTAGAACATCAGGAACCGGTCGATCAGCCGGACCAGTTCGGCGTCCGACAGGTCCTGGGCCAGCAGGTCGGCGTGGCGGGGCGTGGCGCCGCCGTTGCCGCCGACGTACAGGTTCCAGCCGTTGGCGGTGGCGATCACGCCGAAGTCCTTCGACTGGGCCTCCGCGCACTCGCGCTGGCAGCCCGAGACCGCCGACTTGAGCTTGTGCGGCGACCGGAGCCCCCGGTAGCGCAGCTCCAGGTCGATCGCCATCTTCACCGAGTCCTGGACGCCGTAGCGGCACCAGGTCTGGCCGACGCAGGACTTCACCGTGCGCAGCGACTTGCCGTAGGCGTGGCCGGACTCGAAGCCGGCGTCCACCAGCCGGGCCCAGATCAAGGGCAGCTGCTCGACGCGCGCACCGAACATGTCGATCCGCTGACCACCGGTGATCTTCGTGTAGAGGCCGAAGTCGCGGGCGATCTCGCCGATCACGATCAGCTTCTCCGGGGCGATCTCGCCACCGGGGATCCGCGGCACGACCGAGTACGAGCCGTTCTTCTGCAGGTTGGCCAGGAAGTGGTCGTTGGTGTCCTGCAGGGAGGCCTGCTCGCCGTCCAGGACGTAGCCGCTCGCGCCGATCGTCGGGGCGAGGGAGGCGATGATCGAACCGACGGCCGGCTTGCAGATCTCGCAGCCGTCACCGCCCCGGGCCTCCTCGCGGCCGTGCCGGTCCAGCAGGTCCTGGTAAGTGGTGATGCGCAGGGCGAGGACGATCTCGTAGAGCTCCTCGCGGGTCTGCCCGAAGCAGCCGCACAGGCCCTTGTCGACCTCGATGCCGCTCGCCTCCAGCTCGGCGTTGACGAGCTGGCCGAGGACCTTCACACAGGAGCCGCAGCCGGTGCCGGCCTTGGTGCACTTCTTCACCTCGGGCACGGTCGTGCACTGGTGGTCGGTGACCGCGCCGCGGATCGTGCCCTTGGAGACGTTGTGGCAGGAGCAGACGATCGCGTCGTCCGGCAGCGCCGACGGGCCGAGCTGGACGGACTCCCCGGCCCCGGCCGGCAGCACGAGCGACTCGGGGGAGACCGGCGGGACCGAGCCGGTGAACGCCTTCAGCGTGCCGTAGGCCTCCGCGTCGCCGACCAGGATGCCGCCGAGCAGCGTGCCGTCCCGGCCGATGACCAGCTTCTTGTACAGGCCGGCGCGGGAGTCGGAGTAGACGACGTCCAGGCAGTCCTCGGCGGTGCCGTGCGCGTCGCCGAAGGACGCCACGTCCACGCCGAGCAGCTTCAGCTTGGTGGAGAGGTCGGCGCCGGTGAAGGACGCCTCGTCCGAGGCGATCGTGGCCGCCGCCGTCTCGGCCTGCTCGTACCCCGGGGCCACCAGGCCGTACACCCGGCCGTCGGAGGCCAGCGCACACTCGCCGATGGCGAAGACGTGCGGGTCGGCGACCGTACGGCACTGCTCGTCGACCGTGATGCCGCCGCGCTCGCCGACCGTCAGTCCGCAGTCGCGGGCCAGCTGGTCGCGGGGGCGCACACCGGCGGAGAACACCACCATGTCGGTGGCCAGTTCGGAGCCGTCGGAGAGCTTCATGCCGGTGACGGCGCCCTCGGAGTCGACCAGGATCTCCTGCGTGCCCACGCCCGTGTGGACGGTCAGGCCCATCTCCTCGATGGTGCGCAGCAGCGCGGCACCGCCGCCGTCGTCCACCTGGACGGGCATCAGCCGGGGCGCGAACTCCACGATGTGGGAGGTGAGTCCGAGGCCCTTCAGCGCGCCGGCCGCTTCCAGACCGAGCAGGCCACCGCCGACGACCGCGCCGACCGTCGCCTTGGACTTGGCGTACTCCTCGATCGCGAGCAGGTCCTCGATGGTGCGGTAGACGAAACAGCCCTCGGCGTCCTTGTTCGGGACCGGCGGGACGAAGGGGAAGGAGCCGGTGGCGAGGACGAGGGTGTCGTAGGCGAAGACCGCACCGGACCGGGCGGTGACCTCGCGGGCCTCGCGGTCGACGGAGACCGCCGGGTCGCCGACGTACAGCTCGATGCCGTGCGTGGTGATGAACTCCATGTCGGTCATGGAGAGGTCCTCGGGCGTCTTCCCCGAGAAGTACGAGGTGAGGGCCACGCGGTCGTAGGCCGGGCGCGGCTCCTCGCAGAGCACGACCACGCGGTGCGTGGCGGTCAGGCCGCGCTCGGCGAGCGCTTCGAGGAAGCGCTGGCCGACCATGCCGTGGCCGACGAGCACGATCGTGGGGGTGGCCTCCGTGGCCTCCGGGGTGGCGGTCATCAGGAGCCTCCATCGTTGGTGAGCAGGTGGAGCAGCGGGCCGCCGTCGGAGGGGAGCGGCTCTGCTCCCTCCCAGGCGCGGGCGAGCGCGCCGACGGTGCCGAGTTCGCCGACGAGGACCCCGCCGACCAGGCGGTCGTCGCGGACGACGACCTTGCGGTAGGTGCCGCGGGTCGCGTCGGCGAGCTGGACGACGTCGTCGCCCGGGAGGGCCTCGGTCTCGCCGAACGCGGCGAGGTCGAAGGGGCTGTCGTGCCCCGTGAGGGTGAGCCGGGTCAGCGAACGCGTGCCGGTGTACCGGGCGCTCGCGTCCCCGGCGAGCAACTCGGCGAGGGCGTCGGCCTGTTCGAGCGCGGGAGTGGCGAGTCCGTAGAGCACGCCGGCGTGCTGGGCGCAGTCGCCGACGGCATGGATGTACGGGTCGGAGGTGCGCAGCTCGTCGTCGACGACGACGCCCTTGCGGACGGCGAGTCCGGCGTCCTGCGCGAGACCGACCCGGGGGTGGACACCGCAGGCGACGACCACCAGGTCCGCGTCGAGCGCGTATCCGTCGGCCATCTCCACCGAGCGGACCGCGCCGCCGACGCAGCGCACGTCCCGCACACGGCACTCGGTGTGCACCTCGACGCCCAGGTCGGTCAGATGCCGCTTGACGAGCTTGGAGGCGGCCGGGTCGAGCTGGCGTTCCATCAGCCGCTCGGACTGCTGGGCGAGTACGACCTGGGCGCCGCGCAGGGCGAGTGCCCGGGCCGCCGACACGCCGAGGAGACCGCCGCCGACGACGACGGCCCGCGCGCCCGGCCGGACCGCCTTCGACAGCCCCAGGCAGTCGTCCATGGTCCGGAAGGCGTGCACACCCTCGGGCAGTTCGTGATTCTCGGTGAACAGCCCCCGCAGCGGCGGCAGTACGGGGTTCGAGCCGGTCGCGAGAACGAGCCGGTCGTATGCGATCACCGTCCCGTCCGCACACGCCACGGTCCGCTGCTCACGGTCGACACCGACGACCCGGCCGCGCACGATCCGGGCCGGCGCCGGCAGGGTGATCACCTCGGGGCTGTACCGTCCGGCCAGCACCTCGGCGAGCAGGACCCGGTTGTAGGGCCGGTGTTCCTCCTCGCCGATCAGCAGCGCGGGCGTGCCGAGCTCACCGAGCCGCCGGGCGAGCCGTACGCCCGCGAGGCCGGTGCCGATCACCACCACACGCTCATTCGAGGTCATGCACTCGAGCGTGCGGTGCGGGTGTTACCCGGCAGCATCACCTCTGTTTCCCGCGGGGAACGCTGCCCTCAGCGGGTGGGGGCGGTGGGTGTGAGGCTTCCTGAAGTGCGAAGACGGCGGGCTGTGAGGGTTTCCGTGGTGTGGTGGCGGCGGGCTGTGAGGGTCCCGCGGTGCTGCGGTGGCCGGCTGCGAGGGGCGTCGCACCGGCGGCGCAACGGCCTCGCATAGGGTCGCGATCATGCCCGACATATCGCTGACCATGATCGTCCTGCTCTGCGTCGCGGCCCTCGCCGCCGGGTGGATCGACGCCGTGGTCGGCGGGGGCGGCCTCCTGCTGCTGCCCGTACTGCTGCTCGGACTGCCCGCGAACACACCCGCCGCGCATGCGCTCGGCACCAACAAGGCCGTCGCCATCGTCGGCACCACCGGCGCGGCCGTGACGTACGCCCGCAAGGCCCCGTGGACGTCCGTACCGCCGTCCGCATCGGGCTGGCCGCCCTCGCCGGATCCTCGGCCGGGGCGTTCTTCGCGGCCGGGATGAGCACCGACGTCCTCAAGCCGGTGATCATGGTGGTGCTGCTCGGGGTCGCCGCCTTCGTGATCCTGCGGCCCGCCTTCGGCACGGCTCCCGCGACCGGCCCGGCCGGCCGCCGCCGGATCCTCGCCGCGATCGGCCTCGCGGGCCTCGGCATCGGCTTCTACGACGGTCTGATCGGCCCCGGCACCGGCACGTTCCTGGTCCTCGCGCTCACCGCGATCCTCCACCTCGACCTCGTCACGGCCTCCGCCACCGCCAAGATCGTCAACTGCTGCTCCCCCAAGCTCTCGGCTTCGCTCGAGCAGGGGGGACCCCCATCGCGGGCGCCCTCGCCACCTTCGCCTGGCAGGGCGCCGTGCTGTGGCAACTGGCCGCCCTGATGGCCGTCTTCAACCTGGCGGGCGGCACCCTCGGCGCCCACACCGCCCTCAAGCGGGGCAGCGGCTTCGTCCGCGTCGTGCTGCTGACGGTCGTCTTCGCTTTGGTGGGGAACCTGGCGTACGAACAGTGGCTGGCCCCGTAGTGCTTCGTCACGTCGAGGTCGAGGTGCTGGACCGGTACCTGCACCCACCTGCGGACGCCCCCTGCCCGGCCCTCGAAGCCGCCACGGACAGCCCAGAACCTTACGAAGCACTACCAGCCCTGGGCCGGTGAGCCGCGGGCGGAGCCCGGCTCCCGGACGGGAACGGCGTACACCAGCAGGTTCCGCTGGTAGCCGCCGTGTTCGCGGTCGTACGGGGGTGCGCAGGTGACCAGGGTCAGGACCGGCCGTCCGTGACGCCGGAACACATCCTTGGGGAGCCTGTCCCGGTCGACCACCTCGCGCGCCGTCACCTCGTACCGTACGGGGGGCGCGTCCGCGCGGGCGACGGTGACGTCGTCGCCCTTGCGGACCGCGTACAGCTTGGCGAAGGCGCCCAGGCGGCCGGTGCGGTCGTCCACATGGCCGATGAGGACTGCGGATCCGGCCCGCGCACCCGGCGCGGGACCGTAGCGGTACCAGCCGGCCTGCCCGGCGTCGCCGGGAATCTCCACCGTGCCGTCGTCCGCGACGCCCACGCCCTGGACTCGGGCGTCCAGAGAGACCCGTGGGACGCGCAACGCCGTCGGCTCGGGTGGGGGGCGGGACGCGTCCTCCGCCTCGCCCGGCCCGCCGTCGCGGGTCCCGGACGCATGCCCGTCCGTGGGCTCCTGGGCCCGCGGACGGGCGCCGAAGTCCGACGGCACCGGGTCCCCGGACGGCCGCAGCGACCAGACCAGCAGCGCCGCCAGGACGACGGCGACGACCGCGGCGGCCGCTACGGCCGCCGCGGAGGATCGTCCGCCCCTGCGTGAGGCACGCATGGACCGGCCGTCAGCTTCTCCGGCTGTGCAGGCGACGGGCGGCCAGCAGACCGGCGACCGCGACGGCGCCCGCGGTGCCCCAGGCGAGCCAGGCGGTGGCGGAATCGTTGTCGGCGGCCATCGCGTCGCTCTCACCGGCGTTCACACCGTTCGGCGCGGAGTCCGTGCCGCTGATCGTCTGTGTCGCCAGAGCGAGGTTCTTGTCCTCGGCGCTGCCCCAGGCGTAGACGACCGTGCTCGCGCCCTCGGCGAGGTCGAGGTCGGCGGGGCCGATGGCCACGGTGCTGGTCCCGGCCAGGACGACGTCGGCGTTCACCGTGCCGGCGGGCACCTCGAGCGACTTCTCGTTCGGGTTGGTCAGACCCTCGATGATCGGCTTGCCGTCCGCGCGGACGTCCACGGCGGGTGCCGCGGCCACGTGCCGGACGGTCAGCCGCGACTGACCGGCCGGGACCTTGGCGGTGTCGTTGACGAACGCGGTGAGCGTGGGGTTGCCCTTCGTGTCGAGGTGGGCCGCGAGCGTGGCGTTCGCCCCGGCCGGGACGTCGACGCTCTTCTGGATGGCGGGCTTGCCGTCGGGGCCCTCGCCGTCGGCGAAGATCTCGATGTCGTAGGTGCCACCGTCCAGCGGCTGGGGCTCGGTCACGGTGCCGGGCTTGAAGTCGGGGACCAGTTCGTTCCCGTTGGCGTACACGTCGACAGTGAGGCCGGGAACGCCGTGGAAGACGGACACGGATGCCTTGCCTTCCTGTTGCGCCGCAGCGTCCGCGGAGGCGGGAACGGCTACGGCCAGGGACAGTACGCAGGCACTGGCGGTGGCGGCTGCTGTCTTCCTGCTGCGTGAGTTCATCAGCGGGATTCCCTTCGTGGGGGACCCGGGCGCAGATCGGGCCCGGTTGCCGGTGGAGGGGTTCTCGATGCACGCGATGAGGTCGTGGGCCTGATGCCCGGCAGGGCTTCACCGGCCCGTACCGGCGTCCGTCGGGCTGTCGCGGCGCAGCGCGGCGGGTGCCGCCTGTAGCGAGAAGGGGGCGGCTCCTGGTGCCCTGAACCGAGCCCAGCGCGTCGAGCCCGGCCGGTGCGAGGCGGACGCTCTGCATTGAGCGGACTGTCCCGCTACGCCTGATCCAGTTTGGCAGGCCCTGTGGATTTCGCCACTCACGTCCCTTATGTCACGTACGACTCACGCGGGAGCGGCGCACCGACCTGGTCGGCCCCGGCCGGCTCGGGCCCTGCGGATGCCCCGCGCTCTCCGGGCGAGGCCCTCGACCGGAGCCGCTGGGCCGCCCGGCGCCCTCGCCCGGATGCCCCGCGCTCTCCGGGCGAGGCCCTGGACCGGAGCCGCTGGGCCGCCCGGCGCCCTCGTCCGGATGCCCCGCGCTCTCCGGGCGAGGCCCTGGACCGGAGCCGCTGGGCCGCCCGGCGCCCTCGCCTCCCGACTCATCCGCTGCCGGCGTGGCTCGTCCGGTGGCTCGTCCGAGCCCGTTGAGCCGGAACCCGACAGGCCGTGCCGGCCACGTCGAGCCGACCGGCGCCTCCTGTGGTCCGCCCGATGAAGCAAACGAAGCCGCCTAGTAGTGCTGCACCGCACAAGTTCCGCCGATGGCTATCGGGCAGTGAGGTGTTTGTTGATGGCGTCGATGCCGAGGCGGTCATGCGTGGTGCGGGCGCCCCACGGTTGTCAGCACGATGAGCGACGCGGGGTTGCCGAGGCCGGGATGTTCCCGGTTTGTGTATCAGCAGGGTCGTTGCCCACCTGACCCAGCCGCCCGCCGGCCTCACACTGCTGGCCTGGCCCGGCCGGTGGAGGGTCAGTGACCGGCGCCAGCCTTGACCGCTTTCGTGGCGAAGTAGCCGGAGAGCCAGCCGGCGGTAGCCTCCGAGTGGTGCGGCGCCTCGGCGAAGCCGGTGATGGCGAAGCCCGCCGCGATCTGCCCGCCGAGCTGCTCGGTGAGCGTGTGGCTGTACTCCACCGGCGCGTCGAGGCCCCACAGCCGTTCCCGCTCGGCGGGCTCCAGGTGGGTGAGGTCGCTGTAGGGCAGGCGGTGGCGCACCACCAGTTCGCCGCGCGCTTCCAAGGACTCGGCGTCGAACAGGTAGACGTCCGGGTTGAGGAAGCCGGACAGCAGCGTCCCGCCGGGGCGCAGCACGCGGTGGCACTCACGCCAGACCGGCGCCAGCTCCGGGATGAACAGGTTGGAGACCGGGTGGACGACAAGGTCGAACGAGGCGTCCGGGAACGGGCTCAGGTCGCGCGCGTCGCCGAGCACGGTGCGTAGGCCGAGCCCCTCCCGCGCCGCGACCATCTCGTCCTGCGCCAGCTGGCGGGGCGAGTTGTCGAAGACGGTCACCCGCGCGCCCGCCGCGGACAGCACCGGACCCTGCTGCCCGCCGCCGGAGGCGAGGCAGAGCACGTCGCGACCGGCGATCTCCGGCGGGAACCAGGTCGGGTCGACCGGCTCGTACCCGATCAGGACGATGGACCACTGGCCGGCCCGCGCCTTCGCGATCACCTCGGGGCCGACCGGGCGTGACCACTCGTTGCCCTCCTCCACCTCCCGGTCCCAGGCGAGGCGGTTGTGCGCGACGGGGTCGACGGGAGTCTGGCTCATACGCCGAACCCTAGTTGCGTGTCGCCGGCGGTGGGAGTGACCGTATCCAGCGGGGCCTTCCGCTCGTCGCGGTGACCGGGTTCGCTGTCGCGTAGCCCGTAGTCGCCAGCCGGGGTGGTGAAGAGGTGCAGGTGGTAGTTCTCCCAGCCCATCGCGGTCTGGATCGCCAGGTGCAGACGTGCGAGTTTGCGGTCGGCCGGGACCTGCAGCCGTCGCCAGATCGGCGGGTGGATGTCGGCCCAGGGTGACGTTGATCTGCAGGACGGAGTCAGCGGGCACGGCACTCTTCCTTCGCGGCGACGGGCTCGTCCCCGGGCTGGCGGGGGCGACCGTCGCAGTTCCAACGGAACGGACAAGCCGTCTCGTTGTGGACGATGGCGAAGTCGCTGACCTTCTCAAGCAGGTCGGTGCGGGAGGAGAAGTCGCCGTGACGCAGGACGGCGCGGGCCAGCAGGGAGAAGAAGACTACCCGGACGATCTCCGCTGTCCGCCAGGCCGGACAGCCACCGGCCGCGAGCAGGACTATGTGAGCCCGGCGGGCATCGCGCTGCGGCGTGGTATCAGCCCGTACCCGTGCCTCCAGCACACGCCGATCATCAGCGTCAAGCACCATGCCCGGTCAACGAGCCGATGGCCATCGGCGGAACTTCCGCGGCGCAGCACTAGCGCCCTCGCACGTCCAGCAGCTCGACCGTCCCCGTGCCGTCCTCCTCGCCGTGCCCCAGGGCGAGCCACCGCTCCATGAGCTCCGTGTACGGCGTCAGCAGCTCCGGGCTGACCCGCTGCTCCTCGGCCGTGCGCAGCAGGGTGACGTTGCCCGCGACCTGCATCGCGAGGTTGGAGACGACGTTGCGGGTGTAATCGCCGCTCTGCAGTCGGTCGGCGCTCTGGTGCACGGCCGGGGCCATCGCGGTCAGCCAGTTTGCGAGCAGCGGCGCGAAGTCCTTCGGCGCGATGTCCTCCGGGCGGATCAGCGCGAAGGCGTGGGTGATACCCGCGAACATGCCGCTCATCGCGCTCAGCAGCGCCACGTCGTGCAGCGCGGCGAAGCCCGGGTCGGCTCCGACGAAGCGGGTGCCGGCCGGGACGCCGAGGGTGGCGCGGTGTTCCTCGAACAACTCGGGGGAGCCGCTGTAGAAGACGTAGCCGCCGGAGTCCGGGGCGCCGATCATCGGCGGGACGGCCATGACCCCGGCGTCCAGGAAGCGCGCGCCGCGCTCCTCGGCCCAGGCGGCCCGCGCACGGCCCTCGCCCGGGGTGCCGGTGGTGAGGTTCACCAGGTCCCGCCCGGCGAGGTCGGCCTCGTCGAGGGCCTCGCCCACGGAGGCGTCGTCCAGCAGGCAGACGATCACCAGGCGGTTCGCCGCCACGGCCGCCGCGGCGCTCGCGGCGACCGTGGCGCCCTCGGCGGCGAGGGGCTCGGCGCGGGCGGCGGTGCGGTTCCAGACGGTCACGTCGTGCCCGGCGGCCAGCCAGACACGGGCCAGGGCGGTGCCCATGGCGCCGGTGCCGAGAAGAGTGAGAGGGGTACGGGGAGCAACTGCGTTGTCGGTCATGGCGTTTAGGCTCGTCGCAGGGAAGGCGCCTGCTCAAGTACGTACTTGGAAGTGGGTGGTTACCCCGGGGGAAGGATGCAGGCAGCGCAAGGGGAGGGGCGGGGCATGGGGACGACGGGGCGGCGGCCGGGGGCGTACGTGTGCGGGATCGACGCGGCGATGGACCTGATCGGCGGCAAATGGAAGGTGCTGATCCTCTGGGCGCTGAACGAGCGGCCGTGCCGCTTCGGGGAACTGCGCCGCGAACTGCCGGGCGTCACCGAGAAGGTGCTCGCCTCGCACCTGCGGGAGATGGAGGCCGACGGCCTGGTGCACCGCGAGGCCTACGACGAGGTGCCGCCGCGGGTGGAGTACTCGCTGACGGCCCGGGGCGTGTCCCTGAACGGGGCCCTGGAACCGCTGGGGGCCTGGGGGAGGGCCAACGTCCTGGGGGTGTCACCGGCTGCCGGTCAGGTGCGCGAAGACGACCACGTTCCCCTGGTACCCGGTGCCGCGTGAGTACGCGCCGCCGCAGGTGATGACCCGCAGTTCCGGGCGGCGGGCGGGGCCGTAGACCCTCTCGTCGGGGAAGTCCTTCGCCGCGTACACCTCGACGGCGTCCACCGTGAACACCGCGACGCCGCCGTCCCGCCGGTCCACCTCGATCGTGCTGCCCCTGGCCAGGGCGCCGAGGTCGTAGAACACGGCGGGGCCGTCGGCGTTGTCGACATGGCCGGCGACGATCGCCGTGCCCCGCTCACCGGGGGAGGTGCCGGCCTCGTACCAGCCGGCGAGGTTCTCGTCCGCCGCGGGCGGTACGTCGAGGCTGCCGGTCTTCGTCAGGCCGAGCCCGGTCAGCGGCGCGTCCACCCGGATCGCCGGGATGCGGATGCGGTCGGGCGGCGAGGGCGGCAGCGCGGGCACGGCCGGCCGTTCACCGGCCCGTCCGCCCAGCCCGGCCCGGGCCTGCGCGGCGGACGGCTGCGGCGGGGCGTGCGTCTCGGCGCCGTCGCGCAGCAGCCACACCCCTGAGCACAGGGCGAACACCGTGACGGCCGCCATGGCCGCGTTCGCGGGATTGCGGACGCCGCCGCCGCACCCGGGGACCCTGCGCATACCCACCCTTTTCTGAGCTCGGGCCCCGTACCCCCTCCGGGCCGCGAGGGGCGTCGGACCCGGAGGGGGAGGGGCATGCGGTACCGGCGACGGACAGCGGAGGGTGTCCGTCAGATCCCGTCGCCTCTCGCCCGGCGATGCAGGAGCCAGGTACCGCCCGCGGCGGCGACGGCGAGAGCCGCCACACCGGCCGCGGTCTGCACGGGATCGGGGCCCAGGGCGCCGCCGACCCCCGTCCTCACACTCCCCCGGGGATGCACCTGCCCGCGCACCGGCGTCAGCGTGACCACCACGTCCCCGGTGATCCGCCGACCGCTGCCGCCGCAGGTCGCGGTGATCTCGTACGTCCCCGGCTGCGCACTCGGCGGCACCCTGAACCGCCCGGTCGCGTCCTGCCCGTGCGCGTCCGGCGCCAGGCTGAGGGAACCCGCCCCGACCGCGCCGGCGTCACCCGTCGCCGGGCCGCCGTCGCCGCAGGCCGCGGTGCGCACGGTGACCTGACCCCCCGGCACGACCGACGCCGGGGACACCTCCAGGCCGTCGGCGGACGCGCCGTGGGCGGGGACGGAGGCGAGGGCCGCGGCAGCGACGGCGAACGCGGTGGCGGTCAGCGGCCGGGCGGTACGTCGCATCGGTGCTCCCTCGAGCGGTTCGGTCGTGCGCCTGCCCTTCGAGGTAACGGGCAGCGGCACGACCGCGCTTGCTGAGGGGGCGTCAGGATTGGGGTGAATGGGTGTCAGCAAGAGGTGAACCGGCTGCTTGTCACGGTCGTTTCGGCAGGTCACGGGCGTTCGGCGGGCGAGGTGCGGAAATGCCCGGGGTGCGCGTGTGAACGGGTGACCCCGGTGTACGCGCCGGCACTTGACCTCAAGCATGGTTGAGGTATGAGGCTGGGTCGCATGAATCCAACCACCACCGACCCGTCCGCCGCCCCGACCGACCCGCTCCGCCTGACCCTCGTCGTGGGCAGCAACCGGCACGGCCGCTTCGGCCCCGTCGTCGCCGACTGGCTCCTCGCCCGCATCCGGGACCGGGACGACCTGGTCGCCGAGGTCGTGGACGTCGCCGACGCCACGCTGCCCATGTCCCTCGAACCGACCCCGGAGGCGACCGCCGTACTGTCCGGCGTCACCCCGAAGCTGGCCCGCGCGGACGCCTTCGTGGTCCTCACCCCCGAGTACAACCACTCCTTCCCGGCGGGCCTGAAGAACCTCGTCGACTGGCACTTCACCGAATGGCAGGCCAAGCCCGTCGGCCTCGTCTCCTACGGTGGTCTGTCCGGCGGCCTGCGCGCCGTGGAGCACCTGCGGCAGGTCTTCGCGGAACTGCACGCCGTGACGGTCCGCGACACCGTCTCCTTCCACAACGCCGGCGCCGCCTTCGACGACCGGGGCGCCCTGCGCGACCCCTCCGGCCCGGACGCGGCGGCGAAGACCATGCTGGACCAACTGGTCTGGTGGGGACGGGCGTTGCGGGAGGCCCGGGGGAGGTGGCCGTACGGGGGCTGAGCCCGCCTCAGGCGCTCACGCCCCGCACCCCGCCGCGTCTTTCACGCCGCCGCGCCCCTGACACCGCGGCCCGTCACACCCGCGTCCGCCAGTCCCCGCCCGCGATCGCCCGGCCCCGGGTCCGCAGCCGCGCGGCGACGGCGGGCGCGGCCACGTACACCCAGGCCCGCACGGCCGTCCCGTCGGCCTCCCGTACGACCTTCCGCTCGACGCGCTCGTACAGACTGCGCGGATCCCCCGGCACGTACTCCTCCAGCCGGTCGAGCTCCGCGAGCAGCCCCGCGTAGGCCTCGGGCAGCGCGGTGACCAGTTCCCCGCTCACCGTGCCGCCGCCCGGCTCCTCGACCGCGTACGGGTACCCCGGCCCCTCGTACAGCACCGCGTCCGCGAGCCTGCCCGGTTCCTCGGAGCGGGTGCGGCCGCGCAGGAAGAGGCCGTGGTTGACCTCCCCCGGGCGGAGGGTGCCGTAGACGAAGAAGGGGAGGGTCACAGGAACGATTCTGCACCCTCACACACCTGCACAACGGCGCTATGGACATGCCATGTCCGCGCCGCCTTAACTCACGGTCAACATCAACGCCGCCCCCGGTCGACCCCACGCGACCGGGTGCGCCCGTATGAGGAGACCGATGAGTCGGATACGTCATGTCCGCGGTTCCCGTCTCGCCCTCGCCGGTGTGGCCCTCACCGGCACCACCGCCCTGCTGGCCGCCGTCCTCTCCCCGGCCGCCGGCGCGGCGGACCGGCCGACCAGGTCCGGCGCGATCGAGGACGCGGAGGCGGTGCTCGCGGACCGGGCCGGAGCCCTGGGCCTCACCCCGGCCCAGGAGACGAAGGTCCGGGACGTCGTCGTCGACCAGGACGGCACCCGGCACGTGCGCTACGACCGCACCTACCACCGGCTCCCGGTGCTCGGCGGCGACTTCGTGCTCCACCTGAACCCGGACGGCACCTACCGCGGCACGAGCCGCGCGACGACGTCCGCGCTCTCCCTGGCGAGCGTCACCCCGAAGGTGACCGCCCCCAAGGCCGCCGACCTCGCGGCGAACCTGCTGCGCGCCGCACACCTCGGCGAGACCCTGAAGAAGCTCACCGCCAAGCCCCGGCTGGTCGTCGACGCCCTGCACGGCGCTCCGAAACTGGCCTGGCAGACCGACGCGGTGGCGCACGACGAACTCGGCAACCCGGTCGGGCGCACACTGCTGACCGACGCGACGACCGGCGCCCGGATCGACGCCTGGGACTCCATGGAGTCGGCGTCGGGCGACGGCGAGTCCCTCTACGGCGGCACGGTCCCGCTGGAGACGACGGTGTCCGGCTCGTCGTACCAGCTCAAGGACGCGACCCGCGGCGGCACCTACACCGGCGACGCCGAGAACAAGACGGACAAGTGCCTGCTGACCGTCTGCCTGACCCGCGCCCCCGCGACGGTCTTCACGGACGCCGACAACCAGTGGGGTACGGGCGCGGCCGCCGACCGGTCCACGGTCGCGGTGGACGCCCAGTACGGCACCGACGTCACCTGGGACTACTACAAGAAGGTCCACGGCCGCGCCGGCATCGCAGGCGACGGCAAGGGCTCCTTCAACCGCGTCCACTACGGCAAGGACTACAACAACGCCTTCTGGGACGACAACTGCTTCTGCATGACGTACGGCGACGGCGACGGCAAGCTGATGGGCCCGCTGGTGTCGCTGGACGTCGCCGGGCACGAGATGTCCCACGGTGTGACGTCCAAGACGGCGGCGCTGACCTACTCCGGCGAGTCCGGCGGCCTGAACGAGGCCACGTCGGATGTCTTCGGCACGCTGGTGGAGTTCCACGCGGCCAACGCCGAGGACCGGGGCGACTGGCTCATCGGCGAGAAGGTCGTCCGCTCCGGCCTCGGCCGCGAGGCCCTGCGCTTCATGGACAAGCCGTCCAAGGACGGGAAGTCGGCGGACTGCTGGAACGCGAAGCTCGGCGACCTCGACGTGCACTACTCCTCGGGCGTCGGCAACCACTTCGCCTACCTGCTCGCGGAGGGCAGCGGCGGCAAGACCCTCAACGGCGTCGCCTACAACTCCCCGACCTGCGACGGCTCCACGGTGAACGGCATCGGCCGGGCCGCCCTGGGCAAGATCTGGTACCGCGCCCTGACGGTCTACATGACGTCCTCGACGGACTACGCGGACGCCCGCACGGCGACCCTGAGCGCGGCCGAGGACCTCTACGGCGGCGACAGCACCGAGCGGAAGGCGGTCGCCGCGGCCTGGAAGGCCGTCGCCGTGAGCTGACCCCCAGGGCCTGTCGTCCGGATCAGGTCACAGACGCGGGGCGTCGAGAAGCACCGCCGATTCCCTGCGGCCTGATCCGAACGGCCCTACCCCTCGACGGCCTCCAGCCGCACCGCGCACGCCTTGAACTCCGGCATCCGGGAGGTCGGATCGAGCGCGGGGTTGGTGAGGGTGTTGGCGCGGCCCTCGCCCGGCCAGTGGAAGGGCATGAAGACGGTGTCGGGCCGGATGGCGCGCGTGATCCTCGCGGGCGCCACCGCCCGGCCCCGCCGCGACACGACGGCCACCGGATCGCCCTCGGCCGCTCCGAGCCGGGCCGCCAGCCGCGGGTGCAGCTCCACGAACGGCCCGGGCGCGGCGGCGTTCAGCTCCGCCACGCGCCGGGTCTGCGCCCCGGACTGGTACTGCGCCACGACCCGCCCGGTGGTCAGCAGCACCGGGTACTCGTCGTCCGGTTCCTCGGCGATCGCGCGGTGCGAGACGGGCACGAACCGGGCCCGGCCGTCCGGCGTGGCGAAGCGGTCGAGGAAGAGGCGGGGCGTGCCCGGGTGCACGGCCGGTGTCTCCCCGTCGGGAAGGGCGTCCTCGCCCGCGTCGGCCGCATCCACCGCCGGACAGGGCCAGAACACCCCGTTCTCCTCCGTCAGCCTGCGGTAGGTGATCCCCGAGTAGTCCGCCGCCCCGCCCGCCGACGCCCGGCGCAGCTCCTCGAAGACCTCCTCCGGGTCGGTCGGGAAACCCTTCTCCACGCCCAGGCGGGCGGCGAGTTCGTGCAGCACCTCCAGGTCGCTGCGGATGCCGTCGGGCGGGGTGATCGCCCGGCGCCGCAGCAGCACCCTGCCCTCCAGGTTCGTCGTCGTGCCCGTCTCCTCGGCCCACTGGGTGACCGGCAGGACCACGTCCGCGAGCTCCGCCGTCTCCGACAGCACCACGTCGCAGACCGCCAGGAAGTCCAGCGACCTGATGCGCTCCTCGATGTGCGCGGCACGCGGCGCCGACACCACCGGGTTGGACGCCATCAGCAGCAGCGACCTGATGTCGGTGCCCAGCGCGTCCAGCAGCTCGTACGCGCTGCGCCCCGGCCCGGGCAGGCTGTCCGGGTCGACGCCCCACACCTCGGCGACATGCGCCCGCGCGGCCGGGTCGTCGAGCTTGCGGTAGCCCGGCAACTGGTCGGCCTTCTGCCCGTGTTCCCGTCCGCCCTGCCCGTTGCCCTGGCCGGTCAGGCAGCCGTACCCGGACCGCGGGCGGCCCGCCCGGCCGGTCGCCAGGCACAGGTTGATCCACGCGCCCACCGTGTCGGTGCCCTTGGACTGCTGCTCGGGGCCGCGTGCGGTGAGCACCATCGCCGACTCCGGCTCGCAGAACAGCCGTACAGTTTCCCGCAGTTGAGGAACGGACACCCCCGTGATCCGCTCCACGTACTCCGGCCAGTGCGCCATCGCCGCGGCCCGGGCGTCCTCCCAGCCGACCGTGCGTTCCCCGACGTACTCCTCGTCCACCCGGCCCTCGGCGATCACCAGGTGCAGCAGGCCCAGGGCGAGGGCCAGGTCCGTGCCCGGCCGGGGCGCCAGGTGCAGGTCCGCCTGTTCGGCGGTCTTCGTGCGGCGCGGGTCGACGACGATCAGCGTGCCGCCGTTCTCCTTCAGCTCGGTGAAGAACCGCAGTGACGGCGGCATGGTCTCCGCGAGGTTCGACCCGACGAGGATCACGCAGCCGGACTTCGGGATGTCCTCCAGCGGGAAGGGCAGCCCGCGGTCGAGCCCGAACGCCTTGATACCGGCGGCCGCCGCCGACGACATGCAGAAACGCCCGTTGTAGTCGATCTGGGACGTGCCGAGCACGACCCGCGCGAACTTGCCGAGCGTGTACGCCTTCTCGTTCGTCAGCCCACCCCCGCCGAACACCCCGACCGCGTCCGGCCCGTGCTCCGCGCGCGTGCGGCCCAGCCCCGCGGCGATCCTCTCCAGCGCCTCGTCCCAGGAGGCGGGCACCAGAGTGCCGCCTTCGTCGCGTACAAGCGGGGAGGTCAGACGCACGTTCCGCGCGAGCACCGCCGCCGATGTACGCCCCTTGCCGCACAGGGCGCCCCGGTTCACCGGGAAGTCCGCGCGCTCGCTCACCTCGACGGTCCCGTCCGGTGCGGGTGTGAGGTTCATCCCGCACTGCAGGGCGCAGTACGGGCAGTGGGTGGGCGTCGCGGTGTTCTGCATGCCCTTCAGCGTGCGTCGGCCGTGTTACACCCGGGACGGTTCCCTGTTACGCGGCCGGGACGGCAACCTCCCCGCCGGAACCCCGCCCGCGTGAGGCAGGAGCCCGCCGCCCGGTGAGGCACACGCCTGCCCACCTTCACGTCGCCGCCGACCGGCACGGACGTTGCCCTTGGGACGAAAGACGCCACATGTGGCTCATTGCGTTCCTTTCTTGGCTGATCCGACCTTGTTGAGTGTTGAAGCAGTAGCACTACGCTCTCGCTACGCGCAGCGCTCGCACGACTCCGCACGGCGTTCGACACCCGGGCATGCCCGCCGCTCACGGCTGCATCCACCGCGGCTCCGCCGCTGTGGCAATCCGACCCTCGAAACAGCCAGGAGGCCACCCGATCATGCCTCTGCGCCACTTGACCCCCCACGACCAGCACCTCTTCCGGCAGTACGGCCGGGGCCCCACCGTCCCCGTCCCCGACCCGCTCCTGCACCACGCCGTCACCCGGCACGCCGCGGCCACCCCGCACGTCGTGGCCGCCGAACACCAGGGCGCCCGCATCACCTACGCCGAGCTCGACCGGTACGCCGACGCCCTCGCCGCCCGCCTGGTCCGCGAGGGCGTCCGCCCCGGCGACCACGTCGGCCTGTTCGTCCGCCGCTCGATCCCGATGCTGGTCGGCCTGCTCGGCATCCTGAAGGCCGGCGCCGCCTACGTCCCGCAGGACATCGGCCTCGCACCCCCGGCCCAGCTCACCCACGTCATCCGCACCGCCCGGACCAGGGTCGTCCTCACGGTCGCCGAACACGCCCACCACGTGCCCCTGCCCGACGGTCATCTGCTGCTCCCGCTCGACGAGCCGCTGCCGTACGCCCCGGCCCCGCGCGTCCCCGTCACGGGCGACCACGGCGCCTACGTCCTGTTCACCTCCGGCACCACCGGCCGCCCCAACGGCGTGAAGGTCACCCACCGCAACGTCGCCAACCTCCTGCTCACCGCCCCGGGCGACCTCGGTGTCCGGCCCGGAGACCGGGTCGCCCAGCTCCTCAACATCGCTTTCGACATGGCGGCCTGGGAGATCCTCGGCTGCCTCACTCACGGCGGCACCCTCGTCATCCGGGGCAAGGACATCGCCGCGGCGGCCCGCACGGCGGACGTGCTCGTCGCGACCCCGACCGTGCTGTCCGGCCTCGACCCGGCCGCATGCCCGCGGGTGCGCACGGTCGCCGTGGCGGGGGAGCCCTGCCCGCGCCCGCTGGCCGACCGCTGGGCCCGCCAGGCCGCCTTCTTCAACGGCTGCGGCCCGACGGAGACGACCATCGTCAACACGATGAGCCGCCACGACCCGTCCGCCCCGCTGCTCACCATCGGCCGCCCCACCCCGAACAACACCGTCTACGTCCTCGACGCCGACCGCCGTCCCGTGCCGGTCGGCGAGCCTGGTGAGATGTGGGCCGGCGGCGACTGCGTGTCCGCCGGCTACCTCGGCGACGACGCCCTCAACGCCGAGCGTTACGCCCCCGACCCCTTCCTCGGCGGCGGCCGGCGCATGTTCCGCACCCGCGACCTCGGCCGCTGGGCCCCCGGCGGGGAGCTGGAGCACCTCGGCCGCACCGACGACCAGGTCAAGGTGCGCGGCTTCCGCGTCGAACTGGACTCGGTCTCCTCGGTCCTGGAGTCCGCGGCCGGCTGCACCCGGGCCGTCACCCTGAAACGCGACGCCCGCACCCTGGTCTCCTTCGTCTGCCCCGCGGACGTCGACCCGGAAGCGGCGCGCCGCGCGGTCGCGGACGCCCTGCCGTACTACTGCGTCCCGGAGCGGATCCTGCCGCTGGCCTTCCTCCCCGAGACCGACCGCGGCAAGGTCGACAAACAGGCGCTGCTGCACATGATCGAGGAGCGCGTGGCGGTGGCGCGATGACCACGTCCCCGCCCCGGCACCAGCAGGCCACCGGCGGGCTCCCGCCGCTGCTGCCCGGCCCCCGTCGCCTGCTCAAGCACCCGCGCCTGATGCACTACAACCGGCTCGCGGCCCTGGTGCTCCTGGCCAACGCGGCCTTCGCCTGCGTCGGTTGGCCTTTGGCCGCCCCCACCCTCGGGCACGCGGCCCTCGCCAACCTCGCCCTCGCCGTCGTCGTGCGCCAGCAGTACGTCATCAACTTCTTCTTCCGGGTGGCGACTTCGGCGCCGACCACCTGGCCGCTGCGGGTCCGCTGGACGCTCGGCAAGGTGTACCACTTCGGCGGACTGCACGTCGGCGGGGCACTGGCGGGCACGGCCTGGTTCCTGGCCTCGACGATCGCGGCACCCGACGGCCCCGCCAGGGCCGTCGGCTGGACCCTGATCGCCCTTCTCGCGCTCGTCGTCGCCACCGCCCTGCCGCCCTTCCGCTCCCGCCGGCACGACCACTTCGAGAAGATCCACCGCTTCGGCGGCTGGGCGGCCCTGGCCCTGTTCTGGACGCACACGCTGCTGTCCTCACCGGGCCCGTGGCAGGTCGGTGTGCTCGCGGTGGTCACCTTCAGCGTCGCCCTGCCCTGGCTGCGGCTGCGCAAGGTGGACGTCCACCTCGAACGCCCCTCCTCACACGTCGTGCTGGCCCGCTTCGACCACGGCGAGACCCCCTTCGCGGGCTCCTCCACCGCGATCAGCCGCAGCCCGCTGAAGGAGTGGCACTCCTTCGCCAACGTCCCCTCCCCCGGCGAGCCGGGCTTCCGCCTGACCATCTCCCGGGCCGGCGACTGGACCGGCTCCTTCATCGATGACCTGCCCCGGCAGGTGTGGGTCAAGGGCATCACCACGGCCGGCGTCGCCAACATCGAGGTCCTCTTCACCAAGGTCGTCTACGTCGCCACCGGCAGCGGCATCGGCCCCTGCCTGCCCCACCTGCTCGCCGCCCAGGTGCCCTCCCGGCTGGTCTGGGCGACCCGCGACCCCCGCACGACCTACGGCGACGCCCTGGTCGACGAGATCCTCGCCGTCCAGCCGGACGCCCGGATCTGGGACACCTCCCGGCACGGCAAGCCCGACATGGTGCGCCTCGCCCACGAGGCCTACCGGGACTTCGGCGCCGAGGCGGTCATCTGCATCTCCAACAAGAAACTGACCTGGCAGGTGGTCCACGGCCTGGAACGGCGGGGGATCCCGGCGTACGGCGCGATCTGGGACTCGTGACCCGCACTCGTGATGCGCGAAAGGAGAAGAGAGATGAACCATCTGAAGGTCGAGCGGCACGGCCGTGTGGTGACCGTGCGCCTGCACCGCCCGCACGTCCGCAACGCGCTCAGCAGTGAGCTCCTCACCGAACTCCTCGACGTCCTGCGTCCCTTGGACACGGACCCGGGAACCGGCTGCTTCGTCGTCACCGGCTCGGACACGGTCTTCGCCGCGGGCGCCGACATCAGGGAGATGGCCGGGAAGTCGGCCGCCGACATGGCGGCCGAGGACTACTTCGCCGGCTGGGAGGAGTTCGCGGACCTCCGCACCCCGAAGATCGCGGCCGTCAACGGCCATGCTCTCGGGGGTGGCTGTGAGCTGGCGATGATGTGCGACCTGGTCGTCGCGGGGGAGTCGGCGGTCTTCGGCCAGCCCGAGATCAAGCTCGGCGTGATCCCCGGCATCGGCGGCACCCAGCGGCTGACCCGGCTCGTCGGCCGGGCCACCGCCATGGACCTGGTCCTCACCGGTCGCACCATGGACGCACAGGAGGCTGGACGCTGCGGTCTCGTCTCCCGTGTGGTCCCGGACGGCCGGGTCCTGCCCGAGGCCCTCGAAGCGGCGGCGGTGATCGCCTCGTACGGCAGCGCTGCGGTCAGGGCGGCCCGCGAGTGCGTCGACCGTGCCCTCGAAACCGGTCTGCGCGACGGGATCCGCTTCGAACGCCGCGTCTTCCACGCCCTGTTCGCCACCGACGACCAGAAGGAGGGCATGACGGCGTTCCTGGAGAAGCGCCCCGCGCGCTTCCACGGACACTGACACCCACCGACCGGCCGGGGGCGTCCGCCCCCGGCCGAGTCACCCGCGAGGCACTCCGGCCGTCGCCAGCGCCCGCTCCACCCCCGGCTCCCGCGGCCCGAGGAACCGCGGATCCGGACGGAACACCGCGTCCAGCGCGGCCTTCTGGGCGGCGAGGATCTCCCGGGCGCCCCCGTAGTACCAGGTCGCGTCGTGCACGGCGTCCACGCCGACCCCGTACGAGGAGATCCCCGCCGCCTCGCACAGCGCCACCGCCCGCCGGATGTGGAAGCCCTGACTGATCAGCACGGCCTGATCCACCCCGAAGATCTTCTTCGCGCGCACGCAGGAGTCCCAGGTGTCGAATCCCGCGTAGTCACTGACGATCCGTCCGTCGGGCACCCCGTGCCGCGTCAGGTACACGCGCATCGCGTCCGGCTCGTCGTAGTCCTCCCGGCTGTTGTCCCCCGTGACGAGCACCACCTCCACCCGCCCCTGCCGGTACAGCTTCGCCGCGGCGTCGAGCCGGTGCGCGAGATACGGCGACGGCTCGCCCTCCCACAGCCCGGCACCGAACACCACGGCCACATCGGTACGCGGCACATCCGCCGCCGTACGCAGCCGGTCACCCGCCACGGCGTACATCCACGTCGCCGGAAGCAGCGCCAGCACGCACCCGGCCATCACGGCCTGCACCAGCCGCCGCTGCCCCCGCCGGGTACGCGGCAGCCGCGGTCTTCGGAACGTCACACGACGCATCGGACGGTCCCTCCCCAGGTCGGCCCCTCGACAGTCAGGGACGTCCTCCGGGACCGCCCGGTTCATCCGCAGCCGCGTGACCAGCTTCACTCGATTCATGGAAACCGCAGGTCAAAGCCCCTCACACAGCCCTTTCCCACATCGTGAACCGCTGGAAAACACCCGTGACGCCCACGCAACGGGAAGGCAACGCGCCGCCGCCACCATCGGTGCATGCCCAGTCAGCTCAGCCTCGTCCCGCCGCCCGCCACGCGCCGCCCGGCCCCGCCCGCCCTCGTGGTCGTGGCACACGGCAGCCGCGACCCCCGTGCGCTGAGCACCGTGAAGGCGCTCCTCGACCGGGTCCGGGCCCTGCGTCCCGACGTGCCCGTGCACCTGGGCCACATCGAACTCAACGCCCCCCTGCTCCCCGACACCCTCGCGGCCCTCGGGGACTCGGAGGCGGTCCTCGTCCCCCTCCTCCTCAGCCGCGGCTACCACGTCAAACAGGACATCCCGGAGATGGCGGCGGCCTCCCGGGCCCGCACCCACCTGGCAGCCCCCCTGGGCCCCCACCCGCTCCTGGTCGACGCCCTCCAGGCCCGCCTCACGGAAGCCGGCTGGGGCGGGACACCCCGCCGCACCAGCGCGGTCGTCCTCGCCGCTGCGGGCTCCCGCGACCCGGACGCGAAGACGGACACGGGCCGCACCGCCCACCTCCTGGCGACCCGCCTCGGCGTCCCGGTCATCCCGGCCTACGCCTCCGCCGCGACCCCGACGGTCGAAACGGCCGTCCGCACCCTCCTGGCAAGGGGCCGCCGCCACATCGCCCTCGCGTCCTACTTCACGGCCCCCGGCCGCTTCGCCACGGAGTGCGCCCAGAAGGCACCCTGGACAGCGGCGGCCCCCCTGGGCACGCACCCGGCGATGGCCCAGCTCCTCCTCCACCGCTACGAGGAAGCACTGGCACGGCAGACCCTTCCGGAACTGGCCTCGGCCTGAAACCGGGCTCGGGGCCACGCCCTCCGGGGCGCGGTGAACCGCGCGACCAGCCACAATCCACCCGCACACGCACGAAATCAGAACCCGGCACACTCGGACCCGCTTACTGTCGTCACATGGACGGCACCGCACGAGACCCCATGGCCTACGACCCGACGTCAGTCGACCGCTGGGCCCCGGAACCCGACAAACGCCCCGGCCGCACCGCCTTCCAACGCGACAGGGCCCGGGTCCTGCACAGCGCCGCCCTGCGACGTCTCGCCGGCAAGACCCAGGTCGTCACGCCCGGCACCCTCGGCCCCGCCTGGGACGCCAGCCCCCGCACCCGCCTCACCCACTCCCTCGAATGCGCCCAGGTCGGCCGCGAGCTGGGCGCGGCCCTCGGCTGCGACCCCGACCTCGTCGAAGCCGCCTGCCTCTCCCACGACCTCGGCCACCCGCCCTTCGGCCACAACGGCGAACAGGCCCTCAACGAGTTCGCGTCGGACTGCGGCGGCTTCGAGGGCAACGCCCAGTCCCTCAGGCTCCTCACCCGTATCGAGCCCAAACGGTTCACCCCGGAGCGCTCCGTCGGCCTCAACCTCACCCGCGCCGCCCTCGACGCCGCCACCAAGTACCCCTGGCCCCGCGGCGCCCACCCCACCGACCCGGCCTCGAACAAGTTCGGCGTCTACGAGGACGACCGCCCCGTCTTCGACTGGCTCCGCAAGGACGCCCCCGGCACCCGCACCTGCTTCGAGGCGCAGGTCATGGACTGGTCCGACGACGTGGCCTACTCGGTGCACGACGTGGAGGACGGCCTGCACGCCGGTCACATCGACCCGAACTGCCTGCACGCCGACCCCGAGCGCCGGGACGTCTTCCAGGTCGCTCTCGGCCGGTACGTCCCCGCCGACACCGACCCGGCCGAGCTCGCCGAGGCCCTGGACCGGCTCCTGGCCCAGGAGTGGTGGCCGCACGGCTACGACGGCACCGCCGTCGCCCAGGCCCGACTCAAGGACGCCACCAGCCAGCTCATCGGCCGTTTCTGCCTGGCCGCCGAGACCGCGACCCGCACCGCCTACGGCGCCGGACGGCTCACCCGGTACGCCGCCGAGCTCGTCGTCCCGCGCGAGACCCGCCTGGAGTGCGCCGTCCTCAAGGCCGTCGCCGACCTCTACGTCATGCAGCGCGCCGAGCAGGAACGGCTGCGCGCCGACCAGCGGATCGTGGTCGCCGAACTGGCCGAGGCGCTCACCGCCCGCGCCCCGGACGGCCTGGACCCGCAGTTCCGCTCCCTGTTCGACCGGGCGGCGGACGACCGGGCGCGCAAGCGGGTGATCGTGGACCAGATCGCCTCGCTCACCGACACATCCGCCCGTTCGCTTCACACCCGTCTGACGGGGCAGGGATGAGACTGACGCGACGGGCGGGACGCGAGCACCCCCGAATGTGACCCTCCGTGGCCTGATCGGGTCACTCCCTCTTCCCCCATCACGCTCCGTGCGGGACGCTCGCAAGTGGCGACACCCTGACGAGGAGGCACCCAGTGGTCGACGCGGATCAGACATTCGTCATCGTCGGAGGCGGACTGGCCGGCGCGAAGGCGGCCGAGACGCTCCGCGCGGAGGGCTTCACCGGCCGCGTGATACTGATCTGCGACGAACGCGACCACCCCTACGAGCGCCCGCCCCTGTCCAAGGGCTACCTCCTCGGCAAGGAGGAACGCGACAGCGTCTTCGTGCACGAACCCGCCTGGTACGCGGCCAACGACATCGAGCTCCACCTCGGCCAGACCGTCGACGCCGTCGACCGCACGGCCAAGACGGTCCGCTTCGGCGAGGACGGCACCGTCGTCCGCTACGACAAGCTGCTCCTGGCGACCGGCGCCGAGCCCCGCCGCCTGGACATCCCGGGCACGGACCTGGCCGGCGTGCACCACCTGCGCCGCCTCGCGCACGCCGAGCGCCTCAAACACGTCCTGACCCACCTCGGCCGGGACAACGGACACCTCGTCATCGCCGGTGCCGGCTGGATCGGCCTGGAGGTCGCGGCGGCGGCCCGCGAGTACGGCGCGGAGGTCACGGTCGTCGAGCACGGGCCGACCCCGCTGCACGGCGTGCTGGGCCCGGAGCTCGGCGGCCTCTTCGCCGACCTGCACCGCGAGCACGGGGTGCGTTTCCACTTCGGCAGGCGGCTGACGGAGATCGTCGGCCAGGACGGCATGGTCCTCGCGGCCCGCACCGACGACGGCGAGGAGCACCCGGCGCACGACGTGCTGGCGGCGATCGGCGCGGCCCCGCGCACCCACCTCGCGGAGGCGGCCGGCCTGGAGATCGCCGACCGGGCCCACGGCGGCGGCGTCGTCGTCGACGAGCGGCTGCGCACCTCCGACCCCGACGTCTACGCGGCCGGCGACGTCGTCTCCTTCCCGCACACCCTCTTCGGCACGCGGGTGCGCGTCGAGCACTGGGCCAACGCCCTGAACGGCGGCCCGGCGGCCGCGCGCTCCATGCTGGGCCGCGACGTGACGTACGACCGGGTGCCCTACTTCTTCTCCGACCAGTACGACCTGGGGATGGAGTACTCCGGCTGGGCGCCCGCGGGCGCCTACGACCAGGTGGTGATCCGCGGCGACGCCGGGAAGCGCGAGTTCATCGCGTTCTGGGTGAAGGACGGCCGGGTGCTGGCCGGCATGAACGTGAACGTGTGGGACGTCACGGACAAGATCCAGCGCCTGATCCGCTCCAGGGCGAGGGTGAACACGGAATCCCTGGCGGACCCGCACGTCCCGCTGGAGGGCCTCGCCTCCTAGCTGTCGGGAGTGTCGGTCCGCCCCCGTAGAATTCACGCGTGGCAGGACGGATCAACGACGAGGACGTGAAGGCGGTACGGGACGCGGTCCCGATCGACGCCGTGGTGTCCGAGTACCTCCAGCTGCGGGGCGCGGGCGGCGGAAACCTCAAGGGTCTCTGCCCCTTCCACGACGAGAAGTCCCCGTCCTTCCAGGTCAGCCCGAGCAAGGGGTTCTTCCACTGCTTCGGCTGCCAGGAGGGCGGCGACACCATCACGTTCGTGATGAAGATCGACCACCTCTCCTTCTCCGAGGCGGTCGAACGCCTGGCCGGCCAGGCGGGCATCACCCTGCGCTACGAGGAGGGCGGCTACAACCCCTCCCACCAGCGCGGTGAGCGGATCCGCCTGGTCGAGGCCCACAAGATCGCCGCCGACTGGTACGTGGAGCAGCTCGCCACCAGCCCGGAGGCCGACACCGGCCGCCAGTTCCTCGCCGATCGCGGCTTCGACCAGGCCGCCGCCCAGCACTTCTCCGTCGGCTACAGCCCCCAGGGCTGGGACCACCTCACGCGCTTCCTGCGCGGCAAGGGCTTCACCGACAAGGAGCTGATCCTCTCCGGCCTCTCCCAGGAAGGCCGCCGCGGCCCCATCGACCGCTTCCGCGGACGCCTGATGTGGCCCATCCGCGACATCGGCGGCGACGTCGTCGGCTTCGGCGCCCGCAAGCTCTACGAGGCGGACAACGGCCCCAAGTACCTCAACACACCCGAGACGGCGATCTACAAGAAGTCCCAGGTCCTGTACGGCATCGACCTGGCGAAGAAGGACATCGCCAAGGCGTCCCGCGCGGTCGTCGTCGAGGGCTACACCGACGTCATGGCCTGCCACCTCGCCGGCGTGACGACCGCCATCGCCACCTGCGGCACCGCTTTCGGCGGCGAGCACATCAAGATCCTGCGCCGGCTGCTCATGGACAACGGCTCGGCCCGGGTCATCTTCACCTTCGACGGCGACGCCGCCGGCCAGAAGGCCGCCCTGCGCGCCTTCGAGGACGACCAGAAGTTCGCCGCCGAGACGTACATCGCCATCGCCCCGGACGGCATGGACCCCTGCGACCTGCGCCTGGCCAAGGGCGACGAGGCCGTCGCCGACCTCGTCGAACCCCGCACCCCCCTCTTCGAGTTCGCGCTGCGCCAGATCGTGAGCCGCTACGACCTCGACACCCCCGCCGGCCGCGCATCCGCCCTGGACGAGGCCGCCCCGATCGTCGCCCGCATCAAGAACAGCGGCGCCCAGCACGAGGTCGCCGTCCAGCTCGCCGGCATGCTCGGCATCCTCGACACCCAGTTCGTGGTCAAGCGCGTGGCCCAGCTGGCCCGCTGGGCCCGCGACCGCGGCGGCAAGGGCCCCGCCCAGGAGCGGCACCACCAGGGGCGGCAGTACGCCGGACCGCCCCAGCCCACCGCCCCCCGCGGCCCGGCCCTGAACCTCCGCAACCCCGTCTTCGCCACCGAGCGGGAGCTCCTCAAACTCGCCCTCCAGCGACCCGAGTTGGTCTCCCCGGCCTTCGACGCGTACGGGGTGGACGAGTTCACCGCCCCGCCCTACGCCGCCGTCCGCCAGGCCATCCAGGAGGCGGGCGGCGCCGAACCGGGCGTCGCCGACCCCCAGGACTACCTGATCAGGGTCCGCGAGGCCGCCCCGGACGACGCGGTCCGCGCGATGGTGACGGAGCTCGCCGTCGAGGCGATCTTGCTGCACAAGGGCGTGAAGGGGGCAGACGAGGTCTACGCGGGGGCCCAGTTGGTGACGGTCCGCCGCCGGGCCGTGGAGCGCCGCATCCGCGACATCACGAGCCGGCTCACCCGCCTCGGAACCCACGGCGACCCGGCCGAGCTCGCCGCCGTGCAGAACGAACTGTGGGTCCTCCAGCAGTACGACCAGACCCTCCGGGAGCACGGCGCCGCGGCGCTGTAGGCGGGGTCAGGCCCCGGTCTCCTCGAACGCCGGGGTCACGGCCCGCACCAACCGTTCGGCGAACGCCCGCTCGTCGTTTCTGAACTGCGGATACTCCGTGACGAAGTGGTTCCACTCCACATACCCGACCGCCTCCACCACGTCCTCCAGGAGGATCTTCTCGCGGTACGGGTACGGCCACTCGCCCGACAGCCGGAACACCTCGTGCAACAGCTCCCGGCGCAGGGGATGCCGCTCGGCCAGGAGCACGGCGTCGTACAGGTCCTTGCCCTGCGCGTACATGTCGTTGATCACCCACATCAGCTTCCACGCCAGCGACAGCTCCGGCGTCGCCGCCTGCACGATCGCGCCGCCCGGCAGCTCGACCGGCCCGGGGTCCTCGGGCAACCGCTCGTTGAAGACGAAGTCCAGCTGGACGTGGCCGCCGGGCAGCCCCGGCGCACCCCAGGGCAGCAGCATCCGACGGCCCGGCACCCGCTCGTAGGTCCAGATGTCCTCGACCACCGCGCCCCGGGCCGAGATCCCGACCTCGCGCCCGCGGGCGTCGGCCAGCGTCTGCGCCGCCTCGGCGATCCCGGTCAGCATCCGGTCCGTACGGCCGTCGTCGATCCGCCAGGTGTGCGGTACGACGACGAAGTCCAGGTCCCCGGGCTCGCGGGCGGCGTCCTCGAACCACACCGACATCAGCACACTGCCCCGCAGCACCAGCGAGTCCACCCACTCCGAGTCGGCGATCGCGTCCAGCACCAGGTGCAGTGCTCGGCGGCGGGCCGCCCGCCACGCCTCTCCCCGAGCCGGGTCGGCGAAGCGCGGGTCGGTGGCGCGGTAGGCGTTCTGGTAGTGCTTCAGGGCCGGGTCGAAGACCGGGAGCTGCACCACGTCGTCGCCCGGCACCGGCCGGAGCGACTTCGGCAGCTGCTGGGCCCTGCGGGTGGCGTCGTCCAGGGGCTCACGGGGAATCTCCGTGTTCGCCCAGCCGAAACCCTGCCACGACTGTTTCATCCCGACACCCCCACCGGCTCCCCGAGCCATCCGTCGTCCATCGACACATCACTGTCGTGCAGCACGAACTCACGCTCCACGCACAGGACTTCGTATCCGCCCAACTCGGTGAGCAGCCGTTCCAGCTCCCGGACCGCACCCTCGGCGTCCACCCCGCGGCACCGCTGGGTCACGAACCGCTCGTGCCATGCGCCCGCACGGACCCGCCGGGCGTTCCACGACAGGTGGGCGCCGTGCGGCAGCACGCGGGCGGTAAGCCGCGCGAGGTCCGCGTCCGGAGCGAGCAGCAGCTTCACATGGTGCTCGAAGTACCGTCCGTCCGCGCACGGCCGGCGCGGCACCTCAGGCGCCCACGGCGACGACTCGATCTTCACGCGCACAGGTTCGAAGCCGTCCGCCCGCAGGCGCGCCGTCACCTCCCGCACCCGTCGGGACTCCTCGGCATACGACGGCGAACCGCGCAGGGTGAGCATCGGCTGATCGCGCGTCCGTCCCCGGGCCAGCACGATGTGCGTCAGCTTGAGACCGGCCTCGGCCGCCCACCGGCCCAGCCGGGCGGACTCCTCGGGGCCGGCGCAGCGGACCGTCACATGCGACTCGTACAGGGCAGCGGACATCGGACGATCGTCGCAGACCAGTGGCGTATGAGGCATCCGGGTTTCCCACGAGGGGCGACCACGCGGTCACGGACCGGAAACAAAAAGTCACCGCACGCCCCTCGTGGCGACGATGTGTCTTACCCCACACTGGGTTCCGGTGCCTGAGTCCTCGGAGCGCGGCCGATCCGTCACCCACGGGTCCCAGACCCCCGCGGTTCCGCTCATCGCGTACGGGACGGAAAGCGGCGAGGCCGACTCCGCCCCCGAAGTACCGCTGCCGTACTCCTTGGCAGCGATCATCCTGGAGGTCGCCCCCGTGCAGACCCAGACCCTCACCCAGACCGACGCCGGTGCCGCGCCGGACGCGGAGGCCGACGCCCTGTCAGGGGTCCCGGCGCAGAGCCGCGCCGTGCACCACCCCGAGTCGGAACCGGAGCCGGAGGAGCCGCCGGCCGAGGCCGTCGAGGCGGCCGAACCTCCCGAGGCCGTCGAACCTCCCGAGGCCGTAGAACGCCCGCCGGTCCGCACCGAGACCGGCAGCCCCTCCTCGGACCTGTTCCGCCAGTACCTGCGGGAGATCGGCCGCATCCCCCTGCTCACCGCCGCCGAGGAGGTCGAACTCGCCCGCCGCGTCGAGGCCGGCCTGTTCGCGGAGGAGAAGCTGCGGCTCACCCCCGACCTGGACAGCCAGCTCGCCCTCGACCTGGACCGGCTCGTCGTCATGGGCCGCATGGCCAAGCGCCGCCTGATCGAGGCGAACCTGCGTCTGGTCGTCTCGGTCGCCAAACGCTACGTCGGCCGCGGCCTGACGATGCTCGACCTCGTCCAGGAGGGCAACCTCGGTCTGATCAGGGCGGTCGAGAAGTTCGACTACGCCCGCGGCTACAAGTTCTCCACGTACGCCACGTGGTGGATCCGCCAGGCCATGTCCCGGGCCCTGGCCGACCAGGCCCGCACGATACGGGTCCCGGTCCACGTCGTGGAGCTCATCAACCGGGTCGTCCGCGTCCAGCGCCGCATGCTCCAGGAGCGGGGTTACGAGCCGACACCCGAGGAGGTCGCGGCCCACCTGGAGCTGCAGCCGGAGCGGGTCAGCGAAGTCCTGCGCCTCGCCCAGGAGCCGGTGTCGCTGCACGCGCCCGTCGGCGAGGAGGACGACGTCGCCCTCGGCGACCTCATCGAGGACGGCGACGCGGCCTCTCCGGTGGAGTCGGCCGCGTTTCTGCTGCTCAGGGAGCACCTGGAAGCGGTCCTGTCGACCCTGGGGGAGCGGGAGCGGAAGGTGGTCCAACTCCGCTACGGCCTGGCGGACGGCCGCCCCCGCACCCTGGAGGAGATCGGCCGCATCTTCGGCGTCACCCGGGAGCGGATACGGCAGATCGAGTCGAAGACGCTGAACAAACTGAGGGACCACGCCTTCGCGGATCAGCTACGGGGCTATCTGGACTGATGCCGTCCGCGGGCCGGTGGGGGCTGGTCGCGCAGTTCCCCGCGCCCCTGAAGGGGCGTCAGCTGCACGTCTCCAAGGGGCGCGGGGCTGTAGCCATGTGCGGCTCCGCCGCGTGGGCGCGATCCGCCCCCACCGGCCCGCAGCCGCCCCACCGCACCCCACGGCACCCCCGGATCGCGACTCAGTCGACCTCGGCCACCGCCTGCGCGAACTGCGCCTTGTACAGCCGCGCGTAGGCCCCGTCCGCGGCCAGCAGCTCCTCGTGCGCGCCCTGCTCGACGATGGACCCGTTCTCCATGACGAGGATCGTGTCCGCGTCCCGGATCGTCGACAGGCGGTGCGCGATGACGAACGACGTGCGGCCGTGGGCGAGTTTCGCCATGGCCTTCTGAATGAGGACCTCCGTACGCGTGTCGACCGAGCTGGTCGCCTCGTCCAGCACCAGGATCACCGGGTCGGACAGGAACGCCCGGGCGATGGTGATCAGCTGCTTCTCACCGGCACTGACCCCGGTGCCCTCGTCGTCGATCACGGTGTCGTACCCGTCCGGCAGCGTCCGGACGAACCGGTCCGCGTGCGCCGCCCGGGCCGCCTCCTCGATCTCCCCGCGGGTGACCTCCCGGGAGGCGCCGTACGCGATGTTCTCCGCGATCGTGCCGCCGAACAGCCAGGTGTCCTGCAGCACCATGCCGATCCCGGCCCGCAGCTCGTCCCGGGACATCCGGGCGATGTCGACCCCGTCGAGCGTGATGCGCCCGCCGGTGACGTCGTAGAACCGCATCAGCAGATTCACCAGCGTCGTCTTGCCTGCGCCGGTCGGGCCGACGATGGCGACCGTGTGCCCGGGCTCGACCTTCAGCGACAGGTCCTCGATGAGCGGCTTGTCGGGGTCGTAGCGGAACGACACGTGCTCCAGCGCCACCTGCCCGCGCAGATCCTCGGGGCGCACACCCGGCACCGGGTCCGCCTCCTGCTCCTTTGCGTCGAGCAGTTCGAAGACCCGCTCCGCCGAGGCGACACCCGACTGCACCAGGTTCGCCATGGACGCGACCTGCGTCAGCGGCATGGAGAACTGCCGCGAGTACTGGATGAAGGCCTGCACATCACCGATCGACAGCGAGCCCGAGGCCACCCGCAGCCCGCCGACCACCGCCACCAGCACGTAGTTGAGGTTCGACACGAACATCATCAGCGGCTGCATGACCCCGCTGTTGAACTGCGCCTTGAACCCCGCCTCGTACAGCGCGTCGTTCTGCTCGGCGAACTGCCGCGCCGATTCCTCCTGCCGCCCGAACACCTTCACCAGGGCGTGCCCGGTGTACATCTCCTCGATGTGCGCGTTCAGCTTGCCCGTCGAGCGCCACTGCTGCACGAAGTGCGGCTGCGACCGCTTGCCCACCCGCGTGGCCACGACGAACGACAGCGGCACGGTCACCAGCGCGACCAGCGCCAGGATCCACGAGACGTAGAACATCATCGCGAGCACACCGATGATGGTCAGCACCGAGTTGATGAGCTGCCCCATCGACTGCTGGAGGGTCTGCCCGATGTTGTCGATGTCGTTCGTCGCCCGGGACAGCACCTCACCGCGCTGGCGCTGGTCGAAGTACGACAGCGGCAGCCGCGACAGCTTCGTCTGCACGTCCTCCCGCATCCGGAACATCGTCCGGTTCACGGCCCGGTTCACCAGCCGTGTCGCCACCGCCATCAGCAGCCCGGCCACCGTGAACACGCCCAGCGCGAGCAGCAGCACATGGCCGACGGCCGTGAAGTCGATGCCCTCGCCCGGGGTGAAGTCGGTGCTGCGCAGCATGTCGGCGACGTCACCGTCCCCGCGCTGCCGCATGGAGTCGAGGACCTGCTCCTTGGTCGCCCCCTCGGGCATGCCCCGTCCGACGATGCCCGCGAAGACCAGGTCGGTGGCCTTGCCGAGGATCTTCGGCCCGACGACGTTGAGGCCGACGCTGAGCACCACGCACAGCAGCAGCACGTAGATGGTGATCCGCTCCGGCCGGAACTGCGCGACGAGCCGTTTGCCCGACCCCTTGAAGTCGAGCGAGCGCTGGTCGGGGCCGCCCCCGGCCATCATCCGCCCCATGGGCCCCGCCATCAGGCAGCCTCCGCTTCCGTGAGCTGGGAGAGCACGATCTCCCGGTAGGTCTCGTTGTCCGCCATCAGCTCGTGGTGCCGGCCGGTGCCGACGACCCGGCCCTCGTCGAGGACGACGATCCGGTCGGCGTCCCGGATGGTCGCCACCCGCTGGGCCACGATCACCACGGTCGCCTCGGCGGTCTCCTGCGTGAGCGCGGCCCGCAGCGCGGCGTCCGTGGCGTAGTCGAGCGCGGAGAAGGAGTCGTCGAAGAGGTAGATCTCGGGCCGCTGCACCAGCGTCCGGGCGATCGCGAGCCGCTGGCGCTGACCGCCGGAGACGTTCGTCCCGCCCTGCGAGATCGGCGAGTCGAGACCGCCCTCCAGCCGCTCCACGAAGTCCTTGGCCTGCGCCACCTCCAGCGCGTGCCACAGCTCCTCGTCGGTGGCGTCCGGATTGCCGTAGCGCAGGTTGGTCGCCACCGTCCCCGCGAACAGATACGGCTTCTGCGGCACCATCCCGACGGTCTTCGCGAGCAGCTGCGGGTCGATCTCCGCCACCTCGACACCGTCGACGAGCACCTGCCCCTCGGTCGCGTCGAACAGCCGCGGCACCAGCCCGAGGAGTGTGGACTTGCCGCTGCCGGTCGAACCGATGACGGCGGTCGTCTCACCCGGCCGGGCCACGAGATCCACCGCTCGCAGCACCGGCTCCTCGGCACCCGGATAACGGAAGCCCGCCCCGCGGATCTCCAGATGCCCGTGCCGGCGCAGCTCCCGCACCGGCGCCGAAGGCGGCACGACGCTGGAGGAGGTGTCCAGCACCTCCTGGATGCGCTCGGCGCACACCTCCGCGCGCGGCACCATCATGAACATGAAGGTGGCCATCATCACCGCCATGACGATCTGCATCAGATAGGCCAGGAAAGCCGTCAGATCACCGATCTGCATCCCGCCGCTGTCGATCCGGTGCGCCCCGAACCACACCACGGCGATCGACGACAGGTTCACCACCGTCATGACGATCGGGAACATCAGCGCGAGCAGGTTGCCGGTGCCCAGCGCGAAGTCGGTGAGATCGGTGTTGGCCTTCCGGAAGCGCTGCTGCTCGTACTCGTCCCGGACGAAGGCCCGGATCACACGGTTGCCGGTGATCTGCTCGCGCAGCACCTGGTTCACCGAGTCCAGCCGCTCCTGCATCGCCCGGAACAGCGGCCGCAGCCGGCGCACGATCAGCGTCACGCAGATGCCCAGCACCGGCACGACCGCCACCAGCACCCCGGACAACGGCACGTCCAGACCGAGCGCCAGCACGATGCCGCCCACGCACATGATCGGCGCCGACACCAGCAGCGTGAACGTCATCAGCGCCAGCATCTGCACCTGCTGGACGTCGTTCGTCGTCCGCGTGATCAGCGACGGCGCCCCGAAGTGACCGACCTCACGTGCGGAGAACGACTGCACCCGGTCGAACACTGACCCCCGCAGGTCCCGGCCCAGTGCCGCCGCCGTGCGGGCGCCGTAGTACACGGCGCCGATGTTGCACACGACCTGGACCAGCGAGATGCCGATCATCAGGCCGCCGTAGCCCAGGATGTAGCCCGTGTCGCCGTTCACGACACCCTGGTCGATGATGTCGGCGTTCAGCGTGGGCAGGTAGAGCGTGGCGCAGGTCTGCAGGAACTGCAGCAGCACCAGGAGAGCGACGGGTCTCTTGTAGGGCCTGAGACAGGTCCGCAGAAGTCGTATGAGCACGCTGCTTCTCTCGGAGTGGACGACGGGGCGAGTGGTTGCCCCTGGCCCCTATCGTCGAACACTCCACCCGCGTTACCTCAACCGAATTAACCCAACAGGCGGTCGAAGCCTTCAGAGGGCTCCGGGATGCGTCTGCTCCCGCACCGCCACGAACTGCTGCCGCACCGCCTGCCCCACGGCCAGCTCGTCCCCGGGCTCCAGCACCTGCGCCACCGCCCCCTGCCAGGCGGGCGGGTTGCGCACGTCGAGCGTGCCCTGCGAGGCGCCCAGCGCCCAGGCCGCCTGGCGGGCGGCGCCGATCGCCGCGTAGTCCGCGGGCTGCGGCACCACGACCTGCGTCCCGAACAGCGCCGGTGCCGCCGCCTGCACGGCGGGCAGTTCGGCGGCCGGCCCGAGCAGGAACACCCGCCGCACCTCCACGCCCCGGCCGCGCAGCACGTCCAGCGCGTCCGCGAGCCCGCACAGCATCCCCTCGAACGCCGCCCGCGCCAGATGCTCCGCCTTCATCGACTCGCGCCTGAGCCCGGCGAGCGTCCCGGCGGTGTGCGGCAGGTTCGGGGTCCGCTCACCCTCCAGATAGGGCAGCAGCACCAGCCCGTGCGACCCCGGCGTCGACTTCATCGCCAGGTCGGACAGGCTCTCCAGATCCGGCAGCCCCAGCAGTTCGGCGGCCCCGCGCAGCGTCCGCACGGCGTTCAGCGTGGTGACGACGGGCAGATGCATGCCGGTCGCGTCCGCGAGCGCGGTGATCATCCCGGACCCGTCGACCAGCGCCTCGGGGTGCACGGCCATCACGGACCCGGACGCGCCGAGCGACACCACCGCGTCTCCGAGGCCGATGCCGAGACCGAACGCCGCCGCCATGGTCTCGCCGGTCCCCACGGAGATCAGCAGCCCCTCCGGCGTCGTACCGGCCGCGTCCGCCGGGCCGATCACCTCCGGCAGCATCACCTGGTGCCCGAGCGCCAACTCCACGAGGTCGGGCCGGTAGCCACCGGTCGCCGCCGACCAGTAGCCGGTGCCGGACGCACCGCCCCGGTCGGTGGTTCTCCTGACCGGCCGGCCCAGCAGCTGCCACACCAGCCAGTCGTGCGCCTGGAGGAGGATCGCGGTGCGCTGCGCGTTCTCCGGCTCGGTCCGGGCCAGCCAGCGCAGCTTGGTGATCGGCTGGGCGGCCTGCGGCACACAGCCCACCGCCTGCGCCCACGCCTCGCGCCCGCCCAGCGCGTCGATCAGATCGGCCGCGGCGACCTGCGTCCGCTTGTCCCCGCCGACCATCGCCGGCCGCACGGTGTTGCCCTGCGCGTCCAGCGGCACGACGGCGTTCTGCTGCGCCGAGACGCCGATCGCCTGCACGCCCTCCAACAGCCCGCCGCCCGCGGCCTCGCCCAAGGAGAGGAGCCAGGCCTGCGGGTCGACGTCCGACGGCCGGCCGCCGGCCTCGGGGCTCTCCACCGGATGCGGCGCATATCCCTGCCTGAGCACGGCTCCGGAGTCCGTGTCACAGACGACGATACGAGTGAAATCGGGTGAACTGTCCAACCCGGCGACTATCCCCATGGCCAAAATTCTGCCGTACCGCTGCGCCGGCTCGGGCCGTGGGCGCCGCGGGGGGTGCCGCCGGGTTTCGGGTGCGGACTCGTCGTGGCTGGTCGCGCAGTTCCTCGCGCCCCTTTCAGGGGCGTGACCCTGCTAGGCATCCGGAGATCACGTATTGCTCGTGCCCCAGTCGTCCTCGCCGCCGTTGTGGGTGGCTCGGTCGCGGAGGTGGCGGACGCGGTCCGCCACCGAGTCGGGGACCCGGTCGCCGACCTTGTCGCTCACCACGTGGTACGCCTTGCCCGCGAACTCACGGCCCTGGTGGGCCGCCGTCTCCGCGGTGTTGCGCACGGCGGGGTTCTGCGCGAACTGCCGGGCTGACTTCTTCAACTGCTCGTAGCGCTCGCGTCCGGCCCTCGTGCCCAGCACGTAACCCAGGACGACTCCGGCGACGAACGTGAGCCGGTAACGCATGGCGGCCACCCTTTCTCTTGCGTAGGTCTCCGGTGCGGCGTCGGTGCCGGGGAGTACCGATTGGCGAAGCACCCCCCTGCTTGCGCTAATGTATGTGTCGCAGCGAACGCGCGCCCCCTGGCGGATACCCAGGTAGGTGCGTTCGATGCAAACGAGACCTTCCTCGGTAGCTCAATTGGCAGAGCAGCCGGCTGTTAACCGGCAGGTTACTGGTTCGAGTCCAGTCCGGGGAGCTCGGTCCTCCGTAGCTCAATTGGCAGAGCAGCCGGCTGTTAACCGGCAGGTTACTGGTTCGAGTCCAGTCGGGGGAGCAGGACGAAAAAGGACCCCTCTCAGGGGTCCTTTTTCATGTCCGTTCCGCTGTCCCGGGAACCGCGCGGCACCCGGCGCAGTCCTCAAGGTCACGTAGGCCATGCGAAGCCGCCCGCCGAAGCAGGAGATCGTATGAGCGGCTATGCTGCGGCAGACGGCGCGCACACATGTACGCGACACGCCGCTATGGGGCGGTAGCTCAGCCGGTTAGAGCAGCGGACTCATAATCCGTCGGCCGTGGGTTCGAGTCCCACCCGCCCCACCATTCAGGCTTGTGACCTGCGGAAACGTCTCACGGGGCTTGCGAATCCAGGGCTTTGGGCCTACGGACTGAATCCACTGCTCGTGAGTTCAAGGGCGTTGTCATCATGGTTGGTTGTCGCAGCTCTGACCTGCGCAGAGGCATCAGCCGGCTGCCGGGGCAAGCCGCCGTAGGGGCGTGGTGAGCGGGTGGACGCCCAGGTTGGGACGCTGATGGGACGCAGGTCAGCGGAAGTGGCTGCCTGGGGACCTTCGCCTACGCTGCTCTGGCCGTGGGCGGCGGGGTCGGTGCGGTGTGGTGGCGGGCCACCGGGATACTGGGGCGACTTCAGGATCACTGCATCGAGGTTGGAGCTTCGCTGACCTGAGCAGAGGGTTCGGGCCGTGTGGCTCGCGAGGGCGTCTGCGGAGCGAGTGCATGGCGAGCATGCGACGATTCGGGACGCCGGCAGGACGCTGGGGATGGGAAAGTCTGCGAGCCGGGCTGTCGCCGTTGCTCCGGCTTCCGCCGGGTCGTGCTGGCTGCGGCTCGCGGGATCGCGGTGGCAGACGTGTAGGAGTCTCTGTCTGAGGGACGGTGATCGGGCCGCGAGTACGAGGCTGTCGCGGTAACGGATGGCGTGAACCACAGGTGCTCCGCGCTGCGGGTGATACTTCCAGTACCGCTCGAAGCCGCCGTTGCTGATCACGGTGCGGAGCCTGAGACGGTCTCGGCCCCGGCCAGGCCCCAGCGGGCACCGGTGATGTCCGTCCGGTCCTTCGCCAGGTGTCGGCACGCCCCCGCGATCCAGGGTCGGGCGTCGGCGGGCCGGCTCCTTCTCAGCAGCGGCTGCGCAACTCCTGCGTGGCCCGGCGCATCTCGTCCGCCAACCGCGTCAGGACCGCGGGGAGCGGAGCGTCGTCACGAGCCGTCCACAGCCGCCGCGCGTCGGCAGCGGCCTCGAGGTCCTGGCAGAGTTCCGCCGCGCGGGTGGCTCCTACGGTCGCGCAACTGCCTTTGAGACGGTGCGCCCACAGGCGCGCCGCATTGAAGTCCCCGGTCTCCAGGGCCTCCCGCAGCCGGCTGAGGACCTCGGGGGTCGAGGCCGCGAACGCGTCCGCGATGTCCGCGATGTCGTCGGCGGGCAGGCCGTCGAGCTCCGCCGGTAGGTTCCAGGTGTTCGGAGCGGCGGATTCGGTGGGCGGTTCCGCCGCCGTCCAGACGGCGATGCGGGTGAGCACCTGCGTCCAGTCCACCGGTTTGGTGAGGTGGTCGTCCATGCCCGCCTCGATGCACCGGATCCGGTCGTCCGGCATGGCCGCCGCCGTCATGGCGATGATCGGGACGCGCTCGGATCCGGCCTGGCGCCGTCTGATCTCGGCCGTCGCGGCGAGGCCGTCGAGTCCCGGCAGCTGGCAGTCCATGAGGACGAGGTCGTACCGGTCGCGGAGCACGGCGCGAACCGCGCGGTGCCCGTCGTCGACCACGTCGACATGGTGGCCCGCTTTCTGCAGGACGAGCCGTGCGACCTGGGAACTGACGTCGTCGTCCTCGACGACGAGGACGCGGACCGGGCGTGCCGCGACGCCGGCATGGTCTTGTGCTCCGCCGTCGTACCGGTGGGGGAGCGGTGCCGGCGGCTCGGGGGCTCCCGCCGTGCCGAGCGCGTTCTGCGCCGCCGCCAGCAGACGGCGTCGGCTCAGTGGCAGGGTCACCGACTGGACGGTCCGGTCCTTGGCCGGGGAAGAGGCAGGCCATGCGGCACCGGAGCGTCCCGGAGCGATCAGCACGATGACGTTGGTCGCGTGGAGCTGGGGATCGGCGAGGACGGCGTCGGCGAGCGACCCGTTCTCGTCGTCATCCGGCCGGGCCGGAGGCGTACCGTTTCCGGCGAGTGACATGTGGAGATCGATGACGGCCAGGTCGAACGGCGACTGATCGGCTGCAGCGGCCCGTAGCGCGGCCGTGGCCGCGGCGGCGTCCGCCGTCTCCTCCACCACCAGACCGGCTCCGGACAGAATGCGGCGCGCCAGCTCCCGGTTCTCCTCGTCCGCGTCGGCGATGAGAACGAGGCGACCGTTCAGTTCCTCATGGGCGGGGGCGGTCCCGGCGAGAACGTCCATGGGCAGGGTCACCCAGAAACGGCTGCCGACGCCCTTCACGCTGTCCAGCCCGATCCTGCCGCCCATGAGCTCGACCAGCTGCCGGCTGATGGCTAGCCCCAGTCCGCTGCCGCCGGTGCGGCGAGTGATGGGGGAGTCGAGCCGGCGGAAGGTCTCGAAGACCCGGTCCCGGTCCTCGGGGCCGACGCCGATGCCGGTGTCGCGGACGGTGAACCGCAAGGTCGCCCGGTCAACCGTGGATGGGCCACCTTGATCGCGGTCGGGTTCCAGGGTGACCTCCAGGTCGATCCCGCCCTGGACGGTGAACTTCATGGCGTTGCCGAGGATGTTGGTCAGCACCTGCCGGAGCCGGACGGGATCGCCGACCACGTGCTGAGGGAGGTCCTCGGCCAGGTGGAGCGTCAGCCACAGGCCCTGCCGGTAGGCGTGCGGGGCGAACAGGGCCACGACCTCGTCGCACAGCCGGGGCAGGTCGAAGGCCACCTTCTCGATCCTCAGGTGGCCCGCCTCGACCTTCGACAGATCGAGGAAGTCGTCCAGCAGGCGGAGCAGGTTCTGTGCGGATTCCTGCACGGTGCTCGCGTAGTGCCGCTGCTCGTCGTCCATGCGGGTGTCGAGAAGGAGGGTGTTCATGCCCAGTACGCCGTTGATCGGCGTGCGGATCTCGTGGCTGACCTTGGCCAGGAACTCGGACTTGGCGGCCGAGGCCCGCACCGCCTCGTCCCGCGCCGTGGCGAGCGCGTCCGCGTACCGCGCCAGGGTCCGCCTCGCCCGTCGACGGCTACGGCTGGTGTGGATCTGGAAGCCGAGCCCGGCCAGGATCAAGGCGGTGAGCAGGGCGGCTATGAACAGCACCCGGTCGCGCAGATGTGCCGCGGAGGCCAGTGCCTCGGCGGCGGGCACCTCGGCGGTGACCGTCCAGCCGATGCCCGGGATGGGCTCGGAGGCCGAGAGCACCGGCCCCTCGTCACCGCGCCAGTTGGTGAAGACCCTGCGGCCGGCCAGTGCCGCGTCCACCCGCGCGTCCTCCCGCAGGGAGGTGAGCGCGAACAGCCGGCCCGCCGGGTCCGCCACCAGAACCCCGGCCCGGTCCGTGATCAGCAACCGGATCCCTTGCGCCTCGGCGGCCTCCGAAGCGTACGCCTGGATCGCGTCCAGGCTGTAGACGGCGGTCAGGATGCCCAGCAGTTCATGGCCGTCCTCGCCCGGGATCGGCGCCGCGACGGCCACGGCACGGGAGACGCCCTGCATGGTGGGGGTGTAGGCCTGCGACACGTACGGCTGCATGTCGTTGCGCACCGCGCTGTACCAGTCGGTTCCGCTGACGTCCTGGAACAGCTTGAGCGAGGGCTGGGCGTCGATCAGCCGGCCGTCGGGCGCGGCCATGATCACTCCGCTGATCCCGGGACGCATCCGGGCCAGTTCCGCCAGCGCGTCGGGCAGACCGGACGCGGCCGTCCGGTTGCCCGAGGTGACCAAGGAGCGTATGTCGGGCCGCTGGGCGTAGGCGCTGACGAGCTGCTTCAGCGTGCCCATCTGCTGCTCCACGACCACCCGGCTCACCGCGGCGGTCGTCTCCACCCGGTCCCGGACCTCGCTGCGGACAGCCTGATCGGACAGCGACACACTCGTCGAGGTCAGCAGCCCGAGCGGCAGCAGGCCGAGCAGGGCCCACAGCGCGGCCACCGCGAACAACCATCCCCGGTCGCTGTCACCGCGGCGCGGGGACCACCAAAAACGCCGTCCGGTCCTGGAGAGTCGCCCTCCCAGTGCGCCCACCTCCAGGTGAACAGACGAGTCATCGAGATCCGCCGCAGTCAGTACAGAGTGTTTGCCGAAGGAAAAATAGTAGGTCGAGCGGTTGAAAGAGACATATGTGGTGAGCACAATGCACAAAATGCCGAGGGGACACCACGTTGATTGGGAATCTATGGGGTCGTCTGGACGGTCGCCGAAACGAGGAGCGTGGCGATGGCGTCGAAGGAGATAACCCTTCTGATTGTGGACGACGACCCTGTCGTCACCACCGCCCTACGGGCGCAGGTCAACCGGATCTCCGGGTTCCGGGTCGTGGCCGTCGCCCACACCGGACGCGAGGCGCTGGCCGCCACGCGCCGGTTCGCACCGCGCCTGGTGCTCCTTGATCTGCATCTGCCCGACATACCCGGCCTGGACGTGGCCCACCAGCTTCGGCGTCCCGACTACCCGCCGACGGACGTCATCGTGATCTCGGGCAGGAGGGAGTCCGCCGCCGTACAGGCGGCGATGCAGCGCGGCGCCCTCTACTACCTGATCAAGCCCGCCCGGACAGGCACCGTGGAGCAGACCCTCCTCAGATACGCGGCGGCGTCGGCCCATCTGTCGGCCGGCGGCGCGATGGTGGAGCAGCGCGCGATCGACCGCGTCTTCCGTTCCCTGCACCTCGACGCGGTGGTCCGTCCCACCGGCATCTCGCCCGCCACCGAGCAGGTGGTGCTCGACGCGCTGGCCGCCGCGGGACGGGACCTGTCGGCGCACGAGACCGCCGAGGCGGTCGGTATCAGCAGGGCCACCGCCAGGCGGTATCTCGAGTACCTCGCCGACCGGGGGGACGTCGTGGCGAACCTGCGCTACGGGTCTGCCGGGCGGCCGCAGCACCGCTACCGCTTCTGCGATTCATGACCTCCCGCCGCTCGATACTGGCCGCGCTGACCTGTCTGGTGCTCGGCGCCTGCGGCCTGCCAGGGCCGGACTCCGGGGCACGGTTCCCCGAGGGCTCGACCATGGCGCGCATCGAGGACCGGGGCGTGTTCACCGTCGGCATCAAGTTCGACCACCCGCTCTTCGGGTTCAAAGATCCCTCGACCGGGCGGATCACCGGATTCGACGCGGAGATCGCCCGCATGGTGGCCAAGGACCTCACCGGCAGCGAGGGCAACATCCGGTTCATCGAGACCATGCCGCGCAACCGCGAGGACTTCCTCCGCCGTGGTGTCGTGGACATCGTGGTGGCGACGTACTCGATCAGCAAAGAGCGCCGCAAGCTGGTGGACTTCACCGACCCGTACTACTACTCCAGGCAGGACGTGCTGGTTCGCAGCGGTGAACGGGGCATCCGTGACCTCGCCGACCTCGCCGGCCGGGAGGTGTGCACGGCAGCGGGCTCCACGTCCGCGCAGCGGTTGCGGGGCGAGGTCTCGCGCGCCCGACTGGTGATCGTCGACACCTACAGTGAGTGCATGTCGGCGCTGGTCGACGGGCGGATCGACGCGATCAGCACGGACGAGTCCATCCTGCTGGGCCTGATGAGCCAGTATCCGGACACGGTCCGACTCGTCGGCAGGCCGTTCGGCAGGGAGCCGTACGGCATCGGTGTGCGCCGGGGCGATACCCGCTTCCGCGACCATCTCAACGGGCTGATCCGGCAGTACGTGAGCGACGGCCGCTGGGACGAGGCGTTCCGGGACACCATCGGCGAGATGCGCGTGTCCGCGAAGACGGCCAAGCCGTCCCTGTCCCCCTCCTCACCCCCCACTTCCTCACCGTCCCGCTGAGAGCCTGTGTCATATCCCCGGCCGGGCGCGCGACGCCTGGCACGCACGCTCGCCGCGTTGCCGAAAAGCCCTAGTAGCTCCGCTACGAGGACTTTCCGGCGCCTTGCGATCGCACGCACCAGACGCCGCGCGCTGATCCGACCGGGGATATGACACAGGCTCTGAGCACAAAGCGCACAAGCCCTTCGCGGCAGTGCGCTCCTCCTACGGTGACGCCATCGCCGCCGAGAACGGCACTGCGGCCGGCGAATCCGAGGAAGGGAGGGACGTGTTCCCATGACCGAGGTTATGTCCGCGACGCCTCAGCGGGCGGTGCCGGGCACCCACCTGGTGGTGCTCGACAAGGTCAACAAGCACTACGGGCAACTGCATGTGCTGAAGGACATCGACCTGGCCGTGAGCCGCGGTGAGGTCGTCGTGCTGATCGGTCCCTCCGGGTCCGGCAAGTCCACGCTCTGCCGCACCATCAACCGGCTGGAGACGATCGACTCCGGCACCATCACCGTCGACGGAACGCTGTTGCCCTCCGAAGGCAGGCAGCTGGCACGACTGCGCGCCGAAGTCGGCATGGTCTTCCAGAGCTTCAACCTCTTCGCCCACAAGACCGTCCTGGACAACGTCACCCTCGCCCCGGTCAAGGTGCTGAAGCAGAACCGGAGGGCCGCCGAGCAGCGCGCCCACGAACTCCTCGACCGGGTCGGTATCGGGGCCCAGGCCCACAAGTACCCGGCCCAGCTGTCCGGAGGACAGCAGCAGCGGGTGGCCATCGCCCGGGCCCTGGCCATGGACCCGAAGGTGATCCTCTTCGACGAGCCGACCTCCGCCCTCGACCCCGAGATGGTCAACGAGGTACTGGACGTGATGACGGCCCTCGCCCGGGACGGCATGACGATGGTCGTGGTGACGCACGAGATGGGCTTCGCCCGCCGGGCCGCCGATCGCGTCGTGTTCATGGCCGACGGCCAGATCGTCGAGGAGAACACCCCCCACGAGTTCTTCGATCACCCGCGCAGCGAACGCGCCCAGTCGTTCCTCGCCAAGATCCTCACCCACTGACACCTGGACCCGCCGGCCGTCCGAGGGCCGGGCGCACCAGCACCTCCAGACCCTATTCCCCTCTGCCATTGAAGGATTCAGCATGTCCAAGAGACTGATCAGCGTCGCTCTCACCTCCGTGACCGTCGTACTGAGCGTCGGCGCCTGCGGAAACGGCGGCGACGACACCGGCTCGTCCGTCGTCGACCGGGCCGCGAAGGACAAGAAGCTCGTCATCGGCGTGAAGGCCGATCAGCCCGGGCTCGGCCTGCGGACCCCGGACGGCACCTTCACCGGCTTCGACGTCGACGTCGCCAAGTACGTCGCCAAGGAGCTCGGAGTCGACGGGAAGGACATCACCTTCAAGGAGGCCGTGTCGGCCAACAGGGAGGCGTTCCTCCAGCAGGGCCAGGTCGACATGGTCGTCGCCACCTACTCCATCAACGACGCCCGCAAGCAGAAGGTCTCCTTCGCCGGGCCCTACCTGGTCGCCGGCCAGGACCTGCTGGTCCGCAAGGACAGCAAGGACATCACGGGTCCGGAGTCGCTCAACGGCAAGAAGCTGTGCTCGGTCGCGGGCTCGACCTCCGCGCAACTGATCAAGGACAAGTACGCCAAGGACGTCCAGCTCCAGGAGGAACGCACCTACTCCGCATGCGTGGACCGGGTGCTCAGCGGCCAGTTGGACGCGGTGACCACCGACAACTCCATCCTCTACGGCTACGCGGCCCAGCACCCCGGCAAGTTGAGGGTCGTCGACTCGCCCTTCAGCGAGGAGAAGTACGGCATCGGGCTGAAGAAGGACGACAAGGAGGGCCGGGAGGCCGTCAACGACGCGCTGGCCAAGATGGTCGCCGACGGCTCCTGGAACGCCGCGCTCAAGGCCAACCTCTCCGCCTCCGGATTCCCCGTCCCGAGCCTCGAGCGGTACTGACGACGACGCCGAACGGCGGCCGCCGGGCAGTACGTTCACCCGCAGTGCCCGGCCCCGCCCCGATTGAAGGTACTGATGGACGCACTGTTCACCGAGCGAGCAACGATCCTCGCCGCGTTCTGGATGACCCTGCGGCTCACCGCCGTCAGCGCGCTCGGCTCACTCGTGCTGGGCACCGTACTGACGGGGATGCGCGTCTCGCCCCTCCCGGTGCTGCGCACCGCCTCCCAGGTCTACGTGACGGTGGCCCGCAACACCCCGCTCACCCTGGTCCTGCTGTTCACCAGCCTGGGCGTGGGCGCCAATCTCGGTGTGGAGTTCTCCGCACAGATCAGCGTCAACAACTACTGGCTCGCCGTCCTCGGCCTGACCGCGTACACGTCGGCGTTCGTGTGCGAGGCCCTGCGGTCCGGCATCAACACCGTCCCCGTCGGGCAGGCGGAGGCGGCCCGGGCGGTGGGGCTCGGGTTCGGTCAGACCCTGGGCTCCGTCGTTCTGCCCCAGGCGTTCCGGGCGGTGATCCCGCCGCTCGGAAGCATTCTGATCGCGCTGACCAAGAACACCACTGTCGCCCTCGTGGCAGGGGTGGCGGAAGCCTCCGTCCGGATGCGGGAGATGATCGAAATCTACGGCGACCAAGTGATCCAGGTCTTCCTCGGCTTCGCGGCGGGCTTCGTGGTGCTGTGTCTGCCGACCGGCCTGCTGTTCGGCTGGCTCTCGCGTCGCCTGGCGGTGGCCCGATGAGCGGCTACTCGAACCTGTACGAGGTCCCCGGCCGCCGGGGAACCATCCGCAACCGGATGCTGGCGGCGGTGATCACCGTCGTCTTCGGCTGGCTCGGATACGTGGTGTACGCGCGGTTCGACGAACGTGACCAGTGGGCGGCGGAGAAATGGCAGCCCCTGCTGCGCGCCGACGTCTGGACGACGTTCATCCTGCCGGGCCTGGAAGGCACGCTCAAGGCCGCAGGGCTGGGGATCGTGCTCGCGGGCGCCTTCGGGCTCGTCTTCGCGACAGCGCGGATGTCCGAACACGCCTGGATCCGTGTGCCCGCCGCAGCGGTCGTCGAGTTCTTCCGGGCCGTTCCCCTCCTGCTGCTCATCTTCTGCGCGTTCTTCGGCTCCTTCGCGATCACCGGAACGACCGTCTCCCCGTTCGCCGCCGTGGTCCTCGGCCTCACCCTCTACAACGGCTCGGTCATCGCGGAGACGCTCCGGGCGGGAGTGAACAGCCTTCCCAAGGGACAGGCGGAGGCCGCACGGGCGCTCGGCATGAGCAAGGGCCAGACGATGGTGCTCGTCCTGATGCCCCAGGCGATCGTGGCCATGATGCCGGCCATCGTCAGCCAGTTCGTCGTCCTGCTGAAGGACTCCGCCCTGGGATTCATCGTCGGCTACGACGAACTCGTCGACCGTGGCCTGAACGGCATCGCCGCCAACTTCTCCAACGTGATCCCGGCCGCCCTGCTCGTCGCGGCGATATTCATCGCGATCAACACGGCGCTCGACACGTTGGCGCACTGGCTGCAGCGCCGGGTCAGCAAGGGCAGAAAGGTGACGCGCGAGCCCGGCAAGGGCACGGCCGCACCGCCGTCCCCCGCTGCCGTGGACAGCCCGCTCGCCAAACAGCTCTGACACCGGCGCGGGCGCGGAACCCCGGCCCCGGGGCCCACCGCAGTCCACCGGACCACGGGGACGGGGGTCCCGACTCAGCCACCGCGCCGCAGGCATGTCCCGAAGCCGGCCTGTCCCGAAGCCGGCGGCAGGACCAGCGGTGTTCCGCCCAGATCAGGAGTACGAAGCTTCATGGACGAGCAGTTCCGCTACGAACACGACCTCCTCGGCGACCTTCCGGTGCCCCGCTACGCCTACTTCGGCGTCCACACCCTCCGGGCGGTGAACAACTTCCCCATCACCGGTATCCGTATCTCCACCCACGGCGACCTGGTCAACGGGCTGGCGGCCGTCAAGCAGGCCGCGGCGCTGGCCAACCGCGACCTGGGGCTCCTGGACGCCGACAAGGCCGAGGCCATCGTCGCCGCCTGCGAGGAGATCCGCTCCGGCAAGCTTCACGACCAGTTCGTCGTGGACGTCATCCAGGGTGGCGCGGGCACCTCCACCAACATGAACGCGAACGAGGTCATAGCCAACAGGGCCCTGGAAATTCTCGGTCACCACCGCGGCGACTACCACCACCTGCACCCCCTCGACGACGTGAACGCCGGGCAGAGCACCAACGACGCGTACCCGACGGCGGTCAAGGTGGCCCTGCAGGCAGGTACTCACCGTCTCCAACAGGCCATGGCCACCCTGCGGCAAGCCTTCCGGGCCAAGGCCGACGAGTTCGCCGACGTCGTCAAGACCGGCCGCACACAACTCCAGGACGCGGTACCCATGACCCTCGGCCAGGAGTTCGGCGCGTACGCGGTGATGCTGGCCGAGGACGAACAGCGCCTGGCCGAGGCGACCGCCCTCATCCGGGAGATCAACCTCGGAGGTACGGCCATCGGTACCGGCCTCAACTCCCACCCCCGCTACGCGGCACTGGCCTGCGCACACCTCAGCACCATCACCGGTGTGCCCCTGTCCACCGCCGCCGACCTGGTGGAGGCCACCCAGGACGCCGGAGCGTTCGTCCAGCTCTCCGGGGTGCTCAAGCGCATCGCCGTCAAGCTCTCCAAGACCTGCAACGACCTGCGCCTGCTGTCCTCCGGGCCTCGCGCAGGCCTCGGCGAGATCAACCTCCCCGCCGTACAGGCCGGCTCCAGCATCATGCCCGGCAAGGTCAACCCGGTGATCCCCGAGGTCGTCAACCAGATCGCCTTCAAGGCCATCGGCAACGACATCACCATCACCATGGCCGCCGAAGCGGGCCAGCTCCAGCTCAACGCCTTCGAACCGGTCATCGCCCACTGCCTGTTCGAAAGCCTGGGTCAGCTGGAGGCCGGATGCCTGACGCTGGCCGACCGCTGCGTGAACGGCATCACCGCCAACCGCGAGCACCTGAGCGCGGTCGTGCACAACACCATCGGGATCGTCACCGCCCTCACCCCCGTCATCGGCTACGCGCAGGCCAGTGCCGCCGCACAGGAGGCACTGGACAGAAGCCTGCCCGTGGCCGACGTGGTCCTGGCACGGGAACTGCTTACCGCCGATGAACTCCGGCGCGCTCTGCGCCCCGAGACGCTCGCCAGAAGCAATGACCGGGAGGCGTACGCACGCGCGTCGGACTGACCTGCCGCCCTCCACGGGGCCCGCCGTTCGGCCTGCGTCGCTCACCTTGGGAACGCGGCTGTTTCAAGGGTGCTGCCTGACGGCGGTGGCGGATGTAGGGGGCGAGGCGGTCGCCGTCGGCCAGGGCCTCCTCCGGTGCGGGGCCGCCCGTCAGGAGTACCCGGTGCATCGTTTGTCCTTCGGGTCGCCCTGGGGGCAGGGGCAGGGGTGGTGCCGGCCGGGAGTGGGCTCACGGCGTCCGGTGTGTCGCGAGCCCCCGATGATCTGGGGGCAGGGCTCAGGAGACGCTCTGGGGTTCCTTGCGGTCTGTCGCCGAAGCATGAGCCGGAGCCTTCTTGAGGCTGGTTCCTTCGACATCGAGGTCGGGCAGGCCCCTGTCCAGCCAGGCCGGTAGCCACCAGGCGCCCCGGCCGGCGAGAGCGAGTACTGCCGGTACGAGCGTCATGCGGACGGCGAAGGCATCGATGACCACGCCCACGGCGAGGGCGAACGCGATGGGTTTGATCAGGGAGTCGTCGAGAGGGAAGAACCCGGCGAAGACGGTGAACATGATCAGGGCGGCGGCGGTGACGACCCGCACGCTGTGGCGTGCGCCGTCGACGACCGATTGGCGTGCTCGGCCCGTGTGAGCCCATTCCTCGCGCATACCGGACATGAGGAACACCTCGTAGTCCATGGCCAGTCCGAACAGCACACCGATCAGAATGATCGGCAGGAAGCTGACGACGGGGCCGCTGTGGGGCACCCCGAGGATGTCGGCCAGCCAGCCCCACTGGAAGACGGCGACGACCAGACCGAGCGAGGCGCCGACCGAGAGCAGGAAGCCGACGGCGGCCTTGACGGGGATGACCAGCGACCGGAAGACGATCATCAGCAGGAGCAGGCTGAGGCCGACGACGATGGCGACGAAGGGCAGCAGGGAGTCGCTGAGCCGGTTGGAGACGTCGATGTTGACGGCGGTGGTGCCGGTGACCGCGACGGAGGCGCCGGTCCTGTCACGGATGTCGGGCGCGGCCTTGCGGATGTCACGGACGAGTTGGTCGGTGCGGACGCTGTCCGGACCGGAGGCGGGCAGGACGGTGATGACGCTCTGTGCCGGGTCGCTGGTGGGCTGGGGCGGGAGGACGGCCTTGACGTTCTGGAGGGTCTGGAGCTTCTGGGCCACCCGCAGGCCGGCCTGTGCGTTCGCGCCAGCCGTGCCGTTCTTGGTCTCGGCCAGGACGAGGAGCGGGCCGTTGAAGCCGGAACCGAACTTGTCGCTGATCGTGTCGTAGGCCTTGCGCTCGGTGGAGGAGTGCGGGGCGGAGCCGTTGTCGGGAAGGGACAGGCGCATGTCCATGGCGGGCAAGGCGAGAGTCGCCAGGATGCCCGCCGCCGCGAGCACCGTCAGCAGCGGCTTGGCGATGACCCACTTGGTCCAGCGGGTGCCCATGGTGGTGTGGCCGGTGGACCCCTCGGTGTCGGCGGCCCGCCGGGCGGCGCGGCTGTTGGGCTGGGGAGTGAGCCGGGAGCCGGCGAATCCCGCGACTGCGGGGACGAGGGTGATCGCCGCCAGTACGGCGATGAGTACGGCTCCGGCGGCCCCGAGACCCATGATCGTCAGGAACGGGATGCCGATGATGCTCAGCGCGGCGAGCGCGATGATCACGGTGGTGCCGGCGAAGACCACGGCGCTTCCGGCCGTGCCGGTGGCCAGCGCGATGGATTCCTTCGGGTCGGTCCCGCGGGCCAGTTGCTGTCGGTGGCGCGACAGGATGAACAGCACGTAGTCGATGCCGACGGCCAGGCCCAGCATGAGGGCGAGTGTGACGGCGGTCGAGGAGATGCTGACCGCGGGCGCCAGGGCGAGCAGCCCGGCCAGTCCGACTGCCACACCGATGAGCGCGGGCACCAGTGCCATGCCCGCGGCCAGCAGTGAGCCGAACGTCACGACGAGGACCAGCAGGGCCACGGCCACGCCGATGATCTCCGACGGGCCGACGTGGACGCCCTTGCTGCTGTAGACGGAGCCGCCCACCGAGGTCTTCAGCCCGTCCTTCTCCGCCGCTTCGGCCGTCTTCTCGATCGCGTCCACGGACGAGGTGCGGACCTGAGCGTTCTGGACGGGGTACTGGACCTGGACGATCGCCGTGGTCCGGTCGGCCGAGACGGCGCCGGAGTCTTGGGGGTCGACGACCGCGCTGACCTGGGGAGCCTTCTTGGCCTCCGCCACGGTCCGGGCGATGGCCGCGGCGTAGGGGGCTTCGGTGACCTGGTGGTCCCTGGGGGCCGTGAAGACGATCTGCGCGTTGGCACCCGAGGCTTCCGGGAGGGTCTTGCTCAGGCTGTCCAGCGCACGCTGCGACTCGGTGCCGGGCACCGAGAAGCGGTCGTCGAGCTTGCCGCTGAAGACGCTGACGCAGGTGATGAGCGCGGCCAGGACGAAGAGCCACAGTCCCAGGACGAGCTTTCGGTGCCGGTAGGCGCTGTGACCCAGCCGGTGGAGCAGGACGGCCATGGCGAACTCCCTGGACGGTGGGGATCCCCGCACCCGGGCAGCGGACGTGGGCGGGGGAAGCGGAGGGCACAGGGTCGGACTCCGGCCACGTGACGGCAGCCGCGCGACCGGTCGGAGCCGATGGGTGCCTCGTTCGGTGCGACCGACTTTATCACTTGCTCAAGTCGAACGACCTGGTCATTCGATTATCGCCTGGGTCACTGTTGCCATAACGCCAGGTCAGATGGCGTTTTCGTGCGATTGAATCTGATGACATTGTCGCTTGACCATGTCATCTGCATGTCGTTCGCCGACCGCTTCCCCGCTGTGATTCAAGGAGTGACCATGACCAGTACGCACACCGACGTGGGGAGCAGGCTCGGAGCGCTGCGTCGGTGAGACGCGGAGCGCTCCGAGCGAGCCGGTTCAGAACTGGCAGGTGTCCATCCAGCGCGTGACCAGGGAGGTGTTGTTCTTGTCGGCCTCACGTGCGGGACCGCACAGGAACGGGCTGAAGCGGGTGTCGGCACGCAGCCAGAGGCTGAAGAACGACACGATCCACTTGCCCTGCTTGGCCTTGTTGCCGTAGCCCGTCATCGGGCACAGATGGTCGCCTGGAACCTCGATGTAGAGCTTCTCGGCCCGGGACATGGAGTTGTACCAGGGCACCGCGTAGCTGTTGCCGTGGGCGACAGGGTCGCTCTGACAGGTCAGGAAGAAAGTGGGCTCGGTGACTCCGGAGAAGTTCGCGTTCGGATAGTACGGGGCCGTGGGCACGCCCGCCCGGAAGCGCGAGTCGTCCCGGAGGGCCGCCATGACGCCACCGCCGCCCATCGAGTGACCGACCGCGCCCAGGGTGCCGTTGACCTTCCCGGATATCGGGTTGCCGGTGGCGTTGCCGAGCGCGAGCAGTTGCGTGCCGGCGGCGGTGATCTGGCGGCCGCGCGATTCGGGATCGTCGGTGAGTGTGCTGGTTCCTACGTTGATGACGACGAAGCCCCAGGAAGCGAGGCGAGGTGCGAGCCACTGCAGGTTCTGCTGCGTGCCCTGATAGCCCGGCATCAGTACGACGCCCGGGTACGAGCCACCGGTCGTCGGGTACGTGACCGTGCCGGAGCCGTACCCGCTTGGGTTGGGGACGGTGTAGGTGGCGGTGGTCAGCGGCCCATCGGTGGCCTCGAGGGATGCGGTCGTCGGGTCCGGGATCCCGCTCCCCGGCGGGGTGCCGCCGCTGGAGCCGTACACCTGGAACTCCCACAGCGAGTAGCCGTAGGCGCTGCCGCGCTGGGTGCCGTGGAGGCGGACGTACCGGCCACTGCCGTTCACGTCGAGGGTCTGCACGCCGCCGGTGCTGGTCGTGGTCGAGTAGATGGTGGTCCAGGCGGTGCCGTTGTCGGAAGTCTGGATCTGGAACGCGCGGGCGTACGCGGCCTCCCAGCGCAGCACGGCCTGGCTGATGGTGGCGGTGGCGCCCAGGTCAACTGTCAGCCACTGCGGATCGCTGAACGTGCTCGACCAGCGTGTCCCGGTGTTGCCGTCCACCGCCGCTGACGCGGGGGTCGATGTGTTCTCGGTGGACGAGGCGGTCGCGGGCTTGCCCTGGGACAGCAAGTCGGCGGCGGCTGCCGGCGCGGCGGCGGCTGTCAGCAGAGTCAGCGCCAGGCCGATGGTGGTTGCCAGTGCGATCAGTGCCGTCATGACACGATGTCGGGCCCTTGACGGCGCGGTCGTGTGGGTTGAACGACTGCATGGACGCATTGATTTACCTCCGGAAAGCGGTGAGAGCGCGGTAACCGGATAGCGGTGCTGATCGCCGGGGGCTGATACTGGCCCGGCGTCGCGGGAGTTGTCGGTCCCTGGAGTCGGCCTGGTTGTGTCCGCCACGGTGGTGGACCGGGCGGTCGCCGCGTGCGGCCGGCTATCGGGACTGTTCGAAGAGCCAGTCGATGACCACGTCGTTCTCGTAGGTCTGGGCCCATGAGAGGTGTGGGTTCACCGGTGTCGTTCCGGGCGTGTAGCTCGTGAACAGTACGTGACTGCGTGTGTCCCGGGCCTGCCTGAGGAGCGCCCGGGACCGGGCCTCGAACTGTGCCTTCGGCAGATCGTTGGCCCACTCGCCACGGGTGACCCGTGCGCCGGCGGTCTCCAGCGCGTTCATCAGTGTCCAGGTGCCGGGTTTGCCGAACCGGCCCTCCTTGTAGGGGACGACGGGGTCGTCGACGGAGTGGTCGGCCCAGATCGGGATGTGCGTGATCCTTTCCATGGTGGCCGAGTCACCCCAGCCGGCCGTGGGCAGGGCAGCCGCGAACACGTCGGGTCGCTTCGCCAGCAGGCTGTAGATGCCGCGCCCACCCGAGGACAGGCCGACGAGATAGAGCCGGGCCGTGTCGACGCTCCGGGAGTGCTCGCTCACGAAGGTGTCGATGAGTTCCATCAGCGCGGCCTGGACCTTGGCGTCGGTCCAGTCCGTGCCGTCGGGTCCGTCCATGGGGCGGGGCAGGGGGATCTGCGGCGAGAGGACGAACGCGGGGTTGCGGCGCTGTCGTTCCGCTTTGGCGAACGTGACCGCGATCCGGTTGGAAGTGAGCTGGGTCATGTTGTTGTCCGCGACTTCGCCCCCGCCATGCAGGGTGACGACGAGCGGGTACCGCGTGCGCGTCTGAGGGTTCCGTACGAACCCCTCGGGCTGGTACAGCCGGAAGTCCAGTTCGAAACCCGCGGAGTCGGTGAAGGAACCGGCGGTGAAGTCGTCGACCACGGGAGTGATGACGTCGTCGTTCCGGCTCGCGAACGGACCGGCCGTGAGTACGGGTTCACCTTCCGGGGTGCGCACGTCCGCCACCTGTCTGACGGAGTAGGCGCGGTCGAGCGGAAAGGGATCGGTGCCGGCGGCCCGCGCGTTGGCGTCGTTCGGGTCGAGTTCGATGATCAGGCGGTCCCCCGGCCGTCCGGGGTGAGATCGGTCGTCCACCGCGGCAGTGGTGTTGGAGTACACCCGGGTCACCGTGCGAGCCGCTGTTTGCCCGCCCACCGTGGCCTTCACCTGGAAGGCGGAGGGCGGGATCACCGCGCCACGTAAGTCGATGCGACGCGAGTACTGGAGGGCGACGGCTGTCACCAGCCAGTTGTTCCTGGGCGTCACCCGCGTGACGAGGTCCGTTCGCAGGACCGGATTGAGCCGGCCGTCACCCGAGACGGCTTGGGGTCCTTCGGGTGCGGCTGTCGTGGTGCCGGCGGCCGCGGCGGTTGCCGTGCTCACGGCCGGCGCCGTGACCGCACCTGCGGTGATGGTGAGCACCGTGCGTCTGGTGATCCATCTCATGGGTCCTCGTCTCGGTCGGTGGTCGGTGGGGCACCCGGACCAGGTGCCTGATGTGTGTGGATCCGGTCGTCCGGCTCCGGGCTCCCGGCGATCACAGGGAGAAGGCGCCGGTCAGCAGGGCGCCGGCCGTCATGACGAGGGTGGTGGCGAAGGCCCAGCGGAAGATGAAGCGCTGGTGTTCGCCGAGCGACACACCGCTCATGCCGACCAGGATGAACGTGGACGCGGTGAGCGGGCTGAGCGGGAACCCCGTGGTCATCTGGCCGAGAATGGCGGCCCGGGCGACCTCGGCCGGGTCCGTGCCGAATCCGTTCGCGGTCTCGGCGAGTACGGGCAGTACCCCGAAGTAGTAGGCGTCCGGGGTGAAGACCAGGCTCAGCGGCATACCGGTGACGGCCACCGCGACGGGCAGGTGCGACCCGAAGGAGTCGGGGACGACGGAGACGAGCGCCTCGGCCATCTCGTCGATCATCTTGGTGCCGCTGAGGATCCCGGTGAGGACGCCGGCCGCGAAGATCATCGTGGTGACCAGGACGACGCTCTTGGCGTGCTTGTCGAGCAGCGCCTGTTGCTGTTCCCAGGTGGGGTGGTTGACGAGCACCGCGATCGCGAACCCGAGGACGAACAGCACCGGAAGCGGCATCACTTCCTGAATCAGGCAGACCACGAGGGCGATGGTGAGCAGGAGATTGAAAATGTTCAGCCAGGTCCGCGGCAGCGGCGGGACCCGGACGGCGCCGGGCCCGTCCCCGGGGGTTCGGAGGGCCTGATTCTCCTGCCCGTCGGCCGTCGTCGGAGTGGCCGGCCGGCTCGACTCGGGTGCCGCAGTTGCCGTGGCAGCCGTGGTTGTCGTCGAAGCGGCGGGTTCACGGTTCTCCCCCTCGTCCTCGCTCATGCGCACGTCCTTGCGCACGTCCGTGACCGGACCCAGCGGGGACAGTGCGCCGAGACGGTTGCGCTCCCGGCGGCCGAGCAGGTACGAGGCCACCAGTACCCAGGCGATGCCGAAACCCATCGCCGGCAGTACGGGGGTGAAGACCTCCGAACTGTCCAGCTTCAGCGCCGCCATGGCGCGTACGGTCGGACCACCCCAGGGGATCATGTTCATCACGCCCGCGCCCAGGCAGACCACTCCGGACAACACCAGGGGGTTCATGCCGAGCCTCTTGTAGACCGGCAGCAGCGCGGAGACGGTGATGAGGAAGGTGGACGCACCGTCGCCGTCCAGGGCCACGCACAGCGTGAGGACGGCCGTGGCGACGGTGATCCGCAGCGGGTCGCCCTGGGCCACGCGCAACAGACCGCGGATCAGGGGGTCGAAGAGCCCGGCGTCCACCATCAGGCTGAAGTACAGGACCGCGAAGGCGATCATGATGCCGGTGGGGGCCACCTTGGACAGCCCACCGAGAATCAGCTCGCCCAGATCGCCCGCGAAGCCGCCGATGAGCGCCGCCAACACCGGGACCAGGATCAGAGCGACCAGCACCGAGGCGCGTTTGGTCATGGTGAGCAGCAGGAAGACTGCGATCGTGGCGAAGCCCAGGGCTGCCAGCATTGCGGCGCTCGCTTTCTCGGGGACGACCCTCGGCGGCGGTGGGCGGGGGACGGGGCCAGGCCGAGGTGTTACGCGAGAGTTTCGGAGCACCAGCGGATCGGTGTCCAGCATCAAACCGAGATCTGTCCATGCGATAAGCGCATCAATGGAAGCGGGTGCGTCCTAGGCTCGTCGGCCATGGAGTCCACCACCCTGCGTCAACTGGCGGCGTACACCGCCGTCGCCCGGGCCGCGAGCTTCACCGCGGCCGCCGCGGAGATGCACGTTTCCCAGTCCTCGCTGAGCCGCGCGGTGGCGGATCTGGAGCGGCTGCTCGGCGTCCAACTCCTCGAACGGGACACCCGCAATGTGCAGTTGACCGCGGCGGGCGTCGAGGCCCTGCGGATCGCCGAGCAGATCGTCACCGCCCACCGGGCGGGCATGAAGGAGCTCAGACGGTTCCTGCTCGGCGAGTCGGGGACGGTCGCCGTGGCCACCCTGCCCTCGGTTGCCGCGGTGCTCCTGCCGCAGGTGATATCCGACTTCCGCGAGCGGCGGCCGCAGGTGGCGGTACGCCTCCTCGACGGCTTGGAGCGACTGGTACTGGACCGGGTCCTGTCCGGTGATGCCGACTTCGCGATCACCACCGTCGGAAACCCGCCCGAGCAGTTGGAGCACCGCCCTCTGGTCAGGGACCGCTTCGTCGCCGTGCTGCCGGAAGGCCACCCGCTCGCCGACCACGACGAGGTGGCCTGGGACGACCTGGCTCGTCAGCCGTTCCTGGCCGTCGGGCGCGACTCGAGCGTGCGACGGCTCACCGATGCGGCATTCGCCCAGATCGACGCGCATGCGGTACCGGCGGCCGAGGCGGGCAGCATCGCGACCGTGGGCGGACTGGTGACCGCCGGCCTGGGGGTGTCGGCGATGCCCGCTCTCGTGCTTCCGCTCATGGCTGCCGGGCCCGTCGTCTGCCGTCCTCTGGTTGGCCCCGTGGTGGAGCGGCGCCTGGACATCGCGCTGCGCGTTCGGCGAACGCTCCCGACCGCGACGGAGCGGTTCCTTCAGACGCTCGATGAGTTCCGCCTCCAGGGCCGCGCCCTTCCACCCGGGGTTTCGTGGGCATGACGCCGCGTGAGGTGTGCGGGGGGCCCGAGACCCCGCACCACCCTGGTCCCCCACCGCCCCCGCATACCAACCCCTCCACCGATTCATGCGTTCTTCGCATTGATTGATGGCCTTCTTTTGCTCGACAGGCATTTCTCCGCTCCTGCAATCTGAAGACCCGAACGGCGACGACCGTGCCGCATCAGCGCAGACGACGCGGTCGGGGACCAACGCGGAACGGCAGGGCGAGGGAGCGCATCGGTGTCGGAAGACCAGCGGAACACCACCGGACGCGGGCAGTTGCAGGGGCTGAAAGTGGTTGAGTTCGCCCATGTGGTTGCCGGGCCGCTGGCGGGATCGATGCTCGCCGACCAAGGGGCCGACGTCGTACACGTGGAACCTCCCGGCGCCGGAGACGCGGCCCGTGCCATGGGACCCCAACGTGACGGTGTCCACCTGTGGTTCAAGGTCGCCGGCCGCAACAAGCGCTCGGTCACCCTCGATCTGCACCACGAGGCCGGCCGGAGTGTCGCTCGCCGACTCGTGGCCTGGGCGGACGTCGTCATCGTCACCCTGCGCGCCGGACGCCTGCGCAGCTGGGGACTCGACTGGGACTCCGTGCACCGGATCAATCCCCGGGCCGTACTGCTGCAGATCTCCGGCTTCGGCGCCACGTCGTCGCAGGCGGACGCCCCCGGCTTCGGCAAGATGGGCGAGGCGCGCAGCGGAGTCGTCCACCTGACCGGCTTTCCCGACGGCCCGCCCGTCCACACCGGCTTCTCGCACGGTGACGCCGTGACCGGCCTGATGGGCGCCTACGCCGTCCTCGCCGCCCTCCACCGCCGTGACCACGACCCCGACTTCGACGGCGAGTGGATCGACCTCGCGCTCTTCGAGTCCCTGTTCCGTCTCGTCGAGTGGCAGGTCATCGTCCACGACCAGTTGGGACGAGTACCCGAACGCTCCGGCAACCAGCTGGCCGTCGCCCCCGCGGCCGTGATCAACACCTACCGCTCACGCGACGGCGAGTGGATCACGGTGACCTCCGCGACGCTGCGCTCGGTCCGCAACATCGCCCGCCTGCTGGGACTCCCCGAGCAGGAGTTCGCCACCGCGCAGCAACAGCACGACCGGCGCGGGCAACTGGACGAGGGCCTGCGGAACTGGGTGGCGGAGCGCGGTACCGGTGAGTGCCTCGAGGAGTTCGCCCGCGCCGAAGTCGTGGCCTCACGGGTGTTCGACGCCGCGGACATCGCCGCCGACCCCGTGTACGCCGAGCGAGAAGACATCGTCACCGTCGATGACCCCGACCTCGGTCCGGTGCGTATGCAGGCGGTGATCCCGCACTTCCGGCAGCAGCCCGGCCGGGTCTGGCGGACAGGGCCCGCCCTCGGACAGGACAACCACCTCGTCTACGGGCAGTGGCTCGGACTCAGTGCGGACGAACTGGCCGACCTGGAGAAGAGCGATGTCATCTGAGGCGTCTTCGGAGAGCCCCCCCGAGGGGAACGCGGGAGCGGTCGACCGGCCCCCGCTGCGCTCCCTGCTCTTCGTCCCCGGCACCAGAACCGACTGGCTGCCCAAGGCCCGGGCAGCGGGCGCCGACGCGGCCATCCTCGACCTGGAGGACGCGGTGCCCGCCTCGGGCAAGCTCGCCGCCCGCACACAGGTGGCCGATGCCATCGTGCGGTCCGCCGACGCTTCGGCGGATCAGGCGGGACGGATGGCGCTGTTCGTCCGGGTCAACCCGCTGGACGGCTGGGCGGGAGCCGAGGAACTGCGCGCGGTCGTACGGCCCGGGCTCGCCGGCATCGTGCTCCCCAAGGTCTGCTCAGCCGAGGACGTGAAGCTTGCCGACCGGGTGCTGGACTGGTGCGAACAGGAACAGGGCCTGCCGTCGGGACGCATCGCCCTGGTGCCCCTGCTGGAGACGGCCCGTGGCCTGCGCGAGGCCTACGACATCGCCCGAGCCGCCCCGCGCGTCGCCCACTTGGGAGCACTCACCGCCGCCGGCGGCGACGTGGAACGCGCCGTCGGCTACCGCTGGAGCCCGGAGGGTACCGAGACGGTGGACTTGCGATCCCGCGTTCTGCTGGACGCCAGGGCAGCGGGAGTGCCGCATCCGGTCAGCGGATTGTGGACGCGCATCACCGACCTGTCGGGGCTGCGCGCCTTCGCCGAACAGAACCGCTCCCTCGGCTACGAGGGGATGATGGCGATCCATCCTTCCCATGTCCCGGTGATCAACGAGGTGTTCTCTCCCGGCCCTGCCGAACTCGCCCGCTCCGCAAGGCTGATCGCGGCGGTCGAGGCGGCACAGGGGGACGGGGCGGGCGCGGTGACATTCGAAGGTGAGATGGTCGACGAGGCCATGGCCCGTACGGCACGCCTTGCTCTGGAACGACACGGGGCGCACGTGCGTGTGGCTGATGAACACCCGCCGTCCGGCCCGTGACCCGCCGAGGACGGTGACCATGTTCGAGCCCTTCAGGTCGGCGTGCAGGGCCTGACCGCTGGGCAGCGGGGTCTGCGAGTCCCATTCGTTCTGGACGACCGGGGAAGAGTCGGTACGCGCCGGAGTTGGTCTCCACGAAGCCGATGCCGCCCCAAGCACCTCTTCGGCCGGCCGGTGGACACCATCGCCGGCAGCGTGCCGTTCCTCCGGGACCGCCCGGCGCGTTCGATGAGAGCGATCCGAAGCGGCACGGGCCGCGAGGTCCCGGCCCCATCATCTCGTTGCCCCGTTACGGGTTCGGTTGCGCGGTCGGGCCCCCGTGGGCCGGAAGGACTCAGTCGGCGTGCGCGGTGTCTCAGCGCAGCAGGAGTTGGACGATCGCGACGACGCCGACGGCGACGATGACGGCGCGCAGTGCCGGGGGCGGGAGGCGCCTGCCGACCTTGGCGCCGATCTGCCCGCCCAGGGCGGAGCCCACGGCGATCAGCAGGACCGCCGTCCAGTCGAACTCGGCGACGAAGAGGAAGAAGCAGGCGGCGACCCCGTTGACGACGGCCCCGAGGACGTTCTTGACGGCGTTGACGCGTTGCAGCTCCTCGTCGAGGAACAGGCCCATCAGGGACAGGTACAGAACCCCCTGGGCGGCGCCGAAGTAGCCGCCGTACACACTCGCCAGGAGCAGTCCGACCAGGAGCGCGGGTCCGCCGTACGGGCGCTTGGTGGCGCCGTTGTCCTCGCGGCGACGCCGTACGACGTCGGCGAGGCGGGGCTGGAGCAGTACGAGGACGAGTGCCAGGGCGATCAGTACCGGGACGAACGTGTCGAAGGCCTCGGAGGGCAGAGCGAGCAGCAGGACGGCGCCGCCGAGTCCGCCGATGAGAGCGGTGAGGCCGAGGACGAGTGCGCGACGGCCCTGTCCGCGCAGTTCGGCGCGGTAGCCGATGGCTCCGCTGATGGAGCCGGGGACCAGGCCGAGGGCGTTGGAGACGTTGGCGGTGACCGGCGGCAGCCCGGTGGCGAGCAGCACCGGGAAGGTGATCAGAGTGCCGGAGCCGACGATGGTGTTGATCGTGCCGGCTCCTGTGCCGGCGGCGAAGACGGCCAGTGCTTCCCAGATGGACAACGCCATCTCCTCAAAAAGGCTCGGTGTGTCGCCTCCCCGCTGCGCTGAAGGCGGTCGAGGGGCTCGCACCGATCATGCACGAGCAGGCTGACGGCCCGGCATGTGCGCTCAGTATGTGGGCCCCGCCGGGCAGGGGCACGGTGTCGCCCCGGGGCGGCACGCCCGGTTCAGTCGCCCGAGCCCGCGGGGGTCGCCGCACAGGGGGCCGCCGGCGGTCCCTCGGCAGGGGCGAGCTCCGCCGTCGGGGCAGGAGTCGCGCCGTGGTGGCGCTGGCGCCGGGTGTAGGCGGTGACCGCCTGCCAGAGGTCGCGGCGGTCGGCGTCGGGCCACAGGCCGGGGGTGAAGTGCAGCTCGGCGTAGGACGCGTGCCAGGGCAGGAAGTTGGACACGCGCTGTTCGCCTCCGGTGCGCCAGAGCAGGTCCACGTCGGGCATGTCGGGGTGCGGCAGGTGCCCTGCGAAGTCGTCCTCGGAGATCAGGCCGGGCTCCAGACGGCCGGCCCGGGCCCGGTGCGCCAGGGCGGCGGCCGTGCGGGTGAGCTCGTCGCGGCCGCCGTAGTCGATGCACATCGTCAGCGTCAGGCCGGTGCGGGCACGGGTGGTGCGCTCCCGCAGGTGGAGCAGGTCGACCAGGTCGGGCGGCAGGCGGTCGGCGCGGCCGTGCCAGCGCAGCCGGACGTCGAGGTCGCGGAAGGGGTTCTCGGCCAGTTCGTCGCGCAGCAGGCCGAGGATCGCGTCGACCTCCTTCGGGTCGCGGTGCCAGTTCTCGGTGGAGAAGGTGTAGAGCGTCAGGTGGCGCAGGCCGATGTCCAGGGCGCCGTGGACCACCTCGCGGACGGTCGAGGCACCGGCGCGGTGCCCCGCGTGCCGGGGCAGGCCGCGCTGCTGGGCCCAGCGGCCGTTGCCGTCCATGATCACGGCGACGTGGGCGGGCATCAGGCCGGGCGGAATCTCGGGGGGCCGCGCGCCGCCGGGGTGGGGAGGCGGCAGCCGGAAGGCGCCGGTGGGTGCCGGCCCGGCGGGTGCCGGTGGCCTGCGCGCGCCGGGGCGTTGCGGCGGCGGCACCGTCAGCGGGGTAAGGCTCCAGGCCAGGGCCGCGCGGGCCCGGGCGGGGGCGAGGATGCGGGCCCGGGTGCGCAGTGCGGGCCGGGGCGCGGAGCGCAGGAGGTCCGGGCCGGCCGCGTCGACGGCGTCGAGCTGGGCGCACAGCAGGGCGGCCATCGTGTGCAGGACCGTGGCGGGGCCGGGGTGCATGCCTCGGGTGAGGGTCTCCTGGTTCACCCACTGGCGGGCCAGGCCGGTCAGGTGCGTGACGAGGGCGGCGACGGCGGGGCTCCAGCGGCGCTGCGCCAGGTCGGCCGCGGACCCGGGGTGCAGGTCGAGAGCCTCGGCGGGCAGGAGCAGGTCCCCCTGGGCCAGGTCGGCGGCCAGGTCGGTGAGGATGTCGGTGAGCCGGACGCCGTCGAGGAACTCCTCGTAGGCCTCCCGGGTGTCCAGACGCAGGGCCACGGGGACGCCGGCCCGGTCGAAGACCGTGCGGACCAGACCGAACCAGGGCAGCAGGTTGTCCCGGCCCCAGGCGCGCCACTGCGCCCAGTCGGCGAAGTGCCTGCCGCGGGTGTCGTCCTGGACCTGGGCCATGGCGTCCCGCAGCTCGGACAGGTCCAGGCGCCAGCGGTTCGCGGTGTCCACCAGGGCGTGGCGGACCGGGTCCTGGGCGGCTCCGGTGGGCAGTTCGCGGTGCAGGGCGGTGATCCAGGCCTCGACCCGGGCGGCCCGCTCGGCGGCGGGCGCGGTGCGGTCGTCGCCGAGGTCGTCGAGGGCGTTGGCGGCCGCCCACAGGGCGTGCAGGGCCGGCCGCAGGGCCGCGGGCACCAGCTGGATCAGCGCGTACTCCGCCGGGTCCTCGTCCTTCGTCCGGCGTCGGCACAGCCGGTAGGCCGCCCGCAGGGCCGGGTCGTCGCCGGTCACCGGGCGCTCGGCTCGCTCCGTGGTCCCGGAGGTCGCTTCTCGGTCCGCCGGTGCGGTGGTCGCGGGGGGCACATCGCTCACACCCAGGACGATACGTCCTGGTTCAGCGGGTGGATCACAGGGGCCGGGCGCGCGTCAGGGACGTACTTCACGGCCCCGGTCCCGGATCCGGCCGCACGGCCTCGGTGATGCCGGCCCGGGCCGCTTCGAGTTGGGCGGCGAACGCGATGCCGAGGAACAGCGCGACACCGGTCAGGTTGGCCCACAGCAACAGGGCGACGAAGGCCGTCAGCGGCCCGTAGACGGCGCCGAAGGAGCCGCTCTTCGCGACGTAGAGCGCCAGCAGCCAGGTGGCCGTGATCCACAGCACCAGATGGACCGCGGAGCCGAACGCGAGCCAGGTGTAGCCCGGTTGGTCCCGGCGGGGCGCCCACCGGAAGATCACCGAGGAGGCGACCCACGCGAGCAGCACGCCCAGCGGCAGGTCGAGAGCGCCCCACAGGTCGAGCCATGCGGAGGACCAGCCGAGGGCCTGCACCACCGCGCTGCCGACTGCGTCACCGGCCACGAGCACGAGGAACCCCAGCACCATCGGCATGCCCGCGGCGAGGGCGAGGAGCAGGGACCGGCCGTACTTCGCCAGGAACGGCCGGTCGCGCTCGATGCCGTAGATGCGGTTGGCGCCGCGTTCGACCTGGGCCATCGCCGAGGCCAGGTTGAGCACGGCGAAGGCCAGGCCCAGCCACATGGCGACGGCGCCCCAGACGCCGGAACCGGCACTGCGCTCGGTGCCGTGCAGGGCGTCCTCGACCAGACGCGTGCTGGCGCCGGGCACGATCCGGCCGAGGGTGAGTTCGATGATCCGCCCCACGCTCTCCGTGTGCACGGTGGTGGCCACGCCGACCAGGGCGATGGTGAACGGCACCATGCCCAGGACCACCTGGAAGGCGAGGGAGCGGGAGTTGCTGAAGCCGTCCGCGTAGCGGAAGCGGGTGAACGCGTCGACGAGGAGCCGGCGGCCTCCGTAGTGCCGCAGGGCGGTGAACGCCTCGTCCCCGGAGAGTTCCTCCCCGATCATGTCCCGCGTCTGCGGGACGTGCACTGCGGTGCCCATCGAGAAAGGTCTCCTTCTGCCTGCCTGCGTACCGCACCAGCATGCCGGGCGGCGCGCCGCGCGGAGGGTCAGAAGGGCATGCGGCCGCGGGTGCGGCGGCCGGCCGAGCCGCTGCGGCTCACCGCGCGGGAGCTCGTGTGGAAGGGCTTGGCGAAGAGCCGGCCCAGGAAGCCGGGTGCCTTGCCCCCGGCCCGGGCACCCGCGCCGAGCGAACGCTGGGTGCCGCGCTCGGGGTGGCGCGAGAGGCGGGGGACGAGGAAGGCGAGCACGGCCAGCAGCACGCACCCGGCGATGACGGCGGCGACGATCACGATTAACTCCCTTGACTGGTAGGGGAGACACGGGTTCCCCGCCGGGCCGCCTGTATGTGCCGCCACCGTTTTGCGAAGTCTCCGTTTTGAGGACTTCTCCGTGAGGGGGCTTCTCCGTGAGGGGACTCCGCCGTCACGGGACTCCGTCTTCACGGGCTTCCGTCGTCGCGGGGTTCCGTCTTCACGGGGTTCCGTCGTCACGGGGTTCCGTCTTCACGGGGTTCCGTCTTCACGGGCTTCCGTCTTCACGGGACTCCGTCGTCACGGGGACTCCTCCGTTGTGGTCCCCTCGGGCGTGGTGCCCTCGGGCGTGGTGTTCTCGTCGCCGCGGTCGCCCTCCGTCTGGGACGGGGTGGGACGCGGGGTCGTGTCCTGCACGTCGTCGCGGTCGCCTTCGGCCTGGGACGGGGTGCGGTCGCTCATCGTGTACTTCCTCGCGCAGCGGTCGGCTGCCGGGTACCCCGGTGAGCCGGGGAACACCGGTCCCGGACCCCGGCCCCTCAGCCCGGCGGCGCCTCAGCCCCGGCGGCGCTCCAGCCCCGGCGGCGCTTCAGCCCCGGCGGCGCCTCGCCACGGCCCGCTGCAGCGCGGTGCGCAGTTCGGCCGGCGGCGGCGGGCCGTCCGCCTCCGCGCTCGCGGTCACCGCCGCCGCGACGTCCCGCAGCTTCGTGTTCGACAGCTGGGACGTCTCCCGCAGGATGTGCCACGCCTCGTCGGACGTGCAGCCGTGCGTGGCCATGAGGATGCCTCGCGCCTGGTCGATGACGGGGCGGGAGGCGATCGCCTGGCGCAGCTGCTCGACCTCCTCCTGGAGGACGTGCAGGCACTCCGCGCGTTCCAGGGCGACCGCGGAGACGGTGCGGACGGCCGGTGGCTCGGGGGCCGGGCCGGCGGTGTCCAGGCCGGTCAGCGGGTCGGTCGTGTCCAGGCCCGCCAGCTCCAGGATCCGGCGCGGCTGGCCGTTCCAGTTCGTCGCCGTCACCGTCAGCGCCCGCTGCCGGCCGTGGTCGGCCAGCACCTCCAGGAACTGCAGACCCGCCGTGTCCATGAAGTGCACGTCCCCCATGTCCAGGTCCACGCGGGTGACGGTGGCCGGCAGATCGGCCAGGGTTCTCGCCAGGATGTCCGCGCAACCGTGGACCAGCTCACCCCGCGGAGTGAGCTCGGCGCGGTCCGCGTCGACGCGGCCACGGATGACCAGGGTGTCCAGCCCTCCCGTGAGATGTGGTGATGCCGCTGAGGTCATGTCACCGCCTTGTCGGTCCTCGTCGGTCGTGTTCGTCTCGCCGGACTGCACGACGTCGCTCGCCCCCGTGGACGTCGGTGTGAGCTGCGCCTGCCCGCCGTACGGCTTACTACACACCTCTTCGGGGAATGAGCCTCAGCCGAACGGGTACGAGCGCTGTGGTCCGGAAACGTGGGGAGAGGGCCTTGAAGACTCGGCATCAGCTCTCGGCGGCCGGCTCCGTGCCGGGCCTGGCGGTGTTCCCGCTGGCCGGGCAGCAGGGTGTCCGGGCGGCGGGGGAGGTCGGCCTGACGACGCGTGCGATCTGGGAAGGCGTACTGGAAGAGGCTGTTCGCGAAGGCGAGGACGTGTACTACCTGGAGCTGTCCGACGTGACGTTCGTCGACGTCGCGGGTGCCGGTGCCCTCGCGGCGGCCGCCGGGCAGCTCCGGGACGGCCGGAGGTTCGTGGTGCGCCGGCCGCCGGCTGCTCTGCGGCGGACGCTGGACCTGCTGTGGCCCGGGCAGACGGGGATCGAGGTGTCGACGTCATGACCACCGCCGTCACCGAGCCCTTCGGGCCCCTCGACCCCTTCGCCCACCCCGCGCTCTTCTACCGGGACGAGCAGGAGTACCTCGACGGCACCCTGCCCTTCGTACGCGACGGCCTGGACGCCGGTGAGCCGGTCGCCGTCGCCGTGCCCGGCAAGAACCTCGCCCTGATCAGGGACGCGCTGGGGGACGCCGCCGAGACCGTGCGGCTGCTGGACATGCGCGAGGCCGGACGCAACCCGGGGCGCATCATCCCGGGCGTGCTGCGTGCCTTCGCCGACGCCCAGCCCGCCGGCCGCCGGGTACGGATCATCGGCGAGCCCGTCTGGGCGGGCCGTTCCGGCATCGAGTACCCGGCCTGCGCCCAGCACGAGGCGCTCATCAACGCCGCCTTCCGGGGCCGGGCCGCGACGATCATGTGCCCGTACGACGTGGCACGGCTGCCCGAGCACGCGGTCACCGACGCGTACGCCACCCACCCCACCGTCATCCACCCCGGCTCCCGGGCGGAGCAGGACAGCGCGGCGTACGCCCCCGAGGACGTGGTCGCCCGCTACAACGAGGCGCTGCCACCCGTGCCGGAGGCGCTGATGTTCACCTTCGACTCCGACTCCCTTCCCCACGCCCGGCACGTGGCCGTCGGGGAGGGCGCGCGGCTCGGCCTCGTCGGCGTGAAGCTCGACGACCTGGCCCTCGCCACGGCCGAGCTCACCACCAACAGCGTGGTGCACGGCGGCGGTTCGGGTGTGCTCCGGGTGTGGTCCGAAAACGGGTACGTGGTGTGCGAGGTCCAGGACGACGGGCACCTCGCGGACGTCCTGGCCGGACGTCGGCCCGTGCCCCGCGACCAGCGCGGCGGGCGGGGGATCCTGCTGGTCAACCTGATCGCCGACCTGGTGCGGGTGCACCGGGGCGACAGCGGGACGACCGTGCGCTGCTGGTTCGCCCGCTGAACCGCCGGCCGGCGCTCGGGTACCCGGCGTCGGCGTTCAGGGCCTCGGCGTCGACGGCCGGTGGTCAGGCACTTGGCTTCGACGGCCGGCGTTCAGGAACTCGCCTTCGACGGCCGGTGGTCAGGCACTTGGCTTCGACGGCCGGCGTTCAGGAACTCGCCTTCGACGGCCGGTGTTCAGGCACTTGGCTTCGACGGCCGGTGTTCAGGCACTTGGCTTCGACGGCCCGTGGTCAGGCCCTCGGCTTCGACGGCCGGTGTTCAGGCACTTGGCTTCGACGGCCGGTGTTCAGGCACTCGGCGTCGACGGCCGGCGTTCAGGCCCTCAGCGTCGACGGTCGGCGTTCAGGTACCCAGCGGGTCCAGCGCCAGCGGCGCGATCCTGCCCTCCAGCATCGCGCCGAGTCCCTGCACGGCGCACACGTCCGGGCGTTCGGCGATGTGCACCGGCATGCCGGTGGCCTGCCGCAGCATCTGGTCCAGGCCCGGCAGCAGGGCGCTGCCGCCGACCATCATGATCCCCCGGTCGGCCAGGTCGGCGACCAGGTCGGGCGGGCAGTCCCGCAGCACCTGGCCGATGCCGTCGAGGATCGCGGTGAGCGGCGTCTGGATGGCCTCCCGGACGGCCGCGGTGTCGACCTGGACCGAACGGGCCAGGCCCGTGGCGACGTCCCGGCCGTGGATCTCCGTGGAGGCCGGGCCGTGCGGGGTGAGGCCGTTGCCGGACAGGGCCAGCTGCAACGGCCGTACCGACTGGCTCGGCAGCATCAGCTCGTGCTCGTGACGCAGGTGCTGCACGATCGCGTGGTCGACTGCCTCGCCGCCCACCGGAATCCGCTCGGCGGTCACGATCGAGCCGAGGGACAGCACGGCCACCTGCGTGGCCGCCGCCCCGCACACCATGATCATCGTGGCCTCGGGCTGCTCCACGGGCAGCCCGCAGCCGACGGCCGCGGCGATGAGCGTGTCGACCAGTTCCACCCGGCGCGCCCCCAGCCCGACGAGCGTCTCGATCGCGGCGCGCTGGGCCAGTGGGTCGGCGTCGTGCGGGGTGCAGGCCGCGGCCCGCAGGATCGGCTTGCGGCGCAGAGCGCGGCGCATCTTGTCGCCGAGCAGGTGCCGCAGCATGCGCTGCGCCATCTCGATGTCGACGACGGTGCCGCCGGTGACCGGCCGGACCACACGGATATAGTGCGGGGTGCGGCCCGTCATCTTCTCGGCGAGCTCGCCGACCGCGATCAGCGCGCCGGTGCGGGTGTTCACGGCGGCGGCGGACGGCTGGTCGACGACGAGACCTGCGCCCTTGACGTAGACGCGTGTGCGGGCCGCCCCCAGGTCGACGGCGAAGTGGCAGCGGCGCAACTGCTCCAGACTGGCGGTCATGGCAGGTCCTCCCGAGAGCACAGACCGTGGGAGGCCGCCAGGTGGCGGGCCTCGCGGACGTGGGTCCGCCGGGGTGGCGGGCCTCCTTCGCATCGTGCGCGGGAGGGGACCGGGCCGCCTTTCGTAGGGGGCCGGGCGGGGCGCCGCCGAACGGGGGGTTCGGCGTCCGGTCACAGGGAATGCGCGGCCTCCAGCAGCGGCGCGAGGGACGTCACGGTGGTCTCGCAGCCGGCCTCGCGCAGCCGCCGGTCGGTGGTGGTGTTCCGGGCGAGGCCGACGAAGCGCAGCCCCGCCCGCTGGGCGGCCGCGAGCTCGGCGACGGTGGAACCGATCACCAGGCCCGTCGCGGCCGAGCCGTCGCAGGCCTCCAGGGCGCGCAGCATGCAGTCCGGGTGCGGTGTGAGCAGCCCCAGGTCCGCGGCGCGCCCGTGGACGCCGGCCACGGGCAGGGTGCCGTAGGGCCGCAGATAGCGGGGTACGGCCTCGGCGCAGGCGTCCGTGATCACACAGACGGTGCGGCCGGAGGCGTGCAGGGTGCGGACCAGGAGCGCGGAGTTGTGCGTCGCCGGCGCGTCCGGCACCGCCTGGAGTTCGATGGCGTCCAGACGCTCCCGCAGCAGTGGCCCGAGCGGGTCGTGTGCGAAGGCCCGGAGAACGTCCAGCGGATGGGTGAACGTCTCCCGCACCGCGTCGGGCAGGGCGTGCCGCGGGTCGCGGTGCTCGTCGACGAGGGCGAGCAGGTCGAGCACGGCTTCGCGCCCGCTGCTCGCCGAGAACAGGCGGGCCATCGGGCCGTCGAAACCGAGCAGGACCGTCTCGGCCTCGCCGAGGAGCCGGGGCAGCGGGCGCGACGCGGGAGCGGACCCCCGCGGTCCGGGCAGCGTCGCGCCCTCCCGGTCCAGTTGCACCGACGCCGTCACCGACAGCCCGGGAACCGGCCAGTGGCGCAGCCCGGCGTTGACCGCGCGCTGGGCGGCGCCCGCCCGGCGCAGTGGATGCCGACGGGTGATCCGGGCCGCCTCCTCCAACAGATGGCCGAGCAGCGGCTCGGACACCCGGCCGACCTCCGCACGCACGAAGGCGACCGGGTCCTCCACGTGCCAGGACAGCTCGACCGCGGCGGTGAACGCGCCCTTGCCGCTGCTCGGCAGGGAGACCCGGTGGTGAGCCTGGTGCGTGGTGAGGTCGACCTCGTAGTACGTCACGAGCCGCGGCGCCCGGTCGTCGTCCGGCCGGGCGGGGTCGAGGAGGGTCAGCGGGCCGTCGGGCCGGGTGTGGACGACGGCCGTGCGGCCCGGGGCCGGTATGCCGAGCCGGCGCAGGTCGCGCGTGATGAAGGGGCCCCGCACCAGATCGCGGGCCTCGGGCTCGGGAGCCGTGGCGGGGGACAGCGGGCAGTACCAGGCGACGGGCGGGGTGTGAGTGGTGCCGTCCTGGTAGAGGGGCTGGAAGCGCTGCGGGCCCTGGGCGGCCGAGCTGGCGGCGAACTGCTCGTAGACGGCCGGGGAGACGATCACCTGGATGTCGGCGGGCACGGGCGGCGGCGCGGGCGGCGGCACGGGCCGGTCCCAGAACGTGACGGTCAGGGGCGGCGGGTCCACGAGCCCGGTGAGGACCTCGGGCAGGCCGCGCAGGACGGCGACCAGGACGGGCAGGAGGTAGGTGCCGGGTCGGGTGCGGACGTCGTAGCCGCCGGCGCGCACGCGTACGTCGAACCGGTGGGGGGCGAGCGCGCCGCGGGCGAGCATCTCGTGCACCGCGTACTCGAGGGTGATGCGGGCCTCGGGGTGGCCGGTGAGGTCGTCGGCCTCGAAGAGGATCGTGGGGGCGCCGGCCGCCGGCCCGGACTCCAGGTCCTCCCCGCCCAGCCGCCGCACGGTCTCCTCGCTGACCGTCGCGAACGCCGGGCCCGACTGGCCCGGTCCGCCGCCCGACTCGCCCGCTCCACCGCCCGCCTCGCCCGGTCCACCGCCCGCCTCGGCCGGACCACCGCCCGCCTCGGCCGGACCACCGCCCGCCTCGGCCGGTCCACCGCCCGCCTCGGCCGGACCACCGCCCGCCTCGGCCGGTCCACCGCCCGCCTCGGCCCGGAACTCCCCGGCCGCGAACCCCGCGCGCTCGTCGATCAGGCCCCCGATCCGTTCGAGGAACTCCTGTGTCCGGCCGCGGGCCGTGCGCGGCAGGGAACGCAGCAGCAGCTCCCGCACGCCGGGCCGGAACGCGTAGGAGCCGGGCGGGCCGTGCACGGAGGTGAGCATGCCGCTGAGGATCACCTCGGCCAGGTGCTGGGGGCGCGGGTCGCGGTCCAGGGCGCGCTGGACGAGCCGCATCACCGGGACCGAGGGGACCGCCAGCGCGAGGTGCCCGGCGAGGCGGAAGGCTTCCGGGGACGCGGTCGCGCGAAAGCGCAGGACCAGCTCCTCGGCGGAGGCGGTGGTGATGTCGGGGGTGGGATCGGCGGGGGGTACCGGAGCGGGCGGCAGCCAGGCCGCCGCGCCGGGCGTCCGGGCGCCGCCCGGGTCGGCGAGCAGGGCGGCCCAGTGCGCGAGCCAGGGGGCGCCCGGCTCCAGGACCGGTAGCGGGATGGCCAGGTCCGGGGGTGGCGAGGCGTCGTAGGGGGAGAGCGAGGCGTCGTAGGGGGAGGGCGGGGCGTCGTACGGGGGCGGTGAGGCGTCGTACGGGGCGAACGCGAGCGTTGCCGACGGGGCGGCGCTGGACGGGGCCGTCAGCAGTCCGGGCTCGGCGGGCAACGCCGTGGTGGCCCACAGGTGTTCGGGGAGCGGCTGGACCACGGCGAGCGGCATGCGGTGGGCCCAGCGCCGCAGGGTGCGGTACCAGCGCTCGCCCGCCTCTCCCGGCCGCCATTGCGGGCCCATGCAGTCGCTGACGACGAGGGTGACCGTACGGCCGTCGTCGAGGACGGGGACCTGACGGGCCCTCCCGTCTGCCGTGGCCGGGTGCAGGGTGACCGTGCGGAAGATGCCCGACTGGGCGAGCGCCGTGTGCAGTTCGCTCACCAGGGGCCGCCAGACCGGCATGGTGGGGCCGGTGTCGTGCACGAGGTTCAGGCGCAGCCAGCGGTCGGGGGCCGGGCGCAGCACGGGGAACCACACGCCCGGGTGGGCGCCGAGCCGCGCGATCCGGTCGGCCGTCGCCCGCTCGTCGAGCAGGCGCGCGTGCGGGGAGGGCACTTTGCGCTGCAGCGGACGCAGGGCGCGCTGCAGTGCGAGGGGGTGGGGCAGCATCGGGGGCGCGGGCGCGAGGAGGGGCGATCCGCCGCCGGGGCGGTGGTGTGGGCGGTCCGGGGAGCGGGGGGCGGGCAGCCGGAGGGGGACGCGGTCGGCGGTGGCCCGGTCAGGGGGCACGGCGGCGGGTACGGGGCCAGCGGTGGCCTGCTCGGCGGGGCCGGGCGCCTCGTCACCGGCGGCGGGCGGCTCGGGAGCGACCGGCCGGCCGCCCTCGGAGCAGGGGGCGCCCTCGGTGACAGGAGCCTTTGGAGCGACCGGCCGGCCGGTCTCGGAGTCCCCGGCCGGCGGATCCAACTGGTCTGCCAGCCAGAGGAGTTCGGCGATCTCCCGCGGTGTCGGCGCGGCGCCCGCCGCCGACAGTGCCGCCGCCAGCCGGGCGACCGGGGACGGCCCGGGTCCGGCGTCAGAAGCCATCGCCGTCGGCCGTCGCGCTGAGGTACGGCATCAGCTGCTCGGCGAGGTCGTCGCGGGACTCGGCGTCCAGCCCCGCCACTCCCGTGAGGTAGAGGGCGTTCAGCAACTGGTCGGTGGCCAGTTCGCCGCCGGAGGCCCGCTCCAGGAAGCGGGTGATCAGACGGTCCGCGTCACCGTGCGGCGTGTCGAGATGGGCCCGGACGATGTGGGTGAGCTGGTCGCGGCCGGGGCGTCGCAGCTTCAGCCGGACGCAGCGGCGCAGGAACGCGGGCGGGAACTCGCGCTCCCCGTTGCTGGTCAGCACGACGAACGGAAAGGCCCGGCAGCGGACCCGGCCGCGGCGGACGGCGACCGGCGTGTCCGTGCCGTCGGCGAGGACCTCGGCCGCGCCGTCGCCGGAGTGCCGGGCGGCCCGGACCAGTTCCGGGATCTCGTACTGGCCCTCCTCCAGGACGTTCAGCAGGTCGTTCGGCAGGTCGAGGTCGCTCTTGTCGATCTCGTCGACGAGCAGCGCGCGGGGCCGGTCGTAGGGGAGCAGGGCCGTGCCGAGCGGGCCGAGGCGCAGGTGGTCCTCGACACCGCCGGCCGCGTCCTGCCCCTCCCGGGCCGCGTACAGCCGGGACAGCGGGTCGTACTGGTAGAGGCCGTCGGACAGCGAGCTGCGGCTGGTGATGTTCCAGCGCAGCACCGGGCCGAGCCGCAGCTCGCGCGCCACCGCGTAGGCCAGGGACGACTTGCCGGTGCCGGGCGGGCCGGTGACGAGCAGGGGGCGGCGCAGGCAGAGCGCGGCGTTGACGAGCCGGACGCTCTCCTCGGTGGCGACGTACGACTTCGCCCGGTGCACGCGGTCGGGGGAGACGGCCGTCGCGTCGTCGCCGTCGTGCGGCGGCGGCAGCGCGGGCCCGCCGTCGAAGGCACGCCAGGGCGGCGGGGCGGGCAGGTCGTCGATGCCGTCGTGCGGCTCGTCGCGGCCGGTGTAGACGGACCAGTGCGGCATGGAAAGTGGTCTCCGCTCTCCGATTCGTGCGGGTGTCTCTCGGGGGAGCCGCAGCGGGGTGGGCAGGGGTGTCGCGTGCTGGGTGGGCAGGGGTGTCGCGTGTGGGGTGGGCAGGGGTGTCGCGTGCGGGCGGGGCAGGGGGTGTCGCGCAGGGTCAGGCCACCGGCGACCTCGTGTGCGCCGCGGCGACGGCGTGCGGGTCGGCGAAGACCCGCGGGTCGTCCCAGAGCAGCTGGATGCCGCGGGCCCAGTGGTCCTCCTCCGCGAGGGCCTCCTCGCGCAGGGCGAGGACGTGGCGGGGGAGTTCGGCGGGCGGTACGGCCATGACGTGCGCGTCGAGCGCGTCGAGGAATGCCTTGCCGGTGCAGCCGTCCGTTCCGGCGCACTCCTCCTGCCCGGAGCCGCAGCCACCCCGCGACCACACGATCACCGGGGCCGGCGCAGCGAGCGAGATGTCGAAGTGGGGCCGGGTGCGGACGGCGGACGGGGCGGGGCCGAACCCGGCGAGACAGGCGTCGTGCAGCCGCAGCCGCAACCGCAGCCGCCCGGGCTCCTCCGGCCCACCGCACTCCACTCGGTGCATCCGCGCGCCCGGCCAGGAGTCGAGGCGCTTCCACGCCCGGGTCAGCACGTGCCGGGTGCTGGCCTTGCGCCGGGCGTGGTCGGTGACGACCAGCGGGTAGACGCAGCCGAGCGGCGTGTCGTCGTCCGGGGCGCTCTCCCAGCGGTCGACCGGCCAGTCCAGCCAGTCCCGGGGCAGGGCGAACGCGACCAACTCGTCCGCGCCGGGGGTCAGATACCGGAAGGCCGCCTCGATCCCCTCCTGCACGTAGGCGTGCAGCCGGTGCTGCTCGACCGTGCCGGACTCGACCGGGTGCCGCCGTCCCCCGCTGTACGCGGACACCTCGACGCGGACCAGGCCGTCGCCCGCTCCGCTGTGCCCGAGCTCGACCAGGATGGGCGACCAGGCGGGCACCTCCCGCGCCGAGTGCTCCCCGGCCGGGGTGTGCAGCAGCGCCTGAAGCCGGTCGGCGAACCGGGCGACGGTCCGGGCGGCGCCGGGGCCGTCGAGTTCGCACAGGACGAACAGGGCCGCCGACCACAGTGAGTCGAACCCCTCCTCGGGCGGCGGGGGATCGAACAGGTCGGCCGCCGCCGTGTACAGCCGCACCGGGTCGCAGTCGACGCCCGCGCGGGCCGCCTTCTCGACCAGGGCACGCAGCCGGGCCCGGTCGGCGCTGGTGTGGTCGGAGGTGGGGACCAGGCTCTGCAGGCCCTGCCAGTAGCGCGCCATGACCTGGGTGGGCATCATCCGGCCGGTACGCACCTGCCCGCTGCCGGAGTCCGCCGTGACCATGCCGACGACCTCGCCGCTGTCCGCCAGGGTGACCGCGGCCCCGCTGAAGCCGGGAGCCAGGGGCTGCCCGCCCTGGTGCCAGGACTCCAGCTGGAGCCACTCCCGTCTGATCAACTGCGGTGCGGTGACGCGGCATTCGGCGAGGGTGCCCTCGTCGAAGCCGGCGGGGAAGCCGTAGACGACGAGCTTGCGGGCCGCCGCGCCGTGCGCTGCGGCGACCGGGGCCAGCGCGGCCGGGGCGATCGGCATCTCCCGGTCCAGTTCCAGTACGGCCAGGTCGCCGGGGTCGGTGACGCCGCCGCCCCAGCCGCCGTGCGCGACGACCCGGGCGGGGACGGGCGGGCTGCCGGGCCGCTCCGTGAAGGTCACCGTCAGGCCCTCGCCGTCGCCCACGACATGGGCGCACGTCAGCACCGTGCTCGGGGTGACCAGGAAACCCGCTCCGGCCACCCGGCCCCGTAACTCGACCCGGGCGTGCCACTCGGCGCTGTGCAGAGCGCTCGCCGGTGCGCTGTTCACGGCGTTGCTCATGAGGCGGCGCCGGCCTCCGGGGCGGACGGGGACCACGTCAGCTTGACCACCAGATGCCCCTCGGCGGTGCCCTTCGCGATGAACGCGCCCGTCTCGGCGGCCAGTTTCACCCCGAACTCGATCTCCACACCGTCGGGCCTCAGCGAGCCGTCCCGGAAGACGCGCAGCGCCGACTCGGCCGCCGCCCGCACCCCGTCCAGGGCGCCCTCGAAAGTGCGGGCCGCCTGGACCGCGCCGTCGCCCCGGGAGACCAGGCGGGAACCGGACCGCTCCTCCACGGCCTCGACCGCGACCACGGCCCCGTCACCGGTCCTGAACTCGACCAAGCCGTCCACGACACCCCCGTCGTTCGATTGCGCTGGGCAGCACCATTGTGACGGAAGGTACGCGATGACGCAGGGGGCATTCACCGATCCCACCCACCGACGGTCCCCCGGATCACCCCCAGTTCCACCAGGTCCTGCGGCCGGATGCGCAGCTGGTCCGCCGTCGACTCCACTTCACGCGGGGGCCGTTTGAGGATGGCCGCCGCGAGTTCCGGCGCGATCACGGAGAAGTAGCTGTCGGGGGTGGCCCAGGTGTTGCCGGGGGCTGCCAGGGCCAGGGCGCCGCCGGAGCCGCCCTCGCCGATCACCAGTGTGGTCATCGGGGTGCGGGCGCCCGCGACCACGCCGAACAGGTCGGCGATCGCCGCGCCCGCGCCCTGCCGCTCCGCCTCCGCGTCGTTGGCCGCGCCCGGGGTGTCCACGAGGGTCAGCACCGGGATGCCGAGCCGGTCGGCGAGGCGGATCAGCCGGGCGGCGGTGCGGTAGCCGGCGGGGCGGGTCGCGGTCCCGGTCTGCGCGGCGTACGCGACCGTACGGCCCTCGTGCGTGCCGAAGCCGCACAGCATGCCGTCCGGGTCCGTGCCGCCGCAGCGGTCGCCGCTGATCGCGACCCGGTCGGTGAAGTAGGCGTCCAAGTAGGCGGCGGCCCGCGGCCGTCGGGGCGAGCGGGCGCGGCGCACGGCGTCCCAGCCCGTGGTGGGCAGCACGGTGGACCCGCCGAGCGGTTCGGGCGGCGGGGCGGGCGTGGTGGACGGGCACGTCAGCAGCCGCAGCCACCGCCCCAGCGTCTCGCGCAGCTCCTCCGGTCGTACGACCGCGTCCGCCGCGCCCGCCGCGACCTGTGCCTCCGCCGTGTACGCCGCCGGGTCCGCGTCCGCCGGCCGCACCCGGGAGCCGGCGAATCCCACCTGGGCGCCGGGCAGCGCGAGCGTCACGTCGGCGCCCGCGCCCAGGGTGGCCCAGCCGCCCCCGGTCGTCGGGTCGCGCAGGATCGCGACCTGCGCGAGAGAGGCCTCCCGCGTGAGCGCCGACTGGCGGGCCACGCGCTGGAGTTGGGTCAGCGCGAGCATGCCCTCCTGCATGCGGCTGCCGCCCGTCGCCACCAGCGGCACCACCGGGAAGCGGCGGTCACGGGCGTACGCGTACGCCGCCTCCAGCCGGTCGCCGGTGCGCTCGCCCAGGGAGCCGCCGAGGAAGCCGAACTCGAACGCGATCAGCACGGCCCGGGTGCCGCCGACGCGGGCGGTGCCGCACACCACGGACTCCTGCTCGCCGGTGCGCTCGGCGGCACGGGCGCGGGAGGCGTCGTAGCCCGGCCAGGCGAGCGGGCCGTCGGGCTTGGAGTTCCTGGTGGGGGCGGGGAGTTCGGCGAAGGTGGCGTCGTCGGCGAGGGCGGTGACGACCGCGCGGGCGGAGAGGGACTCAGCCATGGGCCAGCGCCCGCTTCATGATCTTCCCCATGTCGTTACGGGGCAGCGCGTCGAGGTGGTGCACGACCCGCGGCCGCTTGTGCGGCGCGAGCCGCCCCGCCACATGGTCCGCCAACTCCTCGAGCCCGGGAGGTGCTTGGGGATCCGCCGGCACGATCCACGCCACGATCCGTTCGCCCAGATCGGCGTCCGGCTCCCCGGTGACGGCCGCCTCCCGCACCCCGGGGTGTTCCAGGAGCGCGTTCTCGATCTCACCGGCCCCGATCTTGTAACCGCCGCTCTTGATCAGGTCGGTGGCCTTGCGGCCGACGATCCGGACGTAGCCGTCGGGGTCGCGCACCGCCATGTCGCCGGTGCGGAAGAAGCCGTCGGTGGTGAAGGCGGCGGCGGTGGCGTCGGGGCGGTTGAGGTACTCGGTGAACAGGTTCGGCCCGCGCACCTGGATCTCGCCCACCGTCTCCCCGTCGTACGCGGTGACCTCCGAGCCGTCCTCCTCGACCAGCCGCAGCTCCACACCCGGCAGGGGTACGCCGACCGTGCCCGGGCGGGCCTCGCCGTCGGCGCGGACGCTGGTGTTCATCAGCGTCTCCGTCATGCCGTACCGCTCGATCACCCGCCGCCCGGTCGCGGTCGCGATCCGGCCGTGGTCGTGCAGCGGCAGCGCGGCGGAACCGGAGACCAGCAGCCGCGCCCCGGTCAGCGCCTTCACCAGTTCCGGGTCGCTCGTCACGGCCTCCGCGATGCGGTGGTACATCGTCGGCACGCCGAACAGCATGGTCGCGCCTGCGTTCAGCTCGCGGGCCACGCCCTGGGTGGTGAAGCGGCCCAGGTGGCGCACCGACCCGCCGCGCCGCAGCGGGCCGAGGGTGCCCAGGACCAGGCCGTGCACATGGAACAGCGGCAGTCCGTGGACGAGCACGTCGTCGCCGGTCCACTGCCAGGCGTCGGCCAGGGCGTCCAGGGTCCTCGCGACGGCCCGGCGCGGGAGGACGGCGCCCTTGGGCGGGCCGGTGGTGCCGGAGGTGTAGACGATCAGGGCCGGGTCGTCGTCGGCGGCGTGCTCCTCGGGGGTGGGGCCGGAGGCGTGGACGTCGACGTCGAGGCGGGGCAGATCCCTCACGGGAGCCGGGAGTTGGTCGTCGGGCGCCGTGAGCACCAGGTCGGGGGCGCTGTCGGTGAGGATGTGCCCGAGCTCCTTCTCGCCGGACTTGGGGTTGAGCGGCACGGCGGGGACCCCGGCCAGCAGCGCGGCGACGACGGCGACGGCGGTCTCCATGGTGGGCGTCGCCCAGACGGCGACCCGGCGGGCGTCCCCGACGCGTTCCGCCGTCGCACCGGCCGCGGCGGCGAGCTCGCCGTACGTCAGGGAGCGCTCGCCGAACCGCAGGGCGGGCGCGTCGGCGGAGCCGCTGGTCAGGGCCGGGAAGAGGGAGGTCACGCGGCACATCTCCTTAGCTGTTGCCTTGTTCACGGGGCACCGTACGGCTGTCCCCAGCCGGGGACGGCCATCATCGGCCAGGCCGCCGCCGGGACGACCGCGACCACGATCCCTCCGTACACCATCAGATGCCGGAAGAAACGTTCACCGGTCGACGTCCGGTGCGGCGGCGAGGACGAGCGCGCCGTTGACCGACGCGGCCGTGACGCCGGCGGCCCACAGCTTGCTCACCGAGTGTGCGGCTGCTGGACCGGGAACCGGGGGAGTCCTGGACGCCGGCGCGGCCCGCGGTCTCCACCACGTCCGCCACCACACAACTGACGTCGTCCGGGCCGCCCGCCGTGTTGGCCGCTTCGACCAGGGCCCGCACCGTCTCCTCGGGGGAGGCGGGTGAGGCGAGGAGCTGCCGGACGCGGGTGTCGGGGACGACGCCCGACAGGCCGTCCGAGCACAGCAGATACCGGTCGCCGGGACGGGCGTCGTGCAGACGGAGGTCCCAGGCCCTGGGGGACCCGCCGGTGAGGGCCATCAGGAGCAGGGCCCGCCGATCGTGAGCATGGCCATACGGCTCCCCGACTCCTCGGATTCATCGCCCGTCGTTCCGCCACCGATGCTGGGGCTTCACCGAAGGTGAAGGTCAAACGGGGTGTCGCGGTTCCGGACGGGATTGTTAGCCTGCGACGGACATCCAGTCGATCGCCCGTACGAGAGGGAGTCGCCGTGGCCGGCACCCCGCGCATCGCCGTCGTCACCTACGACCCCCGCGGCGAGCAGCACAAGGACCGGGACCTGCCGGTGCTGGTGGACGCGCTGCGGGAAGCCGGGGCCGATGCCGTGGCCGTCGCCTGGGACGAGCCGGGCGTGGACTGGGCCGGATTCGATCTCGCCCTCCTCCGCTCCACGTGGGACTACAGCTGGCGCGCCGGGGAGTTCACGGCGTGGGCCGAGCGGTGCGCGAAGGCGACGCGGCTGGCCAATCCGGTCGAGGTCGTGCGGTGGAACGCCGACAAGCGCTACCTCGGGCAGCTCGCCGAGGCCGGAGTGCCCGCCGTGCCCACCCGGTACTTCGCGCCCGGCGACCCCGTCGCCCTGCCCGCCGACCGCGAGTACGTCGTGAAGCCCGCCTCCGGGGCCGGTGCCCGCTACGCCGCCCGCTACCCGGCCGGGGAGCGGGACGCCGCCGTACGGCAGATCGAGCGCATGCACGCCGAGGGGTTCACCGTCATGGTGCAGCCCTACCTGAGCGGCATCGACACGCACGGCGAGCGGGCCCTGCAGTTCTTCGGCGGGCGCCTGCTGCACGCCAGTGTCAAGGGCGCCGTGCTCGCGCCGGGCACGCCGTACGACGCCGACAAGGTCGCCCACCCCGACCTGCGCGCCTGGGAGCCGACCGCGGCCGAACTGGCCGTCGCCGAGCGGGCGCTGGCCGCCGTGCCCGGGGACGCGGAGCTGCTGTACGCGCGCGTGGACCTCGCCACCGGGCCGGACGGCGAGCCGTGCGTGATGGAGCTGGAGCTGATCGAGCCGAACCTGTTCCTGAGTCTGCACCCGGACTCCCTGCCGAGGGTCGTGCAGGCGGTGCTGGCCTCCGCCGGCTGAGCACGGTGCGCGGGGCATACGTCCCTGGATGAGGCTCTTGGTGTAGTGGTACCACCATGCCCTCCGAGCGACAGTCCCGGGCACCGCTGCTGGCGGTGTGCGCCGGGTACTTCATGGTGATCCTGGACGTGACGGTCATCAACGTCGCCGTGCCGGTGATCGGGCGGGAGCTGTCGGCCTCGCTCACCGGCGTCCAGTGGATCACCGACGGGTACACGCTGGTCCTCGCCGGGTTCCTGCTGACGGGCGGGGCGCTGGGGGACCGGCTGGGCAACCGGCGGGTCTTCTGCTGGGGCGTGGCGGTGTTCACCGCGTCCTCCGCGGCCTGCGCGCTCGCGCCCGGTGCCTCCTTCCTGGTGGTGGCCAGGCTGGTGGAGGGACTCGGTGCGGCGCTGATCGTGCCAGGGTCCCTGGCCCTGCTCCAGCAGTCCTACCCCCAGCCGGACGCACGCTCGCGCGCCTTCGGGCTGTGGGGTTCGATGGCCGGCATCGCGGCCTCCGCCGGGCCGCTGCTGGGCGGGCTGCTCGTCTCCACGGTGGGCTGGCGCTGGGTGTTCCTCGTCAACCTGCCCGTCGGCGCGGCCTGTCTGGCGCTGACCCTGCGGCACGTGACCCGCTCGCCCCGGCGCGCCGACCGGGCCATCGACTGGCCGGCGCAGGCCGCGGTCGTCGCCGCGGTGGCCCTGCTGACGGCGGCCCTCAACGAGGCCGGGCGGCGTGGCTGGTCCGACCCGGCCGTCCTCGCCGGGCTCGCTCTGGCCGTCCTGGCCGCCGCGGCCTTCGCCCTGCGCGAGCGGCTGGCCCGGTCCCCGGCCCTCCCGCTGGGCCTGCTGCGCTCACGCACCATGAGCGGCGGGGCCCTCATCGGCCTGCTGTTCAACTTCGGTTTCTACGGGATGCTGTTCACCGCCAGCCTGGAGTTCCAGCACCAGCGCGGCTACAGCGCCCTCGGTACCGGCCTTGCACTGTTCCCCGCGGTGGCGATGACCATGTTCGCCTCGGTGCTGTCCGGCCGGCTGTCCCGCCGTACCGGCCACCGCCCCCTGGTCGTCTCGGGCATGCTCCTGGCCGCACTGGGGCTGGCCGGCTGGGCCGCGGCGGGCTCCGACCCCGCCTACGGGCTCCTGGTGCTCCCGATGATGGCGGCCGGCTTCGGCACGTCCTTCGCCCTCACCGGATCGACCGCCACCGTCATGGGTGCCGCGCCCCCGGCCTACTCGGGAGCCGCCTCCGCCCTGTTCAACACCACCCGCCAGGTCGGCAGCGCCACCGGTGTCGCGCTCGGCGGCAGTCTGCTCGCCTCGGCCGCGGACTACGGAGCGGGGATCCGGACAAGCATGGGCATCGGAGCGCTCGCCTGTCTGACGGCGGCGGCTCTCGCCCGGTGGTGCGTACCGGCGAAGAACCCGCGTGCGGACCCGGTCTAGGACTCATGTATCCGGACGAACTACTGGCGGATATCCCCCACTTGGCCCAAAGTCGCGATGTACGGTCATCGCCGACGCCGACGCCGACGCCGACGCCGGCGGCCACGTCGACGCCGACCTGCGGCTGCTGACGTTCCTGCGGTTCTGGGGCGAGGTCCTGGTGTCCGTCGAGTACGAGCACCTGTGGCGGCGCATGGAACCGGTGCTGGCGGGCGAGGGCGGCCGCAACCGCTCCCGCCTCTACTACCCGCACTACGTCCACGACGCCAAGGCCCACCCCCTCACCGCCGTCTCCCTGCTGTCGGCCACCCACTCCGACCGTCTGGCCACCCGGATCAGCGACCTCCTCGGGCGGCAGGGCTCGGCCGAGGCCTTCCGCGAGACCGAGGAGCGCGCCCTGCACCTCAAGACCGCCTTCTACGACCAGTTCCTCCCGGCCCTCGGCCGGGTCGCAGCGCCTCAGCCCTGACGGCCGGTGACGGACACCCGCTGCACCAGCCCCCAGGTGAACTCCGCGACGGCCTCCTGCCGCACCCCGTGCGCGTCCGGCGCGGTGAACGCCAGCCCCCACCGGGTCGGAGCCGTGCCCTCCAGGGGACGGGCGGGGGCGAAGGCACGGGCCGCCTCGTCGACCGTGCAGGACCAGGGGGTGAGATCGTCGAGCGTGCGCAGCTCCGGGCCCCGGGCACCGGGGGCGCGCACCAGCCACTCGTTCCACACCGCGCCGTTCGGGGCGGTCAGCACCTCGAAGCGCAAGGAGGGCCAGAGGGGCACGGGCCACAGCCAGGCCTCGCAGTCGAGATCGCCGATCCGGCGCGGCGTACGCGACTCCGGCTCGCCCAGCACCGAACGGTAGCGGGAGAGCGGCGCACGGGAGCGCGGGGAGCGGACCATCGCCTGCCAGCGCTTGTTCGCCTCGCGCATGTCCGCGATGGACACCCCCAGCCGATGGCGGGCGTCCTCCACCAGCCCGGGGTTGTGGTCGGCCATGCGGCGCAGCAGCACCAGCTGGAAGTCGAGCGGCGTGAAGGGGCTAGCGGGGTGCTTTCCGGAGGGCATGGGACCCATCGTCGCCCACGGGGGCCCTGCCGGGGCGGCGGCCGTCGGGCAGGAACAGGACGGAGTTGACGTAGCGCGGGCCCCGCAGGAGGGGGGAGGGCAGGACCCGGCGGAGCAGGCCGTGGGAGACGACGTAGGACGCGTCCGCCTGGTGGCTCTCCAGGGGGAACTTCGCCAGCGGCACCCAGGTGTCGCCGGGCAGGACCCAGCCGTCGTAGCCGAGCAGCGACAGATAGGTCACCACCGGCGCGATCGGCTGGATACGGGACTCCAGTTCCACGAACAGGGCCGGCCGGTCACGGGCCAGCAGGCCCGTCGCGCCGCGCAGCACCGCGAGCTCGTTGCCGTCCACGTCGATCTTGACGAAGCCGACGTCGCGCAGGCCCAGTTCGTCCAGCGTGACGCAGTGCACGTCCAGCGCGCGGCCGTGGATGTCGCGCCGGACCAGCGAGGACACGCCCCGGTCGCCCGAGTCGTCCGGCGGCAGCCACAGCCGGGCGATGCCCGGCCGGTCCGAGGCCGCCGCGCGGATCACCCGGACGTTCGGCGGGGCGGCGGCGGCCAGCAGCCGGGCCAGATGGGGCACCGGCTCGATGGTCACGACCTGCTCGGCGAGGCCGGACAGGCGGTGCGTCCAGGGCCCGTACCAGCCGCCCACGTCCACCGCCGTACCGCAGCCGGGCGGGCACAGCTCGGCGAGCCGGGCCAGCTCCGGTTCGAACCGGGGGTACAGCGCCCGGGCCGTCGCGGCCACCAGGCGGGTGGGCAGCAGGGGGGCGACGCGGGCCGCCAGGCTGGTCACGGTGCCATCCTCTTGAGGAGTTCCTCGTGCTCGTCGTCCGGCACCTGCTCGCCCGAGGACGGCAGCAGCTGCGGAATGCCGTCGGTGATCGGGTAACGGCGGTGCAGGCGCGGGTTGTACAGCGCCTCCTCCCGCCCGGCCTCCTCGGCGAGCAGATGCAGCGGGCCCTTGTCGATCGGGCACGCCAGGATCTTCAGCAGCGGGTCGTCGGGCTTCACGGTGAGGTCAGCTCCTTGGCGGGTGGGGAGGGTTGGGGAGAGGTGTCGTGCTTCGGCATGGTCAGCAGCACGGCCACCGCCAGGGCCGTGCCCGCCACCCGCAGCGCGAGCCGCAGCGGCTCGTCCGGCAGGGCCTCGCCGAACGACAGCGTGCCGAGCACCGCCGTGAACAGGCTCGTCACGGTCGTGCACACCGGCACGATCAGCGAGGCCCGGCAGCGCTGCAGCGCCGCCTGCGACATCACCAGGCCGAACACACCGGTGAACGCCAGGAGATAGGGATACGGGGAGCTCAGCAGGTCCAGGACGGCACCGCCGATGCCGTCGGTGGTCAGACGGCCGGCGACGCCCTTGATGGCCAGCGAGCTGACCCCGTACAGCAGGCCCACCGCCACGCCGTACTCGACGCCGGTGGTCGGGCGCCGGTGCCGGTTGCGGGTGCGCCGCTCGGCGGAGCCGTACAGCCACACCCCGGCCGCCAGCGACGGCACGGACACCAGCAGAACCAGCGGGTAGGGCGCGTCCTGGCCGACGGTGTCCGCTCCCTCCCGCAGCGACAGCACCACCATCAGCAGCGCCAGCAGGATCGCGCCCAGCGCGTACCGTTCCCGGCCGGACGTCTCCTCCCCGAGCAGCCGCGCCGACAGCAGCACCAGCAGCACCAGGCCGGAGACGAAGATGCCCTGCGCGGCGGCGATCGGCAGGGTGCGGTAGACGACGAGTTGCGCGGCGAAACCGGCGGCCAGGGACAGGGAACCGCCGATCCACAGGGGACTGCCGATGACGAGGCGCAGCAGCCGGGCCGGTTGCCGGATCGTCACCTCGGGCAGGGCGGTGAGCGCCCGCTTCTCCAGCACGAAGCCCAGGCTGTACAGGGTGTTCGCCAGCAGGGCCGCGGCCACTCCCCACCACATGGGCTACGTCCTCCTGGCGTGCAGCAGCAGGATCGACGCGAGCTGCGGCCGGGCGCAGGCCAGCCGGTCCAGCGGCCGCAGCGGGCGCGGCACGCCGTGGAAGGGAGCCCCTTCGAGTCGTACGACGTCGAATCCGGACGCGGCGACGAACTCCTTCAGCGCGCGGGCGGTGTAGAGCCGCAGATGCCCCACGACCTCCTTGCCCGGGCGGCCGTGGATGCCGCGCAGGCTGACCTCCGAGAACACCGGCTGCACACCGGCCAGCAGCAGGCCGCGGTTGTACCAGGCGGCCAGGTTCGGTGTGGACAGCATCAGATGCCCGCCGGGGCGCAGGATCCGCCGGATCTCGTCGAGGGCCGCGTCCGGATCGACGAGGTGCTCGACGACCTCGCTGAACAGCACCGCGTCGGCCGAGCCGGGCGCGAACGGCAGCCCGCCGCCGGTGAGTTCGCCGCGCACCGCGTACGGGATGCGGGTGCGGGCGCGGCGCAGGGCGTCCTGGGACCAGTCGACGCCGATGACGCGGTGGCCGGGCAGGAGCGGCGCGGCGGTGGCGGCGGCGGTGCCGTCCCCGCAGCCGATGTCGAGGACGGTCCGGGGGGCGCGGGCCGCCGGTCCGAGGGCGCGGGCCAGCATGCGCGCCTGGCGCAGGCTGCGCGGGGTGCCGGAGGCGACCGGCACGGCGGGGTTCTCGTAGAAGTCGCGCAGGTCGCGGGGCGGGGCGCCGGTGGTGGTCGGTGCCGTCACGGGGTCACCTCCGTGGTGTGCAGATAGTGCTCGAAGAGGTCGCGGAGGTGGGCCCCGTCGCCGTGGCTGAGCAGCGCCTTCGACCAGCGCAGCGCCAGATGGAGACGGCCGGCCGTGGAGGCGGTGGTCACCGTCAGCCCCCGCGGCATCCGGGCCGGGGCGGAGAACCAGACCGCGTGCGCCCGGCCCGCCTCCTCCCCGAAGTCCAGCGGGTACGGGATCCGGCCGATGTTGCTGAGCAGGGTCGTCGACGTCCAGGGCGCGGCGGCCCTGCGCAGGGTGCGGGTGAGGGCCGCGCGGGCCCCCACGGGCGCCCAGGGGGCCGTCAGGAGGGCGGCGCCGTGGCCGAGTTGGGGGCGGGGGAGGGATTTGAGGGCACGGGTGCGCTCCGCGGTGCGGCGCAGCAGGGCCGGCATGTCGGTGACGTCCAGTTCCCCTGGCGCGTACGGGACTTCCACCAGGCGGGTGCCGTTGCCGATGGGCATCGTGGTGTCGCGGGGCCGGTCGTCCACGGGCATCGTGATGCGCAGGGGCCGGGGGCGGGCGCCGTGCTCCCGGTTCCAGTGGGCGATGGTCAGGGCCGTGGTGACCATGAGCTGGTCGTTGACGGTGTACGGGGAGCCCTTGGGGCGGTGCGGGAGGGGCAGCTCGGTGACGAGCACGCCGTTGCCGGGGGAGGGCTCGGGCGTGCCGTGCGCCACCCGAGCGGGGGGTGACCAGCCGGCCGGGGTGTCCGGGACTTCCCGTCGGGGTTCGGCGGGGCGGCTCGGGGGCGCCGCCGGGGAGTTGTCCCGGCCCCCGTACAGTTCGGCGGCCGTGGCCAGGACGCGCAGGCAGGCCGGGCCGTCCAGGGCGGTGTGGTTGACGGTGAGCAGGAGGACCGAGTCCACCACGTCCAGCCGGATCGGCGGGGACATCGACAGGGGAGGGGCGTTCGTGAGGGCCCGGGTCCTGGCGTCCTGCAGGGCTCTGGGGCCCGGCGGGACGAAGGTCACCACCTCCACGTCGGGCTCCGGCGTCAGCTCCCACTCGTACTGCCGCCGGTACCAGGGCCCCCGCGCCTCCCGCATCAGGATCCGCGGATGCCGGTGCAGGGCTTCGAGGAACGCCTTGCGCAGACGCCCCTGGTCGAGGGGGCCCGGGAGGTGCACCTCGATGTGGACCGTCTCCGGTTCCGCCTCCTGGAGGCAGTGCCGGGACACCTCGTCCACCACCGGGAACGGGATGCGTACCGGTGCCGTCATACGGTCCTGCCCTCCCCGGTGTCCGTCCTCGGCAGTTCCTGCGTCGGCGCCTCCGGCGGCGGCCCCTCGCGCAGGCTCACCAGCCCCGCGAACAGGCCGATCAGCGCCAGCAGTTGGGCCAGGTGGCCGAACGCGCCCCGGCCCGCGCCCACCGGCTCCCCGGCGCCGAAGGCGGCGGCGGTCCCGGCGGCCGCCAGGGCGGCGAACGCGATCGGCACCAGCAGGGCGTGCCGCCGCGCGGCGAGCAGGGCCAGCGCCGGGACCAGCAGCGCGAACCAGCCCGCGATCACCACCCCGACCAGCGTCAGCGCCACCGTGCCCAGCCACAGACCGGGCAGCGGCGGGGCCGGCTGGGCCGCGTCCGGGTTGGGGGCGCGGCGGCGCCACAGCGCCAGGCCCAGCAGGACCGCGATGCCGGCACCGCTGCCGATCAGGGCGGCGTCGTACGTCGTGGCCGGCTCGTAGGACAGCTCGACGGCACCGCCCGCCCCGGCCGGGACCCGCCAGCCCTGCTGCCAGCCGTCCAGCCGCACCGGGGTCAGCTCCTTGCCGTTCAGGGTGGCCCGCCAGCCGTCGTTGAAGTTCTCGTACGTGGTGAGATACGAGGCCGCGCCCGAGCCGACCGTCACTGCGCGCCGGTCGCCCAGCCAGTCCCGGATCCGCAGGTCGCGTCCGGCCGCGGCGGCCTCGGGGACCGTGCCGCGGGTCAGCGTCACGTCCGTGAGCGCGAGCGGGCCCGCGTCGCCGCCCTCCAGGCGGTGCTCGCCGGCGTCCAGCCGCACCCCGGTGTCGTCCCGGCCCTCCTGGCAGAGCGTCACCTCCACGCCCCGCCGCTCGACCAGATCCCGCACCGTCCCCTTCGCGCCCGTCTCGTACAGCTCGCCGTCCAGCGCCACGACCGGGCCCTTGCCACAGGGCAGGGAGAACTTCCGGGTACCGTCCGGCTGCGGGGTGCGGTACTGGTCGAGGGACGGGACGTACGCCTCGGTGAGGCCGACCGGGAGGCGCAGGTCCTCGTCGGCGACCGGGTTGTGCAGAGTCAGCGGGGCCGTCTCGGTGATCGTGATGTCGAGCCGGTCGGTGGTGATCGGAGGGAAGCGGACCCAGCCGTTCTTGTCGGCGCCGGCGATGGCCGCGCCGTCCGGGGAGCTGATGTGCACCTCGGACGCGCGGGCGGACAGACCGCCCGCGGGCGCCAGGACCAGTTCGCCGACCGGCTGCTTGCCCTCCCAGCGCAGGTGGATCGTCGGCCGGTCGCCCGCGATCCACGCCGTCGTCAGGTCACCGTCGGTGAGGTTGCGTGCCGCGAGGCCCGCGCCGAGGCGCGCCGTGGAGTCGGCGGTGGCGACGATCCGGGACTGCTGCTCGGGCGCGACCTCGTAGAGCAGCTCGTCGAGTTCCGCGCCCGGCACGGGCACCGCGCTCGCCTTCACCTCGTACGTCCCGGCGGCCGGGGTCGTGAAGCGGCGGTGCAGACCCGCCTCGGTGCCGGTCGCGGACAGGCCCGTGGGGTCGGAGACGCGGTGCAGGGAGACCACGGTCGCGGCCGCGGAGGCGTCCTCGGCGTCCACCGGGAGCCGCAGCAACCGTGTCACCTGCACGTCCGGCAGGTCGATCTCGGAGAACCCCGCGCCGGTCAGCCCGGACCGGCGCTCCACGGAGTCCACGATCGTCAGCTTCATCCACCGCGTCGCGCCCGCGGGCGCCTTGACCCGCTGGGTGGTGCCGTCGGGCTGCAGGAAGCCGGTCCGCGTGCCCTTCTCGGTCTCCACCCGCACCTTCGTCGCCGCCGCGCGCACGCTCTCCTGCGGCAGCGGCGTGACCTTGAAGGAGGACGGCATGTCGTAGGAGCCGGTGAAGCCGATGCGCAGCCACTGCCCGTCCGGCGTGTCCGGCGCGCCCTCCGCCCACGCGGTGTCCGGGTTGCCGTCGAAGGCGTTCACCGGGTCGTACTGCGGCAGATGGAACAGCCAGTTGCCGTACGAGGACGCCGACACCGAGCGGGCGCCGCGCAGTTCGGCCACCGTCTGGTGATCGGTGCCCTCGGCGGGCAGGATCTGGCGCGGCTTCCCGCCCGGGTCCTGCAGCGCGTCCGGCGCGTTGCGCTCGTCGCGGGTGTACGTGTACGACGTACCGGCGTTGACCAGCCCGAACCGGGTGTCCGCCCGCCGCAGCCCGTCGCCCAGCACCTGCACGGCCGGGGTGCCGAGCCCGGGATGGTTGTCGCCGGCCAGGACGGTCGCCCGCCCGCGCAGCCGCTCCGCCAGCGGCAGCAGCGCCTCGGGCCCGCCGGACACCACGGCCGTGTCGGCGACCGGGGCGAGCCCCGCCTGCCCCGGCCGGACCACGTCCTCGCCCGTCGGCCGGTAGATCTCCACGGCCCGCTGCCGCGCGTACAGCCCCTCGACCTGCAGCGGCGCGTCCTGCGCGATCCGGCCGCCGGTCATCACCGGCCCGAGTCCCGTCACCCGCTCGTACCCCGACTGTTCGAGGGTGCGCTTGACGGTCGCGGTGGGCACATAGCCGATCTGGTCGGGGTCGAGGTCGTTGCGTACGACGACGTAGTACAGCCCCGCCCGGCTCAAGTAGTCGGCCAGTCCGGGCACTTGGGCGCCGGACAGCAGGGCCTGCTCGACGGCGTCCATCGCGCGCCGGTTGCCGGGCGTGCCGAACGGCACGTAGTCGCGCTGCGCCCACCGCGACTCGGCGAGCACGTCGAGCGGCTGATCGACGGGGGAACCCCAGGTGTAGAGGCCGTGCGCGGTCGCCGGGACGACCAGGGCACGCGAGTCGGGGGAGTACTTCTCCAGCCAGTCGGCCGTGGCCTGCCAGTACGTGGGGAGCTTCTGGAACGAACCCGGGTTGAGGATCGAGCCGTTGAGGTACGGCCACAGCAGTCCGGGCAGGATCAGCACGGCCGCGACCAGCGGGGCGAAGCGCCGGCCGCGCATCTGCCGGGCCCCGCGCGGCTCGGCGGCCACCCCCACCAGATGCGCCAGGCCCAGCACGAGCGCCAGCGCCACACCGGTCTGGAACTTGTAGATGTTCCGGAACGGCGACAGCCACCCGTCCAGCCAGCCCTGCACGACCCCGTGGAACGGCGCCCCGAACGCCCCGCCGTACCCGGCGAGCAGCACCAGCGCGGCCACGAGCACCGTCAGCACCAGCCACCGCCGCTCGGGCATGTCCCGCCGGGCCAGTCCGGCGAGCCCGAGCCCGGCCGCCAGCGCCGAGCAGAGGATCACGACGACGGAGGAGGCCACGGCCCACCCGGCCGGCAGCCACGCCTCACCGAGGTGCAGATAGGCGACCCAGTTCCCGGCGCCGCGCAGCGCCTCGGTCGCCGACATGGTGTCCGTGGTCGTCTGCGCGGTCTCTATATAGGGGAGGAAGTTCTCGCCGTAGACCCCGAGCAGCAGCAGCGGCACCCACCACCAGGCGGTCACCACGATCACGGCCGGGGCCCACCAGGCGATCAGCTTGCGCTGCCGGGGGCCGGGCGGCCGGGACAGCAGATACAGCCCGACCGGCAGCAGGGAGGCCAGCGTCGCCGACGCGTTCACCCCGCCCATGAACGGCACGAGCAGCGCCGAGCGCAGGGCCGCGACCCGGGCGGCGTAGCGCTCGTCTGTCAGCGGCAGCAGCACCCACGGCAGGAACGCCCCGGGCAGCGCGGCGGCCGACGTCGACCCGATGACGGTCGTGAACACCGGCCACAGCGCATACGCCACCGCACCCAGCAGCCGGGACGCCCCGCTCCCCACCCGCAGCCGCTCCGCCAGCCGCAACGCACCCCAGAAGGCGACGGACACGATCAGCGACAACCACAGCCGCTCCGCCAGCCACACCGGCAGGCGTACGAGGTCGCACAGCCAGTAGAACGGCAGCATCGGCCACAGATAGCCGACGTACTGGTCCTGGATCCCGCCGAACCCGGCCCGGTCGTGCCACAACTGACCCAGATCGGCGAGGAACTGCCCCGGATCGACCGTGACCCCGAGCTTGGTGTCGAAGGTCTGCCGCCCCGGCTGCACCGCGAGGAACAACACGAACACCACGGCCCAGAAAGCCGGCAGCCAGCGCCGCGACCGGGGGCCGTCGGGCGGCCCCGCGGTGGTCGCGGTGGTGGGGACGGCCGCCGGGGGAGGAGCCTGGACCGTGGTTGTCATGTAGCACACCGCCGCAGGATGAGGAGGAGGTTCCAGGTGGCGAACTCGCGGATGCCGGGCGCCTTGACGACGGTCTCCGCGAGGAACGGCCAGTAGCGGGAGCGCGCCGAGACGATCGTGACGTCGTCGCGGGCGCGCACCTGCCGCAGGGTGGAGCCGATGTGCACCGCGAACAGGTTCTCGCCGAGCGTGTGCTTGGCGGGCCTGCCCGTCCGTCGCACGTAGCGGGCCCGGGCCCGCTCGGCACCGAACCAGTGCCAGGGGGCCCACTCGTGCCCGCCCCACGGCGACAGCCAGTTGGTGAACGACACGTAGATCAGCCCGCCGGGCCGCGTCACCCGGACCAGCTCGCTGAGGAAGGTCTCCGGATCGGCCACGTGCTCCAGCACGTTGGAGGAGAAGGTGACGTCTGCGACACCGTCCCTCAGCGGCAGCAGGTAGCCGTCGGCGACGACCGCCGTGGCGGGGGGTTTCCCGCCGAGCTCGGCCGGGTCGGGCTCGAAGAGGAACGCGTGCGCCCCGCGGCGCCGGAACTCCTCGGTGAAGTACCCGCTGCCGCCGCCGACATCGAGGACGGTACGCCCGGCGACGGGCCCGTCGTAGGCCTCGACCTGGTCGGCGGCGTCGCGGGCCAGCAGGGAGTAGCAGGCCTCGGGGTCGTCCTGCTCGTGGCGGAACACGCGGAACAGGGCGAGGGAGCGTCGGAACGACGGATCCTTCCAGGCGGGGCGCCGGGAGGTGCCTCCCCGTGGGCGCGGGGCGGTGACATGTGAGGCTCCGCCCCGTGGGCGCGGGGGCGGTGTCACGGGGCCCAGCCCTTCACCGCCTCCGTGGCGACGGCCCTGAACTGCCGGACCGTACGGTCCCACCGGAACTGCGCCGCCCGCTCCCGGGCCGCCTTGCCCATCAGCTCCCGCTGCCGCCCGGACAGGGTCAGCGCACACCATGCCGCGGCGAACGAGGACTCACCGCGCGCGAGGACCCCGGTCTCACCGTCCACCACGGAGTCCTTGAGTCCCGGCACGTCGAAGGCCACACTCGGCGTCTCCCGGGCCGCGGCCTCCGTCACGACGAGACCCCACCCCTCCACCGCCGAGGGATGCAGCAACAACCAGGCCGCGCACAGCAGTCGGTGCTTCTCGGCCTCCGTCACATACCCGGTGAACTCCACACCCTCACCGGCGAGCCGCTCCAGCCGCTCCCGCTCGGGCCCGTCACCGACGATCACCAGCCGGCCGCCGGTCACCGGCCGCACCCGCTCCCAGAGCCGCAGCAGCAGATCGACCCGCTTGTACTCGACCAGGCGCCCGATGGCGACGAACAACGGCTCGGCGGAGCGATCGGCCCGCGGGCCAGGCTCCTCGACCCCGTTGTGCACGACCCTGATCCGGTCCCGCTCGACGCCGATCGCCCGGAGCGCGTGGGCGGTCGAGGAGGACACGGCGACGAGCAGGTTCCGCTGCTGCGCCCCCGTCAGGGCCCAGTGTTCGAGTCTTCGGCCGATCCGTGCCGCCGGTGCCAGCGGCCCGCCGAAGCGCATCTTCCACAGATCCGTGTGGACGTGGTTGACCAGACACAGGGTGGGCCCTCGATGCCACAGCGGCGCCAGGTACGGCATGCCGTTGCACACCTCCACCAGCAGATCGCAGTCGCCGATCCGGCGCGCGAAGGCCGATCTCGCGCGCAGGTAGTGCCCGTACGGGCCGCCCGCGGACACGACCCGGTAGTCGCGGAGGGCGGCGGGCCCTCCGCACAGCAGGGTCACCTGGTGGCCCAGGCGGGTCAGGCCGTCGGCGAGCCGGTCCACCAGCAGCTCGGAGCCGCCGGCGGACGGGTTGTCCAGATCACGATGGGCGAGGAAGACGATCCGGCGCGGATGTGGGGGGAGCGCCGGAGAGTGCTGCGGCGCGCTGGGGGACGCGGTGTGCAGCGCGGACGGTACGTGCTGGGGCATGGGTGCTCCAACTCGTCTCGGGGTGCGGAACTCAGCGTGGGGAAAACGTGGGGGGTGGTCGTCGCAAGGGGCGGCCTATGGGGGGCCTGAGCTCTTCCTGGGAGGGGAGTGTGGACGGGATGTGCTCGGGTGGGGTTGGACAGTTTTCGCCCGGACGTTCGCCACGGCTACTCACCGACGTGACAATTTCGGGCTTTGTTGAAGCTGACGTCACATCACATCGTGAGGGTGGGCTGGGGCGTATCGGACCTTTCTGCCGGAACGGGGTTCTCCGGCTCCTTCCGCCCACGCGCCACGAGAACGCCACCCACCACGGCGAGCACGAAGCCGGCCGCCGCGGCCCCGATCGGCAACGTCGTGCCCACCAGCCGCAGCTGCCCGCTGTCCCGCTTCGCCTGCCGCACCGCTTCCTTCTGCGTCCCGCTGGTGAACGAGACCTTCCGGCTGTCCAGCAGCACCGCCGCGTCCTTCTTCCCGCCCGGCGCCCGCAGGGTCCGCCGCGGACCGGTCTGCGCGTAGATCACGCGGCCCGTCGCCTGGTCCACGACCAGCTCGAAGCCGTGGTTGGAGTACCACTCCTCGGCCAGCACCTGCGGCCGGTCCGGCTGGTCGACGAGGCTGCCGGGCACCATCCGGGTGCCGGTCCTCGTCGGTGGCACGGAGCCGGTGAACCGGTAGCCGGTGTAGCCCTGGATCTTCGCGGTGCCCCGGTAGCGCAGCACGACCGTGTCGCCGAGGGTGTTGTCCCACCACTGGTAGGAGCGTTTCTGCACGTCGAAGGGGAACTTCAGATACGCCTCGCCCTCGATGTACGGCTTCTCCCCGCAGCAGTGCACCGGCCGCGTGGTCTTCCGGTCCATCACCCAGCGGTGCGGCACGAAGTCCAGCGCGTCGTGCGGATCGGCGGCCGGCAGCGACTTGTCGGTGTCGACCGTGGTCGTCACGTCCCAGATCGCGTTGCCGCTGCGTTCGCTGTCCTCGACGTTGCCCCGCACCCGCTGGGTCACGGTGATCCTGCGGTCGGGCACCGTCTCGATCCGGTCGGTGTCGAAGACGCTGCCCCGGCCGGTGTAGACGGCGGTCGTGTCGATGTCGATCGGGTTGACCGCGGCACGCGGTTCCACGTACCAGGCGAGCAGCGGCGCCAGCACCAGCAGGAACGTGCCGAGACCCAGCAGGACCAGGGAAAAGGGAGAGGTTGTACGGCGCATCCGGGCACTCCAGTGGCTTGGGACGGCTCGACGTACGAGAGGGCCGGCACGGCGGCGGGATGCGCACGTGCGGCTGGGCCGGGAACCGTAGGCCGCTCTTGACGGGGTGTCAATGCTTGTCGAGACTGGGCGCGACAGGCAGGGACGGGGTGCCGGGGTGGGGCAACCTCCGGACGACCTCCGGACGAATCCGGACAGAGAGGCTGACCCTGCGATGTCCAGACTGCTCGCTGCCGCGCTGACCGTCGCGCTCGCCGCCGCCCTCGCCGTGGGCGCCGCGCTGGGCGTGGTCGCGCTGCTCGAAGCCACACCCGACCAGCCGAACACCCCCCTGATCACGTACGAGCGAGCCGGCCAGGGGAGTTGACGTGACGGCCGCCCGCACCGCAACCGTCACGACGCGCTCGGCCTGGCACGACGTACCGCGCTTCCAGGTGCGCCGGTTCGCCGCCATCGCCATGGCCGAGGCGCCCGCACTCGCCGAGGAGATCCTCCGCGAGATCCAGCGCGAGTACCCGCATCTGCCCGTCGTCCTCGACGACTCCGGCGAGCCGATGGCCCTGGTCGGCATCCGCCGCGCCATCGAGGTGTTCGTGCAGCACCTGGAGCACTCGGAGGGACGCCCGACCGTCCCGCCCGGCGTCTTCCAGGACTTCGGGCGCGGCGAGGGTCTGAACGGCCGCTCCCTCGACTCCCTCCAGGCCATCTACCGCATGGGCGTACGACTGGCCTGGCGCCGCTTCGCCGACATCGGCCAGCGCGTGGAGATCCCGCCCCCGGCGATGTACGAACTCGTCGACGCGGGTTACGAGTACCTGGACGGCCTGGTCGACCAGTCCGTACGCGGCTACGCCGAGGCCGCCGCCCGCCAGGCCGGCGAACGCCTGCGCCTGCAGCGCCGGCTCATGGAACTGCTCCTCGCCGAGCACCACCGCGGCGACCCGGCCGAGGCCCTGACCGAACGCGCCGCCCGCATCGGCTGGCCCTTACCGGCCAAGGTCGCGGTCGGCGTGCTGCTCCGCCCGGCCCGGGAGGCGATGGCCCCCGCGGTCGGCCAGGGCGTTCTGCTCGACATGGAGTACGAGCAGCCCCGCATGGTGGTGCCCGAGCCGGACGCGGCGGGCCGCCCCGAGCTCATGCACCGGGCCCTGGCCGGCTGGTCCGGCGCGATCGGCCCACCGGTCCCGCTCACCGACGCGGCGAAGTCGCTGCGCTGGGCGGAGGCGGCGGTCCGGCTGATGGAACGGGATCTCCTCCCCTCCGGAGAGGTCCTCTACTGCACCGAACACACCGAGGCCCTGGTCCTCCTCCAGCCCGAGGAACTCATCGACGACCTGGCCCTCAGGTGCCTGGCCCCCCTGACCCACTGCGGCCCCACGCACGGCCGCCGCCTCGCCGAGACACTCCTGGCCTGGCTGGAAACCCGAGGCGGCGCCCCGGAGGTCGCCACCCGCCTCGGCGTCCACCCCCAGACGGTCCGCTACCGCCTGCGCCAGATCCGCGAACTGTGGGGCGACGAGATCGACGACCCCGACCGCCGCTTCGAACTCGAACTGGTGCTGCGGGCGCAGCGGTTGCGGGGGGAACTGGGGGTGATGCGGGGGCGGCGGTGAGCCGACCGGCTCACCCGGCGACGACCACCGCCGCGTCCCGGCGTCACACCGTGGCCCGCTCCTTCCCCGCGGAGCGTCCGGAAGCCGGAGCGTCCAGGTGCACCACCACAGAGGTGTAGAAGCGGTGCACGGCGTCGTCGACGCTGCGGATGAAGCCGGACTCGGCGTTGCCGCGGCCGCTCCCCATGCCCTTGAAGAGAGACAGGCGGAATCCGGTGATGCGGGTCGAGCCGTCCTTCGGAAGCAGGTCCGCGGGTTCGGGACGCAGCCGCTCCAGCGTGCCCCGCGGGCCGCCCGTCTCGCCCTCCACCAGGGTCTCCACGTGCAGGTCCGCCGGTGCCTCGGCGAGGCGGCGGACCAGACGCTTGGCCCAGGTCAGGGGGTACCCCTGCTCGGGTGCCGGGATCTCCACCGACGTGCGCAGCTTGGCGGTCCGCAGATCGGCGCTGACGGTGAGCAGGCCGGGTGCCCCCTCGACACGCAACTCCGCCTGCAGTCGGCCGTCCAGGCACAGCTGGTCGGCCAGGCGGGCGCGCCGGGCCCCGGGATCGGTGCCACGCCGGGTGCGCTGGGCGGGGAGCACCTTCTGCCCGAGTTCACCCCCGAGCCGCAGGCACACCTGGCGGATGAGCCGCTCCCAGCTCTCCACGACCTCCAGGGCGCGTGGGTCGCCCTGGCAGAGGGTCTCGTCGTTGATCCCGTTGCGTACGGGCACCCAGGCCGCACCCATGTTCTGGAAGCCGTGGCAGCCGGAGTTGTCGTGCTGGAGGTAGTGCAGCAGATCCTGGAGCAACCAGGTACGGGCCGCGTTGCCGACGCCCTCGTGCCGGATCAGCATCTGGGCCTGATGGGCCACCTCTGCCCACGACAGGTGCCAGAGCGCCACCTGGTGCTTGCGGCGCCGGTCGACCTTCACGTCGACCAGCGGGCTGCCCTCCAGTGCGACATCGTTCGACAGGGTGATCACCGCCTCGTAGCCACGCCGGGCCGCGATGTCCATGTAGGCCTGCACCTGGTCGGACTTCAGGGGGTTGCCGTTGGTCTTGGTCTCGACGAGCGCCGTCCACAGCTTGCCGGCGCGCTCGACGCGGATCACCCCGTCCGGGCGCCGGGGCGTGTCACCGTGCGGCAGCGAGACCTCGGTGAAGGTCTCCATACGGCCGGACGGCGCACCGAAGGGAGCGGTGATGCGTCTGCCGAACCGGGGCACCTGGGCCATCACGGACAGCAGCACCGACGTGGCCCGCGTCTCGCGGTCCCGGTCGTTCTTCAGTGCTGAGACCGGGAAGAGCCGGGCCTGCCTCCAGGACTCGTTCTCCGCGAGGCTCTTCGCGGGCGCCCTGGGCGGTGTGACCTTCTTCTTGGCGGTCCGGGGCCGGGTCGTCCGCTTCTTCGGCGCGGCATCCTCCTCGGCCGGTGGGCGCGGTGCCGGTACCGCCGCCAGCGTCGGCTCCGGCGGAGCGTCGGCGGGGCCGGCGACGGGGTACTCGGCCGCCTCCGTCCCGGACTCCGCCTCGTCGTCCTCGATGTCGACACCGAAGTCCGTCGCCAGCCCCGCCAGACCGCTCTCGTAGCCCTGACCGACGGCCCGGAACTTCCACTCCTCGCCCCGCCGGTACAGCTCTCCGAAGATGATCGCGCTCACCTGGCCGGCGTCCTCGATGACGAAGCGGAGGAGGTTCTCGCCGCCCGCGTCGGCCAGCGTCACCTTCAGGTCGTCCAGTTCGCCGAAGCGCGCCCCCTCATAGCGGCTCGCGGCGACGACGATCCGCTCCACGTCTGCCGGGACCGCGGTCAGGTCGAAGCTGATCCGGTCCTCGCTGCCGTCCCCCGTCGGCTCTTTGCCGAGCAACTGCACGCTGCCGTCGGCGGCCACCGGGTTGTTGTAGAAGTAGAAGTCCGCGTCGCTGCGTACCTTGCCGTCGCCGTTCAGCAGCAGGACAGACACGTCGGCGTCGCCCTCCCCGGTCGGGCTGGACCAGCCCAGACTCACGATCGCGGAGCCGACGTTCTCGCTCAGGGCCGTTAAGGACACGTTCGAGCCCATGGTCATGTCACGCACAGAAATCCCCCCACCTCTGCGACACCTGTGACGTGTCGCACACGGCACTTTAATGTGCACACAACGTGCACGTGGGCTGCTCGTGGGTTTCCGCCCGCCGGGACTCCGCCCATTGCCCGGACATACCTCTATGGCTAGCCTGTGTTCGTCATGCCGATCGCCTGTTGAAATCTCGAACGCAGGCGCCTGAGACATATTAGGGAGGGGGCCGGTCGTGGGACGCCTCGTACCAGCCGTGACCCGGGCTCTCGACATTCTCGAGCTCTTTCTCGACGGGGACGGGACGCTCTCCGCCCCCGACATCGTGCGCAAGCTCCAGCTGCCGCGCACCACCGTGCACGAGCTGGTGACCACGCTCGCGGCCCGGAAGTACATCGTTCCGATGCCGGGCCAGCCCGGACGCTACCGGCTCGGCGTGCGCCCGTACCAGCTCGGTGCCCGCTACTCCGAGCAGCTCGACCTCGCGGCAGAGGGGCAGCTGGTCGCCCGGTCCGTCGCCGAGACCTGCGACGAGACCGTGCACGTGGCGATCCTCGAGGACACGGACGTCATCTACATCGCCAAGGTCGACTCCACGCACGCCGTGCGGATGGTGTCGGCGGCCGGCCGCAGGCTGCCCGCCCACTGCACGTCCGTCGGCAAGATGCTGCTGGCCTCCCTTCCCGAGCCGGAGCTCACCGCGCGCATCCCCGACGGCGCCGAGCTGGTCGCGATGACCCCCAACAGCATCACCGACCCGGCCGCCCTGCGCGAGGCCCTGGCCGAGATCCGTGAGCGGGGCCTGGCCGTGGAGAACCGCGAGTCCAATCCGGACGTGTCCTGCGTGGCCGCGCCGGTCCGCGACCGCACCGGGCAGGTCGTCGCCGCCCTGTCGATCTCCGTGCCCATGATCCGCTGGAGCGAGGAGCGCCGCGCCGAGCTGGAGCAGCTCGCCGTCAAGGGCGCCGCCGAGCTGTCCGAGCACCTCGGCCACCGGGGCGTGGCATGACGACGCCGTACGAGGTCGCGGTGCGCGCCGAGGCCGCACTCGGCGAGGGGCCCACCTGGGACGCGGCGACCGGCCGGCTGCTGTGGATCGACATCCTGGGCTCCCGCCTGCACACCTACGACCCGGCCACCGGGCGCCGCACCCTGCGTCGCACGGAACAGCACATCGGCGCCGCCAAGCCGCGCGCCGGCGGCGGACTGGTGCTGAACCTGCGCGACGGGGTCGGTCTCCTCGACCCCGACGGCACCTTCCGCTGGCTCCACCACGAGCCGGTCCCCGGCCGCCGCGCCAACGACGCCGCCGTCGCGCCCGACGGCGCGCTGTGGGCGGGCACGATGCGCTACGACGAGGCGCCCGGAGGCGGCACGCTGTCCCGCCTCACCGGGGACGGCACGGCCGAGGTCGTGCTCGACGACGTGGCCGTCAGCAACGGCCTGGGGTGGAGCCCCGACGGACGGCTCCTGTACTACGTCGACACCCCGACCCGGCGCATCGACGTCCTCGACTACGCGGACGGGCGGATCTCCGGGCGGCGGACCCTCGTCGAGATCGAGGAGAGCGCGGGCTTCCCGGACGGGCTGACCGTGGACGCCGAGGGGTGCGTGTGGGTCGCCCTGTGGCAGGGGTCGGCGGTGCGCCGGTACACACCCGACGGTGAGCTGGACCGGGTGATCGAGCTGCCGGTGCCGCTGGTGACGGCCTGCGCGTTCGGCGGGGCGGGGCTGACCGACCTGTACGTGACGACGGCCCGGGTGGGGCTGACCGAGCCGCCCGCGCTGGCGGGATCCCTGTTCGTGGTGCCGGGGGCGGGCAAGGGACTGGCACAGCCCGCGTTCGCCGGCTGACGAGCGACAGGGACGAGCAGCGGACGGACGGGACGGGGGCGGCCGGCTCCCCGGGCCGCCCGCGCACGAGGACGCCGACGGGGCACGCGATACCGGACGGGACCGCCGTCGAGGGGCCTGTGGTGCTCGCCGCCCTCTCCTGCGGCGGTGGGGC
>NZ_JBVJSX010000001.1:227373-367155 GCF_055606225.1 Streptomyces sp. NPDC037100 | reverse complement strand
GTCACCGCACGACGGGGCATGCGGTTGCGGACGGCCGTTGAGGTCGTGGAGGCCGTCGAGGGGCCTGTGGTGCGCGCCGTCCGCTCCTGCGGCGGTGGGGCGTCACCGCACGACGGGGCATGCGGTTGCGGACGGCCGTTGAGGTCGTGGAGGCCGTCGAGGGGCCTGTGGTGCGCGCCGTCCGCTCCTGCGGCGGCGGGGCGTCACCGCCCTCAGCCTCGCGTCCGGTCAAGCCGCCGCAGGACCGTCCGCTCGTCCTCCGTCAGCGGCGCCCCCACCGCCGACGGCAACGGCGGCCCGCTCAGCGTCGCCAGTACCGTCGAGGGCCGTAGCAGCCGCGTCGGCCCCGTCGTCATGCTCATCACGTCCCAGAGCGCGGACGCCGCCGTGTAGGAACCGGTCGCCGTGCGGATCATGCGACGGGTGTAGGCGGTGACCAGACGGTCGGCGATCCCGGGCGAGCCCCCACGCGTCCCGGGGTACCAGACGTCCTGGCTCACCGCCATCGTCCACGCGGCCTCCACCGGCCTGGCCGCCCGCCGCTGCACCCGCCGGGCGAGCCCGGGCTCGCCGAGGCCGGACCGCCGCAGCTCCCGGTCCAGCTCCCGGGCGCCCAGCGCGGCCACCGACATGCCCTGCCCGTAGGCGGGATTGAACGTGGCCAGCGCGTCACCGAGGACGACGAGGCGGTCGGGCCAGGAGCGGACCTTCTCCAGGTACCGGCGGTGATTGCTGGTGCTGCGGCTGACATGGACATCGGTGAGCGGCTCCGCACCGGAGATCAGCCGGCCCACGATGGGGTCGGGCAGGTCCAGGGTGTACCGGAGGAACGCGTCCGGGTCGGACGGCGGTTCGCCGCCGCCCCGCGTGCCGGCGAGGCTGACCATCCAGCGGTCGCCCTCGATCGGCAGCACCATGCCACTGCGGCCGGGCCGCCCCTGATACGGATCGGCCTGCACCATGGTCAGCGGGAAACGTCCGGCTCCCTCGGGCGTGCGGTAGAGACGGGTGGCGTTCACCAGGCCGGCGTCCACCGTCTTCTCGCGCACGTCGTCGATGCCCAGCCCCGCCAGCCAGGTCACGATCCGTGAGCCACGTCCGCTCGCGTCCACCACGAAGTCGGCGGCGAGGTCCTCCTCCCCGGCGGCGGTCGAGAGGCGAACCCCGGTCACACACTGCCGCGACCCCGTCAGCTCCAGCACCCGCGCCTTGCGGATCACCACCCCGGTGCTGTCCAGCACGGCGCCCCGCACCGCCCAGTCGAGCAGGGCCCGGGTACAGGTCAGCATGCTGGGGCCCGGGTGACGCCAGCGCCGGAGCCACCCCTCGGGTGTGAGGGCGACCATGCCCGAGCCGAGCGGAATCTCGTGCGCACCGGCGGCGAGCAGGTGCTTGCGCATGCTCACGCCCGACACCAGGTCCTCCATGGGGGCCAGACCACCGGCCATGAGGAGATGCGCGTGACGTCCCTGCGGCAGGCCCTTGCGGTGCTCCGGCCCCTCGGGCAGATCGTCGCGGTCGAGCACGACCACCTCGTCCGCGACGGCGGACAGGGCCGCCGCGGCCAGCATGCCGGCCAGACCCGCACCGATGACGACAGCTCTACGCGACATGCGACTCCTCGCACTCAGCCATGACGGCTCCTTTGCCCTGAGGGCATTCCCCGACGTCCGGCCACAGCCGTGCGGCGCACAACACCCGTCCGCCGACACCGGTTTCGAGCCATACCGGCCTCGTTCCGGACGACTCTCACCGTACCTTCACGTTCCGTGCCCGCGGCCTTTCGTGCCGGGTCTCGTACGTGCCCGCGGCCTTTCGTGCCGGGTCTCGTACGTGCCCGCGGCCGTTCGCGCCGGGTCTCGCCCTTGCCTCGGCCGTGCCCTCGTCCGTGCACGGGCACCGGCCGCGGCCTGACGCCACCGTGACCGCCGGGGGCCGCCCCGGGCCGTGGTCAGCCGGTGAGCGACCTGCCGTCCGTGTGGTCACGCGCCATGGCGCGGATCGCCCGGAGGTCCTCCGTGCGGCGCAGGGCCCGGGACACGGCGCCGATCTCGCGCAGCAGGTCCGTGGTGTCACGGGCACCGGTGCCGTCGTCCTCCCGTGTCCGGTTCCTGGCGTCGGCCGCCTCCAGGATCGCGGCGGTGGCGGCGAGTGCCTTCGCCAGGTCGGGCGGGTGGCCGAGGGCGAGGGCGGCGTCGTGGAACCGTTCGCGCCGGTCCTCGTCGATGTGCCGGGCGAGCGGCAGCAGCACGTCGCGGATGAACGTCTCCCGGCGGACCAGGCGCAGCTCCGGCGTCGCGCGCAGCAGGAACGGGACTCCTTCGCCGTTGACCGTCCTCATCAGCAGGTACAGCGGCCGCAGTTCGTGGTGCGCGAGCCGGACGTGCCAGCGGCCGTGCAGGTACTGCCCGGCGTGCGGGAGGATGAAGCCGACCGCGATGAGCACGGCGGACAGGCAGGCCAGCGGAGGGGCGACGGCCGTGCTCAGCCAGTCCACGTCCCGCCCGGACCAACGGGCCGCCACGGCGCTGATCTTGGCGGCGTCGAAGAGCAACTGCGCCGCGTAGCCCACGCCGAGGAACTTCAGCCCCCAGCGCAGCAGCGAGTCGAGTCCGTCCGTGCGGACCCAGTTCCAGATCAGCCCGTTGGTGACCAGGGCGGCCACGGTGTGCGCGAGCAGGTACAGCACGATCATTTCGCGCATGTACGGGGTGTTCGCGTAGTACGTGTCGAGATCCCGCAGCCGCTCCACCGGCACGTCCGCGAGAGCGAACAGCACCCACATCGCGACGATCACACCCGAATACACCGCCACGACCCCGCGCATCGCACGCCGGGTTCGCTCCGAGCGGTCGGACAGGCCGTTGCGCCAGGAGATGATCAGCAGCAGGCAGAAGGCGCAGAACGCGGTGAGCAGCGAGTAGACCCAGGGGCCGGAGAAGTTCGCCACCCCGGTGAGCCGGTTGACCCGGGCGATCGTCGACGGCGCCACGAAGACGAACACCGCGCAGGCGAGCAGCAGCAGCCCGCCGACCGCGCGCAGCATCGGATCCTTCCAGAGCCGGATGATGCTCGGCAGCTTGATGGCCAGGGCGGCGGCCAGGACCCCCGCGGGGATCCACCAGAAGTTCGGATAGAACTGGTTCACGAACTCGGCCGGGGTCAGCGCCACCGTCGTCACGGTGCCCCACCTTCTCGCGGCCCCCGGTAGTACAGCGACCGCTGCACCGGTTCGAGGGGTCCCTCCGGCTCGCGCCCACCCGGCAGCAGCGCCCGGCACCCCGCCGCCAGCCGGTACCCGAAAGCATCGGCATCGGCCTCGTCCCGTTCGCGGGAGCCGTTGCGGGCGGCCACGGCCAGCGCGACGTCCTCCCATCCCGGCCGGTCGGCGAACGCGTGGGCCGCCGCCGCGCCCGCCCCGTGGTGATGCCCGTGCCCCGCGTGCAGATGCCACAGCTCGTGCCCGAGGATGACCAGCTGCTGCACGGCCTCGGCCCGTTCCTCGACGATGACGAGGTCGAAGTCCTGGAACTCCACCCACAGGCCGGTCACTTCTATCTCGTCGGGAAACCGCTCGAACCGCAGCTCCACGGGCCGTCCGCCACGCCGCGCGCTCATCTCCTCGCACAGCGCCCGGCACAGCGCCCGTACGTCGGTGGGGCGCTGGGGTCTCTTCCGGACCGCGGTGGCGAGCTCGGCGGCCAGGCCGCGCATGGCTGAGCCACTGCGTGAGCGCCTGAGCGCGGCGGTGACTCGGGCGGCCCTGACCCGCGCGCCCGCGATGTCCATCGCTCCCCCTCCTCGGCGCCGGCCGAGGCCTGCCGGCGCGTCCGAGACTACGCGCCCGAAAGTGTGCGCGTCATGCGATCCGACGTCCGACGTTCAACGGAGAACGACCGTTCCTGACCGGGATGTCCTGGCCGAAGTCCGGCCGGACCATTGACGCGCAAGCGCTTCGAACCTACGGTCCCGTTCGAAGTAACGAGCGCCATCCGAAATACCGAACGGTACTGGTCATCGATCGTAAGGGCAGGGCATGGGACGACCTGACCTGAATCGCAGGCAGCTTCTCGGCGGGCTCGGCGGGCTCTTCGTCGCAGGCGGCTTCGGCTTCGCCGCGCTCGGCACCGGAGCCGACGCACTCGCCGCCGACGCGGACACGCGCGTGCGGTACTGGAACCTCTTCAGCGGCGGCGACGGTTCCAACATGGTCGCGATGCTGGACGCCTTCCGGCAGGCCAATCCCGACATCGCCGTGAAGGACTCCACCCTCCAGTGGGGCAACCCCTTCTACACCAAACTCGCCATGGCGGCCGCGGGCAACCGCGCCCCCGACCTGGGTGTCATGCACCTGGGCCGGGTCACCGGGTTCTCGCCCGGCCGCCTCCTCGACCCCTGGGACGTCGGCCTGCTCGCCGAGTACGGCGTGCGGGAGCAGGACTACAACCCCACCCTGTGGAAGCGCGGCGTCATCGACGGCAAGCTCTACGCCCTCCCGCTCGACATCCACGTCCAGCTCTGCTTCTACCGCAAGGACGTGCTGAGGAAGGCCGGGCTGCTCGGCGACGACGGCCGGATGATCCCGGTCACCTCCACCACCGAGTGGTTCGACGTCCTGAAGAAGGCCCAACGGGTTCAGAAGAAGGGCCTCCAGACCATCGGCCTGTGGACCAACGACCAGAACTTCCAGTGGTGGTTCTTCGTCGCCTTCTACACCCAGCTCGGCGGCACCTGGTTCAACGACGCCAACACCGAGGTCACCTTCGACACCGACAAGGCCACCCAGGTCCTGGAGTTCCTCCGCCGGCACGTCACCGACGGCTATGTCATCCCCGGCGCCCCCACCGGCGAGCAGTTCGTCAACGGCGCCCCCTTCACCTGGGAGGGCAACTGGTCGGTGCCGGTCTTCTCCGGCGCGAAACTCGACTACGGAGCCACCCCGCTGCCGCCGGTCTTCGGCACACAGGCCACTCACGCCGAGTCGCACGCCTTCGTCCTGCCCCACCAGTCCGGGCGCGGCGGCGCCACCAACGAGGGCGCGCACGAACTCGCCGCCTACGTCGTCAAGCACGCCCTCCAGTGGGCGGCCGGCGGCCACATCCCCGCGTACACGCCGACGCTCTCCACGAACGCGTACAACAAGCTCACCCCGCAGAACGAGTATGTGAGCGCCATGGACCACCAGGCCACCGAGCCGAAGGTGTGGTTCGCGGGCTCCACCGGCGTCCTCGCCCAGGACCTCGGGCCGGTCGTCGTCTCCTCGACCATGGGCTCCGCCAAGCCGGCCGCGGTCGCGCAGCGGATGAGGAGCCGGCTCACCAGGCTCCTCGCCTCGAAGAACCCGATGGACGGCAGGACCGCCGCGCAGGGAGGTGCGGTCGCATGACGACCAGCGCTCAGACCGTCGTCGCACCGGCCCGGACGAGGACCGTCACCGTCGCCGCGACCGTCCGCCGCAGGCAGGGGTTCCAGCACGGGGGGTGGTTCGTCGCCCCGTTCCTGGTGCTCTTCGCGCTGTTCGTGATCTGGCCGCTGCTGCGCGGCCTCTACCTCAGCTTCACGGACGCCAACATCACGGGCGAGGGAGCGAGCTTCGTAGGCCTCGACAACTACCGCGAGGCCCTGAAGGACTCGGCGATGTGGGACGCGCTCGGCCACAGCGCGTACTTCACCCTCCTCGTCGTCCCCTGCATCACCCTGCTCGCCTTCCTGCTCGCGATGCTCGCCCACACCATCGAGCGCGGGAAGTGGCTGTGGCGGCTGTGCTTCTTCACGCCGTTCCTGCTCCCGTCGACGGTCGCGGCCAACATGTGGCAGTGGCTGTTCACCCAGGGCATCGGCCTGTTCAACGAGACCTTCGGGCTCGACACGCCCTGGCTCACCGACAAGTCGTACGCCATGCTCGCCATCGTCATCACCACCCTGTGGTGGACGGTCGGCTTCAGCTTCCTGCTCTACCTCGCCGCCCTCCAGGGCATCCCCGCCCACCTGTACGAGGCCGCGAAGCTGGACGGCGCCAACGCCTGGCACCGCATGGTCCACATCACCCTGCCGATGCTGCGCAACATCACCGGCCTGGTGATCGCGCTCCAGATCCTCGCCTCGCTCCAGCTGTTCGACCAGGCCGTCGTGATGATGGACTTCGGCCCCGGACCGGAGCTCAGCACGCGCTCCTTCGTCCAGTACACCCTCGAACAGGGCTTCACCAGCTACCGCGTGGGTTATGCCTCCGCGATGTCCGTCATCTTCTTCGTGATCATCGCAGTCGTCGCCCTGGCCCGGATGTGGCTGCTGCGCGACCGAGCGGAGGGCACCCGATGAGCAGCACTCGGACACGGCTCGAGCCCCGCGGTTCCTGGACGCCCGGCCAGATCGTCCTGACCGTGCTCGGCGTCGCCGTCTCCGCCGTCTTCATGGCGCCGATCGCCGCCGCCCTGCTCACCTCGCTCAAGTCCGAGCGCGAGGCGGCCGAGATCCCGCCGCACTGGCTCCCCAAGGACTGGACGGGCCAGGCCTGGAAGGCCCTGTTCGAGTCCGGCAACATCACCAACTGGTTCGTGAACTCACTGGTCGTCTCGGTCTGCGTGACGTCCGTGGTGCTGCTGGTGAGCGCCCTGGCCGGCTACGGCTTCGCCCGCACCGAGTTCCGCGGCAAGAACGTCCTGATGGGCGTGGTCATGGCGGGCCTGATGATCTCGCCCGCCGTCCTCGGTGTGCCGCTCTTCACCACCGTCCAGCAGATGGGGATGGTCGACACCTACTGGGGCATGATCCTGCCGCAGTGCGCGCCGGCCGCGATGGTCTACATCCTCTACAAGTTCTTCCAGGGCATCCCGCGGGAGCTGGAGGAGGCCGCGTTCATCGACGGAGCCGGCCGCTGGCGGGTCTTCTTCACCATCGTCCTGCCGCTCTCGCGCCCTTCCCTGGCCGCGGTCGGCATCTTCACCTTCATCGCCTCGTGGAACAACTTCCTCTGGCCGTACATGGTGACCAACAACCCGGACCTGATGACCATGCCGAACGGCATCGCGACCGTCATGAACTCCTACGGCATCCAGTGGGCCCAGCTGATGGCCGGCGGCCTCATGGCGGGCCTGCCGCTGATCATCGTCTTCGTGTTCTTCCAGAGGCAGATAGTGGCGGGCGTGGCCCACACGGGCTTGGCAGGCCAGTAGCAGACCGACCCAGGGGCGCGGGGAACCGCGCGATCAACCCCACGGACCCGCAGCCGCCACCGAAACAGAACCACCCACCCCGAAAGGCGAACATGCACACCGCGCGCTTCACCCTCGACCCAGCCTTCACAGTCGGCGAGGTCAACCCTCGCCTCTTCGGCAGCTTCGTGGAGCACCTCGGCCGCTGCGTCTACACCGGCGTCTTCGAACCGGCCCACCCCACCGCCGACGACAAGGGCCTGCGCCAGGACGTCCTCGCCCTCGTCAGGGAACTCGGCGTCACCGCCGTCCGCTACCCCGGCGGCAACTTCGTCTCCGGCTACAAGTGGGAGGACTCCGTCGGCCCCGCCGAGGACCGCCCCCGCCGCCTCGACCTCGCCTGGCACTCGACGGAGTCCAACCGCTTCGGCCTCTCCGAGTACATCGACTTCCTGCGCAAGATCGGCCCCCAGGCGGAGCCGATGATGGCCGTCAACCTCGGCACGCGCGGTGTCGCCGAGGCCCTCGAACTCCAGGAGTACGCCAACCACACCGCGGGCACCGCCCTGTCCGACCTCCGTGCGAGCCACGGCGACAAGGACCCCTTCGGCATCCGGCTGTGGTGCCTCGGCAACGAGATGGACGGCCCCTGGCAGACCGGCCACAAGACGGCCGAGGAGTACGGCCGCCTCGCCGCCGAGACGGCCCGGGCCATGCGCCAGATGGACCCCGGCGTCGAACTCGTCGCCTGCGGCTCCTCCAGCCAGTCCATGCCCACCTTCGCCGAGTGGGAGGCGACGGTCCTGAAGGAGACGTACGACCTCGTCGACTACATCTCGCTGCACGCCTACTACTGGCCCGAGAACGGCGACCTCGACTCCTTCCTCGCCTCCGCCGTCGACATGGAGTCCTTCATCGACAACGTCGTCGCGACCGCCGACCACGTGGGCGCCCGGCTGAAGTCGAAGAAGAAGATCAACCTCTCCTTCGACGAGTGGAACGTCTGGTACCTGTCCGAGTGGGAGGCCCGCGCCAAGACCTTCGAGCAGGACGACTGGCCCGAGGCCCCGCGCCTGCTGGAGGACAACTACAGCGTGATGGACGCGGTCGTCTTCGGCTCGCTGCTCATCGCCCTGCTCCGGCACGCCGACCGCGTCACGGTCGCCTGCCTCGCCCAGCTCGTCAACGTCATCGCGCCGATCATGACCGAGCCCGGCGGCCCGGCCTGGCGGCAGACCACGTTCTTCCCGTTCGCGCAGGCCGCCCGGTACGGTCGCGGCCAGGTCCTGGACGTCCGCGTGGACTCGCCGACGTACGAGACGAAGAAGTACGGCGAGACCGACCTGCTGCACGCCACCGCCGTGCGCGCCGAGGACGGCACCGTCACCGTCTTCGCCGTCAACCGCAGCCGCACCGACGCCCTGCCGCTCGAAGTCGCCCTGAACGGCCTGGACCTGTCGCGCGTCGTCGAGCACAGCGCCCTCGCGGACGCCGACCCCGACGCCCGCAACACCCTCGACGACCCCGAGCGGGTCGCCCCGCATCCGGTCGACGGCACGGCCCTCCGGGACGGCACGCTCGGCGCCGTCCTGGAGCCGCTGTCCTGGAACGTGATCCGGCTGGCGTGACCGGCCCCGGTCAGCGTTCGACGCGGGGCAGGGCGGTCGAGGACGGCGAGGACGAGGCCGCCCCCACCGCCCGGTAGCCCTCCGAACCCGGCACCTTCGCCAGGGCGTTCATGACGACGGGGGTCGAAGCCACCGGCCCCCGTTCGCTCACCCGGGCCGTGCCGTCCCAGCGCAGGTAGTGGGCCCGGGTCTGGTCCCGGAAGTCCCAGCCGGCGATCCGGTCGGGCCGGCCCTGCGCGTCGGCGACGATCCCGTCCAGCATGCCGACGCCGAACGGTTCGGTGACGCCCTGCCAGGTGCTCCCGTCACCGTGCAGGAGCAGCACGCCGGGGGGCTTGCCGGTCGGGCCGCCCACTCCGTGGTCGTAGCCGAACAGCCACAGGTCGTCGTCGGCGACGGGCAGCAGCCCCGTGATGGTCGCGCGGATGCCTTGAAGGGGCAACACGGTGAACCAGCGTGCCGCAGAAGGCAATGCGCGAGGACGGCTCGATCCGGTCACACCGGTTCGACGGGCACCCCTCCGGCCGCCGCGCCCAGCAGCGTCAGGCGTACGTCCCCGGGGCCGGACGGTGTGGTCCCGTCGGACAACACCGCCAACGCCAGTGTGTTGGCACCCCGTGTGCGCAGGATCCCGTTCGGCAGCACGAAGGTGTGCTGCGGGCCTACGTCGTTGATGTACTGGCCCATGTTCCAGCCGTTCAGGAAGATCTGGACGCGGTAGGCCCGGCCCGGGTCGTCGTCGAGGACGAGCCCGACCGAGGCGTCGACGCCGGGGTCGACGTCCAGCCGGAAGTCCGTCCGGTACCAGGTGACGCCCTGCCGCCGCTCCGACCGGGGAAGCTCGGCGTCCTTCCAGTCCCCGTCGTCGTACTCGGGCAGATGCCAGCCCTCACGCTCCCCGTGCAGCCCGCCGTTGTTCATCGGACCGCGCACGGGATCCGGCGTGGCGGCGCCCTGGATACGCCACTTCACCTCGGGTGAATCGCCCTCGAAGGTGACGGCGGTCAGACCGCGCGCGGCCTTGTGCGTGTCGAGCGCCTCACCGTCCATGTCGTGCTGCATCCGCCGCACGAGCACGGACAGCACGTGCCGCTGCTTCCGGCTCTCCTCCCCGGTCTCCTCCCGGCCCTCCTCACGGAAGTTCTCCCGCAGCCTCTCCCGCAGCTTCCTCGGCAGCTCGAAGCGGGCCCTCGCGGTCCACGTCCCCTGCCGTGCCCGGTCCCTGTCCGGCACCGGCATCCGGTGCGTGCCCAGCGGCTCGCCGTCCAGCCAGGCCATCAGCAGGCCCTGCGTACCCGTGCTGTAGGCGAGGGACACGGACGCGATGTCATCGTCGCCGCTCCACTCCCCGCGGTACCAGACGTCGCCGTAGTGGAATCCGTAGTCGTCGGCGAACAGGACGGGCTGCCCGTCGGGCACGGGCGTGCTGCTGAAGGTCGTCTCCTTGTCGGCCGTCGTCCAGTCCGAGTCGTCGAAGTCCGGCTCGGACTCCGGGTTCCCGGCCCGCCGTCGCCAGCCCTCCAGGGCGGGCAGCGCCGGCCGGGCCACGCCGGGCAGCGGCCGCAGCGCCAGCAGGCTGCCGGAGGCACTGATCCGGGTGGCGACCGGGCGCCCGTTCCAGGTGACGTGGGTGATGCCGCGCGGCCCCCACACCTCCAGGCCGGTCTGCCCGATGGTGTCGCCGGTGAGGTGGACCGTCGAACCGCGCAGCTCGGCCGACCGCAGCAGGGCGGGGCCGTAGACGAGGAGCGGGCCGGACGGGGTCTCGTAGGGCCACAGCCGCAGGGCGGTGGCGTCGTCGGCGAACAGCACCAGCATCGGCGTGTCCATACCGTCGCCCTCGACCCGCACCCGGCTCAGCCCGCCGGCGCCGAGCGGGGCCGTGATGTTCAGCTTGCCCAGGTTGTAGGCCCAGGCGGGCTCCGCGTCCAGCCGCATGGGCGTCGGCTCGTCCGCGCACTCCAGGACGACCTGGGCCATCTCGCCCCGGCGGCCCGCGAACACGGCGATGTCCTGCCGTCCGGCGGTCAGGCTCACCATGGGCTGCACGGTGGAGTGCACCAGCGTCCGCTTCCCGAGCTTCAGACCGGCGGCGATCAGCTTGGCGTCCCGGGCCGGGACCGTGACCGGCACGTCGATCCCGGCGTCCGGCAGCGTCGCGGAGAGAGCCTCGCCGGTGTCGTTGCGCAGGACGTAGACGTGGGCCCCGGTGTCGGGGTTGGTCAGGTGGTAGACCTTCATCCGCTCGTCGGTCGCCCGCACCGTCTTCGCCCGGTGCAGCTTGGCGAGGTCGGGCACGGACCGCAGCAACTGTCCGATCTGATGCATCGGGGCGAGTTTCGGGGTGGCGTTGCGGGCCTCGTCGAACGCGGCGCCGTAGTCGTAGGAGGTGTAGACGGCCGGCGCGGGCAGCCAGCCCCAGGAGGTGCCGCCGTACGTCATGTAGACGTTGTGCAGCGTGATGCCGTTGGCGAGGTTGGTGAGGTAGAAGCGCCGCTCGTACGCCGCGTCCCGGGTCCGGCGCGCCTCGGCGTACCCCTTGCCGTCGAACCAGGACCCGCCCCACGGGTCGAACCAGCCGCCGCCGAACTCGGGCACGAACCCGGGTGTGCGCGGACTGGCCGTCGCCCCGCCCTTCTTGCCGCCGGTCCCGAACGCCCCCCAGTCCGGCGGCACTCGGCCCGGCTCCGGGTACCCGTCGAACCCGTACAGCCAGCGCCCCTTCTCCCCGCCGGTGCCGAACGACCCCGGTGTCCACGCGCCGTTGCGTCCCTTGTCGTTGTGGAACAGCGGCACGTCGATGCCGTCGGCGCGGACTTTCTCGTACAGGTACGACATGTAGGCGCGCCCGGACGGCTCGTCGACGTGCGCGTCGTACTCGTTCTCGATCTGGTAGAGCAGCACCGTGCCCGTGCCCCGGGTGAACAGGCGCTTGGCGGCGATGGCGTTGACCGCGGTCAGCCACTCGTCGACGTAGCGCAGATAGGTCGGGTCGGAGGTCCGGGCCCGGCCCGCGGTAGCGGTCAGCCAGCCGGGGAAGCCGCCGGCGTCGACCTCCGCGTTGATGTACGGCCCGGGCCGCAGGATGACGTACATCCCCGTCTCGGCGGCCGTCCGCAGGAACAGGTCCAGGTCGCGCACGCCGGTGAAGTCGTAGCGGCCGGGTGCGGGGGAGTGGTGGTTCCAGGCGACGTACACGCTGACGGCGTTGTAGCCGTGCGCACGCATCTTCTCCAGCACGTCCCGCCACAGCGACGGGCTCGGCAGCCGGAAGGGGTGCATCTCGCCCGACCAGAGCACCAGGCGACGGCCGTCGACGATCAGCGAGTAGGGGTCGAAGCCGATCTCGTGCGGCCGGCCGTCCGCGCTCGGCACCGGGGGCGGCGGGCCGGTGGGCGCGGTGCGTGCCGGGTTGGCGGAGGTCGGCGACCCGCTGCCGGTCAGCGCGAAGCCGAGCGCCGCCGTGCCGGCCAGAGCGTGGAAGGTACGCCTGCTGAGCTCCAAGGGAGCGCCTCCTGTTGTGCTTTGCGATACGTGGTGCGAGGTGCGTGTGCTTGTCGTACGGGGTGTGTGTGCTCGATGTGGTGCGAGGTGCGTGTGCTCAATGTCTACAGGGTGACGGCGACAATGGTCCTATGAGGATCTCGGCACGTGCGGACTACGCGGTACGAGCGGTCGTCGAACTGGCCGTCCGGCAGGGGGAGGGGCCGGTCAAGGCGGAGGCCGTCGCCACCGCGCAGGACATCCCCCACAAGTTCCTGGAGGGGATCCTCGGCGATCTGCGCCGGGGCGGTGTCGTCGACAGCCGGCGCGGTGGGGGCGGCGGCTACCGGCTGGCCCGGGAGGCCGCGGAGATCACGGTCGCGGACGTGATCCGCGCGGTGGACGGGCCGATCGTCTCGGTGCGCGGCGAACGGCCGACCGGACTCGCCTACTCCGGCACCGCCGAGCCGCTGCTGCCGCTGTGGATCGCCCTGCGGGCCAACGTGCGCAGGATCCTGGAGGGTGTGACGGTCGCCGACCTCGCGGCCGGGGCGCTGCCCGAGCCGGTGGAGCGGCTGGCGGCGGAGCCGGCGGCCTGGGAGAACCCCTGAGGGCCGGCGGCCTGGGAGAACCCCTGAGGGCCGGCGGCCGGGCGCGGCGCTGTGCGTGATCCTCATTCCGTCCTCGGGATGTCCTCGGTCTGACGCACTGGTGCAACGCACCCTATGCGCCCACCGGCATCCCGGGTGAATTCCCGCCATTGTGAATGGCCGGAGAGCTACCTGGCCCGTCCCTGCCGCCCTGCGTACGATGCGACCGCTCCCGGCCTTCACAGCTCCTTCATGGAACGGACACAGACCGGGGGTGCATGAGCTGTCATTTTGACATGCTCATGTCGATACATCATGCCCGTCGTCTGATCCACCCCCCACGAACGGAATGGGAGAACCATGGCCGGTGGCCTGCTCCTGAGTGGCGCGATCGCCGCGCTGCTCACCAGCGCACTTCCCGCGCAAGCCCCGTCTTCCGGGTTCGATGACCCGCCCCCGGACAAGATCGTCATCAAGGTCGCCACGGTGAACGGCTCCGGCTGCCCGCAGGGCACGGCAGCGGTCGCCGTCTCCGAGGACAACACGGCGTTCACGGTGACCTACAGCGACTACCTTGCCCAGGCCGGCGGGAACTCCGACCCGACCGCGTTCCGCAGGAACTGCCAGCTCAGCCTGATCGTCCACGTCCCCGGCGGCTTCACCTACGCCATCGCGAGCGCGGACTACCGGGGCTTCGCCGCCCTCCAGCCCGGCGCGACCGCTTCCCAGCGGGCCTCGTACTACTTCCAGGGCTCGCCCAGCACGGTGTACAAGAACCACCCCTTCAGCGGCCCCTACAACGACAACTGGCAGGCCACCGACGAGACGGACTGGGCCCAGCTGGTCTACGCGCCCTGCGGAGTGCAGCGCAACTTCAACATCAACACCGAACTCCGCGTCAACGCCGGCACCCAGTCGGCCAACAAGGTCAGCTTCATGACGATGGACTCCACCGACGGGGACATCAGCACGGTGTACCACCTGGCGTGGAAGGAGTGCCCCCCGAAGAAGTCGTGACGGGGTGAGGGGCGGCCCGCCGACCGGCGGGCCGCCCCTCAGCGGCGTCGTCCCGTACCGGCCCCGGCCGGGCCCGCCCCGGCCAGTCCCGCCCCGGCCAGTACGTAGACGGCGAGGGCGTGCAGCGGCATGAACCCGCCCGGGCGGTCGATCTCGTCGACGAAGGACAGCGAGAGCAGCGCCCAGAGCAGTGCGCCGCCGACCATCAGCGTGGTGTTGCCGTGCTCCCGCATGGCGCGCATCCCGGCCCCCAGCAGGAACGGCATGAGAGCCCAGGAACCGGCCGTGGTCACCGTCCACTCGAAGGCGCCGGCGAACACCGTCGCCTCGCCTGTCGCCGCTTTGCCGCGGGCCCAGGCGTAGCCGACGCTCATGAGGGCGTGGCAGACGGCGGTGGCGGCGGTGACGCTGACGGCACCTTTGACGAACCGTACGTACCGCATGGCGGGGAGCCTCGTCCTTCGGTTGGAAGCCGGTCAGTCCTCGGGCGCGAGCGCCGCCGCTGTGGCCTCGACGAAGGCTTCCCGGTTGTCCAGCATGATGTTGTGGCCGCAGTCGGGGATCGCGACGACGGACACTCCGGCCTCGGTGAGGGCGTCGGCCCCGGGAAGCGGCCCGTCGGACTCGGGAAGCAGGAAGGCGCGCGGCATCCTCAGGTCGAGCAACAGCTCCCGCATCGTGGGGGTCGTGCCGCGGGTGAGGTGGAACGCGCTGCGGTGCAGGGCCTCGCGGCCGGCCAGGCGCATCGTGGACCACCAGTGCGGGCCGACCCGGTCGCGGACCTCCTCCCAGCCGCCCGTCACGAACTCCTCCTCGGAGTACGCGGCGATGCCGCTGCTGCCCGAGGAGCCGGGCGCGCGCGGGACGGGGTCGAGGTTGGCGTCGACGAGCACCAGGCGGGAGACCAGACGGGGATGGCGGGCCGCCAGGACGATCGCCACCGAGCCGCCCATGCTGTGGGCGATCACTTCGGCGGCCGAGACGCCCGCCGCCGTCAGGGCGTCGGCGAGCGCGTCGGCGTGTGATTCCAGCGTGTAGTCGAAGTCCGCCGGGCGGTCGCTGATGCCGTGGCCCAGCAGGTCGATCAGCAGCGAACGGCGTCCGGCCAGGCGCGGATCGACCGCGACTTCGGTGAAGTAGGCGGGCGAGGTGGCGCCCAGCCCGTGCACGTAGACGCGCGCGGGCTCCTGCCCCGGCAGTTCGACCCAGCGGATTCGGTCGCCCTCGGGCGTTACGGCGGCGCTGCGCACGGTGTGTGTCCCCCGGGTGTGGCGTCGGTGTCGGTGGACGGTCAAGAGTAGTCTGCGGCATGGAGTTCTTCTGCTACCACCGCGACCGGCCCGGCTCCCTGCCGCTGCGCGAGGAGCTGGGGGAAGCGCACTGGGCCTACATGGACCGGTACGAGGCGGAGTTGATCGCCCGTGGGCCGACCTTCGCCGCCGATGGGGAGACGCCGAGCGGCAGCGTTCACATCGTCGACCTGCCGGACCCCGCAGCCGCCCGCGCGTTCGCCTTCGACGAGCCCAATTACCAGGCCGGGGTGTACCGGGACGTGCTGCTGCGGCGGTGGCGCAACCTGCTGGGCCGCACCATGTGGGACTTCCCCGGCGGCCGTACAGGCGGTGACCGCCACCTCGTCCTGGGTCTCGGCTCGGGTCCGGCCGCCGACCTCGACGTACCGCCCGGCCGCGACGAACTGATCGCGTACGGGCCGCTGCTGTCCGACGACGGTGCCGTGTGGCTAGGCACGGCGGCGCTGGTGCGGGCGCCGGACGCGGAGGCGGCGCGCGCCGTGCTGACACGGGAGAGGTATGCGGCTGTCGAGGTGCACGACTGGGAGTTCGGCGGACGCCGGTGAGGGAGGGGGCCGCTCGGTGTGTGAGCGGCCCCGCGGTACGCGCCGGGTGTGCCCGGCGTCAGCCCTGTTCCACGCCCAGGGTCGGCGTGCATGCGTCAGGCGGGCAGGGAGGTGATCCAGTCGGTCAGGAGCCGGTTGATCTCCTCGGGGCGTTCCTGCTGGATCCAGTGACCGCAGCCGTCGAGGATGTGCGAAGCGACCAGGCCGGGCAGAGTGGTGGGGTATGCCTTGATCGCGTCGGCCAGCCAGGTGGTGGAGGCATCCAGGGCTCCGCCCACGAACAGCGACGGCTGAGCGATGGGGGCGCCGTGGTGACCGGCCAGGTCCTCCCAGTCCCGGTCCATGTTCCGATAGCGAGCCAGCGCCCCCGTCATGCCGGTCCGTTCGAACTCCCCGGCGTAGACGTCGAGGTCGTGCTCGCCCAGCCAGGACGGCAGCCTGCCGGCCGGGAACCGGTCACGCAGTCTCCCGCCGCGGCTGACGAAGTGGGGATCCGGCGCACCCGGCGCGGGCATGGTGTCGGCGGACAGGGCGCGGTAAAAGCCCGCCAGCCAGCCGCGTACGTCGGGCTCGATCTCCGCCTCGGCGCGTCCCGGCTGCTGAAAGTAGGAGACGTAGAACTCCTCTTCTCCGCCCATCTGCGCGAAAGCCTCACTGGGCCTCGGTCCGCCGGGCGGGAGGTAAGGCACACTGAGCAGCCCGACCGCGCGGAAGACATCGGGCCGGACCAGCGCGGAGTTCGCGGCTATGGTCGCTCCCCAGTCGTGCCCGACGATCACCGCGGTCTGCTCGCCCAGGGCGTACACCACCGCGGCGTTGTCCTCCACCAGGTCGAGCATCCGGTAGGCGTCCACCGCCTCGGGCCGGGAGGAGCGGCCATAACCGCGAACGTCGATGGCCACCGCGCGGTAGCCGGCCGCGGCCAGTGCGGGCAGCTGGTGACGCCATGAGTACCAGGACTCCGGGAATCCGTGCACGAGTACTACCAGCGGCCCGCTGCCCTGCTCCACCAGGTGGATCCGGCCGGCAGGTGAGGGCACCAGACGGTGAGTGAGGTCGGCGGTCGTCTGTGGCATGGATCCTCCTGGGCACTGTACGGATGGCCGGGTGCCGGTGCCGGTGCCGGTGAACGGACCGGCCCCACTGCTGTCGCGCTCGGCCGAGGGCACCATCAGTGATGATTCAGCGGACAGCACACCGTGCGCGAATCCCGTTGCCGGTCCAGCAAACCGGGTCGGCCGCAGGCCGATCGCCGAAGGCGAGGCGAAGCGCGCTGATGCGGGCCGCAAAAGCGCGACACTGCAAAGAAGCGGGCGGCCCCGACCGTTGTCACTTGGCGGCGTGGGTGAGGAAGGCCGCCCAAGTGCCGGGGGAGAGGGTGAGCTGGGGGCCCTGCTGGTTCTTGGAGTCGCGGATGTGGATGGCTTCGGGGCAGGTGGCCATCTCGACGCAGTCGCCGTCGCCACTGCTGCTGTAGCTGGACTTGAACCAGGCCAGTTCGACGGTGGTCATAGGTTTCCTCGCATCCGCTGCAACAGCCTCAAGGAGTCTTCGAGGGAGAGAGCCTGCGAACGCATCCTGGCATACCGTCGGTGAAGCACGCTGATCTCTTTCGGGTCGGAGATGAACTGACCTCCGCGCTGGCCTTCGTTGTAGGCGAGCCAACGGTTCTCGGGTGTTTCCAGCAGCTGCATGGGACCCGCCAACCCCGCGTGTGCGCCTTGCATCGTCGGCATGATCTGGACTTCTACGTTCCGCAGCTCCGCAATCTCCCGCAGGTGATCGATGAGCTCACGGGTGACTCCACTCCCACCCAGGCATCGCAGAAACAGGTGCTCCTCCAGGATGAAGCTGAACGCGGTGTTCGGTCGCTCCCTCAGCAGCCTCTGCCGCTCAGCCCGAGCGCCCCACCGTTCCTCGATCTGGCCGTCGTCCAGCGGCGGCAGCTGATTGGCGAAGAGTGCTCGCGCATACGCCTCTGTCTGCAACAGGCCGGGAATCATGCGGCATTCGTACGTGTACAGAGTGATCGCTATGGCCTCCAGTCGCGCCCACCGCCGAAACCAAGCCGCCAACCCCGGCTGTCGCTCCAGGCACCCCGCCGCCTTCTGCAACGCCCCCGTCCTCCCGAACACCTCCTCCGCCCGCTCCACGAAAACCGGATCCGGCATCCGCCTCCCCAACTCCACGGAAGCCACTGTGTGCTTGGAGAACCGCACCAGCTCCCCGAACTCCTCCCGGCTCAGCCCCGCGTGCTCGCGCAAGCCCTGGACCACCGCCCCGAACGTCCGCAGACTGTCCGACGACTCCGGCTCGCCGCCCGTGCCCGCCCTCTTCGACCTGACGTGCGGCGACCGGCTGTCGATCGGCTGCTTCGCCCCGGACGGCGTCGATGCGGCTGCGCTCGGTCGGTGGTCCGCGCAGCCGTTGCTGCGCGGACCATTGACGCGCAAGGGGTTCGATTCTACGGTCCGTTCGAACTTGCGATCGCTGTCCGATATATCGAGCAGCTCTTACCCCCACCGCAAGAGAGGACCCGCATGAGCCGCCGTCCCCGCAGCCCCCGAACCCTGCGCAGGCGAAGCGCCCTGGTCGCCCTGCCCGCCGCCGCCCTCCTGGCACTGATCCCGAGTACGGCGTCCGCGTACCCCAACCCGGGCCGGGTCACCGGTGACGTCGTCACCCACGACCCGTCGATGATCCGCACCTCGTCCGGCCAGTACCTGCTCTACGCCACCGGCGGCGGCATTGCCAACAAGACCAGCGGTGACCGCACCGCCTTCAGGAACGGAGCCGACGCCTTCTCCAGCCGGCCGGGCTGGTGGCGGAACTACTCCTCCGTCCCGGAGGCCTGGGCGCCGGACATCTCGTACCACGGTGGCAAGTACCTGATGTACTACTCGGTCTCGAAGTTCGGCTCGAACACCTCCGCCATCGGCCTCGCCACCTCCAGCACCGGCCGGCCGGGCAGCTGGACCGACCAGGGCACCGTCTACACCTCGAACTCCGGCAGCGACTTCAACGCCATCGACCCCAACCTCTTCGTGAACGACGACGGCAAGTGGTGGCTGTCGTTCGGCAGTTGGTGGACCGGGATCAAGATGATCCAGATCAACCCGTCCACCGGGAAGCAGCTCAGCTCCAACACCGCGCGGTACTCGCTCGCCTCCCGCCCCACCGGGACCAAGGCCGTCGAGGCGCCTTTCATCGTCAAGCGAGGCGGCTACTACTACCTCTTCGCCTCGTACGACACCTGCTGCAACGGGACGAGCTCGACATACAAGGTCAAGGTCGGGCGGGCCTCCAGCATCACCGGGCCGTACCGCGACAAGAACGGCGTCGACCTCATGAACAACGGCGGTACGCCCGTCCTGGAGTCGCACGGCAGTGTCATCGGCCCCGGCGGCCAGTCGATCCTGAAGGACTCCGACGGCGACCTGATCGTCTACCACTACTACGACGGCAACGCCGGCGGCACGCCCAAGCTCGGCATCAACCTCCTGAACTGGAGCAGCGGATGGCCCGTCGCCTACTGACCCTGCTGGCGGCCCTGCTGCTCGCGCTGAGCATCGGCCGGCCCTCCGCGAGTGCCGCCTCCTTCTCCAACCCGGTCAAGTCCGTCAAGGGCGCCGACCCCTGGATCTCGTACCACGACGGCAACTACCACCTGGTGACGACCAGTTGGACCGACGTCATCACCATCCGCAGATCCGCCACCCTCGCCGGGCTCTCCACCGCGCCCAGCGTCCAGGTGTGGAAGGGCGACGCCGCCTCCCGCTGCTGCAACATCTGGGCGCCGGAGCTGCACTTCCTCGACGGCCGCTGGTACCTGTACTACGTCGCCGGGCAGAACGTGTCCGACTACAACCCCACCCAGCGCAGCCACGTGCTGGAGAGCGCCGGGTCCGACCCCATGGGGCCGTACACCTACAAGGGGCAGCTCAGCAACGCCTGGATGCTCGACCCGAGCGTGCTGAACGTGGGCGGCCGGCTGTACATGCTGGGCAGCGCGATCACCGGCGGCACGCAGAACCTCGTCATCGCCCCGATGTCCAACCCGTACACCGTCAGCGGCTCCTACTCGACGATCTCGACGCCGACCCACTCCTGGGAGCGGCAGGGCGGCACGGTCAACGAGGGCGCGGAGGTGCTTCAGCGAAACGGCCGGACCTTCCTGATCTACTCGGCGAGCGGCTGCTGGACGCCCGACTACAAACTCGGGCAACTGGAGCTGACCGGCTCCGACCCGCTGTCCGCCTCCTCCTGGACCAAGAAGTCGACGCCCGTCTTCCAGCGCAGTGACGCGAACGGGGTGTACGGCCCCGGCCACAACGGATTCTTCACCTCGCCCGACGGCCGCGAGAACTGGATCGTCTACCACGCCAACGATTCCGCCTCCGAAGGCTGCGACAACGGCCGCACGACCCGGGCGCAGAAGTTCACCTGGAACTCCGACGGCACGCCGAACCTCGGTACCCCGGTGCGGCTGGGCGCCTCGCTCCCCGGGCCCTCCGGCGAACCGGCCTCCGCCTCGACGGCCTACACCGTCACGAACCGCAACAGCGGCAAGTGCCTGGACGTGGCGGGTGGTTCGGGGGCAGAGGGAGCCAATGTCCAGCAGTACACCTGCAACGGCAACGCCAACCAGCGCTGGCGCCTGGAGGACCTCGGCGACGACACCCACCGCCTGGTGAACGTCGCCACCGGCAAGGTCCTCGACACCGCCGACTGCTCGGCCGCCGACGGTGCCGACCTGCGCCAGTGGTCCTGGCTGAACAACACCTGCCAGCGGTTCCGTTTCGTGGCCAGGGACAGCGGCTACGTCCGCATCGCCAACCAGGCGACGGGGAAGGTGGCGGACGTCGCTGGTTGCTCAACGGCGGACGGTGCCGACGTACGCCAGTGGACGTGGCTCGGCAACCACTGCCAGCAGTGGAAACTGACAGCGGTCTGACGCCCTGGGGGCGCGGGGAACTGCGCGGACAACCACGAAGGACCGGCACCCGCACAGTTGCACGAACCACCTACGGCGAGAGGGCGCTACCCCGCCTGCCCCATCCCCGCCGCGTTGGGCCAGTTCTGCGCGGCGGGCCACCCCGTGGCCGGCGCCGGTGTCAGCCCGTTCGTACCCCGCACCTGCGCGGCCGTCAGGCCGCCACGGGCCGGGACACCGGGCGGCGTGGGCCCGGTGAACGGGGCGGCCATCGGTGTCGGCGCGGGCGCGGCGGCCGGGACCGGCGCCGGAGCAGGGACCGGCGGCGGGACCTGGGCGGCGGGCGCCAGGGGCGGTGCCGGGGCGGCCATCGGCTGGGGAGCGGGCTGCGCCCCCGGCTGGGTGAACTGCGGCTGCGGTATCTGCGGCTGCGGCATCTGCGCCGCAGCCGGCATCGGCATCCCGCCGCCCGCACCCGCCGGTACGGCGGACGCGGCGGCGGGGAGCGGCATGCCGATGCCGGTGGCCGGAGTGGGAGCCGGGGCGGGGGCCAGTCCCGGCCCACCGCCGACACCGGTACTCGCGGCAGCGGGTGCGGGCGCCGGCGCGGGGGAGAACCCCTGGCCGCCCGTCCCGGTGCTCGCGGCAGCCGGAGCCGCGACGAGCCCCGGCCCCCCGGCCCCCGCCGCGGCGGCCGGCGCCGCTGCCGGGGCCGTGCCCATCGCCTGCGCCGCGAGCCCCCGCACGCCCGACCCGTTCGTCTCGCTCACCAGCCGGTCCACGGCCGCCGTACCCGAGCTGTAGCTGGTCCCATTGCCCAGCTCGGGTACGGCGGCTCCCCTCCTGGACGTCCCGTAGAGCACCTGTTCCAGGCCGGACACCAGGCGACGCACGTCCACCTGGGGGCGCACCACGAGACGCAGGAAGCGACTGGACGAACCGATCTTGTTGCCGCACTCGCGGACCAGGATCCGGTGCTCGGTGAGCATCCGGTCCCGGACCACCGTGCCCTCGGCGCCCACGGGGAGGCGCACGAAGAGGAAATTGCCCTGCGACGGGTAGACCGTCAGCCCGGGCAGGGAGGACAGCTGGCCGGCCATGTCGAGGCGGTCGCGGCGCACCTGCTGGAGGCTCTGCATGTACTCGGCGCCGTGCTCCTTGAGCATGAAGACGACGTGCTCGGCGAAGGAGTTGAGGTTCCACTTCGGCAGCATCGAGCGGATCCGGCCCGCGAGCGCCGGGTTGGCGACGAGGTAGCCGAAGCGGATGCCGTGCAGGCCGAAGTTCTTGCCGAGGCTGCGCAGCACGACCACGTTGGGCCGCAGCATCGCCTCCTGGACGACGGACGGTTCGGCCTCGGCGTCCGCGAACTCCAGGAACGACTCGTCGATGACGACCAGGTCGAGGTCGGCCATGGCGTCCATGAACTGCACGATCGCGTGCTTGTGCAGGAAGCCGCCGTCGGGGTTGTTCGGGTTGCAGATCACCGCGACGCGGGTGCCGCGGGCCCGGATGAACTCGGCGTACTGGGCGAGGTCGAGGGCGAAGCCGCTGGACTCCTGGAGCGGGAACATGTCGACCCGCTTGCCGGTCTCCATGGGCTGGTCGGTCCAGCGGCCGAAGGTGGGGACGGGCACGGCGAGGGACTCGCGCACCAGCAGGTGGTCGATCCAGGTGATGAGCTCGGTCGAGCCGTTGCCCATGGCCACGCACTGCGGCGGCAGCTGGAGCAGGCTGCACAGCTCGGCCGTGATGGTGTCGGCGCTGCTCGGGTAGTACGTGATGATGTCGCGCAGCCGGCCCGCCATGTCCTCGAACATGGCCGGGGTCGGGAAGTACGGGTTGCAGGGGATACAGAAGTCCACGGGGCCGGCTCCCTCGCCGCCCTCACGTGTCAGAGCCGCCATCGACGGGCTGTGGGCCGCGGTACTGCGGAACAGCGACGTGACGTTGTCGGCCATGGAACCTCCGTATGGGGCGGGTCCGTTGGGGACGGACGGACCCGACGTTTAAGGGCGGCCCGCGCGGGGGAGCGCGGGCCGCCCTTTGATACGGAGGCCACAGGGACACCGTTCAACCGTCGGGAGAACGGTCGGAACATGTGCCCATCCTGTGAAGGCCTGTCAGTGGCCTCAGCAGCCGAACGTGTGGATCGTGGTCGTCCGGTACGTCTGCCCCGGTCGCAGCACCGTCGAGGGGAACTTCGGCTTGTTCGGCGAGTCCGGGAAGTGCTGCGTCTCCAGGCACAGCGCGTCGCCCTGCCGGTAGGTGCGGCCGGACGGGCCGGTCAGCGTGCCGTCGAGGAAGTTGCCGGAGTAGAACTGCAGGCCCGGCTCGTTCGTGGCGATCTTCATGCTGCGGCCGGAAGCCGGGTCGCGCAGGGTCGCGACGTGCTCCGGCCTGGCGGTGATGCCCTTGTCGAGGACCCAGTTGTGGTCGAAGCCCTTGGCGGTCACCAGCTGCGGGTGCGAGACGCGGATGTCCCGGCCGATCGGCTTGGCCTTGCGGAAGTCGAACGGCGTGCCCGCGACCTTGGCCAGCTCGCCCGTGGGGATCAGGCCCGCGTCGGTGGGCGTGTAGCGGGAGGCCGCGATCTGGAGCTCGTGGTCCTCGATCGTGCCGCTGCCCTCGCCGGCCAGGTTGAAGTAGACGTGGCTGGTGAGGTTGACGACGGTGGCCTTGTCCGTGGTGGCCTCGTAGTCGATGCGCCAGTCGCCGTGCCGGGTGAGCGTGTACGTCACCTTCGTCTTGAGCGTGCCCGGGTAGCCCATCTCGCCGTCGACGGACGTGTAGTACAGGTGCAGGCCGACGTCGGAGCCCTTCACGAACGGCTCGACGTCCCACACGCGCTTGTCGAAGCCCTGGGCGCCGCCGTGCAGGCTCTGCTCGCCGTCGTTGACGGACAGCTGGTAGTTCTTGCCGTCGAGGGTGAACTTGCCCTTGCCGATGCGGTTGCCGTACCGGCCGATCAGGGCGCCGAAGTAGGGGGTCTTCGCGACGTAGTCCTCGAGGTTGTCGAAGCCCGCGGAGACGTTGGCGTAGCGGCCGCGACGGTCGGGGATCTCCAGGGACTGGACGACACCGCCCCAGGAGAGGACCTTCAGGCGGGTACCGCCGTTCTCCAGCGACCAGCTGTAGACCTTCGTGCCGTCGGCCAGCTTGCCGAAGAGCGTCTTCACCGGCTTCCTGCCTCCCGTGGCGTGCGCCGTGCCGCCGAGCGTGGTGGCGGCTATGCCCGCCGCCGCTGCTCCGGCGATGACCGTGCGTCTGTTCAGTTCCATGCGTGCGGCTCCCGTATGAAGGAGAGGGCCCCGCCTGCCGGCGGGGCCCCGATCTGACTTACGAACCGACCTTGCGCTTGTTCCACACGTCGAACCCGACCGCCGCCAGCAGCACCATGCCCTTGATGACCTGCTGCCAGTCGGTGCCGATGCCGACGAGGTTCATACCGTTGTTCAGCACGCCCAGGACCAGGCCGCCGATGATCGCGCCGAGGACGGTGCCGACACCGCCGCTCATCGACGCACCGCCGATGAACGAGGCCGCGATCGCCTCCAGCTCGAAGTTGAGGCCGGCCTTGGGAGAGGCCGCGTTGAAGCGGGCGGCGAAGACCAGACCCGCCAGGGCCGCGAGCATGCCCATGTTCAGGAAGACCAGGAAGGTGACCTTCTTGTCCTTCACACCCGACAGCTTGGCCGCCGGGAGGTTGCCGCCGATCGCGTAGATGTGGCGGCCGATGATCGCGTTGCGCATGACGTAGCCGAAGCCGACGAGCAGCACGCCCAGGATGAGCAGCACGATCGGGGCGCCCTTGTAGCTGGCCAGCAGCATGGTGAGCGTCAGCACCGCGGCGCCGATCGCGACCAGCTTCAGCAGGAACAGCTTGGCGGGCGGGACGTCCAGGTTGAACTCCTGCTGCCGCTTGCGGTCCCGGACCTCCTGGAAGATCACGAAGGCGATCATCGCGAAGCCGAGCAGCAGGGTGAGGTTGTGGTAGTTCGTGTTGGGGCCGACCTCGGGCAGGAACCCGTTGGCGACCTTCTGCAGCCCGTCGGGGAACGGGCCGAGGGTCTGGCCCTCCAGGAAGATCTCCGTCAGACCGCGGAAGATCAGCATGCCCGCCAGGGTCACGATGAACGACGGTATGCCGCCGTATGCGATGAAGAACCCCTGTACGGCGCCCGCGACCGCGCCCACGGCCAGGCACAGCACCACCGCGAGGGGCCAGGGCAGGTCCTGTTTGACCATGAACACCGCGGCCATCGACCCGACGAACGCCGTCAGCGATCCGACCGACAGGTCGATGTGACCGGCGATGATGACCAGCATCATGCCGATCGCGAGGATCAGGATGTAGCTGTTCTGCAGCACCAGGTTGGAGACGTTGCGCGGCAGCAGCAGGTCGCCGTCGGTCCAGACGGCGAACAGGACCACGATCAGGCCCAGGGCGATCAGCATGCCGTACTGCCGCATGTTGCGGCGCATGCCGTCCATCACCAGCTGCAGCAGGCCGTCGCCCCCGGCCCCGCCGCTCTTGCCCGGCGGCGCGGGGGCCGGGCTCTTGGCGGTCACGTCCGTGCTCATCGGGTTACCTCTTTGTCCTTCGTCATCTGACGCATCAGCGATTCCTGGGAGGCCTCGGCCCGCGAGAACTCACCCGTCAGCCGTCCCGCGGCCATCGTGTAGATGCGGTCGCACATGCCGAGCAGCTCGGGCAGCTCGGAGGAGATGAAGACGACCGCCTTGCCCTGGGCCGCCAGCTGGTCGATGACCGTGTAGATCTCGTACTTGGCACCGACGTCGATACCGCGCGTCGGCTCGTCCAGGATCAGCACGTCCGGACCCGAGAAGATCCACTTGCTGAGGACGACCTTCTGCTGGTTGCCGCCGGACAGCTTGCCCACCGGCTCGAACACCGTCGGCGCCTTGATGTTCATGGACTTGCGGAAGCCCTCGGCGACCTGCCGCTCCTCGTGCTCGTCGACCACACCGCGCCTCGCGACCTTGCCCAGGGCGCTCAACGAGATGTTCCGGTTGATGGTGTCGATGAGGTTGAGGCCGTAGTGCTTGCGGTCCTCGGTCACGTAGGCGATGCCGTGCTTGACCGCCTCCGGGACGGTCTTCGTGCGGATCTCCTTGCCGTCCTTGAGGACCATGCCGTCCGCGTACCGGCCGTAGGTCCGCCCGAAGACGCTCATCGCGAGTTCGGTGCGGCCGGCGCCCATCAGGCCCGCGATGCCGACGATCTCCCCGCGCCGCACGTGGAGCGAGACGTCGTCGCACACCTTGCGCTGCTGGTCGATCGGATGGTGCACGGTCCAGCCACGGATCTCCAGGGCCGGCGCCGCGCCCTCCTCGGGCTCGTGCGGCGACCGCTCCGGGAAGCGGTTCTCCAGGTCGCGGCCGACCATCCCGCTGATGATCCGGTCCTCGGTGGTCTCCGCGGCCTTCACGTCGAGGGTCTCGATGGTCTGGCCGTCACGGAGGATCGTCACCGAGTCGGCGACCTTGCGGATCTCGTTGAGCTTGTGGGAGATGATGATCGAGGTGATGCCCTGCTTCTTCAACTCCAGTATCAGGTCCAGGAGTTTGCCGCTGTCCTCGTCGTTCAGGGCGGCGGTCGGCTCATCCAGGATGAGCAGCTTCACCTTCTTCGACAGGGCCTTGGCGATCTCCACGAGCTGCTGCTTGCCCACGCCGATGTCGGCGACGCGGGTGTCGGGGTGGTCGGCGAGACCCACCCGGCGCAGCAGTTCGGTGGCGTGCCGCAGGGTCTCGGTCCAGCTGATGATCCCGCGGGTGGCGTGCTCGTTGCCGAGGAAGATGTTCTCGGCGAGGGAGAGGTAGGGCACCAGGGCCAGTTCCTGGTGGATGATCACGATGCCGCGTTCTTCGCTGGCCCGGATGTCCTTGAACTGGCAGACCTCTCCCTCGAAGAGGATGTCGCCCTCGTACGTGCCGTGCGGGTGGACGCCGGAGAGGACCTTCATCAAGGTCGACTTGCCGGCGCCGTTCTCCCCGCAGATGGCGTGGACCTCGCCCTGGCGGACGGTCAGTGTGACGTCCGACAGCGCCTTGACGCCGGGAAAGGTCTTGACGATCGAGCGCATTTCCAGGACGGGTCCCGCCATGGTCGTGCCTTCCAATCAGTGGTGGAACGTCGGTCGATGGCGGGGACTACTTGAGGTCGCTCTCCTTGAGGTAGCCGGAGTCGACGAGCTCCTTCTGGTAGTTGCTCTTGTCGACGGCGACCGGCTCCAGCAGGTAGGCCGGGACGACCTTCGTGCCGTTGTCGTAGGTCTTGGTGTCGTTGACCTCGGGCTTCTTGTCCGTCAGCAGCGCGTCGACCATGTTCGAGGACACCTTGGCGAGCTTTCGGAGGTCCTTGTAGACAGTCATCGACTGCTGGTCGGCGATGATCGACTTCACCGAGGCGACCTCGGCGTCCTGGCCCGTCACGACCGGCAGCGGCTTGGCCTTGGAGCCGTAGTCGTCCGACTTCAGCGCCGACAGGATGCCGATGGAGATGCCGTCGTACGGGGAGAGGACCGCGTCGACGCGCTCGCTCTTGTAGGCCGAGGTCAGGATGTCGTCCATGCGCTTCTGGGCGGTGCCGCCGTCCCAGCGCAGGGTGGTGACCTGGTTGAGCTTGGTCTGCTTGGAGCGGACGACGAGCTGCTTCTTGTCGATGTAAGGCTGCAGGACCTTCATCGCGCCGCCGAAGAAGTAGCGGGTGTTGTTGTCGTCGTTGGAGCCGGCGAACAGCTCGATGTTGAAGGGGCCCTTCTTGGAGCCGTCCTTCAGGCCGAGCTTCTCGACGATGTAGGTGCCCTGGAGCTCGCCGACCTTCTCGTTGTCGAACGACGCGTAGTAGTCGACGTTCTGCGTGCCGAGGATCAGGCGGTCGTAGGAGATGACCGGGATGTTCGCGTCCTTGGCCTGCTGGAGCACGTTGTTCATCGACTTGTTGTCGATGGCGGCGATGATCAGCGCCTTGACGCCCTGCGTGATCAGGTTCTCGACCTGTGAGACCTGCTGGTCCGGGTCGTCCTCGCCGTAGACCAGCTTGGTCTTGTAGCCCTTGGACTCCAGTTCCGTGACGACGTTCTTGCCGTCGGCGATCCAGCGCTCGGAGGACTTGGTCGGCATCGCGATGCCGATGGTGGCGCCCTTGGAGTCCCCTTCGGTCTCCTTGGCGCCACCCTCGCTGTTCTGGCCGCAGGCGGACAGGGTCAGGGCGAGGGACGCGGCTCCGGCTATGGCGGCGAGAGCGGCTCTGCGGTTACGCATGATGATCATCCTTGATCTGTGTGCAGGGCTCGGTCTGGAGGGCGCGAAGTCGCTCCGGGTGGTCGTGCCGGAAAGACCGAGGAGATGTGTGGGATTGTGCGCGGCTGTGTCGTCTTTTGTAAGGCGAGTTTCCGGAACGTTATGACGAGATTTCGAAACGCTGGAGATCGCCCGGCAGTCGCGAGCCGAGCGGTGCCATGTCCCCGTCCGCTCCATGGCGGGCCAGGAGGTCCAGGACGAGCCGGCCGCGCCGCACGCGCTCCTTGGCGGTGGCCAGGGTCAGCTCCCGCATGTGGTGCCCGTAGGGGTAGATCCCGGGCGCCTTGGACAGGCCGAACTTCAGGTACAACGGAGCGCCGCGACGGATGAGTTCGGCGACCTCGTACATCCGCACGTAGCCGCCGAGGTCGTCGGGGGCCTCGATGTACATGTCCATCGGAGCGCCCGACACCCGCCGGATCTCCGTGAGATGATCGAGCGTCAGGTCGCTGGGTACGTTGACCGAGTCCGCGCCGAGGCGCTCGTAGACCGCGTACGCGGCCGGGTTGACCGGTCCGATGAGCGCGGAGACCTTGAGCGTCGTGTCGGCCGGGATGATCCCCGCGGCCCGTGCCCGGTGCAGCGTCCACAGCACGCCCTCGTCGGCGACGAGCAGGCACTTGACGCCCAACTCGGTTGCCCGGACGGCGTCTTCGACACAACCGGCGACGGCGTCGTGGCCGCGGGCGCGCAGTCCGGCCCCCCGCGAGTCGGTGCGCGTGGACCCGCCGATGTCCCAGGTGCCGCGCGGGCCGGTGAACAGGCAGAGCTCGATGTCGCGTTCACCGGTCGACTCGACCATCTCGGTGATCTCCGAGTCGGTCAGCATCCACACGCCGCTGCCCTGGCTGATGCGGTGGATCGGCACGTCCAGTCGCGAGGCCTCCTTCAGGACCACCGCCAGTGCCTCGGGGCCCTCGCAGGAGGGGATCTCGGTGCGCCAGCGGCCGCCGCCGGGGAAGGAGTGCGCGGAGGTGTCGGCGGGGTCGGGGGCGGGTGCGCTCAGACCCAGCGCGGTGAGCGCCGGCTCACCGGGCCTGCGGGCGGCCGGGGCGGAAGCGTCGGTCACAGGAATGTCCTTCGGTTCGATATTTCGGACGAAGTTCGCGGCTCTGGGTAGGGCAAGGCTGGGGTACGCCGGTACGGGAGCCGTCAGGTTGCTCCCGTACCGGCGTACGTCTAGGGGCGGAGCAGGACCTTGCCCACCTTCGGATCGCCGGCCCCGACCAGCTCGATGGCCTGCGAGAACTCGGTGAGCGGCAGCTCGTGCGTCACCAGCGGCAGCGGATCGAGCAGACCGGCGGCGAACACCCGCACCGTGTGCGCCCAGGCGTCCGGCGGCGCACCGAAGACGGTGTGCACCTCCAGCTGCTTCACGACGAGGTCGGTCGGGTCGAGGCCCTCGGCGCCCGGCGCCGGGATGCCGGTCAGGACCAGCCGCCCGCCGCGCCTGAGCAGACCGGCGGAGATCCGGGCGGCGTCGGCGGACCCGGCCGTCTCGATCACCACGTCGATGTCGTCCGGGAGTTCCTGGTCCTTGGTCCGGAAGTCCGTCGCGCCGTACTGACGCGACAGCGTCTCACGGTCCCGGCGGGTGCCGACCACCAGCAGCTCGGCCGGCGAGTTGGCCTTCAGGAACTGCACGGCGAACATGCCGAGGGTGCCGGTGCCGACCACGGCGACGCGCTCACCGGGCTGCGCGTTGCCCTTCAGCGCGGCGGCCGCGATACAGGCGGCGGGTTCCAGGAGGGCCGCGGCCGTGAGGTCGCAGTCGTCCGGGAGGGCGTGCAGGAGGCGGGCCGGGAGGGTCAGCGTGGCCGCCATCGCGCCGGGCTGGGTGAACCCGGTCTCCTCGTACCCGGCACTGCACAGGGTCGTGTCGCCCGCGTGGCAGCGGTCGCAGACCTGACAGTTTCGAAAGCCCTCGCCGACGACCTTGCGGCCCACGAGCGAGGCCGGGACACCGGCGCCCACGGCCTCCACCGTCCCGGACCACTCGTGGCCCGGGGTCAGCGGGTAGCGCACATAGCCCTCGGGACGATTGCCCTGGTAGACCTCGCGGTCGCTGCCGCAGATTCCGGCGGCGTGCACCCGGACCAGGGCCTCGCCGGCCTCCGGCCGCCGGGGCTCGTGCGGGACGAGGCGGTGCTCGCCCGGGGCGTCGACGACGACCGCGGTGCTCACTGGGAGCCCTTCGGCTTGCGCTGTTCCCAGCCCTCCGCCCAGAGGTCGAACCGGGCCTGCTGCTGCGGGAACTCGGCAGCGGCGTCGACGTCCAGCTCCACACCCAGGCCCGGGGCGTCGGAGAGGTGGAAGCAGCCGTCCTCCGGGTTCACCTGCGGAGCGCCCTTGACCACCTTCTTGATCTCCGCGTCGGCGAAGTCGTTGAAGTGCTCAAGGATCTTGAAGTTCGGGGAGGTGAAGCCGACCTGGAGGGACGCGGCGGTCAGCACCGAACCGCCCACGTTGTGCGGAGCGACCAGCATGTAGTGCGTCTCGGCGGTCGCCGCGAGCTTCCGGGTCTCCCAGATTCCGCCGATGTGGCCGACGTCCGGCTGGATGACGTCGACGGCCTGGCTCTCGAACAGCTCCCGGAACTCGATCCGGTCGTGGATGCGCTCACCGGTGGCGACCGGCATGTCGACCTTGGCGGCGACCTTCTCCAGCGCCTTGAGGTTCTCCGGCGGGACCGGCTCCTCCAGCCACGCCGGCTTGAACGGCGCCAGCTCCTTGGCCAGGCGCACGGCGGTGGCGGGGGAGAAGCGGCCGTGCATCTCCAGCATCAGCTCGGCCTCGGGGCCGATGGCGTCGCGGACGGCCTCGATCAGGGAGACCGCGTACAGGGTCTGCTGGTGGTCCAGCTCGAAGTGGCCGGTGCCGAAGGGGTCGATCTTCAGCGCCCGGTAGCCGCGCTCCATCACGCCCTGGGCGGCCTTGTGGTAGGCCTCCGGGGTGCGCTCGGTGGTGTACCAGCCGTTGGCGTACGCCTTGACCTTGTCGGTGACCTTGCCGCCCAGCAGCTGCCAGACGGGGACGCCGAGGGCCTTGCCCTTGATGTCCCAGCAGGCCATCTCGATCACGGCGATGCCGGACATGACGATCTCGCCCGCACGGCCGTAGTCGCCGTACTTCATGCGCTTGACGAGGTCCTCGACGGCGAAGGGGTCGGAGCCGAGGATGTGATTGGCCTCGGCCTCCCTCAGGTAGCCGAGAAGGGCGTCGGTGTGTCCCAGCATCCGGGTCTCGCCGACTCCGGTGATCCCCTCGTCGGTGTGCACCTGGACGTAGGTCAGGTTGCGCCACGGCGTCCCGACCACGTGTGTGCTGATTCCGGTGATGCGCACGGCGGTTGTCCCTCGCAGCTTCGTCGGCTCGTTCTGTCAGTTTGTTCCGTCAGCGTCCCGTTCGCGTTCCGGCAGCTCGGCTTGTTCGAGATTTCGTCACACGTTCGAAATGCTGGCGTGACAGTAAGGATCGAGCGGTGGGGGTGTCAATGGGTCGCGCGCATAACGGTTTCGACAGTTTCGAAACCCGGGAGCGAGCGTGTCCCTACAGAACCTTCACAGCCGGCTCTAGGAACCTGACCGGCGCGGAACTTAATCTTCCCGCGTCATGGACTACTGCGACCCGTGCCGACGGCACCTCAACGGCGCCCTCGCCTGCCCCGGGTGCGGCACCTCGGCCGACACACTGCGTCGGCGCGACCCCGTGTACGGCGGATACGACGCCACCGCGTCGGGGCACGTCGGCGACCTGCCGGAGGGATCGCGGGGATCGCACGAGTCGCACGCCCCCGACGACGGACACGACGACACGTACGGCGGCGCGTACGGCGATGACGACGGCGGCGCGTACGGCGGCGCGTACGGCGATGACGACGGCGGCGCGTACGGCGGCGCGTACGGCGATGACGACAGCGACACGTACGGCGACACGTACAGCGATGACGACGGCGACACGTACGGCGATGACGACAGCGACACGTACGGCGATGACGACGGCGAGCGTGCGGGGCGCGCGGCGCGACGGCGCGGACGCGGGCGCGGCCCGGCCCCCGACGGTCCGGGAGGGTCGAGCCGACGGGACCGCAAGGCCGCGGCACACCGCCGCCGACGCCGCCGCACCCTGTTCGTGGCCGCCGGGTTCGTGCTGGCGGCCGGCGGCCTGAGTCTCGCCGAACTCGGCATGGACGCCCCCGGCTCGAAACCGAAACCGGCCGCGGCCGGTGGCGAGTCGGCCGACGGGGACGCCTCACCCGAGGCGGGGGAGCCGGGCAGCGTTCCGGGCGGCAAGAGAGCCCGGACCGACGACTCGACAGGCTCCGCCTCACCGAAGCCGTCTGACACGCCGTCCGCTTCGGCATCCCCGAAGGACGAGAGCTCAAAGTCCCCGAAGGGCGGCGAACCGTCGAAGGACCCCGAGTCGGCGGCCGGAGGTGCCCCCAGCGGCCCGGCGTCCGCTCCTACGGCCGCCCCGCCGACCTCGGGCCCGGGCCCCGCCCCGACTTCGGATCCGACCACCCGGCCCCCGGAACCGGAGCCGTCCGCCTCCGAGCCGTGCAAACGGTTCCTCTGGTGGTGCACGTAGCGTCCGCCGGGCCGGTTACGCCGAGGGGTCACCGGCGTGAGCGCGTCGGCCATGTTCCTCGAACACGCCGCCGTACGCGACCCTGAGCCGCACCCTCCCATGACGGCGGCGCCCCGGCCTCAGGGGGTCTGTCACTTGCCCGCTCAGGTCCGGGCGCTCAGGGTGAAAGGACCCCTCAGCCCAGCATTCGCCGCAGCGTGTCCCGCAACGCCACCCGCTCCTGCTCGGAGAGCCCGGCCAGGGGCTCCCGGGCGAACCGCAGTGACTCCCGCAGGCTCCGGGCCACCCGGCGCCCCTCCGCCGTCGCCGCCGCCACCTTCACCCGGCGGTCGGCGGGGTTCGGCTGCCGCTCGACCAGCCCCCGCGCCTCCAGCCGGTCCACGATCCCCGTGACGTTCGACGGCTCGCACTTCAGCTGCTGCGCCAGCCTCCGCATCGGCAGCGGCTCGAGACACAGCAGGCTGAGCAGCCGCGCCTGCGCGCCGGTGAGGGCGTGCTCCGCCGCCGCCGACTCGTAGTCCTCGTGGAAACGCGCCACGACCTCCCCGATCAGCTCGACGACGTCGAGAGTCAGCTGATCCGGGCGGGTGCCCGTCATTTCGGGCGTCGGTGTGGTGGAAGCCATGCCATCGAGGGTACCCCGTTATTTGACAACCTGAAATTTTCAGGAGCATGGTTGTTTCACGTACTGAAGCATCGAGCCAGTGAGGTAAGGCGCACCATGACCGACACCCCCGCCCTCCCCGCCGTCAGCCGCGAGTGGCACCTGGCGAGCCGTCCCGTCGGCTGGCCGAAGCCCGAGGACTTCGCCTTCGTCGAGGTGGACGTACCGCAGCCGGGTGAGGGGCAGGTCCTCGTCCGGAACAAGTACCTCTCCGTGGACCCGTACATGCGTGGCCGTATGAGCGACGCGAAGTCCTACGTCGCCCCCTTCGAGCTGGGCAAGGTCATGCAGGGCGGTGCCGTCGGCGAGGTCGTGGCGTCGAACGCCGAGGGGCTGTCCGTGGGCGATCACGTGCTGCACTTCTTCGGGTGGCGCGAGTACGCGGTCGTCGGCGCGAAGAACGCCGTCAAGGTGGATCCGGACGCCGCGCCGCTGTCGACGTACCTCGGTGTGCTGGGCATGACCGGCCTCACCGCCTACGCGGGCCTGCTGCGCACCGCCGCCTTCAAGGAGGGCGACACCGTGTTCGTGTCCGGCGCCGCCGGCGCAGTGGGCGGCCAGGTCGGACAGATCGCCAAGCTGAAGGGTGCCTCGCGGGTCATCGGCTCCGCCGGGTCGGACGAGAAGGTCAAGCTCCTCACGGAGGAGTACGGCTTCGACGCCGCCTTCAACTACAAGGACGGGCCCGTCGCGGAGCAGCTGCGCGCCGCCGCCCCCGACGGGATCGACGTCTACTTCGACAACGTCGGCGGTGACCACCTGGAGGCGGCCATCGGCTCCCTCAACCAGGGCGGCCGGATCGCCGTCTGCGGCATGATCTCCGTCTACAACAACACCGAGCCCGCCCCGGGCCCGAAGAACCTCGCCCGCCTGATCGCCACCCGCGGCCGTATCGAGGGCTTCCTGGTCGGGGACCACTACGACCTGCAGCCGCAGTTCGTGCAGGAGGTCGCGCCCTGGGTCGCCTCCGGCGAACTGAAGTACCGCGAGACCGTCGTCGAGGGCATCGAGAACAACCTGGAGGCCTTCCTGGGTGTTCTGCGCGGCGACAACACCGGGAAGATGATCGTCAAGCTCTGACGCCCACTGATCGGGAAGGCCCACGAGGTCTGCCCGCACTCGAAGGCGACCCGCGACACCATCACCGTGACGCCGGTCGGACGACAGTCGTTGCACACGCGGAGGCCGCACCCTTGGACGTGGGGTGCGGCCTCCGCCCGTGCCCGGGCTCAGAGGGCGAGGGCCGCCGTGTGGACCGCCCGTGCCAGCCGGCCGTTCTCCGGGGCCGCCCCGCCGGGGAAGGCGAACCGGCGGCGCGTGTAGCCGTAGGCGAGGCCGCTCCACGGGTCCGCGAAGGCCTGGGAGCCGCCCGCGCCGCTGTGCCCGATCGTCCCGGCACCGAGGAACGGGTGCCACGTGTCAGCCGTCATCTGGAAGCCGAGCCCGTACGACTTGTGGGCCCGGGCCACCAGGTCGTAGCCGGCCGAGTGGGACTGCCCGAACTCCGCCACGGTGTCCGGCTTCAGCAGCGCCGGCTGTTCGCCCACCCCGCTGATCGCCGCCGCGTACAGCCCCGCGAGGCCCCGCGCGGAGGCCACCCCGCCCACCGACGCCGGGCCCTTCGCCCGGATCAGCGGCATGTTGGGAAGCGAGACGAGGTCGGTCGGCTCCGCCGCGTTGCCGTTGAACGCGATCGAGGCCAGCGTGTGCGGGCCCGTGGGCGTGGCGTCCAGCACGGCCTGCTGCTCGGGGGTCGGGTCCATCGGCTGGGTGGTGCGAAAGCGCGGTTCCTCGGGCGCGGGCAGTCCCAGGTGGAGATCCAGCCCGTACGGGATCCTGATCCGTTCCTGGTAGACCTCCTGGAGGGTGCGGCCGGTCGCGCGGCGTACGACCTCGCCGGCCAGGGCGCCGGCGACCAGGGCGTGATAACCGAACGCAGTGCCGGGGCGCCAGAACGGCCGCTGGTCGGCGAGGCGTTCCGCGAGCTGGCGGTCGTCGGCCAGCTCCGCGAGCGTGAAGCCGGTGTCCGTACCGACCACGCCCGCCCGGTGCGCCAGCAGATCCCGCAACGTCAGGGTGCCCTTGCCCTCGGCCGCGAACTCCGGCCAGTAGTACGTCACCTTGCGGTCCAGTTCGAGCGTGCCGTCCTGGACGAGCAGGGCCACGACCAGGTAGGCGGCGCCCTTGGTGGACGAGAACACACCGTAAAGGGCGTCGGCGTCGGTCCCCGCCCACAGGTCGACGACCTTCCGGCCGCGGACGTAGGCGCACAGCTGCCCCTCGTAGTCGGCCCGCTCCCCGGCGACGAACGCGGTGAACTCCTCGCGCACCGCCTCGAAGCCGTCCGCCACGCTGCCGTGGATCTCCTGCGTCATCCGCTCTCCTTGACTGAAGCGCTGTGTGCCACTGTGAACAATGCCCTTGCCACCTGCGGGAACTCCCCCTTGGGGTGGTCCCGGAAGAGTGGCTCGGTGCCGAACAGGACCGTGTGGCCCCCGCTCACGATCGAGGCCTGCCCGGCGGCGGCTGCGGGACCGCCGGAGCCGTCCCGCAGCGGCCGCCAGTGCCCGGAGACCAGCGGGTTCCCGGTCGCGTAGGACTGCTCCACGCGGACACCGGGGCCCGGGTCGGTGAACCAGAGCGGGGCGTAGACGAAGCCGCGGGCCGGTGCGTCACGTGTGATGCCGCCGGAATTGCGCAATCGCACCACGCCGTTCGCGTCCGCGTTGCCCTCCACCGGCTTGACCGCCAGCCGCCCCGCCGCCGCGTTCAGGGCCGCTCCCGCGGCGCCCCGGCCGACCAGGCCGTGCCCGTCCAGGAAGGCGTCCAGGGCCCGCCGGGCGGGTTCGGTGAGGTCCGCGCGGTCCAGGCCGGCGGACACGAACAGCACGTCCGCGCCCGACCAGTCGAAGCCCGCGTTCAGCACGGCCGTCGAGACCGGCGTGACGTCGAAGCCCATCTCCCGCAGGGCGAACAGCTCACCCGGCGTGACGGCGGCGGCGACGCGCAGGCGGTGGAGCGCTGCCGTGCCGGACCGCCGTGTGGCCGTGAAGGAGACGTCGTGGGTGCGGGCGGCCGTGCGCGCCTCGCGGCGGGCCGACGCCGGGACCACGGCGCTGCCGTCCGTCGCCCACCGGACCGGAACGCCCTGCCGGAGCAGGGAGTTGAGGGCGGCGATCTCGCGCGGATCGGTCAGGCGCAGCCGCAGGTCGCCGTGCGCGGGCACGTGCGCGACCGGTGCCGCCTCGCCGACCGGGCGCAGGGGCGCGCCCCGCAGGCTTCCCGACGGCACCCGCTCGACCGTGGCGCCCCACAGACTGCCCAGGCTCCAGCCGGAGATGTCGTACATCACCGAGACCTTGCCACTGATGTCCCGGCCGTCGGCCAGCAACGCGTTCGCCATGCCGCGCTTGGGCTGGTGCAGGTCGACGACGTACGAGCCCCGGGGGTGCGTCCGGCCGGCCAGCCGGAAGGCGCGGGTCGCGCGGCTGACGCGGACGTCGTTGGCCAGGAGGTGATCGACCAGGCGGGCGGCGGCGGGTCCCGGACGCCGGTCGCGGGCGTCGCCCGGCGGGATGACGTAGGCGCGCGGGAAGGTGGTCGTGTAGACGTCCTCAGGGCCGATGCCGGGAACGCCGGGGACCGTCTCCGGGGACACCGGCACCTGCGCGGCGCCCGCCGCGCCGCGCCGGAACACCTCGATCTGGTCGGTGATCAGGGTGCCACGGTGCTCGCGGACGTGGTTCAGCGTCGCGCGGATCGCCGCGCCCGCCACGGCCGTGTTGATCGCCGAGCGGCGGCGCAGCTCGGGGACGGGCAGCTCGTCGTACTCCTCGTTGTTCACCGCCAGCGGGATCTCCACCGTGTGGGCGGCCACCGTGCCGTGGAAGGCCGCGTACTGCGGGGTGAAGATCGGCGGCCAGTCGTCCCAGCCCTCCTCCTGGTCGCGGAAGGGGATCTGAGCCGCCTCCACGCCGTCCTCGGCGGGTGTGTAGCCGAGGGCGTTGACCGCGGACTCCATGCCGACGGCGTTCGCGTAGGTGTTCTTCAGGAAGAGGTCGTACTCGTAGTTCTCGCCGTGCGGGGGAGTGGTGGGCTCGATGAGGGTGCCGTTGACGTAGCCGTGCAGGTCGAGCAGGACGGCCGGCTGCGTGCCGAGCTCGATCTGCCGCATCGCCCGGGTCTCGGGCTGGGAGGCGGTGACGAAGTCGCGGTTGAGGTCGAAGCCGTTCGCGTTGGCGCGGGTACCGGCGATACGGCCGTCCGGGTTCGCCGTGATGTTGAAGTACAGGCGGCTGTGCGCGAGGAGGTCCCTGGTCCTGGCGTCCTTCGCCGTGGCGAGCTGCTCGATGACCTTCAGGGAGGCGTCCGTGCCCTCCCACTCGTTGCCGTGGATGTTGCTGTTGACGAAGACCGGCGCTTTGTAATCGCGGGTGATCTCACGGGACTCGGCCGCTGTGGCGGGCGCGTTCTCGATCAGCTCGCGCATGCGTTCCTGGGCGCGGGCCTGCCGGGCGGTCTCCGGGGCGGTGACGGTGACGAGGTAGAGGCGGTGGCCGCCGGCCGAGCGGCCCGTCACCTCCACGCTCACCCGGTCGCCGAGGCGCTGCAGGGCGTTCAGCTTCGGCGCGATCGCGTGGTACGGCGTGAGTCCCAGCTTCAGGGACTTGTCGCCGGGGTTCTCCGGTTCGGGGGAGAGGGCCAGGCGGCGGGGGTAGGAGCGGGTGGGGGCGGCGGTGGAGGCGTCCGCGGTCAACGCGCGTCGCGCCGCGCTCGCGGGAGCCTGTGCCGCCCGGTCGTCCACGGCGGAGCCCTCACGGGTGACGGGTAACGGGTCGGCGCCGGCCGCACCGGGGGCGAGCAGGAGCGAACCCGCCGCGGCGAGGGCCAGGGCGGCGATCAGTGCAGGTCTCGCAGGAACGCTTCTCTTGGTGCGCACGCGTACCTCCTCCTGGGGCTTCCTGAGATCGGTACGGCGAGGTGTACCGGTTCGACTCAACGGCAACAAGAGCGCGTTGGTGTCACCCGTGACCCGGATGGCTCCCACCGGCGCGTCCGGCCTGACCTGGGCGACCCGTGACAGCGGTGTGACCGGAGCGCGTCAAGAGCGCGACACGGGCCCGGATAGGGTTTCCCCATGCGCGATCTAGGGGCGGGTTTCCGGTATCTCCTGAAGGGCCAGCGATGGGTGGCCCGGCACGGCAGGCAGTACGGCTTCGGGCTGCTCCCGGGGCTGATCACCCTCGTTCTCTACGCGGCGGCGCTCGTCGCGCTGGCCCTGTGGGGCGAGGACCTCGTGGGCTGGGCCACGCCGTTCGCCGACGACTGGTCCAGCCCGTGGCTCGGACTCTTCCGCGGCTTCCTGACCGCCGTGCTGTTCGCCCTCGGCCTGCTCCTCTCCGTCGTGACCTTCACGGCGGTGACCCTGCTGATCGGGCAGCCCTTCTACGAGAACCTCTCAGAGAAGGTCGACCGGGACGTGTCCCCGGACGGGCACGCCCCCGAGTCGGGGCTGCCGCTCTGGCGCGAACTGTGGATCTCCGCCCGGGACAGCCTCCGGATCGTGGTGCGGGCCGCCCTGTGGGGGGTGCTGCTGTTCGCGTGCGGCTTCATTCCCGTGGTCGGGCAGACGGTCGTCCCGGTGATCGGGTTCTTCGTCACCGGGTTCTTCCTCACCGAGGAACTGACGGCCGTCGCCCTCCAGCGCCGCAGTGTGGAACTGCGCACCCGCCTCACCCTGCTGCGCTCCCGCAAGACCCTGGTCTGGGGCTTCGGCACGCCGCTCGCCGTGGCGTTCCTGGTGCCGTTCGTCGCGGTGTTCCTGATGCCGGGCGCCGTGGCGGGCGCCACCCTCATGGCCCGCGATGTGCTGGGCGAGGACATCCGTGAGGGTGGCGAAGACGGCGAGGAGGGCGACGGGGCCGCTACGACGCTTCCGCAGCCACCGTCAGGATGGTCCTCACCTGGGCGATGATGTCCAGCCGGTTGCGCACGAACTCCGCGTCGGTGATCTCGGTGGTGTTCCCGGTGCCGAACTGCAGTACCGGCGTGTGCACATGCCCGCCCGGCAGCGTGTCGTGCAGCCCGAGCCGGTCGCGCAGCAGGGTCGCCCGGTAGGCGATCTCGTTGGAGAGGTAGTCCCCGCCCCCGCCCGCGCGAGCGGTGGAGCCGGGCGTCGGCCCGTCGGGGCGTACGACGGGCTGGGAGCCGCCGGCCGGGATCTCGGTGACGCTCGTGTTGTCGTACACCGGGAAACGGCCGGTCTGCGCGGCGACGATCGCCGCGTGGGGCAGCGTGGTCGCCGTCCACTGCGGCTGCGAGGCCGGGTCGGAGACCGGCACGGTCTCGGTGCGGCCGACGGTGTCGTTGTCCGCGAAGCCGCCCCGCCAGGCCCCGTTGGTCCGCTCGATGTCGAACCGCCCGACCCGGCCCTGGCTCACCGTCGTGAACAGGTCGACCTTCGGCAGGTACGGCCGCAGGGTCCGCTCCACCGTGCCCTCGGTGAAGTCCTGCCAGCGCACCGGGAACACGGCCGTCTCGATCCGGGCCGGGCCGTCCGCCGTCTCGATCACCGTGCCGTCGAGGGCCAGCGCGGTGGCGCCGGACGGGTTGGAGATACGGATGTCCCGGTCCAGGGTGAACGGGTCGAAGCCGGTGAGCAGGATCCGCTTCAGGCTCTTGCCGTGCGGATACCGGATGGTGTTCTGGCCGCGCGAGGTGCGCTCCAGTTCGTCCAGCAGCGCGGCCCGCTGCCGGTCCGTGAGGCCGAACGCGGGCTCCCAGGTGCGTACTTCACGCGTCATGCCGAGCCGCGCCCAGTACAGGGGCCGGTCGTCGTCGCGGCTGAGGTCGCCGCCGGACGGGCCGCGCCCCTGGGCCCGGTCGACCGCGTGCTGCCACAGCCCCGCACCCTCGCGCGTCACCGCCCTGCGGGCCTGCCCGTAGGAGCGGGCCGAGTCGAGGGCCCGGGCCAACCGCGGGGCCAGGGTGTCGAATCCGGAGCGGCGCAGGATCTCCTGAGGGGCGGCCCGGTCGAGCCGCCGCTCCTCGACGGTGGGGGAGGGGGCGGCCGGGGCGGCGCCCGCCGCCGTGGGGGCGCTGAAGCCGGTCAGCAGGGCTAGGCCGAGGACGCCGAGGCGAACGCGTATGAGCTTCAAGGGTGTTCAGGCCTTCCGTCGCGGTGGGGGGGTCGGTGCCGGACGGCCGCAGTATCGCGTGGCGCGTGTGGCCACGCCATGGGTGGGCTCAGACGGGGATCTTCGCCGTGGCTTCCCGCACCGCGTCCAGGAAGGCCGAGGCCGCGGCCGTCAGGGACCGGCCGCGCGGGGCCGCCGCGTACACCGCCCGGGCCGGGGCGCCCTCGTCGAGGATCCGCAGCAGCGCGATGCCCGGGGCGTACGGACGCGGCTGCGAGGGCCGGTACGAGGGTCACGCCCAGCCCGGCTGCGACACCTACCTGACCGACATCTCCCGGCTGGACGAATACGGCGCCGTACGACGGCAGTTCCTCACCGGCACCCCGCCGACCAGCATGACCTTCGAGGCCGCCCGGCTCTTCCGCCCCGAGGCCCTCGTCGAGGTGGAGGTCGTCGCCGCCATGCCCGCTCGCTAGGCCAGCCGTCGTTCTCGTCGCTCTCGCCGAGCAGGGTCAGCAAGTCCCGGAACGCCGACGCCATGTCCACCGACTCCGGGTCCAGCAGCTGCTGGGTGAGCCCGACGCGTCCGGCGACGGCGGCCGGGCTCGCCCCCCGGTAGTCGCGCTCGGCGATCACCTCCGGAGCGGCCCGCACGGTGTCCGCGCGCCGTGCCCTCCTTTGCGGCTGAACCGCCGCCGCTCCCGCGCAGGTGGTTGCTCGACGCGTGGGTCGCCCAACTACTGGCTGCGGTCGCGAGTTCTTCGCATGCTGCCGAGGAAGGATGACGACATCGACATCGACATCGACTTCGACGAGGAGGCCGACGTGGCGGAGACGGCACAGGCGATGCGGGATGCGGCCCGCGAGGTCGCCGTCGAGGACGCCCTCGGCGCACTCGACCTGGACACCAAGGCGCGGCTGCTGGCAGGCCAGGACATATGGAGTCTGCCCGCGCTACCGGAGGCCGGTCTGGCCTCGCTGGTCATGTCCGACGGACCGATCGGGGTCCGCGGCGTGCACTGGAGCGCCGACGACCCGTCCGTCGCCCTGCCCTCCCCGACCGCCCTGGCCGCGACCTGGGACCCCGGCCTCGCCCTCCGGGCCGGCGTGCTGCTGGCCCAGGAGGCCCGCCGCAAGGGCGTCCACGTCCTGCTCGCCCCCACGGTCAACCTGCACCGCTCCCCGCTCGGCGGCCGCCACTTCGAGGCCTACAGCGAGGACCCGCACCTCACCGGACGCATCGGCGCCGCGTACGTCCGCGGCGTCCAGTCCGGCGGCGTCGGCACCACCGTCAAGCACTTCGTCGCCAACGACGCCGAGACCGACCGCCTCACCGTGAACAACCTGGTCGGCGAACGCGCCCTGCGCGAGCTGTACCTGGCCCCCTTCGAGGCGATCGTCGAGAACGCCCACCCCTGGGGCATCATGACCGCCTACAACTCGGTCAACGGCCCGACCATGACCGAGCACCACCACTTGGTCAACGAGGTCCTGCGCGGCGAGTGGGGCTTCGACGGCGTCAACGTCTCCGACTGGACCGCCGCCCGCTCCACCACCGGCGCCCTCGCCGGCGGCCTCGACATCGCCATGCCCGGCCCCGGCACCGTCTACGGCGAGGCCCTCGCCCGGGCCGTCCGGGACGGCGAGGCCGACGAGGCGCAGGTCGACGAGGCCGTCCGCCGCGTGCTGCGTCTGGCCGCCCGGGTCGGCCTCCTGGAGGGCGCCGAACCGGCCGTCACCGATCTGCCCGACAGCGTCGACGGCGAGGCGCTCGCCCGCGAGATCGCCCGCCGCTCCTTCGTCCTCGTCCGCAACGAGACCGGCGCGCTGCCGCTGAAGCCCGGCCGCATCGCCCTGATCGGCGGCGCCGCCCGCGACGCCCGCGCCCTCGGCGGCGGCTCCGCCACCGTCTTCCCCGCCCGGGTCGTCTCGCCGCTCGACGGCCTCACCGCCGCCCTCCCCGACGGCAGCCTCGGCTACGCCCTCGGCGCCGACCCGAACACCGAACTCCCCGTCGCAGAGCGGGATTTCGAGCTGCGCGCCGTCTGCCGGGACGCGGCCGGCCAGGTCATCGGCACGCGCTCGGCCCCCAGCGGCCACATCCAGTGGATGGGCGCGGACCTCCCCGAGGGCGTCACTCACGAAAACCTGCACAGCGTCGAACTGACCGGTACCTTCACCCCGCGCGAGAGCGGGACGCACACCTTCGGCATCAAGGGCCTCGGCCCTTTCAAGCTCGCTGTCGCAGGCACGACGTACTTCGACGACGTCCAGCGCCCCGCCGAGGACGGCGACCCCTTCGCGGCCTTCTTCGGCGCCCCGGTGCCCCGCGCCCGGCCCGCACTCACCGCGGGTGAACCGGTCGAGGTCTCCCTCACCCACACCGTTCCGCCGCTCGGCGACCACCCCATGCGGGTCATCGGCTTCACCCTCGCCCACCAGGACCCGCAGCGCGACCCCGACGACCTGATCGCCGAGGCCGCCGAGGCCGCCCGGGCCGCCGACACGGCCGTCGTCGTGGTCGCCACCACCGAGCGCGTCGAGTCCGAGGGCTTCGACCGCACCGACCTGCGCCTGCCCGGCCGCCAGGACGACCTGGTCCGCGCCGTCGCCGCCGCCAACCCCGACACCGTCGTGGTCGTCAACTCCGGCTCCCCGGTGGAACTGCCGTGGCGCGACGACGTCGCCGCCGTGCTCCTGTCCTGGTTCCCCGGCCAGGAGGGCGGCGCGGCCCTCGCGGACGTTCTCACCGGCGCCCACGAACCCGGCGGCCGCCTCCCCACCACCTGGGGCTCCCTCACCGACGCCCCGGTCACCCGGGTCGTCCCGGAGAACGGCGAACTGGCTTATGCGGAGGGCGTCTTCATCGGCTACCGCGCCTGGGAGAAGCACGGCCGCAGCCCCGCCTACCCCTTCGGCCACGGCCTTGGCTACACCGACTGGACCTACGACTGCGTCGAGGTGGAGGAGACCGCCGAGACGACCACCGCGAAGGTCCGCCTCCGCAACACCGGCGACCGCCCCGGCCGCGAGGTCGTCCAGCTCTACCTCGCCCCGGCCGACCCCGGCCCCACCCGCCCGGCACGCTGGCTGGCCGGCTTCACGAGCGTCGAGGCCGCACCCGGTGACAGCGCCGAGGCCACCGTGGAACTGCCGCGCCGCGCCTTCGAGATCTGGGACGAGGCGACCGGCTCGTGGTCGCTTGTGAAGGGTTCGTACGAGATCGAGGTCGGACGCTCGATCGCGGACCGCAGGCTCACCGCGACGATTAACGTCTGATCCGGGACAAGTTCCCCACCGAGCAGCCCCGGTCCGGTCCCTGACCTCCGGACCGGGGCTCATGGACGGTCACGGGCCGCCGTTCAGCGGACGCCGAACCCGTACACCGTCTCCGAGCGGAACACCTCGCCCGGCCGCAGCACGGTCGTCGGGAACTCCGGCCGGTTCGGCGAGTCGGGGAAGTGCTGGGTCTCCAGCGCGATGCCGTCGCCGGGCGCGAAGGGCCCGCCCAGGTGGTCGGCCGTGTACAGCTGGAGGCCGGGCTCGGTGGTCCCCACCGTCAGCACCCGCCCGGACGCCGGGTCGTGCAGCTCGGCGACCTCCACCGCCGTGTCCGTCACGCCCTTGTCGAGTACGAAGTTGTGGTCGTAGCCGGAGCCGGTCTTGCGCGCCTCGCGGAAGTCGAACCGCGTCCCGGTCACCTCCTCGGGGCTGCCGGCGGGGATCAGATCCGCGTCGACCGGCGTGTACCGGGAGGCGGCCAGCCGCAGCTCGTGGCCGCCCGCGTCACCGGAACCGGCCAGGTTGAAGTAGCTGTGGTTCGTCAGGTTCACGACGGTCGGCGCGTCCGTCACCGCCTCGTACGCGATCCGCAGCGCGCCGTTCCCGCCGAGCGTGTACGTCGCCGAGACCTCCAGCCGCCCCGGGAACCCCTCCTCGCCGTGCGGGCTGATCCGGGTCAGCCGCACCCCGTGCTCGACCGGCTCCGCCTCCCACACCCGCTTGTCGAAGCCGTGCGCGCCACCGTGCAGCGAGTTCGGCCCGTTGTTCGGTTCCAGCGCGTATGTCCGACCGTCCAGGGTGAACCGGCCGTCGGCGATCCGGTTGGCGTACCGGCCGACCAGGGCGCCGAGGTACGGCTCCGGATGGGCGAGATACCCGTCGAGATCCGGGAACCCCAGCACCACGTCCCCGGCCCTGCCTTCCCGGTCCGGCACCTCCACGGACTGCACGATCCCGCCGTACGACAGGACCCGCACCCGTACACCCGCCCGCTCCAGGGTCCAGCGGTGCACCGGGGTCCCGTCGGAAAGTGTTCCGAAGAGTTCGTTCATGTGCGGAACTCTAAGTCAGAGTCCGGGTCAGGGCTTCTTCGCGGTGACGGTGCGGTACGCGATCTCCGCCAACCGGGCCTGTCCGTTCACACTGGGGTGGAAGTAGTCCCAGCGGCTCAACTGGGCCGTGCCGAAGCGGTAGTCGTGCACCGCGCCCCCGTCGTAGCGGCACCGTTCGTCCTCGGCGCAGACCTCCCTCAGGACCTTGTTGTAGTCCTCCACCCGCTTGTGCACCGTGTCCCGCCGCAGGGTCGCCGCCGGGTCCAGGGCGTCCGCGTCGCCCAGCATCGACGGGCAGATGCCCAGCTTCCACACCTGCTTGCCCATCGGACTGGTACGCCCCTGCGACCACAGCCGCTTCAGGTTCGGCACGCTCGCCACGAACACCTGCGCCTTGGGCAGGGCCTTGCGCAGGGAGCGCAGCGAGTCCTCGAAGTCGGCACGGAAGGCGGAGACCGGAGTCATCGCCGAGGGCGTGGACCGGCAGGCGTCGTTGGCGCCCACCATCACCGTCACCAGCTGCGGCTCGCGCCGCACCGCCTGCGCCATCTGCCCGGGCAGATCGGCCATCCGCGCCCCGGTCACGGCGTAGTTCCAGCTCCGCCGGGCGGCCCCGGACCTGCCCAGCAGCCGCACCGCGAGCGAGTCGACCTCGGGGCTGGCACCGGTCGCCCAGGACGCCTCCGGACAGTCCGACAGCACGTCACACGCGTCGAATCCGCGCGTGATGGAGTCCCCGACGGCGGCGACGGAACCCGGGCTGCGGTCCCACAGGGGCGTGGGTTTCGGCGACGGCCTCGCGGATTCGGACGGGGCGGCGGAATCACCCCCCACGGCGTCACACCCGGCGAGCACCAGCACGGCCGCCGCGACCACGGCCGGAACGCCCCGTGTGCGACGGCTTCGCTTCCGCATCCCTGGTCCATCCCCTCGCCACGCCGTGCCTGTCCCCCCAACCCATAACAACGCACGAGGGTTCCCGACCGATCAGGTGCAACGGCTCACACCCGTACAAGCGTCCCCCTGGGTGAATGGCGGGCGTTTCCCGGCACCTGGACCGACCGTACGTCACACTCCTTGCGCCCCCGCACGGTAGCCTCGCCATCAACGTGACCCGCCCGGTCACAGCCGTTCCGCCCGTTTGCACCATGTCCCGCTCTGCCCGGAGGTTCCGGTGACGACACGTGGAGTTCTGTACGTGCACTCCGCGCCGCGCGCGCTGTGCCCGCACGTCGAGTGGGCCGTCGCCGGGGTGCTCGGCACACGCGTCAGCCTGGACTGGATCCGACAGCCGGCCGCCCCCGGCACCTGGCGCTCGGAGTTCTCCTGGCAGGGCCAGGCGGGCACGGCGTCCAAGCTGGCCTCGGCGCTGCGCGGCTGGCACCTCCTGCGCTTCGAGGTCACCGCGGAGCCCTGCCCCACCGCCGAGGGCGAGCGCTACAGCTGCACCCCCGACCTGGGCATCTACCACGCCGTCACCGGCATCCACGGCGACATCCTCATCCCCGAGGACCGCCTGCGCGCGGCGCTGCACCGCAGCCGACGCGGCGAGACCGACCTGGAAGCCGAGATCGGCAAACTCCTGGGCAAGCCCTGGGACGACGAACTGGAGCCCTTCCGCTACGCGGGTGAAGGCGCCCCGGTCCGCTGGCTCCACCAGGTGGTGTGAACGCCCCCAAGGGACGCGCCCCAGGGGGCGCGGGGGACTGCGCGAACAACCCCCACGTACCCGCACCCGGCACACAACGTCACAGAAACGGCGAATGGCCCGAACCCCACTCAGGGTCCGGGCCATTGAAACGCTCAGAGATCAAACCGTCCGGAACGCCAGCACCACGTTGTGCCCACCGAACCCGAACGAGTCGTTCAGCGCGGCGATGCGGCCTTCCACGGGCAGCTTCCGGGCCTCACCCCGCACGACGTCGGCGTTCGCCTCGGCCTCGGGGTCCAGGTTGTCCACGTTGATCGTCGGCGGCGCCACCCGGTGATACAGCGCGAGCACGGTCGCAACCGTCTCCACACCGCCCGCACCACCCAGCAGATGTCCGGTCATCGACTTCGTCGCGGACACCGCGAAGTGGTCGGCGTCGTCACCGAACACCTTGCGCAGCGCCTTCAGCTCGGCGATGTCCCCGGCCGGCGTGGACGTCGCGTGCGCGTTGACGTGCACGATCTCCGCCGGGTCCAGGTCGTTGCGGTCCAGCAGGTTCTGCAGGGCGTGCGAGATGCCCCGCCCCTCCGGCTCCGGCTGCACGATGTCGTGCGCGTCGGCGGAGATGCCCTGCCCGACCGCCTCGGCGTACACCCGGGCGCCGCGCTTCGCGGCGTGCTCGGCGGACTCCAGGACCACGACACCGGCGCCCTCACCGAGCACGAAGCCGTCGCGGGCGGTGTCGTAGGGGCGCGACGCGCCCTGCGGGTCGTCGTTGTTCTTGGACATCGCCATCATGTTGCCGAACGCGGCGATGGGCAGCGGGTGGATCGCCGCCTCCGTGCCACCCGCGACGACGACGTCGGCGCGGCCGGTGCGGATCATCTCGATGGCGTAGCCGATGGCCTCGGCGCCCGAGGCGCAGGCGGAGACCGGGGTGTGCACGCCCGCCCGGGCGCCCACGGCCAGACCCACGTTGGCCGACGGGCTGTTGGGCATCAGCATGGGCACGGTGTGCGGGGAGACGCGGCGGACGCCCTTCTCCTTCAGCACGTCGTACTGGTCGAGCAGCGTCGTGACGCCGCCGATACCGGAGGCGATGACCGCGCCGAGCCGGTCGGGGTCGATGTTCGGGTCCTCGCCGGCCTTCGCCTCGAAACCGGCGTCGGCCCAGGCCTCCTTGGCCGCGACCAGCGCGAACTGCGCCGAGCGGTCCAGTCGGCGGGCCTGCGGCCGCGGGATGACCTCGGTCGGCTCCACGGCGACCGGGGCCGCGATCTTGACGGCCTGGTCGGCCGCCCAGTCCTGCTCCAGGGGCTTCACGCCGGACTTGCCGGCGATCAGGCCCTCCCAGGTAGAGGCTGCGTCGCCACCCAGCGGTGTGGTTGCGCCGATACCGGTGACGACCACGGTGCGATTGGTCGAGCTCACGGGAATTCTTTCTCCAACGGATCCGAGGATTAAGCGGCGCCACCGCCGGGTGGCGGGGCAGTCAGCCCACAGGGCCAGATCGGCTGATCAGCCCTGGTGCTTGAGGATGTAGTCGGTCGCGTCACCGACGGTCTTGAGGTTCTTGACGTCCTCGTCGGGGATCTTGACGTCGAAGCGCTCTTCGGCGGCGACGACGACCTCGACCATGGACAGCGAGTCGACGTCCAGGTCGTCGGTGAAGGACTTGTCCAGCTGGACGTCCTCAACCGGGATGCCGGCGATCTCGTTCACGATCTCGGCGAGACCGGCGACGATCTCTTCCTGAGTGGCGGCCATGTTGGCGCTCCTTCGTAGATTCCAGAGGGTGTGGCAGGTATTTCCTCCCGTGCCGGATCGCATGATCCGGCACGGAGTGCCTAGGGGAGGGTAACGACAGTCGCGGCGTAGACGAGACCCGCCCCGAAGCCGATGACGAGCGCGGTGTCGCCGCTCTTCGCCTCGCCGGTCGCCAGGAGCCGCTCCATCGCGAGCGGAATCGAGGCGGCCGAGGTGTTGCCGGTGGTGCGTACGTCACGTGCGACCGTGACCGACTCCGGCAGCTTGAGTGTCTTCACCATCGAGTCGATGATCCGCTCGTTGGCCTGGTGCGGAATGAAGACGTCCAGGTCCTCCGCGGAGATGCCGGCGGCGTCCAGCGCCTCCTTGGCGACCTTCGCCATCTCGAACACGGCCCAGCGGAACACCGCCTGGCCCTCCTGCGTGATGGCGGGGAACTTGGCGACCTCGCCGGAACGGTAGTCCGTCCACGGCACGGTCTGCTTGATCGTCTCGGACTTGTCGCCCTCGGAGCCCCAGACGGTGGGGCCGATGGCGGGCTCCTTGGCCGGGCCCACGACGACCGCGCCCGCGCCGTCGCCGAACAGGAAGGCCGTCGCCCGGTCCTCCAGGTCGGTCAGATCGCTCAGCCGCTCCACGCCGATCACCAGGACGTACTCGGCCGAGCCCTCGACGATCATGCCCTTGGCGAGGGTGAGACCGTAGCCGAAGCCCGCGCAGCCCGCCGAGATGTCGAAGGCGGCGGCCTTGGCGGTGCCCAGCTTGTCGGCGATCTCGGTGGCGACGGCCGGGGTCTGCTTGAAGTGCGAGACGGTCGAGACGATCACGCCGCCGATCTGCTCGGCGGAGATCCCGGCGTCGGCGATCGCCTTGCCGGACGCCTCGATCGACATCGCGGCGACCGTCTCCTCGTCGTTCGCCCAGTGCCGCGTCTCGATGCCGGAGCGCGAGCGGATCCACTCGTCGGACGAGTCGATCGTCTCGAGGATCACCTCGTTCGGCACGACCCGGGTCGGGCGGTAGCCGCCGACGCCGAGGATGCGCGCGTACGGGGCGCCCTTGCTGGGCTTGATCTTCGCCATGCGGTCGGCTCCTTGGGGGCGGCGGTCAGGCGTGCTCGGCGATGAGCTCGCGAGCCGCGTCGAGGTCGGCGGGGGACTTCAGGGCCAGCGTCTTCACCCCGGGCAGTGCCCGCTTGGCGAGGCCGGTGAGGGTGCCACCGGGGCACAGCTCGATCAGGGCCGTGACACCGAGCTCCTTGAAGGTCTCCATGCACAGGTCCCAGCGGACCGGGTTGGCGACCTGGCCGACCAGGCGTTCCAGCACCTCGCTGCCGGCCGCGACGGTCCGGCCGTCCTTGTTGGAGACGTAGGTGACCTTCGGGTCGCCGGGCGTCAGGGCCTCGGCGGCCTTGGCCAGCGTGTCGACCGCGGGGGCCATGTGGTGCGTGTGGAACGCGCCGGCGACCTTCAGCGCGACGACCTTGCGCACGCCCTCGGGCTTGTCGGCCTCCAGGGCGGCGAGCTGCTCATTGGTACCGGCCGCGACGATCTGGCCCGCGCCGTTGATGTTCGCCGGGGTCAGGCCCAGCTTCTCCAGGTGCGGAACCGTCACGGCGGGGTCACCGCCCAGCAGCGCCGCCATGCCGGTCTCCGTGACGGCGGCGGCCTCGGCCATGCCGAGCCCGCGGGTGCGGACCAGGCGGAGCGCCTCCTCGTGCGGGAGCACTCCGGCGAGCGAGGCGGCGGTGATCTCACCGACGCTGTGACCGGCGATCGCGCCGACCTTCTGCGGCAGCTCGGCCGGGTCGTCGAACAGCAGGTTCGCGGACGCCAGTCCGGCCGCGACCAGCAGCGGCTGCGCCACCGCGGTGTCGCGGATCTCCTCCGCGTCGGCCTCGGTGCCGTAACGGATCAGGTCGAGTCCCGCGGCGTCGGACCATGCCTCGAGGGCACCGCGAACACCGGGGAGGTCGAGCCATTCGGTCAGGAAGCCGGGCGTCTGAGCGCCCTGGCCGGGAGCGACGAGTACGAGCACTCTCACACTCTCTCTTGAGGACGGGCACAACCGCCCGTGGGGACAGGGACGAAGAACACGGAGGCGTTTTGTCGAGCCTCGACAAAACCTTAGGCCTGAGGATCTCCATCGACCAGACGCCCCAGGATCAGCGCGATCCGCAGGGTGAACGCAGAGCGTACATCGGAGGGTGACCAGCCGGTGACGTCAGTCACACGTCGAAGCCGGTAGCGGACGGTGTTGGGATGAACGAACAGCATCCGGGCGGCGCCCTCGAGACTGCTCGCCTGTTCGAGATAGACGCTGAGGGTCTCCAGGAGCGCGGCCCCGGCCTCCTCCAGCGGTCTGTAGATCTCCTCCACCAGTTGCTCCCGGGCCGAGGGGTCCCCGGCCATCGCCCGCTCCGGGAGCAGATCGTCCGCCAGGACCGGGCGCGGAGCGTCCTGCCAGGCGGAACACGCCTTCAGCCCGGCCGCGGCGGCCTGCGCGGACCGGGTCGCGGCCAGCAGGTCCGGCACGACCGGGCCCGCCACGACCGGCCCGGCCGCGAACGGGCCGATGAGCGACTTGGCGACGGCCAGCGGATTGTCGCTGCCGCCGGCGATGACGACCAGCCGGTCGCCGAGCACCCCGGTGAGCACCTGGAGCTTGGCGTGCCGGGCGGCCCGCCGGATCGCCTCCACGGTCAGTTCGGAGTCGCCGTCGGGCGCCGTGCCGAGCACCACGCACACGTGGTCGGGCGAGTTCCATCCGAGCGCGGCCGCCCGGGACACCGCGCCCTCGTCGGCCTCGCCGCTGAGCACGGCGTTCACGACCAGGGACTCCAGCCGGGCGTCCCAGGCGCCGCGTGCCTCGGCGGCCTGGGCGTACACCTGGGCGGTGGCGAAGGCGATCTCCCGGGCGTAGACGAGCAGCGCCTCGCGCAGCACCCGCTCGTCGCCGGGGGCCGCGACCTCGTCGATCGCGCTCTCCATGACCTCGATGGTGGTGCGCACCATCTCCACGGTCTGGCGCAGGGTGATCGCCCGGGTCAGCTCGCGCGGCGCGGTGCCGAACACGTCGGTGGAGATGGCCTGTGGGGCGTCCGGATGCCGGAACCACTCGGTGAACGCGGCGATACCCGCCTGCGCCACCAGACCGATCCAGGAACGGTTCTCCGGGGGCATGGCCCGGTACCACGGCAGCGTCTCGTCCATCCGCGCGATGGCCTGCGCGGCGAGCGATCCGGACGACTTCTCCAGCCGCTTCAGCGTCGCGGCATGCGGATGGACGTCGTGGGCTGCGGCTTCGTTCTTGCTGGTTTCGGGTTCGGGCACGGGGACAAGACTGCCTTATCCGGACGGGAAGGTGGGCCGCCGGGGTCTACGGTGGACCACGTGATGGACGTACGGCGCGCGGGCGAGCGCTACCCCGGAGGGGACGCGACCGCAGGGATCGAGACGTGGCACGCCTTCTCCTTCGGGCCCCACTACGACCCGGACAACCTCCGATTCGGCGCGGTGCTCGCGTGCAACGAGGAGCGGCTGGCGCCCGGGGCGGGCTTCGACGAGCATCCGCACAGCCACACCGAGATCGTGACCTGGGTGGTGGAGGGTGAGCTGACCCACCGGGACTCCACCGGGCACGAGTCGGTCGTCCGCCACGGGGACGTGCAGCGGCTCAGCTCGGCCGGCGGTGTGCGGCATGTGGAGCGCAACGACGGCCCGGAGCCCCTGACCTTCATCCAGATGTGGCTGGCCCCCCTCAGCCCCGGCGGCGACCCGTCCTACGAGGTCGTCCACGGCATCGCCGACTCGACGCCCTACGCCGTCCCGGAGGCCGGCGCGATGCTGCACGTGCGGCACCTCGGGCCCGGGGAGCGGACGGCGGTGCCGGACGGGGCGTACGCGTACGTCCACGTCGTACGCGGTGCCGTACGCCTGGACGGCACCCAACTGGCGGCGGGTGACGCGGCACGGATCACGGACGCCAAGGGCCTGGAGGCCGAGGGCGTGACCGACGCGGAGCTGCTGATCTGGGAGATGGGCCCGGGCCCGTTCTAGAGCTCCGCGAGGACCGCGTCGGTGAACGCGGGCCACGCCTCGGTCGCCCACGGCCCGAATGCCCGGTCCGTCAGCGCCACGCAGGCCGCTCCCGCGTCCGGGTCGATCCACAGGAACGTACCTGACTGTCCGAAATGTCCGAAGGTGCGCGGCGAGGACGAGGAGCCCGTCCAGTGCGGCGACTTGGAGTCGCGGATCTCGAACCCGAGCCCCCAGTCGTTGGGGTTCTGGTGGCCGTACCCCGGCAGGACGCCCTTGGTGCCCGGGTAGTGCACGGTCATCGCCTCGGCGACCGTGCGCGGATCCAGCAGCCGCGGTGCCTGCACCTCGGCCGCGAACCGCAGCAGGTCCTCCACCGTCGACACCCCGTCCTTGGCCGGGGAGCCCTCCAGGGTCGTCGAGGTCATGCCCAGCGGCTCCAGCACGGCCTGCCGGAGGTACTCCCCGAACGGGATGTCGGTGACCTTCGCCACGTGGTCGCCCAACTGCTCGAAGCCGGCGTTGGAGTACAGCCGCCGCTCCCCGGGCGGGGCCGTGACCTTGTGCTCGTCGAAGGCGAGGCCCGAGGTGTGCGCGAGCAGGTGCCGGACCGTCGACCCGGCGGGACCCGCGGGCTCGTCGAACTCGACGGCGCCCTCCTCGTACGCGACGAGCACCGCGTAGGCGGCCAGCGGCTTGGTCACCGACGCGAGCCGGAACCGCTGCCCGGCCGGTCCGTGGGTGCCGAGGACGGTGCCGTCCGCTCGTACGGCACCCGCCGCGGCGGTGGGAACCGGCCAGTTCTCGATCAACGCGAGGCTCTTCAGCGACATGCGTTCGAGCCTATGCGCTCAGAGTGCGAGTTCCAGCAAAGGGTCGGGCTTGGGGCGGAAACCGAGGGAGATGTACAGCGGCTCGGCCTCCGGAGATGCGGTGAGCTGCACGCGCCGGGCGCCGCGCTCGCGGAACCACGCCAGGAGGGTGGTCATGCAGGCGCGCGCGTATCCCTGGCGCCGCGCGCCCGGGTCGGTGGCGACGCTGAACACGAAGCCCACCATGCCGTGCGGGTCGCCCGGCTTGCCGATGCGGTAGTCGATCGTCCCGGCCACCAGCGACGCCAGTGCCCCCTCCCGCTCCGGGTGGTCGACGACGAACGCCACGAAGTCCCCTGCCGGTTCAGCGAGTCTGGCCCTCAGGGTGGGGAGCGACTCGCCGTGCCAGGCGATGGAGGGGGCGGAGGCGAACACCGCGTCGATCATGACCTGGCGCAGTCGCAGGACTTCCTCGGCGTCGGCGGGCAGGGCGCGACGTACAACACTCATGAGTCCGTACGCTAACCAGCCGGATCCGGGAACGTCCTGCCGATTTCTTACCGTCGCCGCTTGCTTGGAGTGCACTCCAGGGTTTTAGCGTGGGGCCATGACGGTGATGGAGACCACGGGGACCAGGACCGACACCTGCGCCGGCCCGCCGCAGCAGAACCGGCGCCCGGACGGCGACGACCACTACACGATCAGCGAGGTCGTCGCCTTCACCGGCCTGACGGCCCACACCCTGCGCTGGTACGAGCGCATCGGCCTGATGCCGCACATCGACCGGTCCCACACCGGCCAGCGCCGGTACACCAACCGCGACCTCGACTGGCTCGACCTGGTCGGCAAGCTCCGCCTGACGGGCATGCCGGTCGCGGACATGGTCCGGTACGCGGAACTGGTGCGCGAGGGCGACCACACCTATGTCGAGCGCTTCGAGCTGCTGAAGACGACCCGCGAGGACGTCCTGGCCAGGATCGACGAACTCCGCGGCACACTCGCCGTGCTCGACCGGAAGATCAGTTTCTACGCGGACGCCGGGCGTGCCCTGGCGTCGGAGAGGTCCCGATGACGGACGGCAGGATCACGACGGCGAAGCTCGGCGACCACGGTCCCGAGGTGAGCGTCCAGGGCCTGGGCTGCATGGGCATGAGCTTCGGCTACGGCCCCGCGGACGCGGACGCGTCCTGGGCCACGCTGGAGCGGGCGCTCGAACTGGGCGTCACCCTTTACGACACGGCCGACGCGTACGGCGCCGGCGAGAACGAGCGGTTCCTCGCGCCGTTCTTCAAGGCCCACCGTGACGAGGTCGTGATCGCCACCAAGTTCGCCCTGTCGATCCCCCCGGACGACCCGACGCGCCGTGTCATCCGCAACGACCCGCCCTACATCCGCCAGGCCGTCGAGGCGAGCCTGAAGCGCCTGGACGTCGACGCCATCGACCTCTACTACATGCACCGGCGCGATGTGAACGTGCCGATCGAGGAGAGCGTCGGCACCATGGCCGACCTGGTCCGCGAGGGCAAGGTCAAGCATCTGGGCCTGAGTGAGGTCACGGCCGGTGAACTGCGGGCCGCCCACGCCGTCCACCCCATCGCCGCCGTGCAGTCGGAGTGGTCGCTGTTCAGCCGGGACATCGAGACGCACGTCGTCCCCGCGGCCCGCGAGCTGGGCGTGGCCCTCGTCGCGTACTCACCTCTCGGCCGGGGTTTCCTCACCGGCTCCTTCACCGATGCCGACCAGGATCTGACCGCCGGTGACTTCCGCCGCCAGCAGCCCCGCTTCACGGGCGACAACGCCATGGCGAACGCGACGCTGCTGGAGCTGATCCGCTCGGTGGCCAAGGCCCATGACGCGACCCTCGGTCAGATCGCCCTGGCCTGGGTCCAGCAGCAGGCGACGGTCCACGACCTCCCGGTCATCCCGATCCCGGGCACCCGCAAGCCCGGCAGGGTGGAGGAGAACACGGCGGCGACCGGGATCGTCCTCACGGACGAGGAACTGGACCTCCTGGAGGGCATAGCGGCCCAGGTGGCGGGCACGCGCTATGCGGACATGGCGTTCACGTCGGCGGGCAGGGAGTAGGGAAGCGCGTCCCCTCAGGGGGCGCGGGGAACTGCGCGACCGGCCACACACGACCCGCACCCGTCGGCGCGCAGTACCCCGCAGACGCTAGAGCTCTGCCAGCAACTCGGCCTTTTTGACCGAAAACTCCTCGTCCGTCACCAAACCGGCCTGATGCAACTCGCCCAGGTGACGAATGCGCTCGGCGATGTCCGCAGGGTCACGACGCGGCCCGCCGGCCGGCACGGCCGGCACCGGACTGGACGTCCGCACCGCCGCCAACACCGCCGCCGCGAACGGCAGCGACTCGTGCACAGGGCCGTACCCCAGCCCGAACACCACCGCCGCGGGATCCTGATCGGCCTGGGCCTCAGGCGCCCCCGCATCCCGGCGCAAAAGCCGCAAATGCCCCTCGAAGACCTCCGGTGACCGCCACTCGACCCCGTTCAGCTCTCCGACCGAGAAGCTCTGGTCGCCGGCCTTCCACTTCGCCGACGACGCCCCCGTCCAGAACCACCGGAAGTTCACGGTCCGTCCGTCGAAGGTCGCCTTCCCGTCGTACGCCTTGAACGACAGCGGCCCCTCGGGTGCCTTCACGAGGAACCGATCGGCCGGCCCGGACTCCGTGAGCAGGCCCCGCAGTTCGTCGGCGTAGTACTCCGCGAGGACCTCGCGCTCGGCGGGCAGCACCAGCCGGTAGGGGTCGACGTTCTCCTTCAGCTGCCCGGCGGCCGCCTCCAGCAACGGGTCCGCCCCGGGACGCGGCTCGACGCGCAGCACGACCGTGCCGCGCTTCCCGCGGGTCAGGGTCACCCCGGCGATCGCCTCCAGGGGTACGCGACGTTCCCCGAGGGCCTGGAAGAGTTTGGGTGTGCGAATCCCCCGTTCGTAGCGGATGAGCACGGAGTCGGACTCGAACTCCCAGGCGGCATGCAATCCGGCCAGTACGTCACCCATGCGGCTCATCGTATGCGGCACGCGCTCCTCCGTCCCCCTCCCGAGCAGACCGCAATTCCTGCGCCTCTACGCGCGTCAGGCCGTCGCCGTGCCGGACATACCGGTACGGCAGACGCCGTCTTCGTGCGCGCAGTGCACCGAGCGGTATGCGCCGACGCCGATCTCTGCGAAATTGAACAGACTTGCCGTGCCGGGCTCGAAGTAGCCCGCGTGACCCTTCGCGCCCGCCGCCGACAGCACCCGCGCGCCGAACCCGGTGGACACCGGATCGGCTCCGTGGCCCAGTCCGCCGACCTTCAGGTAGGGCACGTCCTGGATCCAGTCGTCGGAGTCCCGCATCGCCCACACCCGGGCGGTGGTGTGCAGCTGGGCGGCCTTCTCGACGCGCATGCCGGGGCTGCCGGCCACCGCGATGTCGGAGACCCGGCCCGGCAGCGAGTGCGCGGCGACGCCGCACACCACGGAGCCGTAGCTGTGGCAGAACAGCGAGACCGGCGAACCGCCCGGCAGTGCCCGCACCAGCGCGTTGAGCCGTACGGCACCCTCCTCGGCGCGCATCGCCGTGGCCGAGTCGATGCCGAGTCCGCTCGGCGCCGTGTAGTCGGCCCAGGCGATCACGGCCGTCCGGGTCGACGGGCTCACCTGCCGCTCGGCCGCGTACAGGGACTTGGCCATGCCGACGGGCGCGGAGTACTTGCGCTTTGTGCGCTGGAAGGTGAGCAGGTCGGTGTCGACGCCGGGGACGACCACCGAGACCCGCTCCGCCCTGCGCAGGTTGCCGAAGACCTCCGCCACCCGGCCCGAACCCTCCGGGTCGAAGGCCAGGATGCGCCGGCCCTGCTCCATGAGGTCCTCGAAGCGGTGCATCCTGCGGGCCGCCTCGTGCTGCCCGGCCGCGGTGAGGCGCTTGTCGTGCATGCGTTCCCGCTCGACCTTGCGCGCCTTGGCGAGCGCGAGGTGATTGGCGCGGTAGCGCAGCTCGACCGGCGCGCCGTTCATGTTGCCCACCGCGAGCGAGTACTTGCGGACCAGGGCCGAACGGTCCTGCTCGGTGAGCGAGGAGAAGAAGCGGGCCAGCTTCGCCGGCTCGGACTGCGGGTCCGGCAGCCGGTGCCCGCCGATCCGGCCGTGCTCCCAGGCGGAGAGCGAGGCTTGGAGCGGCGTGGCGCCCCGCTGGTTGCGCAGGGCCGTCCAGCCGGTGGTCGCCAGCATCACGAACACGACGGCCAGGGCGAGCAGTGCGCGCCAGACGTTCAGTTGCGGGGAGGTGTCGAAGGAAGTCACTGAAAGGACACACTAGGAGAACGAGAGGGTCTCGCGTTAGCCAAGTGACCGGGATCACGTTTCGGTGGATGTGTTAAGGGGACTGCTCCGCGCGCCAGTTCCCGGCCAGTGCGGGGCCCACCTGATCCAGGTATGTCGTGGTGAGTTGGCGCATTCCGTCGAGGGTGATGTCGTCCCCCGCGGACCACAAGCGTTCGGTGACACGAATCACCCCGCCGAAGATCGCGACGACGATCCTCGGCCGGGGGTCCAGGTCCACGTCGAGCCCCTCGCGCTCGGCGATGATGCACGCGAGCTGCTCCTCCAGCTCCGCCGACCGCCGCAGATGCGCGGCGAGCAGTGCGGGCGTCGACTCGATCACCCGGTAGACGCGCATGTGGAGCTCGATCGGCACGAGCTCCACGACGGCCTCGTTGATCGCGTCCCAGCTCTCCAGCACGGACCGGCGCAACGCCTCCAGCGGCACCTCGTCCGGCGGGCGGGTGCGCAGGGCGTCGACGACGAGCGTCTCCGCGAGGCGCGGCACGAAGAACGCCGTCTCCTCCTTGCCGGCGAAATAGCGGAAGAAGGTGCGCTGCGAGACGTCCACGGCGGCGGCGATGTCGTCGACGGTCGTCTCCTCGTACCCGCGCGTGGCGAACAGTTCCAGCGCGGCCCGCAGCAGTGCGTCCCGGGTGCGCCGTTTCTTGCGTTCGCGCAGGTTCAAGACATGCCTTTCGTTCTTGGTGTTTGCCCAGTTCAGGCTATACGGGGATGTCGTGTCAGTTACCGATCGGTGAATTGGTTTGTCAACTGTCAGTGGCTGTCACTAGCCTCCCGGTATGACTAGTCAGACCACCATCGACACGACGGGGTCGGGGGGCAAGGCGCCGGCGGATCCGTCGGACGCGACGCCGGGCAAGGGGCTGCGAGGGCACCCCTGGCTCACCCTCATCACCGTCGCTGTGGGGGTCATGATGGTGGCCCTCGACGGCACCATCGTGGCCATAGCCAACCCGGCGATACAGAAGGACCTCGGCGCCACGTTCGCCGAGGTCCAGTGGATCACCAACGGGTACTTCCTCGCCCTCGCGGTCTCCCTGATCACCGCGGGCAAGCTCGGCGACCGCTTCGGTCACCGGCAGACCTTCCTCATCGGCGTCGTCGGCTTCGCCGCCGCCTCGGGCGCGATCGGCCTGTCCGACAGCATCGCGTTCGTCGTCGTCTTCCGCGTCCTTCAGGGCCTGTTCGGCGCGCTGCTGATGCCGGCCGCGCTCGGCCTGCTGCGGGCCACGTTCCCGGCCGAGAAGCTGAACATGGCCATCGGCATCTGGGGCATGGTCATCGGCGCGTCCACCGCGGGCGGCCCGATCCTCGGCGGTGTGCTCGTCGAGCACGTCAACTGGCAGTCGGTGTTCTTCATCAACGTGCCGGTCGGTGTCCTCGCCGTCGTCCTCGGCGTGCTGATCCTGCTCGACCACCGTGCCGAGAACGCCCCGCGCTCCTTCGACCTCCTGGGCATCGCCCTGCTGTCGACCGCCGTGTTCTGCCTGGTGTGGGCGCTCATCAAGGCCCCGCCGTCCGAGTGGGGCTGGGGCGACGTCAAGACGCTGTCGTTCCTCGGTGCTTCGGTGCTGTGCTTCGCGGTCTTCGCCTTCTGGGAGACGAAGGTGAAGGAGCCGCTGATCCCGCTCGCGTTGTTCCGCTCCGTGGCGCTGTCCGCCGGTGTCGTGCTGATGGTGCTGATGGCCATCGCGTTCATGGGCGGCCTGTTCTTCGTGACCTTCTACCTCCAGAACGTCCACGGCATGAGCCCGATCGACGCCGGCCTGCACCTGCTGCCGCTCACCGGCATGATGATCGTCGGCTCGCCGCTGGCCGGCGCGATGATCACCAAGCTGGGCCCCCGGGTCCCGCTCGCGGGCGGCATGGCGCTCACCGCGATCGCCATGTACGGGATGTCGACGCTGGAGACGGACACCGGCAGCGGCATCATGTCGCTCTGGTTCGCCCTGCTGGGTCTCGGCCTCGCGCCGGTCATGGTCGGTGCGACCGAAGTCATCGTCGGCAACGCCCCGATGGAACTGTCGGGTGTCGCGGGCGGCCTCCAGCAGGCCGCCATGCAGATCGGCGGCAGCCTCGGTACGGCGGTACTCGGTGCCGTCATGGCGTCCAAGGTCAACAGCGACCTGGCGGGCAACTGGGAGAAGGCGGGCCTCCCGCCGCTCACTTCGGAGCAGGAGCACCAGGCCTCCGAGGCGGTCCAGGTGGGTGTCCCGCCGGTGGCGCCGGGCACGCCGGACGCGATCGCCGCGAAGATCACGGGCGTCGCGCACGACACGTTCATCTCGGGCATGAGCGCGGCCTCGCTCGTCGCGGCCGGGGTCGCCGTGGTGGCGGTGCTGGTCGCGTTCCTCACCAAGCGCGGTGAGAACGCCGAAGCCGGCGCGGGCGCGGCGCACATCTGACGGTCCCCGGCGGTTCGTTCCCTCATCAGGGTGAACGCAGCCGCCGAACCCTCCCCTCCGGCACGCGCCGCAGGTCACAGTGGGTCAAGTCTTCCGGAGGGCATGGAGGACGGACGCTGCGGCGCGCTGCCGGAGGGGGGTGGCGCGCAGGCAGCGGGATTAACGCGCACCGACGGGGTACCCGTCATGTCATACCCGAAGAGAACCCCAACCGATCGAGGGTTTACGGGAGTTGATGATGGCGAGCTTTGGACACGGTACGCGCAGGCACCCCCGCTCACGTGGCCGGACGTGGTCACGGACCGGGACGGATCGCGCGACGCTCGGACTCATCGGAGTCATCTGCGCCGTTGCAGGCTTCTTCGTGCTGGGGATCGTTCTCGGTCCCGCCGCGATGGTCTGCGGCTGGCTCGCCATGGGCCGCGCGTGGTCGGGCTCCCGCCCCACCGCGGCCGTGATCGCCCTCGTCCTGGGCGCCATCGACACGCTCTTGGCCATCATCTGGCTGTCCGGAGCGGCCACACCGGGCATGGGCATGTTCTGACCCGGGTGAAGAGTGTGGGAAGAACCCCCGGCCGCTCGGCCGGGGGCTCTCTCATCGCTCCACCGCGGTCCCCTTGAGCTCCGCCAACTCCCCCCGCAGCGCCCGCACCTCCTCCGTCAGCTCCCGAATCGCCTCGGTCTGCCGCCGCTCCTCGGCGTCGTCCTTCTCGAACCGGGCGATGAACCAGGCGGCGATGTTCGCCGTCACCACACCCAGCAGCGCGATCCCGGACAGCATCAGCCCGACCGCCAGCATCCGCCCCAGGCCGGTGGTCGGCGCATGGTCGCCGTACCCCACGGTCGTCATCGTCGTGAACGACCACCACACCGCGTCACCCAGCGTCTTGATGTTCCCGTCCGGCGAGTCCCGCTCCACCGACAGCACGGCCAGCGACCCGAACATCAGCAACCCGACCACGGCACCCACGACATACGTCGTCAGCCGGATCTGGGAAGCCATCCGTGCCCGCTGCCCGATCAGCAGCAGCGTCGACACCAGCCGCAGCAAGCGCATCGGCTGGAGCAACGGCAGCAGCACCGCTCCCAGATCGAGCCAGTGCGTCCGTATGAACGCCCGCCGGTGCGGCGCGAGCACCAGTCGTACGCCGTAGTCGAGGGCGAACGCGGCCCACACCACCCACTCGACCACCGTGCACAGCTCGACCACCTCCGGGCCGGCGTCCGGCCGGACGATCGGCACGGCGTAGGCGACGGCGAAGGCCAGGGCCAGGCCGAAGAGGGGCCGCTGTGTGTGCTGCTCCCAACGGAGCTGGGCCGAATGTCGTTGCATGGCCGCATCGTAGGAAAAGTGAAGGGGTGGTGTGCCCACGGTGTGTCCGTGATGCGCACCACCCCTTGACAGGGCTTGACGTGTTACGCGTCGCCGCCCGCGGCTCCCGGGTCGGCGGCCGACACGTCGAGCAGCTGGTACCGGTCGATGGCCTGCTTGAGCACCGAGCGGTCGACCTTGCCCTCACGGGCCAGCTCGGTCAGCACGCCCACCACGATCGACTGCGCGTCGATGTGGAAGAACCGCCGGGCGGCGCCCCGCGTGTCGGCGAAGCCGAAGCCGTCCGCGCCGAGCGACTGGTACGTCTGCGGCACCCAGCGCGCGATCTGGTCCGGAACCGCCCGCATCCAGTCGGACACGGCCACGACCGGCCCCTGGGCGTCCGCGAGCTTGCGCGTCACGTACGGCACCCGCTGCTCCTCCTCGGGGTGCAGCAGGTTGTGCTCCTCGCAGCTCACGGCCTCGCGCCGCAGCTCGTTCCAGGAGGTCGCCGACCAGACGTCCGCCTTGACGTTCCAGTCCTCGGCCAGGATCTTCTGTGCCTCGATCGCCCAGGGGAGCGCGACACCGGACGCCAGGATCTGCGCCGGGATCGAGCCGGCCGTGCCCTCGCTGAACCGGTAGAGGCCCTTGAGGATGCCGTCGACGTCCACGTTCGCAGGCTCGGCGGGGTGCTGGATGGGCTCGTTGTAGACGGTCAGGTAGTAGAAGACGTCCTCGCCGTGCGGGTGCTCCTCGGAGGAGCCGTACATCCGGCGCAGGCCGTCCTTCACGATGTGGGCGATCTCGAAGCCGAAGGCCGGGTCGTAGGCGACGCAGCCCGGGTTCGTGGAGGCCAGCAGCTGGGAGTGGCCGTCCGCGTGCTGCAGGCCCTCACCGGTCAGGGTCGTACGGCCGGCGGTCGCGCCCAGGACGAAACCGCGCGCCAGCTGGTCGGCCATCTGCCAGAACTGGTCGCCGGTGCGCTGGAAACCGAACATCGAGTAGAAGACGTAGACCGGGATGAGCGGCTCGCCGTGGGTCGCGTACGCCGAGCCGGCGGCGATCAGGGACGCCGTGCAGCCCGCCTCCGAGATGCCGTCGTGCAGCATCTGGCCGTTCGGCGACTCCTTGTAGGCGAGGAGCAGGTCGCGGTCGACCGACTCGTACTGCTGGCCGAGCGGGTTGTAGATCTTCGCGCTCGGGAAGAACGAGTCCATACCGAACGTGCGGTACTCGTCGGGCGCGATCAGCACGAACCGCTTGCCGATCTCCTTGTCCCGCATGAGGTCCTTGAGGAGCCGGACGAACGCCATCGTCGTCGCGATGGACTGCTGACCCGAGCCCTTCTTCACGGTCGCGTACGTCTTGTCCTCGGGAAGCGCCAGTGGCTTGGAGCGGACCACGCGCGTGGGGACGTAACCGCCGAGGGACTTGCGGCGGTCGTGCATGTACTGGATCTCCTCCGAGTCCCGGCCCGGGTGGTAGTACGGCGGCACGCCGGACTCCAGCTCCTTGTCCGGGATCGGCAGGTGCAGACGGTCGCGGAAGCGCTTGAGGTCGTCGACCGTCAGCTTCTTCATCTGGTGCGTGGCGTTGCGGCCCTCGAAGTTCGGGCCCAGGGTCCAGCCCTTGATCGTCTTGGCGAGGATCACCGTCGGCTGGCCCTTGTGCTCCGCGGCCGCCTTGTACGCCGCGAAGATCTTCTTGTGGTCGTGACCGCCGCGCCCCAGGTGCAGGATCTGGTCGTCGGACATGCCCTCGACCATCGCCCGCAGCCGGTGGTCGTCACCGAAGAAGTGGTCGCGGATGTACGCACCGGTCTCCGTGGCGTACGTCTGGAACTGCCCGTCCGGCGTGGTGTTCATCTTGTTGACGAGCACGCCGTCGCGGTCCTGGGCGAGCAGCGGGTCCCAGCTGCGGTCCCAGACCAGCTTGATCACGTTCCAGCCTGCACCGCGGAAGATCGACTCCAGCTCCTGGATGATCTTGCCGTTGCCGCGCACCGGGCCGTCGAGACGCTGCAGGTTGCAGTTGACGACGAACGTGAGGTTGTCCAGGCCCTCGCGGGCGGCGATGGACAGCTGGCCCAGCGACTCCGGCTCGTCCATCTCACCGTCGCCGAGGAACGCCCACACCTGCGACTTCGAGGTGTCGGCGATCCCGCGCGCCTCCATGTAGCGGTTCATGCGCGCCTGGTAGATCGCGCCGATCGGGCCGAGGCCCATCGACACCGTCGGGAACTCCCAGAAGTCCGGCATCGACCGCGGGTGCGGGTACGACGACAGCGCGTACGGGGCCTTGGACTTCTCCTGGCGGAAGCCGTCCAGGTGCTGCTCGCTGAGCCGGTCCAGCAGGAACGCGCGGGCGTAGATGCCCGGTGAGGCGTGCCCCTGGAAGAAGACCTGGTCGCCGGCGAGGCCGTCGTCCTTGCCGCGGAAGAAGTGGTTGAAGCCGACGTCGTAGAGCGAGGCGGAGGAGGCGAACGTGGCGATGTGGCCGCCGACGCCGATGCCGGGGCGCTGGGCCCGGGAGACCATCACCGCCGCGTTCCAGCGGGTGGCGTTGAGGACCTTGCGCTCGATCTCCTCGTTGCCCGGGAAGAACGGCTCGCTCTTGGTCGGGATGGTGTTGACGTAGTCCGTGCTGCGCATCTCCGGCACGGCCACGCGCTTCTCGCGGGCCCGCTCGATCAGCCGCAGCATCAGGTAGCGCGCCCGCTCGCGGCCGCGCTCGTCGACGGCGGCGTCGAGGGAGTCGAGCCACTCCTGCGTCTCTTCGGGATCGAAGTCAGGAACCTGACTCGGAAGGCCGCCAATGATGATCGGGTTGCGATCGGATGCGGAAGCCACGCTGTTCCTTACCTGTCAGAGGGCCTGCGAGGGCCGCTGTTTCGCTGTCGTCGCCGGGGCGTCGTCGCTGGGGGGCGCGCCGCTGTCCATGGTCCACCTCAGGCCCGGGAAACGTCATCTCTACCGAGCGGTAACCCAGACGTGAGATCGACTCCGTGACGTATGGGGCGAATATCTTCGAGTCTCGTACCCACAGACGATTCCCAAACGCCCAAACAGGGCAGAAAGGTGTGGTGTGTGTCACCCCGGACCATGACGGTGTGCTTGCAGATGCGGTGACACGGCCAGGATCGTCACCGTTTCGGCGGTCTGAACGGCCGGGTACTTGCGCGATCCGCCCCGCCCGTGTGGACTACGGCCAATGCTTCGCGCACGCGCGTGGCTGAGTTATTCCCAAGACATGATCAGGAGGCAACCCGTGAGCGCGACCGCGGACCACGCGGAGGAGCGGACGAACCCTGCCGCCAGGCTGGGGTTCCAGCCCGGGCAGGTGGTCCAGGAGATCGGCTACGACGACGACGTGGACCAGGAGCTCCGCAAGGCCATCGAGGGCATCATCGAGGCCGACCTGGTGGACGAGGACTACGACGACGTGGCCGATGCCGTTGTGCTGTGGTTCCGTGACGACGACGGCGACCTGACGGATGCGCTGGTGGATGCCACCACGTACATCGAAGAGGGCGGCGCGATCCTGCTCCTGACGCCGAAGACCGGCCGTTCGGGGTACGTGGAGCCGAGCGACATCTCGGAAGCCGCCACCACGGCGGGTCTGACGGCGTCCAAGAGCGTCAGCGTCGGCAAGGACTGGAGCGGCAGCCGGCTGGCGACGCCCAAGGCCGCCAAGTCCAAGCGTTAGTCGTACGACTGGGCGGGTCGGCGTCTGTCGGCCCGCCCATCGGCCTGCGCCGGTGGCTGCGTAGGGTGGTCTCACCCGAAAAGCCCCACGAAGGGACACCCACAGCGATGGCGATCCAGGCCGGCGAGAAGGCCCCCGACTTCGAACTCAAGGACAACCACGGCGCGGCCGTGCGACTGTCCGACTTCCGGGGCCGGAAGAACGTGGTGCTGCTCTTCTACCCCTTCGCCTTCACCGGCGTGTGCACCGGCGAGCTGTGCGACCTGCGCGACAACCTGCCGCAGTTCTCCGACCGCGACACGCAGCTGCTCGCCGTCTCCAACGACTCCATCCACACCCTGCGCGTCTTCGCCGAGCAGGAGAACCTGGAGTACCCGCTGCTGTCGGACTTCTGGCCGCACGGCAACGTCTCGCGCGCCTACGGCGTCTTCGACGAGGACAAGGGCTGCGCGGTGCGCGGCACCTTCGTCATCGACAAGGAGGGCGTCGTGCGGTGGACCGTCGTCAACGGCCTGCCGGACGCGCGCGACCTGAACGACTACGTGAAGGCGCTCGACTCCCTGTGACGCCGGTCGGGCGGCATGCGCTCGACACCCGCTGTTTTCTCGGCTTCAGGGCCTGCGAGCGGCGGGAACCCGTCACTAGGATCGACTCGTTGATCCGACATCCGAGCACAACGGGGCATCCCGCCCCTGGACACCAATGGAGGACTCGTGGGAGTCAGCCTCAGCAAGGGCGGCAACGTATCGCTGAGCAAGGAGGCGCCGGGCCTGACCGCGGTCATCATCGGCCTGGGGTGGGACGTCCGCACCACGACCGGCACGGACTTCGACCTGGACGCCAGCGCGCTGCTGCTGAACAACTCCGGCAAGGTCGGCAACGACCAGCACTTCATCTTCTTCAACAACCTCAAGAGCCCGGACGGCTCCGTCGAGCACACCGGTGACAACATCACCGGTGAGGGCGAGGGCGACGACGAGCAGATCAAGGTCAACCTCGCCGCCGTCCCGGCCGACGTCGAGAAGATCGTCTTCCCGGTCTCCATCTACGACGCCGAGACCCGCCAGCAGTCCTTCGGCCAGGTGCGCAACGCGTTCATCCGCGTCGTGAACCAGGCGGGCGAGGCGGAGATCGCCCGTTACGACCTGAGCGAGGACGCCTCCACCGAGACCGCCATGGTCTTCGGTGAGCTCTACCGGCACGGTGCGGAGTGGAAGTTCCGCGCCATCGGCCAGGGCTACGCCTCGGGCCTGCGCGGTATCGCGCAGGACTTCGGCGTGAACGTCTGAACCGACCACCTGAAGGGTCCTGACACCGGGCCCGAAGGTCTTCTCGTCCGGCGCCGCACGGTTTACGTGCGGCGCCGGACGCGCAGGACCACCTCAGTAACGCCATCGGGCCGGTGGCCCCAAGGGGAGGGACAGCATCATGGGCGTCACGCTTGCCAAGGGGGGCAACGTCTCCCTGTCCAAGGCCGCACCGAACCTCACCCAGGTGATGGTCGGACTCGGCTGGGACGCGCGCTCCACCACCGGAGCGCCCTTCGACCTGGACGCCAGCGCCCTGGTGTGCGGCGGCGGACGCGTGCTCGGGGACGAGTGGTTCGTCTTCTACAACCAGCTCAAGAGCCCGGACGGCTCGGTCGAGCACACCGGTGACAACCTCACCGGCGAGGGCGACGGCGACGACGAGTCGCTCCTGATCGACCTCTCCAAGGTGCCGCCGCAGTGCGACAAGATCGTGTTCCCCGTCTCCATCCACATGGCCGACGAGCGCGGCCAGACCTTCGGCCAGGTCAGCAACGCCTTCATCCGGGTGGCCAACCAGGCCGACGGCCAGGAGCTCGCCCGCTACGACCTGAGCGAGGACGCCTCCACGGAGACCGCGATGATCTTCGGGGAGCTCTATCGCTATCAGGGCGAATGGAAGTTCAGGGCCGTCGGGCAGGGGTACGCGTCGGGCCTGCGCGGCATCGCGCTGGACTTCGGGGTCAACGTCTCATAACGCGTTATGAGCAAAATCCGGGCCCCATAGGGGTGCGGAGGGGGTCCGACTAGACTTCGGCTTCAAAAGTTCGTAAAGCCGGGTACGGCGCGGGGGAGCCCCGTACACACACGATTGGGTAGCCAGTGGTTCTGAAAACCTTCGGGTGGTCGTTCGCGGTCACCGCGCTCGGCCTGGTCGCGGCGGTCCTGTTCGGCGGGTGGACCGCGCTCGGCATCGTCGCGATCCTCTCCGTCCTCGAGATCTCGCTGTCCTTCGACAACGCGGTGGTCAACGCCGGGATCCTGAAGAAGATGAATGCCTTCTGGCAGAAGATCTTCCTCACCATCGGCATTCTGATCGCCGTCTTCGGCATGCGACTGGTCTTCCCCGTCGTGATCGTCGCGATCAGCGCCCAGCTGGGCCCGATCGAGGCCGTCAACCTCGCCCTGAACGACAAGGACCAGTACCAGCAGCTGGTGACGGACGCCCACCCGTCGATCGCCGCCTTCGGTGGCATGTTCCTGCTGATGATCTTCCTGGACTTCATCTTCGAGGACCGGGACATCAAGTGGCTCGGCTGGCTGGAGCGGCCGCTGGCCAAGCTCGGCAAGGTCGACATGCTGTCGGTCTGCATCGCGCTGATCGTCCTGCTCATCTCGGCGCTGACCTTCGCGACCCACGCCCATCAGCACGGCGGCACCCACGTCGACAAGGCGGAGACGGTCCTGCTCTCCGGCATCGCCGGTCTGATCACCTACATGATCGTCGGCGGGCTCTCCGGCTACTTCGAGGACAAGCTCGAAGAGGAGGAGGAGCGCGAGCACGAGGCGGAGGAAGAGGCCGAGCGCACCGGCAAGCCCCGTTCGGCGGTCCAGCTGGCCGGCAAGGCCGCGTTCTTCATGTTCCTCTACCTCGAGGTCCTGGACGCGTCCTTCTCCTTCGACGGTGTGATCGGCGCCTTCGCCATCACCAACGACATCGTCCTGATGGCCCTCGGTCTGGGCATCGGCGCCATGTACGTCCGGTCGCTGACGGTCTACCTGGTCCGCCAGGGCACCCTCGACGACTACGTCTACCTGGAGCACGGCGCGCACTACGCCATCGGCGCGCTCGCCATGATCCTGCTGGTCACCATCCAGTACCAGATCAACGAGATCGTCACCGGCCTCATCGGTGTCGTCCTCATCGCCGCCTCCTTCTGGTCCTCCGTCCGCCGCAACAAGGCGATCGCGGCGGCCGGGGGAGAAGCCGGCTCGGACGAGAAGACTGAGGTCTCGTCCGGGGTGTGACACCCCTCCGAGCGAGGAACGCTCTGTGCGGGGCGGCCACCGAGGACTCCTCGGCGGCCGCCCCGTCGGTCTTCATGGGCCGTGGGTACGGCGGTGACCTGCGGTCCCCGAATGAACGTGGGGGCGGAATGGGCCTGTTCGACGGACTCCGGCGTGGCGATGTGCAGTTCGACTCGGGCCACGCGGCGACGAACGCGATCGAGCTGACCAAGCGGCGCGCGCAGATATCACTCACCAAGCAGGGCGCGGCCACCGGCCACCTGCGCGTCAACCTGAGCTGGCGGATGCGCACGTCCGACATCGGCGGCTCCCAGCGCGAGAGCCTGCTGCGCCATCCCTTGCGGGCCCTCAAGCCCCCCGAGGTCGTCGGCCACAGCCAGAGCATGGTCAACGTCGACCTCGACCTCGGCTGCCTCTACGAACTCCAGGACGGCAGCAAGGGCGTCGTCCAGCCCCTCGGCGGCTACTACGGCGACGTCAACGCCCCGCCGTACGTCAAGCTCAGCGGCGACGACCGGTTCGGCTCAGGGTCCGGCGAGACGATGTACATCAACCTGGACCACCGCGACAACATCAAGCGGCTGCTGGTCTTCGTCTACATCTACGACCAGACCCCCGCCTTCGACCGCACGCACGCCAGCGTCACGCTCTATCCGAGCAGCGGCCCGCGGATCGAGATCCACCTCGACGAACGCCAGCCGCAGGCCCGCTCCTGCGCCGTCGTCATGATCGAGAAGGTGAAGGACGAGATCGTGGTCCGCCGCGAGGCGAAGTTCGTCTACGGCTTCCAGGCCGAGCTGGACCGGCTGTACGGGTGGGGACTCCAGTGGGGGCGGGGCTACAAGACGAAGGTCGACCGCTGACCGGGGAGCCCCGGCGGGCGCCGGGGCAGGGGTCCGGCTCAGCGGCCGATGAACTGCGGGCCCTGCGGGGGCAGACGGAAGTCCGGGTCGGGGGCCGTGGTGGCCGCCGGCGGGTAGCCGTAGCCCGTCTGTCCTCCCGCTGCGCCGGCCGTGGCCTGCGCCTGGGGGTAGCCGTACGCGGGGCGGCTCGTGGGCTGCGGGTAGCCGTAGGCCGGCTGCGTGGCCGGCGGCTGCTGCGGATACCCGTAGCCGGGCTGTGTGGGCACCGCGTTCGGCTGCTCCGGGGGCAGCGGCAGCGAGACCTCGGGGGTCTGCTGCGCGGGGCCGCCGGTCGTCGGCTGCGCGGGCGTGTTCGTGGTGGGAGGCGCCGGGACCGTCGTGGTCTGCTCCTCCAGGGCCTCCGACTCGTCCACCGAGATGCCGAAGTCGGTCGCGAGTCCCTTCAGCCCGTTCGAGTAGCCCTCGCCCAGCGCCCGGAACTTCCAGCCCTCCCCGCGGCGGTACAGCTCGCCGCAGATCAGCGCGGTCTCCTGGCCGGTCTCCGGCTTGACGTCGAAGTACGCCAGCGCCTCGGCGCCGCTGCCCGCCGCGTCGTACAGCAGAATGCGCAGCGCCTGTACGCGGTCGAACGTCACGCCGTCCGCCGATGCGACCAGCAGAATCCGGCTGACCTCCGACTCGACACCGGTGAGCTCTGTCTGGATCGTGTCGGTCAGGCCCTCGGCGACCCGCTTCTTGCCGAGCCGCCACACCTTTCCGGCCGGATGCCGGGGCTGGTTGTAGAAGACGAAATCCTCGTCGGAGCGCACACGACCGTCGGGGCCGAGGAGCAGCGCGGAGGCGTCGACGTCCGGAACCCCCTGCCCGGGTGTCCAGCGCAGCACGGCCCGTACCGTGGTGGCTTCCAGAGGGACGTTCGACCCCTTCAGCATCGCGTGCGTCATGCGGTCATCCTGCCTTCTCGGTCCTGCTCACGACAACGCGGGGCCGCGGTCACGAGCGGCGCCGACGGCCGTGGCGGACTACCGTCGACATGGCCGGGCCTCGCTGTGCTTGCCCGCGTTACCTGAAATTCATGCCTGATGGGAACCTCTGACATGGACTTCTACGTACTATTACCGGCCACCTTTCGTCGATTCGCAGGTCGCACCACCACCACGGGGGAGTTCCATGCGTCATTTCGGGCACATCGCCCCTGAGGTGCGGAAGCGTCTCTTCTTCCGGGAGCCGTGCGTGTTCACCCATGACTCCCCGGCCCGACTGCTCGCGGCCGCACTGGGCGCCACGCTGTACAGCCCGGCCACGAGACCGCGCCTCGCCGACGACGTCCTCAAGCAGGCCGGGCGCGGTGTGGTCTCGATGGTGCTGTGCCTGGAGGACTCGATCGACGACGCGGACGTCGGCCCCGGCGAGGAGAACCTGGTCCGCCAGTTCACGGCCCTCGACGACCTCCCGGACGCCGACCTGCCGCTGCTGTTCATCCGGGTCCGAGCCCCCGAGCAGATACCCGACCTGGTACGACGCCTCGGCCCCGCCGTCCGGCAGCTGTCCGGATTCGTGCTGCCCAAGTTCACCGAGGAACGCGGCATCCCCTTTCTCGAGGCCCTGGCCACCGCCGAGGGCGAGAGCGGCCGTCGGCTTTTCGCCATGCCCGTGCTGGAGTCCCCTGAGCTGCTCTACCGGGAATCGCGCGTGGAGACCCTGGAGGGCATCTCCCGCGCGGTCGACAAGTACCGCGACCGCGTCCTCGCCCTGCGCCTCGGGGTGACGGACTTCTGCTCCTCCTACGGGCTGCGCAGAGGCCCCGACATGACGGCCTACGACGTGCAGATCGTCGCCTCCGTGATCGCCGACGTGGTGAACATGCTGGGCCGCGCCGACGGCACCGGCTTCACCGTCACGGGGCCGGTGTGGGAGTACTTCCGGGTCCAGGAGCGCATGTTCAAGCCGCTGCTGCGGCAGAGCCCCTTCCTGGAGGTGCAGGCAGCGGAACTGCGCGAGAAGCTGATCGAGCACGCCATGGACGGCCTGCTGAGGGAGATCTCCCTGGACCACGCCAACGGCCTGCTGGGCAAGACCTGCATCCACCCCTCGCACGTGCTGCCGGTGCACGCCCTGTCGGTCGTCAGCCACGAGGAGTTCTCGGACGCCCAGGACATCCTGCGCCCCGAGCGCGGCGGCGGGGGTGTGCTGAGATCGGCGTACACGAACAAGATGAACGAGGTGAAGCCGCACCGGGCCTGGGCCGAGCGGACCCTGCTGCGTGCGGAGGTCTTCGGCGTGGCGCACCAGGACATCGGCTTCGTGGAACTGCTTGCGGCGGGATTGCCGGGCTGACGGCACGACGCAAGGGATCATGAAGAGGGCCGAGAAGGCCGAGAGGGCGGCCGAGAAGGCCGAGAAGGCCGAGAAGGCCGAGAAGGCTGAGAAAGGCCCAGAGGGCCGAGAGGGCCGAGAGGGCGGCCGAGAATGCCGAGAAGGCCGAGAAGACGGAGAAGGCGGAGAAGGCAGTGAACGAGGGGGAGCACCACGAGGTGCGCGCCGATGCGGCGGCCGGGCCGGCCGACGGGGCCGTCGGCGTCTGGTCCGGCAGCTGGGTCGCCGAGCGGCTCGGCGTCGAGCTCGTCGGCGACGACGGGCTGACCGGCCTGCTGGGGCTGGCGCTGCGCCGCAACCCCAAGCGGGCCCACCTGCTCGTGTCGAACGTGCTGGGCAAGCACGTACCGCAGTCGCCGTCCGTCGTGTACGCCTACGGCTGGGAGCTCGGCCGCCGGGTGCGTGAGCTGCTGGGCGACGACGAGGCCCGCAGGGCCGTCGTCCTCGGCTACGCGGAGACCGCGACCGGCCTCGGCCACTCCGTGGCCGACGGGCTGGGCCTCGCCCCCTACCTGCACTCCACGCGCCGCCCGATCGCAGGCCTCGACCCGGCCGGCGGTTTCGAGGAGTCCCACTCCCACGCGACCTCGCACCTGCTGCTGCCGGAGGATCCCGCGCTGCTCGCCGGCGACGGGCCGCTGGTCCTGGTCGACGACGAGTTCTCCACGGGGAACACGGTGCTCAACACCGTCCGTGATCTTCATGGGCGGTTCCCGCGGCGGCGGTACGTCGTGGTGGCGCTGGTGGACATGCGGTCTGCGGCGGACGCCGGCCGGCTGGAGGAGTTCGCCCGTGAGATCGGTGCGCGGGTAGATCTCGTGGCAGCGGCTTCGGGCACGGTGCGGCTCCCCGAGGGGGTGCTGGAGAAGGGGCAGGAGCTGGTGGCGCGGTACGCGTCCGAGAGCGCGGCGGAGCGTTCACCGGCGGGTGCGGCGCCGTCGTGGCCGGTCGCGCGGTTCCCCGCGCCCCCGCACAGCGGCGTTGCCGTCGCAGCCGACCAGGAGGCCGACCCCCTGGGGGCGCGGGGAACCGCGCGAACAGCCCCCACCGACCCGCACCCGGACGACAACGGCACCGCCCCTCACACCACCCGCATCGACCTGCACTGGCCCGCCGACCTGCCGGACGGCGCCCGGCACGGGTTCACGCCCGCTCACCGCGCCCGGCTGGAGGCCGCCCTGCCCGCGATGGCGGCCAGGATCGCCGAGGCTCTGCCTCACAACGCCCGCCGCGTGCACATCCTCGGCTTCGAGGAGCTGATGTACGCGCCGCTGAGGCTGGCCCGAGAGCTGGAACGGGTGACGGACATCGAGGTCCGTTACTCGACCACCACCCGCTCACCCGTCCTCGCCGTCGACGACCCCGGCTACGCGATACGCACCCGCATCGCCTTCCCCGCCCACGACGACCCCGCCGACGGCCCCGGCGAGCGGTACGCCTACAACGTGGCCGGTGCCGGATTCGACGCCGTCGTGGTGGTGGTCGACTCGGCCGCGGACACCCCAGCCCTGCACGCGCCCGACGGCCTGCTGGCCCGGCTCGCCGCGCACACCCCCGAGGTCCTCCTCGCCGTCGTACCGTCGTACGCCCCTGAAAGGCCCCGCATGCTGCCCGAGCCCCTCCGCGGCCCCGACTTCTCCTCGTACGCGCCCGAGGAGGTCGGCTGGCTGCTCCAGGACCTCTCGGACGTGACGCTGGAGGCGCCGACCGAGGAGCGCGAGGAGGCGATCCAGAGCGGCGGCGCGCACTACGCGGAGTCGCTGCCCGTGGAGTACCAGCCCAGCGAGCGGTACCAGGAGCTGTTCCACGCCGCGCTGAAGGACTCGGCGGCCCGTATCGCCCAGGCCGTCGGTGTCGTCACCGAGACGGTCCTCGCGGAGCGGTCCCCGCGCCCCGTGCTGGTCTCCCTGGCCCGCGCCGGCACCCCCGTCGGCATCCTCATGCGCCGCTGGGCCCAGCACCGGCACGGCCTCGACCTGCCGCACTACGCGGTGTCGATCGTCCGCGGCCGGGGCATCGACGCCAACGCCCTGCGCTGGCTCGCCCGGCACCACGACCCCCGGGACGTCGTCTTCGTCGACGGCTGGACCGGCAAGGGCGCCATCACCCGCGAACTCGCGCGAGCCCTGGAGGAGTTCGAGAAGTCCGATGGCGTCACCGGCTTCAACTCCGAGATCGCGGTCCTGGCCGACCCGGGCTCCTGCGTGAGCACCTACGGCACCCGCGAGGACTTCCTCATCCCCTCGGCCTGCCTCAACTCCACCGTCTCCGGCCTGATCTCGCGGACCGTGCTGCGCGCGGACCTGGTCGGCCCGCACGACTTCCACGGCGCGAAGTTCTACCGCGAACTCGCCGCCACCGACGTCTCGGTGACCTTCCTCGACGCCGTGTCCGCCCGCTTCCCCGAGGTCGCCGACGCGGCCGGCGCCCAGGCCAAGGAACTGCTCGCGGCCGACCGCTCGCCCACCTGGGAGGGCTGGGCCGCCGTCGAGCGCATCAGCGAGGAGTACGGCATCCACGACGTGAACCTCGTCAAGCCGGGCGTCGGCGAGACCACCCGGGTCATGCTGCGCCGCGTGCCCTGGAAGGTCCTGGCACGCGCCGGGGCGGGCAGCGACCTCGACCACGTGCGCCTGCTGGCCGAGCAACGCGGCGTGCCCGTCGAGGAGGTCGAGGGACTGCCCTACACCTGCGTCGGCCTGATCCACCCCAAGTACACCCGGGGCGCGACCGGCGCCGACGGCAAGGCGGTGACCCTCTGATGCCCGCACTCGTCGCCAGCGACCTCGACCGCACCCTGATCTACTCCGCCGCGGCCCTGGCCCTGACCATGCCGGACGCGAGGGCGCCCCGGCTGCTGTGTGTGGAGGTGCACGAGAGCAAGCCGCTGTCGTACATGACGGAGACGGCCGCCCGGCTGCTCACCGACCTGGGCGACGCGGCCGTGTTCGTGCCGACGACCACCCGGACGCGCAAGCAGTACCTGCGCATCAACCTGCCGGGTCCCGCGCCCACCTACGCGATCTGCGCGAACGGCGGCCACCTGCTGGTGGACGGCGTGTCCGACCCCGACTGGCACGCGCAGGTCACCGCCCGGCTGGCCGACCGGTGCGCGCCCCTCGCCGAGGTGCAGGAGCACCTGCTGAGGGCCGCCGACCCGGTCTGGGTGCGCAAGCACCGCGTCGCCGACGACCTCTTCGCCTACCTCGTCGTCGAGCGCGAGCTGCTCGACGAGGACTGGGTGAAGGAACTCGCGGTGTGGGCGGAGAACCGCGGCTGGACCGTGTCACTCCAGGGCCGCAAGATCTACGCCGTTCCCAAGCCGCTCACCAAGAGCGCGGCGATGCGCGAGGTCGCCCGGCGGACCGGGGCCGATCTCACGCTCGCCGCGGGTGACTCCCTGCTCGACACCGACCTGCTCCTCGCGGCGGACCAGGGCTGGCGGCCCGGCCACGGGGAGCTGGCCGACACCGGCTTCACGGCTCCCTCGATCAGGGTGCTTCCCGAGCGGGGCGTTCTCGCCGGGGAGCGGATCCTGCGGGAGTTTCTGGGGGCAGTGAGGGGCGCTGCCACTGGGGCTGTGCCGGGCGCCTGAGAACTCGGGTGTCCTGGTCGTCGTGCGGGTGTGGCGCCGTCGTGCCCGTTCGCGCGGTATCCCGCGCCCCTTGAGGACGTGTTCCTTTGGGGCGTCGCAGGAGCCGTATGCCGATGAACGCCACCACCGCCACGGCCGCCACGGCGAGGACCACCTTGGAATAGGCGGAGACGATGTCCGACACCTGGTGCCAGTTCGCACCGAGGAAGTAGCCCGCGAGCACGAACGCCGTGTTCCAGATGGCGCTGCCCAGGGTGGTCAGACCCAGGAACACCGGCAGACGCATGCGCTCGACACCCGCCGGCACCGAGATCAGGCTGCGGAAGATCGGGATCATCCGGCCGAAGAACACGGCCTTGGTGCCGTGCTTGAGGAACCACGCCTCGGTCTTCTCGATGTCCGCGACCTTCACCAGCGGCAGCCGGGCCGCGATCGCCACCGTCCGGTCACGGCCGAGCAGTGCGCCGACTCCGTACAGCGCGAGCGCGCCGATCACCGAGCCGGCCGTCGTCCACAGCAGGACGGCGAGCAGGCTCATCCGGCCGCTGCTCGCGGCGAACCCGGCCAGCGGCAGGATCACCTCGCTGGGCAGCGGCGGAAACAGGTTCTCCAAGGCGATGGCGAGACCGGCACCCGGCGCGCCCAGCGCGTCCATCAGGTCGTTGACCCACTGCGGCCCGGCGTCCGCTGCGATGGCTGTCATGCCACCACGCTAGGAAACCGAAGCTGAAGGACTCCTGAGGAAACCCGGCAGCCGCGTCAGCCGCAGCAGCCGCCTCCGCAGCAGCCGCCCCCACCGCCGCCCGCGCGGGGCGCCGGTGCGGGGGCGGAGGCTGAGCCGCCGACCGCGACCGTGGAGAGGAGCTTCACGGTGTCGTCATGACCGGAAGGGCAGGTCGCGGGGTCGGACGACTCGGCCATGGGACGGCTGAGTTCGAACGTGTCGCCGCAGGTCCGGCAGCGGTACTCGTAGCGAGGCATGGGGACAGAGTAATTAATCCGCGCCGACGGAAGTGACGTCCTTCGGGAATCCTTCTGATCGCTGTGCCCGTACCGGTGTGGAGGACCTGTAAAGGCCGCTGATAACTTTCGATCGCGCGAGGAGCCGCAAAGGCGGGGGAACGCAAGGGCTCGCTGCCGTCGACCACGGCAGCCATGTCCTTCCGCGCGAGCACCACCGTGAGCGGGAGGGAGACGCAGCCGTGTCCAAGGCTGGGCGTGAATCGGATGAGACCATGCAGTTGAAGGTCCCCGCTTCCATGAACGCGGACGAGACCGTGCAGTTGAAGGTCCCCGCTTCCATGAACGCGGACGAGACCGTGCTGTTGCGCATCGTCGAGGTGGCCGCGACCGACAAGGCGGACACACTCTCCGGTACGGCCGCGGACGGGAGCGGTCCCGGCCGGTCGCGCCGCCGGCGCAGGGCCCCTCGGCCCTCCCCCCTGTCCCGTCTCTCCGCCGCGGCCCCGGGACCGGCGCGACTCGCCGCCCGCGTCGCGTCCGAAGCCCGCCGCCTGCGGCCCCGTTACCCGCACGCCGACCGCACCGGCTGGCGTCGCTGGGCGCCCTCCTGGCGGCAATGGCTCGGTGCCGCGCTGACGTTCACCGGCCTGACGTTCGTTCTCCTGGGCTCCGCCTACGCCGCCACCGACATCCCGGACAACCTCAACTCGTACGCCACCCAGCAGGACAACGTCTACTTCTGGTCCGACGGGACGCCCATGGCCCGCACCGGCTGGGTGCGGCGGCAGGCGATGCCCCTGAAGGACATACCCGAGGACGTCCGCGGCGCGGTGCTGGCGGCGGAGAACGCGAGCTTCTACAGCGACCCCGGCATATCCTTCAGCGGCATCGGCCGCGCCCTGTGGCGCACCGTCGGCGAGGGGGACACCCAGGGCGGCTCCACCATCACCCAGCAGTACGTCAAGAACGTCTACCTCAACCAGGACCGGTCCGTCGGCCGCAAGTTCACCGAGGCGATGCTCGCCCTCAAGCTCGACAACGAGATGAGCAAGGACGACATCCTCGAGGGATACCTCAACACGAGCTGGTTCGGCCGCGGCACCTACGGCATCCAGCGCGCCGCCCAGGCCTACTACGGCAAGGACGTGGGCGAACTCGACGCCGGCGAGGCCGCCTTCCTCGCCTCCCTCCTCAAGGGCGCCGCGCTCTACGACCCGGCCCTGAGCAAGGCCAACCACGCCCGGGCGGTGGAACGCTGGTCCTGGATCCTCGACCGCATGGTCGACACCGGCGCGCTGTCGAAGTCCGAGCGCGCCCGGTACAAGGAGTTCCCCGAGCCGCTGAAGCGGACGCCCGGTTACGACACCGGCAAGCAGAGCGACTACCTGGTGGAACTGGCCGCGCAGTACGCCAAGAAGGCGGCTCACCTCTCGGCCAGGGAGTTCGACCTGGGCGGCTACCAGATCTACACGACCTTCGACCGCAAGCAGGAGACCGCGCTCACCGACGCCGTGGACAAGGCCCGCAAGCGGGCGCGGAAGGACGACCCGGCCAAGGCGAAGGCCCTGCACTTCGGCGCCTCCTCGGTGGCCGCCGACGGGCGCATCCTCGCCGTCCACGGCGGCCCCGACCACCGCGAGCAGGGCTACAACGAGTCGAACGCGACCACCGTGCCCGCCGGTTCGGCCTTCCTGCCGTTCGTCTACGCCGCCGCCCTGGAGAACGGCGTGCACAAGACCCGGGACGGCGCCGCGACCGAGGTGACTCCGCAGACGCTGTACGACGGGGACGACGGCATCGCCGTGAGGACACCCGAGGGCCCCTACTGGGACCGCGGCGGCAAACAGGTCACCTCCCGCAACGACGGCGGGAAGTCCTACGGGCGGATCAGCCTGGGCCGGGCGCTGGCCCTGTCGGTGAACACGCCGTTCATGCAGCTCGGCATGGACACCGGCCTGGACACGGTGCGGGACACCGCCCAGCGGGCGGGCCTGCTCTCCTCCAGCTTCGGACCGCAGGTCCCCGCGATGTCCCTGGGCAGTGCCACGCCCAGCGCGATCCGCATGGCGAAGGGATACGCCACGTTCGCCGCCGCCGGCAAGCACGTCGAGCCGTACTCGGTGGCCCGGATCACCCGCAACGGCTCCGATGTCGCGATGACAAAGCCCGCGGTCCGCCGTGCGGTGAAGGCGAGCGTGGCCGAGGCCGTCCAGTCCGCCCTCACGGACGCCTTCCGCACCGCCCGCCCGGGGGCCGCCACGACCGCCACGGTGGCCGGGAAGGCAGGCACCACGCAGAACGACACCGCCGCCTGGTACGTCGGCACGGCCAACTCCGTGTCGACGGCCGTGGTGGCCTACCGCATCGACCTCACCAAGAGCCTCGAACCCCTGCCGCTGGACGGAATCGCGGGCTCTCCCGGCGACAGCGTCCCGTACCGCATCTGGTCCGGTGCCCGCGGTATCGGCTGACTCCGGGCCCGGCCCCGCTCCGTCCCCCCACCGCCTCCTCGCAGAATGAGCCGCGCATGAAATCACCGTCCGGCCGCCGCCGCCGACCCCGCGCACCCCGCCGCGCCACGCCCTCCGGGGTGCTGGCCCTGGCGGCCCTCCTCGTCGTCGCGTCCCTGGTGGCCGGCTACATGGTGATGACCCGCTCGGACACCACCGCCCCGACCGCCTCCTCCGGTGCCCGCAAGGGGGCCTCCGCGAAGCCGGACCAGGAGCCCCGGTGGGACGGCAGAACGAAGGTCCTCGGGGATGGCTCCACCTCCTACACCGGCCCGCAGAAGGGGCAGTTGAAGCCGGTGCCGCTCAAACCCGGCGAGAAGCCGCCCCAGTTCGTGGTCTTCTCCTGGGACGGCGCGCTGCAGGGCGACGACGGGCTCTTCGCGCACTACCGGGAGCTGGCCGAGGAGTACGACGCCCACATGACCTTCTTCCTCACGGGCATCTACCTCCTGCCCAAGAGCAAGAAGGACCTCTACTCCCCGCCCCAGCACGCCGAGGGCTCGGCGGCGATCAGCTTCGCCACCGATGAGCACATCCGCACCACACTGGAGCAACTCGGCAAGGCGTGGCAGGGCGGCAACGAGATCGGCACCCACTTCAACGGCCACTTCTGCGGCAAGAAGGGCGGCGGCGACTGGAGCGTCGCGGAGTGGAAGAGCGAGATCGACCAGTTCTACGCGTTCACCGAGAAATGGAAGACCAACACCGGCTTCCAGGACGTCGACCCGCTGCCGTTCGACATCAGGAAGGAGGTCACCGGCGGCCGCGCGCCCTGCCTGGAGGGCCAGAAGAACCTGCTGAAGGCCGCCCAGGACTACAAGTGGCGCTACGACGCCAGCTCCGCGGGCGACTTCCAGATATGGCCCCGCAAGAAGAACGGCATATGGGATTTCCCGCTGCAGATGCTGCCTTACGAGGGCGGCAAGTACCAGGGCCTGTCGATGGACTTCAACTTCCTCTACAACCAGTCCGAGGGCGAGACCGAGGGCGACCCGGCGAACTACCCGGAATGGGAAGAGGAGACCGTCGCCTCCTACATGTCCGGCTTCAACCGCGTGTACTACGGCAGCCGGGCCCCGCTGTTCATCGGCAACCACTTCGAGGACTGGAACGGCGGCATCTACATGCGGGCCGTCGACCGGGTCATCAAGGACATGTGCACCAAGAAGGACGTCAAATGCGTGTCCTTCAGGGAACTGGCCGACTGGCTCGACGCGCAGAAGCCCGAGACGCTGCAGGCGCTGCGCACCCTCGACCCCGCGCAGTCCCCCGACTGGTCGGTGGTCGTGAAGTAACAGGTTGACAAGTAACAGACAACGCCCTTCACAACAGCCCCACACCCCATGCGAAGATCTGCTTCCCCGGCCGCCGTTGGCCGGGGGCAAGAGGGGAAACACCAGTGAAATCAAGAAGACTGACCGGGACCCGACGCCGCGTCACCATACTCGGGGCCGCGGCGACCTCGGTCGTCGCGGGCGTCGCCCTACTGCCCAACTGGAGCGCGGGCGCGGCGGTCAGCGACGATCCGACGGTGGACGCGCGGACCAAGGCCACCTTCCAGCGGCTGGCCGACGCGGTCTTCACCGACCGCACCAACGCCCTGGTCGACGGCGGGCGGGCCGGCGCCGACAAGCCGCTGACCGACGGCTTCTCCGGCGACGTCGCGCTGTCCTCGCGCACGGCACGCACCGAGGACGCCACCCTGTCCGCGCTGGGGCAGCGCAAGCAGAGGCTGGCGAAGGCCGGCGAGACGTACGGCAAGGCCAGCACCACCGTCACCCTGAACGCCACGCGGGTGACGGGCCGTACGGCCAAGGCGGACGTCACCGAGACCACGACCCTGACCTACGCCGGGACCCGTGGCGACCAGCCGAAGACCACCGGATTCCAGGCCCGGCACGAGCTGACCTTCAAGGCCGACCGGCAGGGCGACTGGCGGCTGACCGGCATCCGCGACACCGACCAGGGCGGTCTTGCGGTGAACACGCTCTCCAAGCCGGCCCCCGTCAAGGCGACCACCGCCGCCGACAACACGACGCCGAACGCCCCGCGCGCGGCGATCACCCGCAACCCGGCCGCCGTCCCGAAGACCGCCACGACGTACGACTACAAGGCCATGGCGGCCTACGCGGAGAAGTACTGGAACGTCTACAACAAGGACTACCCGGACTTCAACGGGCACGGCGCCGGCGGCGACTGCACCAACTTCGTCAGCCAGTCCCTGAAGGCGGGCGGCTGGAAGCACGCCCCCGGCTACGTCTACGACTACACCAAGTGGTTCGGCAACGCCGACATCCAGTCGCACTCGTTCATCGGGGTCAACGAGTGGTCCTGGTTCGCCCAGAACTCCAAGCGGACCACGCCGCTCGCCAACGTCTTCCAGCTCGAGGTCGGCGACGTCCTCCAGATGGACTTCGACCGGGACGGGTCCAAGGAGCACACGATGATCGTCACGTACAAGAGCGGCGGCGTGCCGTACGTGACCTACCACTCCAACAACACCCTCCGCAGGTCGGTGGCGAGCCTCGTCGCGTCGTATCCGAACGCGTACTACTACGCCTACCGCACCTGAGAACGGGCGGGGGCCGGGCTCAGTGTCCGGCCCCTCGTTCCTCGCGGATCTCGGAGACCACGTGGGCCACGGCCCGCCGGACCGCCTCCGTCTCCGTCAGGAAGTGCCAGTAGTCGGGGTGGCGGCCCTCGAGACCGGCGACGGCACGGTCCAGGCGGGACACGGCGTCGTCCAGGGGGCGGGCGTGGCGCGGGTCGGGGGTGTTGCGGCCTGCCATGGCGAGGCGCTGGGCGTCGCGGATGGCGAAACGGGTGCGGTCGATCTCCTGCTGGGGGTCCTTCTGCACGGCGTTCAGGCGGTGCAGCCGGTCGCCGGCGGCCGAGACGGCCTCGTCGGTGCTGTTCAGCAGGGCGCGTACGGTCGACAGCAGGGCCGTCGCGTCGGCCCAGCGCTGTTCGCCCCGCGCGGTGCGTGCCTCGGCCAGTTTGGTCTCGGCCCGGCGGACGTTCTCGGCGGCGGCGTCGGGGACGTGCTGCAGGTCCTGCCAGCAGGCCGCGGTGAAGCGGCGGCGCAGTTCGCTCAGGGTCGGTTCGACCTGCTCGGAGCGAGTGGTGAGGGCCTGGGCGCGGGTGCGCAGGGAGACGAGGCGGTGGTCGATCTCGGCCGCCCGGTCCGGCAGCCGCTCGGCCTCCACGCGGACCGCCTCGGCCTCGCGCGTGACCCGCGCGGCACGCTCCAGGGTCTGCGGGACGCCGTGCTGTCCGGCGCCCTGGTTCAGCTTGGTCAGCTCGGGCGAGAGGGCGGCGAGCCGGGCGGCGAGATCGTCCGCCTTGAGCCCGGAGGCGCGTACGGAGTCGAGGGCGTCGGAGGCGGCGAGCAGGGCCTGGCGGGCGCGTTCGACCGCGGGGGCGAGACGGGCCAGCTGGGTCTCTGCCTTGCCGAGGAGGGGCCCGAGGCCTTCGGTGAAGCGGTCCAGCTCCTGTTTGACCCGGTCGAGTTCCTCCTTGGCGGCGGTCAGCTCGGCCCGGGCGCGGGAGGCGGCGGACGCCTCCAGGTCGTCGCGGTCGAGGTCGTGGGCGTCGACCGCGTTGATGTAGCGGTGGCTGACCTCGTCGATGCGGTGGCCGAGGGCGTCGAAGTCGGCCACGGCGCGGCGGGCTGCGGGAGAGTCGTCGACGGCGGTGATCGTCTCGATCGAGATGCGCAGGTCCCGCTGGGCGGTGTCGAGCTCGTAGAACGCGGCGGCGGCCGCGTCCTTCGCCGCCTGGGCCTCGGCCCGCTGGTTCTCGGCCCGGCCGCCGAACCAGCGCCGGGTGCCCCCGCCCGCGAAGGCGGCGGGCAGCGCCAGCGCGGCCACCAGCGGCAACGTCATCAGGGTGAGGGCATCCCGGAGCGGGCGGCCCGGCGTACGGGGAGCGGGGCGACGCGGGCGGGGTGCGCGCGGCATCGACGGCGAGTCCGGCTCTCCTGGTGTCGCCGTCACATCCCTCTCCCGTGCTGTGGTCCGCCCTGCCCGGTGTCATTCTCCCACCGGTTAAGGACGAACACACGGGCCGGTCAGTTCGCTGTTCGGACCGTCACTTTGCCGTCGCCGGTCCGGGCGGACACCACATGGGCGCTGCTCTCGTCGCGGGGCACGGACACGTCCACGCCGCCGTCGCCGGTCTCGGTGGTCACGCGGCAGGTGGCCCGGGGTACCGCGATGGTCACGGAGCCGTCGCCGCTGCGGGACTCCACGCGGTCCGGTACGACGCCGAGTTCGAGGCGGACCGAGCCGTCACCGGTGTGGGTGCGCACGTCACGGGAGGAGACGTCCGCTGGGGGTGGGGACAACCCCAGGCGCGGGCCCCGCCGCGGTCCCGCGAAACGGGTTTGCGGGACCGTGCCCCGGGCAATGTAGGCTGTCGACTCGTCCCCGGGTGTGGCCCGGGATCCGGGTGCGTAGCTCAGGGGTAGAGCGCCTGCCTTACAAGCAGGATGTCGGCGGTTCGAAACCGTCCGCGCCCACAGTGCCAAGGTGTGGATCGGAGGCCCTCCAGGGATGTCCCTGGGGGGCCTTTCCCGTTGCCGTGCCCCGGCGGCAGGGATCAGTAGTTCGCGTTGGCGAGGAGTTCGCCGTCCTTGTCGTACACCGTGACGAGGCCGTTCTTCGACTCGTAGCAGGACGTGAACGCCGAGGCGATGAGTTTGCCCTCGCCCTGGTGGGGGCCCATCAGGCCGCCGCTGAAGTCCGTGAAGACCTCCGCGGCGTCGAGGATGTCGTTGCGCTTGTCCGCGCCGGTCACCTTCGTGACGTGTCGGACCGCGGCCTTCTCCGTGTCTGTGCCGTTCTCGGCGACGCAGTCCCTGAACTGCTCGGCCTGGGGCTTCTCCGCAGCCGCCCCGGCCTTCGCGGGGCTGTCGCCCCCGGGCTTGCCGTCGGCGGCGACGGCCTTGTCCTTGTCCGAGGTGTCGCCGCCGTCGTCACCTCCGCCGCCCGTGGCGACGGCGGCGATGACGAAGAGGGTGAGGATGCCCGCGCAACCGAGGCCTGCGATCTTGCCTACGCCGCGCTTTCTGGGCGGCTGGGGCGCCGGGGCTCCGTAACCGGGCTGCGGCGGGTAGGGCTGGGTCGGCTGCTGCGGGTACTGCTGGCTCATGGGTCCCCCTCGGGATCATTCGTGTCGTGCGTACGACATGCCGGGGGAGCCGCACGGTTGTAGAAGGCTGAACGACTTCACCTGATGGGGGTACGGGCGGTCGCACATCCACAGTCGACCCGTACGCGCGTTCACCCCGGGTCGGTGGCGGCTGCGGCCCTTCTCTACGATGAGCGGGTGAACAGCTCCCGTCGGCGCATGCCCCGACCCGCCCCGTGGCGGTGGCATGTGCTGGGCGTGCTGGGGCTGTTGGTGGGGTTGCTGGGGATGCACGGGCTGGCGCCCGGGGGCGGTCTGCCCCGGCAGGGGCATGGGGAGCAGGCGCACGCCTCGCAGGCGGCCGTGCCCTCCAGCCATGTGTTCCAGACCCACGAGCCTCAGATCCACGAGCCCCAGACTCACGTCATGCCCTGCGGGCACTGCGGTGACGGGCATGTTCAGCACGCCGATGCGACCTGTGCGTCGGGTGCGGTGGGTGGGGGGCCGGTGGTGCCGCCACTCGTTCCCGACCCGGTCCCCGTGGGTGAGGGGGAGAGCGCCGTTCGGGCGTATGCCGTCGTGGATACGGAGGGTGCTCGGGCCCCGCCTTCCCTCTCCGAGCTCCAGCTTCTGCGGATCTAGACACCACGCGTCACGTCGGCCGGTACCGGCCGGTGGTGGCGTGACGCCTCGTGTCCGCAATCCTCAGTTCCTCGCAGAAGCAGGAGTTCACGCATGAGCAACAGCATTCGTACTTCGGCGCGCCGTGCCGCCCTGGCGGTGGCGGCCGGTGCCGCGGCCGTCGTTCTCGCCGCCTGTGGCGGTGACGGAGCCGACCGTGCCGCCGGTGCCGGTCACGGCGACGCCGGAAGCCACAGCCCCACGGGGACCCCGTCGTCCGCCGGCGCCCACAACGCCCAGGACGTCGCCTTCGCGCAGGGCATGATCCCGCATCACCGGCAGGCGCTGGAGATGGCGCGGATGGCCGGTGGCCGGGCCTCCTCGGACGCGGTCAAGGACCTCGCGGGGCGGATCGAGAAGGCGCAGGATCCGGAGATCCGGACCATGACCGGCTGGCTGAAGACCTGGGGCGAGGACCTCCCCAAGGCCTCCGGCGGCGGCATGGACCACTCCGCGTCGGGCCACTCCGGTATGCCCGGCATGATGGGCGCCGAGGACATGGCCGCGCTGGAGAGGCTGACGGGCAAGGCCTTCGACGTGCAGTTCCTGACCCTGATGGTCGAGCACCACGAAGGGGCCGTGGAGATGGCCCGGACCGAACAGAGCAAGGGCCGCTACGGCCACGCCAAGAGCATGGCCGACGACATCGTCACCGCTCAGAAGGCCGAGATCGGCGAGATGAACAAGCTCCTGGGCAAGAGCGGGAGCAAGAGCTAGAGCAAGTGCCGGAGCGGGGGCAGGAGCTGAGCTGACAGCCGGGCCCCGTCACGAGGCTCCGCCGGTCTCCTCCGGCGGAGCCTCGTGCGCGTGCTTCAGCTCCGAGCGGGCCGCCACCCGCTCGGAGCCAGTGAGTTCGGACCAGTAGCGGTGGGTGCTGACGAACACCGCGAGCTCGTGCTCCCGCTGCCGGAGCTTCTCCACCTCGGCCTGTTCGTCTGCGCTCCAGCCGGGGGAGGCGGGCCGTTCCACCTTGCGCCAGCCGTTGTCGTCGCTGAAGCCGTCCAGTGGCTCCACCGACCACGGGAGCCGCTTCAGCAGGGCCGACAGCTCGGCCCGGACCTGATGGAGTTCCTCCTGGCCGGCCAGGAGGTCACTCGGAAAGTCATAGGTCGTAGCCACGACCCAATGATACGCCTGTTCGAATTTAGCAGGCGAGTTCCTTCCTGGGGTTCATGCGAACGGGTGCAGCTCACCCACCACCCGGGCCGCCACCGGAGCCGGAATCCCGTGCCGCTCGGCCGCGCGCAGCAACGCCCCGCCGATGGCGTCCAGTTCGAGGTTCCGGCCGGCCTCGGCGTCGCGCTGCATCGAGGACTTCGTGGACGGCGGGAAGGCGTCGTAGCGGGCGAGGGCCTGCGCCGGGTCCGCCGGGCCGCCGCACGCGCGGCTGATCGCGGCCGTCTCCTCGACCAGGGCGGTCAGCTCGTCGCGGTGGCGGGTGCGGACCTCCCCCAGGGGGAGGCCGTAGCGCGTGGTGAGCAGGGCGAACGGCGCCAGGAACGACATCTTCGCCCACAGGGCCGCCGTCTCGTCCTCCAGGACGCGGGTGGCCGGACCGGCCGCGGTGAAGGCCTCGGCGAGGGCGTCGAGGCGGGCCCTGGGCACGCCCGTGCCGGTCAGGTCGACCTCCGCGAAGGGGCTGCCGTGTTCGATGTCGCCCGGAGCGACACGGGTCGACTCGACGCGGATCACTGCGGGGGCCACCCGGTCGGGCCGGTAGCGGGCGCGCAGGGCCGCCGGGTGTTCGACGCCGTTGAGGAACGGGACGAGGAGGCCGTCGGACAGCACCGGCGCGGGGACCCGGGCCAGGGCGGTGTCGAGGGCCGTGTGCTTGACGGTGACCAGGCACGCGTCGACCGGCTCCCGCAGCTCCGTGTCCGCCTCGACGCGGGCCGTGAAGTCGCCGAAGCGGGCGCTGCGCACCCGGATGCCGTCGGTGCGCAGGGTCTCGGCGGTCTTCTCGCCGGACAGGCAGATCACACGGTGGCCGGTGCGGGAGAGCAGGGCGGCGAGCAGACCGCCCACGCCGCCGGGGCCCAGAACGGCCACGGTGAGTTCGTTCGCCACGAGGATTTCCTCTCGTCGGTCGGCCCCGGGACGGTGGCCGCCTCGGAGCGATCATGGCAGGCGTCGCTGTCGTACGAGGGCCGAAAGGGTGAGACTGGGGGCATGTGCCGGAGTATCAAGACGCTGCGCCCGCCCGCGATGCCCGAAGAGGCCACCGAGGCGGATGTGCGCGCTGCCGCCCTGCAGTACGTGCGGAAGGTCTCGGGATTCCGCGCCCCCGCCGCTCACAACCAGGAGGTGTTCGACCGCGCAGTGGAGGCCGTCGCACGGGCCACGGCCGAGTTGCTGGACGGCCTCGAGATCCGCGGGGCCGGGGCACGGAAGGCGAGCTAGCCGGGCCCTGGGCGCGGAGGGTGAGCTAGCCGGGTCCGGGCATGGAAGGCGAACGGGCCGGAGCCGGGGTGCGGACGGTGAGCCGGCCGAACCCGGGCGCGGAGGGCGAGCCGGGGCGGCCCCGGGGCTCAGACCGCCGGTTCGGGCTGTGGTTCGGGGCGTGGCGCCGGGATGGACGCCGCCTCCCACAGCCTGGTGGTCCGCCGGTAGCCGTGGACCACCGAGGCCATCGCCAGCAGGAGCAGAGGCGCGAAGAGCCACGGGTACGCGGCCATCTCCAGCGGCAGGAAGCGGTAGGACGCGAGCAGCACCGCGAAGACGACCGTCCCGTAGCCGACCAGCCGGAGACCCGCCCGGTCCCAGTCGCGGTCGTACGTGCGCAGCGCCGCCTCGACCGTGTACGCGAAGACCACGCCGGCGATGAGGTCCACGCCGTAGTGCCAGCCGAATCCCAGCGTCGCGGCGAGGGTGGCGATCAGCCAGAACGTGCCGGCGAGACGCAGAGCACGCGGTCCCCTGCGCGAGTGGATGAAGATCGTGGTGGCCCACGCCGTGTGCAGGCTGGGCATGCAGTTGCGCGGGGTGATCCCGTCGAACGGCATCGCGTACGGGGTCGTGACCGGCGGCAGCGTGTCCGGCCACAGGTCGGCCGCCGCCCAGTGCCCGCCCTCGGGGCCGTAGGCGAACATCGGCCCGACCACGGGGTAGATCATGTAGACGGCCGGTCCGAGTACGCCGATCAGCAGGAAGGTGCGCACCAGGTGGTGGCGTGGGAAGCGCTGCTCGGCCGCCACGTTGCGCAGCTGGTACAGCGCCACACACACCGCGGCCACCGCGAGCTGGGCGTAGACGTAGTCGAGGGCGTGCTCGCCGACCGGGCCGCTCGCCCTGAGCAGCCGGCCCGCCAACCACGACGGGTTGCCCAGCGCGTGGTCGGCCATGGCGATGTACGGGTCCAGTACGAGCGGTCGGGTCTTCGACGTGATCAGCAGCCAGGTGTCGCCGGTCTTGCGTCCGGTCACCAGCAACAGGCCGAGCCCCACGCCCTTCAGCATCAGGACGCGTTCCGGTCCGGTGCGGCGGGTGAGGGCGATGATCCCGCAGCCCAGGATCACCCACAGCGCGCCGTTGCCGAACGGGTGGCCTTCGTCGGGATAGGCGCCGATCGCCCAGCGGACCAGCAGGAACACCAGGTCGATGCCGATCGCGGTGCCGAGGGCGACGAGCCGTTGCCGCCAGGTCAGCACCACCATCGTCAGTGCGAGGCTGGCGTACAGCAGGAACCCGGACTTGGGGGCGTAGATCACCTCGCGTGCCTGCGTGGTGATCGGCCCCGGTATGCCGAGGTGGTACGCGGTGATCTGGAGGGCGACGAGGAAGCCGAGAGTGATCGCTCCTGCCGCGGCCCACAGCATCGCCCGTGGGTGCCGCCTCGCGGTGGAGGTGATCCGTTCTATTCGGGAGGCTTTCCGCGACGCCGTCGTCGTCAATGTCTCAGCCGCTTCCAGGTCGTGGTGGTCGGGGTGGGGTGAGCCGGAGTCCGGACTACGACGTCCGCGGCTCCCGCTGCATCAGATACGCCGCTCCTGCCCCGGCACCGAAGAGCGCCCCCACCGATACGGCCGTCGCCAGCCAGGTCGCGCCCAGCCAGTGGGCGCCGAAGTAGCCGAGGGCGACGCTGTACACGGCCCAGGTGAAGCCGGCCAGGGCCGACCAGGGCAGGAAGTCGCGGGCGCGGCGGCGGGCGGCGCCCGCGCCGAGGGAGACCACCGAGCGGCCCGCGGGAGCGAAACGGGCGACGACGACGAGGGCGCCGCCGCCCCGGGCGAGCGCCGCGCCCAGACGTTCCTGGGCGGTGGTCAGCCGCCGGGAGCGGGAGATCGCCCGGTCCAGGCGGGCGCCGCCGCGCCAGGCGAGGCGGTAGGCGGCCAGATCACCCAGGACGGAGGCGGTGGCCGCGCAGAGGGTCAGGGCGAGGATGTCGGGCACGTCGGTCGCGGTGCCCGCTGCCGCCGCCGTGGCCGCCGTGATCACCAGGACACCGCTGGGCAGCACCGGCAGGAACACGTCGAGCAGGACGGACAAGGCCACCACCGCGTAGATCCATGGGCTGCCGATCGGCAACCCCACTTGCTCCAGCACCGCGACTCCCCGTGACTCCCCCGTGGGCCAGACCGTGCCGCGATGGCGCGGGGGGAGCGGCAGGGGTGGCCATGACAGCCATAGAGCGTACGCCTGGGGTGTGACGAGCGGTTCACGGGGGGCTCATACGTTCGGTGCGGACTGTTCACCTCGCCTCGGCTTGTCCCTGATTGTCAGCATATGCATGCATGACGTCCCCCTTGCCTCGGCAGCGGGTCGCCGCAGACGGAACGGCGCCTCCCCGCGAGGGGAAGGCGCCGTTGTCGTGTCCGACGGGCCGGGCTGCTCAGGCGGCCACCGGCGTCTGGCCGGCGGAGCGCTGCTCCTGCGTGGAGGTGCGCTTGGCAAACAGCCGGTCCAGGCCGAACGCGCCGGAGCCCGTGAAGATCAGCAGGAACATGGACCAGCAGTACATGGCCGCGCCCTCGCCGCTGTTCTCGATCGGCCACAGGCCCTGGGGCTGGTGGACCTTGAAGTACGCGTACGCCATCGCGCCGGACGAGATGAACGCCGCGATGCGGGTGCCGAGGCCCAGCAGCACCAGGGTGCCGCCGACGAGTTCGATCACGGCCGCGTACCAGTTGGGCCAGGCGCCGGTCGCGGCGGTGCCGCCCTTGCCGTCCGCACCGCCGAGGACGCCGAAGAGTGCGACGGCGCCGTGGCAGGCGAACAGCAGGCCGATCACGATCCGGAACAGTCCGAGCGCGTAGGGCTGGGCGCCGTTGAGGCGAGCGGTCATGTGGGGGGTCACTCCTTCGGTTGGCCGGCCCTGGGGAGGCCGGTCGGGGACGGATGCCGCGGAGTAGCCCACGTTAGGTGTGCCTAATTGATGCTTGCAAGTTCAACATTTGGCCACTGCTTTGCCTCCCCCTGAAGCCCGGTCTGGGGTCCAGCCGCACGTAGAACGGCTCTCGCCACCGCATCCGCGTCCGAAAGCGTGACCGAATCCACCCCTGGCCGGGCTCCGGCGGCGGTCACCCAGTGCACGCCTTCTGTCGGCACACCGAACGCGAACCGCCTTGTGTGTGCAACTCCTTGACGATCCATCAGACGGTAGGGGCGCGGAGTGACGTCCAACCCCCCTGTCTCATAACCGTCGGTGGTGTGCGGGCGGCACTGCCCGCTGCGCAGCAGGCCGGCCAGAAGGGCGTCGGCGGTGTGCCGCAGGTCCGGTTCCGGCAGGCGGGCCTCTATGAGGGTTCTCACAACCACGGCCGACCCCGGCACGTCGGGGGAGTGCGCCACCCAGCCCCCGTCCTCGTCCGTCACCCGCAACCGCGGCCCGAGCACCCGCACCACCCCCGCCTCCACCAGCGCCGCGAGTTCCTCGATGCGGCGGCGCGGCGGGCCGATGGACAGGAACGCGTTGAGCGGGGTGTACCAGCGGTCCAGGTGGTCCCGGCGGGAGGCACCGGCCAGACCCCCGTGGTCGACGATCAGCCGCAGTTCGTTGCGCAGGTCGCGCAGCACGTCCAGTGCCGCCTTCAGCGGGCCGTGCACATTGCCCGCAGCGGCCTGCGCGGCGTCCTCGCGCAGATACGACAGCAGCCAGTCGTCCCACTCGCCGCAATGCCCGAAGTCCCGCCCGGCGTACGGGCGGGAGATCCGCTCCCAGCACCAGCGGTCGGCGTCCGGCACCCCGAACTCCGCCAACAGCGGTGCCTCCAGGGGATCGCCGTGCGGGACGGAGAGGAAGCGGTCGGCGAACTCCCGCTCGCGCCCCGCCCGCGCCCCGGCCCGCCGGAGCAGCGCGCCGTAGTAGACCGTCTCCACCTCCTTGGCCACCAACGGCCATATCTCCGCCAGGAAGTCGGGCGCCTCCCCGGAGTCCGCGCGCTTGCGGAACCCCGCGATCACCTCCGGAGTGAGGGCGAGCGGGACGTGCCGGCCGTACGGCCCCTTCGCGTTGTCGCCGCGTGCCTGGTACGGGACGCCGCGCCTGGAGCCGGCGAAGAGCCGCGGCTCACGGCCGGAGGGCAGGTACCGCAGGCGTTCGGCGTCCCGTACGAAACGGCCGCCCCTGCCGGTCGTCAGCAGGGCCGTGTGGTCGAAGAAGTTGAGGCCGAGGCCGCGCAGCAGCACGGGCTCGCCCGGGAGGACCGAGGACAGGTCGACGTCGGCCGGGTTGGCGGGCGGGACGTGACGCAGGCCGTGCCGCGCGGCGTGGGCCGCGTGCCGCAGCAGATCGGGGCCGGCGGTCCTCGGCAGATGCCCCTGGGCCAGCACCACCGCGGACAGGCCGGTCAGGGTGCGGCCGTCGTCGAGGGTGAGGACCTGGCGGTCGCCGGGGCGGTCGTCGAGCCGCAGCGCGCGAGCCCGGTGTGTCTCGACCCGCACGGACGGCGGCGCCTGCCGCACCACCTCGGCGAACACCCACTCCAGGTAGCGGCCGTAGTCGGCCCGGGTCGGGTACTCGTCCGGGCCCAGCCTGCCGCCCGCCCACTCGTGCAGGCTCGGACCCGGGCGGATCGGGCCCGCGCAGTCCACGCTGTCGTCGGTGAACAGGGTCACCTGGCAGGCCACGGTGTTCATCAGCAGCTCGGGCGACTGGGCGGTGCGCCAGACGCGTCCGGGGCCGGGCGGGTCCGGGTCGATCACGTGGACCGTCAGCCGGGCGCCGGGCGGCAGGAGTTCCGGGGCGGAGGCGCACAGGCGTTCCAGGACGCTGGTGCCCCGTGGCCCGGCGCCGACCAGGGCGACGGAGACACCCGCGGGTCTCGTGGCCGGTCCGGGACCCTCGGCCGGTACGGATTTCCAGGCCTCCCGGGTCTCCCACGTTTCCTGGGCTTCCTGAGCTTTCTGGGTTTCCTCGTGCGACGCAGACAAGGGTGGGACTCCCGGGCGTGGGGGGCGCGTTCGGTGGTCCGCCGGGCAGGAAGCGGACGGTCCGCCTCATCATGCCGTCGCCTGGGAGGGAAGCCGGGGTTCGTGGGGAAGGATTGACGTCGCTGTGGGATGCCTCACGAGCATCGTGGGACATCCCCGAGCACAGCACGACAAACGGGTGGAACAGGGCGGGTCAGGGGGCAAGCTCGGAGTCCAGCAGCGTCGTCAGGCGGGGTCCCGCCCCCTTGCGGGCCTTGGCCTGCTCCAGTCGCAGCCGGGCGGCGCGGCCGCGCAGGGTGAGGGTCATGAGCTGGTTGCCGAACCAGGGGCCGCCCGTCTTGCGCCAGCCGACCGGCGGGCTCGGGAGGCGGCCGTGCCGGGCGAGGCCGCGGCCGAGACCTCGCGCCATCGCGCTCCAGCCGATGCGGAAGGCCAGCCGCATCGACAGCGGCACCGAATTGTGGACGGGGGAGCAGACGAGCTGCACGACCCGGGCGTCCGGGCCGCCGCCGGGCCACGAGGGCTCGGCGATGTAGGCGTGGTGCACGTCCCCGGACAGCACGCACACCGTCGCCGGCGCGTCCCGCCCCGAGCCCGCCTCGGCGATCAGCTCCGCCAGCCCGGCGAAGGACTCGGGGAACGCCGACCAGTGCTCCAGGTCGGCGGCGCGCCGCACCTTCTCCCCGAACCGCGCCCAGCGATCGCCCCGTTCGCCACCGCACAGCGCCGCGTTCCACCCCTCGGCGTCGTGCACCAGGTGTGGCAGCAGCCAGGGCAGCGAGGTGCCGATCAGGAGGTGGTCGTAGGTCTCGGGCCCGTCCAGCACCTGCTCGCGCAGCCAGGTCTCCTCGCCCGGGTCGAGCATCGCGCGCTCGCCCTCGGCGAGGACCCGGGCGGCCCGGCTGTCCACCATCACCAGGCGTACGCGCCCGAAGTCGCGCCGGTAGCTCCAGCGGGCCGTGGCCGCGTCGGCGTCGGCCCGGGCGGCGAAGTCGCGCAGCGTGTCGGTGCCGTCGGGGGCCTTGCACACCGCCTCGTAGACCGGGTCGGCCGCCAGCTCCTCCAGGGACAGGTTGCCCAGGTGCTGGTGGACCCAGTACGACATGAGGCCGCTCAGCAGCCGCTCCTGCCACCAGCCGGTGGCGCGCATGTCGGTGAGCCAGGCGGCGGAGGTGTTCCAGTCGTCGATCACGTCGTGGTCGTCGAAGATCATGAAACTGGGCACGGTGGACAGCAGCCAGCGGATGCGGGGGTCGAGCCACGACTCGTAATAGAGGTGGGTGTACTCCTCGTAGTCCGCGACGCCGTTGCCCGGCCCCTCCTTCAGATCGCGGCGGGCCGCCAGCCAGCGCTGCGTCGAGTCCGAGGTCTCGTCGGCGTACACCTGGTCGCCGAGCAGCAGTAGGACGTGCGGCCGCTCACCGCCGGGGTCGGCCGCGAGGCGGGTGGCGAGGGCGTCCAGGGCGTCCGGGCCGACGGGGTCGTCGCCGCCCGCCGGCGGGGAGGCCCAGCGGCAGGAGCCGAAGGCGACGTTGAGGTCGCCCTCCGGGCCGGGCGCGTGGATCGCGGAGGGCGGGAAGGGGGAGCCGGGCAGCGGCCACACCCGGGTGTCGTCGAGGAGTACCTCGTACGTCGTGGTCGTACCGGCGGTGAGGCCCGTCACCGGGATCAGTGCGTAGTGGTGGCCCGCGATCTGGAAGCTGCGGGCCGTGCCGCCGGCGCCGTCGGCGCAGCGCACCTCGGCGGTGCACGGACGGCTCGTCTCGACCCACACGGTGGCGGACGAGCCGTCGGTGTACCTCAGCAGCGGTCCGAGGCGCAGTGCGCTCATGTCGTTCCCCTTTCCGTCGCCCCGTACGGTACGGAACGACGGAGGTCAGCGGGGAGGTCCCGACACGAATCAGCGTGTCAGCAGCTCGCCAGGTAGTTCTGCAGCGCGGACTTCTCGGCCGAGTCGACCGAGAGGCCGTAGTAGTACTTCACCTGCACCCAGGCCCGGACGTAGGTGCAGCGGTACGCCGTCCGGGAGGGCATCCAGGTGGCCGGGTCCTGGTCGCCCTTGGCCTGGTTGACGTTGTCGGTGACCGCGATGAGCTGCGGGCGGGTGAGGTCGTTGGCGAACGACTGGCGGCGGGACGTCGTCCAGGAGTCCGCGCCGGAGTCCCAGGCCTCGGCCAGCGGGACCAGGTGGTCGATGTCCACGTCGGAGGCGGCGGTCCAGGTGGCGCCGTCGTAGGGGGAGTACCAGCTGCCGCTGGTGGCGGCGCAGGAGGAGTCCTGCTGGACGTTGGTGCCGTCGCGCTTGAGGACGACCTCGCGGGTGTTGCAGGTGCCGGACTGGGTGATCCAGTGCGGGAAGAGGTCGCGGTTGTAGCCGGTGCGGTCCTCGGTCGTCACGGTGAGCGTGGCGAGGTAGGAGCGGGCGGTGGCGCCGCTCACGGGCGTGGGCAGGGCGGCGGAGGCCGTGGGGGCGTTGAAGAGGGCCACGGAGGATATGAGCGCGGTGGCCGCCGCGGCCACGCTCAGCCGTCGACGCGCGTAGAACCTGGGCATGCGAACTCCCTGGGGAGAGGGGGGTGTTGGCTTGCGAGCGAGGGAATGCTCGCGCTGCCGTGTGACGCACAGATGTGCGTCCGGTGAGAAGTTAGTGACGCGGCCATGACATGACAAGATTCAAGGCGGAACTTTTCACTCCAGGCGCGTCCCGTACCATGGACGGCGCAGAAGGGGAGTAGCTCTTCGCCGGACCGTCGACATACTGCTCAGCCCGCCTGAGCCGGCGCCCGGAGGCCGGTCCTTTCCCGGACCTGCCAGCGAGACCTTCGGCAAAGCAGTGCACGTCCGTGCCCCCGGCACGGGTACCGATGTGCTGCCGTGCCGAGGTGTCGCGTGCGAAGGTCGAGCACTCTCGGTGGGGCAGCCCCGACCGATTGAGGAACCCTTGATCAGCCTGACCGTGACGGCCGTCGTCTTCGGTGTCGTCTTCCTCGCAGAACTGCCGGACAAGACCGCCCTCGCCGGCCTCGTGCTCGGCACCCGCTACCGCGCCTCGTACGTCTTCGCCGGTGTGGCCGCCGCCTTCGCGCTGCACGTCGCGCTCGCCGTCGCGGCCGGCAGTGTGCTGACGCTGCTGCCGCAGCAGATCGTGCAGGCCCTCACGGGCGTGCTCTTCCTGGGTGGGGCCGCGGTGCTGCTGCTGAAGAAGGGTGAGGACGAGGAGGAGGTCCGCAAGCCGGAGAACCAGTCCTTCTGGAAGGTCTCGGGTGCCGGGTTCATGCTCATCCTGGTCGCCGAGTTCGGTGATCTGACCCAGATCATGACGGCGAACCTGGCCGCCCGCTACGACGACCCGCTCTCCGTCGGCCTGGGCGCGGTGCTCGCACTGTGGGCCGTGGCCGGGATCGGCATCGTGGGCGGAAAGGCCCTGATGAAGAAGGTGCCGCTGCGGCTGATCACGCAGATCGCGGCGCTGGTGATGCTGACGCTCGGGCTGTGGAGCCTGTGGGAGGCCGTGACCGGGTGACCCGGGCGGGCTGAACAGGGGGTGAAGGTCCGGTGGGGGCCCTGGCGCGGAGCCGGGATTATTTTGTACCGTGGAGGAACAAAGTGGCCTCCGCCCGTTTTCCCTGACCGGCGGGCGGGGCCGCCTTGTCCCCCGGGGGCGTGCCGGTCGCGATCCGTCGTCAGCCCCTCTCCCGCGCTGGAACGCGCCCCGAGCCTTGGAGCTGCCGATGACGGCCACCGCCGTGCTCACCGCCCGCGCCCTCCTGCTGGACATGGACGGCACCCTCGTCAACTCCGACGCCTCGGTCGAGCGCGTCTGGCGGCGCTGGGCCGAGCGCCACGGGCTGGACGGGGACGAGGTCATGAAGGTCGTCCACGGCCGGCAGGGCTACGCCTCCATGGCGCTGCTGCTGCCCGAGCGGCCGATGGAGCAGAACCACGCCGACAACGCCCGGATGCTCGCCGAGGAGACGGCCGACACCGACGGTGTCGTCGCGATCCCCGGGGCGCCGGAGTTCCTGGCCTCGCTGCGGGGGCTGCCGCACGCGCTGGTGACCTCCGCCGACGTGGCGCTCTCGACGGCGCGGATGGCCGCGGCCGGTCTGGAACTGCCCGGGGTGCGGGTGACGGCGGAGTCCGTCGGGGCGAGCAAGCCCGACCCGGAGGGCTTCCTGAAGGGCGCCGCCGAGCTGGGGATCGCTCCCGCCGACTGTGTGGTGTTCGAGGACTCCGGAGCCGGGATAGCGGCCGGCCGCGCCGCCGGGATGACGGTGGTGGGCATCGGCCCCCGGGCCGCGGTCCACGAACCGGACGTGGTGGTCGAGGACCTCACGAAGGTGCGTGTGGAGCACGCGGGCGACGGGACGATCCGCCTGCGCATCGGCTGAACTCGCGGCCGCCGGCCTCACCCGGGCGGCGCGGGGATCCGCCTGTGCGTCGGCTGAACTCGCGGTCGTCCGTCTTGCCCGGGCGGCGCGGGGATCCGCCTGTGCGTCGGCTGAACTCGTGGCCGTCCGTCTCACCCGGGCGGCGCGGTGGGTGGGCGGCGTGGGCCGGCCCGGCGTTGCCGGCGAGCACGTGCAGGGTGATGCATCACCCCCGGGTGGGCCCGGCCGCCCCGCTCGCCAGGCCGCCCCGCTCGCAGGGATGGCGCGTGCGCGTCGCGCGAGCGTGAACCGGCGTTGCCGGTGATCACGTCAGCCGTCACGGCGTCACGGCGTCACGGCACGCCGTGATGGTGTCACGGCACGACGCCCCGGCCGTCACGGCTCCCGGGTTTCCGACTCCAGCTTGGCCCGGGTCTCCTGGTCGTAGACGCCCAGGTCGTCGCTCTGGATGCCGCGTGACCACTGGTAGGTGCGGACCGCTTCCCGGAGGCGGTCGTCGAAGGTGCCGTCGGTGTCGTCGTCGTAGAGGTACAACTGTCGCAGCCGTAGCTGGAGTTCGGTGACCTCCGGGCCGCTGTCACCGAGGCGCAGGACGGCCGGGCCCTTGTCCTGGCGGGAGTTGTCCGGAGGGGCCTGCCCGGGGCCGGTCGCCGATGCCGACGGCTGCGATGCCGACGGGGACGGCGACTGCGACGGGCTCGCCGAGGCGCTCGGCGCGGACGGCGACGGCGAGGCGGACGGGCTCCCGCTGCGGGACGGCGACGGCCGTGGTGGCGCCGGGGCCGGCGCAGCCGCCGAGGTGCTGCCCTGCGGGGGTGTGGACGCCGCGCTGCTCGACGGGGCGTCCGGCACACTCGCGCGGATGCCGTCCGGCAGCGCGGTGTCGCGGGAGGGGCTCTCGTAGGAGAACAGCCCACTCGCGTACCCGGCCGCCGCGACGACGGCGACACAGGCACCGGCGGTGGCGAGCAGCAGGGTGCGCCGCCGCCTCCGCGCGCCGGTCCCGCCCGCGTCCGGCGCGCCGCGGTCCGCCCGCGCCGCGCCGTCGAACATCCGCAGGTCGGTGACGCTCGGCTCGTTCGCGGCGGGCGCCGGGGGAGTCGGAACCACCGGAGTGAGGGGCGCGGCCGGGAGCACGGCGGTGGCGTCCGTCTCGACGGGCCGCAGCGGCACGGTGGCGTCGGCGGGGACGGGCGGCCGGGCTGCACTCCCGGCGGGGGCGATACCCCCGCCGGGCGGAGCCGCGTTGCCCTGGGGTGAGGCGGTGCTTCCGGCGGGCGCGGCTGCGTTGCCCTGGGGTGAGGCGGTGCTTCCGGCGGGCGCGGCTGCGTTGCCCTGGGGTGAGGCGGTGCTTCCGGCGGGCGGGGCTGCGTTGCCCTGGGGTGAGGCGGTGCTTCCGGCGGGCGGGGCCGCGTTGCCCTGGGGTGGAGCGGCACTCCTGGCGGGCGCGGGCTCCGCGTGCGCGGGCGAGGCGCCGGTGCCCGACTCCGGGGCGGCCGCGTCGCCCGGAGGCACAGCCGCGGGCGTCGTCGTCCTGGTGGGGTCGATCTCCACGTACGGGCGGATCCGCAGCGGGTCGAAGTCCTCCGCTGCCGCCGCCTGGGCCGTGCGGGTGTCGCGCAGGGCCTCGGCGGCCCGGTGTGTGCAGGCGCAGGCGGGGGTGTTGTCCCGCTGTCTGGGCGCGCCGCACTCCGGGCACGGGTGGCCGTTCGGCGGTTCCACGCGTTCCTCCCTCCCCTCGCGAACTCCAGAGATTATCCAGATCTTCTCCACAGTGCCGTCGAGGAGCCCCCGGAAGCGCGGCTTCCAAAAGGGCCCGGCAGGCCATAACAGGTCACAGCGGTCACGATGGAAAAAGTCACATCAGACGCTGGAGGTCGGATGGCCGAGGACGGGAACGCCACCACATTGACGCCCCACGGCACGGCCCCTCGGGAGCAGGTGCCCGGGAACGTCCTGGTCTCCATCGGCGCCCTGCTCCTCGGCCTGCTGCTCGCCGCCCTCGACCAGACCATCGTGGCGACCGCGCTGCCCACGATCGTCAGCGATCTGGGCGGGCTGGATCACCTGTCCTGGGTGGTCACCGCGTATCTGCTGGCCGCGACCGCCGCCACCCCCCTGTGGGGCAAGCTCGGCGACCAGTACGGGCGCAAGAGGCTCTTCCAGACGGCGATCGTGATCTTCCTGGTCGGATCCGCGCTGTGCGGGGCCGCACAGGACATGGGCCAGCTGATCGCGTTCCGGGCCCTGCAGGGGCTCGGCGGCGGCGGGCTGATCGTGCTGTCGATGGCGATCGTCGGCGACCTGGTGCCCCCGCGCGAACGCGGCCGTTATCAGGGGCTGTTCGGTGCCGTCTTCGGCGCGACCAGCGTGCTCGGACCGCTGCTCGGCGGCCTGCTGACCCAGCATCTGAGCTGGCGCTGGGTGTTCTACGTCAACCTGCCCGTCGGCGTCGTGGCGCTCGCCGTGATCGCGGCCGTCCTGCACATCCCGCGCCGGGCGCAACGACACGTCATCGACTACCTCGGCACCTTCCTCATCGCCTCGGTCGCCACCTGCCTGGTGCTGGTCGCCTCACTCGGCGGGACGACCTGGGCATGGGGGTCCTGGCAGATCGTCGGCCTCGCGGTCCTGGGCGTCGTCCTCGCCGTCGCCTTCGTGGCCGTCGAGCAGCGGGCCGCCGAACCCGTCCTGCCGCTCAAACTGTTCCGCGTACGCACCTTCACGCTCGCCGCCGTGATCAGCTTCGTCGTCGGGTTCGCCATGTTCGGCGCCATGACGTACCTGCCGACCTTCCTCCAGGTCGTGCAGGGCATCAGCCCGACCATGTCCGGTGTGCACATGCTGCCGATGGTGCTGGGCCTGCTGCTGGCCTCGACCGCCTCCGGGCAGATCGTCAGCCGGACCGGCCGCTGGAAGGTGTTCCCGATCGCCGGCACCGGCATCACCACGCTCGGGCTGCTCCTGCTCCACCAGCTCGACGAGCACAGCTCCACCGCCGAGTTGAGCGGCTTCTTCTTCGTCTTCGGGCTCGGGCTCGGCCTGGTGATGCAGGTCCTCGTGCTCATCGTGCAGAACGCCGTCCCCTACGAGGACCTGGGCGTGGCCACCTCCGGCGCGACCTTCTTCCGCTCCATCGGCGCCTCGTTCGGCGTCGCCGTCTTCGGCACGGTCTTCGCGGGCCGGCTCGGCGAGCAGCTCACCGACGCCTTCCGGGGCGCCCGGCTGCCGCCCGGCACCTCCGTGGACACGCTGGAGGCCGACCCGCGGGGCATCGCCGCCCTGCCTCCCGGCCTGCGCCCGCCGGCCCTGCACGCCTACGCCGTCTCCATCACGGACGTCTTCCTGTACGCCGCCCCCGTCGCGCTCCTCGGCTTCGTGCTGGCCTGGTTCCTGAAGGAGGACCGGCTGCGCGGCTCGGTCACCGCGCCCGACGCCAGCGAGACCCTCGCCAGCAACCCCGTCGAGCGGTCCTCGTACGACGAGGTGTGCCGGGCGCTGTCGGTGCTCGGCTCCCGCGCGGGACGGCGCGAGATCTACCGGCGGATCACCGCCCGGGCGGGCTACGACCTGCTGCCCGCGACGAGCTGGCTGCTGCTGCGGACGCGGCGCTACGGCTCCGTGGAGCCGGGCGTGCTCGCCGACACCATGTCCCTGCCCCTGACCGTGATCATGGAGGCGGGCCGGCAGGCCGAGGAACGCCGCCTCGCCGTGCGCCGGGGCGTCGACATGGTCCTGACCGACGCGGGACGCGAGGTCGCCGACCGGCTGGCCGAGGCCCGCGAGGAGTCCCTCGCCGAGCTGCTCGGCGACTGGTGGGGGCCGGACCGGCCGACCGAGCTGGAGCAGCTCGTGCGGGAGCTGAACGACGAACTGTGCGGATCGCGGCGCGAGCGGCCCTACAGGGTGCGCTCCACCGAGGAGCCGGCCTGAGGCCGGGCCAGTTCCTTGGTGAACCAGTGCTCCGCGTACCGGTCGTCGTTGTGCGGTCCGGTCTCCGTGTAGCCGAGGCGGGCGTAGAGGCGGCGGGCCTCGACGAGATCGCCGCGGGTGTCGAGGATCATCCGGGCGGCGCCGAGCGCGCGTGCGGCGTCCTCGGCGGCCCCGACCAGGAGTGGCGCGCCGCCCCGGCCGCGCATCGATGCGTACAGGAACACCCGCGTGAGCTCGGCGGTCGTCCCGTCCAGCAGCCGTACGCCCGCGCTGCCGGCCGGCTCACCGCCGTACCGGGCGACGAGCAGCCGGCCGTCCGGCGGCGCGAGATAGACACCCGGCTGGGCGGCGATCTCCCGCTCCAGCTCGGCCGGGTCGGTCCGGCGCCCTTCGTGCAGCAGGTACCAGCGGTCGCTGACCTCGGTGTAGTACGCCCGCCACAGAGCGGCGGCCACGGGTGAGTCGTACGGTTCCGGCGTCACGGTCCACATCACGAACCGCATTCTCCGCAGCCGCCCCACCGGACCCGCAACCGAATAGTCCCGGCCACGTGGTCACGCCCCGGTTGCGCCCGGGTGCCGTTTGGAGACGGGCTTTGGGGACACCCGACGGGCGAACCGGCTCGCGAGGAGAGCCGGTTGGGCCGAGAACCCGGAAGGCATTCATGTCCACTGGCCTGATCATTGCTCTGATCGTGATCGCGGCGGTCGTCGTCATCGCGGCCGTCATGACCCTGCGCGCCCGCGGGCCTCGGCGGGGCCCGAGCCTGAAGCGGCGCTTCGGACCCGAGTACGACCGGGCCGTCGCCCGGCACGACGGTGACGCCAAAGCGGCCGAGCGCGAACTGACCGAGCGCGTGCAGCGCCACGGCGATCTGCGCGAGCGGTCGCTGGAGCCGGCGCAGCGCGAGCAGTACGAGGCGCGCTGGACGGCCGCCCAGGAGCGGTTCGTCGACTCGCCGCGCGACGCCGTCGCCGAGGCGGACCGGCTGCTCGCCGAGCTCGCCGGTGTCCGCGGCTTCCCGGACGGCGGGCAGTACGAGGAACAGCTGGCCGCGCTGTCCGTGCACCACGCCCACCACGTGGACGGCTACCGGCGCGTGCACCGCGCGGCGCATCTGCGCGCGGAGGACGCCCGCGACGGCGGCCAGGGCACGGAAGACATGCGTGAGGCCATGGTGGCGGCCCGCGCCCTGTTCGAGGAGCTGGTGAAGCCGGTCCGCCACGACGGCGGCGGCCACACCGGCGGTAGGCACGACAGCGGCCGCGAGCGCGCCGCTCTGAACGGCGGCCGCAAGGCCCCGGCCCGTGGCGGGCACCTGCCGTGGGCGATGAACCGACGTCAGGCGAAGGAGAGTTGAGGCAATGACCGACATGACCCGACCGCCCGGCGACCACACGCCGGCCGCCCCGGACGCCCGCGGCGAGAGCGCCCTGGGCACCGGCCACCGCCAGACCGCCCCGGGCACGGACCGCCGCGCGACGGCCCGAGGACCGGAACCGGACCGCGGCGCAGGCCGTGACCTGGAAGCCGACCGCGGCACCACGCACGGCACCGACACCGGACGCGGAACCACACACCGCGTCGAAACCGACCGCGATGTTCCGTACGGCACCGACGCGGACCGCGCCGCGGCGCACGGCACGGACGTGCCCGGCACCGACCGGAACGCCCTCGACCGTAACGGCCCCGACCGGACCGGCCTCGACCCGCATGGCACCGACCGCGACGGCCCCGGCCGGCACGGCACCGACGCCCTGCGCGGCGACCACGGCACCGGCCCCGACAAGGTCGGCTCCGCCAAGGAACGGGCCCACCTCCTCGCCCACGAGGAGTGCGACAAGCTCGGCTCGCAGTTGCAGCACGCCGTCGCCGGGTTCGTCGACGGGCCCCGGGCCGCCGTCGAGGAGGCCGACCACGTGCTGGAGGAGATCGCGGCCCGCTTCACCGAGGCCGTGACGCAGCGCCGCCGCACCCTGCGGCACTCCTGGCAGTCCGTCGAGGGCGGTGAGAGCAGGTCCGTGTCGTCGGCCGACACCGAGCAGCTCCGGCTGGCCCTGAAGGACTACCGGGAACTGGCCGAACGGCTGCTGCACGTGTGAGCCGGGGCGCGTCCCCCGGTCAGCGATCCGCCCGGCGCTCCCGCCACTGCCGTACGACGTCCTCGACGTCGTACGGCTTCTTTCCCAGCGGGGGGCCGGGCGGCGGCTTGAACATCATCTCGCGGATCTTGACGTTGACCTCGTCGATGATCTTCCGAACGATCCGCTCCGAGGGCGCCGCGAGCGCGGCCTCCAGAGCGTCCTCCGCCTCCTTGCGCAGGGCCAGCGCCGGCGGGAGGACGGAGAAACCCTCCCGGGCCATCTTCCGCTTGACCCACCACAGTTCGTCGTAGGTGCTCTCGATGTCGTGGGGGAGCGGTGCGCCCGCGCCCGGCAGCCGTTCGAACTCCCCGCGCGCCTCCGCGTCACGGATCTGCTTGTCGACCCAGGACTCGAAGTCGACGCCGGGTGGCTTTCGCTCGGTCATGAGGCCATTGTGCCGGACACCGCGTGGCCGGGCGTTTTATCATGCGGCGGGCCATGAACCCGGCCGGCCCACCAGGACGTCTCAGGAGGAGCGCACGTGCTCGAACTCACCATGGCCACCGTCGCGGAGGCGGAGGCGGGCGCCACGGCCGGCATGCTCATGGCCGACGCGCCCAGCGAGCCGGGCGCGGTGCTGCGGGTGGGCCGCGACAAGTCCGTGTGCCGGCTGAGCACACCGGACGACTGGCTGTTCGTCTCCCGCGTCCACCTGGAGTTCCTGTGCGGGCCGGAGGGCACCTGGCAGGTCACCTGGCTGCGCGGCTCCCAGCCCGACCCGTCCTCCGAGGTACGGCTGATGATGGGGGAGTACGCCCAGCCTCTCGCCTACGGCGGCACCGTCCCGCTGCCCAGGGGCGGCAGCGGCGAGATCATCGTCCAGGACCGCACCGCCCCGCGCAGCGTCAACGTGGGCTTCTACCACGAGGTGTGAGGGCGGGGTCTCACGCCAGCACACGCGCCAGCGCGAACCCGTCGTAGCCCTTCATCCCCACCGTCTGGATCGCCGTGCCGCTCAGCCTCGGATGGCCGGCGATCAGCTCGATCGCCGTGCGGGTGCCCGTCACGTCCGGGGCGGTGCTGTCCGCGTCGACGACCCGGCCGCCCCGTACGACGTTGTCGAGGACGATCAGGCTGCCCGTGCTGGTGAGTCGGACCGCCCACTCCACGTAGTGCGGGTTGTTGACCTTGTCGGCGTCGATGAAGACCAGGTCGAAGGGCGGCGGGTTCTCGTCGGCCAGCTTGGGCAGCGACTCCAGGGCCGGGCCCACCCGCACCTCGACCAGCTTTTCAAGTCCGGCGCGGGCGACGTTGCGGACGGCGACCTCGGCGTGCCGGGGGTCGTACTCCAGGGAGACCAGCCGACCGTCATCGGGCAGGGCGCGGCCCAGCCAGATGGTGCTGTAGCCGCCGAGCGTGCCGATCTCCAGGATGTGGCGGGCGCCCTGGATCTGGGCGAGGAGCTGAAGGAGCTTGCCTTGGTTCCCGGCGACGTTGATGTGCGGAAGCCCGGCGGCGTCGCTGTCGCGCAGGGCGGCCGCCAGGGCTTCGTCGTCCGGGGCGAGGTGGGCGGTGAAGTAGGCGTCGACCTCGTCCCAGACGTGCGACTCGCTCATGCACCTCTACCTTTCGTCAGCACAGTTAGCTTCCCTAACTACTGCGCTGACGAAGATAGTTGGTGCGCGGGGCCCTGTCAGCGGGATTTCACTCGGCGTGTCGACCCGCCACCGAGGGCGCCGAACCGGGCAGCGGGCGCCCCGCCGACTCCGCCATGCGCCACACCGCGAAGCCGCCGATCACCGCCGCGGCCATCATGTAGTAGGCGGGCATCATCATGTTCCCGGTCGCGCCGATCAGGGCCGTGACCACCAGCGGGGTGGTCCCGCCGAACAGGGACACCGAGACGTTGAAGCCGATCGACAGCGAGCCGTAGCGGACCTTCGTCGGGAACAGCGCAGGCAGCGCGGAGGGCATCGACGCCGTGAAGCAGACCAGCAGCAGGCCGAGGGCGCCCATGCCGAGCGCGACCGCGAGCAGGCTGCCCTGGCGGATCAGCAGCAGGGCCGGGACGGAGAGCAGCAGGAACCCCGCACAGCCGGTGGCGATCACCGGGCGGCGGCCGACCCGGTCGGTCAGCGCGCCGGCGAACGGCTGGGCGATCATCATCACGGCCATCACGCCGAGGACGACCAGCAGGCCGTGTGTCTCGTCGTAGTGGAGCTGACCGGTCAGGTAGCTCGGCATGTACGACAGCAGCATGTAGTCGGTGACGTTGAAGACCAGCACCAGGCCGACGCAGAGCAGCAGCGCGCGCCACTGGCCGGTCACCATCTCGCGCAGGGGGGTCTTCGGGCGGTTGTTCTCGGCCTTCTCCGCCTCGGCCGCGAACGCCGGGGTCTCCTCCAGGCGCATCCGCAGGTAGAGGCCGATGATGCCCATCGGGCCCGCGATCAGGAACGGGATGCGCCAGCCCCAGGAGGTCAGGTCGTCGGCGGAGAGCAGGGCGGTCATGATCGTGACCAGGCCGGCGCCGCCGATGTAGCCGGCGAGCGTGCCGAACTCCAGCCAGCTGCCGAGGAAGCCGCGCCGCTTGTCGGGGGCGTACTCGGCGATGAACGTGGAGGCGCCCGCGTACTCACCGCCGGTGGAGAAGCCCTGCACGAGGCGGGCGACCAGGAGCAGGATCGGCGCGCCGACACCGATCGTCGCGTACGACGGGATCAGACCGATCGCGAAGGTGCCCGCCGCCATCATGATCATGGTGAGGGCGAGGACCTTCTGGCGGCCCACGCGGTCGCCGAGCGGGCCGAAGACCATGCCGCCGAGGGGGCGGACCAGGAAGGCCGCGGCGAAGGCGCCGAACGTGGACAGCAGCTGGGCGGTGGGGTTGCCCGAGGGGAAGAAGACCTTGCCCAGCGTGACGGCGATGTAGCTGTAGACGCCGAAGTCGAACCATTCCATCGCGTTGCCCAGCGCGGCCGCCTTCACGGCGCGCTTGACGAGCGCGGGGTCGGTGACGGTGGGATCGGGGGCCTTCGCTTTGCGGGTCTTCACGGGAGACGCGGGTGTGACGACTGAGGCAGTCGACAAGGCTCGCTCGCCTACCTTTCGACGGGGACAGGGACGCGGTCCCGCGCGGCGGCGCTGTCGTACGGGCCGAATGAGCGACGATAGGCGGCTTTGCCCCGCTCACGGGCGGTACGGAAGTCGTTGCACGCTGCATGTAAATCGTCGCTGTGCAGGTGTTTCTGCCCCCTCCGGGAGGGGTCCCACCTGATCTTCATGTGATCCTTCTCGCTTTCGAGTGTGCAGTAGCGAAGTGTTCCGCAGTTGCCCGCGCCGTCTTTCCCGGGGTCGCGTGATCCCCATAGGGTTCGCGGGAGAATCCCCGCATTCTGGACATGTGGGATGAACTGCTGCGGAAGGCCGATGAGACGTGGCGAATGCGGATCGCGGCGGACGACCGGCGGAAGGCTTCGGAGCGACGGCCGTCGACGGGGTCCGCACACGCCTGCGCGCCGCCCGCCTGGGGCTGTGGCTGATCGCCGCCGTCCTCGCCGCCCGGCAGGTCGCCGCCGTCCTCGCCACCCCGCGCGGTGAGCGGCTGACGGACCTGGAGACCTGGGTGGGGCCGAACGGCGTGCTGCATGTGAACGGTTCGCTGTACGACTCCACCCGCTTCACGGGCACGCCCTTCGGGGGCCTCGCCCTCAAGCCCCTCACCCGTTCGGCCGAACAGGCCCTCGGCTGGGGCTGGACCTTCGGCACGCTGCTGCTGGTCGTCGCCCTCGGCCTGACCGCCGCCCGCGCCCTGCCCCAGCCGGTCGGCCGCCGTACGGCACTGCTGGCCGCGCCGGTCGCCGTCAGCCTGCTGATGCTGTCCCTGCCCGTCCGCGACACCCTGTCGCTCGGCCAGACCAGCATCATCCCGGTCCTGCTCGTCCTGCTCGGCTGCTTCACCGTCCACGGCCAGCGCGCCAGCGGCCTGCTGATCGGCGTCGCGGCGGCGCTCCAGCCCACCCTGCTGCTGTTCACGCCTTTGCTGTGGTGCACCGGCCGCAGACGCGCCGCGCTCGCCACCGTCGTCACCTTCGCCGCCTGCACCGGGCTCGCCTGGGCGGCGATGCCGCACGACTCCTCCCAGTACTGGGTCCACCACCTGGCGGGCGCCGGCCTCGGCGGCCGGGCCGACGACCTCGCCAACCAGTCCCTGCACGGGGCCCTGCTCCGGCTCGGCCTGGTCGGCCCCGCGGAGGTCGCGCTCTTCCTGGCGCTCGGCGCGGCCGTCGTCGTCCTGGCCCTGCGCCGGGCCGTGCGGTACTTCGACGACGGACAGCTGCTGCTCGCCGTCGCGATCACCGGCTGCGCCGCGATCGTCGTTTCCCCCACGGCCTGGCAGCACCAGCTGCTGTGGGTGCTGCTCGCGGTCGTCGGCCGGGTCGGCACGCGCGCGTCGGACCGGTACGTATGGCCGGTCACCGTCGTCCTGGTCATGACCCTGCCGGCCCGGATGCTGTTGCCGGACATGGCGCTCCTGCGGCCGCTGCGGGACGACGTCGTCCTGCTGGCCGCCCTGGCCGCCGCCACCGCCGTGCCGTTCCTGTCCCGCTCCTCGCCCGCCTACCGGTCACCGGCACCGCCCGCCTACGCGCCCACCACCCCGGCCCGCTTCCGGCACGTGCCGCTGATGCCGTTCCTGCGCCGGGTCCTCAGCAGGCCCAACCTCCTGCTCGAACTGCTCCTCCTACGCGTCACCTACGCCGCCTACTCCCAGGTCCGCCTCGCGGCCACCGGCGGCAGCAACTCGGCCGGGCGCGCGGAGGCCGAGGAGCACGGCATGCAGGTCTACGACGTCGAACGCGCCCTCCGCATCGACGTCGAGCACTGGCTCAACCACACCGTCGCCGGGATCGGCCGGCTGCGGGACTTCCTCGACTTCTACTACACGTCGTTCCACTTCGTGGTCCCGCTGGCAGTCCTCGCGGTCCTCTACTGGCGCCGCCCCGGCGACTACCGCTGGGCCCGCTCCGCCCTGGGCTTCGCCACGCTGCTCGCCCTCGTCGGATTCTGGCTCTACCCCCTGGCGCCACCCCGTCTGATGCCGACACTCGGCTTCATCGACACCGTGCACGGCACCCAGGACTTCTCCCGGCCCGACTACGGCACGCTCACCGCCCTCACCAACCAGTACGCGGCCATGCCGTCCCTGCACTTCGGCTGGTCGCTGTGGTGCGGCCTCGTGATCGCGGCCCTGGCGTCCCGGTGGTGGGTCAAGGCGCTGGGCCTGCTGCATCCGCTGTGCACCGCCCTCTCGATCGTCGCGACGGCGAACCACTGGGTGCTCGACGCGGCCGGGGGAGCGGTGGTGGTGGGTGCGGGCTTCGGCCTGACCTACCTCCTCCAGGGTCCGCGCTGCCCCGCCCCGGCCGCCCGGCCGCTCGGGCGCGGTCCCGCTACGAGATGCAACCCCGTTGAGGGCCGCGCACGATGAGAAGAGGGGCACTCTCCGTGGAGGTGATCGGGATGCGACGTGTACTCACCGCCGTAGCGGCGCTGGCTCTTCCAATTTCCCTGGCGGGAACACCGGCTGTAGCCGCATCACATTCAACTACTGCGTCCGCCGTCGTCAAACACGCCCCGGCGGCCGACAAGTTGAATCATCCAGCAGCCCTTGTGGCCCAAGGGCCGGACGACGTCTGCAATTTCACCGACAGCCGACCGACCCTCCGTCTGGGGTCCTCCGGGGCCGCGGTCCAGCAGGCCCAGTGCTATCTGAACCAGGCGATCGGCGCCGGCCTGGACGAGGACGGAGACTTCGGCCGCATCACGCAATCCGCGACCAGGGACTTCCAGCAGTGTGCCGGCATCGTCGTCGATGGTCGCATCGGAGCTCAGACCTGGTCGTTCCTCTCCTTCTGGGCCAACGCCCCGGACGCGCCCTTCTGCTGACGGGCTCCGGGCGGTGCCGAGAATCGTCGTGCCGCCGAGCGCTCGGCCAGGTGGCGCGCTCGCGAAGGTGGAGGAGCAGCCCGATGACCGCTCGTCTTCGCACGTGGGCAGCTTGGCTCGCGTCGGCAACGACCGCCGTGCTCCTGCTGTCCGTTCATTCGGCAGAAGCCGCACAGAGGGACCGGCCGACCGTGGTTTCCCGGGTTTCCGCCACCAAGGGGTGGCAGGACACAGGGTTCAAGGTCGAGCAAGGTGAGACCTACACGGTCTCCTACCTGAGCGGCACCTGGACGGTCGACCGACGAACCTTCCCCAGGGTCGGGGCCAGTGGTTACGCATCGTCGGTGGACAGTCACATCTACCAAGGATGCAAGCTGAAAGACCACAGCCGAAGCCCTTATGGAACCCTCTACCTGGCGGAAGCCACGGGCGATGCCGGCGTCCCGGTGGCTCAGGGGAAGATCCTTCACGCATCACGGGCCGGTTCGGTTCACCTGCGCGTCAACGACGACGATCGCTGCCTGGCGGACAACGCGGGATCGGTACGGGTGAAACTGTCCAGAGGGATTCCTGCCACAGCGCTCACCGATCCGTTCCGCCGTGACTCCGATGGAGGCCAAGCGCCGTACCGCGTCGTTCAGGGATACCACAACAAAGAGGGCCGCTGCGTGATCGGGCGAGGCCCCGATCACTGCGCCAACCAGCTCTTCTCCGTCGACCTGGAGCCGACGCTGGGTGCCGTTTCGGCGAAGCTCCATTCCCCGGCGCCCGGGACGGTGAGCTGGCGGGATGAAGAAACCGGATGCCTCGGGATGGACCTGGCCGACGGTATGAATCTCACCGTCTGTCACATGTCCTCGTTCAAGGTCGCCAGAGGGGCCTCCGTGCAACGGAACGAGGTGCTGGGCGTACGGCGCACGCCGTGGGTTCATCTCGGTGTGGACGATCGCAGAGCCGGCAGGCCGTACCGCCCCGTGCCCCTGACGGCCACCACGAGCGGGTGGGACCACACACTGAACGGTGCGTCTTTGACTCCTGGTCATAAGGACGGGACCGGGGGCGTGGCAGCCGTTCAATGGGGCGGGCACTCCTACCGTGTCAGGTACGAGGAATGGGACGGCCTGCAGGGGCCTTGATCCCCGCAGGGCTCGCCTCCGCATTCGAACCACACGGTCTTCCCGCCCCCGGACCACAGCGACACGCCCCACTTGTCGGCCATCGCGTCCAGCAGGAGAAGCCCGCGTCCGTTCTCGGCCTCCGAGTCCAATCCGTCCCGAACGCACGGCAGTTCATCGCTGCCGTCCGTGACCTCCACCCGTACGCCCGTGCGCTGCCGCAGCAACAGCAGTGCGCAGCGCCGGTCCGGGACGTGCCGTACGACGTTGGCGAGCAGCTCGGTCACGCCCAGCTCCACGGCGTCCGACAGCTCGGGCATCCCCCACTCCTCGAGGAAGGAGCGGACGATGCGGCGGACGTGGCGGGGGGCGTGTTCACCGACGGTGAGGCGCATCGAGTACTGGGCGGGAAAGTATTCGTTCACGAGACGAGGCTGACGTGCGGTGACTACCCTCGGCTACGGAACGGATACAACCGGTTCCTTTGTGGACCGCGTTGCGTGAGAGGGGCTTCTGCCGTGACCCACATCAACTCCCTCGACCCGGGTGCGTCGCCGCTCGACTACTACGGCTTCGAGCTGCGGCGGCACCGGGAGGCCGCCGGGCTGACGCAGCGGCAGCTGGGGGACATCCTCAACTACACCGGCTCCTTGGTGGGCCAGATCGAGACGGCTCGGAAGCTTCCGACGCCGGAGTTCAGCGAACGGGCGGATGCGGCGCTGGGGACGGACGGTATGTTCTCCCGGCTCGTCGAGTTGGTGTTGCGGAGTCGGCTTCCGGCGTGGTTCCAGCAGGTGGCGGAGCTGGAGGCCAGGGCACTGAACATCTGCACGTTCCAGACCCACGTGGTGCACGGTCTCCTCCAGGCGCAGTCCTACGCCCGTGCCGTCCTCGGTGTGTTGGATCAGGCGGATCTGGGCGACCGCACCGCCGTACGTCTGGCCCGTCAGCGCATCTTCGACAAGGAGGTGCCGCCGGTCTTGTGGATGGTCATCAGCGAGGGGGCGCTGCACCAGGAAATTGGCGGTGCAGAGACCATGCGGAACCAACTCGCCCACCTGTTGGCCTTCCAGCACAACCCCAGGATCAACATCCAGGTGCTCCCGTTTTCGGCCGGAGCACACGTCGGGCTCCAAGGCGCATTCAACCTCTACCGATTCGAACGCGACCCGGACATTGTCTATACCGAGGGGTATGGCAGCGGGCATCCGACCGCAAACCCGGACACCGTCAAGGACTGCTCGCTCCGTTACGATCATCTTCGTGCCGCCGCGCTTTCCCTCAAGGACTCGGCGGATTTGATCCGGCGCGTAATGGAGGAACGCTATGGCCAGCAAGGCGGGGATCCTGTGGCGTAAGTCCAGCTACAGCGGTGACCAAGGCGGTGATTGTGTAGAGGTCGCCGAAGCCTCTGCCACCATCGCTGTACGCGACTCAAAGACCCCGGCGGGACCGATCCTCACCCTCGATCCCGCCGCCTTCACCACCTTCGTCAACTGGACGTCTACAAGCGCTGAATGATCGTGCCGGTGGCCAAGCCGCCCCCCGCGCACATCGTGATCAGCGCGAACTCCTTGTCCGCGCGCTCCAGTTCGTGAAGTGCCGTCGTGATGAGCCGGGCCCCGGTCGCTCCCACCGGGTGCCCGAGCGCGATCGCGCCGCCGTTGACGTTCACCTTCGACAGGTCCTGGTCGAAGACCCGCGCCCAGCTCAGCACCACGGACGCGAACGCCTCGTTGATCTCCACGAGGTCGATGTCCCGCAACGACATCCCGGCCTTGCCCAGCACGGCCTTCGTCGCGTCGATCGGGCCGTCGAGGTGGAAGTGGGGGTCGGATCCCACGAGGGCCTGAGCCACGATCCGGGCCCGGGGGCGCAGCTTCAGCGCCCGGGTCATCCGTTTCGACGCCCACATGATTGCCGCCGCCCCGTCGGAGATCTGCGACGAGTTCCCGGCGGTGTGCACCGCCGTCGGCATGATCGGCTTCAGCGCGGCCAGCGCCTCCGCCGTCGTGTCGCGCAGGCCCTCGTCCTTGTCGACCAGGCGCCACATGCCCTGCCCGGCGTGCTGCTCCTCCTCGGTCGTGGGAACCTGGACCGCGAACGTCTCCCGTTTGAAGCGTTCCTCCGCCCAGGCGTGGGCGGCCCGCTCCTGGGAGGTGAGGCCCAGCGCGTCGACGTCCTCACGGGTCAGGCCGCGGTGGCGGGCGATGCGCTCGGCCGCCTCGAACTGGTTCGGCAGGTCGACGTTCCACTCGTCGGGGAACGGCTTGCCCGGCCCGTGCTTCGAGCCCGACCCCAGCGGCACCCGCGACATCGACTCCACCCCGCAGGAGATGCCGACGTCGATCACACCCGCCGCGACCATGTTGGCCACCATGTGCGAGGCCTGCTGGGAGGAGCCGCACTGCGCGTCGACGGTCGTCGCGGCCGTCTCGTAGGGGAGCCCCATGGTCAGCCAGGCCGTGCGCGCGGGGTTCATGGACTGCTCGCCGGCGTGGGTGACCGTACCGCCGACGATCTGCTCGACGCAGTCGGCGGGAATGCCGGTGCGGCCGAGGAGTTCACGGTAGGTCTCGCCCAGGAGGTAGGCGGGGTGCAGATGGGCGAGCGCGCCGCCGCGCTTGCCGATCGGGGTGCGTACGGCTTCGACGATCACGGGTTCGGCAGCCATGGGTGCGGGTCCTCTCCGGGAGGCTCAGCGGAACTAGTACGCGTTCTAGTTCTGCAAGCAGTGTGCTGAGGGTCGCTCGGTGACCGCAATAGTCGTGCGGGCAATTGGCGGGCCCGTGCCTCTTGCTACTTGTAGAACCCGTTACTACCGTCACCGCAACTCCGCACAACTGATGGGCCGTCAGACCGATGAGTCGGTACGAGTGGTGGGAGCCGCCCATGCCCTGTCCCGCGCTGCCCGAAGGGTTCGACTTCACCGACCCCGACCTGCTGCACCACCGCGTGCCCCTGCCGGAGTTCGCCGAGTTGCGCCGGGCCGAACCGGTCTGCTGGGTGCCGCAGCCGGCCGGTCTCGCCGGCTTCCAGGACGAGGGCTACTGGGCGGTCACCCGGCACGCCGACGTCAAGTACGTCTCCACGCACCCGGAGTTGTTCTCGTCGTCCCTCAACACGGCGATCATCCGCTTCAACGAGCACATCGAGCGCGACGCCATCGACGCGCAGCGGCTCATCCTGCTGAACATGGACCCCCCGGAGCACACCCGGGTCCGGCAGATCGTGCAGCGCGGGTTCACGCCCCGGGCGATCCGCGCCCTGGAGGAGCGACTGCGCAACCGGGCCCACTCCATCGTCGACTCCGCCCGCGCGCACACCGGGCCGTTCGACTTCGTCACCCAGGTCGCCTGCGAACTGCCGCTCCAGGCGATCGCCGAGCTGATGGGCGTCCCCCAGGAGGACCGGGACAAGATCTTCGACTGGTCCAACAAGATGATCGCGTACGACGATCCCGAGTACGCCATCACCGAGGAGATCGGTGCCGAATCGGCCACGGAGATCATCGCCTACGCGATGAACATGGCCGCCGACCGCAAGCAGTGCCCGGCCCGCGACATCGTCACGCAGCTCGTCGCGGCGGAGGGGGAGGGCAACCTCAGCTCCGACGAGTTCGGCTTCTTCGTGCTGATGCTGGCCGTCGCGGGCAACGAGACCACCCGCAACGCCATCACCCACGGCATGCACGCCTTCCTCACCCATCCCGAGCAGTGGGAGCTGTACAAGGGCGACCGCCCGCAGACGGCGGCGGAGGAGATCGTGCGCTGGGCGACCCCGGTCGCCGCCTTCCAGCGCACGGCCACCCAGGACACCGAACTCGGCGGCAAGCGCATCCGCAAGGGCGACCGGCTGGGACTGTTCTACGCCTCCGCCAACCGCGACCCCGAGGTCTTCGACGACCCGGACACCTTCGACGTCACCCGCGATCCCAATCCGCACCTCGGTTTCGGTGGCGGCGGCCCGCACTACTGCCTGGGCAAGTCCCTCGCCGTGCTGGAGATCGACCTCATCTTCAACGCCGTCGCCGACGCCATGCCGGGTCTTCGACTGGTCCAGGAACCCCGCCGGTTGAGGTCGGCGTGGATCAACGGGGTGAAGGAACTCCGGGTTCGGTCCCAGTAGGTCACTGCGGTCGGCGTAGTCCCGCGACGAGGAGCGCCACCAGTCGGCGGGCGTCGTAGCGGGGGTCGGTGTCCGCGCCGACGCAGAGGTTCCCGATGCCGCGCATGAACTGGTAGGCGTCGAGGTCGGTGCGGATCTCGCCGGACTCGGCGGCGGCGTCGAGCAGTTGGGCGCACACCGGCAGGAGGCGGTCGAGGAAGTAGGCGTGCAGCGGCCCGAAGCAGGTGCTGTCCCCCTGCATCGCGGTGGCCAGGCCGTGCTTGGTGACCAGGAAGTCGACGAAGAGGTCGACCCACCGCACCAGGGCGGCATGGGGTGTCGGGCCGGCCGTCAGCAGGGCCGGGCCGGCTTCGGCGCAGGCGTCGACCTGGTGCCGGTAGACGGCGATGACGAGGTCCGCCCGGGTGGGGAAGTGGCGGTAGATCGTGCCCGTTCCGACGCCCGCCCGGGCCGCGATGTCACGTACCGGCGCGTCCACGCCCGAGCTGACGAAGACCTCGGCGGCCGCGTCCAGCAGGGCCTGCTGGTTGCGCCGGGCGTCCTTGCGCTTGGACCGGGCTGAGCTTCCGGCGCTCTGGCCGCTGTCGTGCACCGTGTCTGCCTTCCGTCGGTCTTCCGTCGGTCTTCCGTCGGTTGTGAAGCGGAACGTTGTTCCGTATCGTAATCGGAACAAGGTTCCGCTTCATTCATGATGGCAGACCCCAATGGAAGGCACTCCCATGCCCGGCACATCCCTGCCCGACTCGACCATGGTGATCTCCGCGAAGCCGGTGGTCCTGCCCGCCCCCGACCGTGGTGAGGACCTCCAGGTCCGCGTGTCCGCCCCCGCGACCGGCGGCGATCTGCCCGTCATCGTCTTCTCGCACGGCTTCGGCTGGTCGATGAACGGCTACGCCCCGCTGACGGACTTCTGGGCCGCCCAGGGCTTCGCGGTGGTGCAGCCCACCCACCTGGACTCCAGGACGCTGGGCCTGCCTGCGGAGGACCCCCGGACGCCCCGGATCTGGCGCTTGCGTATCGAGGACCTCAAGCGCGTGCTGGACGGACTCGACGTTCTGGAAGCCTCCGTGCCGGGCCTCGCCGGGCGCCTCGACCGCGACCGCATCGCCGTGGCGGGCCACTCCTGGGGAGCCCAGACGGCGGGCACGCTGCTGGGCGCGCGCGTCCTCGACTCCGACGGCGTTCCCGGGGAGGACCTGTCCGACCCCCGCGTCAAGGCGGGCGTGCTGCTCGCCATGGCCGGCCTGGGCGACGACCTGACCCCGTTCGCCGTCGAGCACCTCCCCTTCATGAGGCCGTCCTTCGACACCATGAGCACGCCGGCGCTCATCGTCGCCGGGGACCACGACGATTCCGCGCTGTCCACGCGCGGACCGGACTGGTTCACCGACCCCTACACCTACAGCCCGGGAGACAAGAGCCTGCTCACGCTGTTCGGGGCGGAACACTCGCTCGGGGGCATCCCCGGCTACGAGGTGGCTGAGACGACCGACGAGAGCCCCGCACGCGTCGCTCTGCTCCAGCGCCTCACCACCGCCTACCTGCGCAGCGTCCTCTACCCCGGGGACACCGGCTGGAAGGCGGCGGCCGTCGCGCTGGAGGAGGACCCCGAGCCGCTGGGGAAGCTCCAGAGCAAGTAGACGCAGGCGGAGGCGAAGGCGAAGGCGGAAAGCAGAGGCGAAGGCGAAGGCGACGGCCCCGGGGATCAGGGGGCCGCCGCCTTCGGTCCATGGGGGGTGGGCTCGGGTCTTGGGCCTGGCCAGACAAACAGGCGCGCCGGATGCCCGCAAGGAACCCGTTTACTAGGTGTGGCCGCATGTGCGCGGAAGGCCTGCCCCGTGACCGGGGATTGTCCCTACGGCCCCGCTTCGTAGGTGACGGGGGTCATGTGGGGGGCTTCACGTCCGGGGCGCGTCGAACGTGACCGGCGTCTCGAAGGCCGCCCGGCGGGTGGCGCGGCGCAGCGCCCGCAGGACCGCGGGGCCGAGGGTGAGGGTCAGGACGACCGTGACGACAGCCCGGCCCAGGTCCCAGCCCAGCGAGGTGGCCAGGCAGTACGCGAGGAAACGGGCCAGGTTGGCGGCGACCGCCGCGTGCGGGTCGAAGGCGACGTTCGAGGCGAGGGCGCTCATGAAGGGCCAGCCGGCCAGGTTCATCACCGTGCCGTAGGCGAAGGCGGCGAGGAAACCGTAGAACGCGAGCAGCACGAGCTCCGCCCGGCCGCGCAGCCGGTCCGGGCCCGGCAGCAGGCCCGCGCCCATCGCGAACCAGCCCATCGCCAGCATCTGGAACGGCAGCCACGGGCCCACACCGCCGGTGAGCAGCGCGGACGCGAACATCGTCACCGAGCCGAGGACGAATCCGAAGCCCGGGCCGAGGACCCGACCGCTCAGCACCATCAGGAAGAACATCGGCTCGATCCCGGCGGTACCGGCGCCGATCGGCCGCAGGGCCGCCCCCGTCGCGGCCAGCACGCCGAGCATCGCGACCGCCTTCGGACCGAGACCGGACTCCGAGATCGCCGCGGCCACCACCGCCACGAGCAGCACCAGCAGGCCCGCGAAGAGCCAGGGCGCGTCCTGCGCGTGCGCGCTGAGCCGCGAGGTGGGCGGCGTCAGGAACGGCCAGCCGAAACCGACGACGCCGACTGCGCTGACGAGGGCCAGGGCGGTGACGGAGCGGGGGCCGAGGCGGACGGCCCGGGCCTGACGCTGGGGGGTGGTCCCGGTTTTGGTCATCAGCAGGCCTCGGGAGCCACAGGAGCCTCGGGGTGGAGGGCCGCGCGGACCTGGGAGACCGTGAGCCAGTGCTGCGGGGCGAGGATCTTGGTGACCTGCGGGGCGAAGGAGGGGGAGGAGACCACGATGTCCGCCGTCGGGCCGTCGGCGATCACCTCTCCGTCGGCGAGCAGGACGACCCGGTGGGCGATCTCGGCCGCCAGTTCCACGTCGTGCGTGGCCAGCACGATGGCGTGCCCCTCGGCGGCCAGCGCGCGCAGCACCGCCACCAGCCGGGCCTTCGCCGCGTAGTCCAGGCCCCGGGTCGGCTCGTCCAGCAGGAGCAGCGGCGGCCGGGCGGTCAGCACCACGGCCAGGGCGAGAGCGAGCCGCTGCCCCTCGGAGAGGTCTCGGGGATGGGCGCCGTCGGTGACGCCGGGCAGCAGCTCGGTGACCAGGGCCCGGCAGGTGCCGGCGGCTGCGCCCGCGTCCCTGTCGGCCGCCGCGCACTCGGCGGCGACCGTGTCGGCGCAGAGCAGGTCGCGGGGCTCCTGGGGGACCAGGCCGACCTTGCGGACGAGGTCCTTCGGGGCGGTGCGGTGGGGTGTGGCTTCGCCGAGGCGGACGGTTCCGGAGCTGGGCTTGACGAGGCCGACCAGGGCGCCCAGCAGGGTGGATTTTCCGGCGCCGTTGCGGCCCATGAGGGCGATGGTCTCGCCGGGGGTGACGGTGAGGTCGATGTGGCTCAGGGCTGTGATGCGGTCGCGGGTGACCGAGAGGGCTCGTGCCTCGCCTATGGGGGTGGCGGGTGCGGATCGTCCGCGGGGGCGGGCTGCCTGTGGCTTGTCGCGCGGTTCCCCGCGCCCCTGAGGAGGGACGTCCTGCAGCTCTTGCTTCAGCTCCCCTGCCCTGCGCCGGGCGTCGCGGACCGTCAGTGGCAGGGGGGTCCAGCCCGCCAGGCGGCCCAGGGCCACCACCGGCGGGTACACCGGGGACACGGCCATCACCTCGGCCGGGGGGCCCAGGATCGGGGCGGCGCCCGGCCCGGGCAGGAGGACGATCTGGTCGGCGTACTGGATGACGCGTTCCAGGCGGTGTTCGGCCATGAGGACCGTCGTACCGAGGTCGTGGACGAGCCGCTGGAGGACGGCCAGCACTTCCTCGGCGGCTGCCGGGTCGAGCGCGGAGGTCGGCTCGTCCAGGACGAGGACGCTCGGGTGCGGGGTGAGGACCGAGCCGATCGCGACGCGCTGCTGCTGGCCGCCGGAGAGGGTGGCGATGGGGCGGTCCCGCAGGTCGGCGAGGCCGAGCAGGTCGAGCGTCTCCTCGACGCGGCGGCGCATCACGTCCGGGGCGAGGCCCAGCGACTCCATGCCGTAGGCGAGTTCGTCCTCGACGGTGTCGGTGACGAAGTGCGAGAGCGGGTCCTGGCCCACCGTGCCCACGATGTCGGCCAGTTCGCGCGGCTTGTGGGTGCGGGTGTCACGGCCGGCGACCGTGACCCGGCCGCGCAGGGTGCCGCCGGTGAAGTGCGGGACGAGTCCGCTGACCGCGCCCAGGACCGTGGACTTGCCCACGCCGGACGGGCCGGCCAGCAGGACGAGTTCGCCTTCCGGCACTTCGAAGTCGATGCCCTGGACGGTGGGTCCGTCGGCCCCGTCGTAGGTCACGGAGACGTCCTCGAAGCGGATCACGACGGCTCCTTGGGGTCGGGGGCGACGAACGCCGGCAGCAGGCCGAGGAGTACGGCAGCGGCCGGCCAGAGGGGGAGGGCGGGGGCGACCAGTGGCACCACGCCCGGGTGCAGGGCGGCGGGGTCGCGGGCCGCGGCGAGGGCGAGCAGGGCCGCGACCGCGACGCCGGAGCCGACGACCAGCCAGGCGCGCACGTCCCAGCGGTCCGGGCGGTAGCGGGTGCGGAGGGACCGGCGGCCGCCGAGTTTGAGGCCTGCGAGGGCGGCCGTGAGACCCGCGAGGAGGACGGGGAAGCCGTAGCCGGCGCCCTCGGCCGTGAGCAGGCCGTACGTTCCCGCGCAGACGCCCAGCAGGCCGCCGAGGGTGAGGGCGGCGGTGGTACGGCGTACGGCGGGCGGGACCTGGGCGGTACGGCCGTAGCCGCGGGCGTCCATCGCGGCGGCCAGGGAGACCGAGCGCTCCAGCGCGCCCTCCAGGACGGGGAGCCCCACCTGCAGCAGGCCCCTGATGCCCCTGTCCGGGCGGCCGCGCAGGCGGCGCGCGGCGCGCAGGCGCTGGACGTCGGCGATGAGGCTCGGGGCGAAGGTGAGGGCGACGACGACCGCGACACCCATCTCGTACAGGGCGCCCGGCAGGGACTTCAGCAGGCGCGAGGGGTTGGCGAGGGCGTTCGCGGCGCCGACGCAGATGAGGAGCGTGGCCAGTCTCAGTCCGTCGTACAGGGCGAACGTGAGGGCCTCCGCGGTCACCTCGCCGCCGAGGCGGATGCCCTGGGCCCAGGCGGGGAGGGGCAGCTCGGGGAGGGTGAGGAGGGTGTGCGTCCCTGGGATGGGGGAGCCGAGGACGGTCGCGAAGACGAGACGGATGAGGATCACGGCGAGGGCGAGTTTGACGAAGGCACCGTAGGAGCGGGACCAGGGGGTGTCGGGGCGGCGGCTGGCCACGACGTAGGCGGAGACGGTGATGAGGAGGCCGAGGAGGAGGGGGTTGGTGGTGCGGGTGGCCGCGGTGCCGAGGGCGAGCGCCCAGAGCCACCAGGCTCCGGGGTGCAGTTGGGCACGGCGTCGGCGCCCGGGCCGGAATGGGTGCGCGACCCGGCGCTGCGGGGTGCCGCCTGCGCCCACCCTCCTCCAGGCTCGCGACTTCTCCCCCAAGTTCCCGGCTTCGCTCGAGCAGGGGGGACCCCCATGAGCAGGCGGGACCCCCACCGCCCCAGCGGCACGACTGCCCGCAGGCCGGGCGGGACGGCTACCCACGCCGTCGTACCTGCCAGATCGCCGCGCCGCCCAGGAGCGCCACCACGGCGATACCCGCCACCAGGCCGAGGGACGGGCCGTCGTCCGACGTGGTCCTCTTCTCCGCTGCCGGCTGCTGCTTCTTCTCCTGGCTCTGCCGGACCTGTTCGCCGCAGCCCTTCTGCGGATAGCCCGAGATCGCGCACAGCAGGGCGTTGGTGTCGTAGCGCAGCGGCTTGGCGACTGCCGCCAGGGCCTCGGCCGTCGTCGCGTCGGGGGAGACCCGGGCGCAGGCCGTGCGGGCGGCGGGCGGGGTTTCACCCTCGGGCGCGTCCGACGGGGTACCGAAGTCGAGGACCAGGGCCACTCGCTTGCTGCCGTCGCGCGCGGGCGTCTTCGCGCAGATCGTCGCGAAGTCGGCCGTCCCGCGCGGCCGGGCCGCGTCATCGGAGTCCTCGCTCACCGCGAAGCGGAAGCCCTGGACGTCACCGTCCGAGGGGCGGGCCAGGGACGGGCCCTGGGTGGCGTAGACCCAGCGGCCGGCGTCGCGCTCCCAGAACGACCAGTACCGGTATCCGGCGGCCCGGGCCTGGCCCGCGCCCGCGCACAGCAGGAGCGAGGCCAGGAGGAGGAGAAGGCCCCGGCGGATCACAGCTGCTGCTGCTTCTTGCGGCCGGTGAACAGGAAGCCGATGCCGATTCCGGCGACCAGGCAGATGCCGACGTACCACCAGACCCCGAAGAAGTCCGAGCCGGAGTCCTCCTGCTCGTCCGAGGCCTTGGTCTGCTCGGCGGTCTGCGGGGCGGGGCCCGTCGCGTTGAGCTGCTTGACGAGGTCCGCGCCGCCGAAGTCGCGCGGGTTCGTGCCGGTCGCGTGGGCGGCGAGGATCAGCTGGGCGTAGGCCGCGGGACCGCTCTGCGCGGCCCAGGACGCGGAGTTCTTCTCCAGCCACCGCACGGACTTCTCGGCCTGCGTGGTCTCACCCGATGCGGCGAGCGCGACGACCGCGTCGGCGGTGTTGCCGTAGTCGGGCTGGGGCTCGGCACCGGCCAGGGCGGACATGAGATGCCCGTCGTCCTTGGCGAGGGCGGTGGTGAGGTAGGCGGCCCCGTTGGCCGCGGCCTGCTCCGGCGTCCCGGCCTTCTCGCAGGTCGCGTCGGACTTCTTGCCGGGCTCGACGACCATGCCCTTGCCCAGGGAGCCGAGCACACCGGCTGCGGTGGCGTCCGCGTTGGCGGCGAGCTTGCCCTTCTTGTCCGGCTGGAAGGCGAAGGCGCCGTCGCCGTCCCCGCCGCAGGGCAGGGCGAGCTTCAGCATCGCGTCGTAGGGGGACTTGCCGCCCTTCTCGACCTGGTCCGGCTTCTCGCCCGCGGCGGCCAGCGCGCCCACGACGACCGACGTCGAGTTGGTGTCGCTGGCACCGCCGGGTGAGTAACCCCAGCCGCCGTCCTTGTTCTGGACGGACTTCAGCCAGTCGACGGCCTTGCCGGTGGCGTCGTCGTGCCCGCCGAGCGCGGTCAGGGCCTGGACGGCGGCGGACGTGGCGTTGGTGTCCCGCATGGTCTTGGCGTCGCACGCGGTGGTGGGATCGGGGCGGTACGAGGCGAAGGAGCCGTCCGCGCACTGCTGACGCGCCAGCCACCGCACGGACTTCACCGCCGGCTTCACGCCCACCGTGTCCTGCGCGAGCAGCGCGAGGGACTGTCGCCAGACCCCGTCGTACTTCGGGTCGGTGCCGCCGTACAGGGCGGAGGGGAACGCCTGGGAGGGCGACGGGGACGGGGCGGCGGCGGCCGGGGTGGCGGCGCCGATCACGGCGACGGCGGCCAGGACCGCGGCGCTGCGGCGGACGTTCATGATCGGCGGGTGCCTCTCCCTGTGGGGGAGCCGGGCAGCGCGGGGCACCCCCCGGCGGCTCGGCTCCGTATACCTCGACGGTGCCGCGCACCGGCACTCTGCCGGGCACGCGAGCCGGTCACGAAACCGTACGGGGCGATCCGGCTCACCGCCCGGGTGGGGCGGATCACGGTTGCGGGTCAGCGCCGGAATTGCACCGGCTTCCCCCCGTACGGTGTGATGACGACCCGCTTACTGTACCTGGGCGGGGAGGACCGGCCGAGGGGCCATGGAGGGCTTCGCCCTGCGTCGGCGGGGGGTGCGGCCTCGGGGAGGGCTCGTCACCCCGTCTCAAGGTGGGCCCGGTGTGGTCTCGTTCGGCATGGCGGCCGACAGCGCGCGGCCGGCAGCCGAACCCCGCGGGGGAAGGCAACCGCGTCATGGCCCGGAGCGCGGGCCGCTGCCGACGGGTGGGACCTGCGGCTGCGGCCCGCGCCTGCCTGCTCGGTCAGCTGTCGAACCTCGACGGCCGGCGTCAGTCGGTGCAGGTTCCGTTGCACTGGTACAAGCCCAGGAAGCCGCAGCCCGATGTCGTGCTGCAGAAGCAGCACTGGCAGCGTGGGCCTTCCCACACGGTGCACCACTGCGAGGTGGTGCTGCAGTTACAGGTGGCCTGCACCCCGGCCCCCGCTTTGCCTCGAGCGGCCGGAGCGGCGTCGACGGGCCCGAGAGTCACCAGGAGCGCGGCGCTGTCGGCCATGCCGAACGCTTCCTTCGCTGCCACCTCCACGGCGGAGATGCGGCTCTGCAGCTTCGAACCCTTCTGCGGCTCGCCGCCGACGAAGCTGGCCTCGGAGCCCGCCAGGTCCAACGCCTCCTGCACGACCCGTTTCTGTTGCGCGGTCAGCGCCGGATGCGCGTCCTGGAACCGCTTCAGGTGTTCGGTCCACACCCGGCTGCGCTCGGCCGGGGAAAGCTCCACCAGTACGGCCTGACGGACAGCCGAGGGCAGCGGCGCGATGGCCGCGTACGTGCGCGGTAACGCGTTGCGGTGTGCGGCTACCCAGGACCGGGCCTCTGTCTGCGCGGAGCGCGCGAATGCCGGGGTCTGCCCCGCCATCGTCATCCCGACCGCTGTACTGACGCCGCCCGCCAGCAGCAGGAAGCGCTTGCGGCTCACGCCTGAGCGGTCCTGCTCCGCAGCACCGTCCGCGGTGGTCAGTGGCCGCCCGGTGCGGGCCGCACGACGCAGTTCGCCCAGGGCCACGAGTACGCGGCCGGTCGCCCGCAGTCCGAGTCGCCGCACCAGCGGCGGAGTCATACGGGGTCCTGTCCAGGCGCGTACCGCGCCGTCAGCCACCCGCAACAGGGTCGGCGCCCACACGGGTTCGGCGCCCATCGCCTCCTCGCGCCACCGCCGTACGTCCGCGTCGGTCAGCGGCAACACCTCCAGCTTGCCTCCGCTGGCCCGGGCGACGGCGGACGACACCGTGGTGCATGTCCCGCAGGATGAGTCGAACGCCAGGATCCAACGTGTCGTGATCTGCATTCCCTGCCCTCCGTTGGCTGCGTCTGAGGCAGTTGCCGCCACGATGCGACCAGGACGCCGCGCGGGTGCCGACCATGCCGGTGGCAGGCAGCCTCAGCAGCAGGGTCACACGATGGTGTCGATCAGGCTGAACTGGGGCAACAGCCGCATTCGGACAGCGATAACTGTGTCGTGCCCTTCTACTGGTGGACAGGTGGATTCAAGTCGTTTTCTGTTCGGTGACCCAGTGCGTTTCCGTGGCCTGACGATGCCTTCATCCGACTGCTCACCCTGCGGGGACCGGTGGTGCGGGGAAAGCCGTATCTTCGGCGGTGCGTATGACGAGTCTCCGGAGGGCCGACCGAGGCACTGCGCCGCCGGGGTGCCGACGACGGGCCGGGACGAAGTCGAACTCCTGCATTCCGCAGCGGAGTTGATCCTCTCCAGGGCGCAGAACGGCTAACGTGGGGCTTTCCGACCACACACGCAGGAGCGTCCATGACCGACCCGGTGGAGAACTCCGAGCAGGAGCCGTTCCCCAAGATCGACACCTCGGTGCCGCACTCGGCCCGGATCTGGAACTACTGGCTGGGCGGCAAGGACAACTACGAGGTCGACCGGGTCGCCGGTGACGCGTTCCGCGAGGTGTTCCCCGGTATCGAGACCGGGGCCCGCGCCGCCCGTTACTTCCTCGCCCGCGCCGTGCGCCACCTGGCCGCAGAAGAGGGCATCCGCCAGTTCCTGGACATCGGCACCGGCCTGCCCAACGTGGACAACACCCACCAGATCGCCCAGCGGGTGGCGCCGGAGAGCCGGATCGTCTACGTCGACAACGACCCACTGGTGCTGGCCCACGCCCGCGCCCTGCTCACCAGCACGGCGGAAGGCGTCACCAACTACGTGGACGCCGATCTGCGCGAGCCCGACACCATCGTCCGGGAAGCCGCGAAGACGCTCGACTTCGACCAGCCCGTCGCCCTCATGCTGATGGGCATCCTGGGCCACATCGAGGACCACGAGGAGGCCCGCTCGATCGTCCGGCGGCTGGTGGACGCCCTGCCCCCCGGCAGCTACCTGGTGCAGTACGACTCCACCGACACCAGCGAGGACTACGTCCGGGCCATCCAGACGTACAACGACGGCGGTTCGATCCCGTACATCCTCCGCAGCCCCGAGCAGATCGCCCGCTACTTCGACGGTCTGGAGCTGCTCGAACCGGGCGTGGCGTCCTGCTCGCGCTGGCGTCCCGACGCGGCGGCCCTGGGCCTGCCGGCCGAGGTGCACCAGTACGGCGGCGTCGCACGCAAGAACTGAGCCCTCGGGTCTGAGCCCTCGGGTCTGAGCCCTCGGGTCTGCTCCCTCGGGTCTGAGCCCTCGGGTCTGCTCCCTCGGGTCTGAGCCCTCGGGTCTGAGCCCTCGGGTCTGAGCCCTCGGGTCTGCTCCCTCGGGTCTGCTCCCTCGGGTCTGCTCCCTCAGGTCTGCTCCCTCAGGTCTGGGCCGTCGAGTCTGAGCCGTCAGGTCTCCTGAAGGATGCGGTGCAGGATGGTCGGAGTCTCGTCGGGCGACTCGGCTTCTACCACCAGCCGGTTCATCGCGTCCCAGTAGCACTCGATGTCGGCCGGCCGGTCGGGGTAGAGGGCGCCGGTGAGCTGCTCCAGGTAGACCACGTCGGGCAACTGTCCACCGGGCAGGCGCAGAATGGTGGCCGGACCCACCTCCGCGGCGTGTGCGCCGGTGGTCAACGGCAGGATCTGCACCGTGACGTGCGGCAGCCGGCAGCTCTCGATGAGATGCCTGAGCTGCTCCCGCATCACGCGGATGCCGCCCACGGGGCGACGCAGCGCCGCCTCGTCGATCACGGCCCACAGCCGGGTCGCCGGCTGTCGGCGCAGGATCCGCTGGCGGTCCATCCGCAGGGCGACCCGGCGGTCGGTCTCCGTCGCGCCGGCGTCCGGGTGCGCGAGCCGGACGGCCGCACGCGCGTAGTCGGCGGTCTGCAGCAGGCCGGGGACGCGCTGGACGCGGAAGCAGCGGATGACATCCGCCGCCTGTTCGGCCCCGAGGTAGGTCTGCATCCACGTCGGCACGACATCGCTGTAGGACCGCCACCAGGCGGGGGTGTTGGCCTGCTCGGCCAGCGCCATCAACGTGGCGCGCTCGGCCTCGTCCGTGACGCCGTAGAGGGTGAGCAGATCGGCGACGTCACGCAGTTTGAAGCCGTGGCGGCCGGCTTCCATCCGGCTGATCTTGGAGGAGGAGGACCGGATGACATGCCCCGCTTCCGCCCGGCCGATGCCCCGCTCCTCCCGCAGCCCGCGCAGCCGGGCGCCCAGGGCCAGCCGCGGCACCATGGGCCCGGCGCACCCGCCGTCCAGGACTCCGCTGCCGGTCGTCGTGCGTGCGGCTTTGTCGGTGCCCATGGGCGCCTCTCCCGGTGCGAGCGTTGCTTCCGACCATCCTAGGGGCGCTCCGCATCGTCAAGGGCCCTATGCCGAGGGCAGGTTCGGACGCGCGGCTCGGACACGGTGTGGGTTCCCCGAGGGAAGGTGGAGGGTGCGCGAGGCGAGCCGGCCGGTCCCGTCCGTCCGGCGGAACGGGTGCCGTCCCGACCTGGACTTCACACCGCCACGTACGTCACCGGCTCGCTCCCCGGCACCGCCTCCGCCCGTCCCAGCTTCACCAGCCGCCGCAGGTGCGCCTCGGCCTCGGACACGGCGATGGTGCGGGAGCCGTACGGGATCCGGTCCCAGGGGCGGTTCCACTCCATGCGTTCGGCGAGCTGCCAGGGGGTGAGGGGCTCGGCGAGCAGGGCCAGCAGGTCGGCCAGGCGGGACTCGTGGTGGGCGAGCAGTGCGCCGACGCGGGCGGTGGCGTCGGAGAACGGGTGCTGGTGGGCCGGGAGGATCTCGGCGGGGGCCAGTCGGCCGACGCGTTCGAGGGAGTCGAGGTAGTCGCCGAGGGGGTCTGTGATGGTGGCGTCGTCCGGGTCCTCGTAGAGGCCGATGTGCGGGGTGATCCCGGGCAGCAGGTGGTCGCCGGAGAACAGGCGGCCGTGGCCGGGGAGTTGTACGGGGTGGGCCTCTTCGAGGTGGAGGCAGACATGGCCGGGCGTGTGACCCGGGGTCCAGATCGCGCGCAGCCGGCGGCCGGGGAGGTCGAGGAGTTCGCCGGGGACGATGTCGCGGTCGGGCAGGGCGGGGGAGAGGCCGGGCAGGGCGCGGCGGCCGGGCCTGCGCAGGGGGGCGAGGTGCTCCTCGGGCGCGCCGGCCGCGGTGAGTTTGGCCGCCATGTACGTGAACCAGTGCTCGGGACGGGCCTCGCGGGTCCGCCGTACGACCGCGGTGTCCGCCGCGTGCATCGCGATCCAGGCGCCCGACGCCCGACGGACCCGGCTGGACAGGCCGTGGTGGTCCGGGTGGTGGTGGGTGATGACCACGCCGTGGATCTCGGCGACCGAGGTGCCGCAGGTCGTGAGGCCCTGCGCGAGGGTGTCCCAGGACTCCGGGTCGTCCCAGCCGGTGTCGATCAGCACGGGGCCGCAGTCGGTGTCGACGACGTACACCAGCGTGTGGCCGAGCGGGTTGTCCGGGATCGGGACCCGGAGGGACCGGACGCCTCCGCCGTGGTCGGTCACCTGTGTCATGGGGTCCCCCAGTCGCCGGCTCCCCGTCACTATAACTAGAACGGGTTCCAGCGAGGAGTCTCCAGCGGTGCGCGGTCCGTGGACTCCTCGGGGCGGGGCTGGTATCAGTGGCGTATCTGATGCACCGTCAGGAGATGCTCCCGGGGAGGCAGTCGGCCATGACCGAGCTCGTGGAACACGGACAGCTGTTCATCGGCGGGGAGTTGACCGACCCCCTGGGCCAGGACGTCATCGAGGTGGTCTCGCCGCACACCGAGGAGGTCATCGGACGCGTCCCGCACGCCTCGACGGCGGATGTGGACCGGGCCGTGGCGGCGGCGCGGCGGGCGTTCGACGAGGGGCCCTGGCCGCGCATGAGCCTCGACGAACGCATCGAGGTCGTCGGCCGGATCAAGGACGCCGTCACCGTCCGGCACGACGAGATCGCCCGCCTGATCTCCGCCCAGAACGGCTCGCCCTACTCCTGGAGCGTCCTCGCCCAGGCCCTCGGCGCGGTCATGGTCTGGGACTCGGCGATCACCGTCGCCCGGAACTTCACCCACGAGGAGCGGCGGGACGGCGTGCTGGGCCGGATTCTCGTACGGCGCGAGCCCGTCGGGGTCGTGGCCGCCGTGGTCCCCTGGAACGTCCCGCAGTTCGTCGCCGCCGCCAAGCTCGCACCCGCGCTGCTCACCGGCTGCACGGTCGTGCTCAAGCCGTCGCCCGAATCCCCGCTCGACGCCTACCTGCTCGGCGAGATCGCCCGCGAGGCCGGGCTGCCGGAGGGCGTGCTGTCGATCCTGCCCGCCGACCGGGACGTCAGCGAGTACCTGGTCGGGCACCCCGGGATCGACAAGGTCTCCTTCACCGGGTCGGTCGCGGCCGGCAAGCGCGTGATGGAGGTCGCCGCCCGCAACCTCACCCGCGTGACGCTCGAACTGGGCGGCAAGTCCGCCGCCGTCGTCCTGCCCGACGCGGACGTCGAGACGGCCGTGGCGGGCATCGCCCCCGCGGCCTGGATGAACAACGGCCAGGCCTGCGTCGCCCAGACCCGCATCCTCCTGCCGCGCTCCCGCTACGACGAGTTCGCCGACGCCCTGGCCGCCGCGGCCGGCGCCCTGACGGTCGGCGACCCGCTGGACCCGGCCACCCAGGTGGGCCCCCTGGTGGCCCGGCGGCAGCAGCAGCGCAACCTCGACTACATCCGCATCGGACAGGAGGAGGGCGCCAAGATCCTGACCGGCGGCGGACGCCCGGCCGGTCTGGACCGCGGCTGGTACGTCGAGCCGACCCTCTTCGGCGACGTCGACAACTCCATGCGCATCGCCCGCGAGGAGATCTTCGGCCCGGTCATCTGCCTGCTGCCCTACGGCGACGAGTCCGACGCCGTGAAGATCGCCAACGACTCCGACTACGGGCTGAGCGGCAGCGTCTGGACGGCGGACGTCGAGCACGGCATCGACATCGCCCGGCAGGTCCGCACGGGCACGTACTCCGTCAACACGTTCAGCCTGGACATGCTGGGCCCCTTCGGCGGCTACAAGAACTCGGGCCTGGGGCGGGAGTTCGGGCCCGAGGGGTACGGCGAGTACCTGGAGCACAAGATGATCCACCTCCCGGCGCAGGCGTAGCGATGGGCGACCGCTGGCACGTCGAGGTCGACCGCTCCCTGTGCATCGGCTCCGCGCAGTGCCTCCACCACGCGCCGGACGGCTTCCGCCTGGACGCCGCCCGCCAGTCCCGTCCGGCCGCCCCGGACATGGACGCGAACGAGAGGGTGCTGGAGGCGGCCGAGTGCTGCCCGGCGGAGGCGATCGTGATCACGCTGAGGGACAGCGGGGAGGCGGTCTTCCCCCCGGAGGAATAGGGCCCGGGTGGAGATGAGTAAATGCCCGGAAAATCATGATTGAAGGGGGTTTCAATCCCCTGTGGGCGTTCTATCCTGGAAGTCGGCCTACGAGGCGAGTGAGGGAGTCCGACCGGAGTAGCCGACGTCGGCGGGAAGTGGCATTTGGGCTTCCGCTGGTGCCGACTGCGACGGTAGGGCTGAGAGGCCGGAAGGGCGCAGGGCCGAAAGGCCGGGCGACCGGAAGGCGACCCCCATCACCTGATCCGGACCATGCCGGCGAAGGGAACCCGTCTCGTAGGTCCTTCGTGTGCCCGGGGCCTGCGGCGCTCACGGGGCGGTCGGCGCCGTCAGATCGATCAGACGGCACACCGTCTCGATGTCGATCTTCACCTGCGCGATCGAGGCCCGGCCCGACAGCCAGGTGATCAGCGCCGAATGCCAGGTGTGCTCGATGACCCGGACGGCCGAGAGCTGCTCCGGAGTCGGGTTCTCCTGGCCCATCGCGTCCAGGATGATCGCCGTCGTCTGGCGGGAGACCTGGTCGACCTCCGGGCTCACGCTGCGGTCGGCGAACGTCAGTGCGCGGACCATCGCGTCGGCCAGATGCGGCTCGCGCTGCAACGCCCGGAAGGCCCGCATCAGCGTCTCCGCGACCCGCTCGGCCGCCGTCTCGCCCTGCGGCGGCTTCTTCCGCAGCGTGCCGTGCATGTGCTCCAACTGGTCCTGCATCGTGGCGACCAGCAGGTGGATCTTGGAAGGGAAGTAGCGGTACAGCGTGCCGAGCGCCACCTGGGAGGAGTCCGCGACCTCCCGCATCTGCACGGCGTCGAAGCCGCCCCGGCTGGCCAGCTGCGCACTCGCGTGCAGGATGCGGCGACGGCGGGCCTCCTGCCGCTCCGTGAGGGGCGGGGAGTCGGGGGCTGCCGCTCTGGCTTCCACCTTGGCCGGCTTGTTCACCTTGGCGCTCACCTTGGCTTCCGCGGGCATGTGTCGGTCCCGTTCCGTGACCGTCCGTGAGGACGAGTGATCACACAGCATGGCACGGCGCCGGTCGTGGCGTGAATCACCTGATCCACTGCTCACAGCACCCTTACCTGCCGGTAGATTCAGAGCCTCCGGACGATCAAGTCTGAAACTTGTTCTAGATTAGCGTCCCGGCGTAATCTCGCGGGACAGTGCAGGGAGAAGGGGGCCCAGAGTGACCGCTGAGGCCAGGGAGGCCGGGGCTCCGGAGGCCCCCGCTGCCGACGGCTTGCGACCGCTCGACATCGCGCTCCTCACCTATAAAGGGAACCCGTTCTGCGGTGGCCAGGGCGTCTACGTCCGGCACCTCTCGCGCGAACTGGCCCGCCTCGGCCACCGCGTCGAGGTCATCGGCGCCCAGCCGTACCCCGTCCTCGACGAGGGCCACGACGGGCTGACCCTCACCGAGCTGCCCAGCCTCGACCTGTACCGCCAGCCGGATCCTTTCCGCACGCCCGGGCGCGGGGAGTACCGCGACTGGGTCGACGCGCTGGAAGTCGCGACGATGCGGACGGGCGGTTTCCCGGAACCGCTGACCTTCTCGCTGCGCGCCCGCCGCCACCTGCGCGCCCGGCGTGGCGAGTTCGACGTCGTGCACGACAACCAGACCCTCGGCTACGGCCTGCTGGGCGACGTCGGCGCGCCCCTGGTGACGACCATCCACCACCCCATCACCGTCGACCGGCAGTTGGAGCTGGACGCGGCGGACGGCTGGAAGCGGCGCGCCTCGGTGCGGCGCTGGTACGCCTTCACGCGCATGCAGAAGCGCGTCGCGCGCCGGCTGCCGTCCGTGCTCACCGTGTCCGGCACCTCGCAGCAGGAGATCGTCGACCACCTCGGCGTCCGGCGGGACCGCATCCACGTGGTCCACATCGGCGCCGACACCGACCTGTTCTCGCCGGATCCCTCGGTGCCCGTCGTGCCGGGCCGGATCGTGACGACGTCCAGTGCCGACGTGCCGCTGAAGGGCCTGGTGCATCTCGTCGAGGCGCTGGCCAAGGTCCGGACCGAGCACCCCGGCGCCCATCTCGTCGTCGTCGGCAAGCGGCCCGCCGAAGGACCGGTCGCCCAGGCGATGGAGCGGTACGGCCTCGCCGGTGCCGTCGAGTTCGTCAAGGGCATCTCCGACGCGGAACTCGTCGACCTCGTGCGCTCGGCGCAGGTCGCCTGCGTGCCGTCGCTCTATGAGGGTTTCTCGCTCCCGGCCGCCGAGGCCATGGCGACGGGCACGCCCCTGCTCGCCACGACCGGCGGTGCCATACCCGAGGTCGCCGGCCGCGACGGGGAGACGTGCCTGGCGGTACCGCCCGGCGACGCGGACGCCCTCGCCGCCGGCCTGGGCCGCCTGCTGTCCGACGCGGACCTGCGCGCCCGCCTCGGCGCGGCCGGACGGGAGCGCGTGCTCCGGCACTTCACCTGGGCCAGGGCCGCGGAGGGCACGGTGGCCCGCTACCGCGAGGCGATCGACAGGGCCGGGGCGCGCTACGTGCCGCGGGTTTCCGGCCGTTCGGGCCCCACGGCAGGTGCTGTACCCACAGCCCCCGCAGTCACGGCAGGTGCTGTCTCCGCAGCCCCGGCAGATGTAGAAGGCGTCAACTCCGAAAGCAGGGCCACGTGCTGACCGTCGACTTCTCCCGGTTCCCGCTCGCCCCGGGTGACCGGGTCCTGGACCTCGGCTGCGGGGCCGGGCGGCACGCGTTCGAGTGTTACCGGCGCGGCGCGCAGGTCGTGGCGCTGGACCAGAACGCCGAGGAGATCCGCGAGGTCGCGAAGTGGTTCGCGGCGATGAAGGAGGCCGGTGAGGCCCCCGAGGGCGCCACCGCCACCGCGATGGAGGGCGACGCCCTCGCGCTGCCCTTCCCCGACGAGTCCTTCGACGTCGTGATCATCTCCGAGGTCATGGAGCACATCCCGGACGACAAGGGCGTCCTCGCGGAGATGGTGCGGGTGCTCAAGCCCGGCGGGCGCATCGCCGTCACCGTCCCGCGCTACGGCCCCGAGAAGGTCTGCTGGAGCCTCTCCGACGCCTACCACGAGGTCGAGGGCGGCCACATCCGCATCTACAAGGCGGACGAACTGCTGGAGAAGATCCGCGAGGCCGGCCTGGAGCCCTACGGCACGCACCACGCCCACGCCCTGCATTCGCCCTACTGGTGGCTCAAGTGCGCGTTCGGCGTCGACAACGACAAGGCGCTGCCGGTGCGGGCGTACCACAAGCTGCTCGTCTGGGACATCATGAAGAAGCCGCTGGCCACCCGGGTCGCCGAGCAGGCACTGAACCCGCTGATCGGCAAGAGCTTCGTGGCGTACGCGACCAAGCCGCACCTGCCGCGTCTGGCCGACACCGGGGCGGACGCCACGTGACCACTCCCCGGACGGAACATCTGGTCCTGCCCGGGGTCCTCACCGCGGGGGAGGCCGCCGCGACCGTCGCCGGCATCCTCGCCGTGCAGCGCGAGGACGGTGCGATCCCCTGGTTCCGGGGGCACCACCTCGACCCGTGGGACCACGTCGAGGCGGCCATGGCCCTGGACACGGCCGGCGAGCACGAGGCCGCCGAGCGGGCCTACCTGTGGCTGGCCCGGCACCAGAACGAGGACGGCTCCTGGTACGCCGCCTACACCGACGGCGAGTTCGACGCGGTCACCGACCGGGGCCGGGAGACCAACTTCGTCGCCTACATAGCCGTCGGCGTCTGGCACCACTACCTCTCCACCGGCGACGACGCGTTCCTGGACCGGATGTGGCCGGCGGTGTACGCGGCGGTCGAGTTCGTGCTGCGCCTGCAGCAGCCCGGCGGGCAGATCGGCTGGCGGCGCGACGATGACGGAACCGAGACCACGGACGCCCTGCTGACGGGGAGTTCCTCCATCCACCACGCCCTGCGCTGCGCTCTCGCCATCGCCGAGCAGCGCGAAGAGGCCCAACCGGACTGGGAGTTGGCGGCGGGTGCGCTGCGACACGCGATACGCCACCACCCCGAGCGGTTCCTCGACAAGAACCGGTACTCGATGGACTGGTACTACCCGGTGCTCGGCGGTGCCCTGACCGGCGCGCAGGCCAAGGCCCGGATCGAGGAGGACTGGGACCGGTTCGTCGTCCCCGGGCTGGGGGTGCGGTGCGTGGTGCCCAACCCGTGGGTGACGGGGGGTGAGTCGGCCGAACTCGCGCTCGCGCTGTGGGCGATGGGGGAGTCCGACCGGGCGCTGGAGATCCTGCAGTCGATCCAGCATCTGCGGGATCCGGAGAGCGGGCTTTACTGGACCGGGTACGTCTTCGACGACGACGCGATCTGGCCGCGGGAGTTGACGACGTGGACCGCGGGGTCGCTGTTGCTGGCCGTTGCCGCGTTGGGTGGGCATGAGGCCACGTGCCAGGTTTTCGGCGGGGACTTGCCCGTGGGGCTGGAGGACTCGGACTGCTGCGCCTGAGAGCTCGGTGGGCTCGCCCGTTGCGCGGGCGCGGGGTGTGCGTGGCTTGTCGCGCAGTTCCCCGCGCCCCTGGAGGGCGAGCCCCTCACCGGGATGTCAGTGCCGTGCTCGATTGGCGATCGCGTGGCCCACAAGCAGGTACACCACGGCTGCCAGGCCGTAGCCGCAGACCACTCGGGCCCACGCCTCGTCGAACGTGAACAGGTCGTGCGACCAGCCGGCGAGCCAGCGGGCCGCGTCGTGGATGAACTGGACGAACGAATTGCCGGGGTTGGCGTCCAGCAGGTACATCAGGATCCAGAGACCCAGGATGAGGGCCATGATGTCGGCCACGACTGCGACGATCGTGCCGGCTTGATTCGCACCGTTGCGATATCGAGGGGACATGCTTTCCGGATTGCCCTTGAACTCTGGATGAAACCCGGCCCGTCGAGCCGCTTCCTCCGGCCTCCTTCGCGGGCTTCCCCGTGCGGCCAACCCACGTTCCCCGAAGGGTCGTTCGGGGTACACCGGCATCACCGACGATCCTGGCCCGGCCACTCGGGGAGGACGCCGGTGTCACGGGGGGAGCATGCAGGTGCCCGCGAACAGACCCGCCATCGAAGAGCCGCGGCTGACCGTCACCAGACCCCCGCGCCGACGTCTGCGCAGAGTGCTGGCGTCGGCGCTGCCCGTCCCGGTCGTCGGGCTGGCCCTGCTCGTGGCCTCCGGGAACCTGCTGCTGCCGCTGCGGCAGGTGGTCACCATCGAGGCCAAGATGGCCTCGAAGAGGGACTTCTTCCAGGACCCCGTCGTCGAGCGGCTGCTGATGAAGCACGGCTTCCGCGTGCACATCACCAACATGGGCTCGCGTGAGATCGCCAAGCAGGACTACGAGGGATACGACGTCGTCTTCCCCTCCGGTCAGCCGGCCGCCGACCTGATCAGCCGGGAGCGCGCCCGGGCGAACCGTCCGGTGCTGCTGTACCGCCCGTTCGTCAGCCCCATCGTGCTGGCCACCTACCGGGACTACGCCGAGGTGCTCACGGCGGAAGGCGTCGCGAAGCGCCTGCCGGGCCCGGCGGGCAGGCCGATGTACTACACCCTCGACATGCGGAAGTTCATCGACCTGGCCCGGGGCAAGCGGGCGGGCGTCCGACGCGACCCCGAGAACGGCTACCGCTGGGACGAGATCGACCGCGACGACCGCGTCCGCAACGGCAACAAGATCCTCGCCCAGACCTCGGACATCTGCGAAGCCAACTCCGCCGGCACCTACCTCGGACTCGTGGCCTTCGTCGAGCACGGGAACGACGCGCCGGACAACGAGGCCGAGGCGGAGCGGCTCGCCCGGAAGATCAAGCCGCTCCTCGTCGAACAGGGCCTGCCGTCGTCCGAGCGGGCCGAAACGTATCTGTCACCCGACGGGCAGAGCATCGCCCCGGTGACGGTGATCTACGAGCACCAGTTCCTCGCCCACCAGATCGGGCGCCAGGCCGAGAAGGGCGCGACCGACGACGAGCGCGTCCTGCTCTACCCGTCCACCCGCTTCGTCACCGAACCCCAGCTCGTCGCGCTGACCGGCAAGGGCGCCCGGCTCGGCGAACTGGTCGCCAAGGATCCGGAACTCCAGCACCGGGCCATGGAGTTGGGCTTCCGGGCCCGCAACGCCACCGGCGGCGCGACCGGCGACGAGCTCGCCCGGTTCCTCACCGAGCGGCACATCCCGGTGCCCACCACCTCCTCCGACGACACCCGGGCGGTGCTGCCCAGCCTGCCCCTGCTGGAGAGAATGATCGAGATCGTCGGCGACTGCCAGGACCGGGCGGGCAGCCGGTGAGGCGCCGCCGGGGTCTGCCGGCGCTCTGCCTGGCGCTCGTCGCGAGCCTCCTCACCGCCTGCTCGGGCGACGGAGACGGCGACACGGTCCGGCTGCGCGTGCTCGCCGGCCCCGACCTCGCCGTACTCGCCCCGCTGCTGGACGAGTTGAAGGACGAGACCGGTGTCGATCTGCGTCTCGACCTCCGGGCCGACGCCGAGACCAGGGCCCCGGACCGCGACCGGTACGACCTCGCGTGGCTGTCCTCCGACAGCTATCTGCGTCTCAGCGACAAGAACGCGATCCGCGGGCTGCAGCGCACGTCCACCATGACGTCCCCCGTCGTCGTCGGCCTGAAGCCGGACGTGGCGCGGCGGCTGCGCGCCCAGGTGCCCGGCTCCCGGCTCAGCTGGGCCGACATCGCCGACGCCGCCGCCACCGGCACCGTCCGCTTCGGCATGGCAGACCCCGGGCACGCCGGCAGCGGACTGGCCGCTCTCGTCGGCGTCGCCACCGCCGCGGCCGGCACCGGAGCCGCGCTGCGCCCCGAGGACGTCTCCTGCGACCGGCTGCGCGGCTTCCGCTCCGGCCAGACCCTCACCGCCGACACCGGCCCCGCCCTCGTCGACTCCTACGCCGACCACCAGGACGAGGCGAACGCCCTCATCACGTACGAGTCCGATCTGCTCGCCCTCGACGCCGGCGGCCGCCTCGACGAACGCCTGGAGATCGTCCGTCCCGAGGACGGCACGGTCCTGGCGGACTTCCCGCTGCTCCTGCTGAACCCGGCCCGGCGCACCGCGTACGACAAGGTCACGCAGTGGCTGCGGCGCGACTCGGTGCAGCGGCAGATCATGCGGCACACGCTGCGCCGTCCCGTGAACATGACGGTCACCCGGGAGGCCCGGCTGCGCGAACCGGTCGGCAACGCCCTCTTCTACCCCGACCGACCCGTCGTCCTGCGAACCCTGTTGGCGGACTACGGCGACCCCGACCGGCGCACCACCAGCCAGGTGGTCTTCCTGCTCGACTTCTCCGGCTCGATGCGCGGCGCCCGGATGGCCGCCCTGCGCGAGGCCTTCGCCGGGCTCAGCGGCGCGGACCCCACCGCCTCCGGCAAGTTCGCCCGCTTCCACCGGGGCGAGCGGCTCACCGTCGTCCGGTTCGGCGGCCGGGTGCTGGGGGAAAGGACCGTCACCGTCACCGGCCCGAAGGATCTGACGGCCCTCGCCGACACCGTCGCCCGGGGAGGCTACGGCGACGCCACCGCCGTATGGTCCGCCCTCGACCACGGCTACCGCACCGCCGCCCGCGAACTGGCCGCCGACCCCGACCGCTCCGTCTCACTCGTCCTGATGACCGACGGCGAGAACAACGCGGGCCTGCCCTACGCGGAGTTCGTGCGCCGCCACAGCGCGCTGCCCGCCGCCGTGCGCGCCGCCGTCCACACCTACCCCGTCCACTTCGGCGACGCCGACGCCGGTGAGCTGCGGCGCGCGGCGCAGAGAACGGGCGGACGGATGGTGGACGCCGTCGACTCGTCCCTTTCCGAGGCTTTCAGGGAGATCCGTGGCTGTCACTGACGCACTGTGGTGGAGCCTGTGGTGGCCGTGGATGACGGTCTGGCTGGCGACGGCCGCCGGCGCGGTGGTGCTCGCGGTGGTGCTGGTGCGCCATGCCCGGGAGCGGGGCAGGAACCTGCGGCGCTGGCAGTCGGCGTACAGCATCTGCCTGTACCTGGACGAGCAGGCGGTGATGGACCTGTACGAGCTCGGCAACTACCGGTCCGCGCTGGAGGAGGCCGTCGAGCTGCGGACGAAGGTCGACACGAGCGTCGGCTTCTGGAGCCGGATGCTGACATGGCTGTTCCGGTTCCGGCTGAAACGGGACGTCAGCCAGGAGACGTTCCGCAAGTTCGTGCGCAAGGACAAGCCGATCAACGTGATCGGCGTGGTCATGGAGGCCTTCGACCGGGCCGACGCCATCGTGCACGCCGACCTGACCACGCTGACGGTCGTCCCGAACCGGAACCTCGCCGACAACCTGGCGGACGGCCGCGCGGTGACCCTGAGCCGCATCGGCGAATTCGTCTCCGTCAAAGGGGTGTTCACCCGCGTGCCGGACGCGGCGGAGGGATTCGTCCTGCGGGCCGAGTACGGCGCCGGACAACCCCCGGTGCACATGCGCGTCGTGGCCCCCGGGGACGCGCGCCGCTCCATCCCGGCCGGCACCTTCACGGCCCGCTGCCTCGGCAAGATGACCGGCTGGCGCGAGGACACCCGGGAGGTGACGCTGGAGGCGATCGCAATCTTCTGGTGACCGCGCCGCCGCTCAGCGGGAGTTGAGGTCGGCGAGCACGCGCAGGGAGTGCGGGTCGGGGGCGAGGGCCAGCAGGTCGGTCACCGGCCCCTTCCGCCACGCCTCCAGCCGCTCGGCGATGCGTTCACGCGGCCCGACCAGGGAGATCTCGTCGGCGAAGGCGTCGGGGACGGCGAGCACGGCCTCCTCCCGGCGGCCGTCGAGGAACAGCCGCTGGATCCGGCGGGCCTCCTCCTCGTAGCCCATGCGCGCCATCAGGTCGGCGTGGAAGTTGCGGGCCGCGTGGCCCATGCCGCCGATGTAGAAGCCGAGCATCGTCTTCACGGGCAGCAGGCCCTCGGCGACGTCGTCGCAGACCCGGACCTGTGTCATCGGCGCGACCATGAATTCCTCGGGCAGCTCCGCCAGGGCCGGGCCGTAGACCTCCGGCCGGGTCGGTGCCCAGTACAGCGGCAGCCAGCCGTCGGCGATCCGGGTCGTCTGGGCGACGTTCTTCGGGCCTTCCGCGCCCAGCAGGACGGGCAGATCGGCGCGCAGCGGGTGGGTGATCGGCTTGAGGGGCTTGCCGAGACCCGTGGCGTCCGGGCCCCGGTAGGGGTGGGAGTGGAAGCGGCCGGCCAGTTCCACGGGGCCCTCGCGGCGCAGTACCTGCCGCAGGACGTCGACGTACTCGCGGGTGGCGGTGAGCGGCGAGGCGGGGAACGGGCGGCCGTACCAGCCCTCGACGACCTGCGGGCCCGACAGACCGAGGCCCAGCATCACGCGGCCGCCGGAGAGATGGTCCAGGGTGAGGGCGTGCATCGCGGTCGTGGCCGGTGACCGGGCCGCCATCTGCGCCACCGCCGTGCCCAGGCGGATGCGGGAGGTGTGCGCCGCGATCCAGGTGAGCGGGGTGAACGCGTCCGAGCCCCAGGACTCCGCCGTCCAGACCGAGTCGTAGCCGAGCCGTTCGGCCTCCTGCGCGAGGCGCACGTGGTCGGGGGAGGGGCCGCGGCCCCAGTAGCCGAGCGCGAGACCGAGCCGCATGCCTGCCTCCTGACGGTACGTCAGCTGACGGAGGCGACGACTGTACGGCAACGGCCCCCCACCCGGAAGGGCGAGGGGCCGTGCGAGAGGTGTGCGGGCTCAGCCGCGCTGGATGCCCGACGTGTCCTGCAGGACACCGCGGCGGCCGTCCTGCGTCTGGGCGACCAGGGCCGCTCCGCGCTGCTCGACGGCCAGGTACCAGGTGCCCGGGGCGAGTTCGGCGATCGGCGTCGGCGAGCCGTCCTCCGCGAACAGCGGCCGCGGCACCGGCACCGCGAACCAGAACGGGGAGAAGTCCCCGGCCGGCGGCTGCGGGGCCTGCGCCTGCGCCTGCTGGGGCTGCGGCTGACCGCCGTACGGCTGCCCCGGCTGCGGCTGGCCGTAGCCACCGGGCTGCTGCGCGCCCGGGTAGCCGTAACCACCGGGGGGCTGGGCGCCGTAGGGCTGCGGGGCGGCCGGGCGGGGAGCCGGGAGGAGGGCGCCCTTGAGGGCCGGGACGAGGGGGGTGGCGAGGGCGGCGGCGGCCATCAGCAGCGTGGCGACGAGGGCGAGGATGATGCCGATGCCGGGGCTCGGGGCCCCCTCGCTGCCGTTGTCACCGATGTTGTCGAAGCCACCGGGCACGTCGAAGATGTTGCCGAGCGCGCTCCACGCGGCGAACACCGTGAAGGCGGCGCCGAACTGGCCGAGCTCGATCCCCGCGATCTTCGGGGCCTGCGGCAGGCCACGCGCGACGACGACGAGTGCGGCGCCGATGATCCCGGCCAGCACGACGCTGAACACGACCGGGCCGCTGCCCCACAGGCTGGGGAGGTCGACGCTGTCGGGGACATTGTCGAACGAGTAGAGGTCGAGGAACGACGCGATCAACAGCAATACCGCTGCTCCGATCACCACGCCGTCGCCCCGAGTGAGGGAGCGGATATTCACTTCAGGTCCTTCGTAGGTCGTCTCATCGTCGGTAGAGGCGTCGCTGTCACCATGCCGCCGTCCGGACTCGGTGTGAAGCGCGGGGGAGGCCCCTCATCGTAAGGAGGACCCTATCGTCCGCCACGTCAGGGTGTCCGCCGGGATCTGCCGGTCCGGGACTACCCGCGCAGAAAACTCACGATTCCCTCGGAGATCCCTTGCGCCGCCTTCTGTCGCCACGCGCCGCTGGTGAGCAACGCCGCGTCCTTGCTATCGCGCATGTTGCCGCACTCGATGAACACCTTGGGAACCGTTGACAGATTGAGACCGCCCAGGTCCTTACGCGTGACGAGACCGCCGTCGCCGATGTAGTTGGAGGGCGCGCTGCCGGTGACGGCCACGAAGCGGCCCGCGACGCGCTCGCCGAGATCGCGGGAGGGGCCGACGATCGCCCGGGTGTCCGCGGCGCCGGAGTGGACCGCGCCCGGCAGGATCACGTGGAAGCCGCGGTTGCCGGCGCCCGAGCCGTCCGCGTGGATCGAGACGACGGCGTCGGCCTTCGCCTGGTTGCCGATCCGGGCCCGCTCGTCCACGCACGGCCCGAACGGCCGGTCGCCGTCCTGCGTCAGCTTCACCGTGGCGCCCTGCTTCTGCAGCAGCGTGCGCATCCGGTGCGCCACGTCCAGCGTGAACTTCGCCTCGGTGTAACCGTCGTTGGTGGACGTGCCCGTGGTGTCGCACTCCTTGGAGTTCGTCCCGATGTCCACTTTGCGGTTGATCTCGGAAGCGTGCCGGAAGTTGCCCGGGTTGTGCCCCGGGTCGATGACGACGACCTTGCCCTTGAGCGGGCCGGAGGCGGCGGGCGCGGACGCCGAGGGCGTGGCCGTGGGCTTCGGGGAGGCGCTCGGCTCCTTGGCGTCGTCGGAGGGCGCGCTCGACGCGGCGGGCGAGGAGGACCCTGCGGTCGCCCGCCCCGAACCCCCGTCGTCCCCGGAGCCGCCCACCGTCTCGTACACCAGCCAGCCGAGCAGCGCCCCCGGCACCAGCGCGGCGAGCGCGACGGTCAGGGGGCCGCGGCGGGGGCGGCGGGGCTGGGGAGGTTCGAAGTCCGGGCCTACGTACGACACGCCAGCCACCCTAGCGGCCGTGAGCGGGGGCAGCGGCCCGAGGACGGCCCGACGGGTGGCGGCTACGCCCCGTTCCCGCCGCTGTCCCCGTGCCGTACCGCCTCCTTCACCCGCGCCTCGACCTCCTGACGCGGTGTGCCCTCCTGCTTCGCGTACCCCGTCACCGCCGCCTGGACGTCCCGGGCGAGATCGCGCCAGGCCCGCCAGGCCGTCTCCCAGGTGCTGGTCTGCTGGTCGCTCCACGTGGTCTGGGTGGGCGGCCCGTACGCGTCCTGCAGCTGACGCACACGGGCGTACGCCTCGTCCGCCGCGCGCTGCTTCTCCACGAGCTCTTCGAAGGTGTGTGCCACGCGCCCGGATCCTTGGGCAGTGGCGGTCGCCCGCCGACGCGCCACGCCGCCCGTGGGCCGACCGGGCAGGGGTGTCGGGGGTGCGGTTCACCCGCCCAGCCGCCGGAGCGAGTGCCGTGCGTCAGACGGCCGGGCCCGTGTGTCGCGGGACCCGCGGCCCGGGTCCGTGAGCGGGACCTCGGCGAACGCCGCCGGGAGGGAGTGC
>NZ_JBVJSX010000001.1:128433-227276 GCF_055606225.1 Streptomyces sp. NPDC037100 | reverse complement strand
GCCAGACGGCCGGGCCCGTGTGTCGCGGGACCCGCGGCCCGGGTCCGTGAGCGGGACCTCGGCGAACGCCGCCGGGAGGGAGTGCCGGTGCGTCAGATGCCCGGCCCCGTGCGCCGCAGCACCCGCAGCGAGTCCGTCGCCGAGACCTCGGTGAACGCGCCGGAGGCGAGGGCCCGGAGGTAGATCCGGTAGGGGGCCTGGCCGGTGAACTCGTCCTGCGGGTCGGGGAAGACGTCATGGATGAGCAGCAGCCCGCCCTCGGCGACGTGCGGCGCCCAGCCCTCGTAGTCGGCCGTGGCGTGCTCGTCGGTGTGGCCGCCGTCGATGAAGACGAACCCCAGCGGCGTCCCCCAGAACGCGGCGATCTGCGGGGAGCGCCCGACCAGCGCCACCACGTGCTCCTCCAGGCCCGCCCGGTGCAGCGTGCGGCGGAACGTGGGCAGCGTGTCCATCAGGCCGATCCCGGGGTCGACCGTCTCCGGGTCGTGGTAGTCCCAGCCCGGCTGCTGCTCCTCGCTGCCCCGGTGGTGGTCCACGGTGAGCGCGCTGACCCCGGCCTCGCGGGCCGCGTCGGCGAGCAGGATCGTGGACCGGCCGCAGTAGGTGCCGACCTCCAGCAGCGGCAGCCCGAGCCGCCCGGCCTCCACGGCAGCCGCGTACAGCGCGAGGCCCTCACCGGCGGGCATGAACCCCTTCGCCGCCTCGAACGCGGCCAGGATCTCGGGCTTCGGCGCCGCGGGCATGGGGTTCCTCTCGGTCGTACGACGGTTCGGGCGCCCATCGTGCCGTACCCCCTGCCGTGACACGACAGGGGGTACCGGTGAGTAGTTGGGTCAGGCGGAGACCGTCTCGCCCGGGAGCGACAGGTCCAGGTCGACCGGGCGCTCGTCGCCCGTGTGGCTCGCGGACGAGGCGAGCGGACCGTGGCCCGTGGCCCGGGCCGCCACGACGTAGGAGCCCCGGTCGGGGACGGTGAGCGCGTAGCTGCCGTCCTCGGCGGAGAGCGTGGCTCCGGCCTGACGGCCGCGGCGGTCGATCAGCGTGACCGTGGCGCGGGCGACCGGCGAGCCGTCGGCGCCCAGCACCCGGCCGCGGAAGCCCCGCAGCACCTGCTCGGCGCGCTCCAGCGCCGCGTCCTCCTCGCTGCCGGCCCGCAACTGCGGCTTGTTCGAAGGCCGTCGGCCCGGCAGGAACAGCGCCAGGAGCAGGCCCACGGCCACCGCTCCCGTCGCGATCAGGAAGGAGACCCGGAAGCCGTGCATGGTCGGGATCTCGACGCCGCCGACGTTGTTCGCGGTGTCGGCCAGCACCATGCCGATCACGGCGCTGGACACCGATGTGCCGATGGAGCGCATCAGGGTGTTGAGACCGTTGGCCGCACCCGTCTCCGACGCCGGGACGGCGCCCACGATCAGCGCGGGCAGCGAGGAGTAGGCCAGGCCGATGCCCGCGCCCAGCAGGACCGAGATGACCAGGCTCTGCCAGGCGGCGCTCATCAGGCCGAGACCGGCGCCGTAGCCGATCGCGATGATCAGCAGGCCGAGAATCAGGGTGAACTTGGGCCCGTACTTGGCGGACAGCCGGGCGTAGACGGGCGCGGTGAACATCATCGTCAGGCCGAGCGGCGCGACGAGCAGACCCGCGACGACCATCGACTGGCCGAGGCCGTAGCCGGTGGACGTCGGCAGCTGGAGCAGCTGCGGCAGGACCAGGGAGACGACGTAGAAGGAGACGCCGACCATGATCGAGGCGAGGTTGGTGAAGAGGACGGCCGGTCGGGCCGTGGTGCGCAGGTCGACCAGCGGGGCCTTCAGGCGCAGCTCCATCACTCCCCACAGCACGAGCACGACCGCCGAGGCGCCGAACAGGCCGAGGGTGGTGCCGGAGGCCCAGCCCCAGTCGCTGCCCTTGGTGATCGGCAGCAGGAACAGGACGAGCCCGGCGGACAGGCCGAGCGCGCCCGGCAGGTCGAAGGAGCCCTCGGCACGCATCGAGGACTCCGGTACGACGAGGAGGGTGAGGGCGATGGCCACGAGGCCGAGGCCGGCGGCCCCGTAGTAGAGGGTGTGCCAGTCGCTGTGCTGGGCGACCAGGGCGGCGGCGGGCAGGGCGAGGCCGCCGCCGACGCCGATGGAGGAGCTCATCAGGGCCATCGCCGAGCCGAGCTTCTCGCGGGGCAGCATGTCGCGCATCAGGCCGATGCCGAGCGGGATCGCGCCCATCGCGAAGCCCTGGAGGGTACGACCGGTGATCATGAGCAGCAGATCGCTGGTGAGTGCGCTGACCAGGGCGCCGACGACCATCACGGCCAGGCTGAGGATCAGCATGCGGCGCTTGCCGTAGAGGTCGCCGAGGCGGCCCATGATGGGGGTGGCCACCGCGCCCGACAGGAGGGTCGAGGTGAGGACCCAGGTGGCGTTGCTGGGGGCGGTGTCCAGCAGTTGCGGCAGGTCCTTGATCACCGGAACGAGCAGGGTCTGCATCACCGCGACAACGATGCCCGCGAAGGCGAGCACCGGGACCACGGCCCCGCTCGCTCTGCCGGCGGGGCGGTCTGTCGTCGTCTGCGTCATTGAGGAGGGCCTCCAGGCCGGGGAGTGTCGGGTTACGTGGACTCCGAACCTCGTATGTCCAGGCAACTATTCCGTTGCTTTGGCACCCTAACGAAAACTTGACCTTTCCTTGGGCCTGGCGGGGGACTATGGGGAGATCCGTAGTGGTTTGTCCGGAGGCCTAGGTCCCGGGACCGAGCACCGCGCCCTGCGATATCCCGATGCAAGGGGCGCGAGGCGGTTGAGAGCATGACACCCATGCTCGAACCCGCCGATGCCGACACCGCCCGACGCCCCCGCATATCCCGACTTCCCCGGCTGTCCCGGCTTCGTCCGCGCGGAGCGCCGCCGATGTGGCTCGTGGTGGCGCTCACGTGCGCCGGGCAGTTCCTCGTCGTGCTGGACGTGTCCGTCGTCAACGTGGCGCTGCCGTCGATGCGGACCGGGCTGGGCCTCGGCGAGCAGGGCCTGCAGTGGGTGGTGAACGCCTACGCCATCGCCTTCGCCGGCTTCATGCTGCTCGGCGGACGCGCCGGGGACCTCTACGGCCGCAAGCGGATGTTCCTCGTCGGGCTCGGCCTGTTCACCCTGGCCTCCGCGGCCGGCGGGCTGGCACAGGACGACTGGCAGCTGCTGATGGCGCGGGCCGTGCAGGGGCTCGGCGCGGCGGTGCTGGCGCCCTCCACGCTGACGATCCTCACCGCGTCGGTGCCGGAGGGCGCCGCGAGGGCCCGGGCGATCGGGACCTGGACGGCGGTCGGGGCCGGTGGCGGCGCGGCGGGCGGCCTGGTCGGCGGGCTGCTGGTGGAGACGCTCTCCTGGCGCTGGGTGCTGCTGATCAACGTGCCCGTCGGGGCCGTGGTGCTGTGCGCCGCCGCCTGGTTCCTCACCGAGGGCCGCGCCGGGGACGGCCGGCGCCTCGACCTGCCGGGCGCGCTGCTCGTCACGGCCGGTCTCGGCACGCTGGCCTACGGCATCTCCCAGACGGAGGCGGCGGGCTGGACGGCACCGGCCACCCTGCTTCCGCTGGTCGCCGGACTGGTCCTCCTCGGGGCGTTCCTTGCGGTCGAGGCCCGCACGGCGAACCCGCTGATGCCGCTCGGCCTCCTGCGCGTGCGCTCGGTCTCCTCGGCGAACGTCTCGATGTTCCTGTGCGGCTCCGCGATGTTCTGCATGTGGTTCTTCATGACCCTCTACGCGCAGAACGTCCTCGGCTACACCCCGATCGAGGCCGGCCTCGCCCTGGTCCCGAGCTCCCTCGCCGTCATCCTCGCCTCCAAGCTCGCACCCCGCCTGATGCGCCCGGTCGGCCCGCGCAACGTCGCCGCGCTGGGCACCCTGGTCGCCGTGGCCGGCTTCGCCTGGCAGTCCACGATGACCGCCGACGGCTCCTACGCCACGGCGATCCTCTTCCCCGGCGTCCTCATGATGCTCGGCGCGGGCCTGGCGGCGACCCCCCTCGCCTCCCTTGCCACCTCCGGCGCGGCCCCCGAGGAGGCTGGCCTGGTCTCCGGCCTCGTCAACACGTCCCGCACGATGGGCGGTTCCCTGGGGCTGGCCGTCCTGTCCACCCTGGCGGCGTCCGAATCGGCGGGCAGCGCGACCCCGCAGGCCCTGACGGAGGGCTACGCGCTCGCGTTCCGGGTGGGCGCCGGGGTGCTGGTGGCCGGAGTGGTGCTGATGTGGGTGTGGCTGCCGCGGCGGGCGGCCCAGGTGCCGTGAGGGGTGCCGGGGCGGGTGACCCGGGTGCCGTGGTCGGCCTCTGTGCCTTTCGTCGAGCGAGTCGGGGGCTTCCGGGTTGGTAGAAGGTTCCGTCGCGGAGCATGGCGAAACAGGACGCTGATGCGGTGGCGGGCGAGGTGGGGGACATTCTCGGTGGTGGTGCCGCTTTCGTCGGCGAGCGCGACGACGGAGCCGGTCGCGCCGGTGAGGTGGCAGTACGACGTGCCCCCGGTTGCCGATTGAACGTCGACGGCATCGGTCCCGGCCCCTTCCGGAGCCGGGACCGATGCCGGATGAAGCATGCGCGAAAGGCGCGCACTCATGACGGGCCTCTGTTGTTCGTCGTCGACCCGAAGGCGATGCACAGGAACGTCGTGATCTTCGCCGTGGCTGTGAGCCACGGAGCGAAAGGAGCTTCAGCCCTCTTGTCGTCCACCTCGGCGAGGATCACGCCCCCGGTACCTTCGAGCCTTCCCTTCTATTTTCCTCGGCCTCGCATGAGGCTCACGGCGAAGAAGATGACTCCGATCACCACAAGGACGCCGAAGGCGATACCGAGCCACGGCGGGCCGTCAGGCCCTCCGCCGGGGGCCGCCAGTTCCACTGCAAGCATCTCTCGCCCTCTCTGTTACCAGGTCTTCTTTATCTTGGCCGAGCACCCCGGCTTGCCACTGAACGAAGTGCTGGCTCCGGCCGCTGTCTCGCCCTGCGTACTGGCCGATGCGCGGTAGTAGCCCGCTGAGCACTCCGCCTCGCCCGTCCAACCGGCGGAGGCGTCACTGGCGCTCGCTTCGTACCCCCCGCTCACTCCCGGGGTGCCCGCCCCCACGGAGAGGCTGGGATGGATCGCGCCGTCGTCATTGACGCTGACGCCACCCCCGAGGCACCCCCCAAAGGCACACACCTCAAGATTCAGGCCTTGAGACGCCAGGCCGCTGGGGTCGATGCGGTTGACGGGGTCGCCTTCGGCGTAGAGGTAGGGGTTCTTCTCCTGGCCGGAGGGGTCGGGGCTGGTGAAGCGGCCGATGTTGGGGTCGTAGTAGCGGGCCGAGAAGTGGTACAGGCCGGTCGGGTCCTGGAAGCCGCCGGCGAACCGGTAGGGCTGGGGGGTCTTCTCGGTGGTGGTGCCGCGCTCGACGCCTCGGGGGCTGTAGGCGTAGGAGTTCACCTTGGTGCCGGTCTCGTCGGCGAGCGCGACGACGGAGCCGATCGCGTCGGTGAGGTAGTAGTACGACTTGCCCCCGGTCGTCATGGAGTTCAAGGTGCCCCCGGGCTCCCGGTTGAATCCCATGTCGACTCCGGCCGTGGTCTTGGCCGACAGGCCGAGCGGGCCGTTGTGGAAGAAGGTGTCGCCGAGCTTGATCCGCTCGCTCTGGTCGGTGGAACCGTACTGGCCGGCGTAGGTCTTGCCGGCGACGGTGATCGACGTGAGCTGGCTGTAGTCGGACCAGGTCTCGCCGGTCCGGGTGCCCTCGGGCGTGGAGGCGCCGGCGGTCTCGTTACCGGTCTTGTCGTAGGACCAGTTGGCGGTGGAGCCGTTCTTGGCGGTGATCTGCTGGGCGTCGTTGATGGTGTAGGTGGTGCCACGGGGGCAGCCGGGGTCGACGCCCTGGCTGGTGAGGTTGCCGGCCTGGTCGTAGCAGTACTGCCAGGAGGAGTTGAGCGTGGTGCCCTTTTCCTCCTTGGCGTAGGAGAAGCGGCCTGCGCTGTCGTAGGTGTAGGTGGTCTTCAGCCCGGCGACGGCGTCGGTGCGGGTGCGGATCTTGGTGCCGTCCGTACCGGCGTTGGAGTAGGAGTAGGCGAGGTCGACCAGGGTGCCCTTGGGTGAGGTCGCCTTGATCCTCTCCGGCCTGCTGGACTTGTCCGGGGTGACCTCCTGGACCGTGCCGCCGGGGTAGGTCGTCGTGGTGCGGAAGTCGTTGGCGTTGTACTTGTACGTGGTGGTCTTGCCCGTCGGGTCCTTCAGCGCGGAGAGCTTGTTGACTTCGTTCCAGGTGTAGTCCGTGACGCCGGCCGGGTCCTCGTAGGTGTCGACGTTGCCGGCCGGGGTGTAGGTGAGTCTGGTCTGCGAGCCGTTCTGCAGGGTGCGGACCGTCTCCCTGGACAGCGGGTCGAACTCGTACGTGGTCACGCCGGTGGCGTCGTCGCGCTGTCTGAGGTTGCCGTCGCCGTCGTAGTGGTAGCGCACCGTGGCGTTGGTGGAGGACACCAGGACGACGCGGTCACGCTTGTCGTACTGGTACACCGTCTTGATGCCGCGCCCGTCGGTGACCGTTTCGGGACGGCCCTGCGCGTCGTAGGTGTAGGTGGTGGCGCCGAGCGGGGCGGGCGGGGTCACCTTGGACAGATTGCCCTTGGCGTCGTAAGTGAACGACGTGGAAACCGACTTGGTTGTCGTCAGGGTCGTGGTGGCCTTGCAGACCTGGCCTTCGAAGCCGCCGCAGGTCGGCGTGGCCGCGTTGCGGTCGAAGGTCCGCTTGCCGCCGCCGGTGCCCGTGACCGCGACGGACTTGGTGTTGCCCGCCGTGTCATAGGTGTAGTCGGTCTTCTCGCCGTCGGCACTCGTGAGCGTGCCGGGCAGATCCGCACCGGAGATGGTCTGATACCCGGTCAGTGATGTGGTGGCCCCGCTGGGCAGTTTCGCCGAGGTGAGGTTGTTGCGGGTGTCCCAGCCGTAGTCGGTGACGTTTCCGGCGGCGCCGCCGACGCCCATGGCGTCCTCGGCGGTGTCGACGTTGTGGTGGGGGTCGAACGTCCGCTTGCGGGAGTGGTTGAGGGCGTCGGTGACCTTGGTGACGCCGCCGTCGGCGTTGTGCTCGTACTTCGTGGCGTGCTGCTCGGGGTCGGTGACCGTCGTGGTCCCGGCCGCGGAGGGGGCGGTGTTCGAGTAGGCGTAGGTGTACGTGGGGCCGGTGTGGCCGGAGCCGTTGAAGTCGGTGGCCCGCAGCATGGACCGCACACGGTTGTGATCGTCGTAGGTGAAGACCGTGACGCGCCCCTCGGGCGTCGTGATCTTCGTCAGGCGCCGGGAGGAGTCGTAGCCGAAGAGGGTCGCCTTGCCCTCGGTGTCCGTGGTCTTCGTCAGGTCGCCGGCTGCGTCGAGGTCGAAGACGGCGGTGCGGCCGGTGTGGTCCTTGGCCTGCCATTGGCTCGCGTCGGTCTTGACCAGGTCGATCCAGCGCCCGGAGCGGGTCTCGGTGAGCTTGAAGCCCCTGTGCTCGGTTTCGTCGTCGTGCTGTTCGACGGTGATGGCGCCCTTGTTCTTGTCCGTGACCTTGGTCAGGGTGCCGTGCTCGTCGTAGGTGTCCTTCGAGCCGGACTTGCGGTCGGTCAGCGTGTAGGTGCCGTCGGCGTTCTTCTTCAGGTCCTTCGAGTAGCCCTTGGGCGTGGTGAAGGTGCCGTCGGCGTTCTTGGTGAAGCGGACGGTGGCGCCGGTGGCGTCGTAGAGGACGGCCTCATCGGTGAAGAGGTGCAGGTAGCGCTCGTACTCCTGCCACCACCGCTGGGACACCTTGCCCCAGGGGGCGTCGAAGGAGTTGTACGTCCGCGCCAGACGCAGCTTCTGACCCACGCCGGCGATCTCGAAGTCGGCGGCGGCCAGCATCAGATTGCCGGTCGAGAGGTTGATGCGGGCCACCAGCGAGTCGGTGATCCGGAACTCGCTGAACTTGTGCCAGGGCACCGAGCCCTGGTCCTCGGGGACGAACACCGTCTCCGCCGTGGCGGCCGCTGCGGCCGCGGACGGGGCCCTCGGTGCCTTGGGCACCTCACCGGTTCGGGCACGCTCCTTCTGCTCGGCCCGCCACGCGGCCTGCTGCTTCGTCGGCTCGGCTTCCGCTTGGCCAGGCACCGGCTTGGTCTCGCCGACCTTCACCGGCGGGACCTGGAAGTCGGTCTTCTTGCCCCACGCGGACGTCGACCCCTCGTCGGCAGGCGACGGGGCAGCCAATGCCGGAGCCGCCGACGTGACGAGTGACAGCGTCGCCAGAGCAGCCACCAGCCCGAAACGTGATGATCTACGGGCACGCCGAAGAGGCGTGCCGGAAACACGTGAATGCATGCATTTCCCCCACAGAAAGTCAGACCCGGGAACCCCAAAGGCCACCAGGGCCCGACAACCTGTCACAAGAAGCACACAAGTTGACGGGCTGTGCCCGCAAACTGTCTTCACATGCGCCGCGGAATCAGCCAAACCCCTTCTCGGGATTTCGGCAGCCTCGCGCGTGACATATGCGTGGATTCCAGTGCAAGTTGGCGCCAGTGTCCGTCAGTAGAGGGCTTGCGGATGGACCGAAAGTGCTGGTGGCCGGCAGGAAGGGAGACCCGTCGCTGGATCATCGCTCAATTCCAGCCAGCCTCACCCCAGTAAGATCACGTAAGTCCTCCCCTTTGCACCTCCTTCAGTGTGGATTTGCGGCGGTATGTCGGATTCAAAAGTTGTCTCACGACAACTAGATCGGTCACCTCGAGTCAGTTCATGCTGCTTACCTCCTTCCTGAGCGGAAGTGGGCCCGCTGCGGCACCTCCGGGGTGCAAGGAGCGCCGGTGGGGGCGCGTTGCTTCAAGGTGACCGGTCACCCTCACTCGAAAAGTTGTCATGCGACAAGAAAATTCTCACAAGTCCCAGTAGTCTGAGATTGGTTGCTCTCGACCACTCCTGTCGCTGAACGACTGGACCAGCGCACCGCCGAAGGAGCGTTGGCATGCCCTGTGGGGTGACCTGGGTCCATCAGAGTGGCGGGACGTTTGCCCACCAGGGTTGAGCGACCGGGAGCCGGGCGGTGCTCGTAGCGCCACTGGCCTGCCCGACAGGATGCACCGCCTTGGCTGAGGGGATGGGGGCAGTCATGCCTTGGGGGCGGAGACGAAGACGGCCTGCACCCACACCGCAATCGGAGACGGATCTCCTGGCGTTCGAACTCACCCGCGTCGACTTCCAGATGCTGACCCGGGTGATCGAGCATGCCAGGCAGTGCCTGGAAGCGGAAAGCAGCGCGGATCCTCAGACGCTCCGCAACGCCAGCGGAGCGGAGTTGCTGCCCTTGCTCTATGCCAGGGCAGGTGCCGCGCTCGCCTGCGGCGCCGAAGGTGTGCCGATGCTGGTCCGCGAAATCCGCCATGTGGAAGCAGCGGTGGTCAACCTGCAGACCTACGGCGGGCACGAGACCGTGCTGTGTGAAGGGCATACGCTCTTGGAGCGGTTCGCCGCGCTCGCCAAACATGCCCGGACGGGGCGGACGGTGGAGGGAATACTGAGGCTGCCCCGGTCGACTCCGCAAGCACCATGCGGATGACGTCGCGCTCCGGACGGTGCGGCGCTGACATCCGGACGCGGATGCGCCGCCCGGTCACGGGCCCGGGTCGGGTCGGGGGGTGTCCAGCAACGAGGTCAGCGTCCGGATGAAGGACGACGCCGAGTGGTCCGCGTGGTCGCGGATGCGCGCCGCGACGGTCCCGGCGCCGCCGCCCTCCAGGAGCCGTACGAGCCGGTCGAGGTCCTGCCCGTGCCCCTCCACGGTGGTCAGGTAGAAGTCCGTCGCGTCGTACGCCATGTGGAAGACGTGCTTCTTCACATCGCTCAGCGTCAGGTAGTCGTCGTGCGTCTTGGGCGTCGGCTCGGGCGCGCCCACGCACACCGCCGGGGTGCCGGCGCCCCAGGAGTTGACCGCCAGGTGGTAGGTGTCCGTGACGACCAGCCGGTAGCGGGGCAGGACCCCGACCAGGTCGCCGACGGTGGGATTCCCCGGGCGGGCGGCGATGTGGCGCACCGGGCCGGGGACCTCCCGGTCGAACCAGGGCAGCCACTCCAGCGGGACGCCCAGGCGGTCGGACAGGCCCTGGCAGAAGCCGGGTAGCCAGTCGGGGATCGGCGTCCGGGCCCCCAGGAAGACGCCGATCGCACCGCCGTCGGGAACCGACCGGGACCACTCGGTGACCGGGAGGTGGTCGAGGTCGCCGGGGCGGGAGAGCAGCGCCGCGTCCGAACCGAAGTGGTCGGTCGTACGGTCCCGGCGCAGATGCGCGATCTTCGCCGCCGAGAGCGGGTCCCGTACCCACATCCGGTGGCTGCGGGTCACCAGGCGGGAGAACAGCGGGCCGTACTCCTTGTCCTCGTAGTCGGACTGCGTGTTGTGCAGGATCGTCCCGCCGTAGCTGACGGTCCGGGCGAGGACCTCGTCCGGCTGGTCCGCGAACAGCAGGGCGCGGTTCAGCTGCGCCCGGGCGTCGTCCCGGTCCGTGGCGAAGCCGAAGTCGAGCAGGCGGTTCGTCGCGTCCTGTGCCAGGTAGTGCCGGGTGTGCAGGAAGTCGCCCCAGAAGACGACCGCGTCATGGTCCCGGAGTGTGTCGAGGTGCTCGGCCAGCGGGTGGAAGCGGAACGGGAACTCGATGCCCCGCGCACCGTCGCGCAGCGGCACGGTCTCCGGCGTGTGCAGCGTGTACCAGGTGGCGTCGAACGCGGTGTCCATCCGCCGCCGCAGGGACTCGAACGCCAGGTCCACGGTCAGCATGCCCGTGTTGCGGTACCCGATGTTCGGCGCGGTGATGACGGCGACGCGTCCCATGTGCTCCCGTTCCCCCGGCCGTTGCCGGTACTCGACGTGTAGGTCGCGCGGATCACCGGCCAACGTACACGGCCGCGTCGCTGCGAAAGTCTCCCGCCCCCGCCGGCCGCGGGTCCTCCACGTCGAGGGGAAGTTCCGCCGTCACGCCGAACCCGCCCCTGGCCCGCGACCCCGCCGTCAGCGAACCACGCGCCGCCGCGAGACGCTCCGTCAGCCCGGTGAGTCCGGTGCCGCCGGAGCGGGTGACACCTGCGCCGTCGGGACCGGTCGGGCCCGTGCCGCCGGAGCCGGTCATCCGTGTGCCGTCGAGGCCGGTCGGGCCCGTGCCGCCGGAGCCGGCCGAAACCATGCCGCCGCCGGCGACCACCGCGTCCCCGGGGGCGCCCGCCCCGCCCCCGTCGTCGGAGACCGTCAGCCGCACCCGTTCCCCCCGCCCGACAGGGTGATCTCGCAGCGCGCCGCCCCGCTGTGCCGTACGACGTTGGTGACCGCCTCCCGGACCACCGGGCGGGGCCGGCGGCAGAGGCGGTTGTACGGACTCCGGCAGGACACATGTCATCGCCACGCCGATCCGGCCCGGCTGAATCTGACACAGTGTCAGGAGTCTTCACAAGTGCCGGGGCCTCGGCTATACAGAGGGCGCGGGACTGGAACGCGTTTCAGTTCGCGTCCCGGCCCGGTCCCAGACGGCCTCGGTGCGGCCGACGGTGCGGACGGCCGTACCGAGGTCCTTCCTCCGGCGATCAGGAGCCCCATGCCCATCGACGCAGCCAAGGCGCTCGCCGCCGCACCCCGGACCGGTGAAATCTCCTGGGAACCCAAGGACGTGCAGCTCTACCACCTGGGCATCGGCGCGGGCAGCCCCGCCACCGACCCCGACGAACTGCGCTACACCCTGGAGACCCGGCTGCACGTCCTGCCGAGCTTCGCCACCGTCGCCGGCGCCGGAAAGCCCGGCGTCACCAGCGGGCTGTCCATGCCCGGCATCGAGGTCGACCTGGCCCGCGTCCTGCACGGCGGCCAGAACCTCGTCATCCACCGGCCCATCCCGGCGACGGGCACCGCCACCGCGACCAACCGGATCGCCGCCGTGTACGACAAGGGCACCGCGGCCGTCCTCGTGCTGCGCACCGATGTCGCGGACACCGAAGGCCCGTTGTGGACCAACGACGCCCAGATCTTCATCCGCGGCGAGGGCGGCTGGGGCGGCGACCGCGGCCCCTCCGCCCGCCTCGAACCCCCCGCAGGGGAACCCGACCGGACCGTCGAACGGCCGGTCCGCGACGACCAGGCCCTGCTCTACCGCCTCTCCGGCGACCGGAACCCGCTGCACGCCGACCCCGAGTTCGCCAAGGTCGCCGGATTCGAGCGGCCCGTCCTGCACGGCCTGTGCACCTACGGCATCACGCTCAAGGCGGTCGTCGACACCCTGCTCGGCGGGGACGTGACCCGGGTGCGGTCCTACGCCACCCGGTTCGCCGGGGTCGTGTACCCGGGGGAGACCCTGCGGATCCGCATGTGGCACACACCCGGCTCCACCCGGGCCGCCGTCAGTGCCGTCGAGCGCGAGGACGCCGCCGTCCTCGCCGACACCGTCGTCGAACACACCTGAACCACCACGCCGTACGAGGGGAGCCCGCACCATGCGCGCAGCCGTACTGCACGAGATCGGCCAGGACAAGCTGGAGGTCCTCGACGACGTCGAGGCGGTGGGGTTCGGGCCCGGCAAGGTCAGGATCCGGGTGCGCGCCACGGGGCTGTGCCACTCGGACCTGTCCGCGATGGGCGGGGTACTCCCGCAGCCCGCGCCCTTCGTACCGGGACACGAAGGGGCGGGAGAGATCACCGAGGTCGGCGAGGGCGTCAGCCACCTGAAGGCAGGCGACCGGGTCGTCGTGTGCTGGCTGCCCGCCTGCGGCGCCTGCCCCGCCTGCAAGCGCGGCCAGACCCAGCTGTGCCTGGCCGGTTTCATGAACGCCGGCACCCCCAACTTCAAGCGCCCCGGCGGGGACGTCTTCGGCTTCGCCGGCACCGGAACCTTCACCGAGGAGGTCGTCGTCGACGCCGGCTGCGCGGTGCCGATACCCGACGACGTGCCCTTCGACATCGCCGCCCTCATCGGCTGCGGGGTGACCACCGGCCTCGGCGCCGCGCTCAACACGGCCGATGTGCAAGCCGGTTCGTCGGTCGCCGTCATCGGCTGCGGGGGTGTCGGCATCTCCGCGATCCAGGGGGCCCGGCTGAAGGGCGCCGCCGAGATCGTCGCCGTCGACCCGGTGGCCTCGCGCCGCGAGTCGGCGCTGACGTTCGGCGCGTCGCGGGCCGTCTCCCCGGAGGAACTGCCCGACGCCACGCAGCAGGTGACCGGCGGCGAGGGCTTCGACTACGTCTTCGAGGTCGTCGGCAGGTCCGCCACGGCCCGCACCGCCTACGAGAACACCCGGCGCGGCGGCACCCTCGTCATCGTCGGCGCGGGCGCCATGGACGACTTCCTCCAGCTCAACATGTTCGAGCTGTTCTTCGACGAGAAGCGGATCCTCCCGTCCATGTACGGCGGCGGTGACGTGCTGCGCTCCTACGAACGCACCATCGCCCTGTGGCGCGCGGGCCGGATCGACCTCACGGGCCTGATCACCCACCGCGTGCCCCTCGCCGGCATCAACGAGGCGCTGGATCAGATGCGCACCGGGACCGCCCTGCGTACGTGCATAGAGATCTGAGGACTCCGCCGATGTCACTGCCACTCGAGGGGCTGTCCGCCGTCGTCACGGGCGCCGGCCGCGGGCTCGGCCGGGCCGAGGCGCTGGAACTCGCCCGGCTCGGCGCCGCCGTCGTCGTCAACGACTACGGGCAGCCCGGCCGCGACGGCACGGGCGAGGCGTCCGCGGGGCCCGCCGAGGAGGTCGCCGCCGAGATCCGCGCGGCGGGCGGGAACGCCCTCGCGCACACCGGCGACGTCTCCGACTTCGCGCAGGCCCGCACGCTCGTCGAGTCGGCCGTCACCGCGTACGGCAAGCTCGACATCCTCGTCAACAACGCGGGCATCCTGCGCGACCGCATGGTCTTCTCGATGGCCGAGGAGGAGTGGGACTCCGTCCTGCGCGTGCACCTCAAGGGGCACTTCAGCACCACCCGGTTCGCCGCCGCGCACTGGCGGGAGCGGTCCAAGCGGGCCGGGGAGCCGGTGTTCGGGCGGATCGTGAACACCTCCTCGGAGGCGTTCCTCGCGGGCTCCGCCGGCCAGCCCAACTACGCCGCCGCCAAGGGCGGGATCGTCGGCCTCACCACCTCCACCGCCCTCGCCCTCGCCCGGTACGGCGTCACGGCCAACGCCATCTGCCCGCGCGCCCGCACCCGGATGACCGAGGACGTCTTCGCGGGCGTCGAGCAGCCCTCCGGCACCGGCCTCGACCCGCTCGCCCCCGAGCACGTCGCCCCGCTCGTCGGCTATCTGGCCTCGCCCGCCGCCGCCCACGTCAACGGGCAGCTCCTCGTGGTGCACGGTGGGATGGTCGCCGTCGTCGAACGGCCGCGGGTCGCCGCCAGGTTCGACAGCAAGCAGGACACCTTCACCTACGACGAACTGCAGGCCGTCCTCGGCCCGTACTACGCGGACCGGCCGACGGGGGAGACGTTCGCCGCGGCGGAGGTGCTGGGCCTGAAACGCGGGTGAAAGCGGGTGACAGACGGTGACGGACGCGGAACGGCCCTCCCCGCTTGTGGCAGGAAGGGCCGCTCCGTCTGGTGACTGGCGTGCCGTCAGGCCGCAGTCACGGCCTGCTCGGTCTCCGCCACCGGCTTGCGGTGACGTCCGCGCGGAGCCGTCTCGCCGTCCTGCGTGGAGACTTCACCACGGTGCCGGCCGGGGCCGGAGGAGGGCCGCTGGACGTCGGCATTGCTCGGCTGGTTCGTGCTGGCGTCGCTCATCGGATGGAATTCACCCCGTCAACATGATCTTTTTTACAGCCGGGTGAGTCTAACCGGCACCCCTGACCTCGGATCCAGCCGGCCACGCCAACCGGCACTGGTTCGTTACAAGGCGTCCCAACGGCGCTTCCCGAAGCGGCACAGGACGTGCGGCCGAGGGCGTCGGAGGCTGGGCGGACGGGGCCGGCGGGCGAGGCTCTCCCGGTGCTGCGAGCCGTCCCGGGTGTTCCTGCGGCGGGCCCGCCGGCCGCGGTTGCGAAGGCGGCTCCTGTCCCGGCCGCGGCCCCGGGGCGGCCCCGGGCTCCGGCCGCGGCCCCCGCGCGCCCCCGGGCTCCGGCTCGGCGACGGGCGGCGGGCTCACCTGCGCCACCCCGCACGGCACGGCCTCCGTCGCGTACGGCAGCCGCAGCACCCCTTCCGGCGTCCACAGGCCCGTACCCGTCAACCACCCCTCGGGCGCCCGGAGATGGTGCAGCCGCCGCTCGGCGGGACGCCAGACACCGACCCAGCTGCCCGTCGGCCCGTCCACCCGCAACGCCACCGCGCAGCTCTCCGGCGTCAGCACCTGTCCCGGCTGGATCGCGAACGGTGTGACGGAGCAGTCCCGCACCCGCAGGCACTCCGGGAAGCGCACCGGCAGCGTGCTGCCGAGGACACCCCAGCCCAGCCGGTCCTGCCCCGGCGAGGGCGCGTCCGAGCGGACGATCAGCAGCCCGCTGTCGTGGTCGGCGAGCAGCACCCGGTCGTCGCTGTCGGCGGCGATCTGCAGCAGCGGCGACACCTCACCGCCGCACTCCAGGTCCACCACGACGGCCTTGGTGCGGCCGTCGGTCTCCCGGTCCAGTGCCAGCAGCCGTCCCGACCGGTCCAGCCAGACCCCGCCCGAGCAGCGGCCGGGCAGCTCCGCCAGCCGCTCGGGCCCGAAGGCACCGCCCGCCACCAGCCACACCGACGTCGTACGCGGGCCGACGGCGAGGGCGTAGGCCCGTTCACCGTCCGGGGCGGGCGGCAGCAGCCGCAGCCGGGCCGTCGGGTCCGGGCAGCCGACCGCGCCCAGGGGCAGCTCACCGGTGCCCGGGCCGGTCGGGTACAGCAGCGAGAACGCGTGCCGCCCGGCCACCACCCGGTGGATGAGCACCCGCCCGTCGGCCATCGGCTGCACCTCGGTGCCGGGCTCCTCCGGCTGGTTGCGCGGCAGGGGCACCGCGTACGGCTCGGGGCCGTCCAGGGTCCAGCGCTCCGGGAACCAGGAGCCGCCTGCCGACGCGAGACGCGCGCCGTAGGCACCGTCCGCCGTGAAAGTGCAGCCGGCCGGCGCGGACCCGTCCCCGCGGCCGTCCCCGGCCCCGTACTCGTCACCGTCCTCGAATGTCGCCGAAGGCTCGATCGCACAGACCGTCATCGCTCGGTCACCTCCAGTGACGAAGGTAGTTCCCCCGCCCGAACGTGGAATTCCGCGGCCGCAGGCTTCACACATAAGGGTGTTCCAGGAACGATTCGCCTGAGGGAAAGGGGGCGATTGTGCTGAGCGGGGCGATGGGGGCCGGGAGCGGGCGGTGGCGGTGCAACGCCACAGATCAGGCGGGTAGCCTTGCTCCCGTGCCCCGTCTGTCTGAAGTCATCGCCGCGCTGGAGACCCTGTGGCCCGCCGAGCGGGCCGAGTCCTGGGACGCGGTCGGCACCGTCGCGGGCGACCCGGACCAGGAGGTCACGCGGGTCCTGTTCGCCGTCGACCCGGTCCAGGAGATCGTCGACGAGGCGGTGAAGCTGGGTGCCGACCTGCTCGTCACCCACCACCCGCTCTACCTGCGCGGCACGACGACGGTCGCCGCGACGCACTTCAAGGGCCGGGTCGTCCACACCCTCATCAAGAACGACATCGCGCTGCACGTCGCCCACACCAACGCCGACACCGCCGACCCGGGAGTCTCCGACGCCCTCGCCGGCGCGCTGGACCTGCGGGTCACCGGACCGCTCGTGCCGGACCCCACCGACCCCGAGGGCCGCCGGGGCCTCGGCCGCCTCTGCGCGCTGGACCACCCGGTGACCGTCCGCGAGTTCGCCGCCCGCGCCGCCGAGCGGCTGCCCGCCACCGCGCAGGGCATCCGCGTCGCCGGCGACCCCGAGGCGCTCGTCCGCACGGTCGCCGTCAGCGGCGGTTCCGGCGACAGCCTCTTCGACCACGTACGCGCCGCCGGGGTCGATGCCTTCCTCACCGCGGACCTGCGCCACCACCCCGTCTCGGAGGCCCGCGCCCAGAGCCCCCTCGCGCTGCTCGACGCGGCGCACTGGGCCACCGAGTGGCCCTGGTGCGAGCTGGCCGCGAGCCAGCTCGACGAGATCTCCGACCGGCACGGATGGGACCTGCGCGTCCACGTCTCGAAGACGGTCACCGACCCTTGGACCGCGCACGCGGCCTCGCCCCCTTCTGATCCCCTTGGAGCCCCGAACTGAACGCCGCGCCCGCCGACCAGATCCGTCTCCTCGACCTCCAGGACCTCGACGTCCGCCTCCAGCAGCTCGCGCACAAGCGCCGGTCGCTGCCCGAGCACGCCGAGATCGAGTCGCTGACCAAGGACCACACCCAGCTGCGCGACCTGCTCGTCGCCGCGCAGACCGAGGAGAGCGACACCGCCCGCGAGCAGACCAAGGCCGAGCAGGACGTGGACCAGGTGCGCCAGCGCGCCACCCGCGACCAGCAGCGCCTCGACTCGGGCGCCGTCACCTCCCCCAAGGACCTGGAGAACCTCCAGCGCGAGATCGCCTCCCTCGCCAAGCGGCAGGGCGACCTGGAGGACGTGGTGCTGGAGGTCATGGAGCGCCGGGAGTCCGCGCAGGAGCGGGTCGCCGAGCTGACCGAGCGCGTCACCTCCGTCCAGTCGAAGATCGACGACGCGACCGCGCGCCGCGACGCCGCCTTCGAGCAGATCGACGGCGAGGTCGCCACGGTCACCAAGGAGCGCGAGGTCATCGCCGGGTCGATCCCCGACGACCTCCTCAAGCTCTACGACAAGCTGCGCGGGCAGCAGGGCGGCGTCGGCGCGGCGAAGCTGTACGCGCGCAGCTGCCAGGGCTGCCGGCAGGAGCTCGCCATCACCGAGCTGGCCGAGATCCGCAAGGCGGCGCCCGACACGGTGATCCGCTGCGAGAACTGCCGCCGCATCCTGGTGCGCACGTCCGAGTCCGGTCTCTAGGCCTTCAGGGAGCCCTTCCGGTGCGGGAGTTCATCGTCGAGGCCGACGGCGGGTCACGGGGCAACCCGGGACCGGCCGGTTACGGGGCCGTGGTCAGCGACGCGGCGACGGGGGAGACCCTGCGCGAGACCGCCGAGTACATCGGCGTCGCCACGAACAACGTCGCCGAGTACCGCGGCCTCCTCGCCGGCCTGCGCGCCGCCCACGCGCTGGACCCGGACGCGACGGTCCACGTCCGGATGGACTCCAAGCTCGTCATCGAGCAGATGTCGGGCCGCTGGAAGATCAAGCACCCCGACATGAAGCCCCTGGCCGCGCAGGCCGCCCGGGTCTTCCCGCCCGGGCGGGTCACGTACGAGTGGATCCCGAGGGCCCAGAACAAGCACGCCGACCGGCTGGCCAACGAGGCGATGGACGCGGGGGCCAGGGGCGAGCGGTGGTCGGAGGCCGACTCCACGGCGGAGCTGGACACGGCGGCCGAGGGCGCCGTGGGCGACGGGCGTGCCGAGGCCGCCGCGCCCTCCGGCCCGCCCGGTGACGCGGCGGCGGGTGCGGCGCGGGTGCGCGGAGCGCTCGCCGCGGGCCGTATGCCGGCCACGCCCTCCGGCGCGGGCGGGCCGGACGCCGGGCGGGAGGCGGCGCCACCCGGTCCCGGTGCTGCGGGGGCCGGTGCCGATGCCGATGCCGATGTGCCGGGCGGCGAAGACGGGACCGTTTCCGGCTCGGCGACGGCTGACGCCGATGAGCGTGCGGCCAAGGCCGTCGCCGCGCCCGGCTGGGCCCCCGCCGACATGGGCGCCCCGGCCACCTTCGTGCTGCTGCGGCACGGCGAGACGCCGCTGACGCCCCAGAAGCGGTTCTCCGGCAGCGGCGGCACCGACCCCTCCCTCTCCGACACGGGCCGGGAGCAGGCCGAGCGGGCCGCCGCGATGCTGGCCCGGCGGGGCACCATCCAGGCCGTCGTGTCATCGCCGCTCGCCCGTACCCGGGAGACCGCCGGGATCGTCGCCGCCCGGCTCGGGCTCGACGTGCGCATCGACGACGGGCTGCGCGAGACCGACTTCGGGGCCTGGGAGGGCCTCACCTTCGCCGAGGTGCGCGAGCGCCACCCCGACGACCTCAACGCCTGGCTGGCCTCCCCGGACGCCGAACCCACCGGCGGCGGCGAGAGCTTCGCGGCGACGGCCACCCGGCTCGCCGCGACCCGCGACAAGCTGGTCGCCGCCCATGCGGGCCGCACGATCCTGCTCGTCACGCACGTGACCCCGATCAAGACGCTCGTCCGGCTCGCCCTGGGCGCCCCGCCGGAGTCCCTGTTCCGCATGGAACTGTCGGCCGCGTCCCTGTCGGTGGTCGCCTACTACGCGGACGGCAACGCCAGCGTCCGCCTCCTCAACGACACGTCCCACCTGCGCTGAGCACCGCCGCCTCCCGGGCCAGCGCCTCGACGCGGCCCCAGTCGCGAGCGGCGAGGGCGTCCGGCGGCAGCATCCAGCTGCCGCCCACACAGCCGACGTTGGGCAGGGCCAGATAGTCCGGGGCCGAGTCCGGGCCGATCCCGCCGGTGGGGCAGAACCGGGCCTGGGGGAGCGGCCCCGACAGCGACTTCAGATACGCCGTGCCGCCCGCGGCCTGCGCCGGGAAGAACTTCATCTCCCGCACCCCGCGCTCCAGCAGCGACACGACCTCGGACGCGGTCGACACCCCCGGCAGGAACGGCACCCCGGACGCCCGCATCGCCTCCAGCAGCACGTCCGTCCAGCCCGGGCTGACCAGGAACCGCGAGCCCGCGGCCACCGCCTCGGCCACCTGCCCGGGACGGATCACCGTCCCCGCCCCGACCACGGCGCCGGGCACCTCCCGGGCGATCTCCCCGATCGCCTCCAGGGCCGCGGGCGTCCGCAGCGTCACCTCGATCGCGGGCAGCCCGCCCGCGACCAGCGCCCGCGCCAGCGGTACGGCGTCGCAGGCGTCCTCGACGACTACGACAGGAACGACGGGGGCGAGGTCCAGCACGGAGGCGGGCAGGGGAGGGGAGGCCATGGCGTCATCCTGCCGTCGGCATGCAAGCTGCGCAAAGCTCGTTGCGCCCCCTGCAACGCTCGCTGCTGGGTCTCGTCCAGTGGGCCTCGACTGGTGGGCCTCGACTAGTGGACCTCGTCCACCAGGACATCCAGCGACCACGCCTGCCCCGCCTTCGCCGGCGCCTGCGCCTCCACGACGTACCCGAGATCCCGTAGCGCCTCCACCAGCTCGGCCGGTCCCTTCGGGTCGGCCCCGGCGGTCAGCAGACCGCGCACGATCCGCCCCTTCGTCGCCTTGTTGAAGTGACTGACCACCTTCCGCGTGGGCGCGTGCAGCACCCGCACCGACGCCGTCCGCCCGGCGACCTCGCCCTTCGGCTTCCAGGCGGCGGCATACGCGGCGGACCGCAGGTCCAGCACCAGCCCACTCCCGGCCACCTCCGGCAGCACCGACGCCATCGGCGTACGCCAGTACGCGCCCAGCGCTCCGAGCCCCGGCAGCTTCACCCCCATCGAGCACCGGTACGACGGAATCCGGTCCGTCACCCGCACGGCACCCCACAGCCCGGAGAACACGAGCAGCGACCGCGCGGCACGCCGCTTGGCGGCGGTGTCCAGGCTCGCCAGGCCGAGGGCGTCGTAGAGCACGCCGGTGTAGATCTCCCCGGCCGGCCGGGTGCCCGCGGTCCGCAGCTCCGCGTTCTTCGCGACCTCGCCCCGCAGCCCCTCGCTCAGCCCGAGCACCTCGCGGGCCTTGTCCTCGTCACCCGCGCACAACTCGACCAGCTCGGTGAGGACGGCCTCCCTGGCTCCGGAGAGCCCCGGCAGGGACAGCGACTCCGGCTTCAGCGGGGCACCGCGGCCGGAAGAGGCCTTGCCTTCGGACGGCGGCAGCAGGACAAGCACGGGTACTCCTTCGATCGAACTCCGCCGACAGCGTACGGGGAGCTCAGACGCGGGCCCGGCCGAGGGCACGCACGAGCCCGTCGGCGTCGTCGGCGTGGAAGCGGACCACCTGCACCTCCCGACGCCGCCCGAAGAAGCCGACATGCGTGACGGGTTCCGTCAGTTCGAGCGTGACGCTGGTCTGCGAGCCGACCTCCACATCCAGCTCCCCGTCGGCCCGCTCGTGGGTCATCCGCAGCTCACGCCGCACCGAGGCGATCCGCTCCAGCGGCACGCGCAGGTCGACGTGGACGTACCGCCGGATCCGCAGCGAGCCGCCGTCCGCATCCAGCACATGCGGACGCACGACGGACGAGGCGTGCAGCCCGGCGACGACGAGGACGCCGTACACGTCCAGGAACAGGAACACCGCGTGCACGACCGGCCAGTCCCACAGCAGCACGGACAGCGCGACCGTCTCGACGACACACACGAAGGCGAACCCGGCCATCATCGCGCCCTGCCCACGGGCGTACCCGAAGGCCCGCCCGCTCTTCGTGCCGTGCGTACGCCGCGCCGCCCACAGCACCAGACTCGCGAGCACCCGCACCTCGTGCCGCACCAGCAGCCGGACGATCCTCATCGCCGCTCCTCCCGGACCGCGGTCCCCACGAGCGCCGCCCCGGCCTCGGGCCGGCGCGGCGACCGCCCGCCCCGCACGGCAGGTCCCCCGGGGACGATCCCCGCGAGCGCCCGGACCTCCCGGCGCACCAGCAGCCACACGATCCTCATCGCCGCTCCTCGGTCAGGATCCGCAGCGTGCGGCGGATCACCTCGGCCTGCGCGGGAGCCAGGTCCGCATAGAACGCCCGAAGGAAGTTGTTCTCCTCGCCGCCGACCTCCGAGACCTCCGGAAACAGCCCCGGCGGGATGCAACCGGCGAGCGCGCGGGCCGCCTCGGCGACGCGCGGATCGTCCGGCTCGGCGTCGACGAGCGCGTCGAGCAGCGCGTACGCCTCACCGGCCCGCGCCACGGCCCCCGGGCTCCCCAGTGCCTCCCCGAGCGAGGACACCATCTGCTCCCGGGCCTCCGCCGGCATGGCGGTCTCCAGGAACGCGGCGATCTCGCGGTCCTTGGCGGCCATGGGCGAGTCCGACAGATGCGCGGTCCCGGCGAACAGCGCGGCCAGCTCGGGCGACACGGGCCCCTCGACGGGCACCCCGCCCTCCCCGTCCAGCAGCGTCCGCAACCGCGCCCGCCGCTCCCGGAGCGCCTCCTCCTGCCGCGCCAGATCCTCGTCCAGCTCGGTCAGCACCTCGACGAGGTCCTTCCCGGCGTCGTCCGCGAGCACGTCCCGCACCTCCGCGAGCCCCAGCCCCAGCTCGGTCAGCCGCCGGATCCGCGCCAGCACGACGGCATGCCGCAACCCGTACTCCCGATATCCGTTGGCCAGCCGCTCGGGCTCGGACAGCAGCCCCAGATGGTGGTAGTGCCGCACGGCCCGCGTGGTGACGCCGACGACGGCGGCGAGTTCTCCGATCCGCATGCGACCAGTGAAGACGTTGACGCTGCGGCAAGGTCAAGCGAGCCGTCCGGCCTTCTGACGACGACCGTGATCGTGTGCCACGATCGAGGGAACGGTCCCCGATCTCACGGCGGGTGGTTCGGCGATGTCCCAGCGTGGCGGGCGACAGAAGGAGGGGCGTGACATGACTGCCATGGCCCACGAGCCGCTCTCGCAGGAAGACGTCCTGCTGGAGGGCTTCCTCGCCCTGGACCCCCCGGAGGGCTTCCGGGCCGAGCTGATCGAGGGGGAGATCGTTGTGACGCCGCCGCCGGACGGGGATCACGACGACTACATCGGACTGATCGTGAACCAGGTGATCAGACGTTCCCGGACCGACATTCAGTTCTCAGGCAACAAGGGGTTGAAACTGCGCAGCGGAGGCGGCTGCCCGAAGAACCATCTGGTCCCCGACGGCACGTTCGCTCCCATGGAACTGCGCCTGTACCGGGGGGCCGACCCCTGGATGCCCTGCGACGGCGTCGCCATGGTGATGGAGGTGACCTCCACCAAGCCCCAGGCCGACCGCGAGGCCAAGCGCCGTTGCTATGCCCGCGCGGGCATCCCGCTCTACCTCCTCGTCGACCGGGACACGGCGCAGGTCACGGTGTTCAGCGAGCCGAAGGACGACGACTGGCGCGAGCACTGCGCCCGCCCCTTCGGCAAGCCCATCGCTCTTCCGGAACCCTTCGCCTTCGACCTGGACACGGCCGACCTCGTCTGATCCCCTGTGGGCGGGGGGTGCGACATGGGGATGCGCGAACAGACGAGCTGGACCAGGGCACGCCTGGGCCGTGCCGGCCCGCCCCTCGACCTCCTCACCGCGCACTTCGACAGCCACGTCTACGCGCCCCACGCCCACGACGAATTCACCATCGGCGTCACGGTCGGCGGCTCGGAGGTCATCGCGTACCGGGGCGGGCACATCCACTCCTACCCCGGCTCGATCGTCGTCCTGGAGCCCGGCGAGATGCACACCGGCGGCCCGGCCGCCTGCAACGGCTATGCCTACCAGGCCCTCTACGCCGAACCGGCCCTCCTCACCGACGGCACCCTCGGCGGCCTCCCGCACTTCCGAGACCCCGTCCTCCACGACCCGGAGCTGGCGGCAGCCCTGCGCGCCGCCCACACCGACATCAGCGCCTGCCCCGACCCGCTGGAGGCCGAGTCCCGGCTGCCCTGGCTGCTCGCGGCCCTGGCCCGCCGCCACTCGACGGCCAGGGCGACGAGCGACACCGTGACCGGCGCCGACGGCATCGCCAGGACCGTACGCGACCGCCTGGCCGACGAGCTGCTGGACCCTCCCTCCCTGGCTCTGCTCGCCACTGACCTGGGCCTGTCCCGCTACCAGCTCCTGCGCGCCTTCCGCACGACGATGGGCGTACCGCCGTACGCCTGGCTCGCCCAGCACCGGGTGGCCAGGGCCCGCGGCCTCCTGGAAGCCGGACTGCGCCCCGCCGAGGTCGCGGGCCTCGTCGGCTTCGCCGACCAGGCGCACCTCACCCGCTGGTTCCGCCGGGTGCTGGGGGTGACCCCGGCGGCGTACCGCAACAGCGTTCAAGACACCATGCGGTGAGAAGCCCGACACTCATCGCATGACTGCACGCGGCTGGTTCCTGTTCTCCCTCATGGGAGTGATCTGGGGTGTCCCCTACCTGATGATCAAGGTGGCGGTGGCCGACCTGTCCCCGTCCATGGTGGTGTTCGCCCGCTGCGCCCTCGGCGCCGCGCTCCTTCTGCCGTTCGCCCTGCGCCAGGGCGGCTTCGCCCGTACCGTCCGGAGCCACTGGAAGCCGATGCTGGCCTTCGCCGTCATCGAGATCGTCGGCCCCTGGTGGACCCTGACCGACGCCGAGCGCCACCTGTCCAGCTCGACCGCGGGCCTCCTGATCGCGGGGGTGCCGATCGTCGCCCTCCTCCTGGCCCGCTTCTTCGGCGCGGAGGAGCGGGTCGGCGCCCGCCGCATCACGGGCCTGGCCCTCGGCCTCGCGGGCGTCACCGTCCTGACTCTGCCGCACCTCACCGGGGGCGACGCCCTGTCGATGGCCGAGGTGCTGGTGACGGTCGTCGGCTATGCCACGGCCCCGCTGATTGCGGCCCGGTACCTCAGGGACGTCCCGACGCTCCAGCTGATCACCCCGTGCCTCATGCTGGCCGCCGCCGTCTACGCCCCCGCGGCCTTCCTGACCAGGCCCGCCACCATGCCGTCGGGCGAGGTCCTGGCTGCCCTCGCCGGCCTGGGCGTCGTCTGCACCGCGATCGCGTTCGTGGCCTTCCTGGAGCTGATCAAGGAGGTCGGCCCGACCCGGGCCGGCGTGATCACGTACGTCAACCCGGCGGTGGCGGTCGCTGCGGGCGCGCTCTTCCTGGACGAGAAGCTCACGCTCGGCATCGGCGTCGCCTTCACCCTGATCCTGGCGGGCTCGGTACTGGCCACGGCCGCGGCGCCGAAGCGTGTCGTCCGCCGGGTACCATGGTCGACACGGCAGACGAGCCGGGCGGACGGCCGCGTGGAGTCCCCCTGACGGGGAGCTTCCCGAGGAACGTCCGGGCTCCACAGGGCAGGGTGGTGGCTAACGGCCACCCGGGGTGACCCGCGGGACAGTGCCACAGAAAGCAGACCGCCGGGGACCTCGGTCCTCGGCAAGGGTGAAACGGTGGTGTAAGAGACCACCAGTGCCCAGGGTGACCTGGGCAGCTAGGTAAACCCCACCCGGAGCAAGGTCAAGAGGAGACACCTCGGTGTCTCTGCGCGGACGATCGAGGGCTGCCCGCCCGAGTTCGCGGGTAGACCGCACGAGGCCGGTGGCAACACCGGCCCTAGATGGATGGCCGTCGCCCCGACGACCGCGAGGTCCCGGGGAACAGAACCCGGCGTATAGCCTGACTCGTCTGCCGCTCTGCATTTTCGCAGTTCAGAGGCCATGCTGACTGACTGAACAAACTGTCGGGGTCGAATCCGGGTCGAATCTGCGCTGCACTTGCCCACGGCGCATACTCGGCGGAGCGGTAGTGCTTGCGACCCGTCGCTCAGCGGGTGACCAGCAGGCCCCGCCCGCGCAGCACCCGCCGCTCCAGCGGGCTGAAGATCAGCAGGTCGATGGCGATGCCGACGAGCAGGATGAGGAAGATGGCCAGGAACACCTGCGAGATGCTGGCGTTGTTGCGGCCGTTCTCCAGCAACTGGCCGAGGCCGACGCCCAGATCGGGTGAAGAGGCGATGATCTCGGCGGCCATCAGGGAGCGCCAGGAGAACGCCCAGCCCTGCTTCAGCCCCGCCAGATAGCCGGGGAGTGCGGCCGGCATCACGATGTGCCGGGCCTCTTTCAGCCCGGTCGCACCCAGCGTCCGTCCGGCGCGCAGGAACAGCGGCGGGATCTGGTCGATGCCCGCGACGAGGCCGTTGGCGATGGAGGGGACCGCGCCGAGCAGGATCACGGCGTACATCATCGAGTTGTTCAGGCCCAGCCAGAGCACGGCGGGCGGCACCCAGGCCACCGAGGGGAGCGACTGCAGACCGGACAGGATGGGGCCGATGGCCGCTCTGACGAACTTCACCCGGGCGACCAGCAGGCCGAGCGGCGTACCGATGGCGAGCGCCATCAGGAAGCCGAGCAGGCCGCGCGAGACGGATGTCCAGATGTAGTCGAGGAGCGTGCCCTGCCGCCAGGCGTCGGTCACCTCATCCCACACCGCGGACGGCGACGGCAGCTTGTAGTCGGGGGCGACCTCGGCCCACACCAGCAGCTGCCAGACCACCAGCACCAGTGCCACGGCGGTGAGGGGCGGCAGTGCTTTGCGTATCAGGGTCTCGCGCAGCGGCGTGCGGCCGGCCTGCACCGATTCCAGTGCGTCGAGCCCGGCCTCCAGCCCCGCCAGATCCTGTGTGTCCTGGGACTCCCCGGCTGCCGACGAGCCGTCCTTCTTGGCGTCGACGCCGGTGTCAGTGCTGGCCATGGCGGCGGATCTCCCCACGCAGTTCTTCAGTGATCTCCACGGACAGCTCGGCTACCGCGCTGTCCTCGATGCGGCGCGGCTGCGGAATGCCGACCGTCCACTCCCGGGCGATTCGCCCCGGCCGCGAGGACAGCAGCACCACCCGCTGCGCCAGCTTCACCGCCTCCCGCACGTTGTGCGTCACGAACAGCACCGACAGCCCCGTCTCACGCCAGATGCGGGTCAGCTCGTCGTGCAGCACGTCACGGGTGATGGCGTCCAGCGCCGCGAACGGTTCGTCCATCAGCAGCAGGCGGCTGTCCTGGGCGAGCGCCCGGGCCAGTGCGACGCGCTGGCGCATACCCCCCGACAGCTCGTGCACCCGCTTGCCGTGCGCGCCCTGCAGCCGCACGAGTTCCAGCAGCCGTTCCGCCTCGGCGCGGCGCTCCGGTTTGGCGACGCCGCGCAGCTTCAGCGCGAGTTCGATGTTCTTGCCCGCGGTCAGCCATGGGAACAGCGCGTGCTCCTGGAACATCAGGGCGGGCCGGCCGTCCGTGCCGATGGAGCCGGCGGACGGCAGGTCAAGGCCCGCGACCAGGTTGAGCAGGGTGGACTTGCCGCAGCCGGAGGCCCCCAGGAGGGTGACGAACTCGCCGGGTGCGACATCGAGCGTGATGTCGTCCAGCACGAGTTGCTGCCCGCCGGGCGTGCCCGGCGAGGGGAAGGACTTCGAGACGTGCTCGATACGGGCGGCGTGCGTCACCGCCGTGGCGTCCTGGGCAGCCTTGGCGACCGTGGTGGCCATGGTCGTCACCTCCTGCGTACTCATCGGGGCGGTTGTCGCTTGTCAGCTGTTCGGCTACTCGGCGCCGAGACCGGCGTCGTCGACCTCGTCCTTGCCTTCGGCCTTGAGGACCTTGTTGAGCGGGGTGAGGTCGTAGATGCCCTTCAGGTCGGGCTCCTCCAGCAGACCGGCCTTCACCGCGTGCTCCGCCTCGGTGTCGAGGGTGGCGGCCAGCGGATCGTCGAGGAAGGTGATCGACTTCCAGGCCGGGTCGATGACCTCGGCGGGCAGGGCCTTGCCCGACTCCGCCTTCAGCGCCTCGTTGGCGGAAGCCTTCGCCTTCTCCGGGTTGGCGTTGATCCACTCATTCGTCTTCACCGAGCCGCGCAGCACGGCCTCGACGACGTCCGGGTGCTCCTTCAGGAACGCCTGCCGGACGATGATGTTCGTGATCACGAACTTCTTGTCGGGCCACAGGTCGGCCTCGTCGAGGAGCACCTTCGCGCCCTCGGCGACCAGCTTGGACGCGGTCGGCTCCGGCACCCAGGCGCCGTCGATGGAACCGGACTTGTAGGCGTCCGGGGTGATCTTGTTGTCCGTGCGGACGACGGAGACATCGCCCTTGCCGCTCTCCGCGTCGACCTTCCAGCCCTTCTCCGCGATCCAGTTGAGGAACGCGACGTCCTGGGTGTTGCCGAGCTGCGGCGTGGCGATCTTCTTGCCCTTGACGTCGTCCAGGGATTTGATCTTGTCAGGGTTGACGACGAGCTTCACGCCACCGGAGGCGGAACCGCTGATGATGCGCAGGTTCTTGCCGCCCGACTTGGTGTAGCCGTTGATGGCGGGAGAGGGGCCGATCCAGCCGATATCGATGGACCCGGCGTTGAGCGCCTCGATCTCGGACGGCCCTGCGTTGAACGTCGAGCCCTTGACCTTGGTGCCGCCGAGCTCCTTCTGGAGCAGGCCCTCCTGGACGCCCACCAGGGCGGTGGCGTGCGTGAGGTTGGGGAAGTAGCCGATCTTCACCTCGTCGGCGGAGAGCTTCTTGGCGTCCGCCGCGACCTCGGTCTGCTTGTCGTCTTCGGTGGCGTCGGATCCGTAGCCGCAGGCGGTGAGCAGGAGGGGGAGCGCTGCTACGACGGCGATGGTGCGCAGGGCGGTGAGCGGTCTTGCGGCAGACACGGAGGTGTCCTCTCGGGGAATGGGTTGATCAGGGAGATGCCGAAAGCGCGAGGCGCAAAGCTCATGGGCATGCGCCTGCGCTCCATTCGTCGGCCCTCGGCGGCAGGAATGCCGTCGCGGTCCGGGAGCGGAGGTGTGCGGGATGGGCAGGCGCGCGTGGCGCTGCCGGCCGAAGGATGTTCTGCCGACGGCCTCAGGCGGGTCGACAGATGGCGCTGGACGTGCGGCCGAGGTCGATGTGGCGGCGCGAGGTCAGCAGAGGGAGGGACAGGTCTGCGCGGTCGCGCGTTCTCATGGCCGCCCCCACAGATCCCTAGTTTTCCTACCTGGCTGATAGGGATCGTGGCAGAAGGCGGCGTTCACCCCAAGGGGGTGTTCATATGATGGACGCGGCTATCTCGCTCTTTGGGAAGCTTGGTTGATGGCCCAGCGTGTCAGGGGTTTACCCAGGCTTTCGGGGCTTCGGTCAGGGCGGCTACGTCGGCGGGCAGTTGGCCCGATGCGACGTCGGCGAGCGACACGCCCTCAAGAATCTTGCGCACGTTGGACCGCAGGGCGATCCACAGGGGGAGCAGTGACTCGGCGGGGCCGGTGTAGGACAGCTCGGGCGGGCGGACCCCGCGTACCGAGACCAGGGGGCCCTCCACGACGCGGATGACGTCGGCGATGCTGATCGACTCGGCGGGTTTGGCCAGCCGGTAGCCGCCGTTGCCGCCGCGCTGGCTGAGCACGAGACCGCCCCGGCGCATGTCGTTCAGGATGCTTTCGAGGAACTTGTGCGGGATGTCCTGGGCCTCGGCGATGGCCTCGGCTTTCAGTGGCCCGTCATCCCGTGACGCGGCGAGCTGCAGCGCGGCACGTACCGCGTAGTCCGCTCTGGCTGAGATCCGCATGCGCCCATTATCCCGTAAGGCTTCGGCCGGTATCCGCTGCCGGCGGGCCGCCGGGCGGGAGCGGAGCCCCTGCCCGGCGGCCGTGCGTGGCGGGCGTGGTGCTCAGGCTGCGGCCGGGGTGTAGTGGGCGGCGTCGTCGCCCTCGATGACGTGGCTGAGAGCGCCGTCGACACCGGCCGGGACGTCGCCCGCGACAGTCACCCGGTGCAGCAGGCGCGGCAGGTCGCCGTAGTCGTCGGGGGCGTAGTGCTGGGTGATGCGGTTGTCGAACAGGACGAGGTCGCCGGGCGTCCAGGCCACGCGCACGATGTTCTCGGGACGCGTGATGTACGACTGGAAGATACGCAGCAGGTCGCGGGAGTCGGAGGGGCCGAGGCCCACGATGCTCTGGGCGAAACCGCCGATGAACAGCCCGCGCTCCCCGGTCTCGGGGTGGACGCGGACGACCGGGTGGGCGGTGCGGTACTTCCGGGAGACGAACCGCCTGCGGTGCTCGGCCGCCTTCTCGTTCTTCGGGGTGGCGTAGGCGGCATAGTCGAAGGCATTCGTGTGCACCGCCCACAGCTTGTCGGCCAGTTCGCGCAGGGGCTCGGGCAGGTCCCGGTAGGCGGCGGCCGAGTTGGCGATGAGGGTGTTGCCGCCGTAGGGCGGGACCACGATGCTGCGCAGCGTGGACGCCTTCGGGGGTGTCCGGACGAAGGTGACGTCCGTGTGCCAGTGGTTGGCGCGGATGCCTTCGTCGCCGTCGACGGGCAGGATGTTCGGCCGGCCGTCGACGGAGGGGACTGTCGGGTGCGCGGTGGTGAGTTCGCCGAAGAGGGAGGCGAAGCGGAGCTGGCCCGCGTCGTCCAGGTCCTGGTTGCGGAAGACGAGCGCCTTGTGTTCCAGGAGTGCGGAGTTGATCTCGGTGACGACGGCGGGGGCGAGGTCGGTGGAGAGATCCACGCCGAGGATTTCGGCGCCGATACGGCCGCCGATCCTGCGGATGTCGAAGTCGGTGCTGGTGGTCATGCGCGGGTGTCCTTTCGAGGGGTGATCAGTCGGGAGGTCGTCAGGAGGTGATGGGCGGGGAGCTTCCCTGGGACCCCGGCGGGCTGAGGGGAGGGCCGATGGCCCGCAGCGCGCCGGGCGTGCGGCCCCGTCCCCAGCCGATGTGCCGGCGGTAGCTGCCGAGCAGCCCCGTACGGTCCAGGTGGTCCTCGTCCCGGGTGGTGGAGTCGTCGGGCAGCGGGTGGGTCAGGGGCGCGACGAACAGGGCGTCGGCCGGGCAGTTCGCCTCGCACTGGAAGCAGGTTTGGCAGTCGTCGCGGCGGGCGAGCACGGGGATGCCGTCCTCGCCTCGGTCGAAGACGTCGGTCGGGCAGACCTTGATGCACTTGTCGCAGGTGATGCAGCGCTCCGCCGAGACCAGTTCGATCACGAAGCCACCTCCAGGGGTGCGGCTGGCGTGGCCGACGCGTTCGTCAGGGGCTCGACACGGGTCCACACCCGGTCCAGACCGCCCGTGATGATGCGGTGGTGCTGGCCGGGGTCCTGCGCGGGGAAGTCGAGCCGTTTGGCCATGCCGCGGGTCTCGGTACGGGCCAGCGCGGCCGCGTACATCCAGCGGGCGTGTGCCGCCATCGCCGCCGCTTGCCTCGCCCGTATCGTGTCCCCGCCCTCGGCGTGCAGGGAGGCGCGGGACTCCGCCCACACGGTGTCGAGGACCTTCAGTGAGGCGGTGAGCCGGTCGCCGTGGCGCAGGTAGTTCTTTTCGTACGGCAGCACTTCGCCCTGGACCGCGGTGACCACCTCGCGGAAGCCGTCGGCCGGTCCCGGGGTCCCGGTGGGTCGCAGCCCGGCCCCGCCCGCGGCCACCAGGCGCCTCGTGGCGGCGCGTACGCCGAGCGAGCGGGCGTGGCGGGCGGCGCCCCGGCCCGCCCAGATGCCGGAGGAGATGGCCCAGGCGGCGTTGTGGCTGCCGCCGCCGGTGAAGCCGCCGCAGATCAGCTCACGGGTCGCCGCGTCCCCGGCCGCGTACAGCCCAGGGACGGTGGTGGAGCAGTCGTCGCCGGTGATGCGGATGCCGCCGGTGCCGCGCACGGTGCCCTCGGCGAGCAGGGTGACGGCGAAGCGCTGGGTGAAGGGGTCGATGCCGAGCCGGTCGAAGGTGAGGAAGAAGTTCGGCTGGGCCAGCCGCATCGCCTGCCGGGCCGCCTCGTCCGCCCGGTCCAGGCGGCAGTACACCTTCTCGCTGAGCAGCGCACGCGCGATCACGGACCGGCCGCCCTGGCTGGCCGCGCCCTCCAGGACCGTGCCGTCCTCGTGGTAGAAGGTCGCGAAGGAGTAGAACGCGGTCTTGGTGACGGACGTTCCCTCGGGCGCGATGCCGTACGCGTTGGAGAACTCCATCCCGGACAGCTCCGCGCCCGCCTCCGCGGCGAACAGCGCACCGTCGCCGGTGTTGACGTTGCAGCCCAGAGCACCGCTGAGGAACGCGCAGCCGCCCGTGGCCAGCACCACCGCCGCAGCACGCACCCGGTACGGCTGACCGGCCTGCCGCCGGTGCCCCCGGGCCCCGGCGACCGCCCCGGAGGGATCGATGAGCAGTTCGGTGACCGGACTGTGGTCGAGGACGCGCGCCCCGGCCCGCTGTACGCGGATCCGCATCCTGCGCATGTACTCCGGCCCCTGGAGGCCGTTTCTGAGCTGCTTTCCGTCCGCTCCGGTCGGGAAGGGATAGCGCCCTGCCGCGGCCAGTTCGTTCACCCCGGCGTACGTCTGGTCCAGCACCCGGGCCATCCAGCGCCGGTCGGCCAGGTAGCCGCCCAGGGCCTCCCTGCTCGCCATGGCCGCCTCCCGCGCGGCGGGCTCCGGGGGGACGTACCAGACGCCCGTTCCGGCGGAGGCGGTGGCGCCGCTGGTGCCGCAGTAGCCCTTGTCGGCGAGGACCACGTCCGCCCCGTCCTGAGCCGCCTTGAGCGCGGCCCAGGTGGCGGCGGGGCCGCCGCCGACCACCAGCACGTCCGTGGTGAGGTCGAGACCGGTCATACGGCCACTTCCTCTCCTGTGGCTGTCGCGGTCAGCCGGTTGGCGGGGCGGGCCAGGCCGTAGTTCTCGCGCAGGGTGCGGCCGGTGTACTCGGTACGGAACAGCCCGCGCCGCTGCAGGATCGGTACGACGTGGTCGACGAAGTCCTCCAGGCCGCCCGGCAGATGGGGCGGCATGATGTTGAATCCGTCGGCGGCGCCCTCGGTGAACCACTCCTCGATCTCGTCGGCTGTCTGCTCGGGAGTGCCGGCGAAGACGCGGTGGCCGCGTCCGGCGCCGAGGCGGGCGATGAGCTCACGCAGGGTGAGGCCGTCACGGCGGGCGAGTTCGGCGACGAGCGTGAAGCGGCTCTTGTTGCCGTTGATGTCCCGCTCCTCCGGCAGCTCGGGCAGCGGCCCGTCCAGCGGCAGCCCGGTCAGATCGGTACCGAGCATGCCGGACAGCTGGGCCAGCCCGTACTCCGGGACCTGTAGTTCCGTCAACTCCTGCTCCAAGGAGCGAGCTTCCGCCTCCGTCGAGCCGATGACGGGCGCGATGCCGGGAAGCACCAGCAACTGGTCCCCCGTACGGTCGTATCGGGCGAGCCGGGACTTGAGGTCCTTGTAGAAGGCCTGGCCGTCGGCGAGGGTCTGCTGGGCGGTGAAGACGGCCTCGGCGTACTGGGCGGCGAACTCCTTGCCGTCCTCCGACGAACCGGCCTGCACCAGCAGCGGGTAGCCCTGCGGGGTGCGCGGTACGTTCAGGGGGCCCTGCACCCCGAAGTACTCCCCGCGGTGGTTGATCTCCCGCACTTTGCCGGTGTCGGCGTAGACGCCGCGCTCACGGTCGAGCAGGATCGCGTCGTCCTCCCAGCTGTCCCACAGTTTGGTGGCGACCTCGACGAACTCCCTCGCCCGCTCGTAGCGCAGCGCGTGCTCCAGGTGCTCGTCCTGCCCGAAGTTGCGGGCCTCGTTCACGGTGCCGGAGGTGACGATGTTCCAGCCGGCCCGGCCGCCGCTGATGTGGTCCAGGGAGGCGAACTTGCGGGCGGTGTGGAAGGGCTCGTTGAAGGTGGTCGAGACGGTGGCGATCAGGCCCACGTGCTCGGTGACCGCCGCCAGGGCCGACAGCAGGGTGAGCGGTTCGAAGCCGCCGAGGGCGTTGTGGCGGACCTTCCCCCACAGGGCGAGTCCGTCGGCGAGGAAGACGGAGTCGAGCAGACCGCGCTCGGCGGTGCGCGCGAGGTGCTGGAAGTAGCGCAGGTCGGTGACGCGTTCGGGCTGGGTGCGAGGGTGCCGCCAGGCGGCGTCGTGGTGGCCCGCGTTCATCAGGAAGGCGTTGAGATGCAGCTGACGGGGTCTGGGCGCGGTCATGGGGTTCCTCGGATCGGGGGCAGCGAGAGGTGCGGGTGACAGAGGGAGAGGGGCGGAGAGGGAGGGGCGGTGGCGGGCAGGTCAGCCGCCCGCGGGTACGCGCCAGGAGCTGAGCCGTCGCTCGACGGTCACCAGGAACTGGTTGAAGACCACGCCGATGACGGAGATCGTGATGATGCCCGCGTACATCTGCGGGATCGCGAAGTTGTACTGCGAGGCATTGATCAGATAGCCGAGGCCCGCCTTGGCACCGATCATCTCGGCGGCGACCAGCACCAGGATCGACACCGCTCCGGCCAGCCGGATGCCGGTGAACATCACCGGCACCGAGGCCGGCAGGATGACCCTCTGGAACAGCCGGGGCGCGGACAGATCCATCGACTTCGCCAGCTTCAGCAGGGTCGGATCGACGTGGCGGACCGCACTGATGGTGTTGAGCAGGATCGGCCAGGTGCACGCGTACACCACGATGGAGATCTTCGAGGTCTCGCCGATGCCCAGCAGCAGGACGAACACCGGCAGCAGGGCCAGCGCCGCCGTGTTGCGGAACACCTCCAGCAGCGGTCCGAGGAGGTCGGCGACCGGCCGGTACCAGCCGATCAGCAGCCCGAGCGGTACGGCGACGGCTACGGCGATACCGAATCCGCTGAACGAACGCGCCAGGCTGGCACGCGCGTTGTCGGCGAGCTGACCGTCTGTGGCGAGCCCCCACCAGGCGTCGGCAACCTCGCTGAACGGCGGCAGGAAGGTCCGGTCCACCAGACCGGCTCGTGGCGCGATCTCCCACAGCAGGAGCAGGGCCACGATGGCCGCGGACTTGGTCGCCCCCTTCAACAGCAGGTACGGCAGTCGGCGGACCGTCCGCAGCGCCGTCCGGCGGACACGGGCCGTGAGGGAGGGAGCCCGGCGCGCGTCCGGGGGTGATGAGGCGCCGGGCGCGGACGCGGTGGATGTGCCGACCTCAGGGGACGTGGCGGACCCGGCGGACTTGGTGAGGGAAGGTGCCTGGACGGATTCCGTCGTGTTCGCCGCGTCGGTCGTGGTGGTCGCGTGGGTCGCGTCGGTCTTCTCTGCGGTCGTGCCGGTCGTGGAGCTCATACGGAGGCCTCCTCCTTCTCCAACTGCTGGGCCCTGGCCACCTCGTCGTGCAACAGCGACCAGATCTCGTGCCGGTGGCGTGCGAACTCGGGACTGGAGCGGAGGTCGTCCGTCGCCGTACGGGAGCCGAGGGCGACCGGCACGATCTGCTTGATCCGGCCGGGCCTGGACGTCATGACGGCGACGCGCTGTCCCAGGTAGACGGCCTCGTCGATGCCGTGGGTGATGAAGACGACGGTCTTGCCGGTGCGCTGCCAGATGCGCAGCAGTTCGCCCTGGAGCGACTCCCGGGTCTGGGCGTCCAGCGCGGCGAACGGCTCGTCCATCAGCAGGACGTCGGGGTCGTAGGCGAGGCTGCGGGCGATCGCCACCCGCTGCCGCATTCCGCCCGACAGCTCGTGCGGATGGCGGTCCTCGAACCCGATCAGGCCGACCAGGTCCAGGAACTCCCGGGCGCGTGCGGCTCGTCGGCGCCGCGGGACGCCGGTGGCCTCCAGGCCGAACTCGACGTTGCCCTGCGCCGTGCGCCACGGCAGCAGCGCGTACTGCTGGAACACGATGCCCCGGTCCAGGCCCGGGCCGGTGACGGGTTCGCCGTCCAGCAGGATCCGCCCGCCAGTGGGGTGGGTGAGGCCGCCGAGCAGATCCAGCAGCGTCGACTTTCCGCAGCCGCTGGGACCGACCAGGACGACGAACTCGCCGTCCGCTATCTCCAGGTCGATACCGTCGAGGGCGGTGAACCGGGTGTCCTGCCCGGTCCCCGTCCGGCCCTTGACGGTGAATTCCTTCCGTACGTCCTCGAACACGATCTTGGGCGTCGTGGAATGCGTGGTGGAATCCGGCATGGGATCAGCTCCCGCTCTTCGCGGCGGAGGACTTCTTGTAGTCGTTGAACTCATTTGTGTAGAGGTCCGACAGCGTGACCTGGCCCTTCTTGATGTCGCCCCGCTCGGCCAGCCAGTCGATCCACAACTGGATTTCCTTGCCGGTGATCCGGCCCGCCGTCTCGGCGACGCCGTAGGACCGCCAGAACTTCAGCGGTGCGGTGTCCTCGTTGCGGCCGCGCTTCTTCACGATCTCCGTCATCCGGTCGACGACTTCCTCGTGCGGAGTGGAACGCGACCACTCGATGGCTCGCCCCACGGCGGTGACGAAGGTCTGGGCCGTGTCGGGGTTCTGCTTCAGGAAGCGGTCCGTCATCACGTACGTGCCGGCGCTGAACGCGCCGAGCAGCTGGTAGTCCGTGAACAGCGGGCGGACGCCGCCGGTCTCCAGGGCCTTGTCGCGCAGGATGCCGCCTAGTACGGCCACGTCGATCTGCTTCTGGCGCAGGGACTGCTCGGTGTTGACCGGAGGCACCACGAGCGGCTCGACCTTGTCGATGTCCGTCTGGGACAGACCGCCCCGCTGAAGGTAGATGTCGAGCATGGCCTCGGAGTGGGCTCCGAGGGTGTTCATCCCGACCTTCTTGCCGATCAGGTCCCGGGCCGAGCGGATCGGGCTGTCCTTTAGGACGTAGAAGCCGTTGTAGGCGTGCTTGTCGGCGCCGTAGTAACTGATGACGGCTTTGATGGGAGCGTTGTTGGCGGCCAGCTTGACGACCGCGCCGTTGAACGCGCCGCCGAAGTCGACCTGACCCGTGGCCGCGGACTGGATGTCCTGCGGTCCGCTGATCGTGTTGCCGACCCACTTCAGCTTCACGTCCTCCAGATAGCCGAGATCCTCGGCCAGCTCGGGCAACGTGACCTGACCGGCCCAGCCCTGGTAACTCAGCGTCCTGGTCTGGTTCTTGGCGGCCGGTACTCCGGACGCGGACGTGCCGCAGCTCACCGACACCGCCGAAAGACCGAGCAGGGTGAGGAAGTGACGTCGGGTCGATGCCGTCGTGGCCATGGAAGGGTCCTGTTCAGGAAACGGGGCAAGGAAAAGGCAGACGTCGAACGCCGGAGAAGAGACCTCAGCAGAAATGGCTAAGACGAGGGCCGACGTCTGTTGAAAACAGCGGCTCGCGCAGAAGCCGACTGTGAAATGGAGCGAAGGGGGAGCTGTGCCTGTCAGCGGGTGCGGCGACCGGCGGCACAGATGGCGCTGGCCTGACGTCGCAGATCGACGTGCAGTCGCGCGGCGAGGGTCTCGGACTTGCTCACAGCCAAGAGAGTTGCAGCGAAATCCACCCAGGTCAATGTCGCTTGCGTATGCGTCTTATATTCTCAACAGTCCGACATGCGAATGAAGCGCGGCGTTCACAATTCTCTGGAAGGGCGGTAAGGGCGGTGGCGTGGTGAACGCCGTTTGCGCCGCCACCGCCGTCAGCGCAGTGAATGCGCGGCGTAGAGGGCACCGAGGACGGTGGCCAGGGCGCCGAGCAGGAGACACAGCGCCGTTTCGGGCAGACGAGGGTGCAGGTGTGCCCCGAGGTAGCCGCCGATCAGTCCGCCGAGGCCGCAGGCCGGACCGAGGTACCAGTCAGGGGCGATGTCACCGGAGCCCGTCAGGGACGGCAGCGCGAAGGCCGCGGCCCCGGTCACGGAGGTGGCGCACGTGGAGGCGAGAGCGGCCGGTGCCACGCGGGCGACGGGCATGCCCCGGCCGACCGGTACGGGGCCGAGGACGGATCCTCCGCCGATCCCGTAGATCCCACCGACGATCCCGACAACCATGGCCGGTCCGGTGATGCCCCGGGGCGAGGGTTCCGCAGTCGGGGCAGGCCGGGCCGGCCGGAGGGTGCGCCCGATGACCCACACGCCCAGTGGCATCAGCAGCGGCGACCAGAAGGCGGAAGACGGTGGCCCCCGGTACGGCGAAGACTCGTATCACGGCGCCGATGACCACCCCGGGCAGAGTGCCGGTCACCAGGCGGCGCGTCAGCGGACCGTACAACAGGCCCTGGCGGTGGTGGCGCAGCAGGGCGCCGGGCCCGGCCACCACGTTGAACAGCAGATTGGTGGGCGTGACCGCCGGGCTGGGCACCCCGGGGACGCTCAACTGCACGGGCAGCAGGAACACCGCACCCGAAACGCCCACCGGCGCGGTCACCACCGCGATGACCAGGCCGACGGCCGGCCCGGCCAGCCCCGTTGACCATGTCACGGCAGGCATCCGATGCGAATGTCCGGCCAGTATCGCCGCCGTGCTCCCCGCTGTGGAATCGGTCTCCCCGAACGTCCCCGCCTCCCGATCAGGCGGGCAGGACGAACGGAGGGTGGGCGCCGTTGAGGAAGTACTCCCCGACATCGCGGAGCCGGTGGGTCACGGGCTCGTACAGGGTGTGGGTTCGGGCATTGCGCCAGAACCGGTCGAAGCCCAGCCGCGCGGAGATGGAGCGGGCGCCGACGATATCGAGGGCGCGGGTGGTGGACTCCTGCGCTGCCCTGGCCGCGGCGGTTTCGGCCATGGCCACGAGGGCGGAGATGTCCGCGGACTCGTCATAGGTGAGGTCTTCACCGCGCTCGAGGCCGCCCCGCACGGCTTCCAGTGCCTGATCGGTGAGTGCCGACGCGGAGCGGGTGAGGACGGTGAGTTCTCCGTAGGCGGTCTGCACGTGCGGGTCGTGCGGGGTACCGGCCGGCCAGGCGGGGTGCCAGGCTGCCTGGCCCGTCCTGCTGTACTCACGGGCTTCGGCGAGCACTCCCTCGGCCATGCCGAGAAGGAGCTGGGCGGAGAACAGACGCCCGACCGGAGATGCCAGAGCGGCCCGGGGCGACAGCAAGTCCTCGTCCGCGGACAGGGAGCCGAGCACGTCCTCGGTATCCACCAGTACGTCGTCGAACTCCACGCTGCCGCCGGCCGCGAGCCGCTGGCCGAAAGTATCGGCGTCACCGTCGATCGCCACACCGCGACGGGCGGGATTCACCACGACGGCGAGTGGTTCACCCGTGTCCTCCCGCACGGCGCGCACGGCGACACGATCGGCGACCAGGACCCCGGTGGTGTAGCTCTGCCGACCGTCGAGCACCAGTCCCTTGGAGGTCCTGGCCAGCTTCAGAGGCGGCTCCTGACGCGCGAAACCGCCGCCCCAGCACCACTGTTCGGCTGCGGACCGCTGGTCTATCTGCGCGGCGAGGGCGGGCCCGGCGAAGAACCGGGCGCTCCCCGACAGGAAGTAGTGACAGCCGAGCAGTTGACCGATCGCGCCGTCGGCCGCGGCGATCTCCCGGACGACGGCGTAGGCCGTGGGCCAGTCCGCGCCGCCTCCCTGGGACTCGGCCGGCGTCAGGAGCGTCAGCAGGCCCGCCTCGCGCAGCCGGGACACCTCGTCGATCGGGGCCTTGCCCGCCTGCTCCCTGGCCACGGTGTCCGTGGCCAGGTCGTCCGCCGCCTCGCGGGCCACGCGCAGCCAGTGCGCGTGACCGGGCCCGGTCCGGTCGGACGGCGAGACGGGGTGGGACGGCGCGGGGGCAAGGCCCATGGAAGGATCTCCTCAAGGTCAACCGCAGTGTGCGGCGTTGGGGCTTTCCTGCTGGTCGGGCACGTACTTGTAGCCCACGCGCCGGACGGTGACGATCCGGTGCCGGTGAGCCTCGCCCAGCTTGCGGCGCAGGCGGGCGATGTGGACATCCACGGTGCGGCCGTCGCCGATGTGGTCGTAGCCCCAGACGGCGGCCACCAGCCGATCACGCGTCTGCACGTGGTGGGGATGCTGAACGAGATGCGCCAGCAGCTCGAACTCCAGGTAGGTGAGGTCGAGTTGACGTCCGTCGACCTCGGCGACATGTCGCGCCGGATCGATGCGGACGACATCGTCCGCCGTCCGCCGGACAGGGGCCGAGCCTGCGGCGGCGACCGGTCGGATCTCGGGCCGTGGCCTGTCCTTGGCGAAGAGCTCGGTGGGATCGGTGCCCTCGGGGACGAGCACGAGGTAGCCGACGAGCGGCGCGGAAGTGTGTCCCTGGGTGTCTCTCTGAGCGGTGTCGCCCACCAGACGAAGACGGGGTGTGTCGGAGAGGAGCGGATCGTGTGGGGTGGCCTGGGCCGGAAGTGCCGTGGTCATGGCGGTTGTCCCTCAGAAGTGTCTGGGGCCATCAGGCGCAGTGGGTGAATTCGCCTGATCGCCCGGGAAGGGGGGAGCGGAGCGGCACGGGCGAAGGTGCGAGTCGCGTGCCTTACGCGCGGCAGCAGGCGGCACTGACGACGTGACCAAAGTCGACATGCCGACGACGAACGAGTCGTTGCTGCTTACGGGACATGTTCATCATCCTGTGCGCCCCCGGCGGACCCAGTCAAGACTTCCCTAGTAATTCCATAGGGAAAGTAGGAAAGGTCTCACACTGTGAGAGGTCGGCCGTCCACCGGAGACGTAGCCGTCTTGGCCTCGGTGGCGCTCAGGGCGCGCAGGAGCGCGCGGGCGACCGCGTCGTTCTGGCGGAAGGCCGGCGCGTTGGTGCGGGGGCGGGCGAAGGCGGCGACGGCCCGGCTGTTGGTGGGGGCGCCGAGGGCGATGCGGCGGGGATGGGGGCTGTCGAGGGACGGGTCGATGACGTGGCCGTCTGCGGGGGAGACGGCGAGCAGGCCGGAGCGGTGGGTGTGGGTGGGGTCGGCGATGACCTCCTCGGCGAGTGCGCCTTCCTGATACAGGCCCCGCACGAGCGGGTCCTCGGTGTGGGCCAGGGAGGGGCCGGGCAGGTACGCCTCGATCAGGGCCGTGGCGTGGGTGGTGCGGCCGGAGACGGTGGGGCTGGTCGCGGTGAAGGTGCCGCTCGTCTCGTCGGTGGCGATGCGGATACGCGCCCCAAGGAAGTGGACGATGCCGGCCCGGGACAGCGCGAGGAGTTGGCGCAGGCGGAAGCCGGGCGGACCGGAGGCGAGGAAGCTGAAGTAGCCGTGCCACCAGCCGTCGAGGTCGTCGGCGACCGAGCGGGCGGTGAGACGACCGGAGGCGACGAGGCGGGGCAGTTGGCCGTAGACGGAGAGCAGGGCGAGGAACGCGCCGAGGTCGGCGCTGAACTCCGGGTTCTCGCGGCGGGTGACGTCCTGAGCGATGTGGTCGCGCAGGTGGTCCTGGAAGGCGTCCGGTGCGGGGAAGGCGAGGCCGTCCAGCGGGTGGTCCAGGGCTTCGAAGTCGAGCCGGTCCGCTGGGTCGGGTACGGCCGTGGCGACGAGAGCGGCCATCTCGTCGTCGTACCAGCCCAGACGGTCGTACGCGGCGATGAAGTCCGGCCAGGGCAGGGTGGTGCGCTCGGGGTGGGCGTGGAAGAGCTCGTGGTAATGGCCGTAGCCGATCTCCTTGGCCATCAGCGGCCACACGTCGCGCCGCAGGTCCAGCGGGCGTCCCTCGGCGAGCAGCCCGTCGACCGCCTCTGGGCCGAAGTGGCGCGGCAGCGGGGGCCGGGGGCCCTGGAGGCGGTAGCGGGTCTTGGAGTGGTACGGCACTCCGCGCCGCGATCCGACGTGGAGGACGGGCTCGTGGCCGGACGGGAGGTAGGTGAGGGTGCCGTCGGGCTCGGTGCGGTAGGTGCCGCCGCGGCCCTCGGTGAGCAGGGTCATCAGGTCGATGAAGGCGAGCCCGAAGCCGCGCAGGATGACGTGTTCGCCGGGGCGCAGCGCGGACAGGTCGGCGTCGGCGGAGAACTCGGGCGGGAGGTGGAAGCGGCCGTGCCGGCGGGCGAAGGCGGCGTGGTCACGGTACTCGGCGGCGGGAGCGGAGCCGAGATGTCCCTGCGCGAGGATCACCAGGTCGGCGGTGAGCGGAGTGGCACGGTCGGCCAGGTGCACCTGCTGGGGGCCGTCCGGGAGGCCGGTGACGGCGGTTGCGGTGGTGGGGTGCCACTCGACGGTGACGGTGGGCGGCAGCTCGGCCAGTGCCCGGCGGAACACCCAGTCCAGGTAGGCGCTCTGGGCGCGGCGGGTGGGAAAGTCCGTCCCGGCGAGGGTGCGCAGTTCGGCGAGCACCTCCGAGTCGGCGGGCTCGGTGTACGGGGCGTGACGCGGGCTCCGGCCGGAGAACTGGGCGGCCCACTCGGCGAGCGAGGGGCCGGGCCGTACCGGGCCCTCGATGGTGGACGACTCGTCGGTGAACATGGTGACGTCCTCGGCCATGGAGTTCATCCGCAGCAGCGCGGACTGCTCATGGCGCCAGACTCGTCCTGGGCCGGGCGGGTGCGGGTCCACCAGGTGGATGCGCAAATTGCGTGCCCCGTCCCACAGTTCGGGCGCGTTCGCGGCGATGCGCTCCAGCAGACCCGTGGCGCGCGGCCCCGCGCCGACGACGACCAGGACGGCCGACGAAGGGGTGCTGCTCACCGGTCACCGCCGATCGCCGGGCGGGCGTCGGCGGCCGTGGCCGCGCTCAGTCGGTGGCGCACGGCGGTCAGGTGGCCGCGCAGCCGTTGCAGCGGGGTCGGCGGCAGGGTGCGGGAGTCCCCGCGCGCGTAGTACCGCTCGACGTGGAACTGGCCCGCGCTCAGCACCGTGGTGACCGCGATGTACCACAGGGTGGCGACCATCAGCAGCGGGATGACCTGGTAGGTCTGGTTGTAGATCAGCTGCACCGAGTACAGCAGGTCGTGCACGGCCAGCACGCTGACGATGCTGGTGCCCTTGAGGGTGCCGATCAGCATGTTCCCGGCCGTGGGCACGATGGAGCGCATCGCCTGCGGGACGACGATCCGGCGCAGGGTGCGGCGTCTGCTCAGACCGAGCGCCTGGGCGGCCTCCGTCTGCCCGGCGTCCACGGAGAGGATGCCGCCGCGCACCACCTCGGCGGCGTACGCGGTCTCGTGCAGGGTCAGGCCGATGACGGCGGTCAGGGTGGGGCCGAGGAGGCTGACCGTCTTGACGGTGAGGAACTGCGGACCGAACGGGATGCCGAGGCCCAGCGTCGGATACAGGGCGCCGATGTTGAACCAGAACAGCAGCTGCACCAGCAGCGGTGTGGACCGGAAGATCCACACATAGCCCCAACTCAGCGTGCGAAGCACAGGGTTGGCCGACAGCCGCATCACCGCGAGCACGGTGCCGAGCAGGAAGCCGAGCACCATCACCACGGCGGTCAGCCACAGGGAGAGCAGCAGTCCGTCGAGCACGGCGGCGGTGGTGAAGTACCGGCCCACCACGCTCCATTGGAAGGCGTCGTTGCGGACGACGGAGTTGAGCACCATCACGAACAGCAGCAGCACGACGGCCGCGGTCGCCCACCGGCCGACGTGCCTGCGCGGAACGATCTGCGGCAGGTCCGCGCCGAGGGCGGCGGGAGGTTCCGGATTCTTCGTGGCAGGGGTCGAGGTGACATCGGGTGGCGTGACCATGGGGAGGCTCTCCGGGGAGGGAAGCGCAGGCGTGGGTGAATCCGGTGTCGTCACGCTCGCCGCGTCCCTCAACGCGGCCGGAGAGGCTGCCCGCACAACGGGGAGCCGGTCCGCCGTCGATCGTATGCGCCCCTGACACCGATGTGTCAACAGCGCCTCGGCAGGCGCCGGTCGAGGCGGTCCGGCATCCGGGCGCGGCTTGACGCGCGTGACGATGTGCTGCTCAAGTAGTCGCATGACTGCCCAGCAGCGCTTGGTCTCGCGCGATCACATCGACTTCGGTCGGGTGTGGTCTGCCGCGTGTTGCGCCTGACTCGGCAGCGGGCCCTCTGACCGGCCCTTCCCTCCCTCGGTGACCCCGTCGCGGGCCGAGTTCTCTCTTCAGGCGCGCTGCCGCACCACCGCCTTCACCGACGCCCGGCGTCGTCACGCCCGTACGCACTCGTCGTCCTGACGAGCCATCACTCATGTGTGCGTGCCCGGCAGTTTCGTCATGCCCGCGTGCCGCATCCCAGAAAGGGCCATGCCCATGCCCGTGGAGTTCCTCGGCATCGCCGCCACCAACGACGGTTCCGAAACCACGCCGCGCTCCGGCGCCGCCTTCGACAAGGAGTACACGCTCCGGCTCGCCCGCGCGCACGAGGAGCACGGCTGGGACCGGGTGCTGTTCGCCTACGGCTCGGGATCACCGGACCCGGCGCCGGCCGCCGCGTTCATCGCGAGCCGGCTGGAGCGCCTGCAGATCCTGCTCGCCCACCGGCCCAACGTGTCCTACCCCACCTTCGCCGCCAAGACCTTCGCCACCCTCGACCAGATCAGCGAGGGCCGGCTGACCGTGCACTTCATCACCGGCGGCAACGACCACGAGCAGGGCCGCGAGGGCGACACCCTCACCAAGGACGAGCGGTACGCCCGCACCCGCGAGTACATCCGGATCGTCAAGAAGGTCTGGACCACCCACGAGCCCTTCGACCACGAGGGCGAGCACTACCGCTTCCACGACTTCGTCAGCGACGTCTTCCCGCTCCAGCAGCCCCGCCCGAACGTGTCGTTCGGCGGCTCGTCCCCGGCCGCGTACGCCGCAGGCGGCGCGGAGGCCGACATCTACTGCCTGTGGGGCGAGCCCCTCGCGAAGACCGCCGAGCAGATCGAGAACGTGAAGGCCGCCGCGAAGGCCGCGGGCCGTACCGACGTGCCGCGCATCCAGGTCGCCTTCCGCCCGATCATCGCCCCGACCGAGGAGCTGGCCTGGGAGAAGGCCCACCGCACGGTCGGCGCGATCAAGGCGCGCAAGGAGCGGGGCGAGGCGATCACCAAGCGCCACAACGGGCACGCGCAGCAGCAGGCTGCAACACCTCAAAACGTCGGCTCGCAGCGGCTGATCGCCATCGCCGAGGCGGGGGAGCGCTACGACCGGGCCCTGTGGACGCCGACCGCCGCCGCGACCGGTGGCGCGGGCAACTCCAACGCCCTGGTCGGCACGCCCGAGACCGTGGCCCAGGCGCTGCTTGACTACTACGACCTCGGCGTCGACATCCTCTCCGCCCGCGGCTACGACCTGCTGGGCGACGCCATCGACTTCGGCCGGTATGTGATCCCGATCGTCCGTGAGGAGGTCGCCAAGCGCGACGCCGAGCGGGCGGCACGCGGGGCGCAGACGCTCGCGGCGGTGCACGGATGACGTCCGCTCCCGAGTTGACGGTCATTCAGGTACCCGTCTCGGATCCGCGCGTGAGACCCCTGCTGCGCGAACTCGGGCACGAGTACTCCACGCGCTACGGAAAGGACGCCCACGCCGAAATCTCCCGCTACCCCGACGAGGAGTTCACCGAGCCGTACGGCGGACTACTCCTCCTGCTCCTGGAGCGCGGCGAGCCCGTCGCGGGCGGCGCCTTCCGCCGGTACGACGCGACCACCGCCGAGCTGAAGCGGATCTGGACCCACTCCGCCCACCGGCGGCTTGGCCTCGCCCGCCGTGTCATCGCCGAGCTGGAACGCGAGGCGGGCGCACGCGGCTACCGGCGGATCTACCTGACCACCGGGCCACGCCAGCCCGAGGCCCGCGGCCTGTACCTGGCCACCGGCTACACACCGCTGTTCGACACCGAGGCCGACCCGGAAACCATCGGCCCGCTGCCCTTCGAGAAGCGTCTGCCGGCCAAAGCGCGCACAGACCGCACAGCACACACAGCACCCACGGGAAAGGCAGCCGACCGGTGAACCTTCGCCCGATCAGAACCCGCCTGCGCATCGCCGCGACCATCGCTCTGCTGCCCGTACTGGCGCTGACCGCCTGTGGCTCCGGCGACACCTCCGGCGCCACACCGGCGGGCGCTCAGGCATCCCCCGCGCCGACCGACGACCCGGTGGCCGCGGTACGCAAGGTGGAGTCCGTCGCGGCCCTGCTCCCCGCCGACGTCCGCAGGGCGGGCTCGCTCCGCGTCGGCAGTTCGATCGGGTTCCCGCCGGGGGCGTACTACCCATGGGGGTCCCCCCGCTCGAGCGAAGTCGAGAGTGGGGGAGGGCAGGACAAGCCGCCCGCGGGCCAGGACATCGACCTCGCCGACGCGGTGGCCAAGGTCCTCGACGTGAAGCTGGAGCGGCAGGACGCCTCCTTCGAGACGATCCTGCCCGCCCTGGGCAGCGGCAAGTACGACTTCGGGACAGGCAACTTCGGCGTCACCACCGAACGCTTGAAGACCATCGACTTCGTCACCTACATCAACGACGGCCAGGGCTTCGCGGTGAAGACGGGCAACACCGCGCTGAAGACGAAGGTCACGGACCTCACCCAGCTGTGCGGGCTGACCATCGGCACTGGCGCCGGCACCACCTTCGAAGCGACCCTCACCGCGCAGAAGGGGGTGTGCGCCAAGGCGGGCAAGAAGCCGTACGACGTGAAGGTCTACTCGGAGAACGCGGCGACCCTCACCGCACTCCGGCAGGGTCGTATCGACGTGATCATGTCGACCATCAACGGCCTGCGCTACCAGGCGGCCCAGCCCGCCTCTCAGACCACCTTCCTCGGCGAGTTCCACCGCCTCGACGTCGGCTTCGCCTTCAAGAAGGGCTCCCCACTCACCAAGGCCTTCCAGGCCGCCGTCAACGAGCTGATCAAGGACGGTACGTACGCCCGGATCCTCGCCAAGTGGGGCACTACCGCCTCTGCGATCGACGCGTCGCGGATCAATCCGCCAGAGCACACGTGACGAGTGAGCAGGAACACCACGATGGCATCCACCACCGACACCGCGCCGCCCGGCGCGGCCACCCCGGGCACCGGCCCACAAGCCCCGCCCGCCCCGGACGATCCGGCCTTCCTCAAGGTCGTACCCGCCCGCCACTACGCCCGCTGGGTGGCGGCCGTCGCCGTGATCGTGCTGATCGCCCAGTTCGTCCACGGTCTGGCCACCAACCCCGTGTGGGAGTGGGGCGTCTTCAGCGACTACGTCCTGTCCGAGACGATCGTGCAGGCGGTGTGGGTGACCCTCCAGCTCACCGCCTACGCCACCGTGCTGGGATTCCTCCTGGGCACCGTCCTGGCCTTCATGCGGCTGTCGCGCAGTCCGGTGCTGCAGACCGTCGCCTGGACCTACATCTGGATCTTCCGGTCGATTCCGATGATCGTCCAGCTGGTGTTCTGGTTCAACCTGAGCGCGCTGTACGAGAGGTTGGGCTTCGGCATCCCCTTCGGCCCGGTGTTCTGGTCCGTCGACAGCAACAGCATCATCGGCACAATGGGCGCCGCGATCATTGGGCTGACGCTGCATCAGGCGGCCTACGCCGCCGAAATCGTCCGCGGTGGCGTCGTCTCGGTCGACCACGGACAGTTGGAGGCAGCCGCCGCATTGGGCATCCCCCGGCTGCGGCAGATCCGCCGGATCGTGCTGCCCCAGGCCATGCGCGCCATCCTGCCCACGGCCGGCAACGAGATCATCGGCCTGCTCAAGGGCACCTCGGTGGTGTACGTGATGTCCATCGGCGAGCTCTTCTATCAGGTGCAGGTGATCTACGGCCGCAACGGCCGCGTGATCCCGCTGCTGCTGGTCGCCACCGCCTGGTACGTCGTCCTCACCTCCCTGCTGTCGGTCGCCCAGTACTACGTGGAGCGCCGCTACGCCCGGGGCGCCAACCGCACCCCGCCGCCCACCCCGCTCCAGCGCGCCCGGCGCTTCGTACGCACCCTGCGCGCGGCGGCGGCCCAGCACAACGAGCCCGTCGTACCTCTGAAGACCCCTGGACCCCTGGGAGACAGCCGATGAGTCAGGTGATGGTGGACGTCCACGGCGTCCACAAGAGCTTCGGCCCCCTGGAGGTGCTGCGCGGCGTCGACCTTCAGGTGCGCGCCGGCGAGGTCACCGTGATCCTCGGCCCGTCCGGCTCCGGCAAGTCCACGCTGCTGCGCACCATCAACCACCTGGAGAAGGTCAACCGCGGCTGGATCAGCATCGACGGCGAACTCATCGGCTACCGCCGCTCCGGGAGCAAGCTGCACGAACTGAAGGAGAAGGACGTTCTGAAGCAGCGCACCCACATCGGGTTCGTCTTCCAGAACTTCAACCTCTTCCCCCACCTGACCGTGCTGGAGAACCTGATCGAGGCGCCCGTCTCCGCACTGCGCCGCCCGCGCAAGGCAGCGGAGGAGACAGCCCGCCGGCTCCTCGACAGGGTCGGCCTCGCCGACAAGGCCGACGCCTACCCCCGGCAGCTCTCCGGCGGCCAGCAGCAGCGCGTGGCCATCGCCCGCGCACTCGCCCTCGAACCGAAGGTGCTGCTCTTCGACGAGCCCACCTCGGCGCTCGACCCGGAACTGGTCGGCGAAGTCCTCGACGTCATCAAGGACCTGGCCCGCACCGGAACCACCATGATCGTCGTGACCCACGAGATCGGCTTCGCCCGCGAGGTCGCCGACACCGTGGTGTTCATGGACGGCGGTGTCGTCGTGGAGCAGGGCCCGCCCTCGGCCGTCCTGGACGACCCGCAGCACGAGCGAACCCGCGCCTTCCTCTCCAAGGTCCTCTGACCGACCGTCACCCGTTTCCGCAAGCAAGGAGCACGACCATGTCCACCTCGATCATCCGCCGCCGCACCGCCGCAACCGCGCTCGGTCTCGCCACCGCCCTCGTCCTCGCCGCGTGCAGCAACCCCGACGACGGCGGCACGACCGAGGTCGCGGCCACGTCGGGCAGCAAGACGAAGATCAACGTCAGTCCCGACCAGAACCGCATCACCACCGACAAGGTCGACTCCATAGCCGACGAGGTCCCGGAGAAGATCCGCAAGAGAGGCACCCTGGAGATCGTCGACTCGTCCGGCTCCGCCGCGCCGCTGACCTTCCACGCCACCGACAACAAGACCGTCATCGGAGTCGAGCCCGACATCGCCTCCCTGGTCGCCGACGTCCTCGGCCTCGAACTGCACATCAACACCGTCTCCTGGGAGAACATCTTCGTCGGCCTCGACAGCGCCAAGTACGACGTCGGCTTCAGCAACATCACCGTCACCGAGGAGCGCAAGGAGAAGTACGACTTCGCCACCTACCGTGAGGACAACCTGGGCTTCGAGGCGAAGAAGGGCAGCGGACTGAAGGTCACCGGGCCCGAGGACGTGGCGGGCAGGACGGTCGCGGTGGGCAGCGGCACCAACCAGGAGAAGTTGCTCATCGAATGGAGCAAGGAGAACGAGAAGGCCGGCCGCAAGCCGGTGAACATCAAGTACTACCAGAACGACAGCGACACCTATCTCGCCCTCCAGTCCGGCCGCATCGATCTCTACCTCGGCCCCAACCCGACCGCCGCCTACCACGCGGCCACCTCCGGCCGCACCGAGGTCGTCGGCACCTACTCCGGCGCCGGCGCCACCCTCCAGGGCCTCATCGCGGCCACGACCAAGAAGGACAGCGGCCTGGTCAAGCCGCTCGCCGACGCCCTCAACCACGTCATCGAGAACGGGACGTACGCGAAGGTGCTGAAGCGCTGGGGCCTCTCCGACGAGGCGGTGACCAAGTCGGAGATCAACCCGCCCGGCCTTCCCAAGACCGACAAGTAGCCGGTCCAGGGCGCGGAGACGCACGGCCTCCGCGCCCTCAACCGCCCCCGTGCGAGGCGCGACCGCCCGGACCGTCTTCGACCCTCAAGGATTCCCCCCGTGCCACCGCGTGTCTCCAGCTCCTGCTGTCGCTGTCGGGCCTGAGCGCACCCGAGGGAAACCCTCCCACCCGCTCCGTCTGCGATCTCCTTCTGTGAATTCCGATCCCGGCCGCCATAGGGGTCCCCCGGCCGCAGGGTGGGGGAGGACCGTCGCCTACAAGCGCCTCGGCGTCGACCTCTTCCTCCTCGGCTTCCTGCACTACCCGGAGGAGGTCGAGCACTTCGGCAAGCGCGTGCTGCCGCTGGTACGCGAACTGGAGGCGCAGCAGCCCGAGTCAGCGACCACCGCCACCCACGCCTGACCGCCACCCCGCACGCGAGACAAAGAAGCGAAAGGTCCTTACATGGCCACCATCCTGTCCGTTTCCGGCAGCCCCTCCGCCACCTCCCGCACCGCACGGCTGCTGCGCCACCTGGACGACCGCCTCACGTCCCACGGGCACGACGTGATCCCGCTGGACGTACGTACGCTCCCCGCCGAGGCCCTGCTGCACGCCGACTTCGGTCACCCGGCGATCGCCCGGGCCACCGCCCTGTTCGAGCAGGCGGACGGCGTCGTGATCGGCACCCCCGTCTACAAGGCGGCCTACTCCGGCCTGCTGAAGTCACTTCTCGACCTGCTCCCGCAGTACGCACTGACGGGCAAGACGGTCCTCCCGCTGGCGACCGGCGGCTCCACCGCCCACGTCCTGGCCATCGACTACGCCCTGCGCCCCGTCCTCGCCTCCATGGGCCCCGCCCACATCACCCCGGGCTGGTTCACGCTCGACAAGGACATCGCCGTCGGCGACGACGGAACGCTGACCGTCGCACCGGGTTCGGCCGAGTCCCTCGCGCAGGTCACGGACCAGTTCTCCGCCGCGCTGGGCGGCCGTACGACGGTGCTGGCGGCCGCCGGATGAGCGCCGCGAGTGTCGTCGCCGACGACGCCGAGGCTCTCGCCGTCGCCGCCGAACTCGCCGCGGACTTCCGCAAGGACGCCTCCGAACGGGGCGCCCGGCGCCGGCTCCCGCACGCGGAGGTGAGCGGCTGTCCGCGTCCGGTCTGCTCGCGGTGACAGTGCCCGCGGAGTTCGGCGGCGCGGACGTCGGCGCGGCGACGCTGGCCGAGATCTTCCGGCTGCCGGCCGCCGCCGACGCCAGCCTCGCTCAGATCCCGCAGAGCCACTTCGCGTACGTGGGCGTGCTGCGCCGCAAGGGGAGCCCCGAGCAGAGCGGCACCAGGCCGCCCCGGCACGGCCTCCTCTGACGAACAACCCTGATCGCACTCCTGATCGGAGCCCCCCGCATGTCCCTCACCTTCCACTGGTTCCTGCCCACCAACGGCGACAGCCGCCACGTCGTCGGCGGCGGCCACGGCACCCCGGCCACCGCCTCCGGCCGGGACCGGCCGCCGACGGTCGCCTACCTCAGCCAGATCGCCCGCGCCGCCGAGGACCTGGGCTTCGTCGGCGCGCTCACGCCCACCGGGGCCTGGTGTGAGGACGCCTGGCTCACGACCGCGATGGTCAGCCAGAACACCGAGCGCCTGAAGTTCCTGGTCGCCTTCCGGCCGGGCTTCGTCTCGCCGACGCTCGCCGCGCAGATGGCGTCCACCTTCCAGCGGCAGACCGGCGGACGGCTGCTCCTCAACGTCGTCACCGGTGGCGAGAGCCACGAGCAGCGCGCCTACGGCGACTTCCTCGACAAGGACGGCCGTTACCGCCGTACCGGCGAATTCCTGCAGATCGTACGGGGACTGTGGGAGGGCAAGAGCGTCGACCTGGACGGTGAGCACCTGCGCGTGGAGGACGCGACGCTGGCCCGGCTGCCCGACCCGGTTCCCGAGGTGTACTTCGGCGGCTCCTCGCCCGCGGCGGGAGAGGTCGCCGCCCGGTACGTCGACACGTACCTCACCTGGGGTGAACCGCCCGCCGCCGTCGCCGAGAAGATCGCCTGGATCCGGTCGCTGGCAGCGAGGGAGGGCCGTACCCTCCGCTTCGGCATCCGGCTGCACGTCATCACCCGGGACACCTCCGAGCAGGCCTGGGCGGAGGCGAACCGGCTGCTGGACGGTTTCGATCCGGCGACCGTGAAGTCCGTGCAGGCCGGGCTCGCCCGCAGCGAGTCCGAGGGACAGCAGCGCATGCTCGCCCTGCACGGCGGCGGAAACCTCCCCCACTCTCGACCTCGCTCGAGCGGGGGGACCCCCACCGGGCTGGAGATCCACCCCAACCTGTGGGCCGGTATCGGGCTGGTGCGCGGGGGAGCCGGTACAGCGCTGGTCGGCAGCCACGAGGAGGTCGCCGAGCGGATCAAGGAGTACGCCGACCTGGGTATCGAGGAGTTCGTCCTCTCCGGCTATCCGCACCTGGAGGAGGCGTACTGGTTCGGCGAGGGCGTGCTGCCGAGGCTTCAGGCGCAGGGCCTGTGGCACCACCCCTTCGCCAAGCAGGCAACCCCCTCCGCGCAGGTCCCCTTCGCCGACGCTGTCAGGTGAGTGGCCGCGGCCGCAGTGGTAACGAGCACATGACACCTCCACGAAGGTGTCGTTGCAATGGCGGTAGCGCAAACTGGTCTGCTTTGACCAGACTTTGACGGCTCGTCAGTTTCGCTGGCATGCGGGTCTTCGAACGCTTCCGCAAGAGTCGGGCCATCGATCTGATGCGCGTCGCCACTGCGGTGTGCAGCTGAACTCCACCGCGCTCCCCGCGTGCCTCCGATGTCCCCGTCGCTTCGGCTGCGATGCGGCGGCTGAACCGCTCGTGGCACGTGCGTCATCCGCCGCCGGGCCCTCACCGCGCTGGCCGCCGGCCACACCCCGGCCACTGTCGTCGCCGAGGCCGGGTATCTCGCGGGCGTCCTGGACGCGGCCCGCGCCGGACTGGGCGCCGCGCTGCTCGCCGTGCCCGGCGGCCAGCGCCCCGAGGGGCTGACGACGGTCGATGGCTTGCCCACCGTCTCTCCCGTACGGCTCAGCGCGCGCCCCCGGCATGGAGCGGACCCCTCGGTGACCAGCGCCGCCGTCGAGGTGGTCCGCGCGCTGCTCGCCGCCGGCGAGAACGGCCGCGTGGCCTGACCGCCCCGGCGGGCCAGGGGCCCGGCCGCTCACGTGGTGAGACGTCCTGGTGTCGGTCGAACGGCCCTCTTGACGCAGCTTGGACGCACCCTGACACTCCACTACAGGAATCCTAGTGAACTGGTAGGGAATCATGGGCTGTGCCGCGCTGGACCTCGGTGGCGACGCTGTCCGTGTCGCCGTCCGGCCGCTGCCCCTGCTGACGTCCCGCCGCCACATCGATCTCGTGCGTGTGTGCAGTGCGGCGAGTTCCCTGCGGGATGGCGGCCCGGCACCCGCTCACGCCTGACCTTCCCGCCACAAGTACCACGTCCCGGCTCGTGCCGAAGCCGCCGCGTGCCGTCGCCTCCGTAGGCCCGTATGCCTGTGATCGAGCACCCCCAGGGAGACGCATGTCCGCCACATCCCCGACAGCCGTGCCGTCCTTCCGGAGCAGGATTGGCCGCGACGCGCGCAGCGGCTACTACGCCGCGCCGCACCGCTACCGGCTTCACCTGTCGCTGCCCTGTCCGCACTGCCTGCAGATCGCCGTCACGCACAGCCTGCTCGGTCTCGACGACACCCTCCCGGTGACCCTGCTGCCCGCCGTACCCGACGCACCCGGCGGCGGACACCGGGCCCTGCGCTCGCTGTACGAGGCCAGTTCACACCAGCACCCCGGTCCGGCCGTGGCGCCGGTCCTCAGTGACAACTGGACCGGGCGGATCGTCAGCACCCACACTCCCGACATACTGCGGGACATGGCCCGGCAGTTCGGCGGTCATGGCCCTGAGCTCCACCCGTGCGGCGCCGAGGAGGCGATCGAGGCCGTGGGCCGGCTCTGCGAGCAGGGCATCACCTGGGCGGCCCAGCGCGCCGGGCAGTCCGGTGGCGACCCGTCGGCACGCGACACCGCGCTGGCCACCCTGCTGCGCGCGCTGGACGTGCTGGAGTGGCGGCTCGCCTCCCGGGAGCACGTGCTGGACAGCGAACTCACCTTCGCCGATGTGCAGTTGTGGGTGACGCTGGTGCAGCTGGACACCGTGCACCGCCACCACCTGGACGCCGCCGCGGTTGACCGGATCACCGACCATCCCCGTCTGTGGGCGTACGCACGACGGCTGGCGGCGCACCCTGCCTTCGGCTCTCACCTCGACCTGGACGGCATCGCCCGCAGGCATCACGCCCACTGCCGGGGCACTGAGGCCGCCGGCGCGGCGGTACAGATCGTGGACTGGGCGTCGTACGCACGACGGGAGGCATCGGAGCCGGTGCGCCAGTCCGGCTGACCGGGAGGCGGGGCGGACGCGCAGCCCCCGGCGTTTTCATGCGACTGCACTACCGCCTCCACCACGCGCCCCGCACTGCTGCGTAGCGTCCCGTGACATGACGGACACCGACACCGGCACCCCTTCGACGAACATTTCCGGTTCCCCGCGGACCTGGTGGAGGCGCGGCGCGGCGCCACGGGCCGGGTGGCCGTGATCGGCGGCGGCATCTCCGGCCTGGCCGTGCCTACGAATTGGTTCGCCGAGGCCTGGAGGTGACGGTCTACGAGCGGGCGGGCCGTCCCGGCGGCCGCATCCGCACGCACCGCTTCTGGGACGGCACCCACGGCGAGCTGGGAGCGATGCGGCTGCCCTCCAACCACCACACCACGCTGCACTACGTCCACCGATTCCGGCTGCCCACACGGACGTTCGTCAACGCCGACCCGGACGCCTACCTCCACCTGCGCGGACAGCGCGTACGAGCCCGCGACGCCCAACCCAGCCCGGCCGGTACGGGCTGACCGGACCGGAGGCCCGTGACCCGCGCCGTTCACCGCACACCCCCCAGGACTCCCGCAATGAATGCACAGGGCCGTACAGCCTGCTTACCGATCGTGGCCGTACAAGTGTCAGATCAACTCGACGAAACCCGCCCAAGCCTCACGTGACACCGTGAGAACGGGACCGGCGACCTCCTTGGAGTCCCGGATGTGGACGGCGCTCGTAGCGGCCGCGACCTCTACACACTGGCCGCCCTCGGCGCCGCTGTAGCTGCTCTTGAACCAGGCCAGGTCAGAAGTGATGGTCGAGGACTCGGCGTTGTTCATAGCGATCCCAGCAACCCTTCGATGAGCTCCAATGACTCCCGCGGAGTGAGAGCCTGTGATCGGATGATCCCATAGCGTGCGGCGGAGAGAGCTGCCTGTTTCGGGTCGGTCTCAAGGGCGCTGGTTCCCTGTGCCTCGGCGTACACGAACTTCTTGCCGTCGGTACGCGTGACGACGGTGAACGGGCCGTCCACGCCCGCGCTCTCCACGCAGCCGAGCGGCATGACCTGGATCTCGACGTTCCGCTTCTGGCCGATCAGGAGAAGTTGCTCCAATTGCCCTCGCAGAACGTCCCGTCCACCGTACGGGCGTCGCAGTACCGACTCGTCCAGCACGAAACTCAGCAGTGGTGCGGGATACCGGTCAAAGATGTCCTGCCGAGCCAGCCGCGCCACTACACGCTGCTCGATGGTCTCTGGGGTCAATGGCGGACGCCGCATCCCAAGCAACGCCCTCATGTACTCCTCGGTCTGGAGCAAGCCGTTGACGACGAGTGTGTCGTACATGAGCAGCTCAATGCACTCCTTCTCCAGCGCCGCCATCCCCTGAAAAAACCCCGGATACTGAGCCCGCTCCACCTCCTCCTTCCACACGCTCAACAACCCACCGGCGCCCAGCACTTCATCCGCACGGTCGATCGTCCTGGGCGACGGGATCCTCCGCCCCTGCTCGTACGAGGCGACGGTCGCGGCCGAGTACCCGATCCGCTTGCCGAACTCCTCCCGGTCCATGCCCTCCCGCAGGCGCAGTGTCTTCAGGTTCTTGCCGAACGCGCAGACCACGCCCTTCCCGGCCTCGTCCTCCGGTCGTCGCCCCGCCCCGCCGTCTCCGCTCTCCCAAGCGTCTCCAAGACTCACAGCCGCTCCACCGCCCCCGCCCGTCTGGGCGTCCGCACCCGCACGCTCCGTCATCCCAGCCACTGTCTCCCCGGCCCAACGCCCGCCCCCGGACGCCGTCACGCCGTGCATCTCGTACCAGGGCGCACACCGCGCGTACAGCTGCACCGCGTCTGTGCGTCACCACTGGTAACGCTACGCCACCAACGGCACCGTGATCAGCGTGATGACCAAGCCCGACAGCACCAGCAGCACCACCGAACTCGGCGACCCGGCGGAGACCGGGCGCGTCTTCGAGATGTGCTTCACCTCCACGCCCCGCGGCGCCCGCCTGGCCCGCCGCCTGACGGCCCTCCGGCTTGACGAGTGGGGCATCCCGTACGACTCCCACCACCACGACGACCTGCTCCTGATCGTCGCCGAACTGACCGCCAACGCCGTCCGGCACGGGCACGTCGCCGGCCGGGACTTCCGTGTCCGCGTTCACGCGACCGCCGACGGCGGCACCGTACGCGTCGAGGTCACCGACACCCGCGCCGAACGCCTCCCTCGCCGCCCCGCCGCCCACGCCACCCCGGACGCCGAGGAAACCGGCCGCGGGCTGCTCCTCGTATCGCACCTGGCCGCTCGCTGGGACTGGCGCCCGCGCCCGGACGGACCGGGCAAGACCGTCTGGGCCGAGTACGCGCTCGCGAAGTAGTCACGTCATCAGGACGGTCCCTGACCTGCTCCTCTCCTGGTCGCACGAGCACCAGGAGAGGAGCAGGGCGCTCAGGCTGCTTCCCGGTTCTCCCAGCAGTCACTGGGTCGGCAGCAGCCGGAAGTGGTCGGGGCCTCCCACCGGCGGCCGTGGTCTATCGCTGCTTGCTCTTCGTCCTGCACCTGGACGCGTGGCCGATGCGCCGTCGGGACAGGTTGGTGAACTGACGGCCGCCGCGGCCCGTCTGCACTCGGTCTGTACGCACTTCATAAAGTGCCCCAGCACATGGTCACCCGCCTCGTCGACCAGTGAGCGGAGAAAGCGCTGAGCGGAGTGCGGAATCCGCCGTAGCCGCAACGTGCGCAAAACCCTGCGACGGACCCCCCGCCCTCCCCCGTAGAGCAGACGACGGGAAGAGCTCACAGGGAGGGGAACAGGACGTGGCGGGGCACAGGGGCAGACGCGTCAGGGGTACGGCGGCCGCGGTGGCGGCGATGGTGGCGCTCAGCGCGTCACAGGCGCCGGGGGCCGTTCCGGCGCGGGCAGCCGCACCGGCGCGCGGTCAGGCACCTGCCGAGGACGGACCCAGCGTGTCCGGTGACGCGCCGTACCGCACCGAGCTGCCGCCGCTGCGGACCGGGAAGCCCACGGGCGGCGGGGCGGCGGCAGAGGAGGAAGTGGTGGGCGGCGCGCTGCCGGCGAGCGTGTTCGCCGCCTATCGGCGGGCCGAGGACCGGCTCGCGCGGGAGGCGCCCGGCTGCCGGCTGCGCTGGCAGCTGCTGGCGGCGATCGGGCAGGTGGAGTCGGGGCAGGCGCGGGGCGGAAGGGTGACGTCGGACGGTACGACCGTGGCGCCGATCCTCGGCCCGCGGCTGGACGGCGTGGCCTTCGCGCTGATCCGGGACACCGACGGCGGCGCCCACGACGGGGACACGGCGTACGACCGTGCGGTCGGGCCGATGCAGTTCATCCCGTCGACCTGGGCCCGCTGGGGCGCGGACGGCAACGGCGACGGGCGTACGGATCCGAACAACGTCTTCGACGCGGCACTCGCCGCCGGACGGTATCTGTGTGCGGGCGGGCGGGATCTCTCCGTTCCCGCCGCGCTGGACCGGGCGATCCTGGGCTACAACCACTCGGTGGCCTATCTGCGCACGGTCCGGGCCTGGTACGCGTACTTCCTGGAAGGGCACCGTGTGGTGCCGGACGGCTCCGCCGGGTCCTCCTCCGCGCGCCCCGAGCCGTCACGATCGCCCTCGAAGCCGGAACGAGCCGCACCCGCCCCTTCCGGCCGTCCGACCGCCATCCCGTCCCGCCCGTCGTCGGCCTCCGCCTCACCGGCCGTCACCCCGTCCCGTCCGGCCGCCGAGCCCTCGGAGACGGAGGAGCCGCAACTCACCGTCCCTGCCCCGGACATGGAGCTCCCCGGCGACGACCTGCTGCCCAGCGCCGCCCCGATCACCAGTAACAGCGCGGACTCGATGACCGTCTCCCCCTCCACAACCGCCGATACTGGGCGGTAATGTCGCCCACCGCCGGACAGCACGAGACCGGTGGGTGAGCGCGAAGGGGCCCTCATGGCGACGGACACGCCTGCGGACATGCCCGCAGAGACACCAGCGGAGGTGACCGCGGCCGACGAGCGGTGGCGGCGTATGTGGAGCCACCGTGAGCACCTGCTCAAGGTGGCCCGGCGCAGGTCGATGAGTGCGGAGGACGCCGAGGACGCGGTGCACGAGGCGATGCTGCGCGCCGCCGAGCGGCCCGACCTGGACGATGAGCGGCTCGCGGCCTGGCTGACGACGGTGACGATGCGGCTGTGCGTCGACCGCTACCGGCAGGTGAACCGCGAGGTCGAGGTGCGGACCAGCCCGACGCTCATCGCCCCCGGTCCGGTGCCCGTCGAGGAGGCGGTGTGCGACCGGGCCGAGGCGAAGTGGCTGGCGGTGCGCAGTGGTGAGCTGCCCGCGCGGCAGGCCGAGGCGCTGCGGCTGAAGTCGGAGGACCTGGACGTCGGCCAGGTCGCCGTCCGGATGGGGCTGAGCTACCGGACCGTCGAGTCGCTGCTGGCCCGGGCCCGGCGGACGCTGCGGCAGTCGCTGGCCGCCACGCTCGGGTTCGCGCTGTTCCTGATCGGGTGGGGGCGGCCGCGCGGGGTCGGCAGGGCACAGGCCGTGGCGGTCGCCTCGACGGCGGCGTCCCTGGCGGTGGCGGGGTTCGTGCTGCCGTACGCCCTCGACGGCAGCGGAGGCGGAGGCGGTGGCGGTACGGCGCCTCGGCCCACGGTCGCCACGCCGGACGCGGAGACGATACGGCCGGACGGCGGTGGGGACGGCCGTACGCCTCGGGGAGCTGAGCCCACGGCTGCCGCAGGCGCGCGCGGAGCGGCCGAGGCTCCCGTCGGTGAATCGTTCCTCCCGCTGTCCGTGCCGTCGCTGCCGGAGGTCCCGGTCGTCGCGCAGGTCCCGGACGTTCCGGAGGTCCCGGTGTCGCCGCTGCCCGGGCTGTCCGCGCCGGAGGTCCCGCAAGTGCCCGACGTCCCCGACGTCCCCGACCTGCCCGTGGAGCCCTCCGCCGTGCCGACGGACATCGCGGACGTGGCGGACACGGCGGACGTGACGGACACGGCTGTCCCGGAAGCTCCTGAGGCTTCCGACGCACCGCCCATCTCGTTCCCCGAGCTCACGGTGAGCCCGCTTCCGTAGCGCTGCCAGGAAACCCGCCCGGGTAGCGCCGCCCGGCAGCCGCCCGCAAGCGCCGTCGGCAGCGCCGCCCGGAAACCGACCCGAAGGCGCCGGCCGCAAGCGCCGCCCGGAAACCCGCCCGTACGCGCTGCCCGGAAACCGACCCGGCAGCGCTGCCCGCAAACCGACCCGAAGGCGCCGCCCGCAAGCGCCGCCCGGAAGCCCGCCCGGCGGCGCCGCCCGCAAACCCACCCGAAAGCGCCGCCCGGAAACCCGCCCGAAAAAAATCGGCCACACGAGCGACGGACGCCCGGCCCCTCCCCGTAGAGCAGATGTCAGAGCTGCTCCAGGAGCACTGCTCCATGGGCTGAAGGGTGGACCGGATGGGTGTCGAGATCTGTGTGGAAGGGCTGACCAAGTCCTTCGGTCACCAGGTCATCTGGCAGGACGTCTCGCTGACGCTGCCCGCCGGGGAGGTCTCGGTCATGCTCGGCCCCTCGGGCACGGGCAAGTCGGTGTTCCTCAAGACGCTCGTCGGACTGCTGAAGCCGGAGCGCGGCTCGATCACGATCCAGGGCCGGGACATCACCAAGCTCCGCGAGCGCGACCTGTACGAGGTGCGCAAGCTCTTCGGCGTGCTGTTCCAGGACGGCGCGCTGTTCGGCTCGATGAACCTGTACGACAACATCGCCTTCCCGCTGCGCGAGCACACCCGTAAGTCCGAGAGCGAGATCCGGCGCATCGTGCTGGAGAAGATGGACATGGTCGGGCTGATCGGGGCGGAAGGGAAGCTGCCCGGTGAGATCTCCGGCGGGATGCGCAAGCGGGCCGGGCTCGCAAGGGCGCTCGTCCTCGACCCGGAGATCATCCTCTTCGACGAACCCGACTCGGGTCTCGACCCGGTCCGCGTCGCCTACCTCAACCAGCTCATCGTCGACCTCAACGCCCAGATCGACGCGACCTTCCTGATCGTCACGCACGACATCGCCTCCGCCCGCCAGGTGCCGGACAACATCGGGCTGCTGTTCCGCCGCGAGCTGGTGATGTTCGGGCCGCGAGAAGAGCTGCTGACCAGCGACGAGCCCGTCGTACGGCAGTTCCTGAACGGCCGGATGCAGGGCCCGATCGGCATGGCGGAGGAGAAGGACGCCGCCCAGGTCGAGCAGGAGCTCGCCGCCCTCGGCGACGGCGAGCGCACACAGACTCCCGGCAGCCAGGCGCTGACTCCCCGCCTGCTGCCGGGACCGGGCATCACCCGGCCGCCCCGCTGGGAGGCGATCGCACGGCGCGAGGGCCGGCTCCACCACAAGGAGGTGGCCGGCGCATGAGCCTGTCACCGGCCGGAGCGCTGCGGCACTCCGGCAGCCTCTTCGCGATGGCGCTGGACGTCGTCCGGACGATCCCCCGCCGGCCCTTCCAGACACGGGAGTTCATCCAGCAGGCGTGGTTCGTCGCGAGCGTGACGATCCTGCCGACGGCCCTGGTCTCCATCCCCTTCGGGGCGGTCATCGCGCTCCAGATCGGCAGTCTGACCCGGCAGCTGGGCGCCCAGTCCTTCGCCGGGGCCGCCTCCGTGCTCGCCGTGCTGCGCGAGGCCTCGCCGATCGTCACCGCGTTGCTGATCGCGGGCGCCGGCGGCACGGCGATCTGCGCCGACCTCGGGGCGCGGAAGATCCGCGACGAGATCGACGCGATGCAGGTGCTGGGCATCGACCCCATCCACCGGCTGGTCGTCCCCCGTGTGCTGGCGTCGATGCTGGTGGCGGTGCTGCTCAACGGCCTGGTGTCGGTGGTCGGCGTGGCGGGCGGCTACTTCTTCAACGTCGTCCTCCAGAACGGCACGCCCGGCGCCTACCTGGCCTCCTTCACCACGCTCGCCCAGCTCTCCGACCTGTGGGCGGCCGAGGTCAAGGCGCTGGTGTTCGGTGCGATCGCCGGGATCGTCGCCTCCTACAAGGGGCTGACCGCGAAGGGCGGACCCAAGGGAGTGGGCGACGCGGTGAACCAGTCGGTGGTGATCACCTTCATGTTGCTGTTCGTGACGAACTTCGTGATGACCGCCGTGTACTTCCAAGTCGTTCCCCAGAGGGGCTGAGGCATGGCGCTGTTGAAAGGCCTGGAAGAGCTGGGTGCCCAGCTGTCCTTCTACGGGCGGTCACTGGCCTGGACCGGCCGCACCCTGCGCCGCTACAAGAAGGAGATCCTGCGGCTGCTCGCCGAGGTGAGCTTCGGCCGGGGCGCGCTCGCCGTCGTGGGCGGCACGGTCGGCGTGATCGCCTTCCTGTCGTTCTTCACCGGCACGGAGGTGGGGCTGCAGGGGTACGCCGCGCTCAACCAGCTCGGCACCTCCAACTTCGTCGCGTTCCTCTCGGCGTACTTCAACACCCGTGAGATCGCCCCGCTGGTGGCCGGACTCGCGCTCTCCGCGACCGTCGGCGCCGGGTTCACCGCCCAGCTCGGCGCGATGCGGATCAGCGAGGAGACCGACGCGCTGGAGGTCATGGGCGTGCCCTCGCTGCCGTTCCTCGTGACGACGCGGATGATCGCCGGGTTCGTGGCCGTCATCCCGCTGTACGTGATCGGGCTGCTGTCCTCGTACCTGGCCGCCCGCACCATCACCACCGGCTACTACGGGCAGTCCACGGGCACCTACGACCACTACTTCCAGCAGTACCTGCCCCCGGTCGACGTGCTGTGGTCCTTCGGCAAGGTGCTGGTCTTCGCCGTCCTGATCATCCTGGTGCACTGCTTCTACGGCTACTACGCGAGCGGCGGCCCGGCGGGCGTCGGCGTCGCGGTGGGCCGCGCGGTGCGGACCTCGATCGTGGCGATCAACGTCCTGGACTTCTTCCTGTCGCTGGCGATCTGGGGCGCCAGCACGACCGTACGGATCGCGGGGTGAGCCGCCGGATGAAGGTGCTGAGACTGCGGTTGTACGGCGTCGTCTTCATCGCCGTGCTCGCGCTGCTGCTGTCCCTGTCGGTCGCCGTCTACCGGCAGGCGTTCACACCGGTCGTGCGGATCACGCTGGAGGCCGACCGCCTCGGCAACCAGCTCGATCCGCGGGCCGACGTCAAGCTGCGCGGGCTGCTGGTCGGCGAGGTGCGCGAGGTGCGGGCCGACGGCACGAAGGCGACGCTCGACATCGCGCTGAAGCCGGAGCACGTCGCCCACATCCCGTCCGACGTGCACGCGCGCCTGCTGCCCAAGACGCTGTTCGGCGAGAAGTACGTCGACCTGGTCGCACCGCGCGGCTCATCGGGCCGGCCCATTCGCGCCGGTGACGTCATCACCCAGGACCGCACCCGCGTCGGCATCGAGGTCCAGCAGCTGATGAACGACCTGCTGCCGCTGCTGCGGACCGTGCAGCCCGGCAAGCTCAACGCCACGCTCTCCGCGTTCGCCACCGCCCTGGAGGGACGCGGCGACCGGATCGGCGACAACCTCACGCGAGTGGAGGCCTACCTGCGCCGCCTCAATCCGCACCTGCCGTCCCTGAAAGAGGACATCGCACGCTTCGCCGACGTCGCCGAGGTCTACGGCGACGCGGCGCCCGACCTGATGGAGATCCTGCGCAACACCGTCACCACCAGCCGCACGATCGTCGATCAGAAGGACCGGCTGGCGGCGGCCCTGGAGTCCACGGCGACCGTCTCGGGCACCGCCGAGGACTTCCTCGACGTCAACGGCGACCGGCTGATCACCCTCGGCCGGGTCTCCCGCCCCACGCTGGAGCTGTTCGCCCGCTACTCGCCCCAGTACCCCTGTCTGCTGGCCGGCCTGGTCCGGCAGGAGAAGGCGTCCGAGGAGGCGTTCCGGGGCGGGAAGATGCACATCACGCTGGAGGTCGTACGGCCGCAGGGCGCGTACGAACCGGGTGAGGAACCGCGCTACGGCGAGCGGTCGGGCCCCAACTGCCGCGATCTGCCGCACCCTCCGGTGCCGGCGCCGGGCGCCCACCTCGACGACGGTTCCAAGAAGCCGGGTACGGCCTCGGGCGGTCCGCTCGGCGTCTCCGCCACCCGGGCCGAGCAGCGGGCCGTCGGCTCGCTCGTGGCGCCGGTGTTGGGCGTGCCCGCCGACGAGGTGCCGCCGGTCGCGACGCTGCTGTTCGGGCCGATGGCGCGCGGGACGGCGGTGAGCGTCGCATGAGCACCGCAGGAGCCCGGCAGACCGCCGCCCCGCTGATCAAGTTCAGTCTCTTCGCGCTGGTGACGGTGGTGGCGACAGCCCTGCTCGCCGCCACCATCGTGAACATCTCCTTCACCCCCGAGCACGAGTACCGCGCGGTCTTCAGCGACGTCACCGGCCTGGAGGAGGGCGACGACATCCGGGTGGCCGGAGTGCGGGTCGGCGAGGTCGAGGGCATCCGGATCAAGGACCGGACGCTGGCCGAGGTCACCTTCACGGCCAGCCGGAACCGGCCGCTGCTCACCAGCACGGGCGCCGTCATCCGCTACCGCAACCTGGTCGGACAGCGCTACGTCGCGCTGACCGAGGGCGCCGGCGACGGCACCCGGCTGCGCCCCGGCGGCACGATCCCGCTCGCGCGCACCCAGCCCGCCCTCGACCTGAACGCGCTGCTGAACGGTTTCAAGCCGCTGTTCGCCGCGCTCAGCCCGAAGGACGTCAACCAGCTCGCCACCGAGATCATCAAGACCCTCCAGGGCGAGGGCGGCACCGTCAACAGCCTGCTCACGCACACGGCGTCGCTCACCACGACGCTGGCCGGCCGCGACAAGCTGATCGGCTCGGTGATCGACAACCTCAACACCGTGCTGAAGACGCTCGACAAGCGCGGCGCCCGCTTCTCCGGACTGCTCAAGCAGCTACGCCGGGTCATCTCGGGCCTGTCCGCCGACCGCAAGCCCATCGGGGAGTCGCTGGTGAGCATCGGCGATCTGACGGAGGCCACCTCGGGCCTGCTGAAGGACGCGCGTCCGCCGCTGAAGGACGACATCGCGGAACTGACCGACCTCACCGGGACGCTGAACGACAACGAGAAGACCGTGGAGGGCGTGCTGAAGAGGCTGCCGAACAAGCTGGGCGAGCTGACGGGGACGGCGTCCTACGGATCGTGGTTCAACTTCTACCTGTGCGACTTCGACGGCCGGATCGTGCTGCCGAAGACGAAGCAGGTGCTCACCCCCGAGATGCACGTGGCGAGGGCGAGGTGTGGGGCATGAGCCGCAAGCGCCGCCCGGAGCCGATGTTCAAGGTGCGGGTGGAACCGCCGAAGCTGCCGAGAGTACGGCTGCCGCGGACACGGCTCCTGCCGCGCCGCACGCCGCGTCCACAGCCGCTGGTCAAGGTCCGTATCGACCCTCCGAAGCTGCCGGGGATACGGCTCCGCCGTCCGCGCCTCGGCCCCTTCCGCGATCGCAACCCCATCGTCATCGGCGCGGTCGGCCTCACCGTCCTGGCGCTGCTGACCGCGGCCGCGTTCAACGCCGACCGCCTGCCGGTGATCGGCGACGGAGAGACGTACAGTGCGGCCTTCGCGGAGGCGGGCGGTCTCAAGCCGGGTGACGAGGTGCGGATCGCCGGGGTCAAGGTCGGCAAGGTCGAGGAGGTCGACCTGGACGGCGACCATGTCAAGGTCACCTTCAAGATCAAGGGCGAGCCGGGGTTCGGCACCGGGACCGGCGCGTCGATCCGGGTCAAGACGATCCTCGGCGCCAAGTACCTCGCCCTGCACCCCAGGGGACGGGGCCGGCTGGAGCCCGGCAGCGAGATCCCGCTGAAGCGGACCGTCTCCGCCTACGACGTCGTGCAGGCGTTCAGCGATCTCACCACCACGACGGAGAAGGTCGACACCGACCGGCTGGCGAAGGCGCTGGACACCATCTCGACGACCTTCGAGGACTCACCCGCCGAAGTGCGGTCGTCCATCAAGGGCCTGTCGCGGATCTCCCGGACCGTGGCCTCGCGCGACAAGGCCCTCAGGGAGCTCCTCGACCACGCGAACGGCGTGACGGGTGTGCTCGCCGACCGGTCGGGCGACTTCACCGCCCTGGTCGAGGACGGCGACAAGCTGTTCAAGGAGATCAGCAAGCGGCGTACGGCGATCCACAAGCTGCTGAAGACCTCCGCCGCGCTCGGCATCCAGCTCTCCGGCCTGGTCCAGGACAACGAGAAGGAGATCGGGCCCGCGCTCAAGGGCCTCAACACCGTGGTGAAGATGCTCGAACGCAACCAGTCCAGCCTCGACCGGAGCATCGAGCTCCTGGCGCCCTACGTGCGGGTCTTCACCAACACCCTCGGCAACGGCCGCTGGTTCGACTCCTACGTCCAGAACCTGGTCGCCGCCCCGGTGGTGCCGCGGACGCGGACGGGAGGCGCGCAGTGAGCAACCGTTGGAAGAAGGGCGCGGCCCTGCTGACCGCCCTGACCCTGGTCGCCGCGCTCACCTACGTCCTGTGGCCGCGGACCGAACCGGCCCGCGTCACGGCGTACTTCCCGCGCACCGTCGGCATCTACCCCGGCTCGGACGTCCGCGTGCTGGGTGTGCGGATCGGCGAGGTCAAGAAGATCACGCCCGAGGGCGGACGGGTGCGGGTGGAGCTGGAGTACGACGCGGACCGGAAGGTCCCGGCGGACGCGCAGGCCGCGATCATCAACTCCTCGGTGGTCAGCGACCGTTACGTGCAGCTGCTGCCGGTGTACCGGAGCGGCCCGGTACTGCGGGACGGGGACGAGATCCCCGAGTCGCGCACGGCCGTGCCGGTCGAACTGGACCGCGTCTTCGACAGCCTGCACACCACGGCCGAGGCGCTCGGCCCCGAGGGCGCCAACAAGGACGGCGCCCTGTCACGGCTGCTCGGCGTCAGCGCCGACAACCTCGACGGCCAGGGCGAGAACCTGCACCGGACGGTGAAGGACCTCTCGGAGGCGGTCACGACCCTGTCCGACGGCCGCACGGACCTGTTCGGCACGGTCCGCAACCTCCAGGTGTTCACGGCGGCGCTGGCGGCTGACGACAAGAGCGTGCGGTCGTTCAACGCCAGCCTCGCCAAGGTCGCCGGGCAACTCGCGGGCGAGCGCAAGGACCTGGCGGCGGCGCTGAAACACCTCGGCACGGCGCTCGGCGACGTGTCCGCCTTCGTGAAGAAGAACAAGAAGTCGCTGACGTCGAACGTGGAGGGCCTGAGCAAGGTGACCAAGGTGCTCGTCACCCAACGGGCGGCGCTGGAGGAGCTGCTGGAGGTCGCGCCGACGGGCGTGTCGAACCTGCACAACGCCTACAACCCTGCCGCCGGCACCCTCGACACCCGCAACAACCCGGACCATCCGCAGGACCCGGCCGCACTGCTGTGCTCGATCCTGAAGACGACCGGGGAGAAGACCGACTGCGGGGACCTGAGAGACCTCTTCGACTCCCTGCCCGAGGTGCCCCGGGGCACCTCGGGCGCCGGCACGGTCGACCGCACCCTCGGCGGAATCCTGGGGGCGAGCGCATGAGGCCCCCGCGCAAGAGCGGGGCCGTCGCGTGGGCGGCCGTCGGCACGGTGCTCCTGTCCGGCTGCGAGTTCAACGGCTGGTACGACGTCCCGCTCCCCGGCGGAGCCGCCGCCGACGGCCACGCCTACCACGTCACCGTCGAGTTCCGCGACGTCCTGGACCTGGTTCCGCAGTCGTCGGTCAAGGTCGACAACGTCACGGTGGGCGCGGTGGAGAAGGTGGAGCTGGAGGGCTGGCACGCGAGGGTCCGCCTCCGGGTCGCCGACTCGGTGAAGCTGCCCGGCAACGCCATCGCCGAGCTGCGGCAGACCAGCATGCTCGGCGAGAAGTACGTGGCGCTGTCCGGGCCGCCGGAGAGCACACCGGCCGGCCGGCTCCGCGACGGTGATGTGATCCCGCTGTCCCGCAGCGGCCGCAACCCGGAGGTCGAGGAGGTGCTGTCCGCCCTGTCCGCCCTGCTCAACGGCGGCGGCGTGGCCCAGCTCAAGACGATCACCACGGAGCTGAACAAGGCCCTGGAAGGCCGGGAGAACCGGGTCAAGTCCCTGCTCAAGGAGCTCGACACCTTCATCGGCGGCCTGGACGGCCGGCGCCAGGACATCGTCCGCGCGCTGAAGGCCGTGGACCGGCTGGCCGAACGGCTGGGCAAGGAGAAGAAGACGATCGCCGAGGCCGTCGACACGATGCCGCCCGCCCTGAAGGTCCTGGCCGACCAGCGCCGCGACCTGACGAGGATGCTCACCGCCCTGTCCAAGCTGGGAAAGACCGGCACCAAGGTGGTCAACGCCTCGCACGACGACACGGTCGCCAACCTCAAGCAGCTCCGGCCGATCCTGCAACAGCTCAACAAGGCGGGCAGCGACCTGCCCAACTCCCTGGAACTGCTCACCACCTACCCCTTCCCGCGCAACGCGGTGGACGCCATCAAGGGGGACTACGTCAACCTGCACATCACCGCGGACCTCGATCTCGCCGGGATCTACGGCAACCTGACGGACGAGCGGGGCGGCGGAGGCGGCGGGGACACCCGGGTGCCCGAGCTTCCCGAGCTTCCCGAGGCCCCCGACCTGCCGGACGCACCGGATCTGCCGGACGTGCCGGGCGTGCCGAAGCCCACCGCGCTGCCGAGCAGTCCGGCCGTGCCGTCGTCCCCGTCCGCCCCCTCGGGCGGCGACGACCCGCTGTGCCCGCCGGTGTGCACCGCCGGCTACGGCCCCCGGGACTACCGGACCGGGGGCTACCGGGCCGAGGGGATCAACCTCGAACTCGCCGAGCTGATGCTGAAGGGGGTCCAGCCGTGATCACCCGTACGGTCAAGGCGCAACTGATCGCCTTCGCCACCCTCACCGCCGTGGGCGTGTCGTACGTCGGCGCCGAGTACACGGGCCTGGTGGACGAGGTCCTGGACCGCGGCTACACCGTGCGGGCCGACTTCGCCGACTCCGGGGGCGTGTTCCCCGGTGCCGAGGTCACCTACCGCGGGGTGCCGGTGGGCAGGGTCGGCGCACTGCGCCTGGCCGGCCCGGACGGGGTCTCGGTCACGCTCGACATCGAGGACGGGGCGCCGCACATCCCGGCGGACACGCTGGCGGTGGTGGCGAACCGCTCTGCGGTGGGCGAGCAGTACGTCGACCTCCAGCCCCGGGTCTCCCACGGCCCGTACCTGCTGGACGGCAGCACGATCCCGCGCGAGAGCACACGGGTGCCGCTGTCGACGACGGACATGGTCCTCGGCCTGGACCGCCTGGTGAACTCGGTCGGCAAGGACGACCTGCGGGTCACGGTCGACGAGTTGGGCAAGGCGTTCGCCGGCACCGGACCGAACCTGGGCCGCCTGGTGGACTCGGGCAACACCCTGATCGAGTCGGCGTCCGGGGCGCTGCCGGAGACGATCGACCTGATCGAGGACTCACGGACGGTCCTGAAGACGCAGGCCGACCAGGGCTCGTCGATCAAGTCGTTCGCGCGCGATCTGGCGGCGCTGTCAGCCCAGTTGAAGGCCAGTGACGGGGACCTGCGCAAGCTGATCGGAAACGCGCGGCCGGCGGCGCAGGAACTGAACTCGCTGCTGAAGGCGACCGGGCCGCAGCTGTCGGTCCTGCTGGCCAACCTGATCAGCGGCGGCCAGGTCACGCTGGCCCGCCTCCCCGGCGTGGAGCAGGCCCTCGTCACCTTCCCGCTGACGGTGGCGGGCAGCTACACGGTCGTCCCCGGCGACGGCACCACCCACTTCGGTCTGGTGCTGAACGCCGACGAACCGCCGGCCTGCACCCAGGGGTACGGCACGGCCCGCCGCGACCCGGCGGACACCAGCACACGCGAGGCGAACACCGACGCCCGCTGCACGCTCCCGCGCGGCAGCGAGTCGTCGGTACGCGGCGCGCAGAACGCCCCGGGTGCGTCGACACCGGGCGGCGGCGCGAACCAGGCGGCGCACGTCACCCCGTACGACCCGGAGACCGGCACCACCACCGGCCCGGACGGAAGGAACGTCGAGATCGGCTCGGCGGGCGGCCAGCAGGCCGTGTTCGGAAAGGAGTCGTGGCAATGGCTGCTCGTTGGCCCCATGGCATGAGGCAGGTACCACCCCGGGTGATGACGGCGGGACTCGTCGCGGCGACCGTCATCACCACAGCACTGGCGCTCTGGCTGACCTTCGTGATCCACGAACAGCGCGAGACGGACCAACGACGCCAGGGCATCCTGGCCGCGGCCCGCCAGTCGGCACTGAACTTCACCTCCCTCGACTACCGGCACTACGACCGCGACAGCGCGAATGTCCTGGCGGGTGCGACCGGCGCCTTCAGGAAGCAGTTCACCGCCCAGACGGAGCAGCTGACGAAGCTGGTGGCCCAGAACAAGTCCGTGTCGGAAGGCCAGGTCCTGGAGGCGGGCATCGTCCGCTCCGACGAGGACTCGGCCCGTGTGCTGGTGGTCGCCGACAGCAAGGTGACCAACACCGCGGTGCCCGGGGGAGAGGCGCGCACGTACCGGCTCCAGCTCGACCTCGTACACAAGGACGGCCGTTGGCTGACGTCCGACGTCGAGTTCGTCGGCTGATTCACGGGCCGATCCGCCGACCGACAAGCAGCGACGAGGAGTACCACCATGCCGAAGACGACCACCGGCCGCGCCCCCGGTCCCGGCGCCCGCCGCACCATGACGGCGGCCGCCCGCGCGGCGGCGAAGCGCGCGGAGCGCGGCCACCGCGAAGCGGGGGCCGTGACGGCCACCGACGAGGGGTCCCCGCGCCGGGCCGAGCGGCCACGCGCCGGACGCACCGTCCTCGTCGAGGCCCCGAAGGACGGCTGGGACGATCCGCCGGAGCCGTCGACGGAGTCGTTCGAGGAGGACGGGTCGCAAGAGCGGAGGGAGCACGGTCCCGGCGGGGGACGCAGGCTGCTCATCTCGGTCCTGGCCGTCCTGCTCGTCGTCGGCCTGGTCGCGCTCGCCGCCCTGGGATGGCGGTACCGCGAGGGCCGCCTGACGCAGACCGCCCGGACCGAGGCGCTCGCGGCCGCGCGAAAGGCGGCGCCGGTCGTCCTGTCGTACGACTACCGTCACCTGGACAAGGACTTCTCGAAGGCCCGCGCCCACCTGACCGGCGACTTCCGCGACGAGTACGGCAAGACCACGAAGACCGTGGTCGCCCCGACGGCCGAGAAGTACCGCGGCGTGGTGAAGGCGAGGGTCGCCGCCCCCGGCTCCGGCGGCGCCCCGGCCGCCTCCGTCGTCTCGGCCTCCCCGGAGAAGGTCGTCGTCCTGCTCTTCGTCAACCAGATCACCGAGAGCACCCAGGTGTCGGGGTCCCGCCTGGACCAGAACCGGGTGCGGATGACGATGGACCGCACGGGCGACGGGTGGAAGGTGAGCGCGGTGGACGCACTGTGAAGGCAGGACCGGCTTCTCGGGGACACCTCGTCGGGGATCCGGCCGCGTGGGCCCCTGCCGGTGCGGGCGCTCGGCGGAAAGGCGAACGGGCTCTCGTGCGGTACCCGGTGATCAGAGAGACTGACGCGGAACGTCCGTCCTGGCCGACGCCGCCGTGGACCGTCGTGTCACCCGATCCAGGTGCCGTGCGAATACCTCCCGAGCCTCCGGCGTAAGCGTCCGCAGCGCCACCAGCGCCGTGATGACGACATCGCACAGCTCCGCCTGCACGTCCTCCCACGTGTGCGAGACGCCCTTGCGCGGGTTCTGGCCCGTCGCCCCGATCACCGCCTCGGAGACCTCGCCGACCTCCTCGGAGAGCTTCAGGATGCGCAGGAGGAGGCCCTCGCGGCCCCCGATGGGGCGGTTGGCGTCGAGCCACTGCGTGAGGGTGTCGACGGTGGTCCACAGATCGGGTCCGGGCGGTGTCTGGTCGGTCATGGGCGCAGCCTGGCACGAGGGTCTGACAACACCCCGGCCCGAACCCCGGCTTGTCTGACAACGGCCCGATCCGGCCCCCCAGCCCCCTACTCCATGTACTCCTCGTACTCCTCCTCGAACAACGCCTCCTGCTCCCCTTCCTTCGCCTTCCGCAGCCGCCTCGCCCGGGCCCCCACCACCACCGCCGTGCCCGCCGCCGTCGCCGCGAAGGCCGCCGGGATCATCCAGCCGCGGTTCACCGCGTGGCCGAGCAGGTGGTCCAGGGAGAAGCGGCCCGGGCCGGTGATGGCCAGGCCCGCTGCCGTGAGGCCCAGCGTCGCCGCGTACTCGTACCCGCCGCCCTGGTTGAAGAAGCCGTTCGGGGTGTGCACCGCCGCCGCTCCGGCCATCGCGCCGGCCGCCGCCGCCCCCGCGGCCGGGGTCGCCAGGCCCAGGGCCAGCAGCGTGCCGCCGCCCGTCTCCGCGAGACCCGCCGCCGTCGCGCTCGCCTTGCCGGGGGCGTAGCCGACGGACTCCATGAACTGGCCGGTGCCCTCGATGCCGTGCCCGCCGAACCAGCCGAACAGCTTCTGCGTGCCGTGCGCCGCCAGCACACCGCCCGCCCCCAGCCGGAGCAGCAGCAGACCCAGATCACGTCGGTCGTCACGCCTCACGTCGTCTCCCTCAGCAGGCAGCAGGCAGCAGGAACAGAGGAACGCCCCTCTTCGCGTTTCCACCGTCGCACCCTCGCGCCCCGCGGACCCGTCCGGGACGCCGTTCGGGTGGCACCGGTGGCGTGGGGCCGCGGCCGGTACGAGGCTGCTCGCATGACGATTCAGACCACGCGTCTCAGCGATCCGGCCGTCCGGGCCTTCGTGGCCGCCGTGAACAACCATGACCGCGAGGGCTTCATGGCGCTCCTCGCGCCGGGCGCGACCATGACGGACGACGGCTCCGACCGGGACCTCGCCGACTGGGTGGACCGGGAGATCTTCTCCTCCCACGGCCACATGGAGGTCGACAACGAGTCCAACGGCGGCCGCTCCCTCCTCGCCCGCTACAGCAACGACACCTGGGGCGAGATGCGCACCCGGTGGAGTTTCCACGTGGACGACGACGGCCGGATCACCCGCTTCGAGACCGGGCAGGCCTGAGGTCTCTTCACCGCGTCGCGCCCTGACCGCCTCCCTGCGACGGCTCGGCACCGACTACGTCAACTCCGCTCGGGATGGGGCCGCTCACCGGGACCGGCGCGCAGCCGGCCGAGGTCGACCGGCTGCTCGGCCGGTGATTCCGCATCGGTCGTCGATCCCGCACCGGTCGTCGACCCCGCTTCGGCCCGTGATTCCCGCACCGGTCGTCGATGTGAGCGGCAGTCGTTCCACGCCCACCGGTGCGTACTCCGCGGTCCCTCGCGGAATCCACCCCCACCCGGTGCCGTGGAACGACTGCCGCCTCCCCCCTGGATGTGGCCGACGGAAGTGCTCCACTCCAACTGTGAAGCTTTCGTGTAGGAGAGTTGAGCATAAGCCCCCTACCGGCCGCAATGGGGCGGAGGTCCCTATTCCATTTGTGCAGGTTGACGAGTTGACGAATTCTGCCGCGCGCTCAGTCACGGCCGACGTACGGCATCGCCGTCGCCAGTACGGTCGCGAACTGCACGTTCGCCTCCGGCGGCAGTTCGGCCAAGTGCCGCACCGTGCGGGCCACGTCCGCGACGTCCATGACCGGTTCCGGGGCTACTTCCCCGTTCGCCTGCAGCGCTCCCGTCTGCATACGGGACGTCATGTCGGTGGCCGCGTTGCCGATGTCGATCTGCCCCACCGCGATCCCGTACCGCCGTCCGTCCAGGGAGAGGGACTTCGTCAGGCCGGTCAGCGCCTGCTTCGTCGCCGTGCAGGCCACCGACATCGGGCGGGGCGTGTGTGCGGAGATCGAGCCGTTGTTTGATGACAGGGCTCAAGCCGGCGCGAGTTCCGCCGTGAGGTCCTCGTCCGGCGCCTCGCCCGGGTAGCGGACGCCGACGCGGTCCCGGATCGCGTCCAGCGTGCGCATCACGGCGAGCGTGCCGTCCAGCGGAACCAGCGGGGACTCGGTCTCACCGGCCCGCAGTGCCCGCATCACCTCCAGCGCCTCGTGACGCATGCTGTTGTGCGGCCCGTCCGCGGGATCGGCCGTGAACTCCTCGGCGTCGCGGCCCTCCCGGTGCAGGACGAATCGGTCCGGGAAGAAGAAGCCGTGCGGGATGTCGATCCGGCCCCTGGAACCGGTGACCGAGGCCGCGGTCGCCGTACCGCCCACGATGGAGCAGTGCACCGAACCGAGCGCACCGCTGTCGAAGGACAGCACCGCCGCCGTCTGGAGGTCGACGCCCTCCTCGGAGAGCACGGCCCGCGCCACGACGTCCGACGGCTCCCCGAGCAGCAGCTGCGCGAACGACACCGGGTACACGCCGAGATCGAGCAGCGCGCCACCGCCCAGCTCCGGGTTCCGCAGCCGGTGCGAGGGCGGGAAGGGCCCGGCCAGCCCGAAGTCGGCCTGGACGCTGCGCACCTCGCCGATCGCCCCGTCGTCCACCAGTGCCTTGAGCCGTCGTACCAGCGGGTTGCAGTACATCCACATCGCCTCCATCAGGAAGCGCCCGTGCTCCCGCGCCAGCGCGACGAGTTCCTCGGCCTCGCGCACGTTCAGCGTGAAGGGCTTCTCGCACAGGACGTTCCGCCCGGCCGCGAGACACAGCCCGGCGGCGGTCCGGTGCGCCGTGTGCGGGGTGGCGACGTAGACGACGTCGACGTCCTCGTCCCGCGCGAGCTCGTTCCAGTCGCCGTAGGCCCGGGGTATGCCGAACCGCTCCGCGAACGCCCGCGCCGACTCCTGCGACCGGGAGGCCACCGCCACGACCTCCGCGTCGGGCAGATCGATCAGATCCGCGGTGAACGCGCCCGCGATTCCGCCGGTCGCCAGGATCCCCCACCGCACCGTGTCCGCCGTCATCGCGCCCCGCCTCCACCTCGTGACCCTGAGCAATCCGTACGAGCAGTCGTACATGCCGTCCGTGCGGCAGTCGTACGAGCGGCCAGTACGCGCAGTCCGTACGAGCTGAGAGCATAGGTGGCGATCGACTCGGAGAGGGAGGGACTCATGCCCGAGGGTGGGGCGTCCATATCGAACACCGCGCAGGAGGCCGCAGCCGGGACGGAGCGGCCCGACCGCACACCGCACCGCCGCACCGGGCTTCTGGTCACCTTCCTCCTCGGAAGCCTGACCGCCGTGCCTCCGCTGGCGATGGACATGTACCTCCCGTCCCTGCCGGAGGTCACCCGTTCCCTGCACGCGCCCGCCGCGACCGTCCAGCTCACGCTCACCGCCTGCCTGGCCGGCATGGCGCTCGGGCAGCTGGTGGTCGGGCCGATGAGCGACCGGTGGGGGCGCCGCCGCCCGCTGCTCGCCGGGCTCGCCGTCTTCGTCGTCGCCACCGTCCTGTGCGCGCTCGCGCCCACCGTGGAAACGCTGGTCGCCTTCCGGCTGGCCCAGGGCCTCGCGGGCGCGGCCGCCATCGTCATCGCGCGGGCCGTCGTCCGCGACCTCTACGACGGCATGGCCATGGCCCGCTTCTTCTCCACCCTCATGCTGATCTCCGGCGTCGCCCCCATCGTGGCACCGCTCATCGGCGGGCAGGTCCTGCGCGTGACCGACTGGCGGGGGGTGTTCGTCGTCCTCACCGCCATCGGCGTGCTGATCGGGGTCCTGGTCTGGACGAGGCTGCCCGAGACGCTCGAGCCCGCCGAGCGGCACAGCGGCGGCGTCGGCGAGGCCCTGCGCGCGATGCGCGGCCTGCTCGCCGACCGTGCCTTCGCCGGTTACATGCTCACCGGCGGCTTCTCCTTCGCCGCCCTCTTCGCCTACATCTCGGCGTCCCCGTTCGTCATCCAGGAGATCTACGGCGCCTCCCCGCAGACGTTCAGTCTGCTGTTCGGCCTCAACTCGGTCGGACTGGTCCTCCTCGGGCAGATCAACGGCAAGATCCTGGTCGGCCGGGTCAGCCTCGACCGGGTGCTCGGCGTCGGCCTCACGATCGTCATCACCGCCGCGACCGCGCTGCTGCTGATGTCCCTCGGCGTCTTCGGTGAGGTCGGTCTGGTGCCCGTCGCCGCCGCGCTGTTCGTGCTGATGTCCGCGATGGGCATCACCCTGCCCAACACCCAGGCCCTCGCCCTGATGCGCACCAAGCACGCGGCGGGCTCCGCGTCGGCCCTGCTCGGCACGTCGTCCTTCCTCATCGGCGCGGTCGCCTCCCCGCTGGTCGGCGTCGCCGGGGAGGACACCGCCCTCCCGATGGCCGTCGTCCAACTGGCCGCCGCACTGGTGGCACTGGCCTGCTTCGTGGGAATGTGCCGACCCTGGAAGCAGGAGAGCAGCCGCGCGAGCGTGGAGGGAGCAGTCAGCTGAGCGCACCCAGACTGCGCGACGGCACGCCGGAGCGGGCCGGACTCGACCCGGGGGAACTGCGTCACCTCGTCCGGGAGGTCCACGTCCTCACCACCGGGCAGCGCCCCTGGGCACCGGGCGCGGTCCTCGTCGTCGGACGCGGCCCGGTGATCGCGGTGGAAGAGGCCGCGGGCTGGGCCGTCCGTTACGCGGCCTACGACCCCGATGCCGACGCCGGAGTGGAGCTGCCCCCCGAGGACCGGGTCCCGATGACCGTCGGCACGCCCTTCGACCTGGCGTCCCTCACCAAACTGTTCACGTCCGTGGCCGCCGTGCAGCAGATCGAGCGGGGCACACTCGGCATCGACGCGAGGGCCGGGGCGTACCTGCCCGACTTCACGGCGGCCGCCCGGCACGGCATCACCGTACGGCAGCTGCTCACGCACACCTCCGGGCTGCGGCCCGAACTCCCGCTGTACGACTGCGCCGACGACGCGCAGCGGCTGGCCGCGCTCCGGGCGGAGCGACCGGTCGGGGCGCCGGGCACCTACTGCTACTCCGACCTGAACACACTGCTCCTGCAGTACGTCCTGGAGCGCATCACCGGCCGCACGCTCGACGTCCTGATCCGCGACGGCATCACCCGGCCGCTGGGCATGACGGCGACGGACTTCGGGCCGTGCCCGGGCGCCGCGGCTACGGAGGACCAGCGGCGGCCCTGGGCCAAGGCGGACCGGGGGATGCTGCGGGGCGAGGTCCACGACGAGAACGCCTGGGCCCTCGGGGGCGTGGCCGGCCACGCGGGGCTGTTCTCCACCGGCCGGGACCTCGCGGTGTTCTGCCGCACCCTCCTCGCCGGCGGCTCGTACGGCCCGGCCCGCATCCTCGGCCCCGACTTCGTCGAGCTCCTCTTCACCCCGCCGGGCCTCGGGTTCTCCCTCGACCAGCCGTGGTTCATGGGCGACCTGGCGGGCCGCGGGGCGGCGGGCCACACCGGCTTCACGGGCACGTCCCTCGTCCTGGACCCGGCCACGGACACGTTCCTGATCCTGCTCACCAACGCGGTCCACCCGCGCCGCCGCCGCCCGGACCACGCCCCGAGAGCGGCAGCGGCGTCGCGGGTGGCGCGGGCGGTGCGCTGATTCCTGCGCCGGGGAGGGGCGGGCACTCCCGGACCAGTTCTGCACCGGTGTCCCGGCCCAGCTGGACCTGGCGTCGGGGATGCTGCGGTGGGTCAACTGCGGGCACCCCGCCCCGCTGCTCATCCGCGACCGGCGGCCGCGGTTCGACGCCATGCGGCGGGAGACGGACCTGCCGATGGGAGCCCGGGTCGAGCGGGCCGCCCCCGAGCGGTCCGGACAGGAGCAGGCTGCGGCCCGATGGGAGCCCGGGTCGAGCGGGCCGCCGCCGAGCGGTCCGGACAGGAGCAGGCTGCGGACCTGCGCGGTGAAGCCCGGGGGCCCGGGGGCGCGAGCAGCGTCCTCGGTGAAGGACGGGCGGGCGGGAGCCCGCCCCGCCGTCTGAACGGTCGCTCGGTGAACGAGGCAGGGGACCGCGAACACCGCGCACGCGCAGCGCCGACTCGGCCGCCGCCCGCACCCGGTCCAGCGCGCCCTCGAAATGCGCGCCGCCCAGCGTGCCTCGCCCGCCTCGTAGAATCGCCGGGTGAACGCCCCCGCACCCCCGGCCGAAAACCTCCGCGCCGCCCTTGCCGGTCTGCTCGACGGGCTGCCGCCCCGGCAGGCCTCGCAGGCGGTCGAGCGGCTGATCGCCAGCTACCGCGGGGCCACCCCGACCGACGCCCCCATCCTCCGGGACCGGGCCGATGTCGCCGCCTACGCCGCCTACCGGATGCCCGCGACCTTCGAGGCCGTGCGCTCCGCGCTGGAGGCGTTCGCCGAGGCCGCGCCCGAGTGGGTGCCCGGCGGGCACACCGACCTCGGCGGCGGCACCGGTGCCGCCGCCTGGGCCGTGAGCGCGGTCTGGGGCGGGGAGCGGCCCGTCACCGTGCTCGACTGGGCGGAACCCGCGCTCGCCCTGGGACGCGAGATCGCCGCGGCCAACCCGGAGCTGAAGGACGTCCGCTGGCAGCGCTCCCGGATCGGGGCGGCCCTCACCCTGGAGAGCACGGATCTCGTCACCGTCTCCTACGTCCTCAACGAGCTGACCGCCGCAGACCGCACCGCCCTCGTCGACGCCGCCGCGGCCGCCGCCCGGGCCGTCGTCATCGTCGAACCCGGCACTCCCGACGGTTACGCCCGCCTCATCGAGGCCCGGGACCGGCTGATCACCGCCGGCTTCCGGATCGCCGCCCCGTGCCCGCACAGCGCCGCCTGCCCCATCGCCCCCGGCACGGACTGGTGCCACTTCTCCGCCCGGGTCAGCCGCTCCTCCCTGCACCGCCAGGTCAAGGGCGGCTCCCTCGCCTACGAGGACGAGAAGTTCGCGTACGTCGCCGCCGCCCGCTTCCCCGTCGACCCCGCTCCCTCCCGGGTCGTCCGACGCCCCCAGATCCGCAAGGGACAGGTCCTCCTCGACCTGTGCGAGAGCGAACCGTCCCTCCGTCGCGCCACCGTCACCAAACGCCACGGCGACCTGTACAAGGCCGCCCGGGACGCCGACTGGGGAGACGCCTGGCCGCCCTCCTGAGCTTCTGTCAGGTACGCATAAGACCAACTCGCGCCCTCGGGCGTGCACGACGCGTACCACTGAAACGGGAGGAACCTTTGAAGAAACTGCTGATCGCTCCGCTGGTGGCGGCGGCCCTGGCCCTGGCCGGGTTCGTGCCGAGCGCCTCCGGCACGGCGACGGTCGGAGGCGACGACATGACCACCGTCGCGGCGACGGCGCAGTGCAAGAGCCTCACGGCCCTGTCGACCGTTCACGTCCGCAAGTCGGCCAGCACCAGGTCGACCAGCCTGCGCCTTTGGTACAAGGGCACCCAGGGCTGCGGCATCAAGGGTGTCGACGGCGGCTCGTACAAGAACACCTGCGGCATGGACAGCTACCACTACTGGCGCAGGGTCGACTACCGCGGCACCGTGGGCTACGTGCCCAACGTGTGCGTGAGGTACTCCTGACCCGCCCAGCGGACGAGCATGTCCTCCGCCGACGCCCGGTCGGCGGGGGACAGGTCCGCGAGGTCGGCGCCGTGATTGCCGCCCGGCACCCACAGCAGCCGTGAGTCCGGCCCTCCGGGGCGGAAGTGCTCGGCGACCGCGGGGTCCTGGGTGCCGTTGACGAACAGCAGCCGGCTGCCGCGCCGCCGGACCCAGCGGTCGATGTCGGGCATGGCGGCCCGGTCGAAGCGCAGGGGGACGTCCCGGGGGACGAAACTGCGCGGCTCGGCGGCGCCCGGGTGGCGGAGCAGGTCGGAGAGGTGGGCGGTGGGGAGGCTGCCGTACCCCAGCTGGGTGCCGATCTGGTACCAGTACGGGATGTAGTTCCGGGCCGTCGTGTCGGCGTACAGCGCCAGGCCCGTCGTGTCGTCCAGCCAGGCGTACAGCTCGTCGGCCGTCGCCGCGGGGCCGGGGATCGCGGCGATGTCGGCCGGTGTGCCGCGCTGCCAGAACATGAACGGTACGCGCAGGACGGCGATCTCGAGTGCCTTGTCGGCGCTGCCGACGAGCCGGAAGGTGTCGCCGGCGGCGGCCGCCCAGGCCTCGTAGCGGGCGACCAGCTCGGCCCGGCGCAGCAGGATCGCCCGCTGGGCCGCCTCGAGGGCCTCTCGGGCGGCGGGGGTGCCGACCGTCTCCAGGAAACGCAGATACGCGGAGTCGTCGCGGTCGTCGACGTTGTTCGGGGCCGAGTGGACCACCGTGCCGTTCACGTCGTGGGGATGGAAGCGGCGGTGGTAGAGGCTCGCCATGCCGCCCTTGCTGCTGCCGGTGGAGATCCACGCGCCAGGGTAGAGGCGGCGCAAGAGCCGGACGACGCGGTGGTGGTCGTCGGCGGCCTGCCGGACGGTGAGGTGGGTGTAGCCGGGGTCCGCCGGGCGTGAGGTGCCGAAGTAGCGGTGCTCGACCTGGAGTTGGTTGGCGCCGAGCAGGACCGCCGGTTCGGTCCGGCGTGGGGTGAGGACCGCGTGATAGCCCGTGCTGAACAGCACGGTGGGGCGGTCGGCGGCGGTGTGCAGCAGGGTGAGGCGCTGCTCGAAGGTGCCGGCGGCCGGGTTCGTGTGGTCGACCGGCTGACGCAGACCCAGGACGAAGTGCCGGTATCCCGGTTCGGCGTCGTGCCGCTCCTCGACCAGGCGCAGCCCGGGCAGTGCCCGTAAGGCGTCGGCCACGTCGGCGTCCTCGGAGCGGGCCGTGGCCGCCGCCCGCGCGAGGGGGGCCGCCGTGGTGGCGAGGCCCGCCGCCGGGAGGGCCGTGGCCGCCGTGGTGAGCAGCCGTCGTCTGGTCCATGCGGTCATGAGCCGAGTCCTCCCGGGTGTCCGTGGGGCGGGTGTCCGCCGGTCGCGGGCCGCGACCGCCTCAGTACATCCGCCGGACCGCCCGGGAGGATCCCGCGCGCGGGGGGCCGTTCCCCCTCGCGCGGGGGAGGCTCACGACGCCGTGCCCGCCGTGCCCCCCTCCTGCCTGTCCTGCTGCTGCCGTTTCTCCTGGAGCTTGCGCAGCAGCTCGCGCTTCTGGGCCTGCGGGTCGAGGCCGCCGCCGATCCGGCCGCCCCGGCCGCCGCCGCGCAGCTCCCTCCGGCCGAGGTTCCTGCGCGATCCGCCGACGCCCAGCATGTTTCCGGCTCCGCCTCGGGCCATCTCGGACTCCTTTCCATCATTCGCGACGAGACGGTTCGTCTCGTGCACGTGCTCCACTGTCCGCGAGACGCTCCGTCTTGTCAACCTGATAAATTCGGCCCATGGCCGTCCAGAAGTCCACCCAGCCCACTCCCGGCAAGCCCGCCCCCGACTCCACCCGGCGCAGCGAGAAGTCCCGCCGCGCCATCTACGACGCCGCCCTCGCGCTCGTCGTCGAGGTCGGCTATCCGAAGACCACCATCGAGGGCATCGCCGCCCGCGCCGGCGTCGGCAAGCAGACGATCTACCGCTGGTGGTCGTCCAAGGCGGACGTCCTGATGGAGGCGTTCCTCGACCTGGCGGAGCAGTCCCCGCAGGAGGCCGGGCCGGCGCCGTACACCTTCCCGGACACCGGCGACCTCGCCGCCGACATCAAGGCGGTCCTGCGCGCCACCGTCGACGAACTGCGCGACCCGAGGTTCGAGGCGCCCTCGCGTGCGCTGGCCGCCGAGGGCGTGGTCAACGAGCAGCTCGGGCGCGAACTCGTGGCCAAGCTGATGCAGCCCTCACTCGACCTCTACATCACCCGGCTGCGCGCCGCGCAGGACGCGGGCCAGGTGCGGCCCGAGATCGACCCGCGCATCGCCCTGGAGCTCTTCATCTCCCCGCTCGCCCAGCGCTGGCTCCAGCACACCGGCCCGATCTCCCACGAGTACACCGACACCCTCGTCGACTACGCCCTTCACGGCCTGGCCCCGCGCTGAGCGGCCCGGGCGAGGCGCCCCGGTGCGTCCGTGATCACACCGTCGCAGCCCAGCGCCAGCACCCGGTCCCGCTGCGCGTCCGTCACCACGGTGTGCGCCCACACCCGTGCGATCCCCGAGTTCACCGCTCGCACCAGATCCGCATCGCGCGCCCGGTGGTCCACGTCCAGCAGGTCCACGTACGACCGCCAGCGCTCCGGGCGGTCCGTGCGCAACTGCTGCGCCGAGCGCCACAACTGCGAGAGCAGGCCGAGGCGGTGGACGCGCCTGGCCACCTCGGGGTCGTTGGAGTTCACGAACACCGAGCGGGTCAGGCCACGGGCCCGGATCAGCTCGGCCAGCCGGTCGAGGCCGCGTGGGTCCTTCGCCTCCAGCATCAGCACGATCCGCCCGCCGAAACGATCCAGCACCTCGGCGACCGTCGGCGGCCGCTCCGACCGCCAGCTCCCCGGGAGCCTGTCCTTCGGGCGCAGCCGTACGCCCCGCCACTCCCGGGCGTCCAGACCGCGGACCGCGCCGCCCAGGTAGGTGGTGCGGTTCAGGGTCTCGTCGTGGAACACCACCGGCGTGCCGTCGCGCAGCATCCGGGTGTCGAAGTCCAGTACCTGCGCCGTCCCGCGCTCGTAAGCGGTCGCCAGCCCCGCCATGCTGTTCTCGGGGACCTCACGGGCGCCGCCGCGGTGCGCGACGTACGTGATCCGGGGCAGGGCCGCCACGGTCAGCGGGCCCGCGCCCCACTCCAGCGGGGCCGGGGCGCGGCCGACGGGCCCCGACAGTGCGAGCGAGACCACGGATGCCACGGAGGCCAGACCCGACAACGCGATCCTTGTGACCATGGCGACCACGGTAGGGCGCCATGTCATGTCAAAGCGGGCAATGACACCCGATCTCGGTGGAGAGCGGGGCTCGCCGTTCTCCTCCCGTCCGATGCCCGGTGCACGGTGCGTCCCACCTGTCCTGGTTGTGGGCACTGGCCCCCCGGTGCGCGGGAAGATGGGACGATGAGGCATGCTGTTCGGCACGACGGCGAGGCGAGGGGATAGATGAGCGCGGAGTTCGGCGGCCGGACCGGCCTGCAGGGCAAACTCACCCAGTGGCTGCGCGCCGGGCGCCGGCCGAAGGAGACCGCCGGGGACGGCGGCCGTGAGGCCCTGCTGCTCGCCGCCGCCGGCGCGGGGCTGCCCCTCGCGCCCGCCGCCCACCCGGCCGGCTACCGCTGTTCCTGCGACCGGGTCGGCTGTCCCACCCCCGCCCGGCACCCGGTGTCCTTCGCCTGGCAGACGCAGTCGACCACCGACCGCTCCCAGATCGAGCGCTGGGCCCGCCACCAGCCGCAGGCCAACTTCATCACCGCGACCGGCATGGTGCACGACGTCCTCGACGTGCCCCTCGACGCCGGTCGCGACGCGTTGGAGCGGCTGCTCGCCGCCGGTGTCGAGGTCGGGCCGGTCGCCGAGAGCGACGACGGCCGCCTCCTCTTCTTCACGGCCACCCGCGGTACGCCCGAGGACGAGGACGAGTGGTGGCCGTGCGAACTGGACTGTCACCCCGAGACCATGGACGAGCACCCCGGGCTGCGCTGGCACTGCCGGGGTTCCTACGTCCTCGTACCGCCGGCGCGGCTGCCCGGTGAGGAGCAGGCTGTGCGGTGGGTGCGTGGGCCCGAGCACGCGCTGCCGGATCCGCTGAGCCTGCTGGAGGTGCTCACCGAGGTCTGTGGGCGCTATGCGGACGAGGACACCGGCCGGGCCGGCGAGGCGGCCTGGCCCCTGCGGCACTGAAGCCGGTCGGCGACCGTGCCGTGAGGGCCCTGTTCTACGAGCCCTCCGCCGAGGTCAGTCCCTGGATCCTGCCCAGGATCGTCACCTTGCCCGGGCCCTTGGGGTCCAGTGCCGCCTCGTTGGAGACGAACTCCATCGTGAGGGACTGCTTGATCTCGCCCTTCGTCAGGGCCAGGACGTCCTTGTTGGGGGCGGGGACGGACGTGCCCGCGTAGGCGGTCTGCTTCTCGTAGTGGCGGGTGGTGAAGAACACCAGTGCCCCGCCGTCCGTCGTGCGCAGCGCCAGCGGTGCGTAGTCGCCGTTCGTCAGCGGCTCGTCGATGTACTGGGTGACCATGCCGGGCTTCTTGCCGTTCTTCTCGCGCAGGGCACGCCACTGGCTGGTGTGGGCACCGTCCGCGAAGGTCTCTCCGCCGCTCTTCAGATACGTCGCGTACGTGCGGCTCAGGTCGCCGGGGTCGGTGGAGTTCGCGGGGACGGACTCGGCCCAGCCGTCGGCGTCCTTCTTGAACTGCGGGACCTTGTCCGGGGCGACGAGCGTCAGGTACGCCACCTGGAAGGGGTCGTCCAGGCTGCTGCGGGTGAAGACCAGCAGCCAGCGGGCGGTGCCGCCCTTGTTGCCGGCCGCGTCGGCGACGAACCAGCGGGGCCAGCCGGCCTTCTTGGGGATCGTGAACTTCGCGTCCGTCAGCTTCAGCGGGGTGTGGCGCGGGTTGCCGTCAGGGTTGTTCGCCTTCCCGGCCTTGAGGCGGGCCGAGTCGATGTCGGCGAGGGCGCCCGTGGTGTGGCCGGCGTCCAGGGTGCCGTCGTAGGCCTTGTCGGCCTCGTTGTACGCGGCCGTGAACTCCTGGAGGGCCTGGGCGGCTTCGGCGCGGGTCGTGGACGGGAGGATCTCCCGTTCGCCGTGCACGACGACGCATCCAGTGGCCGTCAGCGACAAAGCGGTCGCCGAGGTTGCTATGAGGGCGCTCCGGGCGGGCCTGCGGAGCGTTCGAGGGTCGCGATCCCTGCTCATCGGGTACCTTCACCTTCCCCTTTCCGGAGGCGAACCCTACCGGGTGCCTCCGGCGGTTGGGCCGGGGGTGGGGTGGGGCGGTCGTCCGCTACGTCCGACGGAGTTCTCTGCGCGGGCTCGCGCGGTGAACGCACCAGAAGCCGGAAGTCGAAAGCGACACCGTACAGTCGAAAGCGACTCCGTGAAGAGGTTGTCCGCCTTGAGGAAGCCCTCAGGGAGTCCCGGGCCGCTGAGACCGAATCCCGGTACCGAGCGGGGCAGGTTGCCGTCGCGGCAGCCGTTCTCATCCTCCTCAACTCCACCGGCCAGGACGTCCCGGTCGACGTCGTCCCTGTCCGTCCGGACTCCGACCGGCCCAGCCTGCGCCAACGCCGTTCCTGTCACGTCTCGACTCAGCTCTCAGCCGTGTTTACGGCGCGGCCTTCACTCGTACGGGCTATTCAGCGGCTTGAGCTGCACCTTTGATCACATGTGATGCCTAGCCTTGCCGTGACGGCGAGTGGTCAGCGATGTGTGCGTGGCACGGTCTACGGGGCGGCCTGGGGGTGCGGTGAAGGTGAGGGGCGTGCGTCACGCGTACGGTCGTCGTGAGGTTCTGCGGGGCCTGGAGTTCGATCTGCGGCCCGGTGTGCTGGCCGGGATCGTGGGGGAGAACGGTGCCGGCAAGTCCACGCTGCTGAAGATTCTGTCCGGTGAGCTGCGCCCGCAGCACGGCACGGTCCGTCACGCAGGTCTTTTCGGTTACTGCCCGCAGGACGTGGTGATCAACGACGCTCTGACCGTGCGGCAGCATCTGGAGTTCTTCCGCGTCGCACGAGGGCTGCCCGATCTGCGACACGCCGAAGAGGTCATGGATGCGCTGCAGTTGTCGGAATACGCCGATGAGCGTGCCGGACTGCTCAGCGGCGGAACGCGTCAGAAGCTGAACCTGACCCTGGCGTTGATGCACGATCCGCAAGTCCTGTTGCTGGACGAGCCCTACCAGGGTTTCGACTGGGACACCTACCAGCGCTTCTGGGACCTGGCGGCACGGTTGCGCGACGCGGGTCGCTCCGTCCTCGTCGTCTCGCACCTGGCCTATGACGCCGAGCGCCTGGACGAGTTGTGGCGGCTCCGGGGTGGCGTACTGCGTTCCGCGACGGAGATGCCGGCATGAGGCGTCATCTGCGCCTGTTCGTCACTGCTGCCCGTTTCGACCTGATCGAACATGCCCGGAACAGGCTGGCCATGGTCTTGGTCGTCCTGTTCATCCCCTCCTGGATCAGCCTGGCCTTCGTCGCCATCCCCAGCAAGACCGTGGCCTTCAAGCTGCGCTCGACCGGCCAGCTCCTGGAACCTGCGGGCAACCAGATCACGCAGATCAACGGCGCCATCAACGCCGTCACCCTGATCACCGGGTTCATGATGTTCGCCGTCACGTTCAACGGCGGACGCTTCGACCGTCGTCTGGCCATGGCCGGCTACCCTCGCGTCCATCTCGTCCTGGCCAAGACCACCTCTCTGACCCTGGCCTCCGGCGTCATCGCCGCCTACGCCACCGCGATGATCAGCACCTACTGGAGCCCGCGCCAGCCCATGCTGCTCGCCGTCGGCCTGTTCTGCGGGGCGATGACCTACGGGGCGCTCGGCGTCGTCTTCGGCTCCCTGCTGCGCCGGGAGGTGGAGGGCATGTTCGCCCTGGTCATGATCAGCATCATCGATGTCGGCCTGCAAAGCCCCCTGGCCGGCGGCGGCACCACAAACGTAGGCATCAAACTCCTGCCCACCTACGGCACCACGCAGGCCACCGCCGCCGCGGGCTTCACCCACACACACCTGCCCGGCGATCTGGTCGTCCAGATCCTGTGGTTCGCCGGCGCCGCACTCCTGGGCCTGCTCACCTTCCACCACCGCACCAAAGACGCCCTGACCGCACGGCCGCCCTTCCATCTGCCCCGGCCCCCCGGACACCGGCATCCTGCGCGCCCGGAACGGGCCACGTCGGCATCCCGCTGAGCAACCCCCCCGGTGCGACGGCTCGAACGGGACCCTGCGATGGATTGCCGCCCTTCGACGCAGACCGAAGCACCGGCCCCGGAAGGGAGCCGGTCGAGCAGAAAAAGGTTCACAGATGCTGGTAGGGCGATGGCTGGACGCGGCGGGCATCACCGATCCCGTCCTCCGGCGCTGCTACACGGTGTGCGTGCGCGAGCTGGACGGCGCCGACGGAGGAACCGCCCGCTGGCAAGGCCTGCGCAGCGCCCCCGCACCGGCCCGGCCTCACGTGGCGGCACTGCTCGCACACGGGCACCGTGCCGATCTCTGTGCCGACAGCGGCCCGGCCGGAGACCGTCAGCGACGCTTCACCGCGTTTGTCGAGGCCACCCGGGCGGCCTTCGCCACCGGCGGCTCCCCCGACCCCGTGCTGCATGCCACCGTCCGCACCTACCGGACTTTCGGCATCCCGCTGTCGGCGGCCGAGGACATGTTCAGCGCGATGCAGCGGGACCTCGACTTCCGTGACTTCGCCACCTACGAGGAACTGCGCCAGTGGTGCATGCAGATGACCGGTGGCTCGTTGGCCGCGGTCTACCGGGTGACGGGTGCCGCGACCGGACCCGCCGATGAGCTGCTGGTACGCGAGTTCTCCGTGGCCGCACAGTTGACGGATGTGCTCTGCGACCTGTCGGAAGACCTCGACGACGGGCGCCTCTACCTGCCATTGGAGGACCTTGACCGGTTCCACGTGCGCGCCGAGGAGCTCAGGGCCAGACGCTGGACACCGGCTGTGGCCGACCTCATCGCGTTCGAAGCCGAGCGCGTCACGGGACAACTTCGCAAGGCCGCTGAAGTGGACCATGGTCCCGCGAGCGCCCTCTGGCACGCCCACCGTGAGCACCTGGCCTTGATCATCGCCGCGGTGCCGGCCGCGGGCCAGGACGTCCTCCACCGACCGGTACGGCCGCCCCTGGGCACGCTGCTCCAGGTGTGGCGACCCCTCATGCGCGCCGTGATCCCCGCCGACCTGTGAAAGGACATGACATGTCCCATGCTGTGGCCCCCGCCGACGACACGGCCGTTCGGCTCCTGGAGGCCGAGTTGCTGCGCTGGGTGGGCAGCGGCGACAGCCTGCTGGAGCTGGCCTGCCTGGACGCGCTGTTCCCTCCGGGCAAGCTCCTGCGCCCCGTCCTGTGCATGGAGTCGGCCAGGGCCGTCGGCGGCACCGCCGACCAGGTTCTGGCTTTCGCCGCCGGCATCGAATGCCTGCACGTCGCCAGCCTCATCCACGACGACATCGTCGACCAGGACCCAGTGCGCCGCGGGCGGGCCTCCACCGCCGAACAGTACGGCCTCGCCGAGGCCCTGGTGGCGGGCGACGGACTGTCGATGGCCGGAATCGCGGCCCTGATCAGCTCCGGCCCCGCCGAGCGCGTGCTGCAGGCAGCACGCCTCACCGTCGAGGCCCTGCGCCACATGTGCCAGGGCATCATGCGCGAAACCGAGATCCGCGGCGACCTGACCTGCGGAGCGCCGGCCGTCCTGGACATCATGCGGGCCAAGACCGCCGCGCTGACCGGCGCCGCCTGCCAGGCCGGAGCGATCCTGGCCGGAGCGACCCGGCAGCAGCACCAGGCCCTGCGCCGGTACGGAGAACAGCTCGGGCTGGCCTTCCAGATCCGTGACGACCTGCTCCCCTACACCGCCGACGACCAGGCCACCGGCAAGACAGCCACCAGCGACGTCGCCAACCTCCAACCCACCCTGCCCGTCGTGCTCGCGCACGAAGCCGCCGACGAAACCGACCGCAACCGCCTGACCACCGTGTTCAGTGACGGCACCGATCCCGTCACCGCACACCGGGAGGTCCTCGCGGTGCTCACACGCACCGGCGCCCTCGGCAGGGCGGCCCGGATGGCGTCCTCCTGCGCCGAACGAGCACGCGCCGAACTCACCGGCCTGCCGGACTCCACCCGGCTCGCCCGACTTGCCACCTCCGCAGCCGACCGCCGGCGCTGACCGGGCGCCTGCCGGCCACGGCTCCGTCAAGTCACCTCGGCTTTTCCTGTCGCACCCGCCTCAGCAGCCGACCGCCGGCGCTGACCGGGCGCCTGCCGGCCACGGCTCCGTCAAGTCACCTCGGCTTCTCCTGTCGCACCCGCCTCAGGCGTACGCGGGAGATCCGAACGCATCAACTCGGCAGGGAAGCGCAAGGCTGCGGACGCGGGCGCGTCCCGCACAGCGTCGCGGGCGCCGCGGCCGCCCGTTCCGCCACCGCTGCGGGCATGCGTGCCGCTGGGGGCGATGGGAGTCCCCCTGCTCGAGCGAAGCCGAGAGCTTGGGGGAGGGTGGGCGCAGCGGTACCCCGTCACGCCGGGGTGCGCACCCACCCGGCCTCGGCTTCACACCTTGTCGCGCACCGGAGTCGGGGCCGTGGTCCTGGTCGGTGCCAGGAACAGGGCCAGGGTCGGGATCAAGTACAGGAGCCAGACCGTGACTTGGAGCGTCGTGGGGTCGGGCTGGAAGTTGAGGACGCCCTTGAGGAGCGTGCCGTACCAGCTGTCCGGGGGGATCGTGCCGGAGATGTCGAAGGCCTTGTCGGTGAGGCCGGGCAGGAAGTCGGCCTCCTGGAGGTCGTGGAAGCCGTAGGCCAGGACGCCGGCCGCGACGACCACCAGCATGCCGCCCGTCCACGTGAAGAACCTCGCCAGGTTGATGCGCAGCGCGCCCCGGTAGAACAGCCAGCCCAGGAGGATCGCCGTGAGGAGGCCCAGGGCGACGCCCAGCAGGGGACGCGGTGTGCCGTCGCTCGCCGCGTGAACCGACGCCCAGACGAACAGGGCCGTTTCCAGGCCCTCCCGGCCCACCGCGAGGAACGCGGTCGCGACCAGCGCGCCCGTGCCCATCGCCAGCGCCGCGTCGAGCCTGCCGTGCAGCTCCGACTTGAGGTGGCGGGCCGTGCGGCGCATCCAGAACACCATCCACGTCACCAGGCCGACCGCGAGGATCGACAGCGAGCCGCCGAGCGCCTCCTGGGCCTGGAACGTCAGCTCCTGGGAGCCGAATTCGAGGGCGCAGCCGAAGCCGAACGCGAGGACGATCGCGACGGCTATGCCGGTCCAGATCGGCTTCAGGGCGTCCCTGCGGTCCGTCTTGACCAGGTAGGCGATGAGGATGCAGACGACGAGGCTGGCCTCCAGGCCCTCGCGCAGACCGATCAGGTAGTTGGAGAACACGGGCTCAGGCCTCCTTCGAGAACAGCGTGCTGCCCCACCAGTCGTCCTTGTCGCGGACGCCCGGCGGGACGGCGAAGAGCGCCGAACCCACGTGCTGGATGTACTCGTTGAGCGCGTCCACGGCCAGGCTGCGCTGGATGGGGATGAAGCCCTTGCGGACGTCGCGCTGGTAGGCCAGGAAGAACAGGCCCGCGTCCAGGCGGCCGAGGCCGTCCGTGCCGTCGGTGAAGGAGTAGCCGCGGCGCAGGATCGTCGCCCCGTGGTTGGTGTCGGGGTGCGCCAGCCGGACGTGCGCGTCGGGCTTCATCGCCTTCAGGAACGGCTCGTCGCGCTCCTTGGCCTTGCCGACCGGGGCGCCCTCGCCCTTGTCGCGGCCGAAGATGTCCTCCTGCTCCTGGAGCGAGGTGCGGTCCCAGGTCTCGATGTGCATGCGGATGCGGCGCGCCACGAGGTAGCTGCCGCCCACCATCCAGGCCGGGTCGTCCTTCTCGTCCACCCAGACGAACTTCTTCAGGCGGTCCGTCTCCGTGCCCGCGATGTTGCGGGTGCCGTCCTTGAAACCGAACAGGTTGCGCGGGGTCTGCCCCTCGGGCGTCGTCGACGACGTCTTGCCGAAGCCGAGCTGTGACCAGCGGATGACGACCTTGCCGAAGCCGATGCGGGCCAGGTTGCGGACGGCGTGCACCGCGACCTGGGGGTCGTCGGCGCAGGCCTGGATGCACAGGTCGCCGCCGCTGCGGTTCTTGTCGAGGTTGTCGCCCGCGAACTTCGGCAGGTCGACCAGGGCCTCCGGGCGGCGGTCCGCGAGGTCGAACTTCTCGAACAGGGACGGGCCGAAGCCGATCGTGAGGGTCAGGCGGGAGGGCTTAAGACCGAGCGCCTCGCCGGTGTCGTCCGGGGGCGCCTCGGGCAGGCCGCCGAACGCGCCCTCGCCGACGGCGTGCCCGGCCGTCATGCGCCGGGCCGCCTCGGTCCAGTCCTTCAGCAACTGGACGAAGGCCTCCCGGTCGTCAGTCGTCACGTCGAACGCGGCGAAGTGCAGGCGGTCCTGCACCGGCGTGGCGATGCCCGCCTGGTGCGGGCCGTGGAAGGCGATCGCCGAGCCTGCCGGTTCGGCGTCGTCCTCGGTGCGGGCCATCGCCACCGCGCCGCCTGCCGCGGCGGCGCCGAGCGCCAGGCCCGCGCCGCCCCAGCCGAGCAGGGAACGGCGGCTGGGGGAGGGGGAGTTGGTGTCCGTCATCGGGGCCTCCGCTACTTGACCACGGCCGCGGCGAGCTTCGACAGCGGCTCCGCCAGGGCGTTGACCGCGTCCGAGAGCTCCTTGCGGTCGGTCTTGCCGACCTTGTCGTAGGAGGTGAAGTCGTACGACGTCGTGTTCGGGCGGTACTGGTCGAGCAGCTTGTCCAGGGCCGCGAACTGCTCGTCGAGTTCGGTGACGAGGGCCGCGTCGTTCTCCTTGGCGACCGGCTTCAGCAGGTCGTAGGACTTCTGCGCGCCCTCGACGTTGGCCTTGAAGTCGACCAGGTCGGTGTGCGAGTAGCGCTCCTCCTCGCCGGTGACCTTGCCGGTGGCGACCTCGTCGAGGAGTTCCTTGGCGCCGTTGGCCATGGAGGTGGGGGTGATCTCGGCCTTGCCGACCCGGTTCTGCCAGTCCTTCAGGTCCTTGATCAGCAGGTCGGCGAGGTCCTTCTCGCGGTCGCCGATCTTCTTGTCCTGCCAGAGGGCCTTCTCCAGGCGGTGCCAGCCGGTCCAGTCGGTGGCCGGGTCCTGGCCGTCCTCCAGGCCGTCCTCGCGGACGTCGACCTTGGGGTCGATGTCGCCGAACGACTCGGCGACCGGCTCGGTGCGCTCCCAGCCGATGCGGGAGGGGGCGTACGCCTTCTTCGCCGCTTCGATGTCGCCGTCCTTGACGGCCTCGGCGAACGCCTCGGCCTTCGGCAGCGTCTCGTCGGCCTGCGCTTGCGCGTAGGCACGGTAGGCGGCGACGGCCTTGTCCAGGCGGGGGTCGCGCTTGACGGCCTTGCCGCCGGTGGCCTTGACGGCCTGGCGGATGCCGTCGCCCTTCATGCCGGGCTTGCAGGCGATCTGGTAGTCGCCGGCCTTCACCTCGGCGGTGACCCGCTGCTTGGTGCCGGGGCCTATGTTCTCCCGCTCGGTGACCACGCGGTCGTCGGGGAAGAGGACGTAGACCTCGGTGACCTTGGAGCCCTTGTTCTCGACGGCCAGCTCGACGTGCCCGGCCGGGAACTCCTTCTTCGAGACCTGGCACTTGTCGTCGGTCGCCGTCACGTTGATCACGTGGTCGCCGTCCTTCGCGTCGCTCTTCTCGGTGCAGCCGGTGACGGCGGCCAGGGCCGCCGCGGCGGCGATGACGACGGAAGCGGGACGGGCGGGTCGCATGTGGGCTCCAGGAGAGAGGAAGGTGAGGCTCACCTAAGGGCAGCACATAAGGATTACCTAAGTGGCTCAAAATGGCCCCCATGATTGGGTCAAGGAAAGGTCAAAGGTCGCGTTTCGGTGCCCCGGGGCCCGGCGCCTGCCCCGCCACGCCCGGCGCACGGGAGCGAGGCCCGGTGCGCACCGGCCATGACGAGTTCCGGACCACACACCACCCCGCCGCCACGCCACCGGCGCGCACCCTTGACCCCGGGCGTGCGCCCGCCCGGCCCGGTCGGGCGCGAGCATGCCGCATCACGAGGATGTCCGACCCGTCGCGCGATGTTTGAATTCCCCTCGTGACTGACTACGACGTGCTCCGCGTCTTCTGCGGGCCGAACGGTGGATACGGCAACGAGCTCGGGGTCGTGCGTGAGGGTTCCGTGATGCCGGAGCGGGACGAGCGGCAGGCGTTCGCGGCGAAAGTCGGGTTCAGCGAGACCGTGTTCGTCGACGACCCCGAGCGCGGGGTGATCGACATCTACACGCCCACCCTGCGCCTGCCCTTCGCCGGGCACCCCTGCGTCGGGACGGCATGGCTGCTCGACGTGCCCGAGCTGGTGACGCCCGCCGGAGTGGTGGGGGCCCGGCAGGACGGGGAGTTCTGCTGGATCGAGGCCCGGGCGGAGTGGGCGCCGCCGCGGACGCTGCGGCAGTACGGCAGCGCCGCCGAGGTCGACGACCTGGCCGTGCCGCCGCCGGGGGAGTGGGTGTACGCCTGGGCATGGGAGGACGAGCCGGCCGGGCGGATCCGGGCCCGGGCCTTCCCCGGCCGGGACGACGGCATCGACGAGGACGAGGCGACGGGGGCCGCGGCCCTGCTGCTCACCGACCGGCTGGGCCGGGCCCTCAACATCACGCAGGGCGCGGGCTCCCAGATCCTCACCGCGCCCCAGCCCCACGGGTGGACCGAGGTCGGCGGGCGGGTCCACCTCGAACGCTGACCCGGGCGGAGCGCGTCCGCAGGGGTGGAACAGGGCGGGCGGTGAAGGGGCGCTCCGGGTATGACCGAGCGCCGGCGGTCGGCATCCGCCGAGCAGGACAGGCCCGGCTTTCTCCCGGGCCGGAACCGGGGCCCCTGGCCGCGCGTGAGAGGCCCCGCCCGTTCACGCCGTGAGCGGGAACTCCGCACCCAGCGCCTCGAACATCCCGTTGTTCAGCCCGTACGCCCGCTTGCACTCGGCCACGACCCGCTGCCGCTCCAGCTCGTCACCGGGCAGCGCGTCCAGCAGCTCGCCGTAAGTCCGCTTGAAGGCGGCCGGGTTGGGGATCTCCTCGAAGACGTAGAAGCGCACCCCGTCGCCCTTCCTCGGGAAACCCCAGGTCTTCTCGGCCGTGTCGCGCATGATCTGCCCGCCGGAGAGGTCACCCATGTAGCGGGTGTAGTGATGGGCGACGTAACCGGCCGGCCAGGTGCGGGCGCATGCGCTGATCCGCTCCGCGTACTCCAGGGTCGCCGGCAGCGCGCTGACCGACGTCCGCCAGCCGGGGCCGCGCAGATGCTCCAGGTCCTGCTCCAGTGCCGTCATCCGGAACAGCTCCGGACGGACGAAGGGGCCGGCCACCGGGTCCGCGGCCAGCCGCCGGGCGCCGGACTCCAGTGCCCCGTACACGAACCACAGCTGCTCGGTGTAGCGCGCGAACGCGTCGACCCCCAGCTTGCGTCCCAGCAGGTCACCGATGAAGGTCGAGCCCCTGACCTCCTCGTGCTGCTCGCGGGAAGCCGTCCGAAGGAGCGTCGAGAAGGATTCCATGCGGACACTTTTCCCGACGTGGTGTCGGTAAAAACCCCCAGCGGGAAAGGAACGGCCCGCCCTCTGCGGGAGAGCGGGCCATGCGGGGGTGGTGCGGGCTACGGCAGCGTGAGGATCTCCGCGCCCGAGTCCGTCACCACCAGCGTGTGCTCGAACTGGGCCGTCCGCTTCCGGTCCTTCGTCACGACCGTCCAGCCGTCGTCCCACATGTCGTACTCGTGCGTGCCGAGCGTCAGCATCGGCTCGATCGTGAACGTCATGCCGGGCTGGATGACGGTCGTCGCGTGCGGGCTGTCGTAGTGCGGGATGATCAGGCCCGAGTGGAACGACGAGTTGATGCCGTGCCCGGTGAAGTCCCGGACCACCCCGTAGCCGAAGCGCTTGGCGTACGACTCGATGACCCGGCCGATGATGTTGATCTGCCGGCCGGGCTTGACCGCCTTGATCGCCCGCTCCAGGGACTCCCGGGTCCGCTCGACCAGCAGCCGCGACTCCTCGTCGACGTCACCGACCAGGTAGGTGGCGTTGTTGTCGCCGTGCACACCGCCGATGTACGCCGTCACGTCGAGGTTGACGATGTCGCCGTCGCGCAGGACCGTCGAGTCCGGGATGCCGTGGCAGATGACCTCGTTGACGCTCGTGCACAGCGACTTGGGGAAGCCGCGGTAGCCCAGCGTCGAGGGGTAGGCGCCGTGGTCGCACATGTACTCGTGCGCCGCCCTGTCCAGCTCGTCCGTGGTCACGCCGGGGGAGATCAGCTTCGCGGCCTCCGCCATCGCCCGGGCCGCGATCCGGCCGGCCACGCGCATTGCCTCGATCGTCTCGGGCGTCTGCACCTCCGGTCCGGTGTACGGCGTCGGCGCGGGCTTGCCGACGTACTCGGGGCGACGGATGTTTCCGGGCACGGAACGGATGGGGGACAGCTCCCCCGGGACGAGCAGCGACTGGCCAGACATGCCAGCGAGTCTAACCAGCGGCCATGGGGGAACATGACGATGGCGAGAGGAGCTGGTCATGGCCCTGTTCAAGAAGCGCACGGTCGGCAAGCCGGGTGAGTGGTACTACTGCCTGGAGCACAAGAAGGTCGAGGAGGGGCCGGAGTGCCCCAACAAGGACCGGTTCGGGCCGTACGCCTCCCGCACGGAGGCCGAACACGCGATGGCGACCGCCCGCGAGCGCAACCTCCAGTGGGAGAACGACCCCAAGTGGCATGACGCACCGGCGGGCAGCCGGGACGACGAGAGCTGATCCCACCGACGCCCGGGGCCGCGGCCCCGGGCGTTCGTGATGTGCGGGGGTGCCCACGAGGCCAGTGCGTCGTGCTGGAGGCCGCGGCTCCGGAGAGCGGGACGTGGACGACCTGCCTGGCGCGCTCCGCGATGGCCGGGTACCTGGGGGCGGACCGGGAGCGGCGGCGGGACGCCTGGCGGCCTGTGGCGGTACCCCGGCGGCCGGCAGCGGGACGCCCGGCGGCCTGTGGCGGTACTCCGGCGGCCTGTGGCGGTGCCCCCGGTGGGCCGGTGGCGGTGCCGGAAGCCGGGGGTGCCCACGAGGCCGGCGGCGGGACGCCTGGCGGGCCTGTGGCGGTGCCGGAAGTGGGACGAATGGGCGTCACCGGCGGGCCGGGGGCGGTGCCGGCGGCGGGACGCCCGGGCGTCACCAGCGGGCCGGTGGCGGTGCCGTCAGGTGCTCCGCCAGGCGCGCCACCCGGTCCCGCAGCCGGCGCCGCCCCCTCGGTGTGGGCAGGGCGTTCTCCCCGGCCGCCGCGCTGACCAGGTGCTGCACCGTGTCGAGGTCCAGCTCCGAGCCGTCGGGGACGGCCAGGGTCTCGTGCGCCATGGACGGCAACTCGCCCGGGCCGGGGCCCAGGGCCAGAACCGTAGCCCCGGCGCGACGGGCGTCGGACACCCGTTCCAGGAGTGGTGCGGCGGGCCCCTCGGGAGCGACCACCAGCAGCGTCTCGCCCCGCCGGGCCGCCTCGAGCCGGCCCAGACCGACCGCCAGATGCGTCGGATCGCAGGGGCGCGCGTCGTGCCGTACCAGCGTCGGGGCCAGCTCCGGCGTGCCCGACCAGGCGGCCTCGTCCACCAGGTGTGCGGCCAGATGCCACGGCTCGTACTCCCGCGTGCCGACGAGCAGCAGCCCGCCCCCGTGCGACACCACCGAGCCGCGCAGCGCCCCGGCGAACCGCCGCGTGGCCTGGAGCCACTCCGTCCCGGCGAGCACTTCCCGCAGCAACGCGACCCGTACCGCATCCATGGGCCGCATCCTGCCCCGAGCGGTCACTCGTGACGTCGAGTTCATCCCGCATTCGCCCGGGCTGGGTAGGCGGACCGGTCACCTGTACCACCGTCGAACGACCGGAGGAGTCCGCCGAATTCGCCCATGTTGGGTAGGCGGACCGGTCACCTGTACTGCCGTCGAACGACCGGAGGAGTCCGCCGAATTCGCCCATGTTGGGTAGGCGGACCGGTCACCTGTACTGCCGTCGAACGACCGGAGGAGCCCGCCGATGACCGAGACCAGCGTCCCCTTCCGCGCCGGACAGGAGGGATACGCCAGTTTCCGCATCCCCGCCGTCGTCGCCACCGGCACCGGTGACCTGCTCGCCTTCTGCGAGGGCCGGGTCGGCTCCCGGGACGACTTCGGGAACATCGACGTCGTCCTGAAACGCTCCACGGACGGCGGACGGACCTGGGGGCCGCTCCAGGTCGCCGCGCGCAACGGCGACGCCCTCGCCGGCAACCCGGCCCCGGTCGTCCTCGACACCGGCCGCGTCCTCCTCGTGCACGTGCGCAACGCGGCCCTCGCCACCGAGGACGCCATCCGTCGCGGCAAGGTGAGCGCGGCCGACGGACGCCGCGTCTGGGTGCAGCACAGCGACGACGAGGGCCGCACCTGGTCCGCGCCGAGGGAGATCACCCAGGAGACCAAGCGGCCGGAGTGGCGCTGGTACGCCACCACCCCCGGCCACGCGATCCAGCTGAGCACCGGCCGCGTCGTCGTCCCCGCCAACCACTCCCTGCCGCCCACCGGCACCGACAACGGCACGGAGGGCAGGTACAACGGTGGTCACTGCCTGCTCAGCGACGACGCGGGCACCACCTGGCGGATCGGCTACGTCGACGACGACACCGACGGCTACATCAACGCCAACGAGACCACCGCCGCCGAACTCCCCGACGGGCGCGTCTACTTCAACACCCGCAACGACTCGCCTTCTCCCGGCACCCGCGCCGACGCCCACTCGGCCGACGGCGGACAGACCCTGGTGAAGCCCTTCCGTCCGCAGGCCGGTCTCGCCGCCCCGGTCTGTGAGGCCGCCGTCCTCCAGCTGCGCGACCCCGACCTGCTGCTGTACTCCGGCCCCGCCGACCCGGGCTTCCGCGCCCTGATGACGATCCGTGCCTCCACCGACGGCGGCACCACCTGGCGCCCGGTGCACACCGTGGACGGCCTGCCCGCCGCGTACTCGGATCTCGTGCGCGTCGACGCGGACACCGTGGGCCTGTTGTACGAGACCGGCGACTTCGGCGCCTACGAGACGATCACGTTCCGGCGGGTCCCCGTGACGGAGCTGACCTGAGCCGCCCGGGGTGACGGCGCGGTCGTAGAGTCAGGGCCATGACCTCTACCGACAATGCTGCCACCGAGAATGCCCAGAAGGCGCCCGCCAAGGACCCCTGGGACCTGCCCGACGTCTCCGGACTCGTGGTGGGGGTGCTCGGCGGGACCGGACCGCAGGGCAAGGGCCTGGCCTACCGGCTCGCCAAGGCCGGGCAGAAGGTGATCATCGGCTCACGGGCCGCGGAGCGCGCCCGGGCCGCCGCCGAGGAGCTCGGTCACGGAGTCGAGGGCGCCGACAACGCCGAGACCGCCCGCCGCAGCGACGTCGTGATCGTCGCCGTGCCGTGGGACGGCCACGGCAAGACCCTCGAGTCCCTGCGCGAGGAACTGGCGGGCAAGCTCGTCGTCGACTGCGTCAACCCGCTCGGCTTCGACAAGAAGGGCGCCTACGCCCTCAAGCCGGAGGAGGGCAGTGCCGCCGAGCAGGCCGCCGCCCTGCTCCCGGACTCCCGGGTCACGGCCGCCTTCCACCACCTGTCGGCCGTACTGCTCCAGGACCCGGAGATCGACGAGATCGACACCGACGTGATGGTGCTCGGCGAGGTGCGGGCGGACGTGGAGATCGTCCAGGCCCTCGCCGGCCGCATCCCCGGGATGCGCGGTGTCTTCGCCGGGCGGCTGCGCAACGCCCACCAGGTGGAGTCGCTGGTGGCCAACCTGATCTCCGTCAACCGCCGCTACAAGGCGCATGCGGGGCTCCGCGTCACCGACGTGTGAGCCGGTGAACGCATGGGGGACACTGGACGGCATCAGCAGTGCCGCAGTGTCCCCCGACAGGAGTCGACCCCATGCCCCGCCTCGCCCTCTACGCCCTGATCGTCTGCGTCCTGTCCGTGGCCGCGGCCGTGGTCTCCTTCGTGCAGGGCAGCTGGCTGGGGATCGTGTGGGTGCTGCTCGCCGGGCTGTCGTCGAACATGGCCTGGTACTACCTGAAGCGCGCCAGGGCGCAGAAGTCGGTCACGCACTGACCGCTCCCGTCACGGGGCCGCCTGGCAGAACTCGTTCGAGCCCTGCCAGAAGCGGTACAGCTCCTGACCGCAGTACGTCTCGAAGTCACTGATCCCGAGGGACTTCAGGATCGTGTCGATCACGTCGAAGAAGACGCCGTTCACCGCCGGCAGCCACAGCAGCGCGAACACGAACAGCAGGCCGAACGGCGCGAACGGCTCCACCTGGCGGCGGATGTTGTACGACAGCCAGGGCTCGATCACGCCGTAGCCGTCCAGCCCGGGCACCGGCAGGAAGTTCAGCAGCGCGGCCGTCACCTGGAGCAGCGCGAGGAAGGCCAGCGCGAAGCGGAAGTCGCTCGGCACGCCGTCCAGCGCGTCCAGCCAGAACGGGGCGGTGCAGACGACGGCGAACAGCACGTTCGTCAGCGGACCCGCCGCCGAGATGAGGCTGTGCTTCCAGCGCTCCCGGATCCGCCCCCGCTCGATGAACACCGCGCCGCCGGGCAGCCCGATCCCGCCCATGATCACGAAGATCACCGGCAGCACGATGCTGAGCAGCGCGTGCGTGTACTTCAGCGGGTTCAGGGTCAGATAGCCCTTCGCGCCGACGGAGATGTCGCCGCTGTGCAGGGCGGTGCGCGCGTGGGCGTACTCGTGCAGGCACAGCGAGACGATCCACGCCGCCGTCACGAACAGGAACACGGCGACGCCGGGCTGCTCGGCGAAGCCGGTCCAGGTCGCCCATCCCGTGACCGCCGTCACGGCGAGGATCCCGACGAACACGGGGCTGATCCGCCGCTCGCTGTGGCGGGTGGTGGCGGTGGTCATGGGGCTCCCTGCATTCGTCGACACGGGGTGGGACGGCCCGACGGTACCGGGCGCAGGTGAAAAACGTCTCGCGCGGGGCGGTCGGTTCCGGGGAGGCTGGGGGAATGGGGCTGTGGCACGTGTACTACGAGGACTGGCAGATGGAGTGCTGCGGCACACCGTTCTCGGTGGGGGACGAGGTGAGCTGGCCGCTGCTGCTCGTGGGCCCGGACAGCGTGCTGGGCGGCGGCTGGCACGACCAGCTCACCGAGGTGGCCGGGTCTGTGGAGGACATGGGCGGGGTGCGGTTGGTGCGGGAGGAGTCGGGCCTGCCGGTGGCCCTGGGGGCGGGTCCCGACGCCGCGGAGGACCTGCGCCCGCGGCCGGGGAGCCGGACCCGGTCGGTGGGGCTGCTGTCCGTCGAGCGGCACGGCGCGAAGTGGCCCGAGGCCGGCGGGCGGGTGCGGGCCGTGCAGGTGCTGACCCAGAGCTGGGCCGAGACCGCGCCCGGATCGCGGTCCTACCAGCCGGTGGCGGGGGAGCGCCGGCTGCGGCTGGTGGACCGGTGCCCGAAGTGGTTCAAGGAGACCGAGGCGGAGCGGGCGGCCGACGGGCGGGGACGGCGCTCGCGTGAATCGGGGCTGGTGGTGACCCTGGACGTGCCGGACACGGACTCCCGGCTCTCCCACGCCGTCCGCGAGGCCCGGGGCATGCCCCAGCACGCGGAACCGGGCGCGGAGACCCGCGACATCCCGGCGGCGGACCTGACGGCCCTGCTGGAGAGCCTGAGCAGGCCCGGGAGACGAGGCCGTCCGGGCACCGCCGGGCGGTCGAGGGGCCCGACGTCCGTCGCGCGGCACGGCGAAGACGAAGGACCGTGACAGGCCCCCGCTCCGAAGCCGCCGTCGTGATGCGGGCTGGTGGTCGGGCAGGCTTCTGGCTCGGGAGTCGCCGTCGTGGCGTGTGTGACGTGGGCTGGTGGTCGGGCAGGCTTCTGGCTCGGGAGTCGCCGTCGTGGCGTGTGTGACGTGGGCTGGTGGTCGGGCAGGCTTCTGGCTCGGGAGTCGCC
>NZ_JBVJSX010000001.1:28368-128335 GCF_055606225.1 Streptomyces sp. NPDC037100 | reverse complement strand
CCGTCGTGACGTGTGTGACGTGGGCCGGTGGTCCGGTCGGCTTCCGGCTCGGGAGTCGCCGTCCCGCTCCGGTGCGTGGTCCTGGTCGCGACCCCCGGTGCCGCCGAGCGTGACGCCCCCGCACCGCCCCCCGAACGCCCGCCGCCCCCCCGAACGCCCCGCCGCCCCCGAACGCCTCGCCGCCCCCCGAACGCCCGCCGTGCCGCCGATCGCCGTGACCCGCCCTCGCACCACCGGAGACAATGAGCCCGTGCATTACCGCATCCTCGGCACCACGCAGGCGCTCCGCGACGACGGGACGGCCCTTCCGGTCGGCGGGGCGCGGTTGCGTGCGCTGCTGACCGTGCTCGCGTTGCGGGCCGGCCGGACCGTGCCCGCCGGGCTGCTCGTCGACGAGGTGTGGGGCGGGCAGCCGCCCGCCGACGCGCCGGGGGCGCTGCAGGCGCTGGTCGGGCGGCTGCGCAGGACCCTCGGCGCGGACGCGATCGCCTCCGTCGAGGGCGGGTACCGGCTCACCGCCCCGCCCGACGACGTCGACCTGCACCGGTTCGAGCGGCTGGCCGGCGAGGGGCTGCGGGCGCTGTCCGACGGCGACCCCGCCAAGGCCGCCGTGGTCCTCGACGACGCCCTCGCCCTGTGGCGCGGCCCGGCCCTCGCCGACCTGCCCGACCGCACCGCCGAGGCGGCCCGCCGGGACACCCGCCGCCTGGACGTGCTGCGCGCACGCCACAGCGCCGCCCTCGCCCTCGGCCAGGCCGAGCAGTCCCTGCCGGAACTGACCGCTCTGTGCGACGGCCACCCCCTGGACGAGCCCCTCCAGGCCCTGCGTCTGCGCGCCCTGCGGGACGCCGGCCGTGCGGCGGAGGCACTGGACGCCTACGAGGACGTGCGGCGCCTCCTCGCCGACCGTCTCGGCGCCGACCCGGGGCCGGAACTGCGTTCCCTGCACGCTGAGTTGCTCCGTCTCGGAGACACCCCCGCCCACCCGCCGGCGGCCGAGGGGCCGGGCAGGTCCGCCGGGAATCTCCGGGCCCGCCTCACCTCCTTCATCGGCCGGGAGACCGACATCGAGACCCTCCGCGGGGATCTCGCGGCGGCCCGGCTGGTCACCCTGCTGGGGCCCGGCGGCGCCGGGAAGACCCGCCTGTCGCAGGAGGCCGCCGAGTCCGTACGTGAGGCCATGCCCGGCGGTGTGTGGCTGGCCGAACTCGCCCCGGTCGACGACCCCGACGCCGTCCCCGAGGCCGTGCTCACCGCCCTCGGCGCCCGTGAGACCGTGCTGTACGGCGCCGGCGCCGAGGGCATCCGCGCCGCGGTCGCCGACCGGCTCGACGACCCCGTCGAGCGGCTCGCCGAGCACTGCTCCCGGCCTCGCATGCTGCTGATCCTCGACAACTGCGAGCACGTCGCCGACGCCGCCGCCCGGCTCGCCGAGGAGCTGCTGGCGCGCTGTCCGGACCTCACCGTCCTGGCCACCAGCCGTGAACCGCTCGGCGTGCCGGGGGAGTTGCTGCGCCCGGTGGAGCCGCTGCCCGAGCCGGTCGCGCTGCGGCTGCTCGCCGACCGGGGCGCGGCGGCCCGGCCCGGCTTCCGCGTCGAGGACGACCCCGGGGCGTGCGCCGAGATCTGCCGTCGCCTCGACGGCCTGCCGCTGGCCATCGAACTCGCCGCCGCCCGGCTGCGGATGCTCACCCCCCGCCAGATCGCCGACCGGCTGGACGACCGTTTCCGTCTCCTCACTTCCGGCAGCCGCACCGTCCTGCCCCGCCAGCAGACCCTGCGAGCCGTCGTCGACTGGTCCTGGGACCTGCTCGACGAGGAGGAACGGGACGTCCTGCGGCGGCTGTCGGTGTTCGCCGGCGGCTGCGACCTGCCCGCCGCCGAGGCGGTGTGCGGACCGGCCGCCCTGGAGGCGCTCGGCTCCCTCGTCGACCGCTCCCTGGTCGTGGCCGCCCCGCCCGGCGGGTCCGCCGACGGGGAGATGCGCTACCGGCTCCTGGAGACGGTCGCCGAGTACGCCGCCGAGCGGCTGGACGAATCCGGGCAGCGCACCGAAGCCGAGCGGGCCCATCTGACGTACTTCCGTGAACTGGCCCGCGTCACGGACCCGTTACTGCGCGGCCCCGGCCAGCTCGCCGCCATCCACCGGCTGGAGCGCGAGTACGAGAACCTGCGCATCGCCCTGCGCCACGCCGTGGCCCTGCGCGACGAGCAGGAGGCGCTGTGCCTGGCGCTGTCCCTCGTCTGGTACTGGCAGATGCGCGATCTGCGCATCGAGGCGCGCAACTGGTGCCGCGAGGTCATGACGCTCGGCCCCGACCCCTTCACCGAGCCGGTCCGCCCCGCCACCGCGGTGTGGCAGCGCTGCACCGACGCCCCGCCCCCGATGACCGGCGAGGTCCTGTGGGAGGCCCGGCGCGGCATCCACCTCGCCCATCTGGCCTGTATGGACACCGAGCTGGACGCCTGGCAGAGCCCGGAGTCCCAGCGGAAGCTGCGCGCCATCGCCGGGACGTACGAGCCCGGTCTGCCGCAGAACTGCCGGCTCCCCGGACTGCTCTGGTTCTTCGCCGTGATGCTGACCGGCGACATGGACCGGCTGCGCGTCGTCATCGACGCGTCCATCCGCACCTGCCGGCAGACCCCGGGCTTCGAGTGGGAGCTCGCCTCCGGCCTGCAGATGCGGGCCAACTTCCTCGCCAACCGCATCGACTGGGCCGGTGACGCCGCCCAGGACGCCGACGAGTCGCTGGACATCTACCGGCGCCTCGGTGACGCCTGGGGCACCGCCGAGGCCCTCTCCGCCCGCGCCGAGGCCCACGAGCGCAAGGGCCAGTACGCCCTGGCCGCCGCCGACTACGAGGCGGCCGTCGCCCACGCCGAACACCTCGGCGCCCGCGCCCAGGCGGCGGTGCTCAGCGCCCGGCTGGGCAGCGCGCTGCTGGAGGCGGGCGACGGCGAACGCGGTGAGCGGCTGCTGCGCGAGGTGATCGCCCAGCGTGAGGACTCGCACAGCGAGGCCATGCCCGCCGCCCGCCTGTTCCTCGCCGGCTGGCTCGGCCTGACGGGCCGCACCGCGGAGGCACGCGAGCAGCTGAAGCGGCTGCGCCGCGATTTCCGGATCGCCCACTTCATCGTCTTCGACGCGTTCATCCTCGGCGCGGAGGCATGGCTGGACGCCGCCGAGGGCCGGTACGAGGAGTGCCTGCACCTGATCCGCAAGGCACTGGACCGGGCCGCCGATCCGCTGTCCGCGGCCATCGCGCCCTACATGCGCTCGGGGTACCTGCTCGTCGGTGCCTGGGCGCTGACCGGCCTCGACGGTGGAGGGCGCGCCGAGGACGCGGCCCGCTGCCTGGGCGCCTTCGACGCCCTGCTGCCGCCCGGTCACATCGCCCAGCGGCAGGAGCGCGAGAGCCGCGAGCGGACGGAGCGGCAGGCCCGGGCGCTGCTCGGCGACCACGCCTACGAGGCCGCGTACGCGGCGGGCGGTGGCCTCTCCCTCGACGAGGCCACCGCCCTGCTCTGACGCGGATCCGAGCCGACGGTCAGTTCTTCGTGCGGAACTTGTGGATCGCGACCGGCGCCATCACGGCCGTGATGGCCACCGACCAGCCGAGCGTCACCCACAGGTCGTGGGCGACCGGCCCGCCCACCATGAGACCGCGCGCGGCGTCCGCGAGCGTGGACAGCGGGTTGTAGTCGGTGAAGGCCTGCAGCCAGCCCGGCATCGACGTCGTCGGCGCGAAGATCGATGAGCCGAACTGCAGCGGGAACAGCACCAGGAAGCCCATCGCCTGTACGGACTGCGCGTTCTTCAGCATCACGCCCAGGGTGAGGAACACCCACATGATCGACGAGGCGAACGCGGTGGACAGGGCCACGGCCGCGAACAGCCCGGGCCAGTTGGTGATGTCGAACCCGACCGCCACGGAGACGATCATCAGCACGGTGGTCGCGAACAGCATCCGCAGCAGCTCCACCGAGATCTTCGCGAACAGCACCGAGCCGCGCCCGATGGGCAGGGACCGGAACCGGTCCATGACACCGGAGTTGAAATCCTGGCTGAAGCCGGTGCCGACGCCCTGGGACAGCGTCATGCTCATCATCGCGATCATGCCGGGGATCAGGTACTGCACGTACCGGTCCTGCCCGCCGCCCAGCGCCTGTCCGATCGAGCCGCCGAACACGAACACGAACAGCAGGGTGAAGATGACCGGCATCAGCAGCGCGTCGGCCATCGACTCCGGGTCCTTGCGGATCCACAGCAGGTTGCGGCGGATCAGGGCCCCGGTGTGGCGCAGATGGCCGCGCAGCGGGATACGGGCGTCCGCGGCGGCGTCGTTGACGGTGACGGCGCTCATACGGCGGCCTCCTGAAGGTCTTCGGCGGGCATGGCGTCCTGGGGGGCACTGGCCCGGTGGCCGGTGAGGGACAGGAACACCTCGTCCAGGCTGGGCAGTTCGGTGGTGATGGAGGAGAGCGTGAGGCCGCGCGCGGTGACCGCGCCGACCACGGCCGTCAGCTGCTCGTCGCTGAGGATCGGCACGAGGACGTCACCCCGGTCGGTGTCGACGGTCGTGGTGGCGAGCCCGGTGATCCCCAGCTCGTCCAGCGCGCCGGCGAGGGGCCGCAGATGGGTGGGATCGGCCGGGCGGATCCGCAGCGCCCGGCCGCCGACCTTCGCCTTCAGCGCCTCGATCGCGCCTCCCGCGATGACCTGGCCGCGGTCGACGACCGTCAGCTCGGTGGCGAGCTGCTCGGCCTCCTCCATGTACTGGGTGGTGAGCAGCACGGTGACCCCGTCGCCGACCATGCGCTTCACCTCGTCCCACACCTCGTTGCGGGTGCGGGGGTCGAGGCCGGTGGTCGGCTCGTCGAGGAAGAGCACGGCCGGCCGGCCGATCATGGAGGCGGCCAGGTCCAGCCGTCGCCGCATCCCCCCGGAGTACGTCGCCGCCGGCCGCTTGGCCGCCTCGGTCAGCGAGAAGCGCTCCAGCAGCCCGTCGGCGCGGGCGCGGGCCTCCTTGCGGGGCAGATCGAGCAGCCGCCCGATCATGTACAGGTTCTCCCAGCCCGAGAGCTTCTCGTCCACGGACGCGTACTGGCCCGTGAGTCCTATCACCCGCCGCAGATGCCGCGGCTGCCGTACGACGTCGTACCCGGCCACGGTGGCCTGCCCCGAGTCGGGCGCCAGGAGCGTGGACAGGATCCGCACGAGGGTGGTCTTCCCGGCCCCGTTCGGCCCGAGCACCCCCATCACGGTGCCCTCTCGCACCTCCAGGTCGACCCCGTCCAGAGCCTTGGTCTCCCCGTAGTGCTTCACCAGCCCCCGCACGGTGACAGCGGCGCCGCTGGTCTGTGTGTCGATTCGCGTCATGAGACAGACGCTCTCAGGGCCCACCGACAAATCACCGACAAGCCGCCGACAGGCTTTGTCGGTGGTGTCGGTGGTGTCGGTGGAGTGGGCGGAGCCAGTGGTCGGCAGAAGGGGGACAGCCCGTCGACTGGGGGAAGATCGACGGGCTGTCCGTGGTACCGCTGTGGCTCGCTGTGACTCTCTAGTGGACGGAGTTCTCCTCCTGCGGGAACGTTCCGCCGACGACCTCGTCCGCGAACGCCTTCACCGCATCGCCCATGACCTCACGCAGATTGGCGTACTGCTTCACGAACTTCGGCACCCGCCCGCCGGTCAGACCCAGCATGTCGGTCCACACCAGCACCTGCGCGTCGGTCTCGGGGCCCGCCCCGATGCCGACGGTCGGGATGTGCAGCACCCGCGTCACCTCGGCGGCCAGCTCCGCGGGAACCAGCTCCAGCACCACCGCGAACGCCCCCGCGTCCTGCACGGCCTTCGCGTCCCGCAGCAGCTGCTGGGCCGCCTCCTCGCCCCGCCCCTGCACGCGGTAACCCATCGCGTTGACCGACTGCGGGGTCAGCCCGATGTGGGCCATGACCGGGATGCCGGACTCGACGAGCAGCCGGATCTGTTCGTGCGACCGCTCGCCCCCCTCCAGCTTCACGGCCTGCACGCCCGCCTCCTTCACCAGCCGGGTCGCCGAGCGCAGCGCCTGCACCGGACCCTCCTGGTAGGAGCCGAAGGGCAGGTCGCCGACGATCAGCGCACGGGAGGTGCCCCGTACGACCGCCGCCGACAGCATCGTCATCTCGTCGAGGGTGACGGGCACGGTCGTCTCGTACCCGAGGTGGCAGTTGCCCGCCGAGTCGCCGACGAGCATCACCGGGATCCCGGCCTCGTCGAACACGGACGCGGTCATCGCGTCGTACGCGGTGAGCATCGGCCACTTCTCGCCGCGCTCCTTGGCGGCGGCGATGTCGCGCACGGTGATACGGCGGGTGCCCTTGCCCCCGTACAGCGTCTTGCCGCCGTCGGAGGGCTTCTTCTGAGCAGTCTGGGCAGCCGGAAGCTGCGTCATTGCACGGCTCCTAACACGTCATCTCGAGGCGCCCTGACGGCGTCCCCGGACCACGTCCATGGTGGCACCTCGTGCCACCGAGGGCTAGGGGAGCCCCTGTGAGTTCCGCCCCCGGAGCCGGGACGGCGGAAGCCACGTAAGATCCCGGTAAGAGAATTCCAATACGAGACGGTCTCGTATCGAAATAGTTCTAGGCTCCCCTCCATGACTACTCCTGCCGATCCGGCCGCCCCGACCGGCCCGCGCGTACCGGAAGCGGTGCACCGGCGCCGCTGGGCGATCCTCGGCGTGCTGATGCTGAGCCTGCTGATCGTCGTGCTCGACAACTCGATCCTGAACGTCGCCATCAAGACGATCTCCACCCCGGCCCCCACCGGCCTGGGCGCCACGCAGAGCGAGCTGGAGTGGGCGATCAACGCCTACACCCTCGTCTTCGCGGGCCTGCTGTTCACCGCCGGGCTGCTCGGCGACCGGATGGGCCGCAAGAAGGTGCTGCTCGGCGGCCTCGCCGTGTTCGGCATCGGCTCCGCGTTCGCCGCGTTCTCCGGATCGCCGGGCGAGCTGATCACCTTCCGTGCGGTGATGGGCCTGGGCGCGGCGTTCGTGATGCCCGCCACCCTCGCCGTCCTCATGAACGTCTTCGACCGCGAGGAGCAGCCGAAGGCCATCGGCATCTGGGCGGGCGGCGTCGGACTCGCCATCGCCATCGGCCCGATCACCGGCGGCGTGCTGCTCGACCACTTCTGGTGGGGCTCGGTCTTCCTCATCAACGTGCCGATCGTGCTGCTCGCACTCGCGCTGATGCTCTGGCTGGTGCCCGACTCGCGCGACCCGAACCCCGGCCGCGTCGACCCCGTCGGTGTGGTGCTGTCCGTCGTCGGCCTGGTCCTGCTCGTCTACGGCATCATCAAGGGCGGCCAGCTCGCCGACTTCACCGACGCCACCGTGCTGTCCACGATCGGGGCCGGTCTCGCCGTACTCGTCGCGTTCGTCGTGTTCGAGAAGCGCAGCGACCATCCGTCGATGGACGTCACGTACTTCAAGAACAAGGCCTTCTCGGCCGCCATCGCCGCCATCGCGCTGGTCTTCTTCGCTCTGATGGGCGTGACCTTCTTCTCCGTCTTCTACACCCAGAGCGTGCGCGGCTACTCGCCGCTGCAGACCGGTCTGCTCATGCTTCCGCTGGCCGCCGCCCAGATGATCTTCGCGCCGCGCGCCCGGCTGGTGGTCGACCGCATCGGCAACAAGGCCACGACCACGGCCGGCCTGCTCGTCATCGCCGCCACGCTGGCCGCCTTCGCCGCCCTGGACGCCGACACCCCCATCTGGATCCTGGAAGTGATCTTCTTCCTGATGGGCGCCGGCATGGCGCACATCATGACGCCGGTCAGCGTCGTCATCATGCAGGCCCTGCCCCGCGAGAAGGCCGGCTCCGCCTCCGCGCTGAGCAACACCTTCCGGCAGGTCGGCGGCGCCCTCGGCATCGCCGTCCTCGGCTCGGTGCTGTCCACGGCGTACCGCACGGGCATCGAGGACGAGCTCGGCGCCCTCCCTCCGGCGCTGCGGCACACCGCGGGGGAGTCCATCGAGGCCACGCTCGGCATCGCGGACAAGCTGGGCCCGCGGGGCGAGTCCCTGGTCGCCCCGGCCTACGACGCGTTCCTGCACGCGATGCACATCACCGCCCTGTGGGGCGCGGGCGTCGCCGTGCTCGGCGCGGTCGTCGTGGCCCTGTTCCTGCCGGGCAAGCCGCCGGCGGCCCAGGGGACCGAGGACGAGCAGGAGTTGTCGCACACCAGATCGTAGGCCTGCGGGAGAATTCACCTCCCGCGCGGCACGGAACGGCCGCCGGGTCAGGAAAGGAAGCAGCGACGTGAGCCTCGCCGAACGGCACCCCCCGCACGACGGTCCCGCGAGGGGACGTCCCAGAAGCGAGGCCGTCGAGCGCGCCATCATCGAGGGCGTGATGAAGCTCCTGGAGGAGGGCGTCCCCCTCGCGGAGCTGTCCATCGAGCGCATCGCCCGCACCGCGGGCGTCGGCAAGGCCACCATCTACCGCCGCTGGAGCGGCAAGGAGGAACTCTTCGTCGACGTCGTGCGCACCGGCGAGCCCCCGGACCCGCCGCTCCCGGGCACCTCCATGCGCGACGACCTCGTGGTCCTGCTGGAGCAGGTGCGCCGGCGCGGCCTGGCCAACCGCTCCTCGGCGATCCTGCACAGCGTCCAGGCCCAGATGAAGAGCAGCCCGAAACTGTGGGCGGCGTACCACGCCACCGTCGTCGCCCCGCGCCGCCGGCTCGGCCTGGAGGTCCTCAGACGCGGCCAGGAGAACGGCGAACTGCGCACGGACCTCGACCTGGAACTGCTGAACGACCTGTTCGTCGGCCCCATGCTGGTGCGCGCCGTGCTGCGCACCGACGCCGACCTGCCCGACGACCTCGCCGAGCAGGTCGTCGACACCCTGCTCGAAGGGCTGCGGCCCGGCAGCTCACCCTCTGTCAGTTCGGCCTCGCAGGGCTCCTAGTGTGCGCGTTTCGTCACAGAGGGCGCTTTCGGCGGGCCTGATCGGAACTCCTCGTGGGGACTCGAACGTCATCGCCCCCGTACGGCCGTCGAGGGACGGCGGGAACGGAACGGATCATCCCCTAGGGTCGTAAGGACACGGGGGCGATGGTGTGCACGGCAGGCAGTGAGGCGACGGTATGGCGCAGCAGGCGTACATGACGGAGACGGACAACGGCGGCTCGGGGCCCGAGCACCGGGGAACCCGGCTTCGGCGCCTGTTCGACCGGCTGGCGGGTTCCTGGCGGGGCGATCCGCGGATCTGGCGGCGTGGACTGTTCGTCGCCGCGGGCTCGGTGCTGCTGGCCCTGGTCATGGTGCTGCACTCACGCATCCCGAACATGATCGGCAACCTGGGCAGCCTCACCGAGACGTTCCTGCCCTGGCTCGGCCTCCTCGTCCCGGTGCTGCTCGTCCTCGCCCTGGTCCGCAGGTCCGCGACCGCGCTGATCGCGGTGGTGCTGCCGTCCGTGGTCTGGCTGAACCTCTTCGGCGGTCAGCTCAGCGACAAGACCGCCACCGGCGGCGACCTCACGGTGGTCACGCACAACGTCAACGCCGAGAACACGGACCCGGCCGGCACCGCCCGTGACGTGGCCGCCTCCGGCGCGGACGTGCTGGCCCTGGAGGAGCTGACGCCGGCCGCGGTCCCCACCTACGAGAAGGCGCTGGCGTCGACGTACCGCTACCACTCCGTGCAGGGCACGGTCGGGGTGTGGAGCAAGTACCCGCTGACCGGGGTGCAGGACGTCGACCTCGACATGGGCTGGACCCGCGCGATGCGGGCCACCGTGACCGCCCCGGCCGGACAGGTCGCGGTCTACGTCGCCCATCTGCCGTCGGTGCGCGTGAAGATGGAGGCCGGCTTCACGGCCCGCCAGCGCGACCGGAGCGCCGACTACCTCGGCGAGGCCATCGCCCACGAACCGCTGAAGAACGTGGTCCTGCTCGGCGACCTGAACGGCACGATGAACGACCGCGCGCTCAACGCCGTCACCTCGCAGATGCGTTCCACGCAGGGTGCGGCCGGCAACGGCTTCGGCTTCAGCTGGCCCGCGTCGTTCCCGATGGCGCGCATCGACCAGATCATGGTCCGGGGTCTGAAGCCGGAGAGTTCGTGGACCCTCCCGCAGACGGGCAGCGACCATCTGCCGCTCGCGGCCCGTGTGAGTGTCACCACAAGCGGTTCCTGAAACTCCCTGGTCACAGCCCTGCCGCCGGAAATCCGCGCCGGAGGCGGCAGGGCTTGGAATAGTGCGCCTGCGAGACTTTGTTCCGTACTTGAACATACGCGTACGGATCTCCAAGCAAGTCTCGAAAGGCTCACTCATGCCCCTGGCCCTACTCGCCCTTGCCGTGGGCGCCTTCGGCATCGGTACGACCGAGTTCGTGATGATGGGGCTGCTGCCCGACGTCGCGGACGACCTGAACATCTCGATACCCAGCGCCGGCCATCTGGTGTCGGCGTACGCGCTGGGCGTCGTCATCGGCGCCCCGCTGCTGGCCGCGGTCACGGCCAAGATGTCCCGGCGCACGGTCCTGACCGGCCTGATGGGACTGTTCGTCGTGGGCAACGCCCTGTCGGCCCTCGCGCCCGACAACGGCTGGCTGCTGGCCGCCCGCTTCCTGAGCGGCCTGCCGCACGGCGCCTTCTTCGGCGTGGGCGCCGTCGTCGCCACGAACATGGTCGCCCCCGAACGCAAGGCGCGGTCGGTCTCGCTGATGTTCCTCGGCCTGACGGTCGCGAACGTCCTTGGCGTGCCGGTCGCCACCCTCATGGGGCAGAACCTCGGCTGGAGGGCGACCTTCCTCGGCGTCAGCGCCATCGGCCTGGCGGCCATCGCCGCGCTCGCGCTCCTCATCCCGCACGACCACGAGCACGCCTCCGCCAAGGGCCTGCGCGGCGAACTCGCCGCTCTGAGCTCCCTGCCGGTCTGGCTGTCGCTCGGTACGACCGTCGCGGGCTTCGGCGCCCTCTTCTCGGCCTACAGCTACATCACGCCGATGCTCACGGACGCCGCCGGCTACACCGACGCCAGCGTCACCCTGCTGCTGGCGCTGTTCGGCGTGGGGGCGACCGCCGGCAACCTGCTGGGCGGCCGCCTGGCCGACCACTCCCTGCGCGGCACGCTGTTCGGCTGCCTGGCCTCCCTGGTGGCGGTCCTGGCGCTGTTCCCGCTGCTGATGCGCACGCAAGCCACGGCCGCCGTCGCCGTGACCCTGCTCGGCATGGCGGCCTTCGCCACCGGCTCCCCGCTCCAGCTCATGGTGATGGAGAAGGCCTCCTCGGCCCCGTCCCTGGCCTCCTCGGCGAACCAGGCCGCCTTCAACCTGGCCAACGCCGGAGGCGCATGGATCGGCGGCCTCGCCCTGGCCGCGGGCTTCGGCGTCACCTCCCCGGCCCTGGCCGGTGTGGCCCTGGCAATTCTCGGACTGGCCGTGGCGTCGCTGGCCTACGCGGTGGACCGCCGCCGGGCTCCGGCCACCCGGCGCGAGCGGATCGTGGCGAGCCACGTCCCCCAGGAGACGGAAGCGGTGCACCACTGACGGCTTCTGCCGCGCGGCGGCCCGTGGGTCCCGGACCCACGGGCCGCCGTTCTCCGTCTAACGGGACCCCTGCCGCCGCGCGGCGACGACCGCCGAACTGGTGGGCGTGGTGAGGACTTCGGCCGCGTCCAGGTCCGGATGGGTGAGGTAGAACAGGCGCAGCTCGTCCACCTCGCCCTCGAACCGGGGTGGCCATTGGGCCGAGGGCGTGAAGTCGTCCAGGACGAGGATCCCCCCGGGAGCGAGCAGCTCGACGACCCTGCGCGGATCGTCCCGCTTGCCGCCGCCGTCGCAGAAGAACACGTCGAACGGGGCGTGCCGTTCGAGCAGCCGCCAGTCCCCGGTCAGCACGCTGACGCGAGAGTCGTCGGCGAAGACGCCGGCCGCGCGACGGGCCAGCTCCTCGTCCCGTTCCACGGTGACGAGCCGCGCACCGTCCCCGAGACCGCTGTGCAGCCAGGCGGTCCCCACCCCCGACCCGGTGCCGCTCTCGGCGACGACCCCGCCGGGCTTGGCGGCGGCGGCCGTCCTCAGCAGCCTGCCGACCTCCCGGACGCAGCTCTTGGTGAACCCCGCCTCGACGGCGATGCGTTCGGCGGCCAGAACACGCGCCGGAACGCCGCGCTCACTCATGATCAACCCCCTCCACGGTGGGTCCGACGCTACGTGACCACCTGTCAGTACGTCGGCGGATCGATCGAGCTCGGCGGACACCGCCGGGCGCGCCCCGGGACTACTGCTGCGGCTGGGTCGCGATCTGGATCAGGTTGCCGCAGGTGTCGTCGAGGACGGCCGTGGTGACGGGGCCCATGTCCACGGGCTCCTGGGTGAAGCGGACGCCGAGGCCGCTCAGGCGCTCGTACTCGGCCCGGACGTCGTCGACGGCGAACTGGGCCACCGGGATGCCGTCGGCGGCGAGCGCGTCGCGGTAGGGCTTGACGGCCGGGTGACCGGCGGGCTCCAGGAGCAGCTCCGTACCACCTGGGTTCTCGGGGGAGACGACGGTCAGCCACCGGTCCGTCTCGCCCACCGGGACGTCGTACTTCTTCACGAAGCCGAGGACCTCGGTGTAGAAGCGGAGGGCTTTGGCCTGGTCGTCGACGAAGACGCTGGTCAGATGGATCCTCATGGTGGGCTCCCGGGTGCAGGTGGTGGAAGTCGGGTCCCGGCGGGCGCGGCGGTCTCCCACACCGTGAGGCGTGGGAGACCGCCGGACCCGAGACGCCGGGCCGGTGGCCGTCCCTGTCGACCCTGGCCCGTCAGAGCGACTCCCGCCACCCGTTCGTGATCGGCAGCCGGCGGTCCTTGCCGAAGCCCTTCGGGGAGATCTTCGTGCCCGGCGGGTACTGGCGCCGCTTGTACTCGGCCGTGTCGACCATCCGCAGCGTCTTCGCGACCAGCTCCGCGTCGTACCCGGCCGCCACGATCTCGTCCGCGCCCCGGTCCCGGTCGACGTACAGCTCCAGAATCGCGTCCAGCACCGGGTAGTCGGGCAGTGAGTCCGTGTCCACCTGGCCCGGGCGCAGTTCCGCGCTCGGGGGCTTGCTGATGGAGTTCTCGGGGATCGGCGGGGTCTGGCCCCGTTCCCTAGCGGCCCGGTTGCGCCACTCGGCGAGGCGGAAGACCGACGTCTTGTACACGTCCTTGATCGGGCCGTACGCCCCGACGGAGTCGCCGTACAGCGTCGAGTAGCCGACCGCCAGTTCCGACTTGTTGCCGGGCGCCAGGACGATGTGGCCCTCCTGGTTGGAGATCGCCATCAGCAGCGTGCCGCGCAGGCGCGACTGGAGGTTCTCCTCCGCCAGGCCCGTCAGGCCCAGCGAACCCATGTACGCGTCGAACATCGGCTCGATCGCGACCGTGCGGTAGTTCAGGCCCGTGCGGCGGGCCAGTTCGGCGGCGTCGCCCTTGGAGTGGTCCGAGGAGTACTTCGACGGCATCGACACGCCGTACACGTTCTGCGCGCCCACCGCGTCGCACGCGATCGCCGCGACCAGCGCCGAGTCGATGCCGCCGGACAGGCCGATCAGGACCGACGTGAAGCCGTTCTTCGCGACGTACGCGCGCAGGCCCACGACCAGCGCCGAGTAGACCTCCTCGTCGTCGTCCAGCCGGTCCGCGTAACCGCCCGTGAGCTCGGGCTCGTACGCGGGCAGCGGCTCCTCCGAGAGCACCACGCGGTCGATGCGCAGACCGTCGTCGACCACGCCCGTGGGAGCGTCCGGCGACGCCGCCGGCAGGTCAAGGTCCAGCACCACGCAGCCCTCGGCGAACTGCGGAGCACGCGCCACGACCTCGCCGTCCCGGTCGACCACGATCGAGTCGCCGTCGAACACCAGCTCGTCCTGGCCGCCGATCATGGCCAGGTACGCCGTGGTGCAGCCGGCCTCCTGGGCCCGCTTGCGGACCAGCTCCAGACGCGTGTCGTCCTTGTTGCGCTCATAGGGGGAGGCGTTGATGGACACCAGCAGGCCCGCCTGCGCCGAACGGGCGGCGGGGACGCGGCCGCCGTCCTGCCAGAGGTCCTCGCAGATCGCCAGGGCGACGTCCACACCGTGCACCCGCAGCACCGGCATGCTGTCGCCGGGCACGAAGTAGCGGAACTCGTCGAAGACGCCGTAGTTCGGCAGGTGGTGCTTGGCGAAGTTCAGGACCACCTCACCGCGGTGGAGCACCGCACCGGCGTTCTGCGGCGCGCCGGCCGGCTGGCCGTACTTCGGCTGGGCGGTCGCGCTGCGGTCGAGATAGCCGACGATCACCGGCAGCTCTCCGAAGCCCTCCTCGGCCAGGCGCGCGGCGAGAGCGCGCAACGCCGCGCGGGAGGCCTCGACGAAGGACGACCTGAGCGCCAGGTCCTCGACGGGATACCCGGTCAGCACCATCTCCGGGAACGCGACGAGATGCGCTCCCTGTTCGGCGGAGTGCCGGGTCCAGCGGACGATCGACTCGGTGTTGCCGGCGAGGTCGCCGACGCCGGCGTCGATCTGGTTCAGGGCGAGACGTAGTTGAGGCACGCCGCCCAGTGTAATCGTCAGTGCGACACAATGGGGTGGTGTGGGTCACCCCACACCACCCCATGTCCCCTTGCGGAGGCCGGCGACGGTCAGCGGCGCCGGTACGACTCGACGTAGCCGTTCGCGGGCGAGCCCACGCCGGTGACGTCGTCGTAGCCCTTCACGGCCGCGAGCGAGCTGTCCTTGCCGAGGCTGCGCACGGACGTGGACAGGCCGCCGGTGGCGTCATAGCCGTTCACGAAGTCGACCCGGGCCACGGCGAGGCCGGAGCCCGTCGGGTCGTCGGTGACGTCGTGGTAGACCTTCGAGCCGTACTTCGCGTAGATCACCGGGTCGGCGAAGCCGATCGCCTTGCCGCGGGCCTCCTGGGCCAGGGCCTGCACGGCCGCGATGGTCGGCGCGGCGAGCGAGGTGCCACCGATGCGGTACTCGCTGTAGGCCTGCCTCTTCCCGTCGGGGAGAGTCTGCGTCTGCCCCACCAGGAAGCCGGTGTTCGGGTCGGCGATCGCCGCGATGTCCGGGACGACCCGGTTGCCGGCCGCGCCGTTGGCCTTCGCCAGCGCGTCCGGCACCACGCCCTGCTGGTAGGAGGGCTCGGCGACGGTCCTGCTGGTGCCGCCGCCCGCGCCGGAGGTGAAGGCGCCGGGGAAGTCCGTCCAGCTCTTGCCGTCGGCCGACAGGCTCGCCTTCTCGGTGCCCCAGCCGGTCTCCCACAGGTACGAGTCGTCCTTGCCGACCGCCAGCGAGGTGCCGCCGACGGCGGTGACCCACGCCGAGTTGGCGGGGGAGTCGACCTGCTTCGTCCCCGAGCTCGCGACCTCGTCGCCGTCGTCACCGGAGGAGAAGTAGAAGCCGATGCCCTCGACCGCGCCCAGCTGGAAGACCTGGTCGTAGGCGGCCGCGAGGTCGGGGGTCTGCGCGGCCTCGACCTCGCCCCACGAGTTGGAGACGATGTCGGCCAGGTGCTTGTCGACGACCTTGCCGAGCGCGTCGAGCAGATCGTCGTCCGTGCAGGAGGCGGCGCCGACGTACGTGACGTCCGCGGCCGGTGCGACCGCGTGCACCGCCTCGACGTCCAGGGTCTCCTCGCCGTACCAGCCGGAGGCCGAGCAGTCCTTGGTGTTCGTGTACTTCTCGGGCAGGACCTGGTGGAGCTGGCCCGTCTTCCACGCCGCGTCGCCGTTGCGCTTGGCGTAGGTGCCGGCGTCGTAGGCGATCGTCGGGGAGGCGTACGCGTCCGTGATGGCGACCCGGACACCCTTGCCGGTGCGCGTGCCCGCGCCGTAGGCGGCCCGCAGCTGCTTTCCCGTGTAGCCCTTGACGGCGTACGGGATCTTCTTGCCGTAGGCGTCCGGGAGCGTGCTCGCGGTGGTGGAGCCGTAGTACGAGGAGAACGGCCCGGCGTTGCGGAACACGGTGTCCGGCGGCGGCAGTTGATCGTCGTGCGTGGCCATGTGCGGCGCGTCGTCCAGCCCGGTCACGGTCAGGACGGCGTCGGCCACGCTGTGCGGCACGGAGACGGTGCTCGCCGGGGCGCGGTAGGTCCTGGAGCCCTTGGCGAAGTTGTGCAGCTGGGTGCCGAACGCCTTCTCGGCGGCGGCCACGTCACCGCTGACGGAGACGTGGTGCTGCGTCACGCCGGTGACCTTCAGACCCGCGGCCGTGAGCCAGGACTTCACGGCCGCCACCTGGGCCGGGGTCGCACCGAAGCGGGCCTGCGCCTGCTTGGCCGTCAGGTACTTGCCGTAGGAGGCCGAGCCGGGGTCGGAGACGGCCTTGGCGTAGGCGGCGAGGCCCGCGGCGTCCCTGCCCGTGAGGTAGACCCGGGCCGAGACGCGGGCGGCGTCGGAGGTGGCGCCCTTGTCCGCCCTGGCGGTTGCCCACGCGGGCCGGGTCCCGGCCAGCAGGTCGCGGACGGGGTGGTCGGCGGCGTGTGCCGCGGGTATGCCGAGCGCCAGCGCACCGACGAGCATCGGCAGTGTCGCTGCCATGCTCACCCCGGCGCGCACCGTGGCGCGGTTGGATCTCATGGAACCCCCTGTGCGGTTCGTCGCGAGTGGATCACTCGACGGTCGCCACTCTCGCGATGAACCGTTCATGCCAGGGAATGCCGCAGCCCAAGAACGGCCCCAGGCAGGCCAAGAAGAGCCCAAGAAGCAACCCGGCAGGGCGGATTCGAGGCTTACGCGCCCAGTGTCCCTACGGCCGCGGCGCCGCGCCCCGCTCCTTGAGCATGTCCGCCATCAAGGAGATCTCCGACTGCTGCGCGTCCACCATGCCCTGGGCGAGCCGCTTCTCCACGCCGACCGCGCACCTGTCCACACACCCCTCGGCCATGTGGACGCCGCCCTTGTGATGGTCCGTCATCAGCTGGAGGTAGAAGACCTCCGCCTGCTTCCCGCCGAGCTCGCCGAGCTTCTTCATCTCGGAGTTGGTCGCCATGCCCGGCATCAGCGCGCCGTCCTTGCCGGAGGCCATGCCGCCCATGTCCATCCAGGTCATCGGCGGTTCGGAGGACACCTTGGGCAGGCCCCACAGGTCCAGCCAGCCGAGCATCATGCCGCGCTGGTTGGCCTGCGTCTGCGCGATGTCGTACGCGAGCCGCCGGACATCCTCGTCCTTCGTGCGGTCGCGCACGATGTACGACATCTCCACGGCCTGCTGGTGGTGCACCGCCATGTCCCGCGCGAACCCGGCGTCCGCGGACTCGGCGGACGGCGTCCTGCCGCCGCCGTCGTCCCCGGCGACGGCGTAGGTGATCGCACCGGCGGCGACGAGCGCCGCCGTCGCGGCCCCGGCGATCAGGCCGACATGCCTCACTTGGACAGCCCGTTCGTGCAGGCGGCCCCCGGCTCGGGGGTCTGCTCGCCCTGGACGAACTTCTCGAAGAACGCGTCCACGTTCGGGTCCTTCGCGCCCGTCACCGTGCGCTGGTGGCCCCACGCCGAGAGCATGATCGGGTCCTTCTGGTCGTCCATCGGGCTCATCAGCGTGTACGGCGTCTTCTTCACCTTCGCCGCGAGCGCGTCGACGTCGGCCTTCTTCGCGTCGGCGCTGTACGTCACCCACACCGCGCCGTGCTCCAGCGAGTGCACGGCGTTGGTGTTCTTCAGCGGCTCGGTGTACACGTCGCCGTTGCAGTTCATCCAGACCGGGTTGTGATCGCCGCCGACCGGCGGTTCGGAGGCGTACTTCACGGCCTTGGTGACGTGGTTGCGGGACAGCTTCCCCTCCCAGGTCTTCACGCCGTCCTTGCCCGTCACGAACTTGCCCTTGCCCGAGGAGTCGCTCGCCGCCACGTCACTGCCCTTGTCGTCCTGGGACCGGACGAGCACGACACCGCCGACCACGAGCCCGGCCACGACCACCACACTGGCCGCGATGGTGAGGAGCCGGTTGCGGCGCTCACGGGACTGCTCGGCGCGCCGCATCTCCTCTATTCGCGCCCTGCGGTCCGTGCTGCTCTTGTTGGCGGAGCCCATGAGGTGTCCTTCGTGGGAAAAGTGACGGTCGGGTGCAGTGATCGTAGTGGGGGAGGCGGGGCGCCCCGTAGAGCAGTCGCGGGAATGGGCCGAATCGATACGGCACCGACAGCCGCCCGACAGCTTCACCGGTCCCGGCGCCGGTCTCCGGCCCGATGATCCGGCGCCGGGACCCGGCCCGATGATCCGGCGCCCGGATAATTTGAACCACGGATTCGCATTACCTAGGCTGCCCGCATGCGGCTGCTGCGCTCCACCGACCTCGCCCTGCGGGTCCTGATGCGGCTCGCCGTCGCGGGCGGGTCGAGTCCGACGACCCGGGACGTCGCGGACGGCATGGACGTGCCGTACACCCATCTGGCGAAGGTCGTCGCCGAGCTCCAGCACATGGGCCTGCTGGAGGCCCGCCGCGGCCGGGGCGGCGGTCTCACCCTCACCGAGCAGGGCCGTACGGCCTCGGTGGGCGCCGTGGTCCGCGCCTTCGAGGGCAGTGGTGACGTGGTCGACTGCGAGGGCCCCACGCCCTGCCCCCTCAACGCCGCCTGCCGTCTGCGCGGCGCTCTGCGCCGGGCCCAGGAGGCGTTCTTCACCTCACTGGACCCGGTCACGGTGGAGGACATCGTGGCGGAGCCGACCGGGGCGCTGCTGCTGGGGATCTCGCGGGGCACCGGTCCCCGTACCTCCTAGGCCTGTCCCGCCAGCCACAGGTCCGGGCCGAACACCTCGTAGTGGATGTCGGCGGGTGCGACGCCCTTGGCGAGCAGCTGGGACCGCACCGCCCGCATGAACGGGAGCGGACCGCACAGGTACGCGCGCGTGCCCGGGGCGAGCGTGACGCCGGTGAGGTCGACCAGCCCGGAGTGCGTGCCTGAGGGGGCGTCCTGCTCGTACCAGAGATGGACGGTCACGTCGTGCAGCTTGGCGGCGCAGGCCTCGTGGTCGGTGCGCAGGGCGTGGGTCGCGGGGGAGCGGTCGGCGTGCACCACGGTGACCGGGGCGCGGTGCCCCGAGTCGGCGAGGTGAGCCAGCATCGCCGCCATCGGGGTCACGCCGATGCCGGCCGAGGCCAGCAGCAGCGGCGTGTCGGGGCCGCCGTCCAGGACCAGGTCGCCGTACGGCTCGGACAGCTCCAGGACGTCGCCCACCCGCACGCGCGCGTGCAGGTGGTTCGATACCTCGCCGTCGGGGGCGCCGGCCGCGCGCACGCGCTTCACGCTGATCTGCCGCAGGTCCGGGCCGGGTGCCCCGGACAGGCTGTACTGCCGTATCTGCCGGGCACCGTCCGCGAGGGCGACGCGGACGGAGACGTACTGGCCCGCGAGGAAGTCCCGCACCGGACCGCCGTCGGCCGGCCGCAGCCGGAACGTGGCGACGTCGTCGGTCTCGGCGACCCGTTCGACGACCTCCCAGGACCGCCAGGTGTGCCCGCCGCGCTCCTCGCGCAGCCGCTGCTCCACGGCGATCAGGGCGTTCGCCATCAGCCAGTACACCTCGTCCCAGGCTGCGGCGACCTCGGGCGTGACGGCGTCGCCGAGCACGTCGGCGATGGCGGCGAACAGGTGCTCGTGGACGATGCCGTACTGCTCCGGCGTTACGCCGAGCGAGGCGTGCTTGTGGGCGATGCGCTGCAGCATGGCGTCAGGCCGCTGCTCCGGACGGTCCAGCAGGTGCGTCGCGAACGCGGCGACGGAACCGGCGAGCGCCTGGCGCTGGGTGCCGGAGGCCTGGTTGCCCCGGTTGAACAAGTCCCGCAGCAGCTCAGGGTGGGCCGCGAACAGCCCGGCGTAGAAGCGCTCGGTGATCGTGCCGAGGGCGGCCCCGACGGCGGGGAGCGTGGCACGGACGGTGGCGGCGGACTGTTCGGACAGCATCAGGCCTCCTCAAGGCTCGGCTGCGCGCACGCTATTTAAAGTTGCATCTGAGATGCAAATTAGACGGGTGGAGCGACGAGGGGAACCGGCCGTTACGGATGCCGGTGCGAGCAGGCACTATGGGCGCAAGAGCAGTTCACCTGCCGTACGTGAGGCGTTCGATCCCGGATCAGCCGGGCGATCATGGCCCGCAACGCGTACGAAATGGTGGTGTGGTGGGATGCTCAGGTGCCCGACCGCCTCCCGTGTACGGAAGAGAAGGCGGCCTGACCAGCAAGGATGGGGAAGCGGAAGATGGACAAGCAGCAGGAGTTCGTGCTCCGGACGTTGGAGGAGCGTGACATCCGGTTCGTACGCCTGTGGTTCACGGACGTGCTGGGCTTCCTCAAGTCCGTCGCCGTGGCCCCGGCCGAGCTGGAGCAGGCCTTCGACGAGGGCATCGGCTTCGACGGCTCCGCGATCGAGGGCTTCGCCCGGGTCTACGAGTCCGACATGATCGCCAAGCCGGACCCGTCGACCTTCCAGATCCTGCCGTGGCGCGCGGAGGCCCCGGGCACGGCCCGGATGTTCTGCGACATCCTCATGCCGGACGGCTCCCCGTCCTTCGCCGACCCGCGCTACGTGCTCAAGCGTGCCCTCGCCCGCACCTCCGACCTGGGCTTCACCTTCTACACCCACCCGGAGATCGAGTTCTTCCTGCTGAAGGACCGGCCGCTGGACGGCAGCCGTCCGGTGCCCGCCGACAACTCCGGCTACTTCGACCACACCCCGACCAACGTCGGCATGGACTTCCGCCGCCAGGCCATCACCATGCTGGAGTCGATGGGCATCTCGGTCGAGTTCTCCCACCACGAGGGCGCGCCGGGCCAGCAGGAGATCGACCTCCGGTACGCCGACGCGCTCTCCACGGCCGACAACGTCATGACGTTCCGCCTCGTCATGAAGCAGGTGGCGCTGGAGCAGGGCGTGCACGCCACGTTCATGCCGAAGCCGTTCTCCGAGCACCCCGGCAGCGGCATGCACACGCACCTGTCCCTCTTCGAGGGCGACCGCAACGCGTTCTACGAGTCCGGCTCCGAGTACCAGCTCTCCAAGGTGGGCCGCTCCTTCATCGCGGGCCTGCTGCGGCACGCCGCGGAGATCTCCGCGGTCACCAACCAGTGGGTCAACTCCTACAAGCGCATCTGGGGCGGCGCGGAGCGCACGGCGGGCGCGGGCGGCGAGGCCCCCTCGTACATCTGCTGGGGCCACAACAACCGCTCGGCGCTGGTCCGCGTCCCCATGTACAAGCCCGGCAAGACGGGCTCGGCCCGGGTCGAGGTCCGCTCCCTCGACTCCGGCGCCAACCCCTACCTCGCCTACGCGCTGCTGCTGGCCGCCGGCCTCAAGGGCATCGAGGAGGGCTACGAGCTCCCGCCGGGCGCCGAGGACGACGTCTGGGCCCTCTCCGACGCGGAGCGCCGCGCCATGGGCATCGAGCCGCTCCCGCAGAACCTCGGCGAGGCCCTGACCCTGATGGAACGCAGCGACCTGGTCGCCGAGACCCTCGGCGAGCACGTCTTCGACTTCTTCCTGCGCAACAAGCGGCAGGAGTGGGAGGAGTACCGCTCGGAGGTCACGGCGTTCGAGCTGCGGAAGAACCTGCCGGCGCTGTAAGGGCAGGCCGGGGCGGGTTTCCCGCTGGGACGACATGTGGGGCCGACAGTCTTGGACTGTCGGCCCCACATGTCGTCCCAGCCCCTGGGCCGCCTGTGGCCGTCAGCGCGCATCACACGCGCCATCTGCACAAGTGCTGCTCGCTGCAAGTCAGGAGCCGTGACTCCTTCGCTTCCTTGCTCAAGCACGCCGTCCTCGCTCCGTTCCTCCGGGCTACGTCGCGGGCGGTCGGTGGCGCCCGTGCTCACGTCTCCGCCCTGCGCGGCACCGCCGCGCAGGCGAGCACAGGGCGTGCGGTCAGAACGTGCCTCCAGCGGGCGCACAGACAAGCCTTGAAGGGGCGGGGCGTCTCCCCTGCGACGTCAGCATGCAACATCAACTCGACAGAATGCAGTATCAGACCGTGCTCACAGGCCTACTATCTCGGTGTGCTTAGGCTTCTAATTGATACGTCCGTATGGCTGGACATAGCCAGGCGTCGCGACGGTCAGCAAATTATCGTACCCATTCGCGTTCTTTTCTTTCAGGAAAAGCTCGACCTTCTTGTTCCGTCCATCATCTTGAAAGAGTTCGAGCGTAATCGCCCGCGCGCGGAGGCGGCCGCCACAGATAGCGTCCGCGAACGTTTTAGGCTGTTGAAACAAGACCTCAAGGAGTACGGCGATAGCGAGGCGCAGGCATGGATTGCGGAGATGGCTCACCAGGTGCCATTTGTTAGCGCCCAAGCATTGCAGAATTTCTCCGAGATTTCCGAGCTACTCGGCCATGGGAGAAGGCTTGAACCTGGCACCAAGGAGCATGGAGCCGTGATCGAGCGCGCACTCGACAAGAAGGCTCCGTTTCACCTGAACAAGAACAGCATCGCTGATGCTCTCCTCATGGAGCTCTTTCGCACCACGCTTGCGGAAGCCGCGGATTCTTCGGACTGCTACGTATTCGCCACATCCAACTACCAGGACTTCTCCGTAGTGAATGGCGACCGTCGGAAGCCCCACCCCGACTTTGATGAGATATTTGCAGATGATCGGTGTGCCGCTTACGCGTATGATGTGGATGGACTGGTTGCCGTACTTGCAGAAAGACTTGGAGAGGAATACGAGGAACTGGCAGAAGAGGTAGCATTTCTCGATGAGTCGCCTCGTCCGCTCGCGGAACTTCTAGAGTTGCACAAGGATCTCTATGATCGCATCTGGTATACACATAGCAGATGGAGTGACACGCCAGACGGTCAAATAAACCCGAGATACGATGAGGGTCTGCGCAAATCGATCGAACAAGGCAGGGCCCGGATCGAAGGCAAGTATGAAGCCAGCTCGCTACTGCCTGAGGATGACATGAATGGGGTTTCCTCAACGGGAAGATGGCGCTTCTTGAGTGGGTGCTAGGGGATGAATTGAACTCCCCTGAGTGGTACCGGTATTAGCTGTTGCCGACAAGGTTGTCCCGCTGTCGTTGGGCTGTGGTGGCCGCTTGCCCTGACCGGCGTCGCAATACGCAGCCCAGCCGCACCAACTCGATCGTATCGAGGGCCATGACCCGGAAACTTAGGGGAGGCCATCGTCGTGCCCCACCCGTGCCCGATCGTCGAGGGTGCCCCGGTAGTCACCGTGACAGTGGCGCCGCACGGCACGACGCATTCAGCGACTGGCTATTGAGAGCGCAGCTCTTATGGTGAAGGAGGTGCGTTGTTCCGAACTGCGTCGCCGATCAATGGTTCCTTACCTGTTTTGCCCGCATGCGGTGAATTTTCCACCGGGCAAATCGAGTAGCACCCTGCGCCCTGCGCCAGAGGCGTCTTCGATAGAGGGTGCCCGTAGTCAGGTCTTTCGCCCAACCGACTCCGTCAGCATCCTCAAAAATGACAAAATTTGGGATGCATTTTCCGCCACTCATCCGCCCAGGCGTCTCTACCTTCACTTCTTCCCCGGGGCGAAGTATTCCAGTTATCGTGAAGGATTCCAGCACGCTGCCGTGGGCGCGCATCTCGACGAGCACGAGGACACTGGATACCGGTCGCTCCGCTGTATTTATTGCGACTGTCACGAATCCGCTGCCGCTGCTGCCGCCACGCCAGCAAATTACTTTTCGGGCTTGCTCGCGCTCTTCCTTTCTCCTATCTCGGAGTAGGATATAAAATCCGAGCAGAAGTGAGCCGCCCGTCAAGACCGAACCTACCCATGCCGGTAGTGTCCCGAAGTCCACATCATGCACGTCCTCAATCGTAAGCGTTGAGGGTAGTCATTGTTCGACTTGACGCGCGGATGGGGCGACAGGGAACTCACCTTCGATCTGAATCATCCCAGGCTTGGTGAGCGATCATGTGATTGCTGGAGGCCATTCCACTCCGTATTCGTATTGAGGCGCCTTGTGAGCCTGCGTCCGTTTGACGGGCGGAGGCCCCACGCCAGAGGCACATCTCAGGATGCGGGTGGCATCGAAACGAGATTGTCGTACAGGCCGTCCACTGCCTTGCGGGCTCGTGCGTCGCTTCTCGGCATTAGGTGCGTGTAGACCCGGAGCGTGAATCCGGGGTCGTTGTGGCCGAGGTAGGCACTCAACGTCTTGACGGGTGGCCGCGCCCGGCGGCGCGCTGCATGCATGCGGGCGAGGGCGGGACGCCATCCGCGGGCACAAGATGATGCCTCTGGCTGGGGAGGGTGGTGAGCGAGCCGGATACAAGTCCCGCTGATGTCGGCGCGATTCTGGCCACCGGAGGCAGCGTGGTAGCCGCACCTACGAAGACGCGCGCAGCCCCCGCTCTTGCTGCACATCCTTCACCAATCAGCCCACCCTCAGCCTGATTCAGTGAAAGACTGAGCTTCGGAAGGCAAGGGGAGAGCAACAAAGGGGGATCAGATGGACGCATCACAGCTTCCTGACGCAGGGGCGCAGGAAAGCGCTGAACGGCTTGGAATTTTCGATTGCGAGGAAGCATATCAAACACCCACAAGCGTCGATTACAAGAACCTGTTCGACTCGGGCATGATAGTTCTTGACACGAATGTATTGATCAATTTGTACCGATCCAACGAGAGAACCCGCAGGGATACCTTTGCGGTGCTCTACCGCCTGCAAGAGCGATTGTGGATTCCCCATGAAGTACTGTCCGAGTTCTGGCGGAACCGCGACCTACCTTCCGTTAAGGGTCACCATCGAGCGAAAGCCCGGACCGCCTGTGCTGCACTTGACAAAGCATTACGATCATTGAGTGACGCCGCGGACCGTTGGCTAAAAGATGTGCACCTAGACACCGACGATGCGGCCAACCAGAGAATCGAAGGCTACAGGGATCATATTGAGGGATCCCTTGAGGAAATGAAGAGATACATTGAGAGGCAAGCGGAAAGTGACGCCGTAGAGGGGACGGACTCTACGCATACTGACCCAATTCTAGTGCAACTGGACCCATTGCTGCTCGGCAGGATTGGTTCCGCCCTACCTCCCGAAGAATACGCAGAGGCTGTGGCGGAGGCGAAGCGTCGCGCAGATAAGGAAATACCGCCGGGTTACGCTGACTATGCCTCGAAGCCAGAAGGCCAGGCTGCCGGAGATTACATAATCTGGAAGCAGGTCATGGATGAAGCGGCGAAGATCAGGAAAGACGTCTTGCTCATCACAGGGGACGTGAAAGAGGACTGGTGGACGCCACGGGCAGGACAAAGTCTTGCCCGCCCAAGGATGGAACTGCGAAGTGAGATGCGCAGAGAAGCAGGGGTTGAGCTATTTATGATGACCCCGAGTCAGCTCCTGGCAGAGGCCTCTAGCGCCTTCAAGCTCAAGGTGGACGAACGTTCCGTCAGTGACCTAGCAAGTCGCGAAAGAAGTGTCGACTTCGATGCACTTCCAGCGCTTCTCCGAAATGCGATCCTCGGAGCGATAGAAGCGGCCCATGCCCGTGCAATGACCGTCCATCAAGTGAGTGGCCTAAAGGCTAGGTCGCCGTATGGCTTTACGATGTCTGAGTTGGCCATGGAAGAGCTGACGGAACGAGTCGCGGACATTGGCGGTGACGCCCTGAATGTAGATGGCATGAAATGCCCGATCTTCGATGGTCTTATACTCATTCCCATTAGGACCTCTCCGGGGCGCGAATCTACACGGATGCTGTCTTCCCAGCGCTTGAAGCGGATTGGCTCAGCCATCAACGCTTCACGCGATATGCTCAATTTCAACGATGTCCCGCTCACTAATCTGACACCCATTGTCGTCTATTATGCCTCTAGCCCGCATTCCGGAGTTGAATTCGTTTACGCCGTCATGGGGGATTTCGACGCTAGGGGGAATTTCGACATTGAGCTTCGCTTTAGTTTGCTGTAATGTGTGAGTTGGCTTTCTTGCCGCCTCATACTCCGCTACAGCAGCCCTACATGTACACCTGACTTCAACGGCGGCGGACGCGGGTACCTCTGCTCGGCCCGGGGCGGTCGACCCGACCGGGTAGTAGCGCCACTGGGTCGCGCTCGGATCGGACTCAACGGCTTTCCCGCTTCAGAGCCGGGCCGTCTGTGGGCCGTCGAAGGGCGGCCCTGGGCGACCAACGACGACCACTAACGGCCCCTCTGCAGAGAGCCGGCGCTGCACCGACGCCACTCGCCCGAGGTCGCTCCCGCCCCCACTGGCGCAGAGCACTTGTTCCGTGGCTGCCGTATTCCTGGGCAAGGAGCTCAGGCAGCGGTCCCTACGTGGCCCTACAGGCCGCGGGAAATCACTGGCCGGGCCCGGGCCCGTGCGGAATGCTGCAGGCGTGATCGAGCGAGAAGCCGCCGTTCGGGCCGTTGAGGAACAACTGGAACGCGACTATCAAAGGTGGCGGGCTGCGGGTGCGGAGGCACTGCGCATGGCTGTGCTGGACGTCGAGGAGCACGAACTGGTGTGGATCGTCTCCTGGACGTCCGAGGAGTTCGTGCGCACTCGGAATCCGGAGTTCATGCTCGCAGGCAACGGGCCGTACCTGGTCGACCGTGTCGACGGGGGACTCCATCAGGTCGGCGTCGTCTCCGCGGTGACCGGGGCATGGGAGGACGACTACCGAGCCCGGATACGTGGGCTCCCGGTGCGCACCGCGGTGGACGATCTACACGATGTGCTCCGCGAAATCGCGCCTACGCGCGGACGCATGCATGCTGTGCGGACATTGCGCCAGAGGCTGCCTGTACTCTCGCCCGCGGAGGCCATCGAGTACGTGAGCGGGTTGCTGAAGGGTGATGCACCCGCCCGCCTCGTGGCCGTCGCCACCAGGGAACTCGTGGAGCCTCTCAGCCCGGTACTTGCGGTGGAGACCGTTCTGAGCGGGGCGGCGATCCGAGCCGGTCAGAGACCCGAGGGATGACTGGAAAGCCAGTCGGCATGCCGATCGCGCATCTGGTCCCGCTCGTCGGATGTGGTGAGGAAGACGTCGGCTCCACCGTCGTAGGGGTGGTGGATGCGCTGCATGCGGGTGTCGGTGATGAGGATTCCCGCCACCTTGTCGTCGGCGGTATTTCGAAGCAAGTCGTCGACGCAGCCGCGCTGCCAGGGCCGGTGGGCGGCGAAGAGGTGGCAGTACGTGCGGAACTCAGGATCGGAATCGTCCTCCACCAGCAAGCTCTGCCAATACCCCGTTCCGGGTTTCACTGACGGAACCTCAGCTTCGGTCGTCCAGAGCGGAGTGACGACGTACACGTCCGAACCAGCGAACAACTCATCAAGGACGGTGTTGTAACGCTCCAGGACGACGGTGTACTCACTCTCGTCCTCGGGATACCGCTTCGACTCCGGCAGGCTGTGAAAACGTACCCAGACATCCCGATACGGGTCACGGAGCTTGTACCCAACCGGAGGGCAACTGAGCCAACGCTGCTGCCACAGCTCCGTCAAATCAGCCTGCTCGTCTCCAGGCACCCGCCGCACTCGTCCCTCTCGCGTACAAACTTACCGACGACCATGATGCCGGGGCTCACCCACGAGAGAAACCGACTTCTCAGCTATCACTTCGCCGGCTGCTGACGTAGCCGGTCCAGTCGCGCTTGATGAAGGTCGTCCAGTCCGTCGCGCTGGTCCCGGTGAGGCGGCGAACGAGCAGCGCAAAATGGTATGGCCTCGTTTTGCACCAGCACGGCAAGATCGGCCGTGTGATACGCCATCCCCATGAAGATGCCGAGCTGCTGGCCCTGGTTCGCCGCTATGTCACGCCCGAGCAGCGCTACCTGAAGCTCGGCGACAGCATGCTGCGCATGCAAAGTCCTGAGTGCGACCGATTCATGCGAGGTCTCTGCGAGGACGCGGGATTCATCACCGCAGATGAGATCGCCACTCTCCTTGAGGGCGGCTGGCGAGAACGGAGAACCGCAGCGTGGCTCGTAGCTGTCTCCCGCCGGATCGAGTTCCGTGAGCGCCTCGGGGAACTCCTGCTGGCCAGCGAGGTCTGCTGTGTTGGGCTGGCCTATAGCGTGACCCTGGCCAGTTTCGGAACGGCGCGCGACGCTGATCTGCTCGCCGCCTACCTTGATCGCTACCTCCGCCGCCCTGACCTCGCGTACGACCAAGCCGTCGTCATGGGCGCTCTCCAGTTCATCGACCTGAACCTTGGAGGTGGTCAAGCCGACCGCTTCCGGGAACCGGGTGGCCTGTGGCAGCAGTGGCTCCAGGACGCACCTCACATGCAGGGCGACTCGGACCCCACCCCCTTCTTCTTGAGCCTCATTCGTCGGCTTTGCGCATTCGTCGACGAATGCGCCGAGGCGCTATGACCGCCCCCATCTCGTGGTGGTCTCTCTGGACCGTGGCCGCCGCTCGGGGGAGCGGTCAGATCGTTGCGCGGGACGCGGTGTAGTCGAGCCAGTCGCGTCTGGCGTATCCGGTCCAACGGGTCGCGTTGCTGATGCTGGTACCAGTGAAGTCGGCGAGGACAGATGCCGGCAGGTCGGTGGCGAGCGCGAGACGAGCGTTGTTACGGCCAGCGCGGGGCGCGATGCCGTGTCGGCGGAGCTTCAAATTGAGGTAGGTGGCTCCGAGAGGGCGGGCGGGCTCCTGGCCGGGGAACAGCCACGGTGTTGTGCTGGCTGTCTGATCGAGCTGCCAGCGTGCCTGGCACTGGTCGCGTTGCGCACGGACCAACCGGGCGACCTCCGGCGGCAGCGGAAGACGATGGCCTGCGAGGTTGAGCGCCACCCTCTCGTTGTCGTCTATGACGTCGCGCACGGTGAGTTCGAGCAGTTTGGTGTGCTGCAGCCCGAAGAGGAGCGTCAGGGCACCAGCCGTACGAACATCGAGAGGCAGAGAATCGTCGCCGAGACATCGGTGCAGCTGCTCGGCCTGCTCCTCGTCCGTCATGAAGACGCTTGGTGCGGCAATGCGTGCCCGGGGAACTACGAGCTCGCCGACAAGGCCCCGACCTCGCGCCCAGGTGACGAAGGCACGCACCTCACGACGTTCTACAGCCCCTTCGTCTAGCCACATCTCGAGTTCTGGCTGTGTGAGTTCCCCGAGGGCGGTGCCGTGCTCGTCGAGCCAGTCGAGCAGTTCCAGGGCCCGGCGCAGTCGCGATCGCATCTGGTGCTGTGTGCTGGCGCGTAGCGGGCGGTGCCGGTGGACCCGGCGGATGCGGTGGAGCAGATACCAATGAGTGAAGGGGGTGACGAGCTGGCGCTGGGGGAGCGGTGCCTGGGCCAAGAGGGCGTTCGCCCAGCGGGGCAGGGCCTCCAATCGTTCGTCCCGCGGCGGCAGCACCGCGGCGACGACGAGGACGTCGCGGATGTAGCGAGTGGTCGGCGTGTTGGGGAGATCGTCGAGCTGTTGGTGGGTGATCTCCTCATCGGAAATGGCTAGCTGGGACAGGAGGGCGGGCACTCCGGCGCGGGTCAGCCAATGCGCCACTCTGCGGGGATGTCCTGCGGCGGCGAGAGCCGAGTGGAAGTTCTGCTGCTGTGCGGGGACCGTAGTGTCTTGTCCACGGAGAGCTTCGGCCAGTTGTTTCGTGGCGAAGCAACGGGTGCACAACTGCTCGCGGAAGATCCTGTCGCTCGTGCCGCAGCGCTGGCACGAGTAGGTGAGATCGACTCCGGCGCAGGGCCCGCAGATGCCGGCTCCTGCTTCGGTGGGACCGATGAGTGGACGTCGCTCTTCGCACTGAGCGCAGGCGCTGGGGCGTGCGCGCACTGCCGCGTAGCAGTGTTTGCAGACCGGGCCCATCGGCCAGTAGGCATGGACAGGTCGGTCGTGGAGACAGCGCGCGCATGGACCCGTAGGGCGGGGACAGCAGCTCTGGCAAAACGGCTTGCCCGCCACCCTGCGCGCGCAGGTCCGGAGCCGGCGGCAGGAGGAGCAGGCGACCGGCGGAGCGTGATAGCAGCGGGAGCACAGATCGGGCCTGCCGTCGCCACCGCGCCGGTCGACCGTGCGTACTTCTCCGCAGCTGCCGCAGCGGCGCTGGGGTTGTCGGTAGCAGCGCCGGCAGACCGGGCCGTCCGCCGAGATCGCTTGGACTGGAGCTTGAGCTCCGCACCCGACGCAGGTGCGGAGCGGGCGTGGGTGGCACCCCTGACAGCGGACACTGCCGTCGGGCATGCGGAAGGTCGCGCGACGTACGCGCCCGCACTGCCCGCATGCGGTGGCAACGTGCTTGCCGTAGCAGGTACCGCAGAGCGGACCGTTGGGGCCCCTGGCGTTGATCTTCATCTGTCGGCCGCAGCCTGAGCAGGTCTTCGGCGGCCGCACCCGACGAGCACAGGCCGAACAGCAGTGTCCGGCCGGGAGGCGATGTGTGAGTTGGCGCGAGGTCTTTCCGCAGCCGACGCACGTCGGCAGGATGACCGGGCCGTGTCCGGCGTCCGTCAGGGCATACGCGAGCCGCACCAGATTCTGCGGAGGTGTCGGGCCCGGATTCGTCAGGGCGTCTTGGTGGTCCTGGAAATGGCGGGCAAGACCGACGCAGGAACGTGCTGTGATCTTCCCGCGCTCCAGTGCCTGCGCTGCCTGTTCGCCGGTCACCCCCGTGAGCCGGGCGGTCAGGTGGGCGATGACCTGTCGGTGGGCCTCGTCGAGGCGGAGAGGAGCGGTCATTCCGGGCCTGGGCGCCGGATCGTAGTGCGACGCGCTTGCGGCCGGGACGCCGTCTGCTCGCCGGCGGTCTTGCGCACCTCAGCGTTGGCGACCTCCACCTGGATCAGATCGTTGGGCTCACACGCGAGGATGTCGCACAACGCGGCGAGCGTGTCCATGGACAGCCGTTGCGGTGTCTGGGTCACGAGACGAAAGACCTGCTCACGCGACAGATGCACGCCGCGTTCGGCCAGCAGCGGGACCAGTTCCGTGGTCTGGAACATGCCCTTCTCCGCCATCCGGATCCGTAGCTGCCAGTCGATGCCCATCTTCCTGATCACGTTTCCTGCCCCCATAGATCGCCGTGCCGGGCTTGCAGTGAGCGTCGCAGCAGCCGGTTTCGGTACTCGTCCGAGACGTGGCTGTAGATGGCCGTGGTGCTGGCGTAGGCGTGGCCGACCTGGTCCTGGACGAACTTCTCTGGATAACCGAACTCGATCAGATGGGTCACGTAGCTGTGCCGCAGCGAGTGCAGGTCCAGCTCCGCCGGCAGGTCGGCGGACCGGCGCGCCGTCTCGAAGGCCTCGTTCAACCGCCGCAGGGACATCCGGTCGCGCCGCTCGGTGATCCAGAACGCCGGGTGCTTGCCCGGCACGAAAGCGGGGCGGACCTCGCTGACGTACTGGTCGAGAACGTCGACGATCCAGTCCATTTCGGGGACGGTCAGAACGCTGCGGCGCTTGGGAGGTCCGCCCTTGGAGGCCTTGCCGTGACGGACGAAGATCGCTCCGAAACGGCCGTAGTCGGCGACCTTGGGGTTCCGGCGCAGGTCGCACAGGTCCAGGCCGCACGCTTCCTGGCGCCGCAGGCCGAAGGCGTAGACCGTCTTCAAGACCATGGCGTCGCGAAGGGCCGCGAGCGAGCCCTTGCGTCGTCGTGTGCGGATCTCCTCGACACGGCCGTCGGCGGCGTCGAAAAGGGTCTGGACTTCGTCGTAGGTGAGCGGACGACGTTCGGTGGCTCCCTCGTACTCGCTGGTGTGGGTGACCGTGTTCCACTCGTGCAGGAGCTGGACCGGAGCCCGGCCGAATCGCTCGTTGCATGTGGACGGCCAGCCGTAGCGAGTGTCGGTGATGTAGTCGAAGAACAGCCGTAGGTCGTTCTGGTAGTTCCGTGCGGTGGACACCGCCAGCGGCCTGCCAGGGCGCCGGGTACGAAGGTCGTCGAAGAAGGCCTCCACCTCGGCGGGGTCCCATTGCCACGGGTACTCATTGGTGAAGCGGGCCAGCCGACGGATCAGCGCGATCCGGGGGCGGATCGTCGACTCCCAGTTCAAGAAGCGCGTGCGCTGCTGCAGTGCCCAGCCCTCCAGCATGGCTTCCAGGACGGCGGGTTCGGGGTCCAGGTGCACGACTCCGTCGGCAAGGACCAGATGCGCAGCTCCTGGCATATCAACGACAGCACTCACGATGCATCTAACGCATCATCGTTGAGTCGGTAACGGGTGCCAGGTCAGCGCATCCCAACCAGCCACCAACCCGGCGTTAGCCTGAGCACCACCTGCAGCTCAGAGAGTTGGCCCAGCGCGACATGTGTTGCATTCAATGCAATACGGCAGCCTGGCACCACTTCCTGCGCAACAAGCGGCAGGAGTGGGAGGAGTACCGCTCGGAGGTCACGGCGTTCGAGCTGCGGAAGAACCTGCCGGCGCTGTAAGGGCAGGTCAGAGCACGTTTCCCGCTGGTGAAGCGGATGGGGCCGACGGTCGCGGACCGTCGGCCCCATGGCGTCTCACTGGTGTGGGGCAGTCCCTGGACCATCCGGTGTCGGATCAGTGCCCTCGTACAGCGTCACCGCGGACGGAATGCACTACCAGTGCAGACGGCCTGGCGGAAGTGCTTCCAGCCCTGTGCTGATATTTGTACGGGTGGCTTCGTTGTGTTCTTGCTGTCTCGAATCCATACGACTGAACAATCCCAGGCCACCTCAACGCAATTTGAAGTGGCGCCTGAATAGGAACTCTTCCTCCATGTGAATTGATCGCGCATCATTTCTCCCTGGCCGATGGTTCGACGAATTCACCTTGTGGTCGTTTCATCACGTCCGATGGTGGTGCAGCCGGCTTGCCATGCGCCTGAGGCTGACGGTGATCGGATGCGTGGCCGACAGGTGGGCGCAGTCGGCTTCGAGTGCGGTGAGCCGCTCCACTGCGTCGCCGTCTCGTCCGGCCTCCATCAAAAGCTGAATCACCCACCTGCGTCTGTCCAACACGGCTAGGTCCCCTGGCCCCAATGTGGTGATGCTCTTTTGTATGGCGGTTTCGAGAAGCGGTAGGCCCTCATCGTGTGCTCCAGACGCAAATATGCTGCTGGCGAGTCCAAATTCCAGACCCAGGACGACGCGATGATCACTGCCCAGTGCTGAGGCTGCCCTGCCTATCAGTGGTTCGTAAAGAATGCGAGCTTCGGAGTGGCGGCCACAGTGGAAAGTGAAGGACGCGACCATGCTCTCTGCCATCAGAGTCTCCTCATGATCGGCACCGAACTCTTGTCGAAGGGTCCGCGTTCGTTGCTCGGCAACCGCCAAACCTTCCTCCGCGGACCGCATGGGCGCGTCCGATTCCCATAAAATCGCCTCGGCTTGGCCGATACCTGCTGCTGCCGCACGTCGCAGTGCCGGGAGGGCGAGCGTGAAATTGCCGGACCGGTATGCGTTGCAGGCGATCGTGTAGGCCTCATGTGGTGACGCAACGTCCATCACTGCAACCCAGACCGGTTCTGGTATGGCGTCCTGCGCAGGGAGGTCGATCAAATAGTCGAAAGCCAGGAGACCGTGTTCGGCGTCGCCGAGTAGCAGGCTGTTCGCCCCTGCTGGGACTGTAGGGGTCAGAGCCCAGGTCAGCGCCTCTGAGAACGCCTCGGGACGTAATTCCGTCCCACCGCGACGAACAAGGTAGCCCTCGTGAAGCTGCTGGAGAACTTCGACGGGCACAGGGCCGTGGTAGCCGGCGCGGCGGGCATCGACAGCCGCTGCAACCAGTGCCGCTCCGCGAGGGTGGTGTCCTGGGACCCACGCATGCTGCCAGCTTTCGACCAGTTCCGGACCGGCCGCCAACAGTTCGGCCACCCCGAAGCGTTGATCGCCCGCCAATGCGCGGACGAGTCGGGGGTCGGTCGTCAGCGCACGAGCGCGTTCGCGCTCGGTGGTCGTCCATCGCCTCTCCACGTGGACCACTTGAGCTTGTCTCAACACGGCCCGGCCTTGACGCCAGATTTCTTGAGAGGGACCGGAAGCTTCGATCTCCGCACGATCACGGTAGCGGTCGTACTCGTGACTACGCATGGTGGCCAGCACCAGCACCTGCTGGTCCGAGATCAGCATGCGGTGCAGCGTGGACGTGGTCAGGCCGCCTGGCCCCAGGAAGCGTTCCAGGTCGTCCAGCCACACCACGCAGCCGGTTGCCGCTTCCCAATCGTCCAACAGCACCGCAATGGCCTCGCGCGTCGCGGGAGCTACGAAATGCCGATCAGGATGGAGCAGCCGAATCGCCTCGAAGGCAGCTCGCGTCTTACCCGCGGTGGACTCGCCGACCAACAGGACGAAGCCCCCACGGCGCAGGGCTGCGTGCAGGTGCGGCTCCATGTCGCGAGTGACATACGCCGGAACCCGATCGAGCCTGCCCTCCCGCTCAGTGGTCTCGGCCGGGTGCACTCCCACGGCGATCGGGTCACGCAGATCCCGCACCAGCGGAAAGCGGCCTCCAAGTGAGGCAATCTCCAAGGCCTCAGGTCGACGACGAGCCGCCTCAGCCTGCCGCTGCCACTCCGATTGAGCGCCTAGCGCAACGACACTCACCAGGGCCGCGACCGCAGCCCCCAGCACTCCTGCCGATGCCTCCGACCCCCACACAGCAGCGAGCAGTCCGATCACCGCGCTGACGACCGCCACGACGACCAACCGCACCCACGGCCGGTACCGACTCCTCGAACCCCCCACCGTTCCCCCACCCTCCGATGGCCGGGGACTCCCCGGGAGGAGCCTTCCCCGAGTAGTCGGGACCGAACCGGGAGGTGTAGGGCCACATGGTTCATTTCAGCGTTTCGTGCGTACGAACGCCGATCTGTCAGTCCCGCTGGGTGGGGACGTCGGTGGGTCCGTCGAAGAGTGGCCCACAGCGACCCATGCCGACCGTTCGATCACAGGTCAGTGCCACGTCGATCCCGAGCGCCCGACGTCGGTCCAGGGAGATGCATGTTCCTGCGCAACAGCGGCAGAAGCGGGAGGAGTACCGCTCGGAGGGCACCGCGTTCGAGCGGCGGAAGAACCTGCCGGCGCTGTAGGCCCGCCGGCCGACGCCGGAGGAGGACACCCCCCGGCACCGCTCACACCGACGCGTTCTCCGACGTCGTCGTCCACGCGAAACCGTCCGGGTCGGTGAACGGCCCGGCGTCGCCGGCGATGGTGAGGCGGTGGGAGCCGGTGCCGTCGGGGGAGACGCCGGCGACCTTGGCGAGGCCGCGGCGCTTGTAGAGGGCCAGCTTGACGGGGCCGTCGGCGGTGAACTCGACGTACTTGGAGCCGAAACTCTTGCCCACGGCCAGGCCGTGATCGACGTAGAACTGCTTGCTGGCCTTCACGTCCTCCACACCGAGCAGGAGCACGAAGGCGTCGACCCGCCCGGTCGCCGGGCCGGTGTTCTTCTTCGACGACGACGCGAGCTGCCAGATCGTCCCGTCCGGGGCCTGTACGACGCCCCCGTAGCCCCACAGCGACTTGGCGGCGGGCTTCAGCGTCGTCGCCCCCGCCCGCACGGCCGCGTCGACGAGCGCGTCCACATCGGCCGGCTGGGAGACCACGAGCGACAGCGTGAACCCGCGGAAGCCGGAAGTCGGTGCCTCCGACGCCCGCAGGCGCAGCCGCTCGCCCAGACCGAAGGCGGCGGAGTAGAAGCGGTCGGCGGCGGCGGGGTCGGCCACCTCGAGGGTGACGGATGCGATGGAAGTCATGACAACGACGCTAATCGCGCCCCGCGAGACCTGCTTCTCGATTCCTGACCGGGTTGTTCGGGCCTGCTGTCGCTTCAAGCCCGCTGCCGCTTCAGGCCTGCTGCTTCAGGCCTGTTGCCGCTTGAGGTCGGCGAGCAGCTGATGCAGCGGCTCCGTGGCCCTGCGCCGGTACTCCTGCACCGCCCACCCGTTGCCGTCCGGGTCCTGGAAGTGCATGAACGTGGCGCCGTCGTCCGGGGAGTACTGGACCGGCTCCGAGACGTCGAGGCCGCGGGCGACCAGCTCCGCGTGGGCGGCCTTGATGTCGGCGACGCACAGCTGCAGGCCCTGGTAGGAGCCCGGAGCCGGGGTGGGGCCCGGCGTCATCTGCCAGATCGACTCGCCCAGGGCGATCGAACAGCCGGAACCCGGAGGGGTCAGCTGGACGATCCGCATCCCGGGCATGACCTCCTGGTCGATGTCCACGTGGAAGCCGACCCTGTCCCGGTAGAAGTCCCGGGCGCGGTCGATGTCGCTCACGGGCAGCGGGATGACTTCGAGCGTGATGTCCATGGCGTGACTCCTTCGTCCGGCCTCATGAGAGCCGCTCACCTCATCCGGCTGAAGCCGGCGGAACGGCTCCCCCTCACCGAAGCCGATAACGGCGCGCGGCGCCACCGAGTGGACGGCGGCCGGACCCCTACCGTGGTGGAAATGGCCCTCCCCGACCTCCTGCGGCCAGAAACCGCCGTACCTCCCCGTACCTCCTGCGGCCAGAAACCGCCATACCTCGCCTCCGACACCACGGCCGGTCCCCGTAGCCGCACTGGGCCGGGCCCCTGCTGCTGCGCCCCGGCGGCCACGCGCGCGGTCACGAGCGCGACTTCCGGGCGATCTCGTCCCGGGCGACCTCGTCTCCGACGCCGCGCCCGTCCTCATGGTCGCCCGCCTCATGGCCGCCCACCTCGACTGCCACGACCGCGGCCACGAGGGCCGCTTCCCGGCCCGTGCGCAGGTGCGGGGCCTCACCCCGGCAGCCCGCGCGGCCCCCGTCCGCCTGCCGAACTCCCCGGCGCTTCCCCCGGCCCGTGCGGTTAGGCTCGAAGCCGTACGACCTTGATCCGATGCATGTCCGAGGAACAGTGCGAGGGAGGCCCGGATGACGGCGGTGCCGGGGCGCAGGAGCAGTACCTTCACACGGCTGCTGCGGCACGGCTTCACCGACGCGTCCGCCGCCGAACGGCTCCTGGACAGCCCCGAGCTCGCGCCCCTGCGCGACGACCCGGTCCTGCTGGAGGCGCTGGGCGGCACCGCCGACCCCGATCTCGCGCTGCTCGGACTCGTCCGGCTGCTGGAGGCCCAGCACGGCCCCGGCGCCCGGGAACTGCTCGACACGCTGATCTCCTCCAAGCCGCTGCGCGACCGCCTCCTCGGTGTCCTCGGCGCCTCCACCGCCCTCGCCGACCACCTCGCCCGGCACCCGGACGACTGGCAGGCCCTCGTCATGTACGAGGCGTACGACCTGCACCCCGGGGTGGAGGAGTTCGAGGCCGGCCTCGCCGAGGCCACCGATCCGGTCTCCCTGCGCGTCGCCTACCGGCGCTGCCTGCTGTCCATCGCCGCCCGGGACGTCTGCGGCACCACCGGCGTCGCCGAATCCGCCGCCGAGCTGGCCGACCTCGCCACCGCCACGCTGCGTGCCGCCCTCGGGATCGCCGAGGCGGCAGCGCCCGAGGACGCCGCCCTGTGCCGGCTCGCGGTGATCGCCATGGGCAAGTGCGGCGGCCACGAGCTCAACTACGTCTCGGACGTGGACGTCATCTTCGTCGGGGAGGCCACCGAGGGAGCCGACGAGACGAAGGCCGTACGCGCCGCGACCCGGCTCGCCTCGCACATGATGCGGATCTGCTCCGAGACCACCGTCGAGGGCTCCATCTGGCCGGTCGACGCCAACCTCCGGCCCGAGGGCCGCAACGGCCCCCTCGTGCGGACCGTGTCCAGCCACCTCGCCTACTACCAGCGCTGGGCCAAGACCTGGGAGTTCCAGGCGCTGCTCAAGGCCCGCCCCGTGGCCGGGGACCTCGACCTCGGCGCGGAGTACGTCGCCGCCGTCCAGCCCCTGGTGTGGAAGGCCGCCGAGCGCGAGAACTTCGTGCCCGACGTGCAGAAGATGCGCCGCCGGGTCGTGGAGAACATCCCCGTCGGCGAGGTCGACCGCCAGCTGAAGCTGGGGCCGGGCGGCCTCAGGGACGTCGAGTTCGCCGTGCAGCTGCTCCAGCTGGTGCACGGCCGGGCCGACACCTCCCTGCGCAGCGGCACGACCCTGGACGCGCTGGGCGCCCTCGCGGCCGGCGGCTACGTCGGCCGGTCCGACGCGGCCCAGCTCGACGAGGCCTACCGCTTCCTGCGCTCCATGGAGCACCGCATCCAGCTGTTCCGGCTGCGCCGCACCCACCTCGTCCCGGAGGACGAGGCCGAGCTGCGCCGCATCGGCCGCTCCCTGGGCCTGCGCACGGACCCGGTCGCCGACCTGCACCGCGAGTGGCGGCGGCACGCGGGTGTCGTACGCCGTCTGCACGAGAAGCTCTTCTACCGGCCGCTGCTCGACGCGGTCGCCCAGCTCGCGACCGGCGAGGCCCGGCTGAGCACCGAGGCGGCCCGGGAACGCATGGTCGCCCTCGGCTACGCCGACCCCGCCTCCGCCCTGCGCCACCTGGAGGCGCTGGCCTCCGGCGTCACCCGCAAGGCCGCCATCCAGCGCACCCTGCTCCCCGTGCTGCTGGGCTGGTTCGCCGACTCGGCCGACCCGGACGCGGGCCTGCTGGGCTTCCGCAAGGTCTCGGACGCGCTCGGCAAGACCCCCTGGTACCTGCGGCTGCTGCGGGACGAGGGCGCCGCCGCGCAGAACCTCGCCCGTGTGCTGTCCGCCGGCCGGCTCGCGCCCGACCTGCTGATGCGCGCCCCGGAGGCGGTCGCCCTGCTCGGTGACGGGGACGGCGGCGGCCTGGAACCCCGCTCGCGCGCGCATCTGGAGCAGGAGATACTCGCCGCCGTGCGCCGGGCCGACGGGGCCGCCCAGGCCGTCACGGCGGCCCGCGGGGTGCGCCGCCGCGAACTGTTCCGCACGGCCGCCGCCGACATCGTCGGCTCCTACGGCACCGAGGAGCAGCCCGCCGAGGCCGACCAGGGCGCCCTGGTGGACCGCGTCGGGGCTGCGGTGTCGGACCTTACGGCGGCGACCCTCGCCGGCACGCTGCGCGCGGTCGTACGGGACGGCTGGGGCGACGACCTGCCCACCCGGTTCGCGATCATCGGCATGGGCCGGTTCGGCGGCCACGAGCTGGGCTACGGCTCCGATGCGGACGTGTTGTTCGTGCACGAACCACGCGACGGCGTCGACGAGCGGGAGGCCTCCCAGGCGGCCAACAAGGTCGTCTCCGAGATGCGCCGCCTGCTGCAGATCCCCAGCGCCGACCCGCCCCTGCTCATCGACGCCGACCTGCGCCCGGAGGGCAAGTCCGGCCCGCTGGTCCGCACCCTCACCTCGTACGAGGCGTACTACCGGCGGTGGGCCCTGACCTGGGAGTCGCACGCGCTGCTGCGGGCCGAGCCCGTCGCCGGCGACGAGGACCTGGGCCGCCGCTTCATCGACCTGATCGACCCGCTGCGCTACCCGGCGGACGGGCTCCCCGACGAGGCCGTGCGCGAGATCCGGCGCCTGAAGGCCCGCATGGAGTCGGAGCGGCTGCCGCGCGGCGCCGACCCCAAGCTGCACGCCAAGCTCGGGCCGGGCGGCCTGTCCGACGTGGAGTGGACCGTGCAGCTCATGCAATTGCGGCACGGCTCGACGGAGCCGGGCCTGCGCACCACCCGCACCCGGGAGGCCCTGGCCGCCGCCCGCACCGCCGGGCTCATCACGGACGAGGACGCGGCGACCCTCGACGAGGCCTGGGTCCTCGCGACCCGCGTCCGCAACGCGGTGATGCTGGTCCGCGGCCGGGCCGGTGACACGTTCCCGACCGAACCCCGGGAACTGTCCGCCGTGGGCAGGTACCTGGGCTACGGCCCGGGCCACGCGGGCGACATGCTGGACGCGTACCGCCGCACGGCCCGCCGGGCGCGCGGTGTGGTGGAGGACCTGTTCTACGGCGTTGCCGAGCGCTAGGCAGGCCCCCAGGATCTGCCAGGGGGATCAGATCTCGGCCGCGGGCCGGGGCCTGTCCGCTTTGCGCGTCGGCGCCACCCTCGGCAGCGCGTACGGCCGCCTCCCGTACCAGAGCCGCGCGACCGTGAACCCGAAGGCCAGGCACAGCAGGCCGCCGACCGCGTCCAGCCAGAAGTGGTTGGCCGTCGCGACGATGACCACCAGCGTCAGCGCCGGGTACAGCAGGCCCAGCACCCGCACCCAGGGAACCGACGCCAGGGCGAAGATCGTCAGCCCGCACCACACGGACCAGCCGATGTGCATCGACGGCATCGCGGCGTACTGGTTGGACATGTGCTTCAGATCGCCCGACGCCATCGAACCCCAGGTCTGGTGGACCATGACCGTGTCGATGAAGTCGCCGCCGTACATCAGCCGCGGGGGCGCCAGCGGATACAGGTAGTAGCCGACCAGGGCGACGGCCGTGGTCGCGAACAGCACCAGACGGGTCGCCGCGTACCGCCCGGGATGGCGACGGTACAGCCACACCAGCACACCCAGCGTGACGATGAAGTGCAGCGTCGCGTAGTAGTAGTTCATCCCGACGATGAGCCAATGCACCGAGTTCACCGTGTGGTTGACCCACTCCTCGACGGCGATGCCCAGATGGTGCTCGACCCGCCAGATCCAGTCGGCGTTGTGCAGCGCCTCCGCTTTCTGCTCGGGCACGGCGTTGCGGACGAGCGAGTACGTCCAGTAACTCACCGCGATCAGCAGGATCTCGAACCAGAACCGAGGCCGGCGCGGGGTGCGCAGCCGGCGCAGCGGGCCGCGCCCCGGATCGGCCGCAACGGGGTCCGGGAGGGCCGCTTCCAGGCCCTCCGGTTTCGTTACGGTCGTTTCACCCATAGGCGCAGAGTCTGCCAGAAAAGGACTTCCCCACCGATCATCCCGCGACCCCGCCCGAGCCGCATGTCCTACGGCGGAATCAGGCCTTGGGCCTCAGGGGCGAGCGCGTTCCCCGGGGGCCGAAGCGGTCGAACCGCGCACCACCAGTTCCGGCATGAACACGAACTCGCTGTGCGGCGCGGGCGTCCCGCCGATCTCCTCCAGCAGTGTGCGCACGGCCGCCTGCCCCATCGCCGGGACCGGCTTGCGGATCGTGGTGAGGGGCGGGTCGGTGAAGGCGATCAGCGGGGAGTCGTCGAAGCCCACCACGGAGACGTCCTTCGGTACGTCCAGGCCGAGCTGCCGGGCCGCCCGGATCGCACCCAGCGCCATCATGTCGCTGGCGCACACCACGGCCGTGCAGTTCCGGTCGATCAACGCCGTGGCCGCCGCCTGACCACCCTCGAGGGTGTACAGGGAGTGCTGCACCAGCTCCGACTCGACGGTCTCGGCGCGCAGACCCAACCGGTCCTGCATCGTGCGCACGAACCCCTCGATCTTGCGCTGCACCGGCACGAACCGCTTGGGCCCGAGGGCCAGGCCGATCCGGGTGTGCCCCAGGGACACCAGGTGCGTGACCGCGAGGCTCATCGCCGCACGGTCGTCGGGGGAGATGAACGGCGCCTGCACCTTCGGCGAGAAACCGTCGACCAGCACGTAGGGCACGCCCTGGGCGCGCAGCCGGTCGTAGCGCTGCATGTCGGCGGTGGTGTCGGCGTGCAGTCCGGAGACGTAGATGATCCCGGCGACCCCGCGGTCGACGAGCATCTCGGTCAGCTCGTCCTCGGTCGAGCCGCCCGGGGTCTGGGTGGCCAGCACCGGGGTGTAGCCCTGCCGCGTCAGCGCCTGGCCGATGACCTGCGCCAGGGCCGGGAAGATCGGGTTCTCCAGCTCCGGGGTGATCAGCCCGACCAGCCCCTCGCTGCGCTGGCGCAGGCGCACCGGGCGTTCGTAGCCCAGCACGTCGAGAGCGGCCAGCACGGACTGGCGGGTGGTGGCGGCGACGCCCGGCTTCCCGTTGAGGACGCGGCTGACGGTCGCTTCGCTCACCCCCGCCTGCAACGCGATGTCGGCAAGCCGTGTGGTCACAGCACTGGACTGTAGCGGCCGGTGCTCCCCTTGCACACCGACGGGACGCCTGGTGCGCGCCGTCGCACGGCCCGCTGCGGGTGGCTTGGTCATCGCGGTCCCTCGGAATTCCTGGTCGGCGTGCGATCCGCAACGGATGATTCCCCCGGCGGACACGGATAGCAAGTGCTTGCAGAGTCTTGCACAACCGCGCTACCGCCCACCGGGCAGGCGGAAACCAAGGATTCGAGGCGATCGAGGGGAGGTCACGGCGGGGTAACCATCCGCATCCCTTGCACCTTTTTGCTGCAAGGTCTTTCGCAAGTCGTTGCAGCGCGGCTAATCTCACCGACGCCCGGCCGCCAACGGCGCAGTCGGCAGCACGAAACGGGCTTCACCCTCAAGGAGAACTCATGCGGCGTGGCATAGCGGCCACCGCGCTGGTGGCGTCCCTCGCCCTGGCGGCGACGGCCTGCGGCGGAAGCGACAGCGGCGACGAGGCCGACGGCCCGGTCACCATCACCTGGTGGGACACCTCCAACGCCACCAACGAGGCACCGACGTACAAGGCCCTCGTCAAGGAGTTCGAGGCCGCCAACAAGGACGTCAAGGTCAAGTACGTCAACGTCCCCTTCGACCAGGCGGAGGTCAAGTTCGACACCGCCGCCGGTTCCAAGGGCGCTCCCGATGTGCTGCGTTCCGAGGTCGGCTGGACCCCGGCCTTCGCCAAGAAGGGCTTCTTCGCGCCGCTGGACGGCACCGAGGCCCTCGCCGAGCAGGACAAGTTCCAGCCCAGCCTGATCGAGCAGGCCAGGTACGAGGGCAAGACCTACGGCGTCCCCTTCGTCACCGACACCCTCGCCCTCGTCTACAACAAGGCTCTGTTCGAGAAGGCCGGCGTCGAGGCCCCCAAGACCTGGGGCGACCTGAAGAAGGGCGCCGCCACCATCAAGGACAAGACCGGCGTCGACGGCTACTGGGGCTCCACCCAGGCGTACTACGCCCAGTCCTTCCTCTACGGCGAGGGCGCCGACACCGTCGACGTCGACGCCAAGAAGATCACCATCACCTCGCCCGAGGCCAAGAAGGCCTACGGCACCTGGCAGAGCCTCTTCAAGGGCAAGGGCCTGCACAAGGCCGACACGACCGCCGACGCCTACGCCCACATCCAGGACGCGTTCGTCAACGGCAAGGTCGCCTCGATCGTCCAGGGCCCGTGGGAGATCACGAACTTCTACAAGGGCTCGGCCTTCAAGGACAAGGGCAACCTCGGCATCGCCACCGTCCCGGCCGGCTCCACCGGCAAGGCGGGCGCCCCGACCGGCGGCCACAACCTCTCCGTGTACGCGGGCTCGGACAAGGCCCACCAGGAGGCCTCGCTGAAGTTCGTGAAGTTCATGACCTCGGCCAAGGCCCAGGAGACCATCGCGCTGAAGAACTCCACGCTCCCCACGCGCGAGGACGCCTACACCGACAAGGTCAAGGCCGACCCCGGTATCGCCGGCTACCAGGGCGTGCTGTCCGCCGCCCAGCCGCGCCCGGCGCTGCCGGAGTACAGCTCCCTGTGGACCCCGCTCGACGACGAGCTGCTCAAGATCGCGAGCGGCAAGGAGTCCTTGGACAAGGGCCTCGGCAACGCCGAGACCGCCATCGCCAAGCTGGTGCCGGACTTCTCCAAGTGACCGCCGGGTGGCCGCAGGATCGCCTCCTCCAGGGGAGGAATGCTGCGGCCACCGGCCCGCGCCTGCCGTCCGGCAGTCTCCTTGACCTCCTTGAACCTCCAGAAGGTGTCGAACCATGACAGTCGCCATCGACCGAGCGACCGGTAAGCGGCGCGGTGAGCGGGAACCGCGACCCGGGCCGGCCCAGCGGCTGAAGAACGGCTTCCACAAGCACTGGTACGCCTACGCGATGATCGCCCCGGTGGCGGTCGTCCTGGGCGTCCTCGTGGTGTACCCGCTGGTGTACGGCCTGTACCTCACCCTCACCGACGCCACCAGCCTCAACACCGCCCGCACGATCGGCGTCAACCACATCGACGCCACGTACAAGTTCATCGGCCTGGACAACTACGCCGACATCCTGTGGGGCCCGACGGCGTACGACCGTTTCTGGTCGCACTTCCTGTGGACGGTCTTCTGGACGGCGGCCTGCGTCGCCCTGCACTACGGCATCGGTCTCGGCCTCGCCCTGCTGCTCAACCAGAAGCTGCGCGGCCGCACCCTCTACCGGATGATCCTGGTGCTGCCCTGGGCGGTGCCGACCTTCGTCACCGTCTTCGGCTGGCGGTTCATGCTCGCGGACGGCGGCGTCATCAACACCGCCCTGGAAGGCCTGGGCCTGCCGACGCCGATGTGGCTGGAGGACACCTTCTGGCAGCGGTTCGCCGCGATCATGGTCAACACCTGGTGCGGTGTGCCGTTCATGATGGTCTCGCTGCTCGGCGGCCTGCAGTCGATCGACGCGAGCCTGTACGAGGCCTCCGAGATGGACGGCGCCAACGCCTGGCAGCGGTTCCGCTACGTCACCCTGCCCGGTCTGAGGTCCGTCAGTACGACGGTCGTACTCCTCGGCGTCATCTGGACCTTCAACCAGTTCGCCATCATCTTCCTGTTGTTCGGCAACACCGCACCCGACGCCCAGATCCTCGTCACGTGGGCCTACCAACTGGGCTTCGGGCAGCAGCCGCGCGACTACGCCCAGTCCGCCGCCTACGGAATCCTGCTCCTGTCCATCCTGATCGTCTTCACCTCCTTCTACCGCCGCTGGCTGAACCGCAACGAGCAGCAGCTCGCGATCTGAGGCAGGAGTCCCCATGAGTACGACCACCGTCGAGAGCTCCGCCCCGGCCGGCGAGCGGCGCCCCGCCAACGCCCCCGGCAAGGTCCGCGGCCGCGGCGACCGCAGCCGCGGAGCCTCCCTCGCCTCGCACGCCGTGCTGATCGCCGCGAGCCTGACCGCCCTCTTCCCGGTCGCCTGGCTGGTCTTCCTGTCCCTCGGCCCGGACAAGGACGACTACCTCCACCCCGGACGCATCTGGGGCAAGATGACGCTCGACAACTACACGTTCGTCCTGCAGGACACCGGCTTCTTCGACTGGCTGAAGAGCACGCTGGTCGTGGTGCTGGGCACGACGCTGATCGGCGTCGTCGTCGCCGCGTCCACCGGCTACGCGGTCTCCCGCATGCGGTTCCCCGGCTACCGGAAGCTGATGTGGGTGCTGCTGGTCACTCAGATGTTCCCCATCGCGGTACTGATCGTGCCGATGTACCAGATCCTCTCGGATCTGCAGCTCATCGACAGCTACCTTGGTCTCATCCTTGTCAACTGCACGACGATCGTGCCGTACTGCGCCTGGCTGATGAAGGGCTATTTCGACACCATCCCGTTCGAGATCGACGAGGCGGGGCGCGTCGACGGGCTGACCCCCTTCGGCACGTTCGCGCGGCTCATCCTGCCGCTCGCCAAGCCGGGCCTCGCGGTCGCGGCGTTCTACAGCTTCCTCACGGCCTTCGGTGAGGTCGCGTTCGCCTCGACGTTCATGCTGAGCGACGACAACTACACCTTCGCCGTCGGTCTGCAGACGTTCGTGAGCGAGCACGACGCGCAGCGCAACCTGATGGCTGCGACGGCCGTGCTGATCGCGATACCGGCCGCCCTGTTCTTCTACCTCGTGCAGAAGAACCTGGTGACCGGGCTCACCGCGGGCGGCACCAAGGGGTGACCCCCGCCCGTGGACCGGCCGCGGCGCCGTCGTGGCCGGTCGCGCAGTTCCCCGCGCCCCTGTCGGGGCGCGTGGGGGCGGCCGCGGTGCCCATCCGACCCCGCTGTGCCGCGGCCGCCCGAACCCCATCCACGCTTCCCATGACCGACATCTCGTTACGCATCAAGGACGACATGAGCCAGCACTCAGCTGCACCTGCCCCCACCCCCACAGTGGCCGTCGCCAAGCGCCGCGACTGGTGGCGGGACGCGGTGATCTACCAGGTGTACCCGCGCAGCTTCGCCGACAGCAACGGTGACGGCATGGGCGACCTGGAGGGTGTCCGCACCCGTCTGCCGTACCTGCGCGACCTCGGCGTGGACGCCGTGTGGCTCAGCCCCTTCTACGCCTCGCCGCAGGCCGACGCCGGTTACGACGTCGCCGACTACCGTGCCGTCGACCCCATGTTCGGCAACCTGCTGGACGCCGACGCGCTGATCCGCGACGCCCACCGGCTGGGCCTCAGGATCATCGTCGACCTCGTCCCGAACCACTCCTCCGACCAGTACGAGTGGTTCAAGCGGGCCGTCGCCGAGGGCCCCGGCTCCGCGCTGCGGGACCGCTACCACTTCCGCCCCGGCAAGGGCGATAACGGCGAACTGCCGCCCAACGACTGGGAGTCGATCTTCGGCGGCCCGGCGTGGACCCGCGTCACCGAACCCGACGGCACGCCCGGCGAGTGGTACCTGCACCTCTTCGCCCCCGAGCAGCCCGACTTCAACTGGGAGCACCCGGCCGTCGGCGACGAGTTCCGCTCCATCCTGCGCTTCTGGCTGGACATGGGCGTCGACGGCTTCCGGATCGACGTCGCCCACGGCCTGGTGAAGGCCACGGGGCTGCCCGACCTTGGATCTCACGACCAGGTGAAGCTGCTGGGCAACGATGTCATGCCGTTCTTCGACCAGGACGGCGTGCACGAGATCTACCGGCAGTGGCGGCTGATCCTCGACGAGTATGCGGGGGAGAGGATCTTCGTCGCCGAGGCCTGGACCCCGACCATCGAGCGCACCGCGAACTACGTCCGCCCGGACGAGCTGCACCAGGCCTTCAACTTCCAGTACCTCAGCACCCACTGGGACGCCGAGGAGATGCGTGAGGTCATCGACCGCACCCTGGAGGCCATGCGTCCGGTCGGCGCCCCCGCCACCTGGGTGCTGTCCAACCACGACGTGACCCGGCACGCCACCCGCTTCGCCAACCCGCCCGGCCTCGGCACCCAGATCCGCCTGGCCGGCGACCGCGCACTGGGGCTGCGCAGGGCCAGGGCCGCGAGCCTGCTCATGCTGGCGCTGCCCGGCTCGGCGTACGTCTACCAGGGCGAGGAGCTCGGTCTGCCCGACGTCGTCGACCTGCCGGACGAGGTGCGCCAGGACCCGGCGTACTTCCGGGGCGCGGGCCAGGACGGCTTCCGCGACGGCTGCCGGGTGCCGATCCCGTGGACCCGGACGGGATCGTCGTACGGCTTCGGTGACGGCGGCAGCTGGCTGCCGCAGCCGGAGGGCTGGGGCGAGCTGAGCATCGAGGCGCAGACCGGCGAGCCCGGTTCGACCCTGGAGCTGTACCGGGCCGCGCTCCGCGTGCGCCGCGAGCAGCCCGACCTCGGCGCCGGCACCTCCGTGGAGTGGCTGAGGGCGCCCGAGGGCGTGCTGGCCTTCCGGCGCGGGGAGTTCGTGTGCGTCGCGAACACCACCGGCGAGTCGGTGGCGATGCCGGCGTACGGCCGGGTACTGATCGCGAGCGGCGAGATCGTGCAGGTCGACGACGAGGCGAAGGTGCCGGCCGACACCACGGTGTGGTGGACCACCGCGACCGCCGAGGACCACGCCTGATTTTTCTTTGAATTCCGCACGGCCCGCTGCCCTTTCGGGCGGCGGGCCTCTACTATCTGCGTCACCGCAAGGGTTTCTGAACCTTGCAGCAAGAACCTTCAACGAAGAAGGAAGCCCCACATGGCACGCAGACACCTCGCCACCGCCGTCGCGCTCGCCGCCGCTTCGGTTGTCATGAACCCGACTGGTGCTCAGGCCTCCCCACCTGGCACCAAGGACGTCACCGCCGTCCTCTTCGAGTGGAACTTCGCCTCGGTGGCCCGTGAGTGCACCACCACCCTCGGGCCCGCCGGATACGGCTCCGTCCAGGTCTCCCCGCCCGCCGAGCACATACAGGGCCCGCAGTGGTGGACCTCGTACCAGCCGGTCAGCTACAAGATCGCCGGCCGGCTCGGTGACCGGACGGCCTTCCGGAACATGGTGAACACCTGCCATGCGGCCGGTGTGAAGGTCGTCGTGGACACGGTCGTCAACCACATGGCGGCCGGCAGCGGCACCGGCACCGGCGGCTCGTCGTACTCGAAGTACACCTACCCCGGCCTGTACTCGTCGTTCGACTTCGACGACTGCACCAGCAGGATCAGCAACTACCAGGACCGCTGGAACGTCCAGCACTGCGAACTGGTCGGCCTGGCCGACCTCGACACGGGCGAGAACCACGTCCGCGGCGCGATCGCCGGCTACATGAACGACCTGCTCTCCCTCGGCGTCGACGGCTTCCGCATCGACGCGGCCAAGCACATCGACACCGCCGACCTCGCCAACATCAAGTCGCGGCTGAGCAACCCGTCGGTGTACTGGAAGCAGGAGGTCATCCACGGCGCCGGTGAGGCCGTCCAGCCCACCGAATACACGAGTAACGGCGACGTCCAGGAGTTCCGCTACGCCTACGACCTCAAGCGGGTCTTCAACAACGAGAACCTCGCCTACCTGAAGAACTACGGCGAGGGCTGGGGCTACATGAGCAGCGGCGTCTCCGGTGTCTTCGTCGACAACCACGACACCGAGCGCAACGACTCGACCCTCAGCTACAAGGACAACGCGACCTACACCCTGGCCAACGTCTTCATGCTGGCCTGGCCCTACGGCGCTCCCGACATCAACTCCGGGTACGAGTTCTCCGACCCGGACGCGGGCCCGCCCAACGGGGGCGCGGTGAACGCCTGCTGGCAGGACGGCTGGAAGTGCCAGCACAACTGGCCCGAGATCAAGTCCATGGTGGCCTTCCGCAACGCCACCCGGGGCCAGGCCGTCACCGACTGGTGGGACAACGGCGGCGATGCCATCGCCTTCGGCCGGGGAAGCAAGGGCTTCGTGGCCATCAACCACGAGTCGGGCCCGGTGAGCCGGACCTACCAGACCTCGCTGCCCGCGGGGACGTACTGCGACGTGCAGAACAACACGACCGTGACGGTGAACTCCGGCGGGCAGCTCACGGCCACCCTGGGCTCGAACACGGCCCTGGCGGTCCACGCGGGCAAGTCGAGCTGCTGAGCGGCCCACTGAAAGTTTTTTCCGGTGGTTTCAAGCCTCTTGCTGTAAGCGTTGCGGCGGCGATACGGTCGCGCGGGGTCGGACCCGAAGAGCCGTAATCGCAAGGAGCCCATCTGTGATACCGAGATGGCCGACGCCGTCGAGGCGCCGAACCACCCATGCCGGACGGGTCGCTGCGGTCACCGTGACCGCGCTGGCCGCAGCGCTCGTCCAGCCCCTCGCGGCGCGGGCCGACACACCGCCTCCGCCCCCCTCCGACGCCCAGCTGGCCGCCCAGCCCGCCCGGCACGACGCCACCCGTGAACAGTTCTACTTCGTGCTGCCGGACCGCTTCGCCAACGGCGACCCGCGCAACGACAAGGGCGGCCTGACCGGTTCGCGCCTGTCCACCGGCTACGACCCCACCGACAAGGGCTTCTACCAGGGCGGCGATCTCAAGGGCCTGACCAGGAAGCTCGACTACATCAAGGGCCTGGGCACCACCGCCCTGTGGATGGCCCCCCTCTTCAAGAACCAGCCCGTGCAGGGCACCGGGGCGAACGCCTCGGCCGGCTACCACGGCTACTGGATCACCGACTTCACCCAGGTCGACCCGCACTTCGGCACCAACAAGGACCTCGAGACCCTCATCGACAAGGCCCACGACAAGGGCATGAAGGTCTTCTTCGACGTCATCACCAACCACACCGCCGACGTCGTCGACTACGAGGAGAAGTCCTACGACTACCTCTCCAAGGGCGCCTTCCCGTATTTGACGAAGGACGGCGTGCCCTTCGACGACGCCGACTACGCCGACGGACGGCGCGGCTTCCCCGCGGTCGACCGGGACTCCTTCCCGCGCACACCGGTCGTCACCACGAAGAACAAGGTGCCGTCGTGGCTCAACGACCCGACGATGTACCACAACCGGGGCGACTCCACCTTCGCCGGTGAGAGCTCCACCCACGGCGACTTCTCCGGGCTCGACGACCTGTGGACCGAGCGGCCCGAGGTCGTCCACGGCATGGAGAAGATCTACCAGCGCTGGGTACGGGACTTCGACGTCGACGGCTTCCGGATCGACACCGTGAAGCACGTCAACATGGAGTTCTGGACGCAGTGGGCCACCGCCCTCGACGCCTACGCGGCCAAGCGGGGACGGGACGACTTCTTCATGTTCGGCGAGGTGTACTCGGCCGACACCGACGTCACCGCCCCGTACGTCACCCAGGGCCGGCTCGACGCCACCCTCGACTTCCCCTTCCAGGAGGCGGCCCGCCAGTACGCCTCTCAAGGCGGCAGCGCGCAGAGGCTCGCGGGTGTCTTCGGCGACGACTACAAGTACACGACCGGCAAGGCCAACGCGTACGAGCAGGTCACCTTCCTCGGCAACCACGACATGGGCCGGATCGGGTCGTTCCTCAAGCAGGACAACCCCAAGGCCACCGACGCCGAGATCCTCGCCAAGGACGAGCTCGCCAACGAACTGATGTTCCTCAGCCGCGGCAACCCCGTCGTCTACTACGGCGACGAGCAGGGCTTCACCGGCCCGGGCGGCGACAAGGACGCCCGGCAGAGCATGTTCGCCTCGCGCACCGCCGACTACCTCGACGACGACCGCATCGGCACCGACCGCACCCACGCCGAGGACGCCTACGACACCAAGGCCCCGCTCTACCGGCAGATCAGCGCCCTCGCCAAGCTGCGCAAGGCCAACCCGGCCCTGACCGACGGCGTCCAGCAGGAGCGGTACGCGGCCGACGGCCCGGGTGTCTACGCCTTCTCCCGCACGGACGCGAAGACCGGCACCGAGTACGTCGTCGCCTTCAACAACGCCGGCGAGAAGAAGACCGCGACCTTCCCGACCGGCTCGGCCGGCATGACCTTCAAGGGCATCCACGGCACCGACGCCTCCCCGAAGAGCGACGGCGACAAGAAGCTCACCGTCACCGTCCCGGCCGGCTCGGCGGTCGTCCTCAAGGCGTCCGGCAGGCTCGCCAAGCCCGCCACGGCGCCGACGATCACCCTGAACGCCCCGGCCGCCGGCGCCACCGGCACGGTCGAGCTCAGCGCCGACGTGGAGGGCGGACAGCTCAACCGGGTGGTCTTCGCCGCCCAGACCGGCAACGGAAAGTGGCGGACCCTCGGCTCCGCCGACCACGCCCCGTACAAGGTCACCCACACCATCGGGAAGAACGTGGCGCCCGGCACGGCCCTGCGCTACAAGGCCGTCGTCATCGACACCACCGGCCGCACCGCGAGCGCCCTGGCCGCCTCCACCACCGGCACCCCGCCCGCCCCGGAGCCGCCCACCGCGTCCTCCCGCGACTACGCGATCGTCCACTACAAGCGCACGGACGGCGACTACGCCGACTGGGGCCTGTACGCCTGGGGCGACCTCGCCGAGGGCGAAGCCACCGAGTGGCCGAAGAGCCACCCCTTCACCGGCCGTGACGCCTACGGCGCCTTCGCCTGGGTCAAACTCAAGCCCGGCGCCTCGAACGTCGGCTTCCTCGTCATCGACAAGGACGGCACCAAGGACGTCTCCGCCGACCGCACGATCGACGTCACCAAGACCGGTGAGATCTGGATCGAGCAGGGCAAGGAGACCGTCACCACCGAGCGCCCCGGACATCCGGCGCCCGACAAGAGCAAGGCCGTCCTGCACTACCACCGGGCCGACGGTGACTACGACGGCTGGGGCCTGCACGTCTGGACCGGCGCCGCGGACCCCACCGACTGGTCGAACCCCCTCGAGCCGGTCAAGACTGATACCTATGGCGCAGTCTTCGAGGTACCGCTCACCGACGGAGCGACCAGCCTCAGCTACATCCTGCACAAGGGCGACGAGAAGGACCTGCCCACCGACCAGTCGCTCGACCTCAAGGCGAACGGCCACGAGGTGTGGCTGGTGAACGGCCAGGAGAAGTACCTGCTCCCGCAGCCCGCGGGCAGTGCCGCCGCCCTCGACCTGACGACGTCCAAGGCGGTGTGGCTCGACCGGAACACCCTCGCGTGGAACGGCTCCGACGCCGCCGCCTCCACCCAGCTGCTCTCCTCCCGCGACGGCTCGATCACGGTGAAGGACGGCGCCCTGACCGGCGACGCGAAGTGGCTGCGGCTGTCCAGAAGCGAGCTGACCGACGCGCAGAAGGCGAGATTCCCGCACCTGAAGGCGTATGACGCCTGGAGCGTCGACCCACGCGACCGCGACCGGGTCCGGGAGTCCCTGCGGGGCCAGGTCGTCGCCACCCAGCACGCCGCGAACGGGGCCGTGCTCGCGGCGACCGGCGTCCAGATCGCCGGCGTCCTCGACGACCTGTACCCCGGCGCCACCGGGGCCGACCTCGGACCGACGTTCACCAAGGGCCGCCCCACCCTGTCCGTGTGGGCACCGACCGCCCAGCAGGTGTCACTGGAGATCGGCGACTCCACCGCCCCGATGAAACGGGACAGCGCCACCGGCGTCTGGTCCGTCACCGGCCCGGCGTCCTGGAAGGGCAAGCCCTACCGGTACGTCGTGAAGGTCTGGGCGCCCGGCGTCCGCAAGGTCGTCACCAACAAGGTCACCGACCCCTACGCCCTCGCCCTGACCGCCGACTCCAAGCGCAGCCTCGTCGTCGACCTGGACGACAAGGCGCTCAAGCCCGCCGGCTGGTCGGCGTACACCAAGCCCGAGGCCGTGTCCCTGCGGGACGCGCAGATCCAGGAGCTGCACATCCGGGACTTCTCCGTGGAGGACCGGACGGCGAAGCACCCCGGCACCTACCTCGCCTTCACCGACAAGGCGAGCGACGGCTCGAAGCACCTGCGCGAGCTGGCGAAGGCGGGCACCTCCTACGTCCATCTCCTGCCCGCGTTCGACATCGCCACCATCCCGGAGAAGAAGGCCGACCAGGCGAAGACCGACTGTGACCTGGCATCCTTCCCGGCCGACTCGGACAAGCAGCAGGAGTGCGTCGGGAAGATCGCCGCGAAGGACGCCTACAACTGGGGCTACGATCCGTACCACTACACGGTCCCCGAGGGCTCCTACGCCACCGACCCGGACGGCACCGCCCGCACGGTCGAGTTCCGCAGGATGGTGAAGGCCCTCAACGACGACGGGCTGCGCGTCGTCATGGACGTCGTCTACAACCACACCGCGGCGAGCGGCCAGGCGGACACCTCCGTCCTGGACCGGATCGTGCCCGGCTACTACCAGCGGCTCCTCGCCGACGGCTCGGTCGCGAACAGCACCTGCTGCGCGAACACGGCCACCGAGAACGCCATGATGGGCAAGCTGGTCGTCGATTCCATCGTCACCTGGGCCAAGGAGTACAAGGTCGACGGCTTCCGCTTCGACCTCATGGGCCACCACCCGAAGGCCAACATCCTCGCCGTCCGCAAGGCCCTCGACGAGCTGACCCCCGCCCAGGACGGCGTCGACGGGAAGAAGATCATCCTCTACGGCGAGGGCTGGAACTTCGGCGAGGTCGCCGACGACGCCCGGTTCGTCCAGGCCACGCAGAAGAACATGGCCGGCACCGGCATCGCCACGTTCTCCGACCGGGCCCGTGACGCGGTGCGCGGCGGCGGCCCCTTCGACGAGGACCCCGGCGTCCAGGGCTTCGCCTCCGGCCTCTACACCGACCCCAACTCCTCCGAGAACAACGGCACGCCCGCCGAGCAGAAGGCCCGGCTCCTGCACTACCAGGACCTCGTCAAGGTCGGCCTCTCCGGCAACCTCGCCGGCTACCGGTTCACCGACACCGGCGGCAAGGAGGTCAAGGGCTCCGAGGTCGACTACAACGGCGCCCCCGCCGGATACGCCGACGCCCCGGGCGACGCCCTCGCCTACGCCGACGCGCACGACAACGAGTCCCTGTTCGACGCCCTGGCCTTCAAGCTGCCCGCCACGACGAGCGCGTCCGACCGGGCCCGGATGCAGGTCCTCGCCATGGCCACGGCCACCCTCTCCCAGGGCCCGGCCCTCTCCCAGGCGGGCACCGACCTGCTGCGCTCCAAGTCCCTGGACCGCAACTCCTACGACAGCGGCGACTGGTTCAACGCCGTCCACTGGAGGTGCGAGGACGGCAACGGCTTCGGCCGCGGACTGCCCATGGCGGCCGACAACACCGACAAGTGGCCGTACGCCAAGCCCCTGCTGAGCACCGTCAAGGTGGGCTGCGAGCAGATCGAGGGCACCTCGGCCGCCTACCGTGACCTGCTGCGGATCCGGAGCACCGAGAAGGACTTCTCGCTGGGCACGGCCGCGCAGGTGCAGTCCCGGCTCTCCTTCCCGCTGTCCGGCACGGACGAGACGCCCGGCGTGATCACCATGCGGCTCGGTGACCTCGTCGTCGTCTTCAACGCCACGCCCGAACGGCAGGAGCAGCGGGTGTCCGCACTCGCCGGGACCGGGTACCGGCTGCACCCGGTGCAGGCGGCGGGCGCGGACGCCACGGTGAGGTCCGCCGCCTACACGCAGGCGTCCGGCACCTTCGACGTGCCGGCGCGCACGGTCGCGGTCTTCACCCGGACCGCGGGGTAACGCACCCGGCGCGGGCGGGGCGGACCGCGACCGGCGGCCCGCCCGGCCCGGCCCGGCCCTGCCCCGTCCCACCCGGCCCGCGTCTAGGGTGGGCACACCGAACTGGAACAGGAGTGCTGATGCCGCAGATCACCGTCGACTATTCCGCCGACCTCGCGGACGGCTTCGACCGGCCCGGATTCGCGAAGGCGCTGCACGAGGCGACGGTCGAGATCGCGGCCGCCAAGCCGCCCGCGTGCAAGACCCGCTTCCGTCCGACCGAGGACATCGTGGTCGGCCCCGAGACCGGGGGGCACGTCCACGTCCACGTCCACATCGCGCTGCTCGCCGGCCGCACCGACGAGACCAAGGCCCGGCTCACCCAGGCCGCGCTGGAATTGCTGCGGACGTATGTGAAGCAGCCCGAGGGCCTCGCCCTGCACGCCTCCGCCGAGGTCCGCGACCTCGACCCGTCATACGCGAAGTACGAAGGCTGAGACCGCTCAGCTCGCCAGGGCGACGAGCCGGCCGACCAGGTGCGCGAACGGGCCGTCGGCCGGCTCGTCCTTGAGGGCGTCGCGCAGCAACTCCGCCATCTCCTCGTCGTAGGCGGCGCTGACCGCGGCCAGGGCGGCGAAGTCGTTGACGAGCTGCGGCTCCAGCTCCTCGCGCGGGATGCGCCGGCCGTCCAGCCAGATCAGCGCCGTCGACTCGGCGAGCGAGATCCAGGAGCGGACGACCAGTTCGAGGCGCGCGGGCGGATCGGTCACGCCCAGGTGCGAAAGGATCTGGACATACGCGGCCTGCCGTACGGAGTCGACGAGCGCGTTGGTCGTCGAGGAGCCGACCGCCGGGCCACCGCGCATCAGGGCGGAGAAACCGGGCCCGTGCTCGTCCACGAAGTCGAAGTAGCGGTGCATCACGCGCAGCAGCCGCGCCCCCAGCGGACCCTCGTGCGGCTCCACGAACCGGGCCGCCAGATCGTCCGAGGCACGCTGCAACGCGGCCTCGTACAGGCTGAGTTTGCCGGGGAAGTAGTGGTAGACCAACGGGCGTGAAATGCCCGCGGCCGACGCTATCTCGTCGATGGAGACGTCGTCGGGCGAGCGGCGGCTGAACAGTTCGAGGGCGACGCCGATCAACTGCTGCCGCCGCTCCTCGACTCCCATTCTGCGGCGAACCCCGGTAGTCATGCGAACACCTTACCGATCGATTCCGGCCTCGAACGGGCCGGATCGATCACCGGGTTCCGGCGACCTCACCGGACGAACCCCCCGTTCGCCCCCGTCAGCGCAGCCCGCGGAGCGAACGCCCGTCTTTCAGGGACCCCTTGAGCTGAGCCTGGGCCCCCCGCTCGGCCGGCACGGTCAGCAGACTGCTCCGTGCCTCCCCGTTCGCTCCGCCCGTCGCCCGGATCGACGCCGTGTTCCGGCTGCCGGCGGCCAGCAGGTACCAGTCGCCGGCCTTCGACTTCCACAGCACCCCGGCCAGCACATGCGGATCACGCGCCCCGCAGGCCGGGACGTTCTCGGCCTGCGCCGCCGCCGCCCCGTACGCCCCGCGCGGCGTGTGGAACTGCGCCAGCACCCGTGCCCCGCCGCCCCGCCAGGTCTCGGCCCGCGTGCACACCCACGCCGCCGAGCCGCTCGCGTCGGGCAGGGGCTGTTCGTTGAACGCCCAGGCGTTGACGCTCCGCACCCCCGCCGAGCGCATCGTGCCCAGCGAGCAGGCGAACGGCCGCCAGGTGTGCAGCGCCGCGGCCCCGGACACCTCGCCCGGGGAGCCCGGCCGTCCGGCGGTGAGCCTGGCCGGAACCAGTTCGCCGAGGTCGGTCAGCAGCCGCGTCCTGCCGCCGTCGGTCACCTGCAGCACGTTCCACGAGGTGCAGGGGCCGGACCGCAGGGCCGGGCTGGCCAGCGGCGCGGCCACACCGCCGGTGAGCGTGAGGTTCATCGCGCCGGAGCCCGGCTTCATCAGGTCCCGCTCGCCGGCCTTCCGCACCCAGGGGGCCGTCAGATAGCGGACGTTGCCGTCGGACCGGCCCAGGACCACCGCCCCCGCCTCGGCCCGGCCGGCCCCGTCCACCCGGGCGAAGTCGAGGGCGGCGCCCTGCGCCCCGTCCTTCGGCTCGGCGTACCGGACGATGCGCAGACCGTCGTAGAGGATCACCACGCGCGCCGCGTCGACCGTTCCCGCGTACAGCAGCTGGGGCGGTCCGGCGGGGCCGCCGGAGAGGGTGCCGGGGGTCGCCGACACCTGGACCGTCTCGCCGGGGCGGGCCCACACGGCCAGGGCCCGGCGCAGCAGGGCCTTGTCGCCGGTGCGGTCGCCGCGGGCCGGCCACACGGAGAAGTCGGTGCGCGCCGAACTGCGCCACGCGGTGGGCGGGACCCGGGTCAGCTTCGCCGGGTCCAGGGCGGCCTGCGCGGCCGGGTTCCGCGCATACGGGGGAGCCGCGGCGCCCTCGGGGCCCCAGCCCTCACCGGGCAGGCCGAGCAGGGCCCCGCACACCAGCAGGGCGGCACCGGCGACCAGTGCGGCCTTCAGGTGCTGGCGGCGGCGCATCAGGTCGGTGGGGCGGGCCTGGAGCGAGCAGGGATCGAACTCGGGGGAGTCGAGCAGCCCGTACTGGGCGGGGATTCCGTCGGCCTCCAGCACCGCGCCCTCCGGGTCGGCGACGCCCGCCGCCGCGAGGACCTTGCACGTCCCGTCGTCCGTGAGCCGTTCCAGGCCGCGCAGGGCGTAGGCGGCCCGGGCCGGGCCGGACAAGGTGGACAACCGCTGGTCCAGGGCGAGTTCGTCGGCGCCCCCGGAGCGCGGGAACAGCTTCAGGCCCCACACCTGCGGCAGCAGCGGTGGCAGCTGGGCCCGCTTGGGCCACGCCTTCGCCTTCAGCGGCAGCCCCGCCTCAAGCGCCGTGCGCAGCACCTGGAGACGGACCAGGGCGTAGCCGGGGTCGCCGTCCCGGCCTGTGGACTGCGCGGGGATCACCGGGGACGGCGTGCGGTTGCGGGGGAGGGCCCGCTGGGTGAGGGCGTGTGCGGTCAGGACACGGCGGCTGCGGCCCAGCCCGGGTGGCAGGACCAGGTAGGCCAGCCGGACGAGCCGCGGGTAGTGCTCGACGAGCGCGGCCTCGGCCTGCTCGACGTCGACGACCGGGCCGGCGGGGGAGGGGGGTGCGGGGCGCTGGGCGACATCCTGTGACTGCACGTTCAGCAGAACGAGCGAATCGTTGGTTGGTCACCTGGCCGCGGGGCGTCACGCCCCCGGGTGCTCCCCGGGTTCCACGAGCAGCCGGGCGTAGTTCGCCATGGACCGCTGGTAGCGCGGCAGATGCGGGGCCAGGGCGCCCAGGGCCAGCGCCAGCGCCTCCCGGTCACGGCCGAGGCTCGACAGGCACAGCGCGAGGCAGGCGCGTACCGGGTCGTCCAGCTCGTCGGACGGGGCGAGGAGCTCGGGCGTCAGCAGGGCGACGCCCTCCTCGGCCCGGCCGATGTTCCGCAGGGAGCTGGCCAGCTGGATCTTCGTCCGGCGGGCCTTGTAAGGGCTGACGTCGGCGAGGCCGTTCGCCAGCGCCTCCTGGTACAGGGGGACCGCCTTGTCGGAGCGGCCGGTGGAGTCCCAGGCGCAGGCCTGCTCGAACAAGCCGTGCGGACTGCCGTCGGGCAGCTCGGCGACGAGAGCGTCGACGTCGGAGCGGAAGCGGGCCTCGTCCTCCTCCGTCTCGGCGTAGTCGTCGAAACGGTCCCACAGGGCGGCCACACGATCTTCCCAGTCCTGATCCACCGGACCACCCTCGCACAGGAGTGCACACCGGGGCAGCGGGATTTTGAGCACGGCGGGCTCCGCAGCCGTATCGAGGGCCGAGAGCCTCTTGCCGGGGCTCGGTGCGGCATGCGTCCGGATCGTGCCGTGACAAGGACCGTGCCGACAAGGACCGGAGGAACAGATGAGGGTGACCCGACCGATGCTCGCGCTGAGCGGCGCGGTGGCGATACTGGCGCTGACCGGCTGCGGCGGATCCGGCGACAAGGACGAGGCGGCCGTTCCGAAGGAGGTGAGCGGCAGCCTGGAGCACATCGCCGCCGAGGCCGACTGCAAGCCGAACATGCAGACCGACGCGGACACCATCCGCCAGGCGCTGTGCAAGAAGGGCAAGGACAAGTACGTCCTCGCGACCTTCTCCACGGACCGCGGCCAGCGCGAGTGGCTGAACAGCGCCAAGGACTACGGCGGTTACTACCTCGTCGGCCGCAAGTGGGTCGCCGTGGGCCAGCAGAAGACGGTCACGGCGCTGCAGGGCACCCTCGGCGGCACGATGGAGGAGGGTTCCGAGCACATGAACCCCGGCGGCAGCCACAACAAGGGCGGTCACGGCGGCGGCAGCGGCCACCACGGCTGATCGCGCCGGGCCAGAACAGCCGAAAGCCGGCGGTGGGAATTCCCACCGCCGGCTTTCGGCTTCAGCGGTTGAGGACTACTGGCAGTCCTCGCCGTTGTTGATGCACTGGACCATTTCGTTCATCACGTTCTCGTCGAAGAAGTTGATGAAGTCGTTGTGGTCGGTGATCGCCTTGTGCAGCTGCTCCGGGAAGGAGTCCACCGCGAAGGCGTTCTGCACCTGTCCGTTGTTGATCTGCGGCGCCTGAACGTCGTAGACCAGGCGGACCTGGAGCTGGGGGATGGCCTTGAAGCCGTTCGAGCAGCTGCCGTCCGCCTCGACGAAGTCGACGTGGGTGCGGTGGTTGGCGCTGTCGATGTTCTGGCCGTCCCAGCAGCTCTGGAAGTTGGACGTCCGCACCACGGAGCTGCCCTCGGGGCAGAGCGGGTACTTGTCCGTCACCTGGCGGTCCTCGAAGCCGGTGCAGCTCCAGGACGTGTTGGCGTTGTTCAGGCCGTTGGTGAGGGACTTGGCGTCACCGGTGATGATGCGCAGGGCCTTCGGCATCGCCACGACGTCGCTGGTGCGGTTGCCGACGAACTTCAGCTGCGCCTCGGCGGGCTCGACGATCTTGCCGACGTTGCCGTCCTGGCCACCGCCGGGCTGATCCGCGTCGATGTCGTCCGAACCGTCCTGGATGCGCAGGACCGGCCAGAAGTACGAGGACTTGTCGCCCTGGTTCTGGCAGGTGGTTTCGGCGTTCGCCAGGTCCTCGTCGCTCGCGAAGGCGTTGTTGCTCTGGTTGCCGACGTAGTCGTGCTGGTGCTGCGCACCGTTGGAGACACCCGGCGCCACGATCACGTTGTCCGAGTTGCGGTTCTCGTTCTCGTTGGTACCGCAGTTCGTGGTGAACGTACCCGTGGAACCGCCGTCGCCGTTCGCGGCGAGGCCGTTCGGCAGGTTGCGGGAGTTGGGCTGGACGTCCTCGATGTTGATGAAGTCGTCCGCCACCGGACCGTTGTCGGCCTGACCGCCGTTGCCGCCCTGGTCCTGCCCGTTGTCCTGGCCCTGGTCCTGACCGCCCTGGTCCTGGCCCTGGTCCTGGCCCTGGTCCTGACCGCCCTGGTCCTGGCCGTCGCCGGCCTGGCCGTCGTTGGTGTTGGCCTCGGCGGCCATGCCCTTGCAGGTGGCCAGCTGCTCGAGGTTGCCCGGGGCCTGTCCGCCCACCCGCCGGATGTTGATGCCGATCCGGTCGATGACCGCGACGCGCTTCGACTTCAGCGGGCCGAGGATGGCGTTGTCGACGAAGCCCGCGTCACCGGCCTGGGCCTGACGCGTGGAGGCGAGGCGGGTGTAGGCCTCGCTGATCTGCTTGTCGAGGTTGGCCAGCTCCTTGTCCACCCCCTGGCGAGCGCCGTCCGGCACATCGGTCAGCTTCTGTCCTACGTCCGGGCACTGGATCGTGGCGATCTGCGCGCCCGCGGCCTTCGTCTGGTTCGCCGAGTTCTCCTCGTGCGCCGAGGCGTAGAAGTTTGCCCAGATCAGCCCGCCCCCACCGAGCGCTAGGGCCGCCGATGCGGCAATGGCCTTGGTGGCCAGCGGCGTACGGCGTTTTCTTGTGTTGCGTCCCATGGAACTCCTCTGACTTCCTTTTTCGGGGGCATCGAGGCGCCCGACAGGAGTGAAGCGGCTCCCTTCCATACGCAGGGCGTCCCAGGGGTGTTCAGAGGTCTCGGAAATTGATGCGAGATTCGTGAGGACTCTGTGGCCTCAACATCCCCTTTCGCACCGGGAGTTGTGGATCATCCACGGTGGGTGAAGCGGCTCGTCCGGTTTCACCGGCCGTGGTCGAGATACGCCAGAACCGCCAGCACACGACGGTTGTCGTCGTCCGATACCTCCAGCCCCAGTTTGGCGAAGATGTTGGCGGTGTGCTTGGCGATCGCCCGTTCCGTCACGACCAGCTTCCCGGCGATCGCCGCGTTGGACCGGCCCTGCGCCATCAGCTCCAGCACCTCCCGCTCCCGGGGCGTCAGCCGCGCCAGTGGCCGGTCGTCGCCCGAACGGCGGGCCAGGAGCTGCTGGATGACCTGTGGGTCCATCGCCGTACCGCCGGTGGCGACCCGCCGTACCGCGTCCACGAACTGCTCGGCGTCGAACACCCGGTCCTTCAGCAGATAGCCGACGCCGCCGGTGCCGTCGGCGAGCAGCTCGCGCGCGTACAGCTGCTCCACGTGCTGGGAGAGCACCAGCACCGGCAGGCCGGGCCGCTTCCTGCGGGCCTCGAGCGCGCACTGCAGGCCCTCGTCGGTATGCGTGGGCGGCAGGCGTACGTCGACGACGGCGACGTCCGGGTCCAGCTCGGCCAGCGCGGCGGCCAGTTCGGGCCCGGTCTCGACGGCCGCCGCGATCTCGAAGCCGTGCGCCTGCAGCAGCCGGACCAGTCCGTCGCGCAGCAGGAAGAGGTCTTCGGCCAGGACTACGCGCAAGGGATCTCCACGGTGACAATGGTGGGGCCGCCCGCGGGGCTGCTGACGGCCAGGACGCCGTCGAATGTACCCAGCCGCCGCTCGACCCCGGCCAGCCCCGAACCGGCCCCGATCACCGCACCGCCCTTGCCGTTGTCCGTGACGGTCGCCCGCAGCATGCCGCCCGCCCGGTGCAGGTCCACCCAGATCCGGTCGGCGCCCGAGTGCTTCACGGCGTTGGTCAGCACCTCGCTCACGGCGAAGTACGCGGCCGACTCCACGGGCGCCTCGGCCCGCCCGGGCAGATCCACGCTCACCTCGGTGGCCACCGGCAGCCGCAGCGCCAGCGCCCGCACGGCGTCCCCCAGGCCGCGTTCGGCGAGAACCGGCGGATGGATGCCGCGCACCAGCTCGCGCAGCTCGGTCAGAGCCTCCACCGAGGACTTGCGGGTCTGCGCGATCAGCTCCCTGGCCCGGGCCGGGTCCTTGTCGAGGAGGGCCTCGATGGTGCCGAGGTCCATGCCGACGGCGACCAGCCGGGCCTGCGCCCCGTCGTGCAGGTCCCGCTCGATGCGCCGCAGTTCGGCCGCGGAGGCGTCCACGGCGTCGCGCCGCGTCTCGGTCAGCACCCGCACCCGCTCGGCCAGTTCCCGCTGGTTGCCGCCGAGCACGGCCCGGGTGAGCCGGAAGTGGACGCCCAGCAGACGGGGTGTCCAGAAGTGTGCGAGGAACAGCAGCACCAGCCCCAGGGCCGCCGCACCGAACGCGGACGCCTGCCCGGTGACCGGTACGAACCCGTACCAGTAGCCGTCGGGGAAGACCCGCCACAGCCCGAGCGCGAGCGCGAACCCCTCCAGCGGGTAGAGCAGCAGCACCGCCGGCAGCAGCGCGGTGACGAACCCCGCGGTCATGTCGACCGGCAGCCACCGCAGGTCCCGCCAGGTCGCCGGATCGCGCAGCATCCCGAAGGCGCGCGCCCAGGGGGTGGCGTTCTCGGGCAGCGGCCGGTACGCCGGGGGGATCCGCACCCCGCCCCACTCCGCCGCGAGCACCCGCCGCGCGTTCGCGAACGCCCGCACCCCCGTCAGCACGTACGGCGTGGTGACGATGCCGACCCCGATCGGGATGAGTGCGATCGAGACCAGGGACAGGCAGAAGCACAGCACCGCCCCCGGCAGGGAGACGAAGGCCAGCGCGAGCCCCCGCACCGCTGCGAGCCCGATGCCCCGTCCTGTCGTCCGTCCGGTGCCGTTCTTCGTGTCCATGGTCATGGCGTCAGTCTCGCCGAGCGGACGGGCCCGGTCACGGGGCCGGACACCCGGCCCGGGGGTGGTGCTACGTACACCTGAGGGGCGAACGCGCGGTGCTCACGCGCCGGTTCCGGCCGCGAGCACCTTCGCCTCCACCTCCGGGTCGAGGCCCTTGCGCGTCCGGTCGGGGCGCTGGGGTGCGACACCGCCGATGCCGCACAGCCAGTTCCAGGTGTCGGCCACGGTCTCCTCTACGGGTCGGCAGACCAGGCCGGTCCCGACCGCCCGGGAGACGTCCACGCTGTGCAGGGCGTCGTGCAGGTCGCTGCCCGGCGGCACCCACACCGGCAACTCCGTCCACGGCTCGATGCCCGCCTCAAGGATCACCCCGGGCTCCGTCCAGCGGAGTTCGGCCGCACCGCCCGTGACCCGCGCGCACGCGTCGAGGAACGTCCCCATCGTGGCGTGCCCCTGCGGACCGATCAGGTTGTACGGCCCGCTCAACTCCCGCTCCACCGCACCGAGGATCCACTCCGACAGGTCCCGGACGTCGACGTACTGCAGGGGGAGGTCCCGCGGCCCCGGCGCCAGGACCGGTCCGCCGCGGGCCATCCGGGTCAGCCACCACGGGAGACGGCCGACGTTCTCGTACCGACCGAGGAGCAGCCCCGCCCGGACGAGCAGTGAGCGGTCCGCGCCGAAGGACTCGACGGCGGCCAGCTCGCCGCCCCTCTTGTCCCGGGCGTAGTCGGTCTGCTCCGCGTCGGCCGACGCCCCCTCCACCAGGGGCGCGTCCTCGTCGTACCCGGCGGGCGGGGCCCACGCGTACACCGAGCAGCTCGACACGTATACGTACCGGCCGGCGCGGCCCCGCAGCAGCCGCGCCGTGTCCAGCACCGCGCGGGGCGCCGCCGACCAGGTGTCCACCACGACGTCCCACTCACCCGGGTCGTCGGCCAGGGCGGCCAGACCGCCGGGCGCGGTGCGGTCACCGAGCAGCGACCGGACGCCCGGTGGGGCCTCGTGCCGGCCCCGGTGGAAGACGGTGACCTCCCAGCCCCGCTCCAGCGCCGCCTCCACGACGGCCCGTCCCACGAACTCCGTACCACCCAGCATCAGAAGCCTCATGCCGGTGACTCTGCCCGGTCCGGTGAGGGGACGGACGTGGATCTGCTGTCAGCAGAGAAGGAGCCCCTGGCCTTTCGCGGGCCCCGGAGCCCGTGCCGGACCCTGTCCCGCGGACCAAGCCCACCGGCCTGCCCGTCAGTGTCCCTTCGGCGGCACGTACTTGTAGCCCACGCGGCGCACCGTGCGGATCGTGTCGCGGTGCTCCACGCCCAGCTTGCGGCGCAGGCGGGCGATGTGGACGTCGACCGTGCGGCCGTCGCCGACGTGTCCGTAGCCCCACACCGTGCCGACCAGCTGGTCGCGGGTGTGCACCCGGCCCGGGTGCGCCACCAGGTGTGCCAGCAACTCGAACTCCAGGTAGGTGAGGTCGAGCGGCCGGCCGTCGACCCGGGCGGTGCGCTGCACGGTGTCGATCCGGATCACCGGTTCGCCGCCCGGCTCGGCGACGGGCTCCGGGCCGGCGGCCTGCGGCAGGTCGGGCACCGCCACCGGGAACGGCGGCTGCTGGTCGGCGGGGACGAGCACCAGGTAGCCGATCATGGGCGGCTGTCCCGGCAGCGTGGGCAGGGTGTGCTGCGGTGCCGGCAGCCAGGTGGCGCCCGGCGGCAGCAGGTCCGCGACCGTGACCACCTCGTCCCGGTCGACGGCACGCAGCCGATGCCGGGGGCCGTGCGGCGCGGGGGCGGTGAGAGGGGCGGCGGTGGACAGAGAACGAGTGGTCGCCATGAGAGGTCAGCTCTTTCGCGCGAGGAGTTCGTCGGGGAGGTCGACGGCCGCGATTCGTGGTCGGGCTCGCCGAGGGACGTACGCGGTTCGCGCTGGCCGAAGGCCGGGGTGTGCGGCTTTAGAGGGCCGGCGCGTTCATCGCGCGGCAACACACCCGGTCGAAGTCGTGGTCCTGGCGGGACGGCCAGAAGGGCTCGAGGTCATGACGACCCGTCGCGGTGCACTTCTGGTAGTCGGACATGACTCCATTGAAGCAGAGCTGATCCCGCGCCGGGACCCTCCTCTCACTGCTTGGACACACGCGTCCCGTCAGGGCGCGGGGAACCGCGCGACGAGCCGCGTCGTCGTGGCAGACGAAAGGGGGCGCCCACCGCGAACGGTGAGCGCCCCCTCAGGAGCCTGCGGGGCGGATCAGACCTGGCCGGCCTTCTCCAGCGCCGAGCAGCAGGTGTCGACGAGCAGACGCGTCACCACGTACGGGTCGACGTTGGCGTTCGGACGGCGGTCCTCGATGTAGCCCTTGCCGTCCTTCTCGACCTGCCAGGGGATACGGACCGAGGCGCCGCGGTTGGAGACGCCGTAGGAGTACTCGTTCCACGGGGCGGTCTCGTGCAGGCCGGTGAGGCGGTCGTCGATGCCGGCGCCGTAGTTCTTGACGTGGTCGAGCGGCTTGGAGCCCTCGCCGAGCGACTCGGCCGCGGTGATGATCGCGTCGTAGCTCTCGCGCATCGCCTTGGTGGAGAAGTTGGTGTGCGCACCGGCGCCGTTCCAGTCGCCCTTGACCGGCTTGGGGTCGAGGGTGGCGGCGATGTCGAAGTCCTCGGCGGTGCGGTAGAGCAGCCAGCGGGCCACCCACAGGTGGTCGGAGACCTCCAGCGGGGAGACCGGGCCGACCTGGAACTCCCACTGGCCGGGCATGACCTCGGCGTTGATGCCGGAGATGGCGAGACCGGCCTTCAGGCAGTTGTCCAGGTGCGCCTCGACGACCTCACGGCCGAAGATCTCGTCCGCGCCGACACCGCAGTAGTAGCCGCCCTGCGGGGCCGGGAAGCCGCCCTTGGGGAAGCCGAGCGGGTAGCCGTCCTTGAAGAACGTGTACTCCTGCTCGATGCCGAAGATCGGCTCCTGCGCCGCGAACTTCTCCGCGACCTCGCCCAGCGCCGCACGGGTGTTGCTGGCGTGCGGGGTGAGGTCGATGTTCAGGACCTCGCACAGCACCAGGATGTCGTCGCCGCCCCGGATCGGGTCGGGGCAGCTGAAGACCGGCTTGAGGACACAGTCCGAGGAGTGGCCCTCGGCCTGGTTGGTCGAAGACCCGTCGAAGCCCCAGATCGGCAGCGCGTCGAGACCGGCGGGGGAACCCGTGATGATCTTGGTCTTGGAACGCAGTTTGGCCGTCGGCTCGGTGCCGTCGATCCAGATGTACTCAGCCTTGAAGGTCACGGGCCACATCCTTCGGGGGTGTGTCTGGGCGCGTATCGCGGGTGCTGCGGCGCTGCGGCACCGGTGCGCCGCGTCTGCTGCCCGGCAGCCTGACAACAGGCGATTTCCCGGCCATTGCTCGAATGTGAACCCCGTGTTACCTGGTGACACGGTGCCGCGCTTCACGCTGTGAGGATGTTTTGCGGAATGCGGCGCCGGTCACCGGCTCCCCTCCGTCAAGCCGGTGAGCGGCGCCGCACGGCCCGCACGCGCCGGTCCTGCCACCCCTGGCCGGGGGCGGCAGGACCGGTGACACGTACGAGGGGCGGCCGAGGGGGTGGCCGCCGCCTCATCGATTCACTCGGTCGTAGGGCCTCACCCCACCTTCTCGATCAGGGCCCGGCGGATCAGGAACTTGCCGGGCTCACGGACCTGTTCGAAGGCCGCGTTGTTGAGGAGCGCACAGCTGCCGGAGACCGAAGTGACCTCCACCGTCGTGGACTTGTTGTTGTCCAGGTTGGTGACCTTCAGCTTCGTGCCGGCCGGGAACTGGTTGCTGGACGCGGCGGGCGCACCGCCCTCGCCGGAGAGCGTGACCGTGGAGCCGTTGCACACCTGCTGCCCGGAGGCAGCGGCACCGCCCCCGGCGTCTCCCGCGGGGGCGGACTCGGCGGGGGCGGACTCGGCGGGCTGCGACGGCTGGGCCGAAGCCGCGGGCGGCTGGGCCGACTGGGCGGGCTGCGACGGCTGCGCGGTCTGGGAGTCCTGAGCCGACTCCCCGACGGCGCACCCCGACGCCTCCTGCTTCCGCTTGATCTCCGCGACGACCGCCTCGCGGTTGGCGATCCGCGCCTCGGACTGCGCGTCCGGGTTGGCCCGTTGGTCCGCGATGAACTTCTGGTTGTTGCCGAGGGCGGTGGCGAGACCCAGGCAGACCGTCGACTCCGACGCCGACTTGGGAGTCGGGGCGGCGTTCGACGTGCTCGCCATGACGAAGGCCCCGCCTCCCGCCACCGTCGCCGCGCTCACCAGCAGCGCGATCTTCTTCTTCGTGCCGAGAGTTCTCCTGCGCGACATGCGCGCCTCCTGAAGAGGTAGGGGAGCGTACGCCGCTATGTACGAGATACCGAACGAGGTTACTCAGCGGTTACAGGAGTCACTCAAGTGACCTGTGCCACACGGGGGTGGCGGCCGGTCAGCGCGACAGGGCGTCCCGCACGGCCTCGTCGGTGCGGCCGACCACCGCCGTTCCGTCGTCCGCGGTGATGATCGGGCGCTGGATCAGCTTCGGGTGCTCGGCGAGGGCGGTGATCCAGCGGTCGCGCGAGGCGGCGTCCCGCGGCCACTCCTTGAGGCCGAGCTCCTTGGCGTCGGCCTCCTGGGTGCGGGTGATGTCCCAGGGTTCGAGACCGAGGCGCTCGAGCACGCCCCGGATCTCGTCCTCGCTCGGCACGTCCTCCAGGTAGCGGCGGACGGTGTAGTCGGCGCCCTCGGCGTCGAGCAGCGTCAGGGCGCTGCGGCACTTCGAGCAGGCGGGATTGATCCAGATCTCCATGCGCCCACGGTACGCGCCGACCGTCTTGTTCGATTTTCCGGCGTCCCTCCGGCACCTCGCGGACCAGTCGTGACATGGCGCCAGTTCCCAGCTCTACCAGGGAGTTTGCCGGTCTCTGCGGACTCCCTGTTGTCAGTGCCGGACGGTAAACTGTAAGAAGTGTTCGAGGGTTGCGCCGGGGATGACGACGTCTTCGGTGAGCCGCCCGACCGCGACAGGAGGATGCCTGTGCCCGCTGCCGCCCTGAAGTCGAAGCCGCTGCCCACCCAGTCCACCGCGAAGCGTCCCGTCCTGCTCGACCTGCCGTACGCGCCCGTGGAGAAGCGGCCGCTGCCGCCGGGCCGGCCGCGCCAGTGGTACGTGACGCACAACCGCCGTCTCAAGGCGATGCGCCTCGCCATCGCCCTGCTCGACTCGGGCGTCTACATGCCGAACCAGGCCCGCAACGAGACGATCCGCGACACGGCCGAAACGATCGGCGTGCACCCGCCGTCGGACACGACGTGCCACATGGTGCGGGCGTTCATGCGGTACGCGCGCTGACCCGTCCGCTCCGCTCCGAGCGCCGGACGCCCCGAACGGCGGGGTGCCCGGCGCTCGTTCATGCCGCCCGGCCGGGTGCCGTGAGCACCGGCGGGTTGAGGCGGGCGAAGCCCTCCTGGCGCTCGTAGGGGAAGTAGGGGTACGGCGCCGGGCGGTGGCTCGCCGCGTCGAGCTTCGCCACCTGCTCGGGGGTGAGGCTCCAGCCGATGGCACCGAGGTTCTGGCGCAGCTGCCGCTCGTCCCGGGCGCCGATGAGGACGGAGGACACGGTCGGCCGCTGAAGCAGCCAGTTCAGGGCGATCTGCGGCACCGCCTTGCCCGTCTCCTCCGCGATCTCGTCCAGTGCGTCGACGACGTCGTAGAGGTGCTCGTCGGAGACGGGCGGGCCGTAGTCGGCGGTGCGGTGCAGCCGGCTGTCGGGCGGGAGCGGTGCGCCGCGGCGGACCTTGCCGGTCAGGCGCCCCCAGCCGAGCGGGCTCCAGACGATCGCGCCGAGGCCCTGGTCGAGGGCGAGCGGCATCAGCTCCCACTCGTAATCGCGGCCGATCAGGGAGTAGTACACCTGGTGGGCCACATGGCGCGGACGGCCGTGCCGCTCGGCGGCCGCGAGGGACTTCATCACCTGCCAGCCGGAGAAGTTGGAGACGCCGGTGTAACGGACCTTGCCCGCCTGGACCAGCGAGTCGAGCGCGGCCAGCACCTCCTCGACCGGTGTTCCGGCGTCGAAGGCGTGGAGCTGGAAGAGATCGAGGTGATCCGTGCCGAGCCGGCGCAGGGCGTCCTCGCAGGCACGGATCAGGCGGGAGCGGGAGGAGCCCGCGTCGCCCGGTCCGTCACCCATCGGCAGACCCGTCTTGGTGGAGAGGATCACCTGGTCGCGGCGCCCCTTGACCGCCTGGCCGAGCACCTCCTCGGAGGCGCCGCAGGAGTAGACGTCGGCGGTGTCGAACATCGTGATGCCGGCGTCCAGGCAGATGTCCACCAGGCGGCGTGCCTCCTGCGCGTCGGTGGTGCCCCAGGCGCCGAAGAGCGGACCCCGCCCGCCGAAGGTGCCGGCTCCGAAGCTCAACGCGGGGACCATGAGCCCGGACGCGCCCAGTCGTCTGTATTCCATTGCGGACCCCTCTCGGCGGCGACCCTCATTAACGGGTCTGTGGTTCCGTTAGTGGTCACTAAAGTAGCAGGGTGAGGTCCCTAATGGAACAGGAGTGCCGTTATGGCTGACGGAGGTGAACCGGGGACCGTACGGCCCGGGGGACGCACGGCGCGCGTGCGGGAGGCGGTGCTGCGCGCGGCCGAGGACGCCCTGACCGAGCAGGGCTTCAGCGGCCTGGACCTGGCCGACATCGCCCGCCGAGCCGACGTGGGCAAGACGACCGTCTACCGCCGCTGGGGAACGGTGGCCGCACTGGTGGCCGACCTCCTCCAGGACATGGCCGAGCAGTCCGCGCCGCGCACCGAGACCGGCTCGCTGCTCGGAGACCTGACGGCCAATGCCCTCCTCGTCCAGCGCACGCTCACGGACCCTCGGCAGGGACCGCTGTTCAAGGCCCTGATCGCCGCCGCGACCGGCGACGCGAGAACGGCCGCCGCACTGCACCGCTTCTACGACATCCGCGTACGGGAATGGGCCCCCTGCGTCCGGCAGGCCGTCGACCGGGGCGAGGTGCCCCAGGGCACCGATGCCCACGAGCTGGTGCGCGCGGTCTCCGCCCCGCTCTACTACCACCTGCTGATCAGCGGGGACCGGCTCGACGAGACCACGGCCGCCCGCGCCGCCGAGGCCGCGGTGACGGCGGCGCGGGCGGGGGTGTACGTCACGGACCGAGGGGGGAAGGCCTAGGGGCGCTTCCGACAGAGCCCCCCGTTCTTCAGCCTGCCGCCAGTTCCTTCTCCAGCGGTGTCCGGAAGCGGGGGGTGATTCGCGTCGTGCCGAGCCATCCGGCGAGCCGCTCCGCCTCCGAGCCGATCGCCGCATGGGCCTCCCGGCCGACGCCGTCCTCGTCGAGAAGCCGCCAGACGATCTCCCCGTCGGGCCGCTGGGCCCAGCCGCCGATCACCCGTCCGTTCCACCAAACCGTCGGCCCGACGTTGCCGCTGCCGTCGAACAACCCCGGCCGCAGCTCGGGGGCGAGATACCAGTCGCGCTGCTGCCAGCCCATCGCCGTCGGGTCGAGTCCGGGCAGCAGCGCGGCCCAGGGCTCGTCGGGCGAGGGCACCGGGTCCGCGTCGCCCTCGGCCACATACCCCGTCCCCTCGTCCAACGACACCGGCTCCGCCCCGATCGCGGCCAGGGCCCTGCGGACCTCCGTCACGCGCCACCCCGTCCACCACTTCAGGTCGGCCTCGGTCGCCGGACCGCACGCGCTCAGCCACCGTCTCAGCAGCTCCGCCTGCGCCCCCGCCGTGCCCGGCTCGGCATGCTCGGGCGCGACAGCCCAGCGGAACTGGCTGGACGTCCAGGAGCCGAGCGGCCGGCCGCGCACGACCTTCCCCTCGACGCCCAGCACCCTCAGCAGCCGGGTCGAGACCGTGTGCGTCCCCTCGTAGCTCTTCCCGGCCGCGTACACGAACTGCTTCCGCAACCGCGGTTCGTCCTGGGCGAGTTCGGCCGCGGTCGCCTGCCCGCGCCGGGCGAGCGCCGCCAGTGTCGACTCCTCGACCTCCTTCAGCCAGGCCGCGTCCGGCGCACCGGCCGCCGCCATGTGCTTGAGCAGCGAAGCCCTCTCCCGGGCGGCGACGGCCACCCCCGTGGAAGCGTGCACGACGGCGGTCAGGGCGGTGGGAAACACGAACACCGTGTGCCGCATGCCGTGCATCCGCACCAGGTGACGGTCCCCGTACAGGGCCCGCTCCGTCTCCCCGACGGTCCCGGCGGGGTCCGCGAGCCGTGCGCCCACGGCCAGGTACACCGTCGCCGGGTCCGTGCCGTGCAGCGCGACCAGCGCATCGGCGACCTCCTCGGGCGTCCCCGCCCTGGCCCGCCCGGCCAGCCGGTGCCGCAGCGCGAGCCGGGCCCGCCGCTCCGCCACGTCGATGTACCGCGCTCCGCCGCCCATACCCGGCCTCCACTCGCCGCGTCCTTACGACCCTCCTGCATCATCGCGGACACCACTGACAGTCGCCCGCGACAGGCCTGCCGCCTCAGCCGTACCGCTCCAGCAGCCCCGTCACATAGGCCTCCAGCCGCCCGCCCAGCACCTCGGGCGTCAGATCCGTCCGGCCCAGTTCCCGCCACGGCCCCGCCGGCTTCGCCGCGTCGGGGACGTAGGCCAGGGCGTCGAGCAGCCGCCAGTAGAGGTGGTCCGGGCCGTCGGCCAAGAGCCGCCCGCCCCGCGCCTCGTAGCGCTTCCGGAAGGAGAGGCCGTATTCGGGGCCGTGCAGCAGCGCGAGTGCCGTCGAACAGTGGGCGACGTCCAGGTCGGCCGGTCCCCAGGAGGTCTCCACCCAGTCGACGACCCCGCTGATCCGCAGACCGGTCCCCGACCCCGTGAACAGGACGTTCCCCGGGTGGAAGTCACGGTGCAGGAAACAGCCGTCGTACGGCGGGGGATCGCGGCGGATGACGTCCACGGCCCGCTCCCACCCCGACGGGACCGCCCCCGGCGACGTCCACGCCTGGTACGTCCGCGGACGCTCCCGGGGGACGACCCGGTGGATCCGGGCCAGCTGGGCCGCCATCAGGTCCACCCGCGCGTCGAGTTCCTCCTCGTCGACCCGGACCCGGCCCGGCAGCAGGGACATCAACAGGGACGGATGGTCGCAGTGCTCGCCCGTCGCGTCGACACCGATCAGCTCGGGGGCCGGCACGCCCTCCTGTTCGGCCAGCAGCGTGAGAATCTCCGCCTCGCGGGCCAGCAGCCCGGGCGCGTGCCGCCGGAAGAAGGGCTTCACGAAGGTCCGCAGCGCCAGCTCGGTGCCGTCGTCGAGCGTGAGCCGCCGCATCTGGGCGCTCCAACCCCCACTCATGAGAGTCGACTTGTCGACTGTACGGCTCTCCGGGAGCTGCTTGGCCACCCACCCGCGCGTCGCCGTCCAGCCCTGCTCTCCCAGCCCGGTCAGCACGGCGGTGACGAACTCCCGCCGGTCGCCGGGACGGTCGCGGAACCACAGGCCCAACCGGTGCTCCGCTTCAGGGAGTACCCGGTGGGTGAACTGCGCGCGACGGGCCAGCGCCTCGGAGAGGGCCTCCGTCACCGCGGGCGGGATGACCTCGTCCGTGCCCGGCACCGCGAGCACCGCACGTCCCTCGAACGCCCGCAGGACGTCCAGCGCGGGCGCCGCACGCCAGCTCCCGGGCCTGCGGATGATCTCGCTGAACCGCCCGTCGCCCGAGCCGAACGGCACGTCCCACGCCTCGCCCGCGTACACCGCAGGCGCACACAGCCCCAGGGCCGCCACCCGCTCCCCGTAGTGCCGTACGAGATCCGCCACCGTCTGGCCGCTCATGCTGAACCCGACCAGGACCAGCGGCCCGTCCCCACGCGCGTGTGTGTCGATCACGGAGACGGCCTGCTCGAAGCGGCGCCGCAGGCTCAGCTCCCGCAGCAGGCCGGTGCTCTCCCCGTGTCCCGAGAAGTCGAAGGCGAGGGCATGACAGCCGTGCGCGGCGAACTCCGCCAGCAGCGGCACCAGCCGCTCCTTGCTGCCGTTGCCCGCTCCGTGCAACAGGACGGCCGTCGCCCGGGCCGGCGCACCGTCGCCGGTGCACAATCCCTTGAGCCGTTCGCCGCCGATGACGTGTGTGAAAGGGATCAGCTCGCTCATCCGGCCATTCACTCACGCGACCCACTGCCCATGAGGGGCGTTCACAGTCCCGGTGCCCCCCACACCGGGAACCAGCGGCTCAGGTCCTGCTCGATGCGCAGATCACCGGCGAGTGCGGCCCGCACCCGCAGTTCGAGTGCGTTGTCGCGCCGCTGTGTTCCGTCGGGCAGCGGTGCGAACGGGTAGAACGTGCCGCGCTTGTAGAGGTAGACCAGCGCGAGCCGCCGACCGGCGGGGCCCTCGAACCCGGCCAGGGAGCAGAGCAGTTGGGGACCGAACCCGTTGACCTCCATCTGGCTGTTCACGGCGTGCAGGTCGTTCACGAGGGCGGAGAGCTGACCGGGGGCGCGCCGCGAGACCAGCCAGGAGTAGCCGTAGTCGTCCAGCCGCAGCTCCACCGGCGGGCCCTCGCGGTCGGAATCGGCGTCCAGCAGGGCCTGCACCTCGCGGTGGGACTGCTCGAAGGCCGCGCCCTCGACCGTGGCGAAGCACACCGCGCCCTGCCCCGTCGGTGTGAAACCCGCGGCGGCCTCCAGGGTCACGGCCGCCGAGGGCAGCGCGAAGAGCCGGTCGAGATCCGCCACGACCGGTTTCGTCCGGCCGAGCAGGATGTCCAGCAGCCCCATGCGCCGGTCACCCCCCTCCCGGTGCCGCCGCCTCGCCCAGTTCGGCGGAGATACGGCCCAGCTGGTCGAGCCGCTGCTCCAGGCTCGGGTGGGTCGAGAAGAGCCGTGCGACACCGGGCTCACGGCCCAGCGCCGGGGTGAAGTAGAAGGCGTTGAAGGCCTGGGCCGTGCGCAGGTCCTTGGTCGGGATGCGGGCGATGTCGCCGGAGACCTTGGTGAGCGCGGAGGCCAGCGCCGAGGGCCGACCGGTGAGCAGGGCCGCAGCCCGGTCCGCGGCCAGCTCCCGGTACCGGGACAGGGCCCGGATCATCAGGAAGCTGATCGCGTAGACGGCCGCCGACACACCCATCACCGCGGCGAAGACGGCCGCCGTGTTCTGGTCCCTCCGGCCCCCGCCGAACAGCTGGGAGTAGAAGGCGAACCTCACGATCAGACCCGCGATCACCCCGAGGAACGACGCGACCGTGATCACGGCGACGTCCTTGTGCGCCACGTGCGACAGCTCGTGCGCCAGCACGCCCTCCAGTTCGGCCGGCTCCAGCCGCCGCAGCAGCCCGGTCGTCACACAGACCACCGCGTGGTCGGGGTTCCGCCCGGTCGCGAACGCGTTCGGCATGTCCATCTCGGACACGGCGACCACCGGCTTGGGCATGTCGGCGAGGGCACACAGCCGGTCCACGACGCCATGCAACTCGGGATACTCGTCCCGCTCCACGACCCGCCCGCGCATCGCGTACAGCGCGACCCGGTCGGAGAACCAGTACTGCGCGCCGAGCAGCGCCGCCGCGACCACCACGACCAGCACCCACGACTTCAGCAGCACGATCAACGCGGCGACGAACCCCACGTACAACAGTCCGAGCAGGAACAGCGTGATCCCCATCCGGGTGGTCAACCGCCGATCGCTCCGGAAGCGGCTGTGCATCTGCCTCACCCCGCAGTCACGCACTCGTCCCACCGCCAGTGTGCACCGTCCCCGCTCATGAACGGGTCGTGCACGTCCCCAGAGCGGGCAAAGGCCTCCCGCTTAAGGAGCGGACGCGCGCATCCGGACCGGGCAAAGGCGTCACCCGCCCGAGGAAACCGCGTAGCCGGGCACGGACGGCCACCGCACGGTCAGCACCACCGACTCCTCCTCGGCGACCCACGAGTGATCGACGCCGCGCCCCCACACGACGTAGTCCCCCTGCCGCTCCAGCAGCACACTGCGCCCGGGCAGCTCCACCCGGAACCGGCCGCTGATCAGCACGAGCAGTGCGGTACGCGCCTCGCCCCGCACCCACTGCACCCGCTCGTCACCGGGAGGATGCACGCCCCACTTGATCTCCACGGCCTCGCTGTGCCGCGGATCCCCGGCGTCCTTGAAATGCCCGAGGATCCAGCCGCGGTCCAGCGCGGCGTCCGCACCGGCGTTGCCCACGTACACACGATCTTCCACGGGGCCGGACGCTAACAGCCGCTGAATCCGAGTGCCTACCGCCGGAGCGATGGTGTGTCATCGGGGCCATGACGATCGTGGTGGGCATACCCGGGACAGGCGGCTTGGGCGAGGCTGTCGGCGTGCTGCGGGAGTGGCAGGACGACGGAGCGCCGATGCAGCTGCATCCGGGAGACGTGGGCTGGTTCTGGCGGTTCGGCGCGGGGGCGACGGCCGCGGCGGTACGGACCTGGAGCCGTGCCGGACGGATTATCGCCGTCGGGCTGCTGGACGGCCCCGAAGTGCTGCGGCTGACGATGGCACCGGACGTCCGCCAGGACGAGGGGCTGGCGAGGCAGCTGGTGGCGGACCTGACCGAGCCGGAGCGCGGCGTGCTGAAGGAGGGCGAGGCGTACGTCGAGGCGCCCGTCGGCTCGCCGGTCCAGGAGCTGCTGTGCCAGCAGGGCTGGAGCCTCGACGCGCCCTGGACGCCGCTGCGTCGCGACCTGAGGGAGCCGGTGGAGGAGCCAGGCGTGCGGATCGAGGTGATCGGGCCGCAGCAGGCGTACGTGCGGGCCGCCGTACAGCGGGCGTCGTTCGACAGGTCCACGTTCACGGAGGGCCACTGGCACGCGATGGCTGCCGGAGTGCCGTACGCCGACGCCCGGTGTCTGGTCGCCTACGACGGCCGGGGCGACGCGGTGGCGACGGTGACGGTGTGGTCGGCGGGTCCGGGGAAGCCCGGGCTGCTCGAGCCGATGGGTGTGCACCGGGACCATCGCGGGCAGGGCCACGGCAAGGCGATCACCGTCGCCGCGGCTGCCGCTCTGCGTGAGCTGGGCTCGTCGAGCGCGCTCGTGTGCACCCCGAGCTCCGGCGTCGCCGCCGTCGCCACCTACAGGGCGGCCGGCTTCGAGCCTCTCCCCGAGGTCAGGGACCGACGCCGGGACGCGAGCTCGTCCCGGCGGTCGGGACCTAGTACGGCGCCCGGAAGTTGATGTACCCCAGCAGTACGATCACCGCTGCCACGCACCCCAGCACCACGGCGGTCGAGATCCAGGAGGAGCGGCGGCGGGAGCCGACGTGCTCCGGGTCGGCACGGAACGGCACCGGCCCGGGCGGGTCGTGCTTCCAGCGCGCGGCGAGCATACGGGCCCGGGCCGAGGGCTCCTTGTGCTCGGCCCGGTCCGCCCATCTGAGGTCGAACTCGCGCTCCTGGTCGTCCTGTTCGTGCTCGGGCATTCCCATCCACCCCCGTGTGGTCCTGCCCCAAGAATAGAACACACGCCCGCGCCCCCGTCAGCGCCGCATACGCGCTGCAGTCAGCCCACTCGCCTTGCTGACCACGGTTCGTTATGGCCTTCCGAGGGCAGGATTTCCCGGCAGTCCCTTGCCATCGAGGGTGGGAGGAGCCGGTGGGGGCCAACAAGGGACCGTTCCGGCCGTGGGTTCGTTTGGTGGCGGTGACGGTGGTCAGCGCGGGCGTCGGACTGGTCGCCGCGCTGCTGGGGTCTGAAGCGTGGGCGGGGGCGGTGGGGGCCGTGGCGGCGGCTGTGGCCGGCGCCGTGGCTGTAGGCGCCCAGTCGGAATGGCAGCGGCAGGCCGAAGTGGCTCGCCGTCGCCCCGAGGCTTTGGAGATCGCCTCGCGAGCCGGACGCTTTCCGCTGGTACGAGACTTACGTGACCCTATTGCGGTCGGCGTCCACCCGGCGGCGACCATCGAGCGGGACGGTGAAGTCGATCGGGTGCCGGCGTACGTCACTCGCGATATCGAGCCCCACCTGCACGCTGCCCTGCGACGCGGCGGCTTCGTCCTACTGGTCGGCGAGTCCACTTCGGGTAAGACACGAGCCGCCTTCGAGGCGATCCGCTTGCTGCACCCCGATCACCATTTCGTGGCTCCTTCGACGCGCGAAGCAGTGGCAGTCCTGCTGGACGGTTGGGAAGCCGTGGATCGCTGTGTGGTGTGGCTGGATGACCTGGAACGCTTCCTGGGTACGGGAGGGCTGACCACATCCGTGCTGCACCGCCTGCTTTCCTCGGACCGGTACGTGCTGGTTCTCGTCACCATGCGCAGTCACGAGTACGACCGTTATCGCGACCGTGCGGAGACAGAGGTCTCCGGCGTCGCGCAAGAAGTCTGGCGGCAGGGACGGGCCGTGTTGAGGCAGGCCCAAGTGGTCTCCGTCGAGCGGCGATGGTCGGACACCGAGCGCGAACGTGCTGGTGCCGTCGCAACAGATTCCCGACTGGTCCGCGCGCTGGCCGGTGACGAGAGATTCGGTGTGGCCGAGCTGTTGGCGGCCGGCCCGGAACTGGCCGAAGCGTGGCAGCACGGCTGGGTCCCCGGACAGCACCCTCGTGGGGCAGCGCTGGTCGCAGCGGCAGTCGACGCCCGTCGTGCCGGCTACCACCGCCCGTTGCCCACGGACGTTCTCCAGCAACTGCACGAGATCTATCTCGCTCGCCGCGGCGGGGTGGAGCTGCGTCCGGAGTCGTACCCTGAGGCGCTGAACTGGGCCTTGACCCCCACGGTCCCTGCCGGAGCCAACAGCCTACTGCTCGGCGATCCAGAACACGGATGCCTGGCCTTCGACTATCTGATCGACTTACCTGGGCAGGAAGCCATACCCGAATCTGTCTGGACGACAGTGATGGAGCTTGCGCCGCTCCACGAGGCCTACAACATCGCCTTGAATGCAATGCACGAGGGTCATTTCATGATCGCAACCTCGGTGCTGCGGCAGGCGGGAGAAGCAGGTATCGGCGAAGCCGAGAGGATCCTGTGGGAATTAGGTTCGCCCATGCGTTCTGCCGAGGAAGCGTTGAGTGTCGCTCAGCAGAGAATGCTGGCCGCCCGACGTGACTTCGGCGACGACCACGAAGAGTCGATCATGGCGGAAAGCATGGTGGCATCCTTCACCTTTCACAGCGGCCGTCACTCCGAGGCTCGTCGTCTTTACGAACAATTAGCGCCCAGGGCGGCATCAGTATTGGGGCCCCATCATCGCCTAGTGCTGGGCGTGGAGTTCGGACTTGCCAGCAGCACGTGCATGTGTCCGCACAGGGGTGGGAGCGTTTCCAAGCGGCAATCTGCGCCGACGAAACCCTTCGTCCCTGGTGACGGGAAAGCCGTCGGCCGACTCTCCCATGCTGGGAGAGTCGGCCGACGGCTCACAGACGGCCCAGGAGAGCGGTCATACGCCCTGACCTGGGGCCAGATCACACGTCGAAGTACAGCTCGAACTCGTGCGGGTGCGGACGCAGCTGCAGCGGCGCGATCTCGTTCGTGCGCTTGTAGTCGATCCACGTCTCGATCAGGTCCGGCGTGAACACGTCGCCCTGGAGGAGGAACTCGTGGTCGGCCTCAAGGGAGTCGAGGACGGCCGGGAGCGAGGTCGGGACCTGCGGGACGCCCGCGTGCTCCTCGGGGGCCAGCTCGTAGAGGTCCTTGTCGATCGGCTCGGCCGGCTCGATCTTGTTCTTGATGCCGTCCAGGCCGGCCAGCAGCAGCGCCGAGAAGGCCAGGTACGGGTTGCCGGAGGAGTCGGGCGCGCGGAACTCGACGCGCTTGGCCTTCGGGTTCGACCCCGTGATCGGGATACGCATGGCGGCGGAGCGGTTGCGCTGCGAGTACACCAGGTTCACCGGCGCCTCGAAGCCCGGCACCAGGCGGTGGTACGAGTTCACCGTCGGGTTGGTGAAGGCCAGCAGCGACGGGGCGTGCTTGAGGATGCCGCCGATGTAGTAGCGGGCGGTGTCCGACAGGCCCGCGTAACCGGCCTCGTCGTAGAAGAGCGGCTGGCCGCCGGTCCACAGCGACTGGTGGACGTGCATGCCCGAGCCGTTGTCACCGAAGATCGGCTTCGGCATGAAGGTCGCGGTCTTGCCGTTCTGCCACGCCACGTTCTTCACGATGTACTTGAAGAGCTGGAGGTCGTCGGCCGCGGCGAGCAGCGTGTTGAACTTGTAGTTGATCTCGGCCTGGCCGGCGGTGCCCACCTCGTGGTGCTGGCGCTCGACCTTCAGGCCGGCCCGGTCCAGCTCCAGGGAGATCTGGGCACGCAGGTCGGCGAAGTGGTCGACCGGCGGGACCGGGAAGTAGCCGCCCTTGTAACGGACCTTGTAACCACGGTTGTCCTCGAGGGCACCGGTGTTCCAGGCACCGGCCTCGGAGTCGATGTGGTAGAAGGACTCGTTCGCGGTGGTGGCGAAGCGCACCGAGTCGAAGACGTAGAACTCGGCCTCGGGACCGAAGTACGCCGTGTCGGCGATGCCGGTCGACGCGAGGTAGGCCTCGGCCTTCTTCGCCACGTTGCGCGGGTCACGGGAGTACTGCTCGCCCGTGATCGGGTCGTGGATGAAGAAGTTGATGTTCAGCGTCTTGTCACGGCGGAACGGGTCGACCCGGGCGGTCGAGAGGTCCGCGCGCAGCGCCATGTCGGACTCGTGAATGGCCTGGAAGCCCCGGATCGAGGAGCCGTCGAAGGCGAGCTCCTCGTCAGCGTCGAACGCCTCCGCAGGCACCGTGAAGTGCTGCATCACGCCCGGGAGGTCGCAGAAGCGGACGTCGATGAACTTGACGTCCTCGTCCGCGATGAACTTCTTGGCCTCGTCGGCGTTCTGGAACATCCAGCTCCTCCTACTCCCGACCGTCCCGCCGGGGTGGTAGTTCGTTCGTGCTGCCAGTGCGGGTGGCACACGCTGACCTCGACCCTAGGGACGGGTGGTTTCTCGGGCGTGACTCATTTGTTTCGCACAAGTTAACCGGCTCACCCTCCACCGTAGCCCGGACACACCCCGCCGTGCCCTGGTCATTTACGGGCGCAGTACCGTGGACGGGTGGACAACAGGCAAGCACTCGGATCGTGGCTTTCCGGGCCCCGCGCGGCCGCGGAAGAGGCCGGTGTCGACTTCGGATACCGGGGCGAGCAGCTCGGTCTGCCCGAGGAGGGACCCGGCTCGATCGCCCGCCCGGGCCGTCGGCTCGGCGCCCTCGCCGTCGACTGGGGCCTGTGTCTCCTGATCGCATACGGTCTCATCACGAAGAGCTACAACGAGGCGGCCCAGATCTGGGCGCCGCTCATCATGTTCGCGCTGATGGTCCTCACGGTCGGTACGGTCGGCTTCACCCCGGGCAAGCGCCTGTTCGGCCTGCGGGTGCTCGCCCTGGACACCGGCCGGGTCAGTCCGTGGCGCGCCGCCCTGCGCACGGTCCTGCTCTTCCTCGCGATCCCCGCGCTGATCTGGGACCGCGACGGCCGGGGCCTGCACGACCGGCTGGCCGGCACGGTCGAGGTCCGCATCTGACCCGTCGCGCGAACCGACCGACGTGAACGAGGGGCGCCCGGTGTGGTCCGGGCGCCCCTCGTTCATGTCGTGTGCGGGTGTCAGCGAGCCTTCGGCCCGCCCTTCGGCAGGCGCATGCCCTTCGGCATCGGCCCCTTCGGCAGCGGCATGTTGCTCATCAGGTCACCGAGCGCGCGCAGCCGGTCGTTGGTGGCCGTGACCTGCGGGCCGGTCAGCACGCGCGGGAGTTTCAGCATGGTCGTCCGCAGCTTCTTCAGCTCGATCTGGCCCTCACCCGTGCCCACGACCAGGTCGTGCACCGGGACGTCCGCGACGATGCGGTTCATCTTCCGCTTCTCGGCGGCCAGCAGGGTCTTCACCCGGTTCGGGTTGCCCTCGGCGACCAGGACGATGCCGGCCTTGCCGACCGCCCGGTGCACCACGTCCTGGTTGCGGTTCATCGCCACCGCGGGGGTCGTCGTCCAGCCCCGGCCGATGTTGTCGAGCACCGCCGCCGCGGCACCGGGCTGTCCCTCCATCTGCCCGAAGGCGGCCCGCTCGGCCCGGCGCCCGAACACGATCGCCGACGCGAGGAAGGCGAGCAGGAGGCCCAGGATGCCGAGATAGATGGGGTGACCGATCAAGAAACCGATCGCGAGGAAGACACCGAAGGTGACGATTCCGACTGCCGCGAGTACAAGACCGATCTTCTTGTCGGCCCTGCGGGTCATCTTGTAGGTAAGGGCGATCTGCTTCAGTCGCCCGGCATTCGCAGCGTCCGCTGCAGGTTCCTTCCTCGCCATGCCACGCAGTCTACGTGGCCCCACAAGCCCCGACGACGGCAGTGCCCGCGGGTGCACCGTGGGGGAGGGCCCGGGATCAGGGGTGGACGGACAGGGACTGCTCGATGACGCGCTGCGTCTCGACCCGGTCCTTGGCGCGACGGCGGTCCTCCAGCACGGAGGTCCAGGCGTTGCGGCGGGCCGTGCGCTGACCGCTGCTCATCAGCAGCGACTCGACGGCACGCAGGGCGGTCGTGAAGGACGGGATCGCGGTGGCGCGGACGGGCGGCGCGGCCTGCATGGGTGAGGTCCCCCCTCGGGAGCGGGTGTACGTGCTGTGAGTCCAGCGTTACTGATTGGTGTTACCAGCGCGTGACCGGCCGGTCAAACACCCATGAAGGGTCGGCGGGGACCGGTGGAACGCCGACGCGGTCCTGACATGTGCCCTCATCTGCGAGGACGGTCAGGACCGCGTCGAATCGGCCGCTACTGGCGAGTAGTCTCTTGTGCGCGAATTCACACGCTTGTCCCGCCCCTTGGCGGGCAGGGGCGGTGACGGTTCGTCAGACGGCCTGCGCCGCGATGTGCCCGTCCCCCCGCCGCGGAGCGGCCGAATGACGCTGCTCCATGGCCATCTGGTAGAGCCGCCCGGCGCGGTACGAGGAGCGCACCAGCGGCCCGGACATCACACCGGAGAAGCCGATCTGCTCGGCCTCCTCCTTGAGCTCCACGAACTCGTGCGGCTTGACCCAGCGCTCCACCGGGTGGTGGCGCACGGAGGGCCGCAGGTACTGCGTGATGGTGACCAGCTCGCAACCCGCCTCGTGCAGCTGCTTCAGCGCGTCGCTGACCTCCTCGCGGGTCTCGCCCATGCCGAGGATCAGGTTCGACTTGGTGACCAGGCCGTAGTCGCGCGCCTCGGTGATCACCTTCAGGGACCGCTCGTAGCGGAAGCCGGGGCGGATGCGCTTGAAGATCCGCGGGACCGTCTCGACGTTGTGCGCGAAGACCTCGGGCCGGGAGGAGAAGACCTCCGCCAGCTGCTCGGGGACCGCGTTGAAGTCGGGAGCCAGCAGCTCGACCTTCGTACGTCCGGCCTCGCGCCCCTCGGTCTGCTGGTGGATCTGGCGCACGGTCTCGGCGTACAGCCAGGCGCCGCCGTCCTCCAGGTCGTCGCGGGCGACGCCGGTGATCGTGGCGTAGTTCAGGTCCATCGTGACCACGGACTCACCCACGCGACGGGGCTCGTCGCGGTCGAGCGCCTCGGGCTTGCCGGTGTCGATCTGGCAGAAGTCGCAGCGCCGGGTGCACTGGTCGCCGCCGATGAGGAAGGTCGCCTCGCGGTCCTCCCAGCACTCGTAGATGTTGGGGCAGCCGGCTTCCTGGCAGACCGTGTGCAGGCCCTCGCTCTTCACGAGCTTCTGCATCGCGGTGTACTCGGGACCCATTTTCGCCCGGGTCTTGATCCACTCGGGCTTGCGCTCGATGGGGGTCTGGCTGTTGCGGACCTCCAGGCGCAGCATCTTGCGTCCGTCGGGTGCGACTGCGGACACGACCGGCTCCCTAGCGATTGATTCTTCGGCGTCCTCAAGGGTACGCCCGTTGATTTGAATGCCTGTATGGGCGGCTACCCCTCCAGCTCCGCCACGGGTCGTTTTATGCCGCCGGCGTCTTCTCGATCTCCCGCGGCTTCAGTTCCGCGTTCTCCAGGACCTCCCGCAGATGGCGCTCCACGACCGGCAGGACCTCCTCGATCGTCACGTCCCGGCCGAGCTCGCCGGCCAGCGAGGCGACGCCCGCGTCGCGGATGCCGCAGGGGATGATCCGGTCGAACCACTTGTTGTCGGGGTCCACGTTGAGCGCGAAGCCGTGCATGGTGACGCCCTTGGCGACGCGGATGCCGATCGCGGCGATCTTGCGGTCCTCCCGGCGCTGGCCCGCGTTGGACGGCGCGTACTCCGGGCCGTTCATGCGCGGGTCGAACTCCTCGTCGTGCAGACGCGGGTCGAAGTCCAGCGACAGCCCGCCGAGCGCGGGGCGCTGCTCCACCGGGTCGCCCAGGATCCACACGCCGCTGCGGCCCTCGACCCGGCTCGTCTCCAGGCCGAACTCCGCGCACGTGCGGATCAGGGCCTCTTCCAGGCGGCGTACGTGCGCCACGACGTCCACCGGGCGCGGGAGCTTCTGGATGGGGTAGCCCACCAGCTGGCCGGGGCCGTGCCAGGTGATCTTGCCGCCGCGGTCCACGTCGATGACGGGCGTGCCGTCGAGGGGCCGCTCGTTGTCCGCCGTGCGCCGGCCGGCCGTGTAGACCGGGGGGTGCTCCAGGAGCAGCACGGTGTCGGGGATCTCGTCCGCGAAGCGCGCCGCGTGCACCCGGCGCTGCTCGTCCCACGCCTCCTGGTACTCGACGGCCTCGTCACCGAACCCCATGCGGACGAACCGCAACTCACTCACGGCAAGCGCCTCCCTCGGACGGGTGTGTCAGGCACATAACGCGCCCAAGTCACTGTACGTCCGGCCCGGACACGTCAGTCCCGGGGGCAATCCTCACACGATCGGATGAATGTCCGCGAAAATGTGTGATGGGGTGCTTACTCTCCGCTACATTCGCGCCGTTCAGCAAGGCATAAGGCCTGCTCACAGGCAATCCGCGCACATCACGAAGGCCGGAAGGCAGGAGACCGCACCGCAGATGACGGAACGACCCGCGCAGCGCACCCCCAACCGACAGCTCGCCGCGCTCATCGCAGAAGCGGGGTTCTCCAACGCGGGACTCGCCCGTCGCGTGGACCAGCTCGGTCTCGAGCACGGGCTTGATCTGAGATACGACAAAACATCCGTCACCCGGTGGCTGCGCGGCCAGCAGCCCAGGGGCACCACCCCGGCCCTGATCGCCGAGGTCTTCACCCGGCGCCTGGGCCGCCGCCTCACCGCCCAGGACCTCGGTCTGGACGCCTGCGCCCCCGTCTACGCGGGGCTGGAGTTCGCCGCCACCCCCGAGGAGGCCGTCGACATCGTCAGCGGGCTGTGGCGCAAGGACTCCGGCAGCCACGCGGAGCTCCGCAAGATCGCCTTCACCCCGGCCGGGCTCGTCGTGCCCAGCCGGGACTGGCTGATCGGCCGGGCCGACGAGAAGGTCGCCCGGGGCGAGACGCCCGTGTCCCGCATCCCGGCACAGGGCCGCCCCACGCTCCGCCCCACGGCCACGACCGAGCAGGGCGCCCCGTCCCCGCCCCGCCGGCGCGGCCAGGCCGAACGCGGACCCGGCCAGAAGGTCACCGCCGGCGACATCGCCGCACTGCGCTCGGTGGGCGAGCTCTTCCGCACCCTCGACGACGCCTACGGCGGCGGCCACGCCCGCCAGGCCCTCGTGCGCTACCTGGAGCACGAGTGCGAGCCCATGCTGCGCGGCACCTACGGCGAGCAGACGGGCCGCCGCCTCTTCGCCGCCGCCGCCGACCTGACCCGGCTCGCCGGCTGGACCTCGTACGACATCGCCGCGCACGGACTCGCCCAGCGCTACTTCGTGCAGGCGCTGCGGCTCGCCCAGGCGGCCGGGGACCGCACGTACGGGGCCTACGTGCTGGTGACCATGAGCCGCCAGGCCGTCTACCTCGGACACGGGCGGGAGGCCGTCCAGCTCGCCCGGGTGGCCCAGCAGGGCGTCGGCACGTCCGGCCCGCCCGTCGTCCAGGCCCTGCTGCACGCCTCCGAGGCGCGCGGGCACGGAGTGCTCGGCGAGGTCCGGGCCTGCACCGCCGCGCTGGTCCGGGCCGAACGTGCGCTGGAGACGGCCCGGCCCGGCGACGACGTGCCGCACTGGGCGAAGTTCTTCGACGAGGCCCAGCTCGCCGACGAGTTCGGCCACTGCCACCGTGACCTGCAGCAGTTCCGCGCCGCCGCCCAGCACGCCGAGCGTTCACTCCAGCTGCGGGCCCCCTCCTACGCCCGCAGCCGCCTGTTCTGCCGCGTGGTCCTCGCCACCGCACGCCTGGGCCTCGGCGAACTCGACCAGGCCTGCCGGCTCGCCGCGGAAGCGGCAGGCCAGGCGGCCGAGATGCGCTCGGTGCGGGCGGTGGAGTACGTGAGGGACTTCGAGCGCCGACTGGAGCCGTACAAGGACGCGGCGCCGGTGCGTACGTACCGCGACAAGGTGGCGGCCCTTGGGTGAAGCAGCCCAGGGGCGCGGGGGCCTGCGCGAACAGCCACAGCACACCCGCACCCGACGAAACTAGGCAGCCCTCGGAACAGTCGGCACGGGGTCGGCGACATGCATGGACCGTCCGGGGCACACCCGCACTCGACGAAACTAGGCAGCCCTCGGAACAGTCGGCACGGGGTCGGCGACATGCATGGACCGTCCGGCCCCGAGGTCCGCCAGAATCGCCGCCGACGCCCGGTGCCCGGAGTGCAAAGCGCCCTGGACAGTGCTGGTATCCCGGTGATCCCCACAGACGTACAGGCCCGCGAGCAACCGCACCGGCCGCCGCAGATCATGCGGCGGCCGCATCGCCGGCACCGCCTCCACCGTCCGGTGCACGGCCAGCGTCTCCCACCGGGCCGTCGACACCCCGTACAACCGCGCCAGATGCATGCGCACAGCCGTGTCGATGTCCCCGCGATGCCGCCCGAGTACCGTCGACGACACCAGCGACCGCCCCGCCGGTGCCCGGGTCGGGTCCACCCGGCTGACCACCGCCGTGTGTGCGACCGGCCCGCCGAGATCCGCGTCGAGCAACAGCGACGCGCCCGTCGCCGGGGGCTCGTCGGTCGTGTGGTGCACCACCGTCACCGGGTGGAACTCCGGCACCCGCAGCCCGGGCAGCAGCTCGGCGGCGGCGCGCGCGCCCGTCGCCACCAGAACCGCCCGGCACCGGATCTCACCGTGCTCCGCGGTGGTCACCGAGGTCGTCGAGACGGAGGTGACGCGCACGCCGGTGTGCACCGTGCCCGGCGGCAGCGTGCGCGCCAGCTGCTCCGGCAAGGCCTCCGCACCGCCCTCCGGCAGGCACAACCGGCCCCGCGCGAAGGCGCGCAGCGCGAGGTCCGCGCACCGGCTGGACGTCGTCAGGCCCGGGTCGCACAGCAGGGCGGCGAGCAGCGGACGCAGAAAGCCGTCGATCGTACGGGCGGGCAGCCCGCGCGCTGCCAGGGCCTCCCCGGCGGGCAACTCCGGGCGGGCCAGCAGCCGTTCGGCCGGTGTGCCCGCGAGCCGGGTCAGGGCGGCGCCGAGCCGGGCCTGGTCGACGGCCGTGCCCAGCGGAGCACCGGGCCGGCTGCGGGGGACCGAGACCTGCCGGCCGGGCACGGCCACCGGCCGCCGGGTCTGCCTGGGCGCGGACGGCGACCGGGGCGCGCTCGCGAGCGCGCGAACAGCGTGCAGTGCGCCCCTTGCGCCCCCTGCGCCCGGCTGGACGCCGGCACGGTGGTGGCGTCCGTCGCCGTGCAGCAGGACACCGGGCGCGAAGGGCCGCAGCACCAGCCCGTCGAGACCGGGTGTCAGTCGTAGTTCTGGATACGCCGTGGACAGCAACTGGCCGATCCTGTCGAGCCGGAAGCCGTCGACCTTCTCCGTCGCCATGCGGCCGCCGACCCCGTGGGCGGCCTCCAGGACCATGGTCGTCACTCCTGCGCTGGTCAGCCGGTGCGCGGCCGAGAGTCCGGCGACCCCGGCCCCCACGACGACCACGTCCGCCTGGTACGCGGGCTCAAGCACGTGCCCCTCCTCGAGGTTGCGCGGGCGCTGGAGACGTCATGCCCTCAACAGGCCGCAGGGATACGCGAGTTCTGGTCGAGGGTAGGACCGTGATCGGTCAACGGGAGTCGCGCATCGGCAGGGCACGGTCGCACGGCGGTCGCATTCGGGCATCTTGTGGGCATCAAGTGGTCACAGGAGGCTGGTGTGCGGATCGGGGAGGTGTCTCGGAACGGCCGGTCGGGTCCCGGACAGGCGTCCGGTGTGCGCCGCCCGGGCGGGCCCCGGCGGGGCCCGCCCCGCCCGGTCAGGCCCCGGCGGGGCGGGGAGCCGTCACAGGGCCGCGCGGATCGCCCCCTCGATCTCCGGGAAGGCGAACCGGAAGCCCGACTCCAGCAGACGCGTGGGCAGCACCCGGGCACTGCCGAGGACGTCCCCGGCCATCTCGCCGAGCACGGTCCGCAGGACGGTCGCGGGCACCGGGAACAGGGTCGGGCGGTGCAGCACGCGTCCCATCGCCGCCGTGACCTCACGGTTCGTCACGGGGTTCGGCGCGGTGATGTTGAACGGTCCGGACAGGCCGTCGGTGTCGATCAGATGCCGGATCGCGGCGACCTCGTCGTGCAGCGCGACGAACGACCAGTACTGCCGCCCGTCGCCCATCCGCCCGCCGGCCCCCGCCCGGAACAGCGGGAACAGTCGCTCCCAGGCGCCGCCCTCGCGGGAGACGACCAGCCCGGTCCGGGTGACCGCCGTGCGGACACCGGCCTCCCGGGCGGGTGCGGTGGCCCCCTCCCACTCGACGCACAGCGCGGGCAGGAACCCCTCTCCCGCGGGCGCGCTCTCGTCGACCGTGCGCTGTCCGGTCTCGCCGTAGTAGCCGATGGCGCTGCCGTTCACGAAGACCCGCGGCCGGTCCTTCGCGTCCAGCGACGCGACCGCCTCGGCGAGGGCCGCCGTGCCGTTCACCCGGCTGTCGCGGATCCGCCGCTTGTAGGCGTCCGTCCAGCGCCGGTTGCCGACCCCGGCCCCGGCCAGGTTCACCACCGCGTGGCACCCGGCGAGCCCGGCCGCGTCCACCCGCCCGCCCTCGGGATCCCAGCGGATCTCCCCGGCCGAGCGGGGCGTGCCGCGTACCAGGCGGCGCACCTCGTGTCCGTCGGCGGTCAGAGACCGCACCAGGGCGCTGCCGATGAGCCCGGACGCACCCGCCACCGCGAATCTTGAATGTTCCATGAATCCATCCTGCCGGGCGGCCCCGTAAAACCCTTGCAAGGCCTCGATCCGCTCGCCGTAGGGTGACGCCCATGTCCGAGCTCCCCGAACCGCGCATCCGCACCGCCCGCACCGAGGACGGCGACGAGCTGGCCCTGCTCGACCGGCTCGCCTGGTCGCCCCTGCACGCGGTGACGCCGGAGCCGCAGCCGCCGTACGCCCCCTTCTTCAGCGAGCGGCACACCCCCGAGGACTGCCTGGTCGCCGAGCTCGGCGACCGTCTCGCGGGCTATGTCCTGCTCGGTTTCCCCACTCCGCTCGACTCGAACCGGCACGTCCGCCAGATCCAGGGCCTCGCCGTCGCCGGGGAGGCGCGAGGCCGGGGGGTCGGGCGGGCACTGGTCCGGGCCGCCGTCGACGAGGCCCGCCGGCGCGGCGCCCGCCGCATCACCCTGCGCGTCCTCGGGCACAACACCCCCGCCCGGGCGCTCTACGCGGCCGAAGGGTTCGTCGTCGAGGGGATCATGCCCGAGGAGTTCCTGCTCGACGGGGCCTACGTCGACGACGTGCTGATGGGGCGCTTCCTGTGAGCCGGGGCTACGACGCGGCCGGCTCGCCCGTGTCCACCGGTGCCGTCGCACCCGCTGCGCGCCGCGCGTCGGGGGCGACCTCGTCCGCCGTCAGGACGTAGCCCGTCTCGGCGTCCGAGGTGGAGCGGGCGAAGACCACGCCGAACACCCGGCCGTCGGTGGTGAGCAGCGGGCCGCCGGAGTTGCCCGGGCGGACGGTGGAGCGGATCGAGTAGATCTCCCGGGTGGCCGTCCCGTCGTTGTAGATGTTCTGGCCCGTGGCCCGCACCCGGTTCGCGACCGTCGCCGCCTGAAGGTTCAGATCGCCGTCCTGCGGATAGCCGGCGACGACCGCCGAGTCACCGCGCTCCGCGTCGTCGTCGAACCGCAGCACGGGCGCCCTGAGGTCCGGCACGTAGAGCACCGCAACGTCCTTCTGCGGGTCGAAGAGCACCACCCGCGCCTCGTACGTGCGCCCGACGCCGCCGATCTGCACGGTCGGCTCGTCGATGCCCGCCACCACATGGGCGTTGGTCATCACGTGCTCACGCGCGTACACGAACCCGCTGCCCTCGCGCCCCTGGGTGCCCGCGACGCCCTCGACCTTCACGGTGCTCCGCTTCGCCGCGTCGGTGGCGGCCGCCGTGACGCTGTCGCCGGTCGGCTTGGCGACCTCGGCCGTCGACTCGTTCTCGAAGGGGTTGAAGACCTGCGGGAAGCCCGCCTGCGTCAGCGCGGACGTGGCCCCCGAGAACCAGGCCGGGGTGGTGTCCGGCATCGTCCGCTGCACGGCGCCGAGCAGCCGCGACTCCCGGATCGCCGAGGTGACCGACGGCGACGAGGAGGCGCCCAGGACACTCGCGGCCACCCACGCCACGATCAGCACGGCCACCGCGTTGGCCACCGCCCCGCCGATCCCGTCCGGCACCCGCAGCGGCCCCCGGTCCAGCTCCCGCCGCAGCCGCAGCGCGAGGCGCCCCGCCAGCTCGTGCCCCACCACCGCCGGGAGCAGCACCGTGAACACCGCTGTCAGCGTCGCCCGCGTCGTGCCCGCCTCCACCAGGTCCATGACCCACGGCAGGATCCACACGCCGACGACCGCACCGCCCACGAAGCCCGTCAGCGACACACAGCCGGCCACCAGCCCGCGCCGGTACCCGGACGCCGCGTAGGCCAGGACGACCAGCAACAGCAGGATGTCGAGCAGGTCCACGCACGCCGCCTTTCTCTCGGGACCCCTTAATACGCGGGGGGAGGGCCCGGTGATCAGTCACACGCACACGGGTGATCGGAATCGGTCGCGGGCGTGCAGAGGGAAAAACGACGCGGACCGTGACGATGGTTCCACCGGGTGGCACATCACACATCGCGGACGGACCGGATCAGGCCGACAGTGGGATCATGCGTGTCTTGCGAAGACGGCGGGGCGCACGCAGACGCCCCGCCGCCGGGGCACCCGGCATAGCCGGCCTGCCGCGCGCGGTCCGCGTGCTGCTCGGCTGCCTGCCGGGCGCCGCCGCGGTCGTGGCGCTGTTCCTGTGCGCCCACGGCGTGGAGAACGCCGCCGACACCGGCTCCCGCGCCGCCCCGCCCCGCTCCCCGGCCACGTCCTACACCGCCCCGCGCCCGCCCATCGAGCCGAGAGCGCACTGGCTGGGCGACGCCGCCCGCGCGCAGCCGCGCCCGCGCTACGACGACCGGGTCGCCGCCGTCTTCGTCCACCACACCGACTCGCCCAACGGCTACGACTGCGCCGACGCGCCCCGCATCATCCGGGACCTCTACACCGGCCAGACCGGCACCCGCGACTGGGACGACATCGGCTACAACTTCGTCGTCGACCGCTGCGGCACCATCTACGAGGGCCGCGCCGGGGGCGTGGAGCGCGCCGTCACCGGCGCCCACACCCAGGGCTTCAACCACCGCACCGCGGGCATCGCCGCCCTGGGCACCTTCACCGAGGGCATGCCCGTCCCGCAGCCCATGATCCGCGCGATCGCCGCCCTTTCCGCCTGGAAACTGGGCCTGAGCGGCACCGACCCGCGCTCGGACGTCCGCCTGGTCTCCAGCAACGGCCTGAGCCGTTACGCGGCCGGCACCACAGCCCGCCTGCCCGCCCTCGCGGGCCACAACGACGGCTACATGACCAGCTGCCCGGGCGCCGCCCTGCACGCCCGCCTGCCCGAGATCAGACAGCTCGCGGCCCGTCTCCAGGGCAGGCCGGACGGCCCACAGCGAGGCCACAGCGAACGCGCAGCGTCCTGAGATCCCGGCCCCCTACGGTCGTGGCCACAGACAGCCGACCGAAGGTGGGGACCATGAACAACGGTCGTACGAAGGCCCCGGGGAACACGGACGGGCGGACGGGCCGCACGCGCGGCCCCTGGGCGGTGCTCTGCGCGGTCGTGACCGTCGTCCTGGGCCCGGCCGCGGTCACCGCGGACGCCCTCGACCAGGCCAACGCCGCGCCCCTGCACCACGCGGTGCAGGCCGCGGGGACGCACGCGTCCATCGCGTCCGACACCGGCCGCAGCCGGGTCGCCTGATCAGCCCCTGAAGCGCTGCCACAGCCGGGGATAGCGCTCGGCGAGCAACCCCTCGTTCTCGAAGTCGAGCGGCGTGCCCTCCGGTTCCGGGGGCGCCGGCGCGATCTCCAGATCGGGCGCGACCACGCCGGTGAGCTGTTCGTAGGCCTCGTCCGCCGCGTAACCGAGCTCCTCGCCGTCGCCGTCGATCTCCTCGTCGAAGTCGTCCAGCAGATCGGCGAGCGCGTCCGGGTCGTGCACGGCGCCCTCGAACACCTCGCGGCCCTGGCCGATCAGCCAGCACCGGAAGAAGTCGAAGGCGTCGTCGCTCGCCCCGTCCAGCAGCACCCAGGCGGCGCCCCACAGGTCCCAGCGGTAGGCGCGGTTGTAGCGGGACTCGAAGTGCCGGGCGAAGTCCAGGACCGAGTCCGGATCCAGCTGGGCGAGCCGGTCCACGAGCAGGTCGGCCTGCTCCTCCGGGTCGCCCTCGGCGGCCTCCCGGGCATCGTCCACCAGCTCCCAGAACTCCGTCTCGTCCATCACGGGTCAAGCATCGGCCCTGGGGCACAGGGGCGCACCCGGAGTGGGCGGGATCGTTATGCGCCGTCCTCGGGCCGGTAGAGCCGGGCCAGCCGCGCCGCGTCCCCGGCGAACCGCTCGCGCAGGCTCTCCGGCGCCAGCACCTCCACTTCCGGGCCCAGCGCCGCCAGCTGGGTGTGGGCGACCTCCTCGGACTCCACCGGCAGGGCCACCGTCACCCAGCCGTCCGCGTCCGGGGCGTCCGCGTCCGCCAGGGCCTCCCGGGCGGACACCGAGTCGAGGGCGTACGGCAGCGCCCGCACCCCGTCGGGGGACAGCCGCACCACGACCCGCGCCCGCAGGATGGACCGCGCGAACTGTTGCGCCCGCTCCTCCCAGAACGCGGGCAGGTCGAAGTCCGGCTCCCGCTCGAAGCGCTCGCCGTCCGCGTCCACCGCCGTGAACCGGTCGATCCGGTACACCCGGAAGGACGCGGACGCGCCCACCCGGGCGCACAGGTACCAGACGCCCGCCTTCAGCACGAGCCCGTACGGCTCCAGCTCCCGGACGACCTCGTCCTCCCCGCGCCGGTAGCGCGCGCTGATCCGCCGGTCGTCCCACACCGCGTCGGCGACGGCCGGCAGCAGCGCGGGCGTCTTCGGCTCCTTGAACCAGTTCGGCGCGTCCAGGTGGAACCGCTGGGCGGCCGACCGGGAAGCGTCCCGCAGGGAGGGCAGCAGCGCCGCCGACACCTTCAGCCGGGCCGCCGAGGCGGCGTCCTCCAGGCCCATCTCGCGCAGCGCTCCCGGCACCCCGGACAGGAACAGCGCCTCGGCCTCACCGCGGTGCAGCCCGGTCAGCCGCGTCCGGTACCCGCCGACCAGTCGGTAGCCACCGGCCCGGCCCCGGTCCGCGTACACCGGCACGCCCGCCTCCGACAGCGCCTGCGCGTCGCGGGTGACCGTCCGCTCCGACACCTCCAGCTCACGGGCGAGCTCGGCGGCCGTCATGGAGGGCCGGGACTGGAGCAGCAGCACCATCTTGATCAGCCGGGCAGCGCGCATGGCCACATCATGCAGCAGGCCCCCGCCGTGGCGGGGGCCTGCCGGTCAACGGTCCGTTCTCACAGACCGTACTGCTCGCGCGCTTCCTTCACGGACGCCGCCTTGACCTCGCCGCGCTTCGCGAGCTGGGCCAGGGCCGCGACGACGATCGACTCGGCGTCGACACCGAAGTGGCGGCGGGCCGCCTCACGGGTGTCCGAGAGGCCGAAGCCGTCGGCACCCAGCGAGGACCAGTCCTGCTCGACCCACTGTGCGATCTGGTCCGGGACCTGACGCATGTAGTCGGAGACCGCCAGCACCGGGCCCTCGGCACCCTGGAGCGCCTGCCGCACGAACGGCACCCGCTCCTCGCCGCGCAGCAGCGCCTCGTCCGCCTCCAGGGCGTCCCGGCGCAGCTCGCTCCAGGACGTCGCCGACCACACGTCGGCCGCCACGCCCCACTCCTCGGCGAGCAGCCGCTGCGCCTTGAGCGCCCAGTGGATCGCCGTACCCGAGCCGAGCAGCTGGATCCGCGGGGCGTTGGCGGGGGGCGTGATGCCCGCCGACTCCGCCGTGTTGAAGCGGTACAGGCCCTTGACGATGCCCTCGTCGACGCCGTCGACGGACGGCTTCGCGGGCTGCGGCAGCGGCTCGTTGTAGACGGTCAGGTAGTAGAAGACGTTCTGGTCCTCACCCGGGGCCGCCTCGCCGTACATCCGGCGCAGACCGTCCTTGACGATCGTCGCGACCTCGTAGGCGAACGCCGGGTCGTACGTCAGCGCCGCCGGGTTGGTCGCCGCGATGACGGGGGAGTGGCCGTCGGCGTGCTGCAGTCCCTCACCGGTCAGCGTGGTACGGCCCGCCGTGGCGCCGACGAGGAAGCCGCGGCCGAGCTGGTCGCCGAGCTGCCACATCTGGTCGGCCGTGCGCTGCCAGCCGAACATCGAGTAGAAGATGTAGAACGGGATCATCGCCTCGCCGTGCGTCGCGTACGACGTCGAAGCGGCGATGAAGTCGGCCATCGAACCGGCCTCGGTGATCCCCTCGTTGAGGATCTGGCCGTTCTGGGCCTCCTTGTAGTACATCAGCTGGTCACGGTCGACCGGCTCGTACGTCTGGCCCTTGGGCGAGTAGATGCCCAGCGACGGGAAGAGCGACTCCATGCCGAAGGTGCGCGCCTCGTCCGGGACGATCGGCACCCAGCGCTTGCCGGTCTCCTTGTCGCGGACCAGGTCCTTGATCAGACGGACGAACGCCATGGTGGTGGCCACGTTCTGCGAGCCGGAGCCCTTGTCGAAGGACGCGAACGCCTTCTGAGCCGGGGCGGGCAGCGGGGCGATGGGGTGCACGCGCCGGGCCGGGGCCGGACCGCCGAGGGCGGCACGCCGCTCCTGGAGGTAACGGACCTCGGGGGAGTCGGCGCCGGGGTGGCCGTAGGGGACCACGCCGTCGACGAAGTCGCTGTCCTTGATCGGCAGCTCCAGCAGGTCGCGCATGTTCTTGAACTCGTCCACCGTCAGCTTCTTCATCTGGTGGTTGGCGTTCTTCGACGCGAAGCCCTCGCCGAGGGTGTGGCCCTTGACCGTCTGGGCCAGGATCACGGTCGGCGCGCCCTTGTGCTCGACGGCCGCCTTGTACGCGGCGAACACCTTGCGGGACTCGTGACCACCGCGCGAGAGGTGGAAGCACTCCAGGATCTTGTCGTCGCTCAGCAGCTTCGCCATCTCCACGAGCGCCGGGTCGCCGCCGAAGAAGTCCTGGCGGATGTAGGCGGCGTCGCGGGTCTGGTACGTCTGGATCTGCGCGTCGGGTACCTGGCGCAGGCGGCGTACGAGCGCGCCGGTGGTGTCGAGCTGGAACAGCTCGTCCCAGGCCGTGCCCCACAGGGTCTTGATCACGTTCCAGCCGGCGCCGCGGAACTGGGCCTCCAGCTCCTGCACGATCTTGAAGTTGGCGCGGACCGGGCCGTCGAGGCGCTGCAGGTTGCAGTTGATGACGAACGTGAGGTTGTCGAGCTCCTCACGGGCCGCGAGCGCCAGGGCCGCCGTCGACTCGGGCTCGTCCATCTCGCCGTCGCCGAGGAACGCCCACACGTGCGAGGCGGTGGTGTCCTTGATGCCGCGGTTGGCCAGGTAGCGGTTGAAGCGCGCCTGGTAGATGGCCGACAGGGGGCCGAGGCCCATGGAGACCGTCGGGAACTCCCACAGCCAGGGCAGGCGGCGCGGGTGCGGGTAGGAGGGCAGGCCGTTGCCGCCCGCCTCGCGGCGGAAGTTGTCGAGCTGCTCCTCGTTCAGACGGCCGTCGAGGAACGCGCGGGCGTAGATGCCGGGGGAGGCGTGGCCCTGGATGTAGAGCTGGTCGCCGGAGCCGTCGGCCTCTTTGCCCTTGAAGAAGTGGTTGAAGCCGGTCTCGTACAGCCAGGCGGCGGAGGCGAAGGTGGCGATGTGGCCGCCGACGCCGTACTTGCTGCCTCGGGTGACCATCGCGGCCGCGTTCCAGCGGTTCCACGCGGTGATCCGCTGCTCCATCGCCTCGTCACCGGGCACGGCCGGCTCTGCGGAGGTGGGGATGGAGTTGACGTAGTCGGTCTCGAGGAGCTTCGGCAGCGCGATGCCGGCGCCCTCGGCGCGCTCCAGCGTGCGGCGCATCAGGTATGCGGCACGGTGCGGCCCGGCAGCCTTGGTGACCGCGTCCAGGGAGGCCTGCCATTCGGCGGTCTCCTCGGGGTCCCGGTCGGGGAGCTGGTCGAGCTCGCTCGGCTGGATGGCGTTGGGGTCGGTCATGTCGCCGCCTTCCTCAGTCGAAGGGGGTTCCCTCACATGCGGGGATCGGGGGTGCCCTTTGTCTTTGGCAGGACAGGGCGGAGGGCTTGGGTGGCAAGCCCGTCGGCGACTGTAACTCCCTGATCGATGATCGATCAAAGGGTTGAGGGGCAAAACCTCTTGATCACGAGAAAGTAGGCACGGGGTGCCTCCGGCTGTGGCACGCGGTGACTGGTTCTCGCATGGTTTTCGCAGGTCGGAGGCTTTTGAGCGGGGATGTGCTCGAGTGTCACGCCCGGGGCGCGCAGCCCAGGACGTGCGCCTTCACGAGTTCGGCGATCCGGGGGTCGCGGCGCTTGAACGCCGCGACCAGCTCCTCGTGCTCCTCGGCGTACGACTGCTGCTGCGTGCCCAGCCAGCGGATGGACAGGGCCGTGAACACCTCGATGCCGAGGCCTTCCCAGGTGTGCAGCAGGACGGAGTTGCCGGCGGCGCGGACCAGTTCGCGGTGGAAGGCGACGGTGTGGCGGACCTGGGCGGTGCCGTCGGCGACGCGGTCGGCCTCGTACAGTGCGCTGACGTGGGGTTCCAGTGCCGTACAGTCCTCCGCGAGGCCCTGGGCGGCCAGCTCCGCGGCGATGGCCTCCAGACCGGCCCGGACCGGGTAGCTCTCCTCCAGGTCGGCGGCCGTGAGGTTGCGGACGCGCACGCCCTTGTTCGGAGCGGACTCGATCAGACGCAGCGACTCCAGCTCGCGCAGGGCCTCGCGGACCGGGGTCTGGCTGACCTCCAGCTCGGTGGCGATCCGGCGCTCGACGATCCGCTCGCCCGGCTGCCAGCGTCCGCTGATGATCCCCTCCAGGATGTGCTCGCGGATCTGCTCGCGGAGCGAGTGGATGACGGGCGCGGTCATGAGAGCTCCTTAAAGGGGTTTGACGTTTAGACAATAAGGCCGGTTCGCTCCGCGGGTGGGGCCGACGTGGGCGCTGTCGCGCAGGTGAGACGAGGCGCACATGGTGTCTGCGGCGCGAGTGAGCTCGGGCCGGACGGTCTTCGGGCGGCTGCGGGTTGTTCGTGCCGGATGGCGCAGTTCTCCGCGCGCCCGGGGTACGACGGTGCCCCGCCCGGAAGATCCGGACGGGGCACCGATCAGCCGTGCAACCCGAGGTCAGAGCCCGAGCTCGACCTCGAACTCGCCTGCCTCCAGGATGGCCTTGACCGCCGTCAGGTAACGGGCGGCGTCGGCGCCGTCCACCAGGCGGTGGTCGTAGGACAGGGTCAGGTACGTCATGTCGCGGACGCCGATGACCGTGCCCTCCTCCGTCTCGATGACGGCGGGGCGCTTGACCGTCGCGCCGATGCCGAGGATGGCGACCTGGCCCGGCGGCACGATGATCGTGTCGAAGAGCGCGCCGCGCGACCCGGTGTTGGAGATGGTGAAGGTCGCGCCGGACAGCTCGTCCGGGGTGATCTTGTTGGCGCGGACCTTGCCCGCCAGGTCGGCCGTGGCCTTGGCGATGCCGGCGAGGTTGAGGTCACCGGCGTTCTTGATGACCGGGGTCATCAGGCCCTTCTCGGAGTCCACCGCGATACCGACGTTCTCGGTGTCGAAGTAGGTGATGGTCCCCTCGGCCTCGTTGATCTTGGCGTTGATCGGCGCGTGCGCCTTCAGCGCCTGGGCCGCGGCTTTGACGAAGAACGGCATCGGGGAGAGCTTGACGCCCTCACGGGCCGCGAACGCGTCCTTGGCACGGGCGCGCAGCTTCATCAGGCGGGTGACGTCGACCTCGACGACCGAGGACAGCTGCGCCTGCTCGTGCAGCGCCTTGACCATGTTGTCGCCGATGACCTTGCGGATGCGCGGCATCTTCACGGTCTGGCCGCGCAGCGGGGACGCCTCCAGCACCGGGGCCTTCTTCGCGGCCGACGGGGCGGCAGCGGCGGGGGCCGGGGTGGCGGCGGCGCTCTTCGCGGCCTCGGCGGCGGCGACGACGTCCTGCTTGCGGATACGGCCGCCGACGCCGGTGCCCTTGACGGTGGCCAGGTCGACGCCCTGCTCGGCGGCGAGCTTGCGCACCAGCGGGGTGACGTAGGCGCCGTCGTCGGCCGGCTTGGCGGCGGCCGGAGCGGCCGGGGCCTGGGCCGGAGCCGGGGCCGGCGCGGGAGCGGACGGAGCCGGCTCGGGAGCCGGGGTGGTCTGCTGCTGCGGGGCCGGAGCCGACGGGGCCTGCGGGGCCGGAGCGGGCTGCGCCGGGGCCGGAGCCGGGGTGGGCTCGGGCTGGGCCGGGGCGGCCGGGGCCTCCTGTGCCGGGGCGGCGGCCGGAGCCGCACCCGCCTCGCCGATGACGGCGAGCTTGGCGCCGACCTCGGCGGTCTCGTCCTCGCCGACCACGATCTCCAGCAGCGTGCCCGAGGTGGGCGCCGGGATCTCCGTGTCGACCTTGTCGGTGGAGACCTCGAGCAGCGGCTCGTCGGCCTCGACGCTGTCACCGACCGACTTCAGCCAGCGGGTGACGGTGCCCTCGGTGACGGACTCGCCGAGCGCGGGCAGGACGACGTCCGTGCCCTCGGCGGAGCCGCCGCCGGTGGCCGCGTCGGCGGTGGGAGCGGGCGCCGGGGCGGCCTGCTCGGTGGACGGGGCGGCCGCGGCCGGCTCGGGGGCGGGCTCGGCGACCTGCTCGGCCTGCGGGGCCTCGGCGGCGGCGGGCGCGCCGCTGCCGTCGTCGATCAGGGCCAGCTCGGCGCCGACCTCGACCGTCTCGTCCTCGGCGACCTTGATGGAGGCCAGGACACCGGCGGCGGGCGAGGGGATCTCGGTGTCGACCTTGTCGGTCGACACCTCGAGCAGCGGCTCGTCGGCCTCGACGCGCTCGCCCTCGGCCTTCAGCCAGCGGGTGACAGTGCCCTCGGTGACGCTCTCGCCGAGCGCCGGAAGGGTTACGGAAACCGCCATGGTTTCGGTTGCTCCTTACGGAAAGTGCGGAAGTCTGTGTCGTCGCGTTCGTCGACCGAGGGATCAGTCGTGCGCGTGGAGGGGCTTGCCCGCGAGGGCCAGGTGGGCCTCGCCGAGCGCCTCGTTCTGCGTCGGGTGGGCGTGGATGAGCTGCGCGACCTCGGCGGGCAGCGCCTCCCAGTTGTAGATCAGCTGGGCTTCGCCGACCTGCTCGCCCATGCGGTCGCCGACCATGTGGACGCCGACGACGGCACCGTCCTTGACCTGGACGAGCTTGATCTCGCCCGCGGTGTTCAGGATCTTGCTCCTGCCGTTGCCGGCGAGGTTGTACTTCAGGGCGACGACCTTGTCCGCGCCGTAGATCTCCTTGGCCTTGGCCTCGGTGATACCGACGGAGGCGACCTCCGGGTGGCAGTACGTCACCCGCGGGACACCGTCGTAGTCGATCGGAACGGTCTTCAGACCGGCCAGGCGCTCCGCCACCAGGATGCCCTCGGCGAAGCCGACGTGCGCGAGCTGGAGGGTCGGGACGAGGTCACCGACGGCGGAGATGGTCGGCACGTTCGTGCGCATGTACTCGTCGACCAGGACGTAGCCGCGGTCCATGGCGACGCCCTGCTCCTCGTAGCCCAGGCCCTGGGAGACCGGGCCGCGGCCGATGGCCACCAGCAGGATCTCGGCCTCGAACTCCTTGCCGTCGGCGAGGGTGACCTTGACGCCGTCCTGGGTGTACTCGGCCTTCTGGAAGAAGGTGCCCAGGTTGAACTTGATGCCGCGCTTGCGGAACGCGCGCTCCAGGAGCTTGGAGGAGTTCTCGTCCTCGACCGGGACGAGGTGCTTCAGGCCCTCGACGATCGTGACCTCGGTGCCGAAGGACTTCCACGCGGAGGCGAACTCGACGCCGATGACACCGCCGCCCAGGATGATCGCGGACTTGGGCACGCGGTCCAGGACGAGGGCGTGGTCGGAGGAGATGATCCGGTTGCCGTCGATGTCCAGGCCGGGCAGCGACTTGGGCACGGAGCCGGTCGCGAGCAGGATGTGGCGGCCCTCGACGCGGCGGCCGTTCACGTCGACGGACGTGGGAGAGGACAGTCGTCCCTCACCCTCGATGTACGTCACCTTCCGGGAGGCGACGAGTCCCTGCAGGCCCTTGTACAGGCCGGCGATCACGCCGTCCTTGTACTTGTGGACCCCGGCGATGTCGATGCCCTCGAAGGAGGCCTTCACACCGAACTGCTCGCTCTCGCGGGCCTGGTCGGCGATCTCGCCCGCGTGCAGCAGGGCCTTGGTGGGGATGCAACCCTTGTGCAGGCAGGTGCCGCCGACCTTGTCCTTCTCGATCAGGGCGACGTCCAGGCCCAGCTGCGCCCCGCGCAGGGCCGCGGCGTAACCACCGCTGCCACCGCCGAGGATCACTAGGTCGAAAACGGTGCTGGCGTCGTTCGCCACGTCACGTCCTCCATGCATGTGCGCCGTGAGCCGGTCTTCGACGACCGGCAGGCGGCTGGTGTCCGGCCGCTCGTTCTTCGGCCCTTCGGTGGGGCCCTGTCCTGCCGAGCCCCATCTTCGCACTTGTCGGCACACAAGGAGACGCCGGGCTGCGGTGTGAGACGCCCCACGTTCAGATGAGCCGTCCCGGTGATGCCCGGAGGACAGCCGCCAAGGGGCGCGGGCTGCATCTGATCTGCGACGCCGCCGCGCGGGCGCGACCAGCCCCCACGCCTAGGGTCGACCGACGGGCGGGACCACGCCCTGCAGGGGCGCGGGGCTGTGTCCGATCTGCGGCTCCGCCGCGCGGGCGCGACCAGCCAGCCCTACGCCTACGGTCGACCAATGGGCGGGACCACGCCCGAAAGGGGCGCGGGGCTGTGTCTGATCTGCGGCTCCGCCGCGCGGGCGCGACCAGCCAGCCCTACGCCTAGGGTCGACCGACGGGCGGGACCATGCCCTGCAGGGGCGCGGGGCTGTGTCTGATCTGCGGCTCCGCCGCGCGGGCGCGACCAGCCAGCCCTACGCC
>NZ_JBVJSX010000001.1:0-28268 GCF_055606225.1 Streptomyces sp. NPDC037100 | reverse complement strand
TCTGCGGCTCCGCCGCGCGGGCGCGACCAGCCAGCCCTACGCCTAGGGTCGACCGACGGGCGGGACCATGCCCTGCAGGGGCGCGGGGCTGTGTCCGATCTGCGGCTCCGCCGCGCGGGCGCGACCAGCCAGCCCTACGCCTACGGTCGACCGACGGGCGGGACCATGCCCTGCAGGGGCGCGGGGCTGTGTCTGATCTGCGGCTCCGCCGCGCGGGCGCGACCAGCCAGCCCTACGCCTACGGTCGACCAATGGGTGGGACCACGCCCTGCAGGGGCGCGGGGAACTGCGCGAACAGCCCCCACGCCCCCGCACTCGCCACACGACCGGCAAGACCGAGCTCTCCGGCGATGCACGCACTCGCCACACGCCCGGCGAGACCGGGCTGAGAGGCGAACTCAGCCGAGGTCGCCCGCAGCCGTCAGCTCGGCCAGCCGCACCAGCGTCCGTACGGCCGTCCCCGTGCCGCCCTTCGGCGTGTACCCGAACGGCCCGCCCTCGTTGAAGGCCGGCCCGGCGATGTCCAGGTGCGCCCAGGTGATGCCCTCGCCCACGAACTCGCGCAGGAACAGACCGGCGACCAGACCGCCGCCCATCCGCTCACCCATGTTCGCGATGTCGGCCGTGGCCGAGTCCATCCCCTTGCGCAGGTGCTCCGGCAACGGCATCGGCCACGCCGGCTCCCCGACCTCCTCGGCGGCCTCGCACAGCGCCGCGCGGAACGCGTCGTCGTTGCCCATGATCCCGAACGTCCGGTTGCCCAGCGCCAGCACCATCGCCCCGGTCAGTGTCGCCACGTCCACGATCGCGTCGGGCTTCTCCTGGGAGGCGGCCCACAGCGCGTCGGCGAGCACCAGCCGGCCCTCGGCGTCGGTGTTGAGGACCTCCACCGTCTTGCCGCTGTACATCCGCAGCACGTCACCCGGACGGGTCGCGGAGCCGGAGGGCATGTTCTCGGCCAGGGCGAGCCAGCCGGTGACGTTGACCTCCAGGCCGAGGCGCGCGGCGGCGACGACCGCGGCGAACACCGAGGCCGCACCGGCCATGTCGCACTTCATCGTCTCGTTGTGACCGGCCGGCTTCAGCGAGATGCCGCCCGAGTCGTAGGTGATGCCCTTGCCGACGAAGGCGAGGTGCTTCTTCGCCTTGGAGGACGTGTACGACAGCTTGACCAGGCGCGGGGTGGCCGCGGAGCCGGAGCCGACGCCGAGGATGCCGCCGTAGCCGCCCTTGGTCAGGGCCTTCTCGTCGAGCACCTGGATCTTGATGCCGTGTTCCTTGGCCGCGGCCTGGGCGGCCGCGGCGAACGACTCCGGATTCAGGTCGTTCGGCGGGGTGTTGACCAGGTCGCGGGCGCGGTTGAGCTCCTCGGACACGGCGACGGCACGCTCGACCGCGGCCTTGTACGCCTTGTCGCGGGGCTTGCCGCCGAGCAGGGCGATCTCGGCGAGGGGAGCCTTGCCGTTCTTCGCCTTGGGGTCCTTGCCGTTGTCCTTGTAGGCGTCGAAGGAGTACGCGCCGAGCAGCGCGCCCTCCCCGATCGCACCGGCATCGGCGGCGTCGTCCAGCGGCAGCGCGAAGGCGGCCTTCTTCGACCCGGCCAGGGCGCGGGCGGCGACGCCGGCGGCCTTGCGCAGGGCCTCGGTGCCGTACTCGGCGTCCTTCTCGGGGACCGCGCCCAGGCCGACCGCCAGGACGAGCGGTGCCTTGAAGCCGGACGGCGCCGGCACCTTCGTCACCTCGCCCTCGCCGCCGGAGGCGCCGAGAGTCTCCAGAACGCCGGCGAGCCTGCCGTCGTACGCCTTGTCCACGGCCTCGGCGCCCGGTGCGACGACCGGCCCCTTGGCACCCTTGGCGACACCGATCACGATCGCGTCGGCCCGCAGACCGGACGCCGCGGCGGTGCTGAGAGTGAGAGCAGTCACGGTGGTGGAATCTCGCTTCCGATGTGAAGTTGCTGAGGTCGAACGGTGTGGGTCGACCGGGCCCGACAGCCGACCCTATGTCGACCTTCTAGGGCGGGTCTCACGGGGCCTTCCCCGGTGCGGCGAACACTCGACGACGAGACTACGCGCGTGGCCTCGTTCGCTCATTCCTACGGGCGTTCACCTGTCGGTGGCGTAGTGGCCATTTCTTGACCCCTCACACCGGTGAACTGGGTCACAGTGACCGGGCGGCACCGCCCCGGCATCGCCTGTAGCTCAGTTCGCCGCTCGAGACGTACGAACCGGGGGCGTGGCCACGGGCCTGCTGAGCCCGATCCCGGCGACGGAGGTGCCCGCGCACCGGTCGGCGAGGGAGCGGCGGCCGGGGGAGAGGACCGGCAGCGCGTTCAGCAGGAACAGCATCACCGCGACCGCCCACACCAGCACCGACAGCACGACCTGCCCCTCGACCAGCAGCACGCAGGCCACGGCGTACACGGCGACGTCCGCGGCGGTGGTGACCGCGGCCCGGCGCGCCGCCCTGACCCTGCGCGGGGAGTCCGTCGTGACCTTCAGTCCCACCAGGGCCTTGCCGACCGTGCGTCCGGCCAGGGACAGGCACGCCCACTGGTAGAGGAACACCGTCAGCACCAGCAGCCCGAAGGCCTGCTCGACGTACAGCACCGACTTGTTCCACAGCGACAGGCCGAGGTCCTGCGAGGCGTCGAGCACGTCACCGCGCGAGGTCAGCAGGTCGAAACCGCCGCGGGTGGCCAGCTCGGGCACGTCGGTGACGAGCGCGGAGACCCGGTGGAAGGTGAGCACGGCGAGCGCCGAGGCCAGCGCCGCCACCAGCGCGAAATCGACGAACCAGGCCAGGGCGCGGCGCAGCTTCGGCATGAACGTCCCCCGATCACTTGTGTGTCGGGGCAGGAAGCTAGCGGCTGAGCGGCCCGTCCAGGAGAGGGACGAGGAGATCGTTTCAGCCCAGTGACAGAACGACCAGCGCCGTGGTCGCCGCCGTCTCCGCCAGACCGCCGAAGACGTCCCCCGTGACCCCGCCGAACCGGCGCGTGCAGTGACGCAGCAGCGCCTCGGCGGCGGCCAGGGCCAGGACGACCGCGAGCACCGTACGGATCACGCCGTACGGCCCGAAGAGGGCACCTGTCGCCGCCGCGGCCACTGTGACGGCCGCCGCGGCGATCACCAGGCCCCGCACCGGCACCACACCCGCGACCGCCGCGCCCAGCCCCTCCGGCCGGGCGGCCGGCACCCCGGCCCGGGCCGCCAGGGTCAGGGCCAGCCGGGCGAGGGCCGCCGAGACGACGGCGGCGCACGCGCCCCGGGCCCAGGAGGCGTCGTACGCCTGGGCGAGCGCGGCGACCTGCGCGAGCAGGACGAGGACGACGGTGATGACCCCGAACGGCCCGATGTCGGACTGCTTCATGATCCGCAGCGCGTCCTCGGCGGGCTTCCCGCTGCCCAGCCCGTCGGCGGTGTCCGCGAGCCCGTCGAGATGCAGCCCCCGGGTGAGGGCGGCCGGCACGGCGGCACTCGCCACGGCGGCGAGCGGGGCGCCCGCACCGAGGAACAGCAGCGCCAGTCCGAGCCCGGCGGCGGCGGCACCGACCGCGAGGCCCGCCAGCGGAGCGCACAGCATGCCGCCGCGTGCGGCCTCCCGGTCCCACCGGGTCACCCGGACGGGGATCACCGTGAGGGTGCCGAAGGCGAAGCGGAGGCCGTCGAGGGACGAGGTTCTGGGCACCGGCGCAGGCTACCGGCCGGTCAGGAGAGCGGGAGCGGCAGCCGAGGATAAAGTTCACATATGGGATGGCTGGAGCGAAACATCATCGAACCCGGCAAGCTGCCGCTGCTTCTCGCTCTCGTCGCCTTCGTGCTCACCTTCCTGATCACCCGGCTCATCACCCGCCTCATCCGGGCGGGCAAGGGCCCCTTCGGCAACGTCAGCAGTGGCGGCGTCCACGTCCACCACGTGGTCCCCGGGGTCATCCTGACGATCGTCGGCGGCTTCGGCGCGGTGGCGGGCGGCCAGCACGGCTTCGGGTCGTGCCTGGCCGCGGTGCTCTTCGGCATCGGCGCGGGCCTCGTCCTCGACGAGTTCGCCCTGGTCCTGCATCTCGCCGACGTCTACTGGACCCCCGACGGCCGCAAGAGCGTGGAGATGGTCGTCCTCACCGCCTCCCTGGTCGGTCTCCTCCTGATCGGCTTCTCGCCGCTGGGCGTCAACGACCTCAACGACGACCAGCAGCAGAACCGCGCCGTCGTCCTCGTGAACATCCTCGTGAACTTCGCGTTCGCCCTCATCGCCCTGTTCAAGGGCAAGGTCCGCCTCGCGGTCCTGGGCCTGATCATCCCCTTCATCGCCATCATCGCGGCCGTACGGCTGGCCCGGCCCACCTCCCCGTGGGCCAAACGCTTCTACCGCAACCGGCCCCGCGCCCGGGCCAGATCCGCCCTGCGCTCCTACCACCACGACCGCCGCTGGGTGGCCCCCTCGCGGGCCTTTCATGACTGGATCGGCGGCGCCCCCGACACCGAACCGGCCCGGTCTCTCGAACGCCGCTGACGCAGCCCGCCGACCGCGCAGAGCACCAGTGCCGCCGCGATCGCCGCGATGTGCTCCTTGCCCGCGAGGTTCTCGTTCAGCGCGACAGCGTGCCCGCGAGCGTCGCGACGTAGGCGAGGGCAGGTGTCCGCCACCGGCCCGGGCACAGCTCGGCGATGCCGAACACCAGCAGGATCGGCGCGAGCGCGACCCACACCGGCAGATCCTGCGCGGGCACGAACAGCACAGCGGCGTACGCAGCAGCGCGAGCCACAACGGGTCCTCGGCCCGCACGCCACCGGCGTTCCGCACGAACCGATGGCCCCGCGCCTGGTGGTGCACGACGTGCAGCACGGCCGTGAGGCACACGGCCGCGACCGCCATCGGCACGGCCCGCCACCGCCGCTCGGCCGGCGGCCCGCGCACCGCGGCGTACAGCGCACCCCATTCGGCGCAGGCCCGGCGGGCGAGCGTGGTCATCCGGCGGTCGTCCTCGTCCGTGCAGGGCGTGGTCCGAGGGTGCCTGCGACTCAGTCAAACCGGCACCACGTTCCACGACCGACCGGAACGGAACGAAGTTGAGCCAGGCGTGAGTGACCTGGATCTCGGGACCGCTACTGCTCGGCGGGCGCCTCGGAGGACTCCGGGCCGCCCGGCTCCTCCGACTCCTCGGGCTCCTCGGCGCCCTTCGGTTCCTCGGACTCCTTCGGCCTCTCCGGCAGCTCGGCCGCCAGCGCGGCAGCGGCCTGCACGAGCGGCAGCGCCAGCAGGCCGCCCGCGCCCTCCCCGACGGTCACGCCGTGGGTGAGCAGCGGCTCCAGCGCCATCCGGTCCAGCGCCTTCGCCTGCCCGGGCTCGCCGCTGTCGTGCGCGGCCAGCCACCAGTCCGGCGCCCGGAACGCGATCCGCTGCCCGACCAGCGCGCACGCGGCCGCCACGACCCCGTCCAGCACCACCGGGATCTTGCGCACGGCGCTCTGCAGCAGGAAGCCGGTCATCGCGGCGATGTCGGCCCCGCCGACCGCCGCCAGCAGCTGCAACTGGTCCCCGAGCACCGGACGTGCCCGGCGCAGCGCGTCGCGGATCGCTGCGCACTTGCGCATCCACGCCAGGTCGTCGATCGCCTGCCCGCCGCGCCCGGTCACGACCGACGCGTCGACCCCGCACAGCGCCGCGACCAGCACGCCCGCCACCGTGGTCCCGCCGACGCTCACATCGCCGAGCACCACCAGGTCCGTGCCCGAGTCGGCCTCCTCGTCGGCCACCGCGACCCCGGCCAGGAAGGCCGCCTCGGCCTCCTCGGGGGTCAGCGCGTCCTCGATGTCGATCCGCCCGCTGCCGCGCCGCACCCGGTGCCGCACGACGTCGGCCGGCAAGGAGTCGGGGTCGCAGTCCAGGGCCATGTCGACGATCCGCACCGGCACACCCAGCCGCCGCGCCAGCACCGAGACGGGCCGCCCGCCCTCCAGCACCTCGCGCACCGACTCCCCGGCGCTGCCCGCCGCACGGGCCGAGACGCCCAGCTCGGCGATGCCGTGGTCACCGGCGAAGAGCACCACCCGCGGCCGTTCGACCGGCCGGACCGGCACGGCGGACTGCGCCGCCGCCAGCCACTCACCCAGTTCGTCGAGTCGGCCCAGCGACCCGGGCGGCACGATCTGTCGCTCCCGGCGCGCCTCGGCGTCACGGCGGACCCCGCCGTCCGGACGCTCGATCAGATCGGTGAAGTCGTCGAGATTAAGCGAGCTCATTCGCCGAACAGTACCGGCCCGGATCGAACAGCACGGCGCCACATCACCACACCGTCACGGCGACGTCGTTGCACCCGAGATCGTCATCCCATACGTTCCGTTTTGCAGCGGATTGTCGTACGCGGTCGTACGTGGTTGTGCACGGTCGTGCGACGTCCCCGCCGTACGTCCTCGCCGTACGCCGTCGCGCCCGGGAGCCGCCCATGCCCGCACACCCCGCCTCGTCCGCACCCCCTCTCTCCCCGTCGACCACACGGGTCCACGAACCGCGCCGGGAGGACTGCCCCTGGTGCGGCTCCACCGCGCTGCGCAACCGGCTGCGCACCGGTGACCTGCGGCAGTACAAGCCGGGCAGCTTCACCGTCGACGCGTGCCGGGACTGCGGCCACACCTTCCAGAACCCCCGCCTCACGGTCGAGGGACTCGCCCTCTACCACCGGACCGCGCGCGGGGCGCCCAGGGACCCGGCGAGCGACGGCCTCCTCGCCCTGCGCGGCAGCCCCCGCCGCCACCGCTCGGCGGCCCGCGCGATGCTGCGCTGCGGTGAGCCGGAGAGCTGGCTCGACGTAGGGACGGGCCACGCCCGCTTCCCCGCCACGGCCCGTCAGTTCTTTCCCTACACCGCCTTCGACGGCCTCGACCCCACCCCGCGCGTGGTTCGCGCCCGCACGGCCGACCGCGTCGAAGAGGCCCACGTCGGCCGTCTGACGGACCCCAGGATCGCCGCCCCGCTGCGCGCCCGCTACGACGTGGTCAGCATGCTCCACCACCTGGAGGCCACGCCCGATCCCCGAGCGGAACTCCAAGCCGCCCTCTCCGTTCTGCGCCCGGGCGGCCACCTGCTCATCGAGACCCTGAGCCCCCGCAGCGTCTTCGCGGCCCTGCTGGGCCGCTGGTGGCTCCCCTACGACCAGCCGCGCCACCTCCACCTGCTGCCCCCGCAGAACGTCCGCGCGGAACTGGAGTCGGCCGGCTGCACGATCCTGGCGCTCGACCACCGCCCGGTCCACGTCCCCCACGACCTCGCCGGCGCCACGTCCCTGGCCCTCTCCCACGCGCTGCCCGCCCCGGACACCCCCTGGCGGGCGATCCCCCCGCCCCCCGTGCAACGGCACGCCCGCACGGCCCTGCTCCGCGCCGGCGTCCCCCTGGTGGCCCTGGCGGCACTGGCGGACCACCTCATCGCCCCGGTGGCCCGCCGCACGCGCTTCGCGAACACCTACCGGGTGATCGCCCGCACAGCGCAGCAGGTCGAGGCCGAGTGAGGGGGAGGGGGAGCCGTCGGGCCGGGGCCGGTCTCCACGCACTCCGGGAGCCCCCCTCAGCCCCGCAGCACCATCGCCTGCCCCGCCACCACCAGCAGCACATGCTCACACTCGTCCGCGAACCGGGCGTTCAGCCGCCCGAGTTCATCCCGGTAGCGCCGCCCCGACGCCGTCGACGGCACGATCCCCGACCCCACCTCGTTCGACACGGCGACCACCGTCCGCGGGGTGACCCGCACCGCCTCCGTGAGCTCCCGCACCCGCTCCCGCAGCACCTTCTCCCCGCGCTCCGCCCACACCGCGTCGTCCCACGCCCCGGCGGAATCCATCGCGTCGGTCAGCCACAGGGACAGACAGTCGATCAGCAGGGGCGGCCCCTCGGCTTCCAGCAACGGCACCAGATCGCAGGTCTCCACCGTCCGCCACGACCCCGGCCGCCGATCCCGGTGGGCCGCCACCCGCGAGGACCACTCCGTGTCCCCGTTGCGCGACCCGCCCGTCGCCACGTACAGCACGTCGGGAAAGGCCTCCAGCCTCCGCTCGGCCTCCACCGACTTGCCCGACCTCGCCCCGCCCAGCACCAGGGTCCGCCGCGGCACGTCCGGCACGTCCTCGTACGCACCCACCACCAGCGTCACCCCGTCCGGCACGGCCCGCGCCCCGGCCGCAGCGAGCCGGCGCCCGAGCTCGGGGCCGGGCGGCAGGTCGTGGTCCAGGTGAACGGCGACCACGTCGGTCGTCGGGCCCACCGCCCCCACCGCCCGCAGCCTGGCCAGCGCGTCCGGCCGTCCCACGACGTCCGCGAGGACCATGTCGTACGACTCGGCCGGCTGCTCCAGACCCGCCGGCGCCCCGCCCGGCGGCAGATACAGCAGCCGCTGCCCCTCCGGCCCGGTCACCGCGTACCCCGTGCCCGGCGCGTCCAGCGCCACCGCCCGCACCCGGTGTCCCGTCAGCAGCGTCAACTCCCGCCCGTCCGGCACCCGTCCGGGCTGCGGCAGCCCGGCGGGCACCTCGACCGCCGGCCCGTCGTGGGGATGCGACAGCAGCACCTGCCGTACGCCGGTCAGGGAACGGCCCGCCCGCGCCGCCGCGAACGCCGCGCCCGGCGTCAGGTCGAGCAGCAGCGCCCCGTCCAGGAGCAGCGAGGTGGCCGCTCGCGCGTCCGGGCCGAGAGCAGCCGCACAGGCCGCGCAGGGACAGTCGGGGCGGGGGAGACCCGCGGGGGCGCCGGTGCCGAGCAGAGTGAGTTCCACCCACTGATTCTCACCCGTTGCCATGGGGCACGCGTGCTGGAGACCCACCTCGAGGGGGCGCGGGGAACCGCGCGACCAGCCGGACACGACCCGCACACACCCGATCACCCGTACTCCCGCAAGGCCTATGACGCCCCACCCGGCGGAGCGCTTAGGCTCTGACGGGAGCCGGACCAAGATCCGGCTTTTCGCTGTGCAGTGTGCTCACACACATGGGAGGCGTACATGGCGGCATGGACGTGGCGGTTCGAGAAGACCGACGGGACGGAGGTCCAGCCCGCGGTGCTGCCGGAGGAGTTCCCCACCCAGGGGGACGCCGAGTCCTGGATCGGGGAGCACTGGAAGGCCCTGCAGGAGGGCGGTGCCGACCAGGTACGGCTGTTCGAGGACGCCACGGAGATCTACGGGCCGATGAGCCTGCACGCGGCCGAGGCCTGAGCCCGCTGGGGGCGGGGGCCGACGGCCCCCGCCCCTCTTCCGTGTGTCAGCCGCGTACGCCGCACAGGTGCAGCAGCGCGGCCACCCCGCGGTACGGATCCGTCCGCCCGGCCTTCTCCTCCACCGCGAGCAGCGTCTCCACGTCGGCCGGCACCTCCGCGCCGTCCGCCGCCGTGTCGGTGAACACCCGCACCCCGTACCAGGCGTGCAGCGGCGCCCCGATCCCCGCGAGCGTCGACGTCAGGTCCTTCAGCCGGTCGGCCCGCACGTCGAGTCCCAGCCGGTTGCGGTAGGAGACGGTGTCGAAGGCCGTCAGCGCCCCGGACCAGTCACCGGACAGGCCCGGCCGGATCGCGAGCGCGTCCCCGTTGCGCACCAGCAGGGACAGCAGCCCGCCGGGCGCGAGCATCCTGGCGAGCCCCGCCAGCAGCGGGTCGGGCTCCTCGACGTACATCAGGACGCCGTGGCACAGCACCACGTCGAAGCTGCCGGGCAGGAAGTGCACCCCGGTGTCCCGGCCGTCGCCCTCGATGATCCGCATCCGCTCCCGGATGCCCTCCGGTTCCCCCGCGAGCGCCTCCCGGGCCACGGCGATCATCGTCGCGTCCTGCTCCAGACCGGTCACCCGGTGCCCGGCCCGGACCAGACGCAGCGCCTGCGTGCCCTGCCCCATCCCCACGTCGAGCACCCGCAGCCGCTGTCCGACCGGGAACCGCCCGACTATCTGCTCGTCCAGCTGGCGGGCCACCAGCTCCTGACGGACGACATCGCGCAGCCCGCCCAGCCTGTCCAGCCAGGCATCCGCCGCACCCCCGGAGAACGGCGTCGTGGTCAGGGCCGCTCTCCGCGCTTGACCTGCGGCTTCGGCAGCCGGAGCCGGCGCATCTGGAGGGAGCGCATCAGGGCGTAGGCGACGGCGCCGCGCTTGTTCTCACCCGCGAAGCGCTCGTTCAGCTGCTTCTTCAAGCGGAAGGACGTGACGAACGAGTCGAGCACGATCAGCACGATCACCACGAGCCACAGCAGCAACGCGATGTTCTGCAGCGCCGCCACCCGCACCATGCTCAGCACGAGGATGACCACGGCCATCGGCAGGAAGAACTCCGCGATGTTGAACCGGGAGTCGACGAAGTCGCGCGCGAACCGGCGGACCGGTCCCTTGTCACGCGCGGGCAGATACCGCTCGTCGCCGCTCGCCAGCGCCTGGCGCTGCCGTTCCATCGCGGTACGGCGTTCCGCACGCTGTCGCTTGGCGGCCTCCTTGCGCGTCGTCGACGTGTTGGCCACGCTGCGGCGCTGCGACTGGGCCGCACTGCGCTTGGGCGTGGGGCGGCCCTTGGGGGCCTCGGGGTGACGGGGCTGACTGGAGTCGGTCACCGGCGCCTTGTCGGCGTCCTGGGCCTTCTCATCCTTCGCACGGCTACGGAACACAAAACCCAAGGGTAAGGGCTTCCGGGCATGGACCCCAGCCCGGTGGGGAACGATCCGGCAACACCAGTCGTCAGTAAGGGGACAGAGGGGACGTTGTGTACGCCTCCGGATGTTCCCCGGGGTATACGGCTCCGGAGACCCGGGGACCACCTACTCCCTACGCCGGAGCGGGAGCGCACGCACTCGTCCTTGGGGATGAGCGCATCCGTCCCCGAACAGTGCGGTAATGGATGCAGGGCCCGTACTGTGGGTTCTGTCGCAGGAGCAGCTGCCGGAGTCGGTCAGAAGGGGGCGCGCGAAGCCCATGAGCGGTGTCATGAAGCGTATGGGGATGATCTTCCGCGCGAAGGCGAACAAGGCCCTTGACCGGGCCGAGGACCCGCGCGAGACCCTCGATTACTCGTACCAGAAGCAGCTGGAGCTGCTGCAGAAGGTCCGCCGTGGCGTCGCCGACGTGGCGACCTCCCGCAAGCGCCTGGAGCTCCAGCTGAACCAGCTGCAGTCGCAGTCGGGCAAGCTCGAGGACCAGGGGCGCAAGGCCCTCGCTCTGGGCCGCGAGGACCTGGCCCGCGAGGCGCTCTCCCGCCGCGCCGCGCTCCAGCAGCAGGTGACCGACCTGGAGACCCAGCACGCGACGCTCCAGGGTGAGGAGGAGAAGCTCACCCTCGCGGCCCAGCGGCTGCAGGCCAAGGTCGACGCCTTCCGCACGAAGAAGGAGACCATCAAGGCCACGTACACGGCGGCGCAGGCCCAGACCCGGATCGGCGAGGCCTTCTCCGGCATCTCCGAGGAGATGGGCGACGTCGGCCTGGCGATCCAGCGCGCCGAGGACAAGACGGCCCAGCTCCAGGCCCGCGCCGGCGCCATCGACGAGCTGCTCGCCTCCGGCGCCCTCGACGACCCCTCCGGCATGCACAAGGACGACATCCAGGCCGAGCTGGACCGGCTCTCCGGTGGTACGGATGTAGAGCTGGAACTGCAGCGCATGAAGGCCGAGCTGGCCGGAGGCCCGAGCAGCGGGCAGCAGGCTCTCGAAGGTGGCACGAGCCAGCAGCAGTCCCAGCAGCAGCCGCAGGACACCCCGCGCTTCGACAAGCAGTAGGGGCCCACGCCTAGGAGGGCGACATGATCGTACGGATCATGGGGGAGGGCCAGGTGAGTCTGGCCGACGGCCACCTCGCCGAGCTGAGCAAGCTGGACGACGAACTCCTGGCGGAGATGGAGAACGGCGACGGCCCCGGCTTCCGCCGCACCCTCCAGGCCCTCCTGGCCAGGGTCCGCGACCTCGGCGACCCCCTCCCGGACGACTCCCTGGAACCGTCGGAACTGATCCTGCCCTCTCCGGAGGCGACGCTGGAGGAAGTCCGGGAGCTCCTCAGCGACGACGGCTTGATTCCGGGCTGACGTGACCGCGGGCATGCGTGCCGCCGGGGGCGACGGGGGTCCCCCTGCTCGAGCGAAGCCGAAAGCTTGGGGGAGGGTGGGCGCAGCGGCACCTCACTCCGCCGGGTTGCGGACCGGGGTGGGCGCAGCGGCACCTCACTCCGCCGGGTGGCGGACCCGCCCGACCTCAGCCTGGACGCCGAGCACCTCACACAGACACAGCGGGCCCGGCTACCGTAAACCCCCGTGAGCACCCTCGCGCGGGCCCGATGCCGGGCCAAGGCGCACCCCCTGGCCATGGACGCCGTCCTGGCCACCGCCGTCCTGATCTGCATGGTCGCCGGTTCGTTCGTGGAGCCCCGGCACCGCGACAGCGTCAGCTGGGTCCTGCGCACCCCCGACCCGCTCAGCCTCCTCCTCATGACCCTCGGCGCCGCGGCCCTGGTCTTCCGCCGCCGCGCCCCCATGACGGTCCTTGCCCTCACCGGCACCGTCTCCGTCATCGAGTCCGTCACCGGCGACCCCCGCACCCCCGTCGCGATGTCCGCCGTCATCGCGCTCTACACCGTCGCCTCCACCACCGACCGTCCCACCACCTGGCGCGTCGGCCTGCTCACCATGACCGTGCTGACCGGCGCCGCCATGTCGGCCGGCGCCCTGCCCTGGTACGCCCAGGAGAACCTCGCGATCTTCGCCTGGACCGGCATCGGCGCCACCGCCGGCGACGCCGTCCGCAGCCGCCGTGCCTTCGTCCAGGCCATCCAGGAGCGCGCCGAACGGGCCGAGCGCACCCGCGAGGAGGAGGCCCGCCGCCGCGTCGCCGAGGAACGCCTGCGCATCGCACGGGACCTGCACGACGTGGTCGCCCACCACATCGCCCTGGTCAACGTGCAGGCCGGGGTCGCCGCCCACGTCATGGACAAGCGCCCCGACCAGGCCAAGGAAGCCCTCGGGCACGTCCGCGAGGCCAGCCGCTCCGCGCTCAACGAACTCCGCGCCACCGTCGGCCTGCTCCGGCAGTCCGACGACCCCGAGGCCCCCACCGAACCCGCCCCGGGCCTGGACCGCCTCGACGAACTCACCGGCACCTTCCGCAACGCCGGGCTGCACATCGAGGTCGCCCGCGCCGACCAGGGCACCACCCTGCCCGCGGCCGTCGACCTGGCCGCCTACCGGATCATCCAGGAGGCCCTCACCAACGTGCAGAAGCACGCCGGGCCCCAGGCCAAGGCGGAGGTCAGCGTCGTCCGCGTCGGACCGCACATCGAGATCACCGTCCTCGACGACGGCAGCGGCGAGCACGAGCCCCAGGACAGCGGCGGCGGCCACGGACTGCTCGGCATGCGCGAACGCGTCACCGCCCTGCGCGGCACCCTCACCACCGGTCCCCGCTACGGCGGCGGCTTCCGCGTCCATGCGATCCTGCCGGTCGAGAACCGCACACCGACCGGGGAGGGCCCCGCATGACCATCCGTGTCCTGCTCGCCGACGACCAGGCGCTGCTGCGCAGCGCCTTTCGTGTGCTCGTCGACTCCGAGCCCGACATGGAGGTGGTCGGCGAGGCCGCCGACGGCGCGGAAGCGGTCCGGCTGACGAAGGAGCAGCAGGCGGACGTCGTGCTCATGGACATCCGCATGCCCGGCACCGACGGTCTCGCCGCGACCCGCATGATCAGCGCCGACCCCGACCTCGCCGACGTCCGGGTCGTGATCCTGACGACCTTCGAGGTCGACGACTACGTCGTGCAGTCGCTGCGGGCCGGCGCCTCCGGATTCCTCGGCAAGGGCTCCGAACCCGAGGAGCTGCTGAACGCCATCCGCATCGCCGCCGGTGGCCAGGCCCTGCTCTCCCCGGCGGCCACCACGGGCCTGATCGCCCGGTTTCTCGCCACGCAGGACCCGGCCGACGACGACCGCGACCCGGGCCGCGGCGAACGGCTCGACTCGCTCACGGGCCGCGAACGCGAGGTGCTGGTCCTGGTCGCCGGCGGGCACTCCAACGACGAGATCGCCGAGCGCCTCGAAGTCAGCCCGCTGACGGTGAAGACGCACGTCAACCGGGCCATGGCGAAGCTGGGCGCCCGGGACCGGGCCCAGCTCGTCGTCACCGCTTACGAGTCCGGCCTGGTCCGTCCAAGGGTGGAGTGAGCCCGACCCGGCCGTACTGCGGTCGGAGTATGCGCCGTATAAGGATCTGGACCTGGGGGCTACGAAACCCCGTCCGTCCATGGCTCAAGGTGTAGGGGCGGGCGCTCATCTGCGCGTCCGCTGCCGCTTCTGCCGTTAAACAGAAGAGAGACCCTCACCCATGTCCTGGCTGTCGAGATTCAGCCTCGCGCAACGGGCCCTGATAGGGCTGATGTCGATCATCGCGCTCGTCTTCGGGGCGATCGCGATACCCCAGCTCAAGCAGCAGCTGCTGCCCACCATCGAACTGCCCGTGGTGTCCGTGCTGGCGCCTTACCAGGGCGCGTCCCCGGACGTGGTCGAGAAGCAGGTCGTCGAACCCATCGAGGACACCCTCGAAGCCGTCGACGGCATCAGCGGCGTCACCTCCACCGCCAGCGAGGGCAACGCCGTGATCATGGCGTCCTTCGACTATGGCAACGGCACCGAGCAGCTGGTCGCCGACGTCCAGCAGGCCGTCAACCGGGCCCGCGTCCAGCTCCCGGACGACGTCGACCCGCAGGTCGTCGCCGGTTCCACGGACGACATCCCGACCGTCGTCCTCGCCGTCACCTCCGGCCGGGACCAGCAGGCCCTGGCCGACCAGATCGACAAGACCGTGGTGCCGGACCTGAAGAGCATCGACGGCGTCGGCCAGGTCACCGTCGACGGGGTGCGCGACCTGCAGGTCACCGTCACGCCCGACGACGCGAAGCTGGCGAAGGCGGGTCTGACCTCGCAGTCCCTCTCCCAGGCGCTCCAGGCGGGCGGCGCGACCGTCCCGGCCGGCTCCTTCGACGAGGACGGCGCCAACCGCACCGTGCAGGTCGGCGGCGGCTTCACCTCGGTCGAGCAGATCAAGGACCTGATGGTCACGGGCGAGCCGGGCCAGGGCAAGCCGGTGCGCCTCGGCGACGTCGCCACGGTGAAGCAGCAGGAGGCCACGGCCGACTCCATCACCCGCACCGACGGCAAGCCCTCGCTCTCCGTCGCCGTGACGATGGACCGCGACGGCAGCGCGGTCGCCATCTCCGACGCCGTCCAGGACAAGCTCCCCGACCTCCGCAAGGACCTCGGCTCCGGCGCGACCCTCACGGTCGTCAGCGACCAGGGCCCGGCCGTGTCCAAGTCCATCAAGGGCCTGACCACCGAGGGCGCGCTCGGTTTGCTCTTCGCGGTCCTGGTGATCCTCGTCTTCCTGGCCTCGATCCGCTCCACCCTCGTGACGGCGGTGTCCATCCCGCTGTCCGTGGTCCTCGCCCTGATCGTGCTGTGGACGCGCGACCTGTCGCTGAACGTCCTCACCCTGGGAGCCCTGACCATCGCCATCGGCCGGGTCGTCGACGACTCGATCGTGGTCCTGGAGAACATCAAGCGCCACCTCGGCTACGGCGAGGAGCGCCACTCGGCCATCCTCAACGCGGTGCGCGAGGTCGCGGGCGCGGTGACGTCCTCGACGCTCACCACGGTCGCGGTGTTCCTGCCCATCGGTCTGGTCGGCGGCATGGTGGGCGAGCTGTTCGGCTCGTTCAGCCTGACCGTGACGGCCGCGCTGCTGGCGTCCCTCCTCGTCTCCCTGACGGTCGTGCCGGTCCTGTCGTACTGGTTCCTGCGGCCCCCGAAGGGCACCCCCGAGGACGCCGACGAGGCGCGCCGGATCGCGGAGGAGAAGGAGGCCAGGAGCCGCCTCCAGCGCCTCTATGTCCCGGTCCTGCGCTTCGCGACCCGCCGCCGCCTCACCAGTGTGGCCCTCGCGATCGTCGTCCTGGTCGGCACGTTCGGCATGGCGCCGCTGCTGAAGACGAACTTCTTCGACCAGGGCGAGCAGGAGGTCCTCACCGTCAAGCAGGAACTGAAGCCCGGCACCAGCCTGGCGGCCACCGACGCCCAGGCGAAGAAGGTCGAGAAGCTGCTCGCCGGCACCGAGGGCGTGAAGGACTACCAGGTCACGGTCGGCTCGTCCGGCTTCATGGCGGCCTTCGGCGGTGGCACCGACAGCAACCAGGCCTCCTACCAGGTGATGCTCGACGACTCGGCGTCCCACGCGGACGTCCAGGACAGCATCGAGAGGGGCCTGGCCGGTCTGAAGGGCATCGGCACGACCACCGTCGCCGCCGGTGACGGCTTCGGCAGCCAGGACCTCAGCGTGGTCGTGAAGGCCGCCGACGCCGACGTCCTGCGCACCGCGTCCGAGGAGGTCCGCAAGACGGTCGCCTCCCTCGACGACGTCACGGACGTCAGCAGCGACCTGGCGACCAGCGTGCCGCGCATCTCGGTCAAGGCCAACGACAAGGCTGCCGCGGCCGGGTTCAACGACCAGACGCTCGGCGCGGCCGTCGCCCAGGCCGTCCGCGGCACCCCCGCGGCCAAGGCCGTCCTGGACGACACCGAGCGCGACGTCGTCATCCGCTCGGCCAAGCCCGCCAAAACCCTGAAGCAGCTTCAGGACCTGCGCCTGGGCGGCACGGTGAAGCTCGGCGACATCGCCACCGTCAAGCTGGTCGACGGCCCGGTCTCCATGACCCGCATCGACGGCCAGCGCGCGGCCACCATCACCGCGAAGCCGACCGGCGACAACACCGGCGCGGTCAGCACCCAGCTCCAGTCGAAGATCAACGCGCTGAAGCTCCCGGACGGCGCCACGGCGTCGATCGGCGGTGTCTCCGAGGACCAGGACGAGGCGTTCGCCAACCTGGGCCTGGCGATGCTGGCGGCCATCGCGATCGTCTTCATGCTGCTGGTCGGCACCTTCAAGTCCCTGGTCCAGCCGCTGATCCTGCTCGTCTCCATCCCGTTCGCCGCCACCGGCGCGATCGGCCTGCTGATCGCCACCGGCACCCCGATGGGCGTCCCGGCCATGATCGGCATGCTGATGCTGATCGGCATCGTGGTGACGAACGCGATCGTGCTGATCGACCTGATCAACCAGTACCGCAAGCAGGGCCACGGCGTGGTCGAGGCCGTGATCGAGGGGGGCCGGCACCGGCTGCGCCCGATCCTCATGACCGCCCTGGCGACGATCTTCGCCCTGCTGCCGATGGCCCTCGGCATCACCGGCGAGGGCGGCTTCATCGCCCAGCCGCTGGCCGTGGTCGTGATCGGCGGTCTGGTGACGTCGACCCTGCTCACCCTCCTGCTCGTCCCGACGCTCTACGCGATGGTCGAACTCCGCAAGGAGCGCCGGGCGAAGAAGCGGGCGGCGAAGAAGGGTCTGCCTGCCGAGCGGACGGACGCGGAGGAGCCGGAGCCCGTGAACGTGTGACGGCCTGATCCGGCGGCGGCCGGGCACCGGACCTCCAGGGCCGGTGCCCGGCCGCCCGCGTATGCGTTCCGTATCCTGTGGCCTCGAACTGCTCTACGGGGGAAGGGGATTCGGGCGTGCCGCTGCACAGCGACGACCCGAAGTCGGTCGGCGGCTACAGGCTGCTCGACCGGCTCGGGGCCGGGGGCATGGGCGTCGTCTACCGGGCCAGGGCGCGTTCGGGCCGTGACGTGGCCATCAAGGTCGTGCACGCCCAGTACGCGGCGGACGCCGTCTTCCGCGCCCGGTTCCGGCAGGAGATCGCGGCGGTCCGCAAGGTCAGCGGAGCCTTCACGGCACCGGTCCTGGACGCGGACCCCGAGGCGGCCCGGCCCTGGATGGCCACCCAGTACGTGCCCGGGCCCTCGCTCGCCCGGCGGATCCGCGACCGGGGGGCCCTGCCGGACGCCGAACTGCGCGGGCTGGCCCTGGGCCTGGTGGAGGCCCTGCGCGACATCCACCGGGCGGGAGTGGTGCACCGGGACCTGAAGCCGGCCAACGTCCTGCTGGCCGAAGACGGCCCGCGCGTCATCGACTTCGGCATCTCCCGCGCGGCGGAGAACCACCAGACGCTGACCGAGACCGGCCAGATGATCGGCACACCGCCCTTCATGTCCCCCGAACAGCTCGTCGACGCCCGCGCGGTCGGCCCGGCCTCGGACGTCTTCTCGCTCGGGGCACTGCTGGTGTACGCCGTCACCGGGCGCGGCCCCTTCGACGCGGACAGTCCCTATCTGACGGCGTACCGGGTGGTGCACGACGAACCCGTGCTGGAGGGCGTCGGCGGGCCGCTGCGCGGGCTGCTGGAGCGCTGCCTGTCCAAGGAGCCCGCGCAGCGGCCCGGACTCGACGAACTGGCCCGGGAGCTGGTGGCCGTCCTGCCCGAGCCGGCGGACGGCGACCCGGCCACCATGTCCCTGCGCGCGGAGAGGCTCCCGGCCGTCGAGCCCGTCCATCCCGCGACCGTGGCCGACCCGCCGGGCGCCACCCGCCCCCGCCGTGGCGTCCGCCCGCTGCTCGCCGCGACGGGCACGGTCGGCGCCGTCGTCCTCGGCCTGACGGCCTATCTGACGCTCGGCCCCGGCTGGGCGCGGAACGCCGACCGGCCGGGCACCTCACCGTCCGCGAACTCCCGGTGGGCGGCGCCGCCGGCCGGCTGGAAGCCCTGGCAGACGACCGTGTACGAGACGGCCGGGCGTGGTGTGCGCACGGCGCAGCAGCCGCAGCCCGGCGGGCTGCGGGGCGGGCCGGAGTGCCAGACGTACGAGGGGGCCGTCTACTGCGCGGGCGACGGGATCCTTCCCGTCCGCCTGGACGGCAAGACGGGCGAGACCGTCTGGCGCGCCGGCCCGGCGGCGTCCGTCACCGGCGACGACCTCTCCAGGTTCGTGATCCTGGGCGTCCGGGACGACGCCGTCCTGGTGCGGCAGGAGCCTCCGGGCGAAGGGACGACCCGGGTCTTCGCGTTCGACACCGGGACCGGCGACCGGCTCTGGGACCGCGCGGTGAACGACGAGTGGGCGGAGGTGGCCCTCTCCGGCGACATCGTCGTGATTCCGGAGGGCGACGGCGCCTCGATGACGGCCCGCTCGGTCCGCACCGGCGCCCCACGCTGGACGGAACGCCTGCCCGCGAAGCACTACTGCGGGATCAAACAGGTGGCCGGGAAGCTGTGGCTGGAGTGCGGCTCGCAGGAGAGACCGGAGAACGGTCTCGTCATGGAGCTGCACCCGGCCGACGGCCCGGCGCACCGGCTGAGCGTACCGAGCAAGGCAGAGTTGCTCGGCACCTTCGGCCGTCGGCTCCTCTTCCTGGACCTGACCCAGGACGAGGAAGGGAACGTCCTCATGGGGGAGGACGCGCCGTATGCGGCAATCCGGCTGGTGGACCCCGGCAGCGGTGCGCAGAGCACGACGAAGCTGGCCGAGGAGTACGAGGGGAAGGTGACGCTGGCGGACGGCACCCTGTGGTTCGCCACCGCCAGCGGACGCGTCACCGCCGTCTCGGCCCGCACGGGCAAGCCGCTGTGGCAGACCCCGACCAGCCTGGAACAGCCGGCCGAGGCGACGTACGACGCGCGGACCCGGGCCGTGTACCTCGCCAGTGCCAGCGGCCGCGTCGGGGCGCTCGACGCGAAGAAGGGCACGCTGCTGTGGGAGACGCAGCCGCGGGCCCAGAGCAATGCCACCGACTGGGGCGCCACCCGGGTGCGGCCCCTCCAAGGCGCCCTGGTCGCGGCCACCCCCGGTGGCAGCGTCTTCAGCCTCGACCCCGCGCACCCCGAGCGGAAACCGCGCTCGGGGTGACGACGGACGGGACCGGGGTTACGGCAGCGCCAGCATCCGCTCCAGGGCCAGCTTCGCGAACGCCTCGGTCTCCTTGTCGACCTCGATCCGGTTGACCAGGTTGCCCTCGGCCAGCGACTCCAGGGCCCAGACCAGGTGCGGGAGGTCGATGCGGTTCATGGTCGAGCAGAAGCAGACCGTCTTGTCGAGGAAGACGATCTCCTTGCCCTCGGGCGCGAAACGGTTCGCCAGGCGGCGGACCAGGTTCAGCTCCGTGCCGATGGCCCACTTGGAGCCGGCCGGCGCGGCCTCCAGGGCCTTGATGATGTACTCCGTCGAGCCGACGTAGTCCGCCGCGGCCACGACCTCGTGCTTGCACTCGGGGTGCACCAGGACGTTCACGCCCGGGATGCGCTCGCGCACGTCGTTCACCGAGTCCAGGCTGAAGCGGCCGTGCACCGAGCAGTGGCCGCGCCACAGGATCATCTTCGCCGCGCGCAGCTGGTCGGCCGTCAGACCGCCGTTCGGCTTGTGCGGGTTGTAGAGGACGCAGTCCTCCAGGGACATGCCCATGTCCCGCACGGCGGTGTTGCGGCCGAGGTGCTGGTCGGGCAGGAACAGCACCTTCTCGCCCTGTTCGAAGGCCCAGTCCAGGGCCCGCTTCGCGTTGGACGAGGTGCAGATCGTGCCGCCGTGCTTGCCGGTGAACGCCTTGATGTCGGCGGAGGAGTTCATGTACGAGACGGGCACGACCTGCTCGGCTATCCCGGCCTCGGTCAGCACGTCCCAGCACTCGGCGACCTGCTCGGCCGTCGCCATGTCGGCCATCGAGCAGCCGGCGGCGAGGTCGGGCAGGACGACCTTCTGGTCGTCGGAGGTCAGGATGTCCGCCGACTCCGCCATGAAGTGCACGCCGCAGAACACGATGTACTCGGCCTCCGGGCGGGCGGCCGCGTCGCGGGCCAGCTTGAACGAGTCACCCGTCACGTCGGCGAACTGGATGACCTCGTCGCGCTGGTAGTGGTGGCCGAGCACGAAGACCTTGTCCCCGAGCTTCTCCTTCGCCCTGCGGGCGCGCTCAACCAGGTCCGGGTCGGACGGCGAGGGCAGGTCGCCGGGACACTCCACACCGCGCTCGCTCTTCGGGTCGGCCTCACGGCCGAGGAGCAGCAGGGCGAGGGGCGTCGGCTGAACGTCGAGCTCCTGGGTCTGGGCGGTGGTCACGACACGCACCCTTTCTGTTTCTGCGACTTTTCGTCGATTTGACGCTATCTATCATAACCGCTTCACGTCACTTTGACGATGGCCATAGCGTCTGTGTGACGTGAATCCCGGTGAGCCGCTGTTCATTCCCGGGAAGACCCGGAAAGAGCCGTTTTCCGGTTCCGGGCGCGTGTGCGAGCATGAAAAGGAGCCGGGATCCACAGCCCGGCCCGGAATGAATCCGCGGCCCCGCCGGTTGCAACCGTCGGCAAGCAGTCTCCGTACAACCCGGGAGAGATGTAGATGTCCGTATCGGACGAGACCAGCACCGTCACCGACGGCATCATCCTGACCGACGCCGCCGCGTCCAAGGTCAAGGCGCTGCTCGACCAGGAAGGCCGCGAAGACCTCGCGCTGCGCGTCGCCGTCCAGCCCGGCGGCTGCTCCGGCCTGCGCTACCAGCTCTTCTTCGACGAGCGCGCCCTCGACGGCGACGTCGAGAAGGACTTCGGCGGTGTGAAGGTGGTCACCGACCGCATGAGCGCCCCGTACCTGGGCGGTGCCACGATCGACTTCGTGGACACCATCGAGAAGCAGGGCTTCACGATCGACAACCCCAACGCGACGGGCTCCTGCGCCTGCGGCGACTCCTTCAGCTGAGCCTGCCGAGCCGCCACCGGCGGCCGCGGACACACGAAGGCGGCGGCCCCCCTCGGTGGGGGCCGCCGCCTTCGCGCTGCATCGGCGCGTCTACCGCTCCTGCGTCGGGGGAGCCGGCAGCCGGGCGCCCTCCTTCGCCAGCGGCACCGCCTTGCCGTCCGCGTCGACGACCGCCCGGTCACCGAGCGGCTCGTCCAGCTGCACGGTCTCCTGGAACTGCTTGGCGATCATGATGCAGACCTTGTCCGGCCACGGGGTCGACGTCACGGTGACCGTCACCTCGCCGCCCTTCTCGCTCGCCTTCACGTCGTAGTCGGCGCACACACCGCCCGTGAAGGTCACCGTCAGCTCCGCGCCCTCGGCCCGATAGCCGTCCACCTTCACCTCGCGCGGCCCGGGAGCCGACGTCGGCTTGTCACTCGGCTCGCTCGGCTCGGGGGAGGCGAGATACTTCGGCTCCACCGCCGGATACGTCACTGTGAACGGGTCCTTCGCGCCCGGCGCCGTCACCTCGAACAGCCACGACGGCACCAGCGCCTGCCGTCCGTCGACGACGTGCGCGGCCAGCCCGAACACCGCGTTCTCGACCGTCACGGTGTCCTGCTCGGGAGCGCCGCTCGCCGGCTGACCGCAGGGCTGCTCCAGCCGGTCCTTCAGCGGCACGGGGCTGGCGCAGCCGCCGATGCCCATCCGGTGGTCGCTCTTCGGCTGCCCTTCCATCAGCTCCAGCGCCTTCTTTGCGCTGACCACGGGGTACGTGTCGCCCTTCACCGGTGTTTTCAGCTGTCCGCTGCCGCCGACGACCTCGCCGTCCGGGCCGACCGTGATCCCGGTCGTCCAGCCGTGCGTGGGCAGTCCGCCGACCGCGGGATCGGCGTTCACCACCCGCTGGGCCCCCATGACCTGGCTCGCGTCGCGTTTCGCGTCGTCCTGACCCACCGCCTTCAGCACGGGCGCCGCGGCCTGCTCGGCCACCTCCTCGCTCACCGGCGTGCCACCGGACCGCGGAGCCGTGCAGGTGTCGGTGCCCTTGCAGTTGTCCGTGCCCGGGGCGTAGCGGCTGAACGTCCAGGAGCCCGGCGCCTGCTTGTTCACCTGCAGGCTCGGCCCCGAACCGTCCTTGCCCCCGATCTTCCAGGCCTCGCCCTGTGCCACCGGCGCCCCCTCGACTCCGAGGGCCTTGGCCAGCCGGGCCACGTCCGCCTTGGTGACCTCGCCCCGCGCCCGGTACACCGGCGCCTTGCCGGGGCCGTCGGGCAGGGCGCCGTCGACGCGGTAGGTGGCGCCGTAGGGGTTGGGCTCGCCGGGCGCGATGCCGTTGCCGCCGCCGGCCGTGGACTCCGAGTAGCCGTCGAGCGCGAGCGGCGGGGGAGTGTCGTCCCCACCGGGCGCATTGGACGTCGTGCCGCCGCCCGGCCCGCTGGAGGCGTTGGAAGCGAGCCAGGCCCCGCCACCGCCGATCAGCAGCACGGCGGCGGCGACGGAGGCGATGATCGCGGGCGTACGGGAGCGGCCACCGCCGTGGCGGACCAGGTGCTCCTCGTCGCGGGGCAGGTCGCCGACGGGCGCCGGGGTGGCACGGGGGCGGGCCGCCCCGGCCCCGGTGTCATCCGCGGTGGCTTCGCGATCGGGGGACGGCTCGGCGTCGCCTTGCCGGTCCCCGGTGGTCGCTGCCGACTCGCCGTCGTCCCGCATGCCTTCGGGCGTGCCGGCCCCAGCGGCTTCGGGCGTGCCAGCCGCCGCGGCTTCCGGCACGTCGGCCCCCGCAGCTTCCGGCGCGCCGGACTCCACGATCGGGGGAGCCGACGCCTCCGCCTCAGCGGCCTGCTTCTCGTCAGCCGGGCCGTCGGGAGACTCGTCAGCCCCGTCAGCCCCGTCAGCCCCGTCAGCCCCAGCGGCCTCCGCCGACGCGGCCTGCGCCGACGCGGCCTGCGCCGACGCGGCCTGCGCCGACACCCCTGCTTCCGCGGGGGCCTCGACGTCTGCCGACTTCTCAACGTCTGCCGACGTCTCGGCGTCTGCCGACTTCTCAACGTCTGCCGACTTCTCAACGTCTGCCGACGTCCCGGCGTCTGCCGACGTCCCGGCCTCCGCCGACCCCCCGGCCGCCTCCGTGCCCGGCTCCTCGGCCTTCGGGGCGTCTGCGGTGGCGCCGGCCGCTTCCCTGGCGTCGGCGTCGTTGTCCGGTCGCTCGGTGTTCACCGCATCGCTCCTTCGGCTGCACAGCTGTCCCATGGGACCCGGCCCGTCACATACGGGCCCGCTGGTGGGTCGTATCCCGCCTCCCCTTTACGGGGGACAGCGATGGGACGCAGCGGGGGAGCACACGGTTCCCGCGAGTGCGCCGGTTCAGTCCCCGTAGTCGGACATCGCGTCGAGCAGCCGCGCCGACGCCGCAGGTACGGACACGCCGTGGATCAGGGTCGGGGAGACCGGGCGCGAAGCGATCCGGGGGACCGCCCAGTGCGGAGCCATCCGTGCCCCGTCACCCGGCAGCGACGCCAGATCGCCTTCGAGATCGACCGGAACGGGCGCATGGACCTTGAGGTTCGTCATAACGGCACCGTATGCACGGTCACGCTCACCGAGAAAGATCTACTATCGGGTAGTTTCGATGCCTTCAGAGCTGCCCAGCCACCCGATAGCGTGAACCGTCAAGGTCCGCCTCCCTCAGGAGAATCCACGCCGTGCGCATCGCAGTCACCGGCTCCATCGCCACCGACCACCTCATGACCTTCCCCGGCCGCTTCGCCGACCAGTTCGTAGCGGACCAGCTGCACACGGTCTCGCTGTCGTTCCTGGTCGACAAGCTGGACGTCCGCCGCGGCGGCGTCGCCGCGAACATCGCGTTCGGCATGGGGCAGCTCGGTACCCGCCCGATCCTGGTCGGCGCGGCGGGCGCGGACTTCGACGAGTACCGGGCCTGGCTCGACCGGCACGGCGTCGACACGGAGTCCGTCCGCATCTCCGACACGCTGCACACCGCTCGCTTCGTGTGCACGACCGACGCCGACCACAACCAGATCGGCTCCTTCTACACCGGCGCCATGAGCGAGGCCCGCCTCATCGAGCTGAAGACCGTCGCCGACCGTGTGGGCGGCCTCGACCTGGTCTCCATCGGCGCCGACGACCCGGAGGCCATGCTCCGCCACACCGAGGAGTGCCGCTCCCGGAAGATCGCGTTCGCCGCCGACTTCTCCCAGCAGATCGCCCGGATGGACGGCGAGGAGATCCGCATCCTGCTGGACGGGGCGACCTACCTCTTCTCCAACGAGTACGAGAAGGGCCTCATCGAGACCAAGACCGGCTGGAGCGACGCGGAGATCCTCTCCCGCGTGGGCCACCGGGTGACGACCCTCGGCGCGCGCGGCGTGCGCATCGAGCGGTCCGGCGAGGACCCGATCGAGGTCGGCACGCCCGACGAGGAGCGCAAGGCCGACCCGACGGGCGTCGGCGACGCCTTCCGCGCCGGGTTCCTCTCCGGTCTGGCCTGGGGCGTCTCCCTGGAGCGTGCCGCGCAGGTCGGCTGCATGCTGGCGACCCTCGTCATCGAGACGGTGGGCACGCAGGAGTACCAGCTGCGGCGCGGGCACTTCATGGAGCGGTTCACCAAGGCGTACGGGGACGAGGCGGCGGAAGAGGTTCGGGGGCATCTGGGCTGATCCGCCGTCCGTGGGGTGTGGGGGCTGGTCGGGCCCCGCGGCGGCAGCCGCATGTCGGCACAGTCCCGCGCCCCTGAGTGACTCAGGTCGCTCGGCGGATCAAGTAAGCCGCACCTTGGTCCGCCGGCTCCTCGCCCACGTACTCCTGGTTGCGCATCTCGCACCACGCCGGGATGTCCAGACGGGCCGCCTCGTCGTCCGACAGGACCCGGACCAGGCCGCCCACGGGGACGTCACCGATGACCTTGGCGAGCTCGATGACCGGGATCGGGCACCTCTTGCCCAGGGAGTCCACGACGAGCACGTCGGTCTCCCGCACCACCGTCTCCGGGACCGGCGCCCCCAGCTTCTCCCGCACCGTCGCCACCGCCCGGGGAAGCACCTCCAGGAACCTCTCCACATCCTCCTCGGTCGCCCCGAGCGGCAGCGAAACCCGCACATTTCCCTCACTCAGCACGCCCATCGCCCGCAGCACATGGCTCGGCGTCAGCGTGCTGCTCGTGCAGGACGATCCGGACGAAACCGAGAAACCCTCGCGGTCCAGCTCGTGCAGCAGCGCCTCCCCGTCGACGTAGAGACAGGAGAACGTGACGACCCCGGGCAGCCGGCGCACCGGATCACCGACGACCTCGGCGTCGGTCACCAGCCGCGGCACCCGCGCCCGGATCCGGTCCGTCAGCTCCCGCAGGCGCACCGCCTCCTCGGCCGCCTCGGCCCGTACGGCCCTGAGCGACGCGGCCGCCGCCACGATCGCCGGGATGTTCTCGAAACCGGGCGCCCGCCCCGACTCCCGCTCGTCCACCGGCCCTTGCGCCGCGAACCGGACACCCTTGCGAACCACGAGCAGCCCCACCCCGGACGGCCCGCCCCACTTGTGCGCACTGGCCGTGAGCAGCGACCAGCCCCCTTCCACCGGCCCCCATCCCAGTGACTGCGCCGCATCCACCAGCAACGGCACCCCTGCCTCCCGGCACAGCTCCGCCACCGCCGCGACCGGCTGCTCCGTCCCCACCTCGTGGTTGGCCGACTGCAGACAGGCCAGAGCCGTGTCCCCGCGCAGGGCATCGCCGTAGGCGACCGGATCCACCGCCCCGCCCCGGTCGACGGGTACCTGGGTGACCGACCCGCCGTCCGCCTCGTGCGCCTCGGCCGAATGGAGGACGGAGGAGTGTTCGACCGCTGACACGATCAGGTGGCGTCCGACCCGCCGCCGCCCGGCAAGCGCCCCCGCAACGCCCGTGTGCACGGCACGGCTTCCGGACGGGGTGAACACCAGCTCGTCCGCCCGGCACCCCACCGCCTCGGCGGCGGCCTCCCGCGCCGCGTCCAGCAGCATCCGGGCCCGGCGCCCCTCCCTGTACAACCGCGCAGGATCCGCCCACCCTTCATCGAGGGAGGCCAGCAGGGCCTGCCGAGCAACAGGATGAAGCGGAGCACCGGAAGCAGCATCGAAGTAACCCACACTGCAACGCTAGAACGCCCGGCACACGGACGTCCCTCAGGGGCGCGGGGAACTGCGCGACAAGCCACAAAGACCACCGCACCCGCCAATCAAGCGAACACCCCACCCCACTAGGCACCCCTCCCCGAGAACCCCCGGAGGGCGTCGGCTAGGGTTTGGTCCGCATAAACATCCAAACCCCTGCCCGACGCAGGGCCGCGACCGACCAGCGAGAAGGCCAGGCCGCAGCCGATCCGCGCGGGCGAGACTCTCGGGAAGGCGCTACGTGAGTCCCAACGGCTCCGACCGCTCGCCGCGGCGCCCGATGCGGCGGAAGCTGCTGCAGGCACTGACCGCGGGCCTGGTCTTGGCGACAGCCACCGGTTGCTCGTACAACTGGGAAGACTTCCCCCGCCTTGGTATGCCCACCCCGACCACGGAAGAGGCTCCCCGGATCCTCTCCCTGTGGCAGGGTTCCTGGGCGGCTGCGCTCGCCGTCGGCGTGCTGGTGTGGGGTCTGATCCTGTGGAGTGCTTTCTTCCACCGGCGCAGCCGCACCAAGGTCGAAGTTCCTCCGCAGACCCGGTACAACATGCCCATCGAGGCGCTGTACACCGTGGTTCCGCTCATCATCGTCTCGGTGCTGTTCTACTTCACCGCTCGTGACGAGTCCGAGCTGCTCAGCCTCAAGAAGAAGCCCGACGTCACGATCAACGTGGTCGGCTTCCAGTGGAGCTGGTGCTTCAACTACATCGAGCCGGTCGCCGGTTCCACCGGGGACGCCAAGACCTCGAAGGACCTGGACGCGATCCCGGACCGCTTCAAGAAGGACTTCCCGGCCAACGCCGGCGGCGTCTACGACTGCGGCACCCCCGGTACGCGGAACCCGCAGACCAACAACCCGGGCCCGACGCTCTGGCTCCCCAAGGACAAGACGGTCCGCTTCGTCCTGACCTCGCGTGACGTCATCCACTCCTTCTGGGTGGTGCCGTTCCTGATGAAGCAGGACGTCATCCCGGGCCACACCAACTCCTTCCAGGTGACTCCCAACAGGGAGGGCACCTTCCTGGGCAAGTGTGCCGAGCTCTGCGGCGTCGACCACTCCCGGATGCTCTTCAACGTGAAGGTCGTCTCCCAGGAGCGTTACGAGCAGCACCTCAAGGACCTCGTGGACAAGCAGCAGAACGGTTACGTTCCTGCCGGCATCGCGCAGACGAGCCACGAGAAGAACCGGGAGACGAACAACCTGTGAGCATCCTCAACGAACCCCAGGGTGCCGCGGCAGCAGGGTCCCACTACCAGGACGAGCTGCCGGTCAGGCGCCAGAACCGCGGCAGTGTCGTGGTCAAGTGGCTGACGACGACGGACCACAAGACGATCGGCACGATGTACCTCGTCACGTCGTTCGCGTTCTTCGTCATCGGTGGCGTGATGGCGCTGCTCATGCGCGCCGAGCTGGCCCGTCCGGGCCTGCAGATCATGTCGAACGAGCAGTTCAACCAGGCGTTCACGATGCACGGCACGATCATGCTGCTG